>JAXLXV010000035.1:0-45273 GCA_046327745.1 Gemmatimonadaceae bacterium | reverse complement strand
TCGCCTCCGCGATCCAGGACGCCAGCGGCAACCTGACGACCGCCGATGGCCATCCGGTGCAGTGCACTGGTGCCACGGGATATTGCCGGCTGCTCACCTCTGGCGATCGCGTGACCGCGTCCCCGCTGCTCCAGGACCTGGAACTCAGCGGATGGGGACTGGGGGAGGGCATTTCTGTTCACGCGCATGTCCGAGGACGCGAAACGTTAGGCAGTAACGCCTTGCCGTGGCCACGGGTCAACGACCATTTCGACGCGTTGGACGCGTACGTGAACATCGAACGGACTTCCTACCGCGCACGACTGGGCCGTCAATGGACGTCTGGCGCCCTCGGCGTCTACAACTTCGATGGCGCGACCATGGCGTGGCATCCCGCGCGGTGGACGTTCGAAGGGTTCGGCGGCTCGAGTTTGGTCACGGGCCTTAACGACACGCATCTCTCTGGCGCGTTTTCCGAAGTGGATGACCTGCCGCCGGACGAGCGCGCGTGGCTATTCGGCGGACGCGTGCGCTACCGGTCCACCGGGCGCACGTCCCTCACCGCGGAATACCAACGCCAGCTACGCACCGATCGCGGCGCCCTGTATGCGGAGCGCGCGTCCATTGCGGCCAGCACGCGCTGGATGGGCATCGCCATGGACGGAGAGTGGACCGAGGACCTGATCACGCAGACGGTGAACGAGGCACGGTTGCACCTGCAACGGGCCTTCCCGCACGGACATGACGCGGTGATCGAACTGCGTCGGTCGCGCCCCTTCTTCGAACTCTGGTCCATTTGGGGCGCCTTCAGCCCCGTCGGCTACGACGAAGCGCGCGCGGCCATGCGCAAGGTGACCGGCCATGGTTCGATCATCCTGAACATTGGCGGAGCGTATCGGCGCTATGATAGCAGTGGTGAGGGGCTTGCCACCTTGCCGTTGCGACGCGATGGGTGGCGCGCGACCGGGAACGCGTCCTTCACGCCAAATACCCACGTGACACTGTACACGGACTATGCGATCGACATTGGTCCCGGTGCCTCGCGTTCAGATGGATCCGTCGGCGGTCAATGGACGGGCGACCGGTGGTCCGTCGGACTCACTGGCAGCTCCCTGCAGTCGATCTACGAGTACCGCGTCGGTACCGGGCGCGTGATCGGCGCGAGCGGCAACGCGTCGTGGCAAATTTCCAGTGACACGCGGTTAGCGGGGGATGTCGCCCTGTATTCGCACCGACTGTCCGGCACCGCGTTAGGCACGGACTGGAGCCAGCGGCGGGCGTCGCTGCGTTTGGAATGGGCGATCGGCCATGACCCTGGCGACACCAGGCACGCCCCGTTGCTAGGGGCGGGAGGGAGCCGCCCATGAGGCGCCTGTTCCTGATTGCCTGGGCCGCTCTGGCCATGCCCCTGGCGGCGCAAACGCCGGGCTATCGCGCGCCGGGGCCCTTTCCGCACGCGAAGCACGCCAAGCTCTTCCCGACCTGCGAGGGATGTCACGCGGGAATCGTGAATGGCCGCGCGGATCGCATCATGCCGACGGTGGCGCAGTGCGAGGCCTGCCACAACGGGCGAGATACCACTCGCGTCACGTGGACGCCGCCGACGCGTCCGGTGGCGGGGCTGCTCCGATTCTCCCACCCGGACCACGCGTCGAAGGTAGACAGCGCCGGCAAGGCCTGCGAGAGCTGCCACACGGACTCCGGGGCGGGACGCATGGACGTTCATCCGCCGCGTCCCGACGGATGCTTCTCATGCCATACGCACCGAGCAACGGCACACTACGACGAGTCGAATCGCTGTAGTACGTGCCACGTACCGCTAACGCGTGCCACCGCGCTCAGTGCGGCGCGGGTGGCGGACTTGCCGAAACCGTCATCCCACAATGCCGCTGATTTTGGCGCCACGCACGGAACAGGAACTCTCACCAGCTGTCAAACATGCCACGCCCGTGAGAGCTGCGTTCGCTGCCATATGAACGGCACGAGCGTGCGAGCAATCAGTGCGCTGGACCGAGATGCGCGCATCGCCGGGCTCGTTCGAACCAAGGCGGCGGTCTACTACCGACCGACCGGACATACTGCGTCGGATTTCGTGATCGCGCATGGTGCCGAGGCCACGCGGGACGTCGGGAAGTGCGCCTCGTGTCATGCCCGTCCGAGCTGCCGGACCTGTCACACGGGCTTGGGCGCCGCCAAGATCATCAACCAGCTTCCTGCGGAGCCAACGGCGCCCGGTGAAGGGCGTGGCGTTCAGCTCAAACACGTTGCCCCGCTGCCCGCGATCACACCGGCGAGCTGGGGAGCGCTGCCCCACGCGGCCGCGGTCGCGCCCGCGGACACGGGCGTTCGAGGGGTGCGCGTGCACTCCCCCGGTTTTGAACGCAACCACGCCGGGGTCGCGCGCGCCGGTACCATGACGTGCGAGGGCTGTCACACGCAGACGATGTGCGCCCAATGTCACAATGGAGAACGGTCGCGACGTTATCACGTCGCGAACTTCGCCATGCGCCACTCGGCCGACGCCTACGCGCGCGAGACGAATTGCTCCTCGTGCCACAACGCTGAGGTGTTCTGTCGCTCCTGCCACCGGGAAACCGGGGTGGGCTCGCGCGGAACGACCAGCGGTGTCTTCCACACCGCGCAGCCCCAGTGGCTGCTGCAGCATGGCCAGGCGGCCCGTCAGGGCCTTTCCACTTGTGCGTCGTGTCACCAGCAGCGGGACTGCATGCAGTGCCACTCGACATTAGGTTGGGGGGTAAGCCCGCACGGCCCCGGCTTCGATGCCGCCCGCCTGTGGAAGCAGGCGAAGCCGATGTGCCTGCGCTGCCATCTTTCCGATCCTCTTACGAGATAATCATGCCGACTCTGTCTCGCGCCCCGATGTACCTGACGGTCGCCCTGCTCGGATTGTCCGTCGCCTGCAACAAGGGTGAAGCGCCAAAGACCACCTCCCTCAGTCAGGGCGGGGCCGCGACTCCCGGCGGGCAGCTGCCCTCCGGACATCCGGACATTGCCGCGAACCCGAATCCGATTCCCGCGGCGAGCAAGGTGTTCCTGGACAGCGGCAACGTGGCCTATCGCGCCAAGCAGTTCGACGCGGCTCGTAAGTACTATGAGAAAGCGGCCGCGCTGGCGCCGGACCATGGGGCACCGTGGTTCGGGATCTACATGGTTGGTGAAGCAACGATGAACAAAAAGCTCGCCGACAGCGCCCTGGCCGAAGTGAAGAAGCGGACGCCGCAGGACGGGAGCGCGATGCCCGGCAAGGTGGATTCGACGATGTTGAACCCGCACGCAACGCCGCTGCCGAAAAGCTGAGCGCGCAGGCAGGAGTTTGCCTGACACGCAGCATGGGGAGCTGCCGACTGACGCTGTCGGCGGGCGGTGCGAACCTGCGCCCACGAGGTTCGTTTTCGTCGCCCCTGTCTGAGGAGGACCCTATGCTTCGCGTGCGCGATATCATGACCCCGAACGTTGTCACGATCGCGGCGGACCGAACGCTCCGTGAAGCGATTGACATGCTCGTCACATGCAAGATCGGCGGGATGCCGGTCTTGGAAGGGGACGCGGTGGTGGGCGTCATCGCGGCGGCTGACCTCCTCGAATTCGAGTCGCTGACGCCGCCGCTTCCGCGAGCACAGGAAGACGACGAAGAGCCAACGCCTCTTGAGGAGATCGAGGAGGACGAAGAGTGGGAGGAGGGGAACGACGCCCCGGCGACCTTCTTCACGGATCTCTGGATGCATGAGGGACCCGAACTAGTGGAGCGGTTCGCGGCAGAGACGCAGGAGTGGGATTTCCTTTCAGAGCACACGGTGGCCGAAGCCATGTCGCGCGCTCTGTGCACGGTACCAGAGGGCATGGAAGTGTCTGCCGCGGCGCAGCGCATGCTGGCCGACGGCGTGCAGCGTGCCCTGGTGATGGACGAGGATCGCTTCAGCGGGATTCTCACCACCACGGATATCCTGCGTGCGGTCGCCGAACGTCGGCTGAGCGTTCGCCAGTATGTGTTTCCTGAGAAGGCCACGACCTGACCGAAAGCGTGTTGGCGCGCCGGCGACGCCGGTCCATCGGGCGAGTCGGGGCGACGCGTTGTGGACGTCGAGTATGCGATCTCACGCCGCTCTGTTCCTAGCGAGCGTGCGGCGCGTTGCCGCTGACGGTAGGCGGCCATGAGTGGTCACTCGGAGGTGCGTCACCGCGTGCTCCGTGCGTCGGCGCTTCCCGCTGGGGTGCTGGTGGGCCTGGCGCTTGGGGCGCTCGCCCGACTGCGGGACGGGACGCCTGATCGCGCGAACCTGATTTGGCTGGCGGTGCTGCTGATCACGGGGGCGCCGGTCGTGATCAAGACGGTGCGGGGAATGCTCGCCGGCCGTTTTGCTGCGGATATCGTCGCGATGCTGGCGATTGTTGCAGCTCTCGCCCTGAACCAGCCGCTGGCCGGCTTGATCGTGGTCCTGATGCAGACCGGCGGCGAGGCGCTGGAACGGTACGCCGAAGGGAGGGCCAGCGCCGCCGTCCGCGCGCTGGAGGCCGATGCGCCACGCCACGCGCACCGCCGCGACGCTGGTGGCACGGTCATCGTCGATGTCGCGGTGGAGGACATTCGGGTCGGTGACGCCCTGGTGGTTCGCCCTGGCGAGATGTTGCCTTGCGACGGTGTAGTGATCGATGGGGAGTCGCACCTGGACACCTCGCGGCTAACCGGTGAGGCCCTTCCGGAGCATGCGGTGGCCGGACATGAGGTGCGAAGTGGGACGCTAAATGGCGAAGGATCCTTGGTCGTTCGGGCCACCGCCTTGTCGTCGGAAAGTTTGTATGCGCGAATCGTAGAGCTGGTGCGCTCCGCGGAGGCGAGCAAGGCACCGTTGCAGCGACTGGCCGATCAATACGCGGTGTACTTCACACCACTCACGCTGGTGATCTGCGCGGCGGCCTGGTGGCTGAGTGGTGACGTCGTGCGGGTACTTTCCGTGTTGGTGGTGGCGACCCCATGTCCGTTGATCCTGGCGACACCCATTGCCATCATCGGCGGGATCAACCGCGCGGCCAGCCGTCAGATCATCATGCGAACCGGTGGCGCCTTGGAGCGCTTGAGCCGTGTGGCCGTTGCCGTCTTCGACAAGACGGGAACCATCACCATTGGACGGCCTGATGTCGCCCATGTCCACACGATCAATGGCAGGTCCCCCGCCGAACTGTTGTTGCTGGCGGCGGCCGTGGAGCAACACTCCTCCCACTTGCTGGCGCAGTCCGTGGTCACCCATGCACTCGCTCTGGGCGAGGGCCTGATCCCTGATGTCACCGACATTCAGGAACTCCCGGGACGAGGGGTCCGCGGGCGCGTGGGCGATACGATGGTGGCGATCGGTGCCAAATCCTATGTTCGCGACGTGATCGGTGTAGCCGCCGTCGACCAAAACCACGCGCTGGACGATCCCACCGTGCTGCGCGCCTACGTCGCGATCGATGGTGAACTGGCGGGCACCATCGACTTTGCCGATCGGGTGCGGACGAACGTGGCGACAGAGATCGCGGCACTGCGACGTATTGGTGTCGAACGGACGGTGCTCTTGTCTGGCGACCGCGCGGCGAACGCCAAGGCTGTCGCCGGCGCGATCGGTGTGACGGAGGCCGAAGGTGATTTGTTGCCGCACGAGAAGGTGGAACGGGTTGCGCGCCTCTCCCAACAGGCTCCGGTGGTGATGGTTGGAGACGGCACTAACGATGCGCCAGCGCTGGCGCGCGCCGATGTCGGCATCGCACTCGCCGGTCACGGAGGCGGCATCACGGCAGAAGCCGCCGACATTGTGATCCTGAACGACGACCTGTCACGCGTGAGCGAGGCGATTGTGATCAGCCGCCGCGCGATGCGCATCGCGCGGCAGAGCATCGGCGTGGGCATCGGGCTGTCGACGATCGCCATGATCGCGGCCTCGTTCGGTTACATCACGCCGGTGGTTGGCGCCCTGCTGCAAGAGGTCATAGACGTCGCGGTCATCCTGAACGCGCTCCGGGCCGGACTGAGCGGTCAGTAGCTCGGCGGTCCGAGGGGTGTCCGGGGGATGTCCGGACCGGGTGAACTCGCGGCGATGAGCCCCCCGGGCCTAGGCCCGCCCTTGTACCGGCTACGTAGCGATCGCTAGCGTGAGGCATGGCTCTCGGACTCAAGTCCGCGTCGGTGACACGGGTGACCATGTTGGTCGCCCTCCTGGTGGCGACCGTGGTGGTCGCCTCGCTGCTGGCGTACGAAGCGCACGATGCCTCCCGATCGGAGCGAGTCACCGTTGAACGGGCGTTGCAGGACTACGCGACCCTCGCGGCGTGGGAGCTGCAATCCGCTTCGCACAAGCGTGTGGAGTCCGCGTTGCAGCAGGCGCTCTCCCCGGTGATCACGGGGACGGCCAGCTCGCCATACGAGGCGCTGTTGCCCCTGAGCGTCGTCGCGGCGACGGCGCAGGGGCTTCTCCCATGCTCGGCGGGGGCACCGGACGACGCCCGTGGGTATGTCCGTCTGGATCTCCGCGATGGGAGCGTGACGACCAGCGGGGTCTTGCCGGCTTCGACGACGGCGGCGCCACTGGCCGACGCGATGCGTCGATTTGTGCAGACACGCGCCGCACCGGAGCAGCCGTTTGGCCTGACGGCCTTGGCCGGTGATCGGACACGGGCCCTGGCGGTCGGCGTCAAATACGCCATGCACGGCGCTCCACTGGCCGTGTACGCGTTCTCGATCTGCGGTGAAGCCCTGGGCGCGACCATGGTGCGCGGTGTGATGGCCACGCACCCGCTGTTGCCGAGTGCCGTCCGCGGGGCCGGGGCCAACGACTCCCTCATTGTCGTGCACGTGACCGATGCGGGGGGGCGTGTGTTGTACGCGACGGGGACGGCCACGACGCCCTACGCGGCGACGGTTGTGCTGGATAGTGCGCTGGGCCTGCAGGCCCGTGTAGGAGTGCGACAGGCGGCAGCGACGCGCTTGCTGGTGGAGCGACCCTCGCCGTCCCGCGTTCCCGTGCTGCTGGCGCTGCTGGTGCTGACGGCGGCCTTGGCGACGGTCGCACTGTTGCAACTGCGTCGCGAGCATCAGCTGGCCCGGCTGCGTGCCGATTTCACCTCCAGCGTCTCTCACGAACTGCGCACGCCGTTGGCCCAGATCCTTCTGTTCGGAGAGACGCTGAGCCTGGGGCGCGCGCGCGATGAGGGGGAGCAGGAGCTGGCGGCGCGGACGATCGTGGCCGAGGCCCGGCGATTGATGCGCATGGTGGACAACATCTTGGTCTTCGAGCGGGGGCGCCGGGCGCCGTTGGCAGCGGGGGAGGGCGAGACGGACCTGGCCCAGGTGTCCGCTGACGTCGTGCGAGGGTTTGAACCACTGGCCACCGCGTCGGGGGCGCGGGTGATGTTGCAGATGGGAGCCGGAGTGTCCGGCCCGGGGGGCGCCTGCATGAAGGGCGACCCGGCGATGGCGCGGCAAATCTTGTTGAACCTGCTGGACAATGCCGTGAAGTACGGGCCGAGGGGCCAACAGGTGCTGGTGCGCCTGGACGTGGCCAACGAAGGGCGCGAGTTGTGGCTGTCGGTCGCCGACCAAGGGCCGGGGATTCCCGCCGATGCTCGGGAAAGGATCTGGGAGCCGTATGTGCGACTGCCAGCGCTCTCGGTTGCTGAGCGCGACGGTGTTGGCGCTCGGCCGCACCGAACGGTGGAAGGCGGCAGCGGCCTTGGGCTGGCGGTGGTGCGCGAGTTGTGTGTCGCGTTAGGCGGTCGCATCTGGGTCGAAGACGCGGGCGGTGGCCAGGACGGAGAGGTCGCGGTCGGTGGGAAAAGCGCGGAACTGGGGGCGTCTGCTGCTGGGGCGGGGACTGGGCCGGGTGGCACCAGCAAGAGGAGCGGCGCGCGCTTCGTGTGGGCGGTTCCGCGGCTGGCCTCGCGAAGCGAAGGCGTGGGGACCGCGGTGGCGCCGGACGATGATCGCGCAGCGCCGGGGGGCCCCCCCCAGTTCCAAGATACGTCGTCGCCACTCAGTACCTCCCATCCTTTCGTTGCGCCCTCCCCCCATTCCAACGCACGCTCTCTCCGAAACTCCCGCTCCACCCCCCGATGAGCCGCGTGCCAACCATCGCCATCATCGAGGACAACGAGACACTCGCCCTCGGCCTGCGCAGCAACCTTGAGTACGAAGGCTATCGCGTCCTCGTGGCGCATGACGCGACCACCGGCCGCGAGCTGCTGCGCTCCGAACGGCCAGACCTGGTGATCCTGGACTTGATGCTCCCGGACACCGATGGCTACCGCCTTCTGCGCAGCTGGCGTGACGAGGGCGACCAGACGCCCGTACTCATCTTGACCGCGTTAGGCGAAGAAGCCGACAAGGTGCGCGGCTTCCGGTTTGGGGCCGACGATTACGTCACCAAGCCGTTCGGGCTCATGGAGCTTCTGGCCCGAATCGATGCGCTCCTGCGCCGCGCCCAGCGTCCGGTCGGCGCCGCCCCCGCGGGGGAGGCCGCGGCCGTTGCGTCCACCTTGGCGTTCGGGGATGTCCACGTTGACCAGTCCACCCGGACCGTGCGCCGCGGCGGCAGCGAGGTCGCCCTTCGCCCTCGGGAGTTTGACCTGCTGGTGGCCCTGGTGCAGCGCAATGGACAGGTCGCCACGCGACTGGACCTGCTGCGCGAGGTGTGGGGCTACGATGACTCGGTCATGAGCCGAACCGTGGACACCCACGTCGCCGAGCTGCGGCGCAAGCTCGAAGCCGACCCGTCGAATCCGGCGCACATCCTCACCGTGCTCAAGACCGGGTACCGTATCAAGCGTTAGGCGAGTGACGGGGCGATCGCGGACCTGAGGTCCTGACACTCACCGCACACGTCCCGGACGCCGAGCGGACCACGCGAGATCGCCGGCCATGCCACACTAGCGGACGCGCCGGAATCACTCCGGTGCCCTACCGGAGGTGGTCCATGGGTCTCTTCACGCGCAAGCCACTCAAGGAACTGATGGCCGAAGCCGAGGGTGGCACGCTGCGGCGCTCCCTCGGAAAGGTGCAACTGACGGCACTGGGCATCGGGTCAATCATCGGCACGGGCATCTTTGTGCTCACGGGAACCGCCGCCTCGCAGAATGCCGGCCCTGCCCTCATCCTGTCGATGATCATCGCCGCCGTGGCCTGCGCCTTCGCCGGCCTCTGTTATGCTGAACTGGCGGCGATGATTCCCGTGGCGGGCAGCGCGTACACTTACGCCTATGCCACGGTGGGGGAGTTGGTGGCGTGGATCATCGGGTGGGACCTGATGCTCGAATATGCGTTGAGCGGTTCCACAGTCGCCGTCGGCTGGTCTGGGTATTTCGTCTCCTTGTTGCGCGACCTTGGCCTGCACATCCCGGCCGTCCTGACCGCGGCGCCGGGGGTGGCCGTGGCCGATCCGTCAGGAGCAACGGTCATGGGTGTCTTCAATCTGCCGGCGACCGCGATCGTCTTGCTCGTGACGGCCTTGCTCACGATCGGCATCCGCGAGTCCGCGAACGCCAATGCCTTCCTGGTGGTCATCAAGAGCGCCGTGCTGGTGTTGTTCGTGGTGGTGGGCGTGTCCTATGTCCGGCGTGACAACCTGGTGCCTTTTGTGCCGCCGAATACCGGCGTCTTCGGGCACTTTGGATGGAGTGGTGTGTTGCGCGGCGCGGGCGTGATGTTCTTCGCGTACATCGGGTTCGACGCAGTCTCCACCGCCGCGCAGGAAGCGCGCGATCCACAGAAGGACATGCCCGCCGGGATTCTCTGGTCGTTGGTGCTGTGCACCATCCTGTACATCGCGGTCGCCGTCGTCCTGCTGGGCATTGTCCCGTACCCGAAGCTGAATGTGGCGGACCCGATTGCCGTGGGCATCGATGCCACGGGGCTCCGCTGGTTCAGTCCCGTCATCAAGGTGAGCGCGCTCTTTGGACTCTTCTCCACGATCTTGGTGCAGCTGCTGGGTCAGACGCGCATCTTCTTCTCCATGAGTCGTGACGGGCTCCTTCCCGCTGCGTTCTCCAAGGTCCATCCGCGTTTTCGCACGCCGCACGTGTCCACGCTGCTCACGGGATCGGTGGTGGCCGTCGGTGCCGGTCTTCTGCCGCTGAGCGTGCTGAGTCAGCTCGTCAGCATGGGGACCTTGCTGGCCTTCGTGCTGGTGTGCGCGGGCATCCTGGTCCTGCGCCGGACCGCCCCCGACGTGCCACGGCCCTTCAAGACGCCGTGGATGCCGTGGGTGCCGATTCTTGGCGCGCTCAGCTGCCTGATCCAGATGCTTGGACTTCCATGGGCGACGTGGGAACGACTCATCGTCTGGCTGGTGGCGGGTTTGGCCGTGTATTTCCTGTACGGTCGCCAGCAAGCGGCCGCCAAGCGGGCTTCGGGAGCAACCGACGCCATGGCTGCGGCCTCCGTTGGAAATCCCTGAGGAAATCCCTCACTTTCCACGTTGGGGACTGCCTACACGTAAGTGTGCGGGGGCCTACAGACGGCCCTTTGGGATCAGGCGAGTTTCTGCATGAGCGCCGATCATGGCGAGTGACCTTTGGTCAGCGCGACACCGGAGGAACGGGCAATGGCCACCACACTTGCGACCCCGGCTACCGGGAACGAACTGGTCGCGGACGACTTACATCCGCTTGGACCCATCGTTGTCGCAACTGACGGGACAAGTTCAGCTGACGCCGCGCTGCGTGCTGCGGCCCAGATGGCTGCCCATGGTGCGATGGACGTTCATGCACTTGCGGTATTGGAGCCGCTGCCCTTGGTGGCCGCGGATTATGGTTTGCTATTGCCTCCCGCAGAGGCCGAAATGGCCCGGCGCGAGGCGTTGACCAAGCGCGTCGTCGAGCAGGTACGGGCGGTGGCGGGCGACAGCGCGCTGTGGAAGGTGCAGATCCTGGATGGAGATCCGGCGTCGGTCATCGCGCGAACGGCGCGCGAACTCAAGGCGCGCATGATCATCGTCGGGATCGGTCATCATGAGATCCTCGACCGGCTCTTTGGTGGGGAGACGGCACTGCACACGTTGCGGCTCTCTCGCGTGCCGGTGTGGGCCGTGTCGGCTCAGACCGCGGCGTTGCCGAAGAAGGCGGTCATCGCCACGGACTTCAGCGCCGCCAGCGTGCGGGCGGCACGCGCCGCGATCGACACGTTCGATACGCTCACGATGATCTACCTGGTCCACGTGGCACCGCGTCTCGAGCTGCAACCCGAAGCCTTCGCGGCCTGGATGAGCGCCTACGGTGAGGGGGTCGAGCCCGCCTTTGCCCGTGTGAGGGCCGAGCTGCAACTCCCGGCCAGCATCACCGTGGAGACGTTGACGCTCCAAGGCAAGCCGTCGCGGGAGATGCTGGACTTTGCGAAGTCGTCGCACGCCGACATCGTTGTCACGGGCAGCCGCGGCGCGGGGCTCATTGATCGGCTACTGGTTGGCAGCACCGCCACCGGGCTGATTCGAGGGTCGGCCTGCTCGGTGTTCGGTGTGCCGGCGCCGTTAGGCGGCGAACGACTGGTGACGGTCCCGGCCCAACAGCGCCTTTCCCTGGAAGAAGCCCAATGGGCGCGCGAGCTGGAAGCCTTCACCAAGCGGAATGCCGGACGACGGGCGACCCTGGAGGTGGACGACCCGGACTTTGGCTCGCAGACCCAGGAGCATGACTATCCATTCCTCGGCGCGGCGTACGATCATCACGATCGGCGGATCGAACTCATGCTCGGCGATTTCGAGGGGGTGCGGCGTCACCTGACACGAGGGATCTCCAACGTGCGGGCCATCGATGTGCTGCACGACGAGCAGGGAAGGGATTGGATCCTCCGCATTCGTCATGGCGCAGGACAGACCATTCTCATGCTGGCCAGATAGCAAGAACCGAAGTGCCATCGCGAAGAACGGCGGGCCCGATCGGGGCCCGCCGTATGACGTTGCAGCTGTATGATCTCTACGCCGGCGGCGCGATGGGAACCGCTTCTTCAAACCGCATGACGGCGTGCGGCTGGCCAGCGGCAAAGAGCATCAGTCGCAGCTGATCGCGAACCAAAGGATGGCGCAGCGGCTCCGCAAAGAAGGTCGCGGCCAGGTTCTGGATGGTGGCGTGCAGCAGCACGCGTTGGATGGCCGCGCCCGCAAACATCCAGTCCTTCGGCGTATCGTCGGCGGATCCGAGAATGGCCAGCAACGGCGCTTCGACCACGGCGCCCCCAGGCCACACCTTCTGCATGCGATGACGCGGTGGGCCCGTACGCACGTTGGCACCGAGCAGCGAGAACAGGTGATCCAGTCCGAACGGATCGCGCTCGATGAGGGGCAGTGCGCCTAACGGTTCCGAAGTGAACAGGGAGAACAGGGGGCGTGAGCCCATCGCGGCGTCCGTCAGCGTGGTCGCGCGGGCCACCATCTCGGCCAGCATCGACCGACGCACGTCGTCCGTGATCAGGTCAATCCAACACCCACGGGAGCGCGCCGCATGGTGAAAGACGGCGAGTTGCGCAGGAGCGAGGCGGCCGGCCCCACTCAGTTCACTGACGCTCGGTGCCACGCCCAGCGGACCACTTTGCAGCGAACGTTCGAGTACGGAAAAGAGGGCGTGTTCTTCGTGGCCAGCTTCTCGCGCTTCGCCAATGCGCAGCGTGGCCAGCAGGTCATCGTTGGCTGGGTCGGGGAAGAACGTGATGTCGCCGACGAATCCCGCGCCATTCACGGCCAGCCGGAGATTCTCGAGGACGCCACCGCAGGCGAGCAGGATCGCCGCGTTGAGCGGGTCGGCCAGACTCTCCTCCATGAGCCGCACAACGTGGAGCTCTATGGCGCCATTCTTTTCCACGAGCTGCCACGGCACTTCGTCGCGCGGGGTCGCGCGAGGGGCCGCGAATCGAGTGATTCGCAACTCAGCTAATCGTTCTGCCGACTGCTCGTTGGCACGAACGGCAGTTGCCGCGGAGGGGCCAGGCTCGACCATGGAATCCTCCCGTAACGTTTGCCCCCAAAGGGGTTCGGGATAGAATCGCCACTCGAAACGCTGGCGGCAGTCGGGCCAGTTACGACGCGTCGTGGTGAGGTTGACGACCGGTAACTGCGAGAATTCCGTAGTGTAGGGGAAAAACCGACAATTCTTGCATGATTTCCACCCCGTTTCCACTACGCGACGTGATCTACCGTTACGGCGGGCACTTCTGCCCACGTGGCCGGTGTGTCATCGCCAACCGGATGGTCTTCGAAGAGCCCTCGTGTGACAAACAAGTCCCCCCAGCAAGGTATCGCATCGGCAATGCCGGGTGATCCGGAATACACGGGCGGCAAGGAGCATTCGAGACAGATCCCGCACTGGCTCGAAACGTTGTTGCGTGTGCCTTTGGTCGCGAAGATCGCTGGAGCGAACGCCATCATCGTGGTGGCGGCGCTGGTGACTGGTTTCAGTGTCGTGGACGGTAACTCGGCCAGTGCCGAGTTGATGGTGGTGATGGCAGTAGCGTTGGCGGGCGGGCTGGTGATCAATGTGGCGCTCGTGCTCATCGCCTTGCGTCCGCTGGACGACCTGGAGACCACCGCGCAGCGGATTTGGCGTGGGGACTTGGAAGCTCGCGTTCCGCGATCATTGGTGGCCGATCGTGACATGCTACGTATTGGCGGCGCGCTGAACGTGTTGTTGGATGGGTTGACGGCGGATCGGACGAAGCTGCGGGCGATGGCGTCGCAGGTGCTGCAGGCGGGTGATGCCGAGCGAGCGCGCATCGCCCGCGAACTGCATGACTCGTCAGCACAAACGCTGGCGGGGCTGCTGCTCGAGCTGAGCGCATTGGACAGTGCCAATCGCGACCCGCAGTTGAAAGAGCGTTTGGATCGGGTGCGGCGTATTTCAGCAGGTGTGCTGGACGAACTGAAGATGCTAGCGCACACGGTGCACCCACGAGTGTTGGAAGACCGAGGGTTGGTGGCGGCCCTGGAACATTTGGCCCGCGAGACCCAACTGCGGTCGCAGGTGGAGGTGCAGGTGCAGGCCGACGCCGCCTCGGAGGCGATCGACGACGGGTTCACGTCGGCGCTGTATCGCGTGGCGCAGGAGGCGGTGAACAACGCTGTGCGGCACGGGCATCCGTCGCGCGTGACATTGGCGGTGGGCGTACACAATGGTGTGGCCCGGCTGGAGGTGAGCGATGATGGTGTGGGCTTCGATATCGCAGAAGCCGAGGATCGTCGCTCTGGCATGGGACTGTTCGCCATGCGGGAACGCGCCGCGCTGGTTGGCGGCGGGGTGGAGATACGGAGCGATGCCACGACGGGAACACGCGTGATCGTCACGATCCCGTTGACCGGAGTCGTCGGACAGAACGCACAATCGGTAAAGCCCCCGTTGGTGGGGAGCACAAGAGCGAGGAGCAGCGAGACATGAGTGGCGACCTGATACGCGTGGTGCTGGCGGATGACCATACGGTGGTGCGCGCGGGGCTGAAGGCGGTGTTAGGCACCGCCAAGGACATCGACGTCATCGGCGAGGCGCGAAACGGCGCCGAGGCAGTTGCCTTGGTGGACCGCTTCAAACCGGACGTCGTGGTGATGGACTTGTCCATGGACACCATGGATGGCGCCGCGGCGACCCGGGAGATCGTGGCCAAAGGGGTCGAGACCCGGGTGCTCATTCTCACGATGCACCCGGAGGAGGATTACCTGGTGCCGCTTCTCGAGGCGGGGGCCGCGGGGTACTTGGTGAAGAGCGCGGCCGATCGTGAGCTGGTAGACGCCGTGCGTGCCGTGGCCAAGGGGGATGTCTACGTTCGACCCACCGCGGCGCGGGTGCTTGCCAAGGGGCTCACGCGCAAGGATCCACATCAGGCGGACCGCGAGCGATTTGAGAAGCTCACGGAACGCGAGCGCGACGTGTTGAGGCTGACGGCTCAGGGCTATTCGGCGCCGGAAATCGGCGAACGCCTGTTCATCAGTCCCAAAACCGTCGACACCTACAAGCAGCGCATTAACGAAAAGTTGGGCCTGTCGCATCGCGCGGACTACGTGCAGTTTGCGCTCAGACTCGGCCTGTTGAGCCAGTAGCCGGCGCCGTGCGCGCCGGGAAGGGACCATGCCAGCGCGCGCCCTCGTTGAACGGTTAGGACGTTATGTAAGCGATCAGGTGGAAGGTCTGGGGCGCACCGGGCGCTTTGTCGCCGATACGGGCCGCGCCGTGGCAGACCTTCGCACGTGGGGACCGCTCGCGACCCTGCAGGCCAGGGCGTTAGGCGTCGATTCGCTCCCCATCGCCCTGTATATCGCCGTCTTCACGGGGATCGTGCTGTCCCTGCTGGCCAGCTATGCCTTCACGCGGGCGGTGCCGCTCTACTTCGTCGGCACGCTGGTCGAAAAGACCGTGGCCATGGAGTTGGCTCCAGTCCTCACGGGGCTGGCCCTGGCCGGCCGTGTCGGCGCCAAGATCGCCGCCGAACTCGGCACCATGACGGTGACGGAGCAAGTTGACGCGCTGGAGACCCTCGCGTACGACCCCTTTGCCTATCTCGTGTTTCCACGCGTGCTCGCCGGCACCGTCATGTTCCCCGTCATAGTTGGATTAGCAATTGTTGCTGGCGTCGGCGCCGGGTGGCTGGCCTCGATCTCACTGCTGGACCTGACGACGGCGGACTTCTTCAAGGGCGTTCGCCTGTTCTTCCTTACCTTCGATGTACAATACGGCTTGGTGAAATCCGCCTCGTTCGGCGCGGTCGTGACGTTTATTGGCTGTCAGCAGGGAATGAACGCGCGCGGCGGGGCGGAAGGGGTCGGGCAAGCGGCCACGGCGACCGTGGTCTATTCCGCCGTGATGATCCTGGTGCTCGATGCCTTCTGGGCCGTGGTGTGGCTCCTTGGACGTCAATCATGAAGCGAACCAACGATTTTCTCGTCGGCCTAACGATCCTCGTCGCCCTGGTCGTGGTGGGGGCGGCGATCTTGTGGATCAAGCAGAGTGACGTGGGACAGCGCCACCATCGGGTGGTCGCTCGGTTCCGCGACGTGGGAAGTGCGCGTCCGGGAACGCCCGTCGTCATTCGCGGTGTCCGCAGTGGCCGCATCGAAGGCATGGAGCTGGCGGCCGAGGGATGGGTCGAAGTGCGCATGGCCCTGGACCCTGACGTCTCTCTTCCCACCACCCCAGTCGTGATCCTCAACGAGTCCAGCCTGTTTGGCGAATGGCAGGCGACCATCATCGATCGCACCAGCCTGACGCGCGATGAAGACGTCTTCCGCCAGCTTGCCGAGGCCGACCGCGGGGGCGGCATTCTTCCCGGCGCCACCCTCCCCGATATCGCCAAGCTGACCGCGGTTGCAGGTCGGATTGCTGGCGATGTGGCCTCCGTCGCCGAGCGCGTCGAGGTGGCGTTCGACGAACGCGCGGCCAAGGAGCTGCGAACATCAATTCGGAATTTCTCCGAACTCTCGACGGTGTTGGCGCAGACGGTCCGCGATCAGTCTAAGAACCTGGATTCGGTATCGGTCGACGTTCGAGAGGGCGTCGGTTCACTCGCCCGTGCCGCCCACCAGCTGAGCGCGGTGGCCGACCGCGTGGACTCGTCCACCGCGCGCGGCGAAGTTCGCAAGGTCATGGACGATGCCGGCGAGGCCGCGCGGCAGCTGCGTCAGGCGAGCAAGAACCTCCTCGTGATCTCGGAACAACTGGGTCAGTCGCAGAATCGCCTGCACTCCTTCATTGCCGCCTCTGACGAAATTGCGACCAAGATCAACAGCGGACGTGGGTCGTTAGGCCTGCTGGTCAATGACTCGTCACTCTACCACCACAGCGACTCGCTCATGCTGGAATTGCGATCCCTGCTGGAGGACCTCAAGAAGAATCCGAAGCGCTACGTCCAGGTACGGATCTTCTAACCTGCGGGATATCGCGTACATTCACGCATGCCATCCTCGACTCGCGTCACCACACGCGCTGCACTGCTCGCCGCGACGGCCGTCCTGGGCGTCACGACCGCCGTGCTGCTGGTGGGACTGCAACGTGGCCGGGGTGTGCCGTTTGACCTACCGGAGCTGGTCGCCGCGTCTCTGGCCCTCTTGGCCAGCGCCGGTGCCTTCCTGGGCCTGCGCAGCATGCGCGCCGAGCTGCGCGAGCATGAACGCGTCGCCGATGTCCTACGCGAGTCCGAACGGAAATTCGCTGGCATTCTAGAAATCGCCGCCGACGCGATCATCACAATCGACGAGTCGCAGAAGATCCTCTACTTCAACCATGGCGCCGAGCAGATCTTCCGCTGGAAGGCGGCGGATGCCGTCGGGCGGACGCTGAGCGAACTGCTGCCGCCGCGTTATCGCACCCTCCATACACGACACATTGGGGATTTCGCCGATTCGGGGGACGTCGCGCGACGCATGGGATCGCGGCAGCTCATTTCCGGCCTGCGCCGCACCGGAGAAGAGTTCGCCGCCGAGGCATCGATCTCAAAGCTGGAAACGGAAGCTGGGCGACTGTTCACGGTGGTTCTGCGCGACGTCTCCGAGCGCAAGCGTGCGGAGGACGATGATCGATTCCTGAGCCATGCGACGGCGATGATGGGCCGCTCGCTGGACTACGAGGCGACCCTGCGCAGCGTGGTGCACCTGCCGATCCCCTATCTGGCTGATTGTTGCGTCATGAACATCGTGCAGGAAGGGGGCGACGTCCGACGCATCGCTTCGGTCCATGATGACCCGGACCACACGAAGCGCTTGCGATTGCTGGAGTCACGTTCCGATCAGGCGCCGGCGTGGCCGTTTCGCGCCGCACAGGTCGTGCTGACGGGAAAGACATATCAGTGTGAGACGTTGGAGCCGGATTGGTACCGCAAGGGGTCTCCGGGTGGCGCGATCGAGGAAGCCGTGGCGTCCCTCGGGATCCAGGCCTTCATGACCATCCCCCTCAAGGCTCGCGATCGGATCATGGGAACCATCACGCTGATCTCCACCTCCCCCGATCGGCCGTGCGGGGAGCGAGAGCACGATCTGGGTGAGGACTTGGCTGCCCAGATGTCGTTCGCGGTGGATAACGCGTGGCTCTACGAATCGGCGCAGCGCGCCGGACAGGCGCGGGATGAATTGTTAGGCGTGGTCTCGCACGACCTGCGCAATCCGCTGTCGGCCGTCTCCATGTGCGCCCGCGTCCTCCTCGATGAACCGCCCGATGCGGATCAGTCGCGGCGCGAACTGGCCAACGCGATCCTGCAGTCGGCGGACGTCATGAACCGATTGATCCAGGACCTGTTGGATGTGTCGGTGATCGAATCCGGGCACCTCCGCATCTCGCGCACGCGGAACGCCCTCGCGCCACTGGTCAGTCGCGTGCTGGACATGCTGCGCAGTAGCGCGCTGGAGAATGGCGTGACCATGGAGGTGTCGTCACTGGACGCCGTGCCAAAGCTCGACGTCGATGCCACCCGCATCATGCAGGTGTTGGCCAACCTCATTGGAAACGCCATCAAGTTCACCGCGCGGGGGGGACGGGTCACTATTGCGGCGAAGCCTAACGGGACCAGTGTGGAGATCACGGTAGCCGACACCGGGATCGGCATCCCTCTGGAAGATCAGCCGCACATCTTCGATCGTTTCTGGCACGCGCGACGCACCTCCCGCACGCTGGGGACCGGGCTCGGGCTGGCCATTGCCCGCGGCATCGTGGACGCCCACGGCGGTCGACTGGACGTCCAGAGCGTGCCGGGCAAGGGAAGCACTTTCATTTTCACCGTGCCGATTGCCGCGCCACTTACCGACGCGGTGCCGGCGACCTAACGGGTCGCAGGAGCAAGACATGGCCAATCCCTCCGTCGTTATCCGAGACCTGACCACGAAGGAATGCGAAGCACTGTTGCGGGAGCACACGCACGGTCGACTCGCTTTCTCCTTTCGCGATCGTGTGGATGTAGAACCCATTCATTTTGTGTTCGACGATGGCTGGATCATCGGGCGCACCGGTCTCGGCACCAAGATCACAGTGCTTCACCACCACCCGTGGGTCGCCTTCGAGATTGACGAAGTCCAATCTCCCTTTGAGTGGCGGAGCGTGGTCGCGAAGGGGACCGTGTATATGCTCGACCCGAATGGCAGCGCGACTGACGAGGTGGCGCGTGATCGTGCCATCGCCGCCATCCGTCGCCTCCTCCCCTCGGCGTTCACCGATGAAGACCCCATGCCCGAGCGATCGCTCCTCTTTCGTATCCATGTCGACGAATTGAGCGGACGCGCCAGCGGGTTGGCAGACACGTAAGCGGCACGTCTCGTAGTCCAGCGGGTCAACTCTCTCGCCGTTTCATCCGATACTTCCTTCTGGAGTTCTCAGTTGAGGGGAGTATCTCGTGCGGCGGGTCGCCATCATTGATCGAAATCCAGACCATCGCGTGCTGTTCCGCGTGTTGCTGGAGGGACGATATCGGTGTTCGGAGTATGACAACGGTGAAGACGCGATTGTCGGTATGCGCACGCGCCCACCGGACGTGATCTTGATGGACCTCAGTCTGACGAGCCCCGATTCAGCGGGCACGCTACAGCAGATTCGCGGCGACCCGCGTTTGAGTGCACTTCCGGTGGTGGCCGTGGCCCCGATGGCCGGTGACGCCGTGCGCGAGCGTGTCCTCAGTGCGGGCTACGATGAATTCTTCAAGAAGCCCATTCTCGACGAATCGGTGCTTCACGAAGTCCTGCAGCGGGCGATGGACCCGGCCCGCGTGACCTAACGAGTGTTCCGCGTGGCCCGATGGATGGCGACCCCGCCACCCAAGTAGCGTTCCACGCGCACGTCGGAAAAGCCGCACTCGTTGAGCGCCGCGCGAAACTCCTGCCACGAACAGAAGGCCGCAATGGACCGCGCGATGTAACCGTACACGACGGGGCGTCCGTGCCACCACCAGCCGACCACGTCGCCAGCGGCGCGTAAGTAGCCCAGGTACAGCGCGCGCCACGGCGCCAGGGACGGTCGATAGAAGTCCAGGGTCAGCAGGCAGCCCCCCGGGCGCAACACGCGGGCGAGCTCCCGCAGTCCACCCTGCCAGTCGGGGACGTTGCGAAGGGCATATCCCGCGGTGACCACATCGGCGCTGGCGTCCGGCAGCTGCAACTGCATCAGGTCACCGACGGCAAACGACACGTTAGGACATTGCGGTCGCTCTGGACGTCGTTCAGCCTCATCGATCATCCGCGCACTCAGGTCAATCCCGGTGACCGTCGCCCCCGGGCGCGCTGCGGCCATCGCGTAAGCCAGGTCACCGGTGCCGCACGCGACGTCCACGGCCTGACCGCCGGCCGGCAAGGCCGCGATGGCCTGCGTGAGCACTGCGGACTTCCACCTGCGGTCCATGCCAAAGGAAAACCGACGCGTGAACTGGTCATAGCGCGGGGCGATGACGTCAAACATCGGGGTGACGAACGCCTGTTTGCGATCGGGGTCGCGCAGGTGTTCATCCACGTCCATGGCGTCCAACACCTTCGCGGCCGTGGGTGTGGATGACGCAGGCGTGTGGTCGGGGCGCAAAGGACGCGGCAGTTGGGAGGTTACGCCGGAAGGCTACGGAGGACAGGTGACGACATTGGCTGTAGTTTAGTGCACGGCACCAGACTCCTAGAAACCTTCCGACCATGTCAGCGGCGTTCGACTCCTCCAAGGCCAACACCTTCACCCCCAGTCAGGGTGCAGGAGTCGGCACCCTAGCGGCCGAACAGCGCGCGCCGGTCGACGAGAAACGCGCCGACGCTGCGCTGTGGGGGATCGTGCTTGCCGGAGGCATCGGGTCCCGCTTCTGGCCTCTGTCGTCGCCGCAACGACCCAAGCAACTCCTGTCCCTGATCAGCGACCGGCCGCTTATTGCTGAGACGGTGGATCGGTTGCATCCCCTGATCCCGTCGGAACGCGTGTTGGTCGTGACCAGTCGCGACATCGCACCGGCGATCGCCGCGGCAATCCCTAACGTCCCCAGCACCAACATCCTGATCGAACCGGCGCCCCTTGGAACCGCTGCCGCCGTTGCCTGGGCCACCAGCGAGATTGCCAGGCGCGCCGGGCCAGAGAGCGTCTGTTGCTGCATGCACGCGGACCTGGCCGTTGGCTTCGTGCCGCTCTTTCACGATTCGCTGAAGGAAGCGACGCGCGTCGCGTCACTGGATGACGTACTGGTCGCGATTGGCATACGTGCCACGCGTCCCGATGTGGGCTTTGGTTACGTCATGGCAGGAACACCGATCGAATCCGGTCGCGCGCTGGACGACATGGTGCCCTGCGAGGTGGCGAGCTTTGTCGAGAAGCCGGACGCTGCAACGGCCGAGCGATTGGTGAACGCTGGGGCACTATGGAATGCCGGCGTCTTTGCCTGGCGGGCGCGTGTGCTCTGGGATGCGTTGGAAGCGCATTGCCCGGAAGTTGCGCCGGGCTTGCCCATGGTGCGAGAGGGCGATCACGACGGGTTTGTCCAGGCCATCTCTTCCATCTCCATCGAGCGCGGCCTGTTGGAGCGAACGAAGGACCTTGTCGTTGTGCCTGGCGATTTCGGCTGGGACGATGTCGGGACCTGGGCGTCGCTCCGCCGCGCGCGCGACCTGGACGATGACGGCAACGGCATCTCGGGCACGGTCTATACCCGCGACGCCACCGGGAACGTGGTGCACGCCGAGGCGTCGCGGGTGGTGCTGTACGGTGTGAGCGGCTTGCTGGTGGTGTCGTTGAACGGGATGACCTTCGTCACCACGCTCGAACGAGCAGCCGACCTTCGGCCCTTGCTTGACGGGCTGCCCGACGGGTTGCGCTATCCCGGCACTCCGCCGTCAACTGCAACCAGCTAGCTGACGGTTGCCGGTATCGATCGAGTCACCGTTGCCTCGCCGCCGCTCCGGTTGCAGGGGCGCTGACCGGTCCCTGCATGCGTTTCAACTCCGCCTCGCATGCCAGGTACCCGAAGGCCGCCCACTGCGCGTTCTGGCCAACCACGCGCCTGAATAACGCCTCGGCGTCCGCCGCGCGGCCATTGTAGAGATACCAGTTGGCCACACCGTACGCTGTCGTCACGTCGTCCAGCCCACCGGCGGCGTTCGCCGCCAGCAGGGACTCCGGCGTCACTTCGCCCTTGTACATCAGCAGGAGCTTGTAGTACGCGCCGTTCTCGATGATCTCCATCGAGTTGTTGATGGGCTGGAGGACGCGGGCTGCCTCGTCGGTGCGCCCCATGCGCCGCAGCGTCATGTAGAGCCAGTGGCTCGTGGCCACCTGCATGTCGGCGTTCGTGGCCCGCTTCAAGTCTTCGCGGTACGCGCGCAGGGCATTGGTAAAGTAGCCCTTGAGGTAGTAGGCCAGGCCCAGGTGATACCAGATGTTGGACTGGAGCGTGCTGGTGGGAATGTTCCGCGCGTTCGGTTGACCGTCAGGTTCAACTTCGTCGGGCTTGCCACGGGTGAGCGCGGCGGCGCGCTCAAAGTCGGCGATGGCGTCGTCGATTCGCCGGACAGACAGGTACCGATGGCCGCGGTGCCGGAAAATGCGGGCATCCTCTGGATGCCGGGCGATGCCATCGGTGTAGATAGCGATGGCGTCGTTGAAGCGTCCCAGATAGGCAGTCCGTCGCCCGTACCAGATGAGTGAGTCCGCGTTGTCCGGCGTGTGCTCCCACGCTGCCCGCGCCGCCGCCAGCTGCTGCTCCATGGAGCCACGCGCGGTGCCCGCGGGAACGGCGCGATACAAGGAGTCGCCAAGCAACGACACCCCTTCAACCGCTCGCCCGGCAGCCTCACCCTTCAGGTGCTTGCCAAAGAATCGCAGCAGCCGGTTGTGAAAGTCGATGAACTCGGCGGCGTTCGTTCCCGGGGTGCCGTGGCCACTGTTCATGTAGTCCACCCAGGTGACCTGTTTGCCCAGCCGGCGCAGCGCGTAGAACATCTCGCGTGTGTTGTCGGCTGGCACATTCGGATCCTGCTGTCCGGTCACCAGCATCAACGGCGTCGTGATACGATCGGCGAAAAAGATGGCCGACTGCGCGATGTACTTCTGCGGCTGTTGCCAGAGGGTGGCGCCCAGTCGATCCTGGCTCTTCTCGGCGGCATGGACATTCCGAACGCCGAGTCGCGGCGAGTCCGTGTAGAACGAAATCACGTCGACCTTTCCGGAAATGTTCACGGCGGCCTTGAAGCGGTTCGTCTGCGTGATGAGCAGGTTCGTGGCGTATCCGCCGTAGCTCGTTCCAAAGACGCCGAGTCGGGATGAATCGGCGATGCCGGCGGTGACCAGCGCGTTGGCTGCGGCGGTGACCCCCTTGGCCCATGCCTCACCGGGGTAGCCGATCTCGAAGCCGACGGATGGCTTGACCACGACGTAGCCGTTAGCCGTGAGCACGTTCACCGTCGCATCGAAGGCATCGTCGTAGAAGTCTTCGTAAATGTTGAACAGGGTGGGGTAGCGCGTGCTCCGCGAGTAGTTCGGGGGCAGATACACCACGCCGTAGCGTGTACGGCCGTCGGCATCCAGGTAGGTGATGAGTTGCGTGCTGGCCAGCGCCAACGTTCGTAGTTGCGGATTGGCATCCGTGAGACGACGCCCTTGGGTGAGGTCTGGTCCGGCAGCGAACCAGTCACTTGGACGGTTCCCATCGCCCATGGCGTAGATCGCCGTACTTCCATCCTTGGACAGACGCAGCCCCGAGTAGATGCGCGCATCCTTCACCAAGGTCTCCAGGGTCTTCGACGAGCGGTCGTAGCGCACAAACCCTCGTTCCCAGCGCGGCCGGCCAGACACACCGAAGTAGATGTAGCGTCCATCGGTGGACCAGGCCGCGGGGGTGTAGCGCGGTGCAGTGCTCAGCGAGTCGCCCGTCTCCACGACCATGTCGCGCGCGTTGGTGGCCGCATCCACCACCCAGAAGCCCTTCGGGTTCGAGATCAGGACCGCGTCGCCGGCGGGTGCAACACGCACCAGTGAGAATCGTTCGGTGGCGCGCTTCTCTCGCGAGGCGGCCGTTGTGTCGCTCGGATCTTCCTTTTTCGCGCTGTCCGGTCCAGCCAGCTGTCGCGCGGTCCGCCCGATGGACGCCAGAAAAACGCGTCCGTCCTTGGCATAGGCATAGGTTCGTCCATCCTCTGCCCACTGAAGGGACACGCCCTTGAGGTTGGGGAAGATCTCCGTGGTCTCCCCGCTCGCCAGGCGACGCGCGGCGAGGCGGTAGTCGGCGCCGAAGATGACGTCGTAATCCGTCTTCTTGGTGATGTCTGCCTGATAGGTGAGGATCGAATCGTCAGCCGACAGGTTGAACTGCCCAACCATGCTCTCCGGGAGTAGTTCGCGAACTTGGCCAGACGTCGCGTCCATCGTGGCAATGGTTCGCACATTGCCTTGTCGTCTCAGGTCATCCCACGTAAGGAACGGGTCCGCGCCGTCCTGTACGAAGATTGGCCCCTTGGTCATCTGTTCGAACTGCGTCGTGACGCGGCTCCGCCACGCGTCGGATCGGAGCGACACCACGAGCCGGGTGCCGTCATGCGTCCATCGGACCTCACTGTTCTCGGCGATGTATCGGCCGGAAGGGACGGGAAGGGATCGCATGCGCGTCGTCTGCCGATCCCAGACCACGAGTTCGATGGCGGCATTTCGCAGGACCAGTACGGCTAGCCGGGATGCATCTGGCGACCAGGCCGCGGCACGCACGTTGGCGGGTTCGGGGAAGATGGCGATGGCTTGGCCACTACGCGTATCGATCGCCCACAGCCGCATGCTGGCCGGTCGGATATAGGACGGGTCCCCGTCACGCCGGTAGTCGTTGCCCAGAAGATCTCGCCGCGTCGAGGACGTGGCCACGAGCCACCGGCCATCGGAAGAGAGGTCGACCGGGTTGTAGCTCGCGATCTGGAGCGCATCGTCAGGTGCAAATGGGCGAGGAGCACTGGGCGGGGCTTGGGCCGTCGCTGACGAGGCAAGCGCGAAGAGCTGAGCGAATCCGGCGAGGCAGGCGCGTCGCATTCTATAGACTCCGGGGAGGACGGCCCATGTAGGGGCATGCACACGGGCGCGTCAAGAACGGTTTGCAGTTCGTCCCACCTGTCAAGGCTCTAAGGCCCTTTCGCTTATCGCTTTACGTAGCGATTCCCTTCTTGACTTCTCTGGGACGAGCGTCGAGAATTGCCGCCTCAGTGGAGTACCCAGCTCCACGAGCCGTGCATTTCGTTCCATCCCAGCGTGACGGCGCCCTGCGGGCGCGACGGGCGGGTGGAATGCGGGCGCGGAATTAGTCCCCACACCACTGCATGGGAGGTCCTGTGCGCAGGTTCTTCGTCCTCGCAGTACCCCTCCTCGCGGCTCTGCTCTTGCCGACATCGGCGCAGGCACAGACGCGGGAAATCACCGGTAAGGTGACCATCTCGGGCACCGACGCCCCGCTCAGTGACGCGATCATCGGCTTGATCGGCGCTGCCGGAGGCACCCGCACCAACGACCGCGGCGAATTCCGGCTGCGCGCCCCCGCAGGTGACGTGACCGTTCAGGTCCGCGCCATTGGGTACAAGCGCCAGCAGGTCCGCGTGCCGTCCAGCCAGAACTCGATCAGCTTCGCGCTCGAAAAGGACGTGCTGCAGCTCGAAGGGGTGACGGTCACCGGCGCCTCCACGACGATCGATCGTAAGAACGCAGCGACGGCCGTGGCGGCGGTGAATACCGAAGAACTCGTTCGGGTACCGTCTTCAGCCGTGGAAAGCGCCCTGCAGGCGAAAGTCGTCGGCGCCAACATCTCGCTGAACAACGGCGCCCCGGGCGGCGGTGGTCAGATCCAGATCCGTGGATCGTCCTCGCTCATCGGAAACACGCAGCCCCTGTTCATCGTCGACGGCATCGCGATCTCCAACTCGGTTCGTTCGAACCGCTTGGCGGTCGTGACCGGCTCGTTGAACTCTGGTGAAGAGAACGGCACGAACCGCTTGGCCGACATCAACCCGGCGGACATCGAGTCGATCGAAGTGCTGAAGTCGGCGGCCGCGTCGGCCATCTATGGTTCGCAGGCCACAAACGGCGTCGTCGTCATCACGACAAAGCGCGGTTCCGCGGGCGCTCCGCGGTTCAATGTCAGCCAGCGGTTTGGGACGTACCAGCTCATGCGGAAGCTCGGCCAGCGCAAGTTCACATCGGCTGATCAGGTACTCGGCGTGATGGGAGGTTCCAGCGCATCGCCGGAGGCGAAGGCCGCCGCGGCAGCCTCGTGCGCCTCGAAGTGCCCGTATTTCGACTATCAGCAGATGCTGTATGGGCAGACGGATCCGACGTACGAGACGTCGGTGAACTTCGCGGGGGGCATCAACAACACCCGCTACTTCTTCTCCGGCCTCTCGCGGCAGGAGAAAGGCACGCTCATCAACACCGGCGCCCGTCGTCAGTCCCTCCGTGGGAACCTCGATCAGTCGATCGGTGACAAGATCACCGTGTCGCTCGGCTCGACGATCACCCGCTCCTTCTCGCAGCGCGGAATCTCGAACAACGACAACGCGCTTTCGTCACCGATCTACTCGCTGGCGTATGCTCCGCCGGTGGTCGATTTGAGCAAGAAGGACGCGACGGGTCGCTACGTTCTGAATCCGTTCCCGTCGTTCCGCTCGCAGTCCAATCCGTTCCAGACGATGGACCTGCTGATCAACAACGAGGACGTCTATCGCCAGATCTTCTCGTCGAAGGTCAACTACGCGGCGTGGTCCAATGCGCACAACACGCTGAACTTCTCGCTCGTTGCAGGTGCCGACCGGTTCTCCAGCGAGAACTACGTGTTGGCTCCGGCCGAGCTGCAGTTCCAGCGGTTAGGCACGGTGCAGGCCGGTAACTTCCCGGGCACCGCCATTCAGGGTAACGGGACCTCGTTGCAGACGAACGGCACGCTGTCCGGCAGCTGGGCGTTCAGTGGCCTGTCCATCGGCACGCTGACCACCACGGCCGGTTTGCAGTACGAGACTTCAGAAGGCAACGACTACAACATCGTCGGTCGCGGCCTGGGTCCGAACCAGAAGAACGCGGCGGGTGCGTCGAACACGACGGTCACCAACTCGCGCAGCTTGATCCGCAATCAGGCCGCCTTCGCGCAGGAAGACCTCCTGCTGTTCGGCGAGCGCCTGTTTGTGTCGGGCGCCGTGCGTGCCGAGAAGTCGAGCGTCAATGGCTTCCGGGACACGGTGTACTACTTCCCGCGTATCTCGTCGTCGTATCGCATGACGAATCCGCTCCGCGGCGTGGGCGAGTTGAAGCTGCGTGTGGCGTATGGCCAGTCGGGGAACCGCCCGAACTATGGCGAGCGTGACCTGACGGTAGCGCAGTACGGCCTGATCGGTGGCCTGTTGGGCTATGGCCTTCCGGGCACCGTCGGCAATCCGCTGGTGAAGCCGGAAGTCATGAACGAACTCGAGACGGGTTTCGACGTCTCGTCGTGGAAGGATCGCCTGCGCTTTGAGGCGACGTACTTCGATCGCAAGATCGAGGACCTGCTGGTCCGTCCGCAGCTGGCTCCGTCGACCGGTATCACGGGCACGACGAAGAACGGCGGCAAGATGCACTCCACGGGCTATGAGTTTGCGGTCACGGTCGTCCCGGTTCAGACGGGGAACATGATCTGGACGTCGCGCACGACGTACGCGACGAACAAGGCAGAGATCACGTCGTTCCCGGCTGGCGTTCGTCCGTTCCGCGACAACACCGCGGCGCGTGGCTTCGGCAACGCGTACGGACAGCTCTTCTACACGCCCGGATACACGATCTCCACAATCTGGGGCAACATTCTGAAGAACGGGGCGTCCGTCGCGCAGCAGCCGATCGCCGACGCGAACCCGCAGTACACGATGAACTTCTCGAACGACTTCAATTACAAGGCGTTCAACTTCAACGTGCTCGCCGAGTACCGCCACGGCGGTTACCTGTCGAACATGACGTTGAACCTGTACGACGAAGGCGGCACGACGTGGGATTACGACAACAAAGCGCCGACCGGAACGGATCCGCTCGGCCAGTATCGCTACGACACGTGGGGCGGTGGTTCGAACACCCCCATCTACATCCAAAACGGTTCTTTCACGAAGATCCGCGAGGTGAACGTCTCGTACGAGCTGCCGCGAAAGTACTTCTCGTTCGTGCCAGGAGCCCGGAATGGTCGCATCAGCCTTGCTGGCCGCAACTTGTTCATCATCTCCGGCTACAATGGCTTTGACCCCGAAGTGAATAACGGCGGTGCTTACACGGTCCGATTTGTTGACCTCGGCCCCTATCCGCCAGCCCGGTCGTTCTTCCTCTCCTTCGACTTTGGCTTCTAAGGGAGATGATGATCATGACCTATACATCCAACAGAGGTTTCGAGATGCGCCGCATTGGACAGCTGGCGCTCGTCGCGGGATTGACGCTTGTCTCGGCGTGCAAAGCGGACTTCCTGGACGTGCCGAATTACAACTCACCGACGGTGACGGCGGTGGGCAAAGACCCGAATGGCATTCAGCTGCTGGCGACTGGCATCATGCGTTCCGAACGCGACCAGCATGCCGGATGGAATCGCGACGTCGGCATCTTCGGCCGCGAGGTCTACAACTACTTCACGACGGACGGCCGAACGGTATCGCACTACTTGGTGGGTATTCCCGGGCCGCAGCGTCTGGACTACGGCGGCTTTGCCTCCGGTCAGTGGGCCGGTCGCTTTCAGGGAATGAAGAACACGATCGCATTGCTCGATGCCGTTGCAGCCTCGTCGATGTCAGCGTCCGACAAGTCGGCAATGCAGGGCTTTGCCAAGACGTGGCGCGCGTACGACCTGTTCATGGTCATCCAGACGCGTGACACACTCGGCTCGCCGGTCGAGGTTCCAACCGACCCAACGGTTCCGGCGCCATTCAAGACGCGCGACGAGGTGTATACGTTCATCTCGACGCTCCTGGATGAGGCCAAGACGAACCTGACGGCCGGGGGCGCAGCGTTCCCAATCGCGCTGCACTCTGGTTTTGCCGGCTATGACACGCCTGGGACGTTCCTGAAATTCAACCGGGCGATCGCGGCAAAGGTCCAGGTCATACGTGGCTCATTGGGATGCGGCGCCACCTGCTATAACGCCGCACTCACAGCGCTCAACGAGTCGTACGTCTCCGCACCTGGTGCCGCGACAACACTCGCCGCCTTGAACGCCGGGCCGTTGCACGTGTATTCCACGACCGCTGGCGATGTGACGAACGCGAACAGCTTCAGCGTGAACAACTACGTTTACGCCCATGCCAACGCGGACAGTGTTGCACAGCTACAACCAGATGGCGTGACGAAGGATGACCGCGTGTTACGAAAGATTGCGAAGTTAACTGATCCGGTCAGCCCACCAGGAAACCAGAATATCGCCGCGCGATTCCGATTCACGATTTACGCGAACGACGGGAGCCCGGCGGCGGTCCTTCGCAACGAGGAGCTCATCCTCCTCCGCGCCGAGGCGAACTGGGCGACGGGAAACACCACGGCCGCGCTGACGGACTTGAACAACGTTCGCACGGTGTCGGGCAAGCTGGCGCCTCTGGCGGCAGTCCCCACCGGCGCAGCGGGTCTGGACCTGATCATGTACGAAAAGCACATGTCCCTGCTGTTCGAGGGCGCGCGCTGGGTCGACATGCGCCGCTGGAACCGACTGGCTCAGCTGCCGATCGATAAGGCTGGCCAATTCGTTGCCAAGGTCATGCCGATCCCGCAGGCAGAGTGCGACGGTCGCGTGACGAAGCCGCGTGGCTGCGAGGGGAACCTCTAGTCGTTGGAGCTAGGCGACAGTCTGAAGTGCAGGCGCCGCCGCCCGTTCGCTCGGGCGGCGGCGCCTAACTATTTGCACTTCATTAGCGGACCGGAATTTCCATTCCGCGCCCGACGCAAAGCGACCTCTGAAGGAAACCCAGCCCAATGAGACAATTGTCTGTCGGTGATCTGGTCGCCGCAAAACTCTGCAGCGAGATGCAACCTAAAGGCTACTAAGAGATCGTGTGGACTGACGCCTGTTTCACGGTGCACGCGTCTGTGCAGTGTGCGCCGCGAAATGCCGGCTGCGCGTGCCCATTGATTGACATTCATTTGCACGCCTTCAGCGACTATTGCTTTCGAAAGCGCATCTGACAGGCCAGCAGCCAAAGCCGCGAATCTCACAAGCGTTCCAATTCGCGAAGCGCGCTCGCTCATCTCAGCAGCGAGAACTTGCCTTACGCCTTCGGACGTCGTCGGCGCAACAACATGGATGCCCCGGCGGAGGGCGGGCGTGAACAGGTATAGCGGTACAACGGAGGACTCTACGAGACACGCCAGAAGACCAGCACTATCCGCGATGGCCGCTAGTTCCTCGAACTTCACGGGGTTTAGATGAACTGCGTCGCCAGACACGACAATTACGGTTGAACATGGGCGGGCCGTCAAACCAGAGAAGAGGATCAGCGACCGAGCTTCCACAGTCGAGAAGTGGCATTTCAACCCTGTGCGCTGGGCCTCGGCACGTACCAACAGCTGTTGCTTCGAAGACAAGTCCAGTCCGATCACGATCCGCGTAGTCATCATTGCTCCGTCGTCCTTTGCCCGCAGCCAAGCCCTCTGCCCTCTCACCTAGGTCGACACTCTTGGAGCCACGCCAGGCCGCACAACTTGCGCGCAAACCCTGGCATGTTCTTCTCCGACGATCATACGACACGGACATCTAACTGGTATTCGCGAAGATTCTAGCGCGCCTGATGGCGTATTCCGTGATCGGTATCACGCAGAATCGAAGCTGGACGCGTCACCGAATCCGACGTCCACAGCGACAACAGCGTGACAGCTGCAACAATCAGATAGGAACTGTCCCAAAACTCTGAAAGTTGTCCCACAATCGCATTCGGAATTCCCGCAAATCACAAGTAGGTTTTCCGGCGGCCGATGGGAGTAGCCGTGCGGCCTGTTAACCATGTTTGCATAGGAGGAGGGATGACGAACCCAACATTGAGCCGCGTCTCCATTGCGCTATTGCTGAGCGCGGCCGCCTGCTCAAACGACGATCGCCCACTCGGGGTGCCAGTACTTCAGCCGAAGATTCTCGAAGCCGCGGGTCTGCGTCTCCTCGATCCCAACGACAATCCAACGAGTCCATCAACGAATTCTCTGGTTGTGTCAGTCAATTGGTCGCCAAAGACAGTTCCGGCGGCGCACGACTCATTCTGGGTCACAGGCGTTTCGGGCGGGTCCGGTGGGCCCTACTACTACGAATGGCACACGGAATATTGTGATATCTACGATGTCTGCGGCGACCCCTTTATTACGCGAATGGGTAGAGATTCGAGTTGGTTCGCGATTGACGTCCCAGCTTACGTTGCATACGTGCGGACGCGTGTCTTGGTCAGCGAGGATCACGCACCTAACTACCCGTCGGCGCTGAGTGGGATCGCTTTGCTCGCGGCCCAAGCTGGTCAGGGTACGGCGGCACCGGGGGCTTCAATACTTGTGGCAACGGTGTATTCCGGCTACACGAAAATGTGGGAGCTGGCGATACCTTGATCGTTCCGGGCTATTTCGGAGGGAAAGACACCATCGTTGGGCCCCACTCGCATGACTACTCCCGGAGCTGGTGCTCAGCGAAGAAATCATACGAGGATTCGTCGACCCACTGGTGATTTCACGCCACCCGGCAATGGCATCAGTGTCGGGGCATTCGCACTAACGTCGGCTGTAGCGAGCGTGTTCGCACCGGTCAAAGTCTCAAAGGATGCTATGGTGCTGTCAGTGATGGTTCGGTTATTCAGTGGTCATGATTGCGAAAGGTCGTCGTGCCGTTCGTGGTAGGCCGAGTCGGCAACCACGGACATCAGGGTGTAGCTGCACGGGCGCCATGAGAGAAGATTGGTGGCGCTACCTGGTCCACAGCAGGATGACGCCGCAATTGGCATCCCGGCCGAACGCAGCGTACTGCGATGGCACCGTACTCGGTCCCACGTAGACTTCCACGCCGTAGATATCATTCGGTTCGAGCTGATCCAGGGGATACCCGGATTCCTTCGGCTGACCGTCAAGGACCACGCGCAGTAAGCAATAGCGTAGCTCGGACGTGCCCGTGCTGTTGATCCTCGGCAGCACGGAGCGCGCCGATGCAATGGCTCGCACGCCGGCACTGTCCACGACCTTCACCGAGGAGATGCCGCGAAATAGGTCGGTCAGCCAGTTGGTGTTGCGCTTCACGATGTCCGTGCGCGTGAAGAAGACGGCCGAACGTTGCGACGCGCGCCGTTCTTCGAATTCCCGTAATCGTTCCGGAACGTGCGGGAATGGCTTCGCCTCCACCGACACACCGCTCAGCGTGAGAACGGCCGGCGACATCAGCACGTCCAGCGACAGTGAGCTGGCATCGGACAACGGCAGCCATCGCGGGGCGTAGCCGAGTCGGCTCAAGTAGAAGCGCTTGGTCGCATCGCGAAGTGTGATTCGCGCTATCCCCGCGCTGTCAGTGGTGCCGATCGGTGCACCGCCACTGTCACGCGCGACCAGAACTCCCGCCAACGGCTGTTGCGTGACCGAATCCCGTATGGAGACCACGGTGGAGCGCACCTGCGCCGATAAGACGGCCAACGGTGTGAGCATGGCCAACCCCACGATACCACCAAGACGTGCCGCCCTGCGGCCGCCAACCTGCGGGATGGATGGAGTTCGCGAGCACTCGGGCATTCGCAGGGATTGGCCGGGTATGGAGTGGCGCGGGTCGTGAAACGTCGCCTGCGCCGGCGCGTACGTAGTCGAGTATCATACTTCCACCATGCCGCCGACGACTACCTCCAGCAGCTACTGGGCTGCGTCCCGAGCGCCGCGTTACAGCCTGATCTTCGCGCTTCCGCTGCTGTTCTTGTACGAACTTCTGGCCGCCGGGCTGCAGGGCGGCGCCGTGGGCATCCGAAATGGTGCCGACGTGATGCTGAAGAGCCTCGTCTCCTCGGTCGCCGGTCCCCGCGGTCCCCTCATTGTGGACATCGGCATCATCGTCGTTATGCTGGGCGTGGCGGCGCGTGACTGGCGGCGGCATCCCGGCGGGCTGCGGGTGAGTGTTTTCCTGCGCATGGTGATCGAGTCGTCCGCGCTGGCGGCCATCTTCGGGACGGTGGTGGGCGTGGTGACGGCGCAACTGGTGAATGCCGTCGGTGCGAGTCCCGGTCTGGCCATCGCTGCCGGCGGCGGTCCGTTGGATCGGCTGGGTGTGCCGACAGCCATCACGCTCTCGTTAGGTGCGGGCCTGTACGAGGAGTTGCTCTTCCGCGTGATCCTGGTGGGGGCGCTGGTGTGGGTCGGAAAACATCTGCTGGGCTGGGGGCCCGTCGCGTCCACCACCTTCGCCGTCTTGGGTGGCGCCACGGTTTTTTCGGTCTTCCACTACGTCGGCCCGTACGGCGATACCTTCACGATGACGTCCTTCCTGTTTCGCGCCATCGCTGGCCTGGCCTTCAGCGGACTGTATGTCACGCGCGGCTTTGGCATCACGGCGTGGACGCATGCGCTCTACGACGTATTTCTCGTGATCGCACGGGGTTGAGCTGACCTATGAAACGACTCCCGCTTGCACTCCTGATTCTTGCCGCATGCAGCCGCCCTGTTGCGGTGACTACCGGCGCGGCCGCGCCGCTTTCAGCTGAAGAGCGCACCCGTCAGCTGCTGTTCACGCTGGCCGACGACTCCATGGAGGGGCGTGGCGTGGGGACCCGGGGCTCGGCGCGCGCCGCCAGGTACATCGCCGAGCAGATGCAGGCCGCGGGCCTCACCCCCGCGGGTGACAGCGGCTACTTCCAGCGCGTGCCGATCGCTATGGTTGCGCGCGGAAGTCAGGAGACGCTGCGCCCGACCCTCATGCCGTCGTTCACCGCGATGGACACTATTCCGACGGCGCGCCGCCTGAACGGCGTCAATGTGGCTGGGATTATTCGGGGGAGTGATGCGGCGCTGGCCTCTGAAGCGATTCTGGTGGACGCCCATTATGACCACGTGGGCATTCGCGCGCCGGTGAACGGCGACTCGATCTACAATGGTGCTGACGACGACGCCTCGGGCACCGTGGCGGTCCTCGAGATCGCGCGCGCGATTGCTGCGGGACCGCGCCCGAAGCGCACGATCGTCTTCGTTGCCACCACCGGTGAAGAGACAGGGCTGCTGGGTACTCGCTGGTACATCTCGCATCCGGTGGTGCCCCTCGAGCAAACCGTCGCCAATCTCGAAATCGAAATGATCGGCCGCCCCGACTCACTCGCGGGCGGGGCAGGGCGCGGCTGGCTCACGGGATACGAGCGATCGACCATGGGCGAGATGTTTGCCGCCGCCGGACTCCCGATCGTTGCCGACAAGCGCCTGGACCAGCAGTTCTTCATGCGAAGTGACAACATCGCCTTTGCGCGGCGCGGCATCGTGGCGCACACGCTGTCGTCATTCAACATGCACACGGACTACCATCAGCCATCGGACGAGGCGTCGAAGGCGGACGTTGCCCACATGACTCGGCTCATCGATGCGGCGGCTCGGGCCGTGCGACTCCTGGCCGATGGCACGAAGCCCGTGTGGAAGGAAGGTGGCCGACCGCAGTGATCGGCCAGCTCTTAGAAGCGACAGAGCAACAACAAATCCTGTAGAACGTCCACGCTCGCCGGAAGCGATGTGCGAGTGGGCTCGCCGTCATCCTCGCGGCGGTGCACTTTGTGGTGAGCGGCGTCGGCCGCCCACTCCACTGAAGTGCATTCACCCGCGAGTCCTATGTCTTCACGTGTCATCGCCCGCGCCCTGCTTCTCGTCTCGGCAACGCTAGCCGCCAGCGGCGTCACTTCCGCGCAGCGCACGCCAGCCGCGAGTCGGCCGGCAGCAGCAACACCGCGAGCCATCGCCGACCTGTCTTCCGGCGCCAACCCCGACTCCATGTTGTGGAAGGGGCTCGAGTTCCGGAACGTCGGACCCACCAATACCAGCGGACGCGTGGCAGACGTCGAAGGGGTCCCGGGGAATCCCAACGTCGTCTACGTCGGCTCAGCATCGGGCGGGGTGTGGAAGACCACCAATGGTGGCACAACGTGGAAACCCATCTTCGACAGCCAGCCCGTCGCGTCCATCGGCGATATCGCCTTAGAGCCAGGAAATCCGGAAGTCGTCTATGTGGGCACGGGTGAGTCGGCGCCTCGCAACTCCGTCTCGTTCGGCAACGGGATCTACAAGAGCACCGACGGTGGCGTCTCGTGGAAGCACATCGGCCTCGCGAACTCCGAGCGCATTTCGCGCGTGCTGATCAATCCGCGAAATCCGAGCATCGTGTACGCGGGAGTCTTGGGCCACATCTTTGGTCCGAATCCCGAGCGTGGCGTCTTCATGAGCAGCAACGCCGGCGAGAGTTGGGAGAAGGTGCTGTACATCGACGAGTATCACGGCGTGGCCGACATGGACATTGATCCACGCAACCCGAACATCTTGTACGCGGCCATGTGGAAGTTCGAGCGCAAGCCGTGGACGCACCACAGTGGCTCCGAACAGGGCGGCATCTTCAAGTCGGTCGACGGAGGTCGCAGCTGGCGGAAGCTGACGAATGGACTCCCGAAGCTCCTTGGTCGTGTTGGTGTGAAAGTCGCGCCCAGCAATCCGGACGTGGTCTACGTGATTGCCGAGTCCAACGAGGGGACGATGTTCCGATCGTCGGACAAGGGCGAGACGTTCGTGCAGGTGTCCAAGGACGTCGGCATTGTGAATCGTGGCTTCTATTTCACACAGCTGCGTGTGGACCCCGGCGAAGAGAACCGCGTCTACGCCGTGTCGGGCACGATGTTCAGCTCTATCGACGGTGGAAAGACCTTCAAGCCCTTCTCGGTTGGGACGCACGTGGACTACCACACGCTGTGGATTGATCCGACCAATCCGAGCCGCATGTGGCAAGGTCAGGACGGGGGCACGGCGGTGTCGTACGATCGTGGAGAAAATTGGGAGTCCTTGCACACGATCCCCGTGTCGCAGCTGTACGCGATCTATGCGGATCGGCGGGCGCCTTTCTACTCACTGGGCGGTGGGCTGCAGGACAACGGGACGTGGACGGGCCCTTCGCGGACGCGTGAACCCGCCGGCATCATGAACGACGACTGGCGGATGATTTCGTTCGGTGACGGGTTCCAGATCCAGGTGAGTCCGGACGATCCCGATGTCTTCATATCGGAACTGCAAGGCGGTGGCATCTTCCGGACGAACATGCGCTCGCGAGAGCAGGTCGACATCTCGCCGCAGCCTCGCCGGAACGACGGCGGGCCGGTGAAGGACATGACCTTCAGGTTCAACTGGAACTCCCCCGTCTATCAGTCTCCGCACGACGGTAAGACGGTCTTCTTTGGCGGCAACGTGGTCTTTCGAAACACGAATTTTGGTGTGGGCGCCTGGGAGCAGATCTCACCCGACCTCACATGGAACGAGCCCGACAAGCAGGTGATGCCGGGCGGTCCGGTATGGAAAGAGAGCACCACCGCCGAGTACTACCCAACGATCATTTCGTTTGGCGAGTCACCCGTGCAGGCTGGCGTGTACTGGGCGGGCACGGACGATGGACGGTTGCAGCTGTCCCGTGATGCGGGAAAGACGTGGACGGACCTCACGGCGGGTGGCCCGCCCGTGCCCAAATATTCTCCCGTGTCGCACACCGAAGGTTCACGCACAGGCGCCGGAACTGCCTATGTCGCCTACGACCGCCACATGTTCGACGACTTCGCCAGCTACGTGTTCAAGACGACCGACTTCGGCAAGACGTGGACGAACGTCAGCGACAACCTGCCAAACGGCGCGTACGTGCACGTGGTGCGCGAGGACCCGAAGAACCCGAACCTCATTTACGCTGGAACGGAACTCGGGCTCTATGTGTCGTTCACGGGCGGTGGACAGTGGGTGCGGATGCACATGAAGAACCTGCCCCCCGTCGCCGTTCACGACATTCTGGTACATCCGGTCATGAACGACCTGATTGTGGCGACGCACGGGCGCAGCACCTGGATCCTAGATGACGCCACGCCACTGCAGACATTCAATGCCGCGATCAAGGCGAAGGCTGCCGAGCTGTTCGATGTACGGCCAGCGTATCGGTACTCTATGAAAGAGACGCGCTTCATGATCGGCCAGAAGTATTGGCTGGGGACGAATCCGAAGTACGGCGCCGCCATCACCTACTATCTGAAGGACAAGCCCGACAGCTCAACCAAAGTGAAGATGGAGGTGCTGGACGCCAGTGGCGCGGTGGTCCGCGAAATCAAGAAGCCGCCGATGGTCGCTGGGCTGAATCGCGTCGCGTGGGACCTGTCCTACGACGGACCGCGCGCCCGAAGGGACAGCAACGCCGCGGTGGCGTTTGGTGGGGACGATCGGGGTCCGCAGGCCGTGCCCGGAACGTACGCGATCCGCCTGACGATTGGGAACCAAGTGCTACAGAAGCCCGTTGAGGTGCGGCTCGATCCCACCGTCGAGGTACCAGTCGCCGAGCTTCGGCAACAATTCGAGACCGCCGTGAAGTTGCGCGACATGCGCTCCGCGCTCAACGACACACTGCGGGCGGTGGACGTGTACCGGGCCCAACTCGTTGGGCGTCGAGGTGTGGTGGCCGCGCTGCGTTCGGATAGCAAGGATCCGCAGCTGAAGGAGATCGACACCGAGCTTGCGGATGTCGACTCATTGCTGTCGCAGCTGACCGTACCCATGGGCAAGACGTTCTGGAGCGAACCGCCGCGCGTGTCCGAGCGCTTGGGCGCGTTGTTCAATGGCGTCGATGGCCCGAACCACGCCCCGACGTCCGGACAGATCAAGTTGTTCGGCGAACTGGACGTGGAGTGGCGAGCGGCCCTGGCCAAGGTGGCGGCCAAGTTGGGCAAGACCATTTCCCTTGTGCCAACGACTGACCGAAGGGTGGGGGAGCGCACAGTATCTGTACCGGCGTGGTAAGCTAGATTTCCAACGCGATGGTCCGCCCTTTTCCTCCTCGGTTTCTAGAGGCCTTGTGAAGATCGAAACGCTCTGCGTGCATGCTGGCCACGCTCCCGATCTGGTGACGGGAGCGGTCGCCCCACCGTTGCACCTGTCGACAACCTTCGAACGGGATGCCGACGGCGAGTTTCGTCGCGGCTACATCTACTCGCGCGACAACAACCCGACGCGTGCCATGCTGGAGCAGGCGCTCGCCGCTGTGGAAGGGGGCAAGCTGGCGTACGCGTTTTCATCGGGTCAGGCGGCCACGCACGCCGTCTTCCAGGCACTCCGGCCGGGCGAGCATGTCATTGTCCCAAAGTTCGCCTACTACGGCACGCCCAAGCTGGTCCGCGAAGTGTTCATGCCGTGGGGACTGCAGGCGACCTTCGTCGACATGCGCGACCTGAACGCGATTCGCGACGCCGTGCGCCCGAATACGTCGCTGATCTGGGTCGAATCGCCGTCCAACCCCCTCCTCACGCTCACGGACATCGCGGCGGTGGTGGAGATCGCCCGAACCGTCAAGGCGCGTGTCGCCGTGGACAACACGTGGGCCACGCCACTGGGACAACGGCCGTTGCAGCTGGGCGCCGATATCGTCATGCATGCCACCACCAAGTACCTCAGCGGCCATAGCGACGTCTTGGGGGCGCGCTGGTGCTGGGTGCGGAGGATGACTTTGCCGCGCGCGCATCCGCATGCTGCAGAAGGAGGGGGCGGTGTCGCCGCGCCCTTCGACCCTGGTTGGTGGCCCGGGGAATCTGCACGCTCCCGTGGTGCATGTGGGCCCACACCGCCAATGCGACCGCGGTCGCCGAGTTTCTTTCAACGCATCCGCGGGTGGAGGCGACGCACTATCCGGGGCTTCCCTCACATCCGCAGCACGACGTGGCTCGCCGACAGATGCAACTTTTTGCGGATGGCGTCGTTCCAGGTCGTCGGCGGCCGCGCCGAGGCGCTTCGAGTCGTGGCGGCCCGCACGAGGATATTCACACGTGCCACGAGTCTTGGCGGCGGGAGAGCCTTATCGAGCACCGCGCCCAGGAGAGGCCGACGACTGTGGCGCCAGAGAACTCCTCCGCATCTCCATCGGTCTGGAGAAATGCGGAGGACTTGATCGATGACTTACGCAGTGCTCCCCGCGTAAGGCGTCCACCCGTTGAATGCCTACGCTCCGCGCTTGATGACTCGCCCCGGCTTCGCTCCACTCGCTTTGCCGTCGCGATAGACCACGCTGTCTACCCAGACTCGTAGCACTCCGTCCGACACCGCGTGGGGTCCTTCGTCGTCGCCTTGTCGGCGATGATCGACGGGTTGAACAACACCAGGTCCGCAAACTGCCCCGCGGCAATCGTCCCGCGATCCTTGAAGCCCATGTTGTGTGCGGCCAGCGACGTCGAGTGACGAACGCCCTCTTCCAGCGAGAGCACGCCGCGGTCACGAACGTAGTGGCCAAAGAAGCGCGAGAAGCTCTATACCCGCGCGGATGCGCACCGGCCAATTGACCGTCCGTGCAGATGTTCGCGAATGGCCACCGCATGATGCGCTCGACGTCCTGCTCCACCATGCTGGTGCCGATGACACTCTCGATGTCCACGGTGTCCGCCGCCTTCCCCAACTTCTTTTGCATCGCCTCGGCGTCCTTGATCAAGTCGATGAGCGCGGTGACCGAGTCCACGCCGCGCAGTTTCGCAATCTCGGCGACGGTCTTGCCAGCATACGCCGGGTTGGGGCGCATATTCGCCTAACAACAGACCGTCAGGCGTGGACGTCTGCGCCGGGGCAAACTCGGCGGACTCGATTGCGTCGCGCTTGGGGCAGAGCACGGTGAGCGCGGACTGCCAGCGCCGCGTATTGAGATGGATGTCGGCCGATGCCGATGCCTTCCGCACGTGCTCATGGTCCAGGAGCCCAATGAGCGAATCCGTGCGACCCCACAGGTCGCGCATCGCCAGCTTCATGTGGGAGACTTGAACGGGCAGCCTGGCCTCTCGCCCAATGCGGATGATCTCGTCGATCGCCTTCCAGAAGGCGAAGTCCTCGCTCCGAATGTGCGAGATGTATCGTCCGCCGGCGGTCGCGGTCTCCTTCAGCTAAAGTGTGATCAGCTCGTCCGACGCCGGCGGATGCCCGGATCGTACTCCAGGCCAGACGAGACCTAACGCGCCAGCGTCCAAGTCCTCTTGAGCATCACGCGCATCTTCTCGACTTCGGCGGAGTCGCGACGCGCTTGAAGTCCTTCAGCACCGCGTCGCGGATGGTGCCGTGTCCGGCGTACATGGCGACGTTGATCACCGCGGCCCACGAGCGGTCAGGAGTCGAGGTACGGCTCAACGGATGCCACGAGCCACCGTCCTGGCCGCTGACCACGGTCGTGATGCCCCGACTCACCGTGGCCAGTGCGTCCGGATGCTCGGCGATCCCTCCAGACGCGTGGGAGTGCGTATCGATGAAGCCGGCCAGCGCCATGCTGCCGGCGTCCACCACTACGTCGCCCTTGTGGTTTCACGTCGCCGACCGCGGTGATGCGATCACCCACGACGCGCACGCTCCCCGTGCGCGCGGGCGCGCCGGTGCTGCCGACGATACTCGCGTTCTGGATGACCAGGCTTCCACCACCGGTGCTCTCGCCGGCCGTCTTGGCCCTCTCCGGAACTGGAGCAGGCACCGAGGAGGATCGTCAGAGCAAACGACCAGACATGCAGCGAGTGGCGGTCCAACCGTCGCATTGCGGATCCTCGATTTGAACTGCAGGCATCAGGCGGTGTTCCCCAGGGAGATTTACCTCTCCGATCCGCGCCGTTACACCGTGCGCGAGGGATACTGCCCGACATGTCAGACGCCCGCTTTGTTCCGACGCATCCTATGGCCGCTACGCGATGGCGCCGGCAAGATCGGCTCGATCGCTATTGCCGGTGCGCTCAAGGACATTCGGCGGGGGACGACGCGGTCACGGTCACGGGTTCCGCCAAGAAGGAGACCTCGGGTCGACTTTGCCGCTTGGCGCGCCACCGTGTCCACCCAGTCGGCGTCGTTGGCCACGGCCTACAGGAGCTGCACGACAGGCGGGCCAACTGCGCGCCTCTTCAAGGCCCAGCAAGTCGCCGACTCCATCATTGGCGAGAAGGCGGAGACGGCCCCGTCAACGAAGTGTTGGGCGACGGTCGAGACGTCGGGTGGTCGGCTACCGGCTGAGCCGGACGTTCTCGAGCTGCGCCTGGCGGACGTCGATGGCCTGAAGCTTCCGCAGCGAGCCGGCGAGACCTCATTTCCGACGGCGTCCCGCTGGTCACGCAGCCGCCGAGTACCTGTTTACCAAGCTGGCGACGCTGCGGATTGCCTTGCTGGAAGAGGCGATGAAAGATGCCAAGCTTCGGCAGAGGCGATCACGCGAAGCACCGGTGGCCGCGTGGGGGCGGTGCGTGAAGCGCGGCTGGGGTCTTCCAGATCACGCCGCGCTTTCGATGAAGCGAGCGACTACGGCGGCAACGACGTGACCGCGATCGAGAAGGACGTCACGGCCGTGGTGCGCGTGACCTTCGCCGTCCGCCAAAGGCGACGGCGGTTCGCCGTTAGGCGCTGATGGCCGGCGCGCCTGGGGCGTCGGTCAAGGTGCGGCGGAGGACCTTGTCCAGCTCCTCGATGCGGAACGGTTTCTGGATGAACCCGCCGTGCGCATCGTCCGTCACGCGGCGAGCCAGTTCCTGTTCACTAAAGCCAGACATCAGGATGGTGGTGAACCCTGGCGCCAGGCGATGCATCTCCCGAATGACTTCCTCGCCCCCCATGCGGGGCATGGTGAGGTCGACAAAGGCGAAGGCGAGTCGGGCGCGCTCGGCGGTGAAGGTTTCAAGGCCTTCAACACCATCCTTCGCCAGGATGACGGTGTAGCCGCGGCGTTCCAGCATGTGCTTGGCGACGGCACGCACCGTGGCATCGTCGTCGATCACCAGGACGGTGCCACTGCCGGTGATGACTTCGCTACCCTCATCGGGAACATCAGTGGCGGTGGCGAGCGTGACGGCGACGGGGAAGAGCACGCGGAACGTCGTCCCGACGCCTGGCGCGCTCGACACCTTGATGGTGCCGCGGTGCCCGCGCACGATGCCTAACGTCGCAGCCAGTCCCAACCCGCGTCCGGTGAACTTCGTGGAGAAGAAGGGCTCGAAGATGCGCGACATGGTGTCGGCCGACATGCCGTGCCCCGTGTCCGTCACCTCAACCCACGCGTACAGCCCGGCATCGAGCGACTCGTCGGAGTAATCCGATCGCAGGTAGGCGCGGTCGCAATCCCGCACCCCCGTCCGTACCACGATGTCGCCGGTCTCTCCACCTAACGCGTCTGAGGCGTTGGTGATGAGGTTCATGACGATTTGCCGCAACTGCGTGGCATCGGCCTCCACGTGCGGGAGGTCGCGCGCCAATTCCAAGGACAGCCGCGCGCGCTTGGAGATGACCGTATTCAGGAGGTTGGCCATTTCCTCCACCAGCGCCGTCAGGTCAACCGCGCGCACCACAAAGCGGCCCCGGCCCGAGTAGGCCAGCATCTGCTTGGTGAGGTCGGCGGCACGGAGGGCGGTCGTCTCGATGTCCTTCACGACCTCGTAGAGCGGTGTAGCGGGCTCGATGTCCATCAGGGCCAGCGAGGCGTTGCCCAGCATGCCAACCAGCAGGTTGTTGAAGTCGTGCGCGATGCCGCCGGCCAAAACACCCAGGCTCTCCAGCTTCTGCGCGTGTTGCATCTGCGCTTCCAGCCGCTTGCGCTCGTCTTCGGCGCGCCGGTGATACGTGACGTCGCGTCCGATGCCGATGTGCGTGCCATCAGAGAGCACCACCGACGCCCAGGCGGTCATCAACTCGCGGCCATCGCCCGTTCGCGTGGGGAAGTCCTGCCACGTCTGCTCGTTGTGCATCATGTGGTCACGGGCCGCCGCGCGCGTGGCATCATCGGGGAAGATGGCCTGCAGCAGGTCCTGGCCGGCGATGCGTTCGATGGGCCATCCCAGCGTGGCGGCGAGGTAATGGTTCGCCCAGCGGATCTCGCCGCCGGCGTCCATGAACGCGACCATGAGCGGAATGTGGTCCAGGATCTTCTGCAGGACCTCGCGCTGTTGGCGCGAGCTTGCCTCGGCTCGACTCCGCTCGGTGATGTCGTGCCCGCTGGCGATCACCCCCACCGGGTTCGCCGAGACGTCGAGGAGTCGGCTCAGGTTCCACAACATGACGCGCTCGCTGCCGTCGCGTGCATGGTGGACATGTTCAACCTGACGCACGGTCTCCGACATCAGGGCGTGCGAAAGGTCCGCCCAGCCCTGGCGCCGTTCCCTCTCGGGAATCAGCAGCTCAAACGCGCTCGCCCCCAGGACCTCGCGCCGGCTGTAGCCAAAGACACGCTCGGCCTCCTGGTTCCACTCGAAGATCGTCCCTTGCGGCGACACACCGACAATCACGTTGGCCGTGGTTTCGATCAGCGAGCGGTAGCGATGCTCGCTGGCCAACAGGGCACGTTCGGCGCGTTGCCGTTCCGTGATGTCGCGAAAGAAGACGTACCACAGGGAGTGACCGCGGGCGTCCGTGAATGCCGTGACCGAGGTGTCGGCCTCGAAGCGCGACCCGTCCACGCGCACCATCGTCAGGCTGCCCACAAACCGGCCGGTATCCAGGCAGTGCGCGCGGGCCGCCATGACCCGCGGATCATCAGCCGCAACGACCTGCGACCAACTCACGCCACGGAACTCGTCTTCGGTGCGCTGGAACAGGCGACAGGCCTCGGCGTTGGCGCGGACCACGCGGCCCTCGACCGTGGTCAAGAGCACGCCACTCAAGCCGTGGTTGAAGATGGCCTGGAAGTGCGCGTCGTCGATTTGAACCTCTTCGCGTCCTCCCGGCTCTACAGCGCCGGGGGAAAGGTCGATCGCATGGGACATCAGTGCGCTTCTTCCGGCCCTATTATGAAGGTGGCGGTTCGCTGGAAGGACGGACAGATTTGAGAATCGTAACCACCTGCATCGATTCGCGACACGACCGCGTCGCCCCCCGCGGCTCAACGTCCGTATCTTCGCTGGCGCCTTGCGCCTGACCGTTCACTGCTCAAGCGGTCGCGCAACGTCCGGCGGATGCGGTCTTCATCCATCCCGGGAGGGCTTTGCATGCGCGTTTCGTTCGTCATTTCGTCGTTTGTCGCGAGCGTTTTGGTCACGGGCACGGCGGCGGCTCAGTGCGTCGTGGATAAGTCGTCCAACGAGGCCAAGCTGCTGGCCTACTACGCCGCGCCGCTCGTCTTCTCGCCATCGGGCTCCCTCACGCCGCTCAAGGCTGGCTCGTTGCGTCTTGGCTTCGACGTCACCCTGATTCCGGCACCCAGAGACGAACTCCGGCACACGAACAAGTGCTTCCTTCCCAAGGACGAGAATTCGCAGCTGTCGCCCGTGTTTCCGCGTCCGCACATCACGCTCGGACTCCCCGGCGGGCTGTTCCTGGAAGGGATGTACCTGCCCCCCGTCACGGTCATGGACGCCACGCCGAATATGGGCTCCCTGGCGTTGGGTTGGATTCGCAGCATCAACGCGAAGGTTGGGGTGGCACTGCGGGCGCACACGACCCTCGGGCACGTGAAGGGCCCGATCACCTGCGATCTCTCCGCGTTGCAGAGCAGCAACCCCAACGGCGCCTGCTATGGCGACGCGGTCTCAGAGGACACGTACAAGCCGAATGCCGTGGGAGGCGATGTGTCGGTCTTGGTGAAGCAGGGGGAGAAGTTCAACTGGTATGCCGGAGGCGGCTTTTCGAGCTACAAGCCGCGCTTTCAGGTGGGATTCCAGCCGCGCAACACCGCCTACGACAGCACGCGGGTGGAAGTGGACCTGACGCGCGTGGCGCTGCAGGCGGGTGGCGCGTACAAACTCAGCCGAAAGGTGGCCGTCGCCGTCGAGCTCTATTCCGTTCCGCAGGATATGACCACACTGCGATTCGGAGGCACGTGGCTGGTGCGTTGACGGACGCCTAAATCCTTTCTACGCTTCGACAAGGCGTCGGCACGACTGCCGGCGCCTTTGTTCGTGTTTGCCCCGCCTTTGCCCCGCGAGCCCTCATGAGATCCGGTACCCTGCTGGCTGCCGTTGCGCTGATCGGATGCGCGTCAGGTTCCAAGTCTGCTGCACCGGCCGCGGCGGCCCCCGCTCCAGCGACTGGCGCAGCCACTCGTGGGGCGCCATCGGGCACGGCGGCGAATGGGACAGCGACGGGACAGGCAGCGATGGCTCCCTCGCCGACTCCCGCCCCGCCGTCACGCGACTACTTCCTGTTTGTGGTCGCCGAGTCCGCGGATCAGGTGGCCTTCGTCCGCTTTGGAGCTGACGGAATCAA
>JAXLXV010000034.1:0-48077 GCA_046327745.1 Gemmatimonadaceae bacterium | reverse complement strand
ATCGCATTTCTAAGACGGTCACCTTGCCCCCGCAGGGCGGCCTGGAACAATGCCGATGGAGAAAAGCTATGTGGCTCCGACACCTTTCCCTGCTTCCCGCGCTGTTCATCGCCGCACATACGGCGACGGCCATGAAGATCCCGGCCTTCGCCCGCAAATACAACGTCAGCTGCGTGCAGTGCCATTCCCCGGTGCCCAAGCTGAACAAGTTTGGCGAGAACTTCGCGGCCAACGGATTCGAGTTCGCCAAGGGCGAGGCCCCACGTGATACGGTTGGAACTGGGGACGCCCTTCTGCGCCTGCAACGAACCTTGCCACTCGCTGTTCGCTTTGACTCATACATCACCGCCCTTTCGAACAAGAAAGACGGGCAGAATAATGCGGACTTTCAGTCGCCGTGGATCATCAAGCTGTTGAGCGGTGGACAGGTGGCCGACAAGGTCAGCTACTACACCTATTTCCTGCTCACTGAGCGGGGCGAGGTGGCGGGTTTAGAAGACGCCTACGTTCAGTTCACCGATGTGTTTGGCAGTAAGGCGAGCGTGATTTTCGGTCAGTTCCAAGTTTCCGACCCTGTGTTCAAGCGCGAGCTGCGTTTGAGTTACGACGACTGGCAGCTGTACCGCATGAAGGTCGGCGACGCCACCCCCGACCTGACGTACGACCGCGGGTTGATGGCGATGATTTCCCCGTGGGAAGGCGCCGATTTCTCGGTGCAGCTGTTGAATGGCGGCGGCCTGCAAGCAGGAACCGACCAGCAGCAGTTCGATCGCGATTCCAAGAAGAACGTGGCGCTTCGCTATTCCCAAGCGATCGGGCCGCTGCGTCTTGGTGGGTTTGGGTACCGAGGCGCGGAGGAGGGGAACGGTGTGCGGAACACGATCACGGTGTGGGGTCCGGACGCGACGATTCCGCTGGGTGACCTCGGCGAGATCAATGCGCAGTACCTCCGGCGCACGGATCGCGATCCGTTCTACGGGAGCTGCTCACCCATTCACCCGTGTCCGGGAGGTGCAACGATTCCCTTTGACACCAAGGTGGACGCGGCCATGGCCGAAGCCGTGCTTTGGCCCCAAGGCCACGCCGGTCGTCTGTTCTTCACCGGCACCTACAACTGGATCAAGTCCGACACACCGGTCATCTCACTCGGCCTCGGTGAACAGTCCGATGGAACGGGGTTCCTGACGAAGTACCAGACGTTGAGTGGCGGGGCTCACTTTCTGTACAAGCGCAACCTGCGCATGATGGCAGAGATCGGACACGACTTCGAACGCAAGCAGACCCGGTTTATTGCCGGGACTGTATTGGCCTTCTGACATGTATATGCAAATGCATCGACATCTGGCCGCCGTATTGACGGGGATGGCCGTAGCGGGTGTGGTGGTGAGCGGCGCCCGGCCGATCAGCTTCGATTGGTCGGCGCCTGCCATCATGCAGGACACGACCATCACGCCAGCCATGCTGGCTTTGGGTGAGAAGATCTTTCAGGGCAGGGCCGCCGGGGGACTGTGCTTCTCCTGCCACGGGTCGGCGGGAAAGGGAACGAAAGGCCTTGCTCCGAACCTCACCGACGCCACGTGGCTGCATGGAGACGGCAGCTACAACTTTATTGTTTCGACGATTCAGACGGGGGTGCCTAAGCCGAAGGAGGCGGCCGCCCCCATGCCGCCCAAGGGCGGCGCCGTGCTCACCGATGAGCAGGTGAGGGCGGTGGCGGCCTACGTGTACTCGCTGCGCAACAAGAAGTAGCTGGCGGGCTGGCGGCCACCGGGCGCCGGTACCTTCGGAGCGCCGATGCCGATCAGGCGCCAGCGCCTAGCGGGCGCTGGTGCCGCCGGTTCCGGTGAAGCGCGGTTCGCTGACGCCTTCCCAACCGGCTGCCACGCGCATGACGGCATTGGCATTGGCCAGCCCGCCCAAGAAGCGCACAGCGTGGCCGATGGCAATCAGTGAATCGCGTACGGCCGGGCTGATTCCGTTCGTCTCTACCATCAGCGTGTCGGGGAGCGCTTGATGGTGGAGCCGCGGGGCGTGCATGGCGTCATACAAGGACATCTTGTAGTCGATCACGTTCAGGATCACCTGCGCGGTCGTCGTGATGATCCGCGGTCCTCCGGCGGCTCCAACAACGAGCAGCAGGGAGCCCTTCGGGTCCACCACGATTGTCGGTGACATGGCGCTGAGCATGCGCTTGCCGGGGGCAATGGCGTTCGCCTCACCCTGAACCAACCCGAACATGTTGGGCTTCCCCGGGGCGGCGGCAAAATCGTCCATCTCGTCGTTCATGAAGATGCCAACACCCGTCAGGTACACGGCGGACCCGTACCCGTTGTTCAGGGTCGTCGTCGTCGCCACGGCATTCCCCTTGTCGTCCACCACCGAGTAGTGCGTGGTGCTTTCGCCGTCCACGATCTGTTGTCCGTCGGCGGGCGTCGGGGTCTTGTGAGAGCGGTCGATTGTCCGCGCGAGCCTCTGGGCGTAAGCCTTGGACGTGAGTTCGTCCATCGGGACCTTCACGAACGCGGGATCTCCCAGCTTGGCATTCCGGTCGATGAACGCGCGTTGGTAGGCCGAGGCCAGGAGATGCGCCCACGCCGTGCTTCCCCACGGCGGAGGTGACCCCGCGGCCTCGAGCATGTTCAACGTCTCGGTCACCGTAATGCCGCCCGATGAAGCCGGCGGCATGCTATACAGGGTGTGCCCCCGGTACGTGCTGACGATGGGGGTGCGCCACACGGGCTGATAGCCCTTCAGGTCTTCGTGGGTGATCAGGCCGCCGCCGCGCTTCATGCCCGCCACCAATGAGTCGGCCGTTTCGCCTCCATAAAAGCCTTGCGGGCCCTGGTCGGCGATCAGCTGCAACGTGTGGGCCAATGCCGGTTGTTTGAACAGCGTCCCGGGCTTCAATGGCTCGCCCTGCGGATAAAACACCTTCACGGCGTCGAACCGCCCCAGGTACCCCTTGCTGGACGTCAAGGAGCCGAACAGGGAAGAGTCCACCAGGAATCCGTCGCGTGCCAACCGGATGGCGGGCTGCATGACGTCCCGCAATGGCTTCGTGCCGTACTTGGCGAGCGCCGCCGCCATCCCCGCCACCGACCCTGGCACTCCCGACGCCCGATAGCCGATGATACTCTCATTGGTCGGGTTCCCCTGCGCGTCCAGATACATGTTGCGGCTGGCGGCCAAGGGGGCGACTTCGCGGTAGTCAATCGCCGCGTTGCGCCCGTCGGCCATCCGGATCACCATGAACCCGCCGCCGCCGATATTGCCGGCCACCGGATACGTTACCGCCAGCGCAAACCCCACAGCCACCGCCGCATCCACCGCGTTCCCGCCGGCCTGGATGATCTCGTTCCCCGCGTCAGACGCCAACTTGTTGTTGCTGGCGATCATGAAGTGCTCGCCAAACGACGCGTGGCCGCCGGGTGCAAAGCGCCACCCGGGCGGATAGGCGACGGCCGATCGGGCTGGCACGCCACCGCTAGCGCCGACACGTCGCGTCGACGCGCGGCACGCCACGCCAAGCAGCAGAATTCCAACAAGGGCCATCGGGAGTCGGCGCATCAGTGCTCTATCGTGAAAGGTCGATACCTAAAAGCCTACGCGAAGCGCGAACGTGACCATGAAGTGACGCGCCAGCGTTTGCGCATTTCCGGCGAGGTTGTCACGTTCATGAACGCTGCTCATGTACTCGCCGAGCAATTCCAATCGCCAATCACGGGCCAGTCCGTAGCCAAAGCCGTACCCAACGGAAAAAAGGAAGTCGCGGTTCGACTTGGCCGGCGGCAATGGTTCCTTGGAGGCGTCTTGCTCGAACGAACCGAACTGCATGGCGCCCAGGAACAGGTCAAACGTCTGGTACAGTCCTGTATCCCCTCCGTTCGGCGCCCCGCCGTGGAAGTTCGCGCCATACGTGGCTACGGTCGCATGCGCGTCGCACGTTCCACACGTGCTCGACGCCCCCGCGTACACCAGTGGCATGCGCGTGTACGACCCGGCGAAGCCCGCCGTCACCCCGGCGGCAATCTCGTGTTCGACCGTGAATGTGATGGGGAAGCCCTGACCGAAATCCCACAGCGAGTTGCTGTTGCCATCATGGACTTGCGCCATCTCCATGAAGCCAAGGCCAATGGAGGCCCAGTTGGACGGCGTCTCAGATCCTCCCACACCGCTCGGAATGCGCCCCCGCCCGCGTCCGCGCCGTCCCCCTTCCTGGGCGGAGAGCAGTGAGGCCGTGGCAAGGAGCAACAAGAATGACGTCGCGATTCGACGAAACATGGCGCAAGAGGCAGCAGGACCTAACGACAGACGGCCGGGTCGGAGCGGAGAACGGGCGTAAGGCCGTATCTTCACATTCCACGGAGACTCCCGTCCGCGTAAGTTAGCCGTTACGTCAAAGGAGGGACAACGCGACCCTCACCCTGACCGCCGTCGCCCCCGCACCCGACTCCCTGTGCCCGAACTCGATTCCAGAATCACGGAGCACCGCAACCCGCGGACATCCGCCATCGACCTTGCAACCGCCCTGGAGATCGTGGAGTTGATGAATGCCGAGGACCGGACCGTCTCGGACGCAGTCTACGCGCAGCGGCACGACATCGCCCGGGCGATCGAACTGGTCGAGCACGCCTTTCGGCACGGGGGTCGACTGTTCTACGTGGGCGCGGGAACGTCTGGCCGGCTGGGAATCCTCGATGCCAGCGAGTGTCCGCCCACCTTCGGTAGTGAGCCGTCGCTGGTGCAGGGCATCATCGCGGGTGGACTGCAGGCCGTGTTCCAGTCGCAGGAGGGGGCGGAGGATCAGCCCGAGGTGGGTGGTGCGGCCATCGAGCAGGTGCATGCGCAGTCCCCAGACGTCGTCGTGGGCATTGCGGCATCCGGGACAACGCCCTTTGTCCACGGTGCGGTGGCACGCGCCCGAGAGCGCGGCGCCCGCACGGTGATGATTGCCTGCACGCCGATCTCGGAATCGCTGCGCGCCCAGTGCGACGTCTCGATCATCGCCGTCGTGGGGCCCGAAGTCGTCACCGGTTCCACGCGGCTTAAGGCGGGCACGGCGACGAAGATGATTCTGAACATGCTGACCACTGGCGCCATGATCCGCGTTGGCAAGACCTACGGCAACTTGATGGTGGACCTGCGCGCCACAAACGTGAAGCTGACGGACCGGAGCGAGCGCATCACCATGGTCGTTTGTGGCGTGGATCGGGACACCGCGCGCGTCTTGCTGCAGCGTGCCGGGGGCGTGGTGAAGACCGCCATCGTCATGCATCGCCTTGGCGTGGATGCGACGGAGGCCGAAGCCGCCCTGGCTCGTGCGGGTGGAGTGATACGCCGCGTGGTTGGGGGCGGCCCGCCGACATGACCGCTCGCTCGCGTACGCTCGTGGGCGTGATGTCCGGTACGTCCCTCGACGGCATCTCGGCCGCCGTCGTCAGGTTCACCGATGACGAGGGCGGGCTGCCGCGCGCCGAACTGCTCGCCTTCCGCAGCCTGCCGTATGACGAAATCCGGCGAAGCCGGATTGCCCACGCCATCGACGGCGCATCTCCCGAGGAATACTGCCGGCTGAACTTTGATCTCGGCCACTGGCTGGCCGACGCCGTTCAGGCGGTTATCGCGGAAGCCGGCGTACCGCGCTCAGAGATCGCAGCCATCGCGTCGCATGGACAAACGCTGTGGCATGTCCCGCTGCACTCTACTTGGCAGAGTGGCGAGGCCGCCGTCGTGGCCGAGCGCACGGGGCTGGATGTCATCGCCGACTTCCGCGTGCGCGATGTTGCAGCTGGTGGGCAAGGAGCGCCGCTGGTTCCTATGGCGGACGCACTGCTCTTTTCGCACCCGCAGCAGTGGCGGGCGCTGCAGAACCTCGGTGGCATTGGCAATGTGACGGTGGTGCCACCAGGTGGAGATCCCTCGGCTACCCGAGCGTTCGATACAGGACCGGGTGTGGTAGTGCTGAACGGTGTCGCACAGCGGTTGGCGGATCGTCCGTACGACCATGATGGCCAGTTGGCCCGCGAAGGGACGGCAAACAGAGGTCGTGGGTTGGGCCATGTCTCATCCATACTTCCGGGCGTGGCCGCCGAAGTCGACAGGGCGCGAGCTTGCGAACCTTCATCGACGAGTTTATCGCCGAGTGTCGGAGCCGACGGTCGGACGTGACCGCAGCGGATGTGATGGCAACGGCCGTGGCATTGACCTGAGAGCATCGCCGATGCCTTCCGTCGCTTTGTGCCTGAGCCGGTGGCGGACGTTGCTCTCAGCGGCGGAGGCGCGGAGAATCCCGCACTGTTCGACGCCATCGTTTCACGCTTGTCGCCGCACCCGTACGGCGATTCGCGGAGGTGTTCTTCGAGGGCGAGGCCAAGGAAGCCGTCGTTCGCCTTGCTCGGCCACCTGTTCCTTGATCGGCGGGCGGGGAACGTGCCAACCGTCACCGGCGCCCGGGGCCCACGGGTGCTGGGGAAGTTGACGCCGGCGAGCGAACTGTCGCAGCTGCTGATCCCCTCTATCCGATGGGATCCAGTGGACGGATTCGACCGAGAGGCGGAGCGCGCGGAACGTTCTCTTACGTTAGGAGTGGGTGGGTTCATCTTGTTCGGCGGGACGACCGACGCTGTGGGCGCCCTGACACGCCATCTACTCGCCAGCAGCAACACGCCGCTGCTCATCATGTCCGACCTGGAGCGTGGCGCAGGACAGCAGTTTGCGGGAGCAACTGGTTTACCCCCGCTAGGCGCCGTCGGAGCCATCGACGACGAAGCGCTGACCCGTGCCGCGGCGCGACTCACCGCACGAGAAGCGGCCGCCGTGGGCGTTCGGACCGTGCTTGCACCGGTCGCCGACGTGGACCTCACTCCCCAAAACCCGATCGTGGGGACGAGGGCCTTCGGTTCAGACGTAGATCGTGTTGCCCGTCAGGTGCACCAGTGGATTGACTCGTGCCAGGCGGAAGGGGTCATGGCGTGTGCCAAGCACTTTCCTGGTCACGGACGAACAGTGACCGACTCGCACGCCGAACTCCCCGTGGTGACGGCGACGGAAGCGGAGTTGCTAGACACTGACTTGATGCCGTTTCGCTCCGCCGTGCGGGCCAATGTCGCTGCGATCATGACGGCTCACGTGGCGTACCCGGCCCTCGACTACACCCGCGCACCGGCCACGCTGTCGCGCCGCATCATGCGCGACCTGCTGCGCGATCGCCTCGGATTCAACGGCATTGTCATGACCGATGCCATGATCATGAGCGGCGTGCTCGGCGACGGGGATGAGGGGAACGCGGGTCTGCGTGCGCTTGATGCCGGCTGCGACCTCCTGCTCTATCCCCAGTCGCCCGACGATGTGGTGCGAGCGCTCGAGGGCGGCATTAGGTCGCGCGCGCTCTCCGCCCGTGAGGTCGAACGTTCGCTCGAGCGTCGGTACACCTGGGGCGAGTGGTGCGCATCACGCCCCAGCGTTGCGGAGGCGACGCCGGCTGACCGCGAGGCCGCGCGCCAACTCTGTGCGCGCGCGATTCGCGTCGTGCAGGGAGACACCCCAGAAATCGCTCGTGCGGTTGACCTGATCATCATCGACGACGATGTCGGTGGGCCCTACCAGGCACCAAGCCGCCAACCCCTGTTAGACGCGCTCCGTCAACGCGGCGTGGACCTCCAGGTGATCCACGAGTTGGCACCGCGGGTGCTGATGTCATCCCCGCCAGATGGCACGCAGAGCCTCCCCACATTACAGGGGAAGCTCCGCCCGTCAGCCTCATTGATGGTATTGGCCTTCAACGATATCCGGGCGTGGAAGGGCATGCCCGGATTTTCCGCGTACGCGAGCGCCCTGCTCACGCACGTGGTCGCCGAGGCTGAGCGTTTGGGCCGCGAGGCGGTGGTCGTCACGTTCTGTCACCCCCGCCTGACGGACGCGCTCGAGGCGCGGTGCGTGGTCAACGCCTGGGGTGGCGAACTTCCGATGCAGCTGGCGGTCGCCGAATGGCTGCGAGTGCCGGTGTAGTCGCCGCGCCGCTTCAGGCGAAGGGGCGCGGCGCCGCCGCTCGCAGCCGTTTGGACGCTTGATTCAGTATTCCAGGGTGGCGCGCGGGAATATCAGGGTTCGCGACGCGAGCTTGCCGTCGGCGACGGCCTTGGCCAGGTCGAGTGACGACACCACACCCGACAGGCGATCTCCTTCCATCACCAGCACGCGATGCACTGCTGCTTCCTTCATGAGGAAGGCGGCCTCCTGGGCGGTTGCATCTGGCGAGAGACACCGCAGCGGCGGTCGGGTCATCGCTTCTTCGATAGTGTGATCTTCTAGCGGATTGGCCACCAGCCCTTCGTCGGCTTCCGCTGGCTCGGCGGCCAGGGAGGCCATGAAGTCCAGGATGTCGTTCGCCGTGATGATGCCGACCACCCGACCGTCGCGGAGCACTGGCGCCCCGCCGATGTGACGAGTGGCGAAGACTTCAGCAGCCTCGCGAATGCTTAAGTCGGGATCCACCGTGAGCACGTCCGTGGTCATGATTTCGCGCAGCTTGATCATTGCTACCTCCGGTTGGTCCTGATGTACGCTGCGCGACGACGCAAACGGTGTCTGTCGGCGGATACCGGAGTCACCCTCAGGGAGTCGGAGGGCACAAGTACGTGTTGCCGGTTGAGAGCTCGTCTCTTGCGTACGCGGGGGTGGCGTGCACCGCCGGCAGCCATCCGAAATTCGTCAGTGAATGCCAGACCACCGATCGCGTGCCGATCGTCTCAGCGGGACTTTCGTTCAGGTTTAACCTGTTTGGCGCACAGGCGGTGGAGGTGCTCTGTGCCAAGCCATTCCAGCGTCCAGCAAACGGAAGGGAGCTGCGTTGCAGCTGGCGTCTAGATGAGACGGGCGCGTCGGTGTCGTCGCGGGCCGGCGGACTCCACCGCGGCGGCGCGTCGCGGGCCACGTCCTCGCGCTGTTACCCCTGACCCAACCACCACCAGGCGACTGCCAGCAAAGCCACGACACCCACGCCGGCTACGATCCGGACATAGCGCTCGCCACGACGCCGACGTTCCTCATCCACGACAGGGAGCGCGCCGGGCGGCGTTGCCGCCTGCCGTTGGGCCAAGTGCTCGTGGAGGGTGATGTGTCCCTCCAACGCAAAGGCCCGATGCCCGACTTCGTCGACAGTGGTCGCCGGCTGCAACCCTTCACCATCGAAACGCGCCGCGACGACCGTGATGTTGTCGGGTCCGCCGAGGTCATTGGCTACACCGATCAGCCGAGCGCAGGCTCGCGAGAGGTCACCTTCTTCCATCACGGCGCGACCAATCATGTCCGGCTTCACCAGACCCGTTAGACCGTCGCTGCAGAGGATCAATACGTCGCCGCGTCGCACTTGCTGGAAGGTGAGGTCAACGCGGACCTGGGGCTCGGGGCCCAGCGCCTGAAGGATGATGTTGCGCCGTTCGCTGAACTCGGCTTCGTGCTCGCTGATCTCTCCGGCCTCCAGGAGCTTTTGCATCAGCGATTGGTCTTTGGTCAGCTGAAACGCCAGTCCGTCGCGGACCAAGTAGGCACGGGAGTCTCCGACCTGCACCAAATACAGCGTGTCGCCAAGGAGTCCGGCGAGCGTGGCTGTCGTGCCCATCCCCCGCAACTCGGGATGCTCACCCGCGTAGGAGAAGATCGCCGAGTTGGCCACTTCGGTGGCCTTGGCCAGCGATCGCACAAATTCGGTGGGATTTTCCTTCGCCGCACCACTCCAATGCTCCTTTAGGTAGCGCACGACGACATCGACGGCGGTGGCACTGGCCAGTTCGCCTGCGGCCGCGCCACCCATGCCATCCGCGACCATGAACAGCGTCCCTTGTCGATCGGCCGGCTGCTTCAACACCGCGTCGAAGTGCACCGGCTGTGGTTCGCTCAGGTTCACAACGACGAACGCATCCTCGTTATGCTCACGGGCGCGTCCGACGTCGCTTTGGGCAAACGTCTCTACCAGGATGCGCGGCGGCACCCCGTTGCTCCCCTGATCCGAAGCCCCCGATCGCGGCTGACCCTTCATCGGACCGCAGTGAGCGGCGTCATTCGCTGGTGGCGCATCCGCATCGCGTGGGACCTACTGCAGATCGACGCGGAGCAGCTGGCGACCGAGCAGTAGGCGATCGCCGTCGTGCAGGGCGCGCTCCGCTCGCAGGACGATTCCCACGCCGTTGCGGCTGCCGAGGTCCCGGACTACGACCTCGCCGTGCTCCGCATGCGCGCGAATCTCCGCATGCCGCGCGCTCATCGTGGGATCGTACGGAAATACCCAGTTCCCATGTTCCCGTCCGATCAGGATCGCCTTGCCCCTGGGTACGTGACACACGTCGCGCACGCGGCCATCGGACATGACCTGTTCCAGGATGCCAACATCCTCGTCGGGAACGCGCGAGCCCGCCTGTGTCGACCTGGCGGGGGCATTCAGGGACGGTACGCGTCGATAGCGGATGACTTGGGACCCCAGCAGAATGAGGTCACCATCAGCCAGCACCTGCGGTTCCCTCAAAAATATCCACGTGGCGCCGCCATGCCCCTCGGCGATGTCGCGGATGTGCACGCCGTCGGTGCGTCGCGAAATGATGGCGTGTTCGGCGGCCAGGCTCACGTCGTCGGCGAATTGGACGTCGGCTTGGGCGCGGCCAATCACCATACGATCCCCGACGAGTGGGATTTCACGCGCCACGTCGCCAGCTTCATCGAGCACGACCAATTTGGGAACGGAAGGGGGCGCGACAGCCTTGGCGCGCGGTTGGGTTCGCGATTGCGTCCGTGGTTCGTCCGTTCCCCCGACCAGGGGCACACCGCAGCTTCCACAGAAGCGGCTGCCGACGATTCGCGCGGGGGCGCCGCAGGCACCACAGGCGTTTTCGCTCGCAGCCGGGGTCCCGGTTCGAAGTCCGCAGTGTGGGCAAAAAAGCGCCGTGCGGTCTACCGCACGCTGACAGTGCGGACAGGGGGTGGTGCGGCTCGCGCGACCAAACGGCGGTGTGGGTACGCGCAGTCGCGGGTGGGTCATTCCTGGATCTGATGCTCTGGACGTCCCCGTGGTCATCACACCGAGCTGGGCCGGATCGGCACGCCAGCCACAATGCACGCAGAAGGCCGACCCGGCCTCAAAGGATTGCGAGCAATTGGGACAGGGGGGCACGGGATAGCTCGAAGGAAACGAAACGACGTAAGGGGAGTTATGCTTGACCGGCGACCGATGAACGCAGGCCGCGCGTCAATTTGCGGCGTATCGCGAAATTGCCACGAATCTACCTACGGGGCAACCGGACCCGAGGATTCGCTCGGTCTGGGACCTACCGTTAGCATTTTGACAATGCGATTTCGACGCGTTTTTTCGGACATCGTCTGTGCCACCGCCGTGTTCACTGCGGCCTGCACACCCGCTCGCAGCGGTCCGCCGCCGGCACCTGTGCCGGCCCGAGTCGTCGACGCTGAGGCGCCATCGCCGGACTTGCCGCCGATTCCGGTGGTCACCGGGCCAGTGGCTGTTCGCATTATTTATCCCGCGGAAGGGCAGGTGATCCAGGCGCGGGACTCGAATTTCATCTTCGGCTCTGTTGGCACTGGCGGCGTCCAGTTGACGATCGACGGATACCCGGTGGACGTACGAGCCAATGGGGCGTTCCTCGCCTACTTGCCCGTGCCGCGCGCCGACGCACCGTCGTACCAGCTGGTGGTGTCTCGCGGACGGGATACCGTGCGCGTCAGCCATCGGGTGGGCGTGCTACCGCCTCGTCCGGCACTCTCGGACGGCGACCCAGTGGCGATCGACGCCGCCTCTGTGCAGCCATCTCCACGGACGTTGCAGGAACTCGCAGCCGGCGACACGGTGCGGGTGAGTGTGCGGGCGTCCCGGACCTCGCGGGTGGTGTTGCGGCTGGCCACCGGCGTCGACATACCGCTGCAGAATCTGGCCGCGAACTTGGACTCGGTGCCTAACGCGTTGGCCGCGCGCGGCGCGAGCGGGGATCCGTCGTTGTGGGCCACGGATGTGGGGGCGTCCGTCTTGGCGGGGGCCGCAACGACGATCGTCGCGCGACGAGGCGCCGACTCCGTGTTGGCACCTGGCCCCCGGGTGAGTGTTCCCGTTGAACCCGGTCGCCAGTTCGTGGTCGTCGGTACGGCGCCAAGCACGGTGTCTGACACGGATCGCGTGGTGATCGGCAAGCCGGTGATTGGTGGTACGTACAAGTGGTTCTTGTTGCCTGGCACCATCGTGGAACAAACGGGACGCGTTGGCGAGGCCGTGCGGTTGCGGCTCGATCGCTCGCTGGAGGTCTGGGTGGACGCGTCTGAGGTGACGCCACTTGGGCGGGGGGTGGCCGCTCCGCGGCGGGTTGCCGCCAATGCGCGAGTGATCGCCGGCCCGACCGGCGAGTGGAGTGACGTGGTGATTCCGATGACCGAGCGTCCTGCCTACAGCGTCGAGGAGGGGGGAGCAGAGGGGGGCAATCGATCGATCGTCCTGACGGTGTATGGCACGCAGGCGAACACGGACATCGTGAACGTGGCGACGGCCGCGGGAAACGTGGAGCGCGTCGTGTGGGAGCAGGTGACCAACGACCGCGCCAAGTACACGATCCGCTTGACACATGCGCCCTATGGGTATCTCGTGCGTTGGGAGCGAGGGGCGCTGGTGGTCCGCGTTAGGCGGCCGCCGGTGATCGACCGGCAGCGCCCTTTGGCGGGGCTCACCATCGCGGTCGATGCGGGCCATCCCCCCGCCGGCTCCACCGGCCCAACGGGGCTGTACGAAGCCGTTGCCACGTTGGCGATCGCGCAGCGCGTCGCGTCCCTGCTGGAAGCCCGGGGGGCCAAGGTGGTCATGACCCGGACCGCGCCCGGAGCGGTGGGTTTGGGCGATCGGCCGATCATGGCGCGCCGGGCAAACGCCCACGCGTTCGTGTCCATTCACTTGAACGCGTTGCCTGACGGTGTGAACCCGTTCCACGCTCACGGCACGGGGGCCTACTACTTCAACGGTCATAGCATCGAACTCGCTCGTCAGGTTCAACGCGGCATGGTGCGCCGGATGGGGCTGCGTGACCTGGGGACGAACTACGACAACCTGGCGGTGCTGCGCCCGACGTGGATGCCCGCCGTCCTGTGCGAAGGGGCGTTCGTCATCATCCCGGAACAGGAAGCCGCCTTGCGGACGCCGGAGTTTCAGCAGCGATATGCGGAAGGGGTTGTCGAGGGGCTGGAAGGTTTTTTCCGCGGGCTAGGCGACGGTGGGTCATGAGGCAGCGCCAGCGGGAAGGGTGCTGCGCAGCTGGGCGCGACGGGCTTGGACGCAGGTTTGGTAAGGTGCAGAGAGGCTCAGCGTTAGAGGGAACGCTGGCGTGATCCACGGTGTTTGGCAGGTGAATTCATGGACTGGGGAAGTGTGGGTGGTTTGTGGGCGGCGCGCGTTTTCCACACGGATGGGCTGCTCGTGATGTTGAATCTCCAAGGCGTTATCAAATCACCAGTTACGACTCCACTGGCGCGCATTCACGTGTGCTGCTAGGTTGCGCCCCCCGCAGTGAATCTGGACCAGACTGTTACAGATCCGTTGGCGCGCCGCGCACTACCGATACAATTCGCTGGAGGTCCCCCAAATGCCCCTTCCCACCAAGCCACCTGCCGGCCCCCTTTCGCTCACCCCGAATGCGCTGACGGTACTTGAGAAGCGCTATCTGGTCCGAGACGCGAAGGGAAAGCCGACAGAGTCGCCAGAGCAGTTGTTCTGGCGCGTGGCCACGGTGGTAGCCGAGGCCGATCGCCGCTACGGCTCGTCGGAAGGGGCGGTGAATGAGGTGGCCGACGCCTTTTACCGTTTGATGACCGAGCGGCGCTTCGTTCCGAACTCGCCGACGTTGATGAACGCGGGGCGTCCGTTGGGACAGCTCTCAGCGTGCTTTGTGCTTCCCGTAGAAGACGCCCTGTCGAATGGACAGGCAGGCATCTACGACACGCTGCGAGCCATGGCCCTCATTCATCAGAGTGGTGGCGGAACCGGCTTCTCGTTCTCGCGGCTTCGCGCCAAGGGATCGATGGTGCGATCGACAACGGGCGTGGCGTCTGGGCCAGTGTCGTTCATGCGGCTGTATGACGCGTCCACGGATGCGGTCAAGCAGGGGGGAACACGTCGCGGCGCCAACATGGGCATCCTGCGCGTCGATCACCCGGACATCATGGACTTCGTGACCTGCAAGGAAGACCTCACGCAGATCACCAACTTCAACATTTCCGTCGCCGTCACCAGGAAGTTCATGGAGGCGGTGAAAGCGGGGACGTCGTACGACCTGATCGATCCGTCCAATGGGAAGGTGGCCGGACAGCTCGATGCGAAGATGGTGTGGGACAAGATGATCGAGGGGGCGTGGCGCACCGGTGAGCCCGGCGTGTTCTTCATTGATGAAGCCAATCGCTACAACCCGGTCCCGCACTTGGGTTCGTATGAGGCGACGAATCCGTGCGGCGAGCAGCCGCTGCTCGCGTACGACGTCTGCAACCTCGGCAGCATCAACGTCGGCTACTATGTGACCAACGGCGAGATGGACTGGGCGTCCTTCCGTCGCGACGTGCACCTGTCGACGCACTTCCTCGACAACATCATCGACGTCAACAAGTACCCGCTGCCAGAGATCGACGCGCTCTCCAAGCGCATCCGTCGCATCGGACTCGGCATCATGGGCTTTGCGGATGCGCTGGTTCGGCTCGGGATTGCCTACGATTCTCCCGAAGGTGTCGAGTTCGGCCGCCGACTGATGGAATTCGTGGACGTCGAGGCCAAGAAGGAGTCCCAGCGTTTGGCCGAAGAGCGCGGTGCATTTCCCGAATGGGCGCGTTCCATCTGGGGACCCGACGAGACGTGCGCGCGTGACGCCGCGGGCCAGCGCATCCGGGCGATGCAGCTGCTGCGCAACTGCAATGTCACCACGGTGGCGCCCACCGGCACGATCTCCATCATCGCCGGATGCTCGTCAGGGCTTGAGCCGCTGTTCGCGGTGGCCTTCATGCGGAATCAGGCCGGCGTCATGATGCCCGATGTCAACGAAGACTTCGTCGCCATCGCCAAGCGCGAGGGTTGGTATGCCGACGAGCTCATGGAGCGCATTGCGAAGCAGGGACACATCCACTTCGAGGAAGTGCCGGATCGCTGGCAGAAAGTCTTCGTAACGGCGAACGAGATCCGCCCTGAATGGCACATCAAGATGCAGGCTGCCTACCAGGAAAACACGGACTCGGCGATTTCCAAGACGACCAACTTCGCGTACACCGCGACGCAGGATGACGTCCGAGCCATCTACGAGATGGCGTACGACATGGACTGCAAGGGCGTCACCGTCTACCGGGACGGCTCGCGCGACAATCAGGTGCTGTCGACCGGCCAGACGGAAACGGCCAAGGCTGCACGTGATGGCGCGCCGGCCGGCGAGAGCGACAAGCGGGCCGTCGGCGAATTGCACGGTACGATTGCCGAATTGAACGCCGAGATTGAGCGCCTGAAGCGCGCCCTGTTCGACGCCGAAAGCGAGAACCTGCAGCGACGGGCCAAGCGCGCCCGCCCGGACAAGCTGCGCTCGACGTCGATTCGCAAAGAAACGCCGTTAGGCACCATGTACGTGCACATCAGTGAGGATGAACGCGGCCAGCCCTTCGAAGTGTTCATCAATCTGGGTAAGGCCGGTGGTTCCGCGATGGCGGACGCCGAAGCCATGGGCCGCATGATCTCGTTGGCCATGCGCTCGGGCATCCCGCTGATGGAGATTCATCGTCAGTTGCGTGGCATCTCGTCAGATCGTGCCGTTGGCCTGGGTCCGAACAAGGTGCTCTCCGTTCCCGACGCGATCGGCATGGCGCTGCATGAATGGCACATGGAGAAGCAGGGCGTACAACAGGAGTTGCTGCGCGATCGCCCAGTCGTCGGTGGGCCGCCGGCAGCTGAGACAGTCGACGTCGTGATGCCGGTCATGAAGTCGGGCACGGGTGAGCAGATGGAGTTTCTCCCGTACGCAGAAACCGCCAAGAGCTTCATCGGCACCTGCCCGGACTGTGGCTCGCAGCTCGAATTCGCCGAAGGATGCGTGAAGTGTCACGTCTGCGGATTCAGCGAGTGCGGTTAGCGTAACGCACCACATTGCAACGACCGCCGCCTGATCTATACGATCGGGCGGCGGTTTTGCTTTGTGTATTGCCAGCTCTCGGTCGGCCTGGTGTTGGTGCGGAAAACCATGCGGGCTTCCATGCGCCTTTTGCGATTCACTTAGACTCATGGTCAAGGTGGTCCTCTTCGCGAACTAGTTCTATCCGGCGATATCGCCGAGCCACTCGAGCGGTTCGAGGTGCTGTTTACCGCTCAGCACTAGTGGCTGCGCACTCACGAGCTGCGACCGTTTGCGGTCGTCGCAGACACCGATTCGTGAAAAGCCGCCCGGCGTCGTCGCGAGACGGGCACGCGCACGCCAGACGCAAGAATGGCAACGACCTCACCAGCCGCCCCACGGGACAGTTCGCGAATCGCGCCAAGGCGGACCAGGGCTTTTCGATGGGCGCGTTCGAACCCGTGGGACCGTACGCGTTGCTCGAGTGCGTTCAAGGACTCGCGCAACAAATAGCTGCGCGTGCCCACCCAAACGCGCGAGTAGTTGTCGGCCGACTCCACCCAGTCGATTTCATGCAGGCGCAAGACGACGGTACCACGCGCCGTGCCGACGACGAGTCCGGCGTCGCGGCTTGGGCCATCGGGTGATTGCAACCGACGGAGAACGCGATCGATGCTGGCGGCGAATCGTTCCTGGCTGACGGGCTTCACCAGATAGTCCAACGCCTCCGCATCAAAAGCCTTCAGCGCAAATTCGTCGTAGGCCGTGAGGAACACCACCGTAGGCATGCGCGCCGGCGTTCGACGTCGGATGATCTCGAACCCATCCATCCCAGGCATCTGGATGTCGAGGAAGACGACATGAGGTTTGACCTCGTCCAAGGCGCGCAGCACCTCGCTGCCGTTACGGCATTCAGCGACCACACGAAACTGCGGAAAGGCATCCAGCAGCTGACGCACGCCCCGGCGCGCGGCCGGTTCGTCATCGGCAATCAGGACGGACCATTCAGCGGCTGTCATGATCTCCCTCGGCCGTGAGTTCGCGATACGGGACGCGAAGTGTGGCGATGGTCCCGCCCCCTTCGGCTGGCAAAACGGTGAGCGACGCGGCGCTCCCGTAGAGCACCTTCAATCGCTCGCGCGTGTTTTCGATGCCGTGGCCGGCCGGTGGCACGACGGAGCCGATACCCGGACCATCGTCGACCACCGTCACCTCCAACGTCGCGCCGTCGCGGCGCGCTGTAAGTTGGAGACGGCCGGCGTCTTCACGACGCGCGATGCCGTGACGAACGGCATTCTCGACCAAATGCTGGACACCGAAATCAGGGACCGCGGCGCTTCGCAGTTCTGCCGGGACGGACACCTCGGGACGCAACCGGTCCACGAACCGCGCTTGTTCGATCGCCAGATAGGCTTCGACCAGGGCCAGTTCTTCGTCGAGGGTGACCTCGCTGGAGCGGTGGCGACTCAAGGTTCGACGGAGCAGGGCACTCAGGTGCTCGATGACACGCACCGCTCCGACGCGATCCCCGTCACGTGCCAGCACCGCGACCGTGTTCAATGTGTTGAACATGAAGTGCGGGTTCAGCTGGGCCTGCAGCGCGGCAAAACGGGCGGTGGTCAGCTGCTCCGACACGCGGGCGAGTTGCACCTCACGGTCACGCGCCTCGGAAAAGTATCCGATGGCATGGGCCATCGCCGCTACCGTGGTGTAGACGACCACGCCAAAGGGAATCGTGGTCAGGATCCACGATGCCACCTCGGTGGTGATTACACGTCGCAGGTCGGACTTTGCCATCGCGGAACGCAGTGCTTCAGGCTCCAGCAGGGCCATGAGACCGGCTTGTAGCACCTTGCCGACAACAGCCCACACGAGGCAGAACAGGAGCGCGAAGCAGAGGTGCACCAGAAAACGGCGGACGACGTGCGGGCGCACGACGGGCCATCGTGCAGAAACACGGAAGATGAAGGGGGTGACAATCGCGTACGCGATCCAGTCACCGAAGGTGAAGAACAGGGAAACGGCCGTGGGCGGGTCCCATCCCTGCAGCCGTCCCTGCACGACGCGATTCAGGACGTTGAAGACCGCCGGCCACAACCAGATGGCGGCCACCAGCATCCATGGCTTGAGTCGGGTGCTGGGCGCGCTCGGCATGATCCACCGTACGAGGCGTTCGTCCTTCGCGCAACGGTGTGTTGAAGAGCGCATCGGTGCGCGACGGTGCTGGCTGCCGCTCCCGTCAGGCAAGACGCCGTTCACGTATCTGGCATTGCTTGTGGCTGCGTGGGCGCAGAGTTTCGGCGGACCTCAACCGGAGTCGGTCGATGCCCGTGGGTGACAGGTCGACTGGGACGTCATCGGACCGACTGTGGTCGATCGACGTGGTACGCGGGTTGGCCTGCGTCCTCATGGCGATCGATCACGTCCGTGTCTACTCTGGTCTGCCCGCGGGTGGGCCGACGGCTGGGATCTTCCTCACGCGCTGGGTGACGCATTTTGTGGCCCCCGCATTTTGCTTGTTCGCGGGCACCGCTGCGTACTTCCTTGGCCAGCGTCTTGGCAATGCAGCGCAACTACGCCGCTTCCTGGTGACGCGGGGCCTGTTGTTGGTAGCGTTGGAGCTCACGGTGATTCGGTTTCTCTGGTCGTTCAATGCGAACCTGGCCGAGTTTTCACTAGCGGGCGTGATCTGGATGTTGGGGTGGTGCATGGTGCTGCTCGCGCTGTTCGTGACGTGGCCCGCTCGTCGCGTCGGATGGGTGGGGGTTGGCATCGTCGTCCTTCAGCAGCTCGCTGGCCTGTTGCCTCGTGTTCCCGGTCTGCGGTTCATCGCATCACCGTGGGCGTTCATATACCCAACCGGCGCTGCGGCGCCGCTGGGTGTGGACGTGTTGTATGTGCTGGTTCCGTGGATCGGCGTGATGATGGCCGGATATGGCTTTGGAGAACTCATGGAGCGACCCGACCCGCGCCGTCGTCAGCTCCTACTCCGCCTGGGCGCAGGCATGATCGCCGTCTTTGCTGTGTTGGCGACCGTCCTCGCCATGCTTTCAGCTTCATCCGGCGGGGAGTCGGGCTTCGCGAGCGCTCAACGGCTTCCGCTCTGGATGCGCGTGCTGGGCCAACAGAAGTACCCGGCGTCGCAACTCTTCCTGCTCATGACCTTGGGCCCGACGATCGCCCTGCTTCCTTGGGCGGAGCAGTGGCGCGGCTGGCTCGGTCGGGCCCTCAACACGTTCGGTCGCGTGCCTATGTGGTACTACCTCATGCACCTTCTGGTGATTCACAGCTTCGCGCTGTTGGTCACTGCGCTTCGCACGGGCGCTGCTCACGGCGAGTGGTACGCCACCGCTCCCTATACCCGCGTGCCACCCGAGGGAGTGTGGACGTTAGGCCTGCTGTATGCCGTGTGGACTGCGTGCATCGTCGTGCTCTATCCGTTGTGCGCCTGGTACGCGGGCCGAAAGGCGCGTGCTCCCTCATGGTGGATGAGGTACCTCTAGGCGATTGAGCTGACGACCGGGCGTCGTTAGTGCGGCGATCGGTCGCGCTTGGTGGGTGGCGCTCCCGGCGCGCGATCGATGGTCTCGCGAACCTTGGCCAACAGCGAGTGCACCGTGTAGGGCTTCTGAAGGAACGCCACTTCGGAGTGGCTGACCCCATGTCGCACGACCGCGTCGTCGGTGTAACCGCTCATGAACAGCACGTGCGTGTTCGGCGACTGCTTGCGCGCGGCGTCGGCGACGGCTCGTCCACCGACTCCTGGCATGACCACATCGGTCATGAGCAGGTCGAACGCGAGGTCTTCACGGGCGAGGAGCGCCAGGGCCTCTTCCCCATTCGCGGCCTCGTGTACGACGTAACCGGCAGCACGCAGCGAGCGCGAAGTCACACGCCGCACGCTGTCTTCGTCCTCCACCAACAGGATCGCCTCGTGGCCATTCTGCCGTTGTGCGGTGGACGCCTCGTTTGCGTTCGAAGACTGATGGGTCACCGCGGTCAGGTAGATCGCGAACGTCGTTCCGACGCCGACTTCTGACACAACGTCGATGTGTCCACCGCTCTGTTCGACGATGCCGTGGACGACCGACAACCCCAGCCCCGTCCCATGGCCTTGGGCCTTGGTCGTGAAGAATGGTTCGAACACGCGGGCGCAGACGTCGGGCGACATGCCAACGCCCGTGTCGGTGACACTCAATCGCACGTACGTCCCTGGCTTGGCTTCCGCAAAACGCGCCACGCCCTCGGCATCGAGTTCTACCGTGGAGGTCTCGATGGTCAGGCGGCCACCGGTCGGCATGGCATCGCGCGCGTTGACCGCCAGGTTCATCAGTACCTGCACCATGTGCCCAGGGTCGACCTCCACCATGCAGGCCTGCCCCAGCGTCGTCCGGAGTTCGACATCCTCGCCGATCAGTCGCTGGAGCATCTTTTCGGTGTCGGTGACGATCACGTTCAAGTCGGACACGCGCGGCTCGAGCACCTGCTGGCGACTGAAGGCGAGGAGTTGTCGGGTTAGTGAAGCGGCGCGGTCCCCGGCGTGCCGGATTTCCGCGATCAAGGAGACCGCATCGGGAACCTGCGCAACGGTGTGCAGCAGCAACTCGGAGTTGCCGCCAATCACCGTGAGCCAGTTGTTGAAATCGTGGGCAATACCCCCGGCCAGGCGCCCGATGGACTCCAGCTTCTGCGCTTGCTGGAGCTGACTTTGCAGCTCGCGTCGTTCCGTGATGTCTTCGGCCACGCCGGCGACGCGAATGACCGCGCCGCTGGCATCCCGAACCGGCGCCGCGCGATCGCGAATCCAACGCACGCTGCCATCGGGCCTGACAATGCGATACTCCTCGTCGTACGTACCTAATGCCTGCTTGGTCATGGCCGCCTCGACCACCCGGTCGCGGTCGAAGGCGTGGATGGCGGTTATCCAGTCGTCGGCGGAACCGTACACGGCCGAACAGGGCCGTCCCCAGATACGCTCATATGCCGGACTCACGTACTCGATGCGTGACTTGGCCGGATCCGTCAGCCAGAACACCTCATGGATATTCGCGGCGAGTTGCTGGAAGCGCTCATTGCTCTCGCGCAGGGCGGCCTCACTACGCTGTCGATCGGTGATGTCGCGCAGGATCACCGTGAGGAGCCGCCGACCGCCAACCTCGACTTGTGAGATCGACGCCTCGATAGGGAATTCCTCGCCGTTGGCCCGCACGCCGACCACCGGTCGCAGGGCGTCCATTCGGCGGCTGGTTCCCCCGGTACGAGCAAAGTCGATCACCTGCTGGCTGTGCGCGGCGCTTAGTCGCTTTGGAATGAGCACGTCCAACGTCTGGCCGATGAGTTCGGACGCCGAGCGCATGAAGACGCGTTCAGCGGCTGCATTTACGAGTACGATCCTTTGGTCGGCATCGATCGTAATGATGCCGTCCATGGCGGCGTTGATAATGCCGGAGAGGCGCGCCTCCCGCTCTTCGATTTGCAGCTCGTGGCGTTTGCGCTCGGTGATATCGCGCAGTACCACCTGCCACGTTTTGCCCTCGCCGCCGGCGTAAGCTGCAACACGCACTTCCACCTCGCGGGCAGCACCGTCGAAGCGCAAGATCCGGTGGGGGGGATATTTTGGTTCTTCGCCTTGTTCAATGGCCCGAATGTCGGCCTCAACCTCTGCGCGATCTGCAGGATGGACGAGATTGAGGACGTTCAGCCCCTCTAACGCCGTCGCCGTCGGAGCGCCCATGAGGTCGATCGCCGCCTCGTTCGCGTACACGATCCGATCGTTTCGCATGAGGAGGATGGCGTCGGGAGACATGCGCACAAGGTCGCGGTATCGCTGCTCAGAGGCCGCGAGCACCTCGTGCGCGAGACGCTCCTTGGTGATGTCTTCGGCAAAGATGATGATGCCGCCGATGTCGCCGTTGCCAGCCCTCCATGGGTGAATGGCCCAACGCACCCAGCTTGGCGTGCCATCCTCTTTTTCCCATAGGTCGCCGTCGCTCGAACGCACGGCGCCTGCCAGGCATTCGCGATGAACGACCTTCCATGCGTCTGGCAGGTCCGGATGGATATCGTAGTGGCGGCGGCCGACCAGGTCGGTGTAGCCACGCCCGAACTCCTGCTGCCAGCGGCCGCTGGCGGCGAGGTACGTCATCTGTCGGTCCAGCATAGCAATGCTGACCGGCGCCTGTTCTATCAACAGCTGCAACGTCTCACGCGTCGCGCGCAGCGCTTGGGCCACCTTCTTTCTTTCCGTCACATCGTTCACAAATCCGTGCCAGGTCACTCCGCCGTCTGGGTCGGCGACCGGCACGGAGTGCCCATCCAGCCAGCGCTCAGAGCCGTTGGCGCGGCGAATCCGGAATTCATCCTGCCAAGGGACCAAGCGCTTGGCCGAGTCTTGGATCGACCGAGACACTCGCGCGCGATCTTCAGGCAGCATGATCTCGAACAGTCCACTGGCGTCTCGTGCCAGCGCTTCCTGATCCAGCTGGAAGAGCTCCACCATGCTGGGGCTGGCGTACGGGACGCACATGCTGCCATCGGGCCGCAGCCGGAACGAGTAAATGACCCCCGGTGCGGTCTGTGCAATCCGGGCCAGGTCTTCGCGAAGTTGAAGCTGCTCGCGCAGTACGCCTTCCGCTCGCTTCTCCTCGCTCACATCCCGAAAGACGAGCACGACACCACTCAGCCTTCCGTCGAAGTGGATCGGGGCCGCGCTATCGGCGATGGGAGTCTCGCGACCGTCGCGAGCAATGAGCACCGTGTGATTCGCCAGTCCTACGGCTTTGCCGGTTTGTACCACCTCGTGCACGGGATCGACGACGGTCGAACGCGTTTCCTCGTTCACGATGCGGAACACGGAGGCAAGCGGTTGCCCCATCGCCTCGTTGTTGCGCCATCCGGTGAGCACCTCGGCCACACTGTTCAGGAACGTCACATGCCCGCCAACGTCCGTCGTGAGGACGGCATCGCCGATACTGGCCAGGGTCACCGCCTGAAGCCGGCTGGCGACTTCCGCCCGATGCCGCGCGCGCAGAGATGCCTCGCTGAGCAGGCTGACCATGCTCCCCAAAACGAGCATGATGAGCCACTCCGCCAGCTGCATCCCAGAGTGAATCGCCAGCGACTGCAGAGGCGGCAGGGTGAAATAGTCGGCTCCCACCGCACAAAGGACGGTCGCCAGCAGGCCCGGTCCCAATCCGCCCAGGTGGGCACTGACGAGAATGGGAAAGAGGTAGATCGCCTGTGTGGACTCTCCATCCACGCCTAACGCACCCATGGCGATTCGCAGCACGAGGGTGGTGACGCTGAGTGCGGCGGCGAGCAGATATGGAGGCCACGGCCGATTCCGTGCGCCTGAGGAAAATATCGTCATATGGTGCGAGCGGCCGACTCGGTACTGATCCGTCGAATGAGAATGCGCTCACCTGACCGCGGTGAACCGGAACCTTCGGCAGTACAGTATCGGCGCCGGAATTGCATAGCTCATGTCAGGCAGATGCCGCATCGTCTCCGCGTCAGTTGCGCGAAATGCCTGACTGCCCGCCGACGGTGGCGACCGCGTGAGCAAATACTCATCTGGGCGCGCGGTCAGCGGTGCACGGCGAGAGGACCGCGAGGCTGCACATCGCCGCGCTTATGGGGTGGCCGGTTGGCGACCGTCCTGGGACGAGCCGAGCGAACGCCGCGGACGAACGCGACGGCTGCTACGGTGTTCGCAGGCGGACTCGGATCACCTGCAACATGGGACCGACCATCTGAATGCTCATCGTGTCATCGCGACGTCGGCCCTCGATTTCGATCGCCAACCCCTCGCGCTGGAACTCGGTCGGAAGGTTCAATGGGTTGTACGTGACACCATCCTCACCTTGGACGGTAAACACGCCCCCCTCGACCGCGAGATGCTTGACGGTTCCGACCACACGCACGGGCGTCCCCGCTGAATCTGCCGTCGGAGTCACGGTGGTCCATTCCTCGTGGTGACGGGTGCAGCTGACGGATACAGCAGCGAGTGCGACAAAGGCCATGAACGGCAGCTGGCGCCAGACGAGTCGGCGCATCGCTTACCCTCCGGTGGGAAACTGCATGGTGAACAGCGTTCCGCGAAGGCGCTGCAGATCCGCCAAGGTGCGCGCGCGCGCCGTGACCCGGAGCTGGCTCCCGTCTCCGATGTCGTGCCACAGGACGGTGGTTTCGTAGTCAAAGTCGCGACGACCGACCAGGACCGTGGCGAGGCGCTCATTGACGTCACACTCGACGCGTAGGGCAGCCGTCAGACCGGCGGCCCATTGCCGCATGTCGGACCCGCTTGCCGTCAGCTCCATTTCCATGTACAGCTGGCGGTCGCGCGCCGAGTAATGACGCTGAAGAAACGTGCGGGCCTCGACTGACTTCATTTCTGGCACGACGCGGAATCGGGTGGGGCCCAACGAGTCGAGTCGCCATCCGAACTCATCGACGGTCAGGTCCTGACACGGATGCTTCATGAAGGAGTCATCCGCGTCACCGATCGTCTGCGCGGCTGGCACGGGCGGGGGCGCGTGGCGGCAGCTGGCGGTAAGCACGGCGGAGGCGAAGACGAGCCAGTAGGGGGCAAACAGTCGAGTCATCATACGCTCCTGAAAATAGCGGGAGGTAAGACACCCGGCGGCGGAGCGAGGTCCGCACTAGGCTGGCAGGGGTGTGCGGGGTCGCTCGCGAATCACTGGTGCGCATCGGGACAGCGCGGTAACGTGCGCGACGGGCTGCGCATGGATGAGCCCCTTTCCCAACCCTCCCCCCGATCGTCATCACGTGTCCAGGCGTCATTGCGTCTCCGCAATCCTACCGGCTCTTCTGCTTAGCGCCGCGTGTGCTCCCGTCACGACCATCGTTGGTGCTGGGAATGGCGGTGGGCGCGTCGTCCCCGAGCGTGTCCCACGCGGTTTGTTCACCGAGACGCGATTTGGCGTTCAGGTAGCGAATGGCGTGGCCTACGGGTCCGCACCGGTGCGGCAGCCCAACGCGGGGTCCATGACGCTGCGACTGGACCTGTATGAGCCGACCGGCGCGGGATTGCCGTCCAGCCGACCCGGAATCGTTTTGGTCCACGGTGGCGGATTCAACACCGGCGGGCGGAACAACCGGGTGACGTCGGGCCTGTGTCGCGAGCTAACGGCCCGCGGGTACGTCTGTGCCTCGATTGACTACCGGTTAGAGGGCAACGACCCGCCGACCACAGGTGCAACGCCGCGCGAACGCGCGGCGCTGGCGGCGATGGAGGACGCGGGAATGGCCCTGGAGTGGCTGCGCAGGAACGCCTCACGGTATAGCGTGGATCCTTCACGGGTGGCTATCGGCGGGGGCTCAGCAGGGGCGGCCGCCGCGATGCTGCTCACGTATACCGGACTCGTACCGGTCCCGCCAGCCGCGGTGGTCGTGGACCTCTGGGGTTCCATGGATGCCTATGTCGACACCATGCGGAGCGGCGCTCCACCGATCATCATCATCCATGGCATGTTTGATCCAACGGTCTCCATTGCCAACGCACGGGCGATCGTTGCCCGCGCTCGCGCCGTGGGTATTCCCTTCGCCTTCTTGCCACTCCAATCCCAAGGGCACCCACAGGACTTGAGTGCAGCGGTGCAGGGCGAATCGCTCTACCAGCACGTCGTCAACTTCCTGTTCACGTACTTGCGTCTGGGCGAACTGGGCAGCTGACGACCGGTGCGAGGTTGGGCCGGCGTGTGGTGTCGGTCGCGGCTGGAAGGCGCGAGGAAGGCGTTCATCCTCGGTGAGCGTGCCTTGTCACCACCCGCGTGTGTCTCACGAGTCCGCCGAGCAGGTTAGTGGCACGAAGTTCTGCCTACGACACCACGCGGAGCGCGACCATGGCCCACTCGTTGTTTGACCTGCTTGGCACACCGATCGATCGTCGAGAGTTCATCGCAAACTTTGGAGCCGTAGCCACGGTCGCCTCGGTGGCGTGCCGTTCCTCCAGCGCGGCTCCCGTAGTACCGGGGGCGGAGCACCTGACGGCACGGGTATCGGCCCCCACGGAGCAGGCCGCGACGGGGTTGCATCCCCTGGGGCTTGGAACGAGCACCAGTGGGCGAGATGGCGTTTTGTTCGTTCCGACGTCGTACGTGGCCACGCAGCCACTGCCTCTGGTGGTATTGCTGCATGGCGCCGGTGGGTCGTCCGCCAACTGGTTCGGGTCGTACGCCGCGCGCGCCGAAGCCGGAAAGTTCATCCTGTTGGCGCCCGACTCCCGCTTTACGACTTGGGATACCTCACTCGGCGCATCGTTCAGCTTGGACGTCCCGTTCATTGACTTGGCGTTGCGCGAGACCTTCAAGAAATGCGCGGTGGATGCGTCCAAGATCGCGCTGGCAGGTTTTTCCGATGGGGCGTCGTATGCCTTGTCGGTGGGGCTGGCGAACGGTGACTTGTTCGATCGCGTGATTGCGTACTCCCCGGGGTACTTCGTCGACTCGACGCGCCGTGGCAAGCCACGGCTCTTCTTCTCGCACGGCACTGGAGATTCCGTCCTGCCGATCGATCGCGCGAGTCGCACGTTGGTGCCGCGCTTCAGGAACGAGGGTTATACGGTGGAGTACGTCGAATTCGCCGGTGGTCACGAGGTGCCTGCGGCGATTTCGGATCAGGCGTTCTCGTGGCTGAAGACCGGATGGGGGCTGGGATAGGATCCCGACCCGCTGGTCCACTCAGCCGGCGGGAGTCCATTCCACGGACACCGAGTACCTACGATCGAGATCGTTCGCCTTCGCCCGCACGGCCGACCCTCTAGGTTTCGGTCATGCACCAAACGGTTCCGCGATTGTCATCGGTCGAGGAGGAATGGCTATGGGGGTGGGATCCTACGCCTGGCATTGTATCCGTCTGGGCTGACGGTGATGGGCGAGCAATCGTTTGGCGCCGCCTGCCAGATTCGGGCGCGTTGGTGCGTGAGGAGGAGCGCTTTCGACCGTGGATGCTCCTCGATCAACTGACTGACCTGGCGCACCTGGGTGATCGACTGGCTGTCGACGGAACGTTAGGCGCGTCGGTCACCTACCGGGAACTCAACGGTCCGGGCGCCCTGCGCTATCTCGTACACGCCGAACGAAGTCGCATCCTGACCAGCGCGGTGTTGCACGGTGCGTCGCGGCGCCTCGGCCATCGCGTGGGGCACCTTCGCGAACTCCCCGAAGCCACCATCCTGCACCTGCCGCCAGAAGAACAGTACTTGGTGTCCACCGGGCGCACCTACTTCCGTGACTTGGCGTTCGACCAGCTTCAACGACTGCAGTTCGACCTGGAGACGACCGGTCTGGATGCCCGCCGCGACCGCATCTTCATGATCGCGGTGCGCTTTCCGGATGGATCATCCGAGGTGTTGGAGGCCGGGGGCACTGGGGACGCGGAAGAAGGAGCGCTGATATCGCGTCTGGTCAACGTCATTCGCGCCGCAGACCCTGACGTCATTGAGAACCACAACCTGCACGGCTTTGACCTGCCGTTTCTGGAGCGGCGTGCGCGGTTGCTCGGTGTGCCCCTGGACTTGGGGCGTCTTCGCCAGGGGATGTCACAACGCGGGGCGCGTCGTGGGGGGATCCGCGCGTCGGACAGCCGACGGCGCGTGCGCCTTGTCGCGCCTGGCCGCGAACTGATCGACACGATGGATGCCGTGCTTCGTCACGACTTCTCCGCCCGCGATCTCCCAGGTCACGGGTTAAAGGCGGTGGCTCGGCACTTTGGCGTGGCCAAGCCAGATCGAGAGCAGATCCCCGGCGCCCAGATCTACGAGACATATCTGCGCGATCCAGATCGCGTCCGACGGTACGCCACGTCGGACGTGGATGAAGTCGCCGGCATCGCCCGCGTGTTAGGCGGCGCCGCCTTCGCCTTGGCGCGCATGGCGCCCCGCCGGTACGAGCGGCTGGCGGACGCCGGCGCCGCGACCGGCGTGATCGATCCCATGCTGGTTCGCGCGTACCTACGTTCCGGTGAGGCATTGCCGGCGCACGAGGGCGGACGAGACATCCAGCATAGCGGGGCAGCCCTGCACTTGTTCGCTGCCGGCGTTGCGCAGCGTGTGGTAAAGGCCGACGTGGCGAGCCTGTACCCGTCGCTCATGCGCGCCTATCGGATCGGTCCAAAGCGTGATCATCTGGGTGCGCTGCTTGCCCTGGTGGACGGGCTCGTCCGGCAGCGTTTGCGCGCGAAGTCCCTAGCGAAAGCCGAACCGTCAGGCTCACCGGAACGGTTCACACACGAAGCCTTGTCGGCGGCCATGAAGATCGTTGTCAATTCGGCGTACGGTTACCTGGCTGCCGGGGGCGGACTCACGCGCTTTGCCGACGTCGACGCGGCCAACGAGGTCACACGTCGCGGGCGCGAGGTGCTGGATTTGATGTGCCGCGCCTTGGCGGAGCGCGGTGTCACCTTGCTCGAGGCAGACACCGACGGCGTTTACTTTGCCGTACCCGAGGCGTGGAACGAGTCGGACGAACAGCGTGTGGTGGCAGAGGTCGCGCAGTTGCTCCCGCCCTTGGTCCAGCTGGAGTTCGAAGGGCGGTACCGCGCGATGCTCTCGCACGAACCCAAGAATTATGCCCTGCTCACGTATCAGGGCACATTGATCTTGAAAGGCGTCGCCTTTCGATCGAGTCGTGCCGAGCCGTTTGGCGAGGCGTTCCTGCGTAAGGCCATTGGATGCGCGTTGACCGGCGATATCGCAGGCGTGCGCGCGGCATACCTTCACACCCTGACCGCGCTGCGTCGTCGCGAGCTGTCGGTCTACGACGTGTCATCGCGCGTGCGCCTAACGAAGAGTCCTGCGCAGTATCTCGCGGTCCGGGACACACGTCGTGAACTGACGTACGAAGCAATGCTGGCGAGTGGGCACACCTCGTGGGAAGTTGGCGACCGAGTCCGGGTGTATCGCACATCGCCACGCGCGGGGGACCGAGAGTCGGGACGTGCCGCTTCCAACGGACGCGTCGTGGCATCGGGTGCCGGCGGCCCAGACGACCATGCCCCGCGCGACTATGACGTGGTGCATTACGAGCGTGTCCTCCGCGACTCCTTTGCCTCTCGGCTCGCTCGCGCTTTCCTTGCCGAAGACTTCGAGAGTCTGTTTGCCGATCCCGATCAACCGTCACTCTTCGCATCGCCGGTGGATCGAATCATGACGAGACTCACGCAGTACCAACGCGTGCCGACGTTTTGATGGGCTAGACTCGCCTTCACATGGCGCAAGCTGAGTAACGTCCAAGAATCGTTCGGAGATTGGTCAGCCCTAATCGACGTCTTCCTTGCGCGGGATGACACGGCATACTCGTTTCAACGAGAACGCATTGTTGCACGTGTAAAGGAGAGAGTCATTGAATCGTCTGCTGAGTAGACGCCGGAAGAGGGAGTCATCGAGGTTCGGGAGGCCATCTGATCCGTACATGTTAGGCACGTTCTTCCACAGCGGGTGCGTCCGCTGTGACAACCGCTCCACTACCTGGCTGTGACGCCGCGCGACCACCAGCCGACCAACACGCACCAGTCGCCGCAGACGGATCGCGACCGCGATGCGAGATACCAGGCGCTTTGCGACAGCGTCTCGGACGTGATCGTTGAAATCTCAGCGGACAGCACGATCCTCTCGGTGAACGCGGCGTGTGAGAGCATGTTCGGGTACACGCAGGCGGAGTTGATCGGTCAGCCACTACAACAGCTGATGCCTGAGCGACTGCGCGACTATCACCGCGATGGCATCCACCGATACCTGTCCACCGGCTCGCGACGCATCGCCTGGAACGGCGTGAGTTTGGTGGCACGGCATCGGACGGGGCGAGAGTTCCCAGCCGAGGTGTCGTTCGGTGAGTACACCGTTGGGGGCGAGCACCATTTCGCCGGCATCATTCGCGACGTCTCGGTGCGCGCCGCGGTTGAGCAATCTCGTCGCGAACGCGAGGAACGACTGTTCGTCGTCTTCCGCGCGAGTCCGGTTGGCATGGCCATCACGAGGATCACTGACCGCACCTTCCTGGACGTGAACGCCGAGTTCTCGCGACTGACGGGATGGTCACGCGACGAGATTTTGGGTCGGACGGCGGCCGAGGTTGGTCTCCTCGATCAGGCGACGTCCGAACGCCTACGGGAGAAGCGCGTTCAGGCCGGCACGCTCCATGGCGAGGAAGCCACCATCCGAACGCGCGACGGGGAGTCGCGCGAAATTCTCCTGAGCACCGACGTCCTTGAGCTGCAAGGGGAAGCGGCGTCGATCACCACGTTCACGGACATCACGCGACGTCGTGACGCCGAGGAGCGACTGCGACGACTGAATCGCACGTATGCCGTCCTCAGTGACATCAATCAGCTCATCGTTCGTGAACGCGAACCGCAAGCCATTTTGGAGGGCGCCTGCCGGATTGCGGTGAAGAAAGGGGGGTTCGCGCTGGCCTGGGTTGGACTGCTCAATGCCACCGGGCGGTTGGGGCTGACGGCACACGCGGGGGCTACTCCAGACACCATCGACATCCTCAACTACCTGCTCCGTGACCCGGTTCCGGAGTGCGCGTTCACGGCGCGGGCGATTGCCACCCAGGAATCGGCCTGCTGCAACGACATCGAACACGATCCGCTGTCCGTCCTCTGGCGAAAGGAGGCACTCGACCGCAGCTACCGATCGATGATCTCCTTGCCGGTGGTGGTGTTCAACAAGGTGGTGGGGACGCTGAATCTCTACGCCGGAGCGCGGGACTTCTTTGACGCCGAAGAGCTGCAGCTGCTGAATGAACTCGCCAACGACTTGAGCTTTGCGTTGGAGGGCTTTGAACGCGAACGGGAACGCCAACAAGCGTTGCAGGACCTGCGGGCGAGCCAAGACGAACAGCGAAAGAGCGAAGAGCGGTTTCGCCTGTTGATCGAGAGCGCGTCAGACTTGATCGGGGTGATCAACCACGCGGCAACCATCCGCTTCTTTAGCCCGTCTGTCGAGACGGCCCTCGGTTTCGGCGCCGAGGAACTCCTCGGCAGGAGCGTGTTTGAGCTGGTGCATCCGGAAGATCGGCTGGCGGTGCAAGGGTTTGTGTCCCACATCGTGGCCACGCCGCGCGTGGCCACAACGGCAGAGTTCCGCGTCAGTCATCGCGACGGTGAATGGAGGATCCTGCAGTGCAGTGGCCGGAGCATTCCCGATCGTGAGCCCGATGGCTACATCGTGCTCAATGCGCGTGACATTACGGAAAGCCGGTTGCTGGAAGAGCAGTTCCGGCAGGCACAGAAGATGGAGGCGATCGGGCAGCTGGCGGGCGGTGTGGCGCATGACTTCAATAACATCCTGGCCGTTGTCATGATGCAGGCGGAGCTCACGTCCACGACTCCCGAACTTCCCGAGGCCGCGCGCGACGGCATTCGGGAAATCGGAGTCGCGGCGGAGCGTGCCGCGAAGCTTACCCGGCAGCTGCTCCTTGTGAGCCGTCGCCAGGTGATGCAGCCGCGCGAGGTCGACGTGAATGAGGTGGTCACCTCCATGACGTCGATGCTGCAGCGCGTGCTCGGCGAAGACATCCAATTGCAGTTGCACCTGCATCCCGGGCCACTACACACGCGGGCCGACTCGGCGATGCTTGACCAGGCGTTGATGAACTTGGTGATCAATGCTCGGGATGCCATGCCCAATGGCGGGCGGCTCATCGTGGCTACGGATGAGCGGACTCTCGAGAATGACGATGCGCGACTGATCCCTGACGCGTCGCCGGGCAGCTATGTGACGCTTCGGGTCACCGACACCGGGCGCGGTATCGCGGCGAAGGACCTGCCGCACCTGTTCGAGCCGTTCTTCACCACCAAGGAACCTGGGAAAGGAACGGGACTTGGCTTGGCGACGGTCTTTGGGATTGTGCGACAGCATGGAGGCGCGCTGCGCGTTGAGAGCGTGTTGGGACGCGGTTCGATGTTCGAAGTGCTGCTGCCGAGGACTCCCGGCGCCACGCCGCCTGTCGAGGAGGCCGCGGTCGCGATGCCATGGGTGGGTGGTACGGAAACCGTGCTGGTCGTGGAGGACGAGCCAGCCGTGCGGCTGTCCACCCGCGCAGTCCTGGAGCAGCAGGGGTATCGTGTGCTCGAGGCGGCCAACGGTCCGGAGGCGCTCAGGCTCTGGGAACACCAAGGCGAGTCCATTGAGCTGTTGCTGACCGACATCGTGATGCCGGGAGGGCTCACCGGGCGCGAGCTGGCGGCTCGTTTGCGGGCACAGCGGCCGGAGTTGCGCGTGGTCTTCAGCAGCGGCTACAGCGCGGACACGATTGGCAGCGACATCCTGAGCCAGGGCACCCAGCACTTCCTGCAGAAGCCGTATCTCCCGCAGCAGCTGTTACTGTCGGTTCGCACGTGTCTCGATCACCCGGCGTTGGGCTGAGCTGCGGTCCTACACCTGAGGTCCGAAGGGTCGTCCCGAGGTGGTCACCGATAGGCGTTAGGCATGTCGCCTGTTATGCTTCTGCCGATGCCTGCCTTGCTCACGCTCCGAGCCGGACCCGATGCCCTGAAGCGAATTCGCAGCCGTGGGCTGACGGCGGCGGACATCGACATTCTTCCCGGCGCCTCGGGCGGCGCCAAATGGCTGGTCCTCGGTGGCCTGGACCGCTATCTGTTCGGTGAATTTCTGCAGGTTCCGCGGGCTCGGCCACTGCACCTGATCGGGTCGTCGATCGGGAGCTGGCGGATGGCGTGTCTGGCCCAGCGCGATCCTGTGGCGGCCCTAGCGCGCGGCCACCACGCCTACATCTACGAACAGCGGTACTCAAGAAAGCCATCGCCCGAGGAAGTGACGCGCGTGCTGACGCGGGCCTTGGACCTGTTGTTAGGCGATCAGGGCGTGCAGGAGATTCTCACCCATCCATGGGCGCGCCTGCACATCATTACGGCCGCCGCCCGCGGGCTGCTTGCCTCGGACCATCGCTTGCCGCTCACGACGGGGCTCCTCTTCACCATCCTTGGCAACCTAGTGGGACGCCATCGCTTGGCGCGTCGGCTCGAGCGTGTGATCTTTGATGCAGCTGGCGACGGGTCGCCGTTTCGCGCCCTTGCCGACCTTCCCACGTCGCACCAGCGGCTCACGCCAGACAATGTGCGGGCCGCCCTGCTTGCCTCGGGCTCGATTCCGCTGCTTATGCAGGGGGTGCGCATCCCTAACGATCCCGACCGCCTCTATTGGGACGGCGGCATCCTCGACTATCATCCCGACCTGGACTTCGGTAGTGGTGACGGCTTGGTCCTGTATCCCCACTTCTACGAGCACGTCATCCCAGGCTGGTTCGACAAGTCACTGCCATGGCGTCGCGCCTCGGGCGACAACTTTCGCCGGGCCTTGCTCATTGCGCCGTCAGCGGCATTCGTGAATGCCCTCCCCGGCGGAAAGATCCCAGACCGCCAGGATTTCTACGATTTCCCCGATGCCGAACGCATGGCGCGGTGGCAACAAGTCCTGGATGCCAGCGTGCAACTGGGCGACGAACTACGCGAGTTGGTGCTGACGGGTAAACTCGCGGATCGCGTCATTCCCTGGTAATCGGCGCCGGATCAATGCTTGGGAGGGGCCGACGGCGTGGTGCGACCAGCGGCCGTGGTATCCCGTGCCGCTTTGTCACGCCGTTGAACGATCTGCGACAGCAGGTGACGAGGTACGGTGTACTGTGGTGCTGTCCACCCGCTGCGCTCCAGCGGCGAAGGGCCACCATTGGCTGGCCGCAGGGCGTCCTCGAATTCCGTAAATCGCGATCCGGGATTCCATAGCGCCCAGCTTTTGACGCCAGCGTCGTACGCCGCTTGGATTTGCCGACGAACCTCGGCGGGGCCGTAGTGCATTCCTCGAATACTCATGGCCTCGAGCCATGTGCGTACCTCGCCCACCGGCGCCTTGGCTGAGTCGCGCATCCACCGCGTGCGTTCGACCGCGTCGGTCATGGCCAACCGCACGACCTCATACGGATTCGCATGCGGGCGCTGGAAGCCGTAGAGTCCGGTGTAGTAGTGCGACGGATAGGTCATGGGTAGGACCGCGTCGGCGGCGGTGATGACCTTTTCCCAGTTCTGCCCAATCCCCACATCGTCATCCAGATGCGTGACCAGCCCGAAGACGTCAGCCGTCACCGGGGCTTGGAACTCACGCAGTTGTTCCTTGGCGTACAGGATGAACGCGCGAATGTTGTCGGCGTGTGAGACGTTGTTGCTGCCGGGGTAGGTCATCACCGTCCGCATGTGCGCAGTCACATCGGGAAATCGCACGTAGTCCCACTGCAGCTCCGAGAAGCCCATGGTGAGGGCCTCGCGGGCGATGGCGATGTTGTAATCCCAGACGCGCCGATCGTAGGGATTCACCCACGCGCCGCCCTTGTTGTCCCGCCACACGCCGCCGTTCACGTGCCGAATGGCCAGGTCGGGCTTTTGTTCCGCCAGCATCCGGTCCTTGAACACCACGATGCGCGCGATGGGATAGATCTGGTGCGCGTGAAGCGTATCGAGCAACTCCGGCATCCAGTTGGATGCGGGACGCTTGTCAGCGCCGATCTCGCGGGCAAGCGGGATGGACGTGCCGGTGTACGCGAGAAAGGTGTCCGACTCTTTCACGTCAATGACGAACGCGTTGATTTCCGTCGCGTCGGCAATACGGATCAAGTCGCGCACGCGGGCGCGCGAACCGGCGGCCCAGGCATTTACGTAGAGTGCGCGCACGGAGTCGGGGCGGGGGATGCGGCGCGCGCGCCAACCCGTGACGGTGTCGCGTACCGGCAAAGATGCAGCTGACGAATCCGGTTGACGCGCGCCGTCCTTCTGCGCGGCAGCACCGCGACCGCACGCGATAAAGACAGCAACCCCCACAAGCGAGAGAGGGCCGAGCAAACGAGAAATGTTCATGAGGTAAGGGCGTAACAACACGCAGGGCATCTCGGACAGCAGGTTCCGGGACACGAATATTAACGACGCTCACGGGGCGGATGACGATCCAGCTTCGCCGTGGCGCGTAGCTAACCGGAGACGGGAGCCCCTTCAATCAGGAACGGGATGGCGAGCGCCTGATCGCCCGTGAGCGCCCAAGCGTCGGCCCGCGGCACGCTACGCGGAGAGGCGAGGGCGACCACCACGTGAAAGAACGGCCAGCTGGCGAGCATGGTACGATCCTGTAACGACAGCCCGGTGCCTCCCCCCGGATGTGAGTGCACCAGTGCCACGACCGTCTGCCCGGCCTCACGTGCCTGCTTGAAGACGAGAAACTGGTCGTGTGGGTCGACGATGAACTCGCGGCCCTCGCGGACATTGCGCGCGGGCATGAAGACTTGGGCCGTCGCTGCATCAGGCCCAAGAAAGAAGCCCACGCCCTCGTTAGGCCAGGCGGCGCGCAGGTGCTCCACGCCGCGCTCCCAGGCGAGGTGGGAGATCGTGAACGCGCGCGGTGGCTCAGACACGGACGAACTGCATGTGAGCGGGGTCGGGGCGGAAATGGGTATCGCCCCAGTGCTGCAAGCTCGACGACTCGGCCTGGCAGATCATTCGGCCCAGATGGTCACTCTGGTAGATGCGGAGCCCGGCCTCGGGCGAGAACGTGCAGATGAACTCGGCCTCGCGATCGCCCACAACCGTCATCGCGATCGGTTCGGCATAACTCAGGTGTCCGCGGTCTGCCTGCCAATCGGGCTCCAAGGTCTCGGCGTTCATCCGCATGAGCAGCGGGGGGACGGCCCGAATCTCGTCGTACCTGGCGAGCCGGTTCGGGTAAGCGCGCGCGACGTGTTTCGATAACAGTCGTGGCTGGAACCCGGCGAACGTGCAGAACAGATGCTGACCGGATGGCCCGCGTTCGATGTTGATGGGTAGCCAGCTGTGGCCGCGTGAGGTTGCCGCCGGATCGTAGTCGCGGAAAACGTGCGGACCGTGTGGTGGCCGCGCTTCCGTTCGTAGCGCAGCACCATGCCGACGTTCAGTGGCTCGACCGTCATGCCCGCGTAGTGCTCGGCCACCTGGCCCGGGCGCTCGCCGTAGACATTAGTGCCGTGTGTCTCTTCGGCCACGTCTGCTTCCTTGTAGTTCGCATACAGGACAAACCCGTCGCCAGAAGCCGCGTCAACGTCCAGGTGCGACAGTGCGAGACCGTCGATGTCGGACAGACCCGGGAGCAGGGTGGCCTGCAACTCCTGGGACTGGTCATCCAGCTGAATGATCCAGATGGTCGACGCAGGCATGGGGGACACGCGGTGGTCCACCGCGCGGTCGTGCGCCCGCAACGATTCCAGGACAGCGCCGGTCCTCAGCAGGCCCACAAACCGGTGGCCCTGCTCCTCGAAATAGAACGCCGAGTGGAAGTTGTGGCTCTCGGGAGCGGCGTCTTCTGGTGGCGGACGCAGACGCCAGGTCCGCTCGCGGCCGGTGCCGGCGTCCAGCTCCACCAGGATCAACGAATCGGCGTACGGAAGGCCTCCCTGCGTGCCGTGGTGGAGTCGGGACTGGTGGAAGTAGGCCTTGGTGTGGTCCAGGCTCCAGGCAAAATGCGAGGAGCCAGAGACGCGCGGCGCCCCCGGTTCCAGCTCGACGTAACGCAGGACGCGCTTGGGTTGCCACGTCGCGATGTCCAGTTCGAGAGGCGCGCCGAACAGGAGGTTGGTGGCCCACAACGTTCCTGCACCGATATTCACGCCGTGGTTCGGCTGCGTGGCGTATCCGTAGGCGGGGTCTCCAGCTCGAACGGCCATCTCCCTGGCCTCGTCGCGCATCGGACGCGGCAAGTTCGTTCCCAGCGGGTCCACCTCCAGCAGGGTCGCCGTTACCCGACCAGGGCGGCCGGGGACCAGGTCCAGCCGCAGGAGGTCCGTCTGTGAGTCGTGCCAACGCGAAAAGCGCGTCCGCTCCTTGTGCCGACGACTCATGGGCACGATGAGCGATCCCGCGAGCGTCGGCGGCACCGACCCCCGCACGTACAGCTCAAACGTGCAGTGATCGGCGCGCGACGGAGCAATCATGACAGCCATGCACTCTCCAGCCTAACGCTTACGTTTGGCTCCTTCGGGAAGCACCTTCGGGCCACGCACGCCTTGCTTCTGCGACTTGCCGTGGAATCGCCGCATGTAATACCGACGACCACACAACTCCAGCCGGCCTTCGCCCACCATCTCCAGATACGGATGCGAGACCTTGGTCGGTTCCGTCGTGAGCAAGGTCTCCACGTGCCAGGTTTCCTTGGCCACACCGCCGTAGAGCGGCTTATCCATCCACTCCAGTGACCGCGTGGGAAACTCCATGTGCATGGACGCGGCTACCATCAGGGTCGGTGCGTTGTCCTTGGCTGATGGAATCGCGGGCATGAACTCCACGTTATGCACGATCTTGCCCGCGGCGAACTGGCTCCGCATCGCTTCAAAGCCAGAGGGATAAAGTCCCACTTCATGAAGGGCGGCGTAGAAGATCAGATCGCGCGGCTGGTAGAAATTCGTGAAGTTGTGAAGGTCCGCTCGCTGGGCAGGACCATACTTTCGCAGCGCCTCGACGGAGTCCATCAGATTTCCGCCGAGTTGGTGGTTCACTTCATCGACAATGCCTGACGTGTCCGTCTTGAAGGTCGCCCGCGCGTGCTCGGGTCCCATCAAATGGAAGTTCGTTCCCACACCGGCGATGTAGAGTCGTCCGACTCGTGTTTGCCGGACGCCGTCGAAGATGATGACGATCTCTTTGCCGACGACATCGCACGCGGCGGAACGTCCAAAGAGTCCAGGCACCTGACCAAAATCCCAACCGGCCTGCGCGAGCTTGTTCGTGGTTCGTTCAGCAAGTTCAACGCGCTTCAGAAAATCGGGGCCCTCGACCGAGAGCTGGCGCATTGCCATTCAATACTGCCAGCCTCCGGCGATAGGCCGATAGTCCTGCGCGAGCCACGCGGCAAATTCGGGGTCAGAGTCCAACAGATCGCGATGCGTGTCTTCGTATGCGCGAACAAAGGACTCCAGCGGGAACGATGGAACCGTCACAACGCACCTCCCGTGTGGAAACGATGCGTCCATAATAGGCGCGCCTGACGGCCGCGCCAGACGTGCGCGGCTGCAACACTTCGTGCCGTCCATCGGTCGCTCGTATGAACGAGCTCAACCGATGGACTGCATGAGAAGTGAACGATCCAGTGATCCGTGGCTGGTAAACGATGGCCCGGTGTGCTATCCGTCGCCCGGAATCTTCATGGCATTGGAGCCCAGTGGGTCTCCGGGAGGCAGCTTGAGTGCCGGTCCAGGCACCGTTCTCTCCGGCCGACGTTCCCATCGCCGAATGTCCGCAGCGACCGACATCTCGTGCGGAGTCCGGCTGGCCTGCGCCTCGAGTCGGTCGGCAAGCTTGTGCAGTCGGTCCGTCAACACTGCTCGAACCGCGGCCGAATTCTCAGCGCGGCTCGCTTGTACCATCATCTCGTCGACCGTAGCGCGTTGCGCGGCGCGCAACACTTGGGTGCGGTACTTATCGGCCGGCGCTGACGCGTTCCACGTCACGGCCAGCAGACGATCCACGACCTCTTCCAACGTGGGGTAGTCGCCCATGCTCCCGTAGGAAACCAGACGGGCCATGCGTTGTGGCTGCAGGACCTCTCCCACAGTGAAGGCCGCCGACGCCTCAGCCGCCGCGAGGGGATCGAACGGAAGCTCGGTGTTTCGCTCGAACCCCTCACCTTCTTCATTCCGATCGGCGGGTGGCGGGATGAGCTGAACGATGCGCTCTGGAAGGGCCAGGAAGTCGACGGAGAGCGTTGACAGCACGGTTTCCAAGGCCCGGCGCTGTTCGGCGCCGGGAACGATGGTGAAGGGAACCTGTCCATCGCCGCGAATGGCGTTCGTGTAGTTGGAGCCGCCGAGGGACTGGACCGCTGAACGGAGTTGAAAGCGGTGATGCATGTACAACGGCAGCACCACGAACTCGATCTTGGACATCGCTTCCCCAGGCCGGATGACCTGTGCGCCGAACTTGTTCAGCCCGACCTGCCGGATCTTGATCTCTTCAATAAGCTGGTCCACCAAGTTGGCGCCGTTGTCCCACACTGACGCGTATTGGTGGGCGGACCCAATGAAGTTGTTGTTCGTGTTGCCCATGTAGAGCAGGCCGCGTTTTACGCCACTGTCGGCAATCGCCCGAAGGGCTTTGCTCTCGTCGGTGCCGGCGGGGAAATCCTGATACAGCCAGGTCACGGCCAGCTTGTCATACTCGCCAATGCTGCGAGTGTAGGCATCGGACAGGTCAATTCCTCCCTGAGCGTTCAGCTTGACGAGAGGAGCGGGATAGTCCATGACGCTGTTGCGCCCGTGCGAGCTGCCCAGGTAGTTGTGTGGGAAGCCCAGAGTGTGGCCGACTTCATGCGCGGCCAGCTGGCGGACGCGTGCCAGCGACATTGCCAGCGCATCGCCATTGTCCGCCAGCTCGCCCAAGTAGTCGTAGTTAGGCGCATCGGCCATTTCGTCGCGTCCACCGTCGCCCGACTCGAAGGGCGCCTGCAACCCCTGGCCGTGCAGGAAGTCCTGGCGCAACCGCAGACTCCCAAGGTTCACGTTGCCGCGGATGATTTCACCGGTGCGCGGATCCTCAGCGCCATACCCGTAGGAGTAGCCGCGGGTGCGACGGTGATTCCAGTGGATCATGTTGTACCTGATGTCTTCCGGGTCCACTCCTGCCGGAAGAACCTCGACGCGAAAGGCGTTGATGTATCCTGCGGCCTCAAACGCCTGATTCCACCAGCTGGCCCCTTCGACGATGGCGCTGCGGATTGGCTCGGGAATGCCGGGATCCACGTAGTAGACAATCGGCTTGACCGCCTCTGACTTGGCGGCGGACGGATTCTTCTTCTGCAGTCGATGGCGCGCCGCAAAGTGCACCCAGACGTCGCGGTCCACGGGTTGTGCGAAATCCATCACGTCCGGCCCGTTCACGCCGATGCGCGGGTCGGCAAGACGTGGGTGGTAGCCGTCGTCAGGCATCTTGATGAAAGAGTGATGCTCGCGCAGGGTGACGGACGACCCTGTCGCTGCCACGCCAGCGACCAAGGGGCCCGGCGCGTTGCTGGTGAAGGTCAGCATCGCCTCCACCTCGGTGTTGTTGGGGAATGACTTGATGCGCGCGGGAAAAAGCGTGCTTCGCGTGGCGTCCAGTTGGAACGTGCCTTGGCCTCGGCCGGCGATCTGCTGAATCACGCCGCGCGCGTCGCGCAGAAAGAATCCGGTGGCATCCACCAGCACCGACGTTCCCGTTTGCGCCACGACATCGAAGCCCCAATGCACCGACGGCGCAAATGCGTCGCGCACGGCCTCCACCTCATCGGCGTTGCGGCTGCGCGCCTGAAAGCGATAGTTCGGCTCCAACAGCAGCACGCGGGGGCCGGTTCGTTTGGCGATCAGGACGAGCGTACTTCCCAGTTGCCCGCGGTCAATGCCGATCGGATTGCTCCCCAGCCCCGATGCCATGGACACCTGATACATGAACTCGGTGTCCAGTTTGTCGATCTCCCAATAGAGGTGCCCCGCGCCCTCGTCCCAGTAGAGGTTGAAGAAACCAGGCATGCTGGTCATGCCGTTCGTCTTGTCGGCGATCGTCGGCAGGGAGCGCGCCTGCGGCTGCGCCACGCGCAGCGGAGACAGGCACCAAGCGGACATGACGAGCGTCGCTCGCCAGGCGCGAGCGAGCGTTTTGGAACGCGTGATCATCGATTTCTCACCGGATCAGGAGGGACGTCGCGCGGCGCCATCGGGCCCGACGACGCGCCAATCGTAGCCTCTGGACGGCCCTCAGGGAACGGAGCCGCGTTCAGCCGACCATGTATCCGGAAATCGCTGTGGCGTGCGCCGGTGATTCGGCGCGACGTCGGCCGCGAATGGTGCGGCGACTCCCGCAGCGGCGCCTAACGCCAGTCCCGGGAGCGTTGGCGACCGGCTAGGGGGTCACGTCCGGCGTGGGGTCGCTGGTCTCTTCGGGCGCGGTCTCGTCGGCGTCGGCGTCGCCACGGTTCTTGCGCAGCAAGCGCTGCTCGCGCTTGGCTTCCTTCTTAGCCTTCTTCTCCGCCTCGCGGCGTCGCTTTTCGAAGTCGTAATTTGGCTTTCGAGCCACGTGTGGTACCCCTGTGGGAGAGGACGAGACGACAGCGTGCCAGCGCGCGGCGAATTCCCGTCCCTTGCCACCCGGCGGCGCACCACCGAAATCTAGTCGCCTGCGACGCGCGTTGCTGTGCGAGTCCACTGACCATGTCCCACTCGGATTCGGCTGTGGTTCAGCGACCCGCGCCGCTTATTCGTTGATCGAGCATGCCAGCAAGCGTTCGATGGAAGGAGACCACCGCCGCATTCACATGCAACCACTATCCGCCATGTCTCTTCGGGTCCTGATCCCCAGTCTTCTCCTTAGCGCGGGTTTCGCCGCGCCGGCCAGCGGACAGGAGACGCTCCTGCTCCGGCAGCCGTCGCTCAGCGAACGACACATCGCCTTTGCATACGCCAACAACATCTGGATCGTGGACCGAAGCGGTGGCTTGGCGCGCCGGCTCACGTCATTTCAGGGCGGGTCGTCCAACCCCAAGATCTCGCCCGACGGTCGCCTGGTCGCGTTTACCGGCTCGTACGGCGGGAACGCCGATGTCTATTTGGTGCCGGTAGAAGGGGGCGAGCCGACGCGCCTAACGTGGCATCCTGGCGGCGACGTCGTCGCGGGTTGGACGCCAGACAGCAAGCGCATCGTGTTCGCCAGCGGCCGGCAGACGCATGCGCCGAACCCCGTGCCGCGATTCTGGACCGTCGCAGTCACCGGGGGAGCCGAGGAGCCCATGCCGATCCCGCGTGCCTTCCAAGGACATATCAGTCCGGATGGCGGACGCGTGGCGTATCGCATGGCCAGTTCCTGGGACGACGAACGCCGGAACTATCGGGGTGGCCAGAACAAGCCGATCTGGATCGTGGACCTCAAGTCCTACGCCCTCGACACGGTCCCGCGTCCGGTCAACTCCAAGGAACTCGATCCGGCGTGGCTTGGCGATGATGTGTACTTCATCTCCGATCGGGACGGCGTCCAGAACGTGTACCGGTACGCGACGTCCACGCATCAGGTGGCGCAGCTGACGCACTATCGCGACTTCGACGTCAAGACCATGGACGCGGGGTCCGGGGCGGTGGTGTTTGAGCAGGCGGGGCGCATCCACCTGCTCGACCCAAAGACGGGGAAGGAGGCACCCGTCTCCATCACGGTGAAGGCGGACTTCCCTTGGATCATGCCTCAGTGGAAGGATGTGACGGCCCGAATGACCAACCTGGCCGTGTCCCCCTCGGGCAAGCGCGCGCTCGTCGAGGCGCGTGGCGAGATCTTCACGATTCCGTCGGAAAAGGGCGATGTCCGGAACGTCACGCACACGAGTGGGTCGGCGGAGCGGCTGCCGGCCTGGTCACCCGACGGGCAGTGGATCTCCTGGTTCAGCGATGCCTCCGGCGAGTATCAGCTGGTGATTGAGTCGCAAGATGGCGTGTCCGCGCCCCGAAAAATTGAGCTGCCGGGAATGAGTTTCCCGTACACGGCCTCCTGGTCACCCGATTCCAAGAAGATCCTGTTCCACGATGTCGGGCTGAAACTGTGGGTGGTCGATGTCGCCTCAGGCGCGATCAAGAAGCTGGATGGCGATCACTACATGATGCCGGAGCGATCGCTGAATCCCGTCTGGAGTCCGGACTCTCGGTGGATCGCGTTTGCTCGTCGATTGCCTTCTCATTTTCGAGCGATCGTGGCGACCAACGTGGAGACCGGTGAGGAACACCAGTTGACTGACGGTTTGGCTGACGCCACCTCGCCGGCGTGGGACGCGAACGGGAAATACCTCTGGTTCCTCGCCAGCACCAACTTTGCGCTGCGCTCGCAGTGGCTGGACATGACGAACTACGAGCGACCGCGGACCAACGCGCTATACGTGGCAGTGTTGAAGGCCGGAGACCCGACGCCGTTCACGCCGGAGAGCGATGACGAGTCAGCAGCGGCCCCATCAACCGGTGCCGCCGCGCCGCCTGCCGCTCGGACGACTCCGTCCGTCACCATTGATTTTGCCGGGTTTGGCCGCCGAATCCTCGCCGTTCCGGGCGTTGCGGACCGCGACTATGGCCAGCTCAAGTCCGGTGCACCGGGCACGGTGTTCTTCTGGGAGTCGATGCCCGAAACGGGCACGAACGAGCGTCCAACTCCCGGCGGCACGTTGCATCGGTACACGCTCAAGGACCGCAAGGCCGTGGCGTACGCGACCGGCGTTGCGCAGTACACGGTGAGCGCCGACGGCAAGAAGCTCCTGTATCGAACAGGCAATCCTCAAGGAAGCGGTTCGCTCTTCCTAGTCGATGCCACCGCCAGCACGGCGCCGAGCGCCGGGGCCGGCCGACTGAATGCCACGCTGCGCATGTGGTGGGATGGCAAGGCAGAATACGCGCAGATTTTCGAGGAAGCGCGCCGCAAGGTTCGAGACTACTTCTACGTACCGAACCTTCACGGTGCCGACTGGCCGCGCGTGGTGGCGCAGTACAAAGCCTTCCTGCCGTTCGTCGCTCACCGTGAAGACCTGAACTATTTGCTGGACTGGATGGAAAGCGAAGTCGCCGTCGGTCACTCATATGTTCGCGGTGGCGATTTCCCCGACGTTCCACCTTCGACGGCAGGAGTCTTGGGTGCTGACTTCTCCGTCTCCAACGGCCGCTATCAATTCACCCGCATTTATGACGCGGAGAGCTGGAATCCCGACCTTCGAGCGCCGCTGGCCGAACCGGGCATCGACGTCAAGGTCGGCGAGTATCTGCTGGCGGTGAATGGCCAGGAGTTGTTAGGCACAGATAACGTCTACCGACTGCTGGACGGCACGGCGAACCGACAGACGGTCATCACGGTGAACAGTCGTCCCACCATGGAAGGCGCGCGTCAAATGACTGTGGTGCCCGTGGAGAACGATCAGGGGTTGCGCACGCGGGCTTGGGTGGAAGGGAATCGGCGGCTCGTCGATTCGCTCTCTGGGGGCAAGCTCGCGTACCTGCACTTGCCGAACACCGGCCAAGGAGGATACGTCGCGTTCAATCGCTACTACTTCGCGCAACAGGACAAGCAAGGCGCGGTGGTCGACGAACGATACAATGGCGGGGGATCGGCGGCGGACTACATCATCGAGCTGCTGAGCCGCGACTTCGATGGCTACTTCAACAACCCAGTTTCCGACCGCGTGCCATTCACAAGCCCGTCGGCCGGCATCTGGGGACCGAAGGTCATGATCATCAACGAAATGGCGGGGTCCGGCGGTGACTTGATGCCGTACATGTTCAAGCGGCGCAAGATCGGACCACTAGTGGGCGTGCGGACGTGGGGTGGCTTGGTCGCCACGTCTGACCAGGCGCCGTTTGTGGACGGAGGCAGCCTCGTGGCGCCGCGTCTTGGCTTCTTTGACCGCGATGGCAAATGGGCCGTGGAGAATGAGGGCGTGACGGCCGATGTCGAGGTTGAGAACTTCCCGAAGGACGTCATCGCCGGCCACGACCCTCAGTTGGAGCGTGCGGTGGCAGAGGCGATGCGGTTGCTGAAGGAACATCCCGTGGCGCTGAAGCGCGAGCCGGCTGGCGCAACGTGGGGCAAGCGGTCGCCGTAATTCTTCGGGTGCCGTCGGCGTGAACCTAACGACGCGAGCGCCACGCTCGCGTCGTTAGTCGTCGTGGCTCTTCTCGTAGCGGATCTGTTCCTGCACTCGCTCGTGACCAGCCGCCTTGTCGCGCCGACGCGCGGCGTCCATCGCCAGCGCCTGGGTGGTCTCGGACTTCACGCGGGGCAGGGATATCCGACGTTCGAGGGCGGTGCTGGCGCACGCGGGACAGGTGGGAACCTGGGCACCACGAACGAGCGTCTCGAAGGAATGGTTGCACGCCGTGCAGGTGAATTCGAAAATGGGCATGGACACTCCGCGGAACGCTCGGGCATTCGAGACGTGTATCGAAGGTAATTCCTTGGCGGTACGGCACGGAATCCTGCGGAGTGCCTTGCTTGTGATGGACCGGAACCCCCCGCACATTGGCTTGATCCAAGTTGCTCGGCCGATTCACTCGGCCGGGCGACTCACACACTTGTCTGATTTGGGGTGATGCTGTGTTGACACGATACTCGCGCTGCCTTGCCTTGGTCCCGTTCCTCACGGTGGTCGCGACGGTTCGCGCGCAGACCACGAACCCCGCGAGCGACATGCGATGGCGCCAAATTGGCCCAACACGTGCCGGACGTGCGCGCGCGGTGACCGGTGTGGCCACACAGCCTAACGTCGCGTACATCGGATTCGACAACGGCGGTCTGTGGCGCTCGACCGACTACGGGTCCAACTGGGTGCCGCTGTTCGATCACGAAACGACGGGTTCGATCGGGGCCATCGCCGTCGCACCGAGTGACCCGTCGATCATCTATGTGGGATCTGGAGCGGGGATCATTCGTCCCGACCTGGCCACCGGAGACGGTTTCTACAAGTCCACGGATGCCGGGAAGACTTGGACCAACCTGGGGTTGCACGACACCCAGATGATTGCCGCCGTGGAGGTAGACCCGCGGGATCCCAATCGCGTCTTTGTCGCCGCGTTAGGCCATCCGTACGGACCCAATGCCGAACGGGGTGTGTTTCGGTCCACAGATGGCGGGCGCACCTTCCAGAAGGTCTTGTACAAGGACGAATACACCAGCGCCAACGACGTTCGCATCGACCCGTCGGACCCCAACGTCGTCTACGCGACGCTGTGGCAACAACAGCAGGCGTTCTGGGAGGGGGGAGGCTTTGGTGGCGGCGGCAACGGCGTCTTCAAGTCCACGGACGGCGGCACCACGTGGAAGCAGCTGACGGACGGACTGCCATCGGTGCTGCAGGCGAACTTGGCGATCGCTCCGAGCAATCCGAAGGTCGTCTACGCCATGGTGGCGCCGGCCCTCGCCTCGGGGGCCTCGGGACCCGTCAGCTTCTACAAGTCCACCGACGCTGGCGAACACTGGTTCATGGCAGTGAAGGGGCCCGACGGTGCCGGGACGCGTCCGGCAGATGCCCGCCCGCTGGTGCGTATTGGGGGCGGCGATCTGCCCACGATTGTCGTTGATCCCAAGGATGAGCAGGTCGTGTACAGTGCGTCCACGGTCATGTGGCGCACAGAAGACGGTGGACAGTCGTGGTCCGCGGTGCGCGGCGCCCCCGGTGGCGACGACTACCAGAAGATATGGATAAATCCTATCCACCCGGAGATCATCGTCGCCGTCGCGGACCAAGGCGGCGTGGTATCGGCGAATCGCGGCCTCTCCTGGAGCAACTGGTACAACCAGCCCACCGCCGCGATGTATCACGTGTCGACCGACAACGCCTTCCCCTACCGTGTGTGCAGCGGGCAACAAGACTCGGGGTCGGCGTGCGTGGACAGTCGCTCGATGGACGGCGAGATCACCTTCCATGACTGGCACCCGGTCAACATCCAGGAGTACGGCATCGCGGCGCCAGATCCCAAGGATCCGGACCTCGTCTTCGGCAGCCAGCGGAGTGGGGTGTCCCTCTACAATCGCAAGACGGGACAGACGACCTACGTGGGCCCCGACATGTCGGTGAAGGGAGCGGATGGTTCCAGCTACAACCGGAACGTGCGCACCATGCCGATTCTCTGGTCGCCACTGGACCGGCACCTGCTCTACTATGTCTCCAACGCCGTCTGGAAGACGAGCGACAACGCGAAGTCGTGGACGAGAATCTCTCCCGACCTCGCCCGCCCAAGCTGGGAAATTCCAGCCAGCGCCGGCAAGTACGCGGCCTCCGTGAAGCCAGCGCCGTTAGGCACTATCACCGCCTTTTCGGCATCTCCGCGTGACCTGAACGTCCTGTGGACCGGCACGGATGACGGATACATCCAGATGACCACGAATGGTGGTGCAAGCTGGACGAACGTTACGCCGCCCGCCATTAAACCGTGGACGAGAATCTTCAACATCGAAGCCGGGCACTTCGACACGCGGACTGCGTATGCCGCGGCGAACACCTTGCGCATCGACGACATGCGTCCACACTTCTGGCGTACGCATGATGGCGGCAAGACCTGGACCGAGATCAATACCGGCGTTGCGGCTGGTGCGGTCGCGAATGCCATCCGTGAGGACCCGCGGCAGCCAGGACTCCTGTACGGCGCCACCGATACCCAAGTCTGGGTCTCCTTCGACGACGGCGACCATTGGCAATCGTTGCGCAACAACATGCCCGCAATCTCGGTGCGTGACCTGCAGCTGAAGGACGACAGCACCTGCTTGTGCTCCGACCTCATCGCCGGCACGCACGGGCGTGGCTTCTGGATCCTGGACAATGTCACACCCCTGCGGCAAGCGACTGCCTTGGCCGCAGCGCGTGCTCCTCTGCTGGTGAAGCCGGCGACGGCGGTCCGCGTGCGTCATGGAACCAATGATCCGACGCCCTGGCCGCCAGAACTTCCAGCTGGTGAGAACCCGATCCCCGGTGCGATCATCGACTACTACTTGCCGTCAGATGCATCGGGAGTGGTTGCCTTAGACATTCTAGACGCCACGGGCCACGTGGTGCGCCACTATCGCAGTGATGAGCCTGTACTGAATCCGGATCCAGCGGTCGATATGGCGGGCTATGACAAGGTCTGCCAACAACGGCCCACTGCCACGTACTGCGGACTTCCGCTCTACTGGCCCGCGCCGCAGATCGTGGTATCTCCCAAGGCCGGCATGCATCGCTTCAGCTGGGAGATGCGATACGATCCACTCCCCATCGAGGACATCAACGACAACGGCGACGAAGATGCCACCGGCGCCGTGCCGCATCACACCTACCCGACCGTCAACGCCCCGTGGGCGCCTCCCGGTGGGTACACGGTGCGACTGACGGTAGAGGGAAAATCCTAGACACAGCCGTTGGTGCTGCGCCTCGATCCCCGTGTGAAGACACCGGCGGCCGAC
>JAXLXV010000033.1:0-59150 GCA_046327745.1 Gemmatimonadaceae bacterium | reverse complement strand
GTCCAGAATCGCGTCAGGCCGTTGTCCATGACAGATGGTTGCGTGCTCGATCCGATCGGCACCATCGACGTACCCGCTTGGACCATGAAGTCCACACGTGCGATTCCCGGATAGAAAGAGCCGGACGGTCCACTGGCTTGGGCAGAGATGGACACACTGAGCGGGTTTGCTGGTGGTTGCGTTGCGCCTGTCGAAACAGGGGTGGGACCTTGTGGGTCGTGGATCAGGAATGGGTACACGTCAATGTGCGACGACGCGGACTTCGATGGGTCGGCGATAGAGGTGGCCGTAACGATCGCGGACCCGGGGCTTATCCCCGTCACGTTTCCTTGTGCGCTGACTACCAACACCATGGCATTCGATGACGTCCATCGGACCCCCGATGAACTCCCGATGACTTGCGCCGCAAGTTGCACCTGCGCGCCAGTCCCCATTTGCCAGTACCCAGGGCTGACGTTCACCCCGTTGCCAAAGGAAGGCGATGTGGCAACGGAGACCAGGGACGTGCCAGTCTTGGTGGGGTCAAAGGTCGAGATGGCGGTGATCAACGCCGCCCCCTGGCTCACCGACGTGACCAAGCCCGCGCTATTCACCGTAGCGACCGATGCATTCGACGATATCCAGACCACGGAGGTAGGAGCTCCACCCACGGCCTGCACGGTCGCCGTCAGCTGCAAAGGATCGCCGACATTCGGAACAAAGGCATCAGGAGGATTGACGTCGACGCTTAATACCGCTGGCTGCTGATCGAGTAACGTGACCGGGAATGACCGTGCGTCGAGGATCTGACTGCCTGTTGCACTGAGCTCGACGAGCGTCACAACCGCCCTCGCGTTACCGGCCACCAGCGTTCCCGTGCCTGCGCCGGTATTACTTGCCAGCAACGTATTCCCCGTACGAATGCACGTCCCGGGGGGAAGAACACCCGGCTCCGTACCGCAGGCCACCACTTGACCACCGCCGGCTCGACGCGCGGTCAACTGCTCAATCCAACCCTGCGTGGCCAAGCGAGAGCGCCGGTTTACCGATCGATTGGAGATGATCGCCGTGTAGTCGATGCCGGGACCGCCGATGACCAGGGTGTCTGGCGAAAGGAGCGTGACGTCATCGAGCGTCATGGACTTGCGGCCGAGCGCTGGGGGAATGCCCGTCACGTTGAACGCCCCCCGAGTGAGCGGGGTGATCAGCGTCCACGGACCTGACGGGCTGCCACCTTGCGTGCCAGCCATATCGCCGGATGAGAGGTTGCCGATGGCGTTCCAGTTCCAACCCGACACCACGGCGTTGGCGCCGGCGACCACCGAGATCCAGTAAGGAACGCCCGCGCGAAGCACCGGGCCGATCTTGGAGTGCGCGGTAACGACCGAAGGCGTGAACGAGAAACCACCGATGGGGATTGCTTCAAGCACCTGACCGGGCAACCCGCCGACGTCCTGTTGTACGTAGACATCAATGCTGTCAGGGCCGCCGTATCGCGTGAGAGCGACCTTGATGTTGAAGAGAGCAACATCGGCATTCGGCGTGATGCGCTGCGAGATGGCTGCCTGACCAACGCCAGGTCCCATGTCGCCATTGATGGTCCAGCTGTGCGCTGGATCCGCGTCGAACATCATGCCTGGGCCAAAATTGCTATACAAGCTCGTAATGGGAGACGCGACAGCGTCAACCTGCTCGAGGGAAGGGTCTACGGGTGTAGCAGGTTCAACACGGTCGCGACATCCCATGACCCCGACGAACAGTGCCAGTCGAATCAGATTCCTGTTGCACACGGCCCCGCACCTCCGCTGAAGCGACGCCGACGAGGCAATGCCTCGGAGATACGAACCTCTCGTATCCGCGTCATTCTGGCTGGAGTCGCACGGCGTGTCATGAGGAACACGCAGCGAAGCGTGTCGTCCAAAGCATGTAAGCCCGTGGCGCGAGGCACGGCGCTGTTGGACGCGCGACAGTGGCAGGCTTGGCCGCTGACATGGTGCGAAGGGCGTGGGGCCTTGTGAGCAGCGCCGGATGCTGCTCGCGCATGCCTGTGTGCGGACACTACCTTTCGGCCTCTCCAACACTCCAATGGAATTCCTGTGCTTACGATGACGCCGGACCAAGCCCTCTTCTTGCTCAACGCCACCCTCGGCAGCCTCAAGCTGGAGAGTCGCGTCACGGCCGCCGTGCTACGTGCCGTTCCCATGGAACGCTCCGACTACCGTCCGGACGATGTTGGCAAGACGGCCATGGAGCTGGTGCGACACATCGCTGTCGCGGACATCCGGTTCAACAGCGTGGTGCCGCTCGGTGTCTTCGACGTGCAGGGGGCAGGGATTCCCGACGACGTGGCGACGCCGCAAGAAGTTGCCACGTGGTATGAGCAGGAGTTCGCCCGCGTCTTCGAGCTGTTGACCAAGGCGACGCCGGAGCAATTGACGAAGTCCGTGGACTTTCGCGGCATGTTCCAGCAGCCAGCGATTTGGTATCTCACGTTAGGTCTGCATCACACCATCCACCATCGTGGCCAGCTGTCGTCGTACCTGCGTTCGATGGGAGGAAAGGTGCCGGCGATCTATGGGGAGAGCTACGACTCGGCGCAGGCGAAGAAGGCGGCGACGTCCTAGGCGCGTTGTGCCTGATCGCTGCCACCATGGAGAGGTAGCAGCGGAACGTATCGACGTCAGATCGTTAGGCGACTTACATCGATCCGGGCAGAAGATGCGGTCACGAAAGCCATTGCTGGTCGTTGGCGTAGCGCTGGTCGCCTCCATCGCATGCCAGTCGAACGCGCACCCCGCCGAACGGACGGGCGATGGCGCGCTGCTGCACGTCACGATCTTGGGTCAGCCGAGCGATTCCCGCGTGCCGGCTGTTCGGGAAGCGCTGTCGCACTGGAACAAGGAGTTCGTGCGGCTTGGCGTGGCGGTGCGATTGGACTCAGGCACGCTCCACGCGGACTCGATACCTAACGACGTGCTTCGCACCGCGTCGAAGCTGGCACCGGTCATCGCCTGGCCCACGCCATCGCTTAGTGCAGCACTGGCATCGGTTCCTGGTGATGTCGTGATCGCCCTTTCGTCCGATGACTTCATCTCGTTCAGCATCCCGTGGCATCAGGGATCGCAGGGGGTGATCGGCATCCGTCGAGCGGATATCCTGCCGCTGTCGCTGCCCAATGCCCTGCGCAACGTGGTGGCCCACGAACTGGGACACGTATTGGGGCTGTCGCACAACAGCGATTCCACCAAACTGATGTGCGGACGTCCAGCCTCGTGCCGGCCTTCCGCCTTTGCCTCGGACACCAGCTATTTCTTTCCGTTGACGGCGCCGGATGAGGAAAGCCTGCGCAATCACTGGGCACGCAAATGAGAGTCTGTTGCGCCTGCTTGGTACTGACAGCGGTCATGGCGGCCCCAGCTCGCGCACAGCTCAGCACTTTGCGGGATCCACCTCCTACAGGCCAGCTGGTCGATGTTGGAGGATATCGGGTTCACCTCGCGTGCAGTGGGCGCGCGCGCGGCAGTGACCCGACCGTGGTCATTGTGGGTGCGGGCGCCTCCTTCGAGTGGGATTTGGTGACCACTGACCTCGCCGGGCGCGCACGCGTCTGTGCCTACGATCATTCCGGGAGCGTCTGGAGCGACGATGGGCCAACTGATTCTTGCGTGCTGCGCGTTCGTGAGGTCGCGACCGCACTGGAGAGGGTGCACATCACAGGAACGCTGGTAGTCGTTGGGCATTCGATTGGCGCACTGGTGGCGCGCTTGTTTGCCGATCAGTACTCCGACCGGGTGGCGGGGCTGGTGCTGGTGGACCATGCCACCAACACGCCGGTTCGTAATGCATCGCTGCCCGCCGGCGATCGTGCCGTGTTAGGCAGCGCTCCGCCGGTTGGGACTGGCGGCGTGATCGGGCACCGAGTCCCGCTGGGCGAAGGGTCGTTCGCCAAGCTGCCGGCATCGGCCTTCTCGCTCCATCAGTGGGCCGCGACGCGGCCGCGTGATGTAGCCACACGACAACACAGCCCGACAATCCTGGGGGCGTGCGAGGAGGCGCTGAGTGCACAGCGTGCCCGTACGCAACCCCTAGGCGACCGGTTCGTGGCCGTGCTCCACGTGAACAACGGCGAGGCCATCACGAAGACGCAAGGGACCTCGCCGTACGCGCGCTTACAGCAGCAACTGGCCGCCTTGTCGCGCCGGAGCCATTTGATTCAGGTGGACCGTTCGTCGCATTTCATGATGCTCGATCGGCCGGATGTGGTGATCGCTGCGATTGACGAAGCACTCAACGCGACCAAGCGCCGCCGCTGAGTGTCGATGCAGGGAAGAGGGCGGGCCACGCGGCGGTCGGTGCGACGTGTGCCCGATGGCTCCCAACGGGCCCGCACCTTGGCTATGAGTCCAGACGCGGGCGCTCGCCAACAGGATCCCAACGCCACGCACCATGCGCGGCACTGATGCGAACACCGCCCACCCATCGCTCGGGTGGGTTGCAGCTGAGCCAGTCACGCTCCCCCCGCAGGAGTTGCTGGCCGGAGTCGGTCAGGTTTAGCGTTTGCGTCGTCCGGTCACTGCCTTCCGGCCCCTCGCGATGGATCGGACTAGGCTTGCCGCGTAACAGCTCGTCGACGATCGCGTGGAACATCGAGTCGCCCAGAAAGGGGAGGGGCTCGCGTTGGCTGGTGAGTCGCCCAAACAACTTGCGCGCACTCTGTGGTTCTTCCTGCAGCAGCTCTAACGCCAGGCGTTGCGTCAGACTCAACCCATCGCCTTTCCACGGCAGCTCCTGCAGGTGACGGCGGACGGCCCGGGCCATCTGTGGAACGGCCCCTGGCTCATTCGTGGTTTGCCAGAGCGTTGTGGGCGACGGGTCACGCAGTGCCTGCCACACCCGCGCCCCGTACTGCAACGTCGCGTCGCTCACCTCACGCCGGTCGTCCCACAACATACGCAGCGCGGCGTCGGACAGTTCTCCCAATCCAATGAAGTGCGACACTCCCGGAAAGTGATCGATCAGCACCAACTCCAGGCGCCGCGGTCGTCCGCGCTGCTGGTAGTAGCCGAGCAGTCGGGCCAGGATCAACTGGTCATAGCTGTCGTGTTCGAACCAGAGTACGACGCGTTCTGCCTGCACACTATCCGCGAGCCGCTGCTCCGCGTGTTGGAGCTGAGCCAATAGTTCGGCTTCATCCATACCGAAGGTGCGGGCCGCAAAGGCGGCGCGGGTTTCGACCAGATTGGGGCCAATGGGCACGGGCCCCATGCACATCGGGTCGCTGTACATCAGAAACTCACCACGAAGGCCCGCGTGACCCAGTCCGTCGGCAATATCGGAGCCGCAGCGGATGTGCATGGTGCGGCAATCCGCGTCGAGCGCACTCGCACCGTGCTGCATCTCCTCGCGAGCCTTGGCCAAGCGCTTCACGTGCGTGAGCAGCTGCGGCCAACTCGGCGCGCCGGCCTCGCGCGCGATCACCAGCTGCGCCTCTGTGATCTTGGCCAATCGTGGGGCAAGGTCGCCGTCGGCAAGCCCCTTGGCCTTGGGGTGCATGGCGCGATAACGCCGAATGGCGTCGAGGCTACCGTTGACCAGCGCGCGGCGGAGCTCTTTCGCCTGCGTGCGCAGTTGCTCGATGTCGAGCGGGCGCCGCTCGTCTGCGGCGAGGTGAGGACACATGGGCCACCCTTTCGAAGCGTCTGGCGTCCGCACGATCAGACCAAAAGGGAGGTCAGGTCGGCTGTGTGCTACCGGACGATCGTGGGCACGGCCCTTTCCGCGGACAGGTTGCGCCGATCGAGCGCACCCGAACGATCGCCTGAGGTGAAGGCGCGCGTCAATGATGAATTGTCGTGACGCGGTGTGACCTGCCAAGGAGATGCGCTACGCCTCGCGACTCCGCTTCTGTAGCACCGCCATGTAATGCGCCGACCACGGGCGCGTCGGGCCACGTTCCAGCAGCCGTTCGAACGCGACCGCCGGTCGCATCAGGAAGCGCGGCGTGAAGTCCGGCAGGAAGGTGAAATACTCCACCTCTCGCACGGTCAGGTCCGCAACGTCGTCCCACGTCCGAGGATCAATCCACCACTCGGTCCCCTCATCGATCGACTTGAGGATCGGGAAGAGATATCCCATGTAAAACCGGAACATCGGATTCCGCGGGTTGCTCTCGTGCACCAGGAACAACCCGCCCGGCTTCAACACGCGCGCGATCTCGGCCAGTGCCGTCCGCTGCGCCTCGCGTCCCGGGAGATGATGCAGCACGCCAATCGTGTACACGAACCCTAGCGAGTTGTCCGCGAACGGCAGCTGCAACGCCGACCCCGCGATGACTGGTGACGCGCCAAGGCGTCGCTGCCCGACGGCGAGAAGTCCCACCGACGGATCCAGCCCAACCACCGTATAGCCTCGCTTGCGCAACGACGCCGCCTGCAGGCCGAGTCCGCAGCCGAGGTCGAGCCCCGTTCCAGCCTCTGGGGCCGGCGGCAGGGCCTCCGTCATGAAGCCCAGCTTCCGATCCAACAACAGGTCCCACACGTGGGGCGACCACTGCGCGTTGTACTGCTCGGCGATGTGATCGAAATGCGCGGTCCCCTCTGCTGGGCGCGCCTCGCCTCCGGTGCTGTTCCGGACCTCCCGCCACAGAAAGATCGCCCCAAGGCTGAGGGCGAACCCTGTACTCGTTATGCGCCAGAGCGCCACGATCGCCACCGCCTTCGCGACCGGCAGCGCGAGATTCCCGAGTTCGACAATCGCCACACCGCCGGCAACGCCGACACCGGCAGGCAATAGCGTGGCGGCACCGAACAGCGTGGACAGGCCAAAGATCCGCATCCCCGCGCCCATGGGGATCGCGGCGCCTAACGCGTTCGCAGAAATCCAGGTCAACGTGGCGGATACGCCCCACCCGGCGAGTGAGATGACGAGCGCCGGCAGCACCACCTGCGGCCGACGCAACGCCATCATCGCCTCTGCCCGCAGCCCCACGCGGCGGCCAACGGGCCACAGCACGGCCACCGCCGCGATCACCAGCGCCAGGAACAACAGCGCCACGCGCAACGTCCCCGCGTCGCCGGCCATCGCCGCGACCACGCCGAGGATCAGGACCAGCGAAAGCGCGTCATAGAGCCGTTCGAGTACAAGCACGGCGAGCGACAGACGCATCGGAACGCCAAAGCGGCGCTTGATGAAGATGCCACGGACTGCCTCACCCACGTAGGCCGGCGTCGCCGTACCTGCCAAGCCAGCGATGTACGTCCCGAGCGTGCTGCGGATGGGCAAGCGCACCCCCACTCGGCGGAGCAGGAACTGCCAGCGAATGAAACGCGCCAACAGCCAAGCCGCGGTAACGCCCAGCGCCGCAATCACCCAGAGCCCACGGGCCCGTGCGATGTCTCGCCACAACACGTCGCCACCGACCGCGTACACCCACCAGGCGGCCCCCATGGCGCCCAGCAACAGCGGCAGGACGATGACCGGCCACGAGCCGAATCGCCGAGTCATGCGTCCTCCAGAAACCACGCCGCCAACCGCGCCGGGTCGCGCGCGCAATCGAACGTCGATGCCAACGCTCCGACATCGTCGCCGATGTGTTGTCTTCGACTCATTTCAGGGCGGGTCGCTGGCGAGGGTAGGGGGCGAGCTGAGGCTGCAGGATACGGGCCGCTGCGTCAGGCAAACTAACCTCACGAACGGCCGACCGTGGCGCGAGACCCCTTCGGTATCTTCTTTTGCGAGGACTAGTTACGACGGTGCCCAGTCACCGAATTTTCCCGGCACGGAGCCGCAGAACCCTAGGCACGGCCTTTGATTCTCGGACATATTAGTGCCTGAAAACGATGTCGGTCGTTTCAGGTATCGAAATTGCCAGAGGTGGGGCGGGCACCCGGGGCATCTTGGCATGGGCTCCCGTGGCGCTTCCAGACATCCGACAACAAGGGGAACCAACGGTTGTGCGTGAGAGCAAGACGCTATTTCTGAACTTTTTGTCCCACACATCTCTGCCTGACGCGAGGGGCATTCCGAAGGCCTTCAGACTTCGGCTGGCGTGATGAATCGCCGCCCACTGCTGGTTCCTTTTCTGTTCGCGGTCGGGCTGTTCACGCTGAATAACATCGGCGTGCTCAGCGGATGGCTGGCGACTCCGTCGGGTTATGTCCATCTGCCCTACGCCAACGCCATCGACAACGCGATCTACATGGGCTGGATGCGATCCAGTCTGGAGCGATTTCTCCATCCCAATTTTCAAGGGCCTTGGCTGACGGAACCCGCTGTGTTCCAGCCGTTGCTCTTCGTTGTGGCTCGCCTGTCGCGTCTGCTCGGAATCTCGATCGAGTGGGGGCTCGCGTGGGGGCACTTCGCCTGGTACGTCGGTGGAGCGTACGCGGTCTTCGCCGCGCTGCGTCGGTTCCTTCCCACCGCACGTGAACGAGTGGCGGCGCTGGTGATCATGCTGCTGTCACTACCGGTTCCCGGCCTGTTGGCACTCCCGTCGGAGCTGCTGCCGCTGCAACAACTCGGCATTCCGAAATTGCCCGGCATCGGATACCACGTGTGGCTGACGACGGATGGCCTCGTGCGCGGTTTGGCGGGGGGCATCCTGGTCACGAGTGGCACCGTGCTGACGGTCGTGAGCTTCACCAGTCTCGCCGCGTACATGCTCACGTCGCAGAAGCGCTACTTGGCGGGAGCGTCGGTGGCGGCGTTTGTGTGTGGCCTGTCGCATCCGTATGAGCCGTTCTTGATCGCACCCGCAGGATCGCTCGGGCTGCTGCTCTGGCGCGGGTCCGAGTGGAAGCGGGCGATTCCCGACGCGGTGGCTCTCTGCGCCGCCTGCGGATTAGGGATGGCGCCGACCGCGGTCCTCGCGTTGACCACACCGTGGGTCCATGATGCCGCGGCCATCACGCGTTGGGTGCCGCCGAATCCGGCCGCGTTGTTGGTGGCTCTTGGATTGCCTACGATCCTCGCGGTCACGCTGCTCGTCACCAACTATCGGATGAACGCGCCGACGGACCGGTTGCTGCAGAGCTGGGTCGTGTGCACGCTGATCGGGGTCTATGTGCCGTTCATTCCGTGGACCCAACATTTGCTCGACGGCTTCCACGTGGGCGTGGCGTTGCTGCTGGTTCGTCAGCTCGCACAGAGTGGTTGGGTGGAACGCCTGTGGGCTCGGCAGCGGACCCTCGTTTCGGCAGCCGTTGCAGCTACCGTGGTATTCTCGGCCGGTGCCTTGGGGGTGTACTATCACCAGGCGTGGAAGGACGGGCGACGCGTGCGGCCAGAGCGGCTCTTCACCAGCGTGGTGCCCGAGAGCAACGTGATGGCTCGCGATTGGCTGGCCACGCACGGATCTTCGACAGATCTGGTGCTGGCGCCCAAGTCCAGCGCGGGGTGGTTCTCGAGCGTCCCAATGTTCAGCGTGGCGGGGAACGTCCTCTTCAGCATCACCTTCAAGGAACAAGCGGCGCTTTCCGACGCGTTCTACTCAGGACAAATGGACCGCGCCCGCGCCGACGCTTTTCTTACTGACTATGGAGTTCGCTGGGTGGTGCTTCCTGACACCGGCGCTGCGCCGCGTGACCTGTCACGTGCCACGGCGCGAGCGCGCATCGGAAACTGGACCATTCTCGAAATTGCCGGCAACACACCGAAGCCTTACCCTGGTATTGGCCGATGACTGACAGCGCGGCGCTCCGGCCTGCCCCCGCACCGTCGGTCGGCCTCACCTCACGCATCATCAATGCGTTCCCGACTGCAACGCAGCGGGCATACGCTCGCATCCGATTCCTGATTATTGGGCCGCGCTTTCTGCGCGAGATCGCCAGGCATTTGCCCTCGCAGGGTGACGTGCTGGAGATCGGCAGCGGCTTTGGACTCACTGGCCTCTTCCTCGCCTCCACTCGGCCCGACCTGGTCATCCATGGCTACGACCTGGATGCCAAGCGGATTGAGCTGGCGGGGCAAGCCGCCCAGCGACTCGGGTTGCCCAACATAAGATTTTCTGTGGGTGATGCGGCGCGCCTAACGCTGACTCGTGGGTTCGACGCTGCCTACGCCATCGACCTGATACACCACGTCCCGAAGGCGGCGGTGCCGGAGTTCCTACAGGCCGTGCATGACCGGCTGCAACCCGGCGGGTGCTTTGTGATCAAGGACGTGGACAATCGGCCGATGTACAAGCGGTTCATGAGTTGGTTGACCGACCGCGTCATGGTTGGCTTCGACGAGCCCGTGTACTACTGGCCAACGGCCGAACTGCGCGCTGTGCTCGAGGGCGCAGGATTCACGGTGGATGTGCGACCGCTGCCTGACTTGCTGCCTTACCCGCACGTGCTGTACGTCTGCCGGCGTTCCTAGCTATACGCCACGCTGGCCGTTGAGCAGAGCGGCCGGATGGTGTCATGGCATCAGCTTAGGCTAGCGAGTGGTGATGGTAGGAGTGCCTGCCGACCCTCGCTGCGTCGGGACGGTCGCCGTGGCGGTGGATCCGATCTGCCCCGCTGGTACCCTCGTCACACAGGTCGTCGCGAACACCGTGGAGAGGATGAACAGCATGACGGCCGCGTTACGTACGACTCGAAGCGGCTTCGGGAGAGGGAACCAACTCCAGTGACGCACCAGGTCATCCGACAGGACTGCCTCGGCGTTTGAGCTGCGCGGCGGTTCCGCGGCATCGGCCAACAATCCAAGGAGCCGGCGCGAGTCAACCGTGGTGTGCCGGCGTCGCTGCCAATCCGCCAGTGATTCCTCTGGCAGCCGCGCAGCCGAGCCCCCCATGTCGAAAGCGATCACTGCGGGGGACGCCCGCCCAGCGTTCGGCGAGTTCACGGGTACGTCTGCCCACGCCCGGTCCACGATCTCCCGCAGTACGTTCCGATCCGTGGTGTCGTTGATGAGCAGGACGATGCGATCCAAGTCGATGTGCGCGAAGAGTCGGCCCAGCTCATACGCCACGCCGCGATTCGTCGGCGTCAGGCTCGCCAGGTCCATCACCACCGCGTCCGAGCGGTCGAGCAGCCGGTCGATGGCCTGCTTCCAGATCGCATCACTGCACTGCACCGAGTTCACGGGGAATCGCAGCTGACGGTCGGGCGTCTCGGCAAACTCGGCCATGGCCCGTTCCAATTCCGCCTCGGATTGCACGATCGATTGATCGATGCGCCCGGCCACGTAGTTGACCAGATCACGGGCCTTCTGCCCCGTGGTGCCCGGGCCGTCCAGTCGCAGCCGGCTCCCGATCCACTGCCAGTCGTTCGTGAGGTCCAGGAAGTCCGCGAGGTGCGGACTGCCAAACACTCGCAGCGCCAGCAGGGACTTGGGTCGCGGGCAGGGAAATCGCCGCTCGATCGCCGATCGCCTTCGCTGAAACCAGAGCACCACACCGGTGACAATCGCCATCGATCCGAGAGCTACAACGCGTCCGTACGGCGGACGAAGGGAGCTAGCGAACGACGCGGTGTAGGCCAACGCGAACAAGGACCACGCTCCCATGACGACGGTGAGCGCCACGGGACGAATCGATCCCTTGTCGTCGTCCATCTCTCCGCCCGAGACCTTGGCCGTCTCGCCAAAGATCAAGCGCATGACCGTGGTAAGAACCGTGGACCGGACTTTCGCCGCTCCACCACGGGTCTGGCTTAAGAGTGTGACCGCCGCCAAGACCGCTACGAATGTTGGGAAGCCGGCGTTGCTTGGCTCGACACTGAGTTGCTGGGCCAGCAACCAGTGCAGCATCGCCAGCGCGAAGGTGATGAGCGAGAGCATCGTGATGGCGCGGTGAAAGAGCGAACGGATCGCCACCGCCCGCCGAGCCTTGACGTCGAGTAGTTGCACGCTCGCCGCCGAGGGCTCAGGAAGGGTGTCGCCACGCAGGACTTTGATGCTCAGCGCCGACTCGGCCGCCAATGGTTGCGCGACGTGTGGCGCAGATTCAACCGATGTTGGCCCGATCTTAGCGGTGAGGGGAAGGGCCGGAGCGGCCGGTGTGGCAGCTGCCGTTCGTGTGCCGGGTGAGGTTGTAGCTGTAAAGACTCTAGCGGTAATTGCTGCGGAAACACGCCGGCGCATGCGGACGATCAACCAAAACACGAGGGCTCCAGCCGGCAGCAACCAGAGCCGAGTGACGTCGGGGCCCGCCTTGTGCAACGCGACCGTCACGATCGTCAGGTACTCCACCAGTATGATCCATCCGACGATGGTTTGGTAACGGCCAACCTTCGGCGGGGGCGGAAGTGGCTGACCCTTCTGCTTGAACGCCGTCAGCAGCGACCGGCCCAGGTCCCGCAGCGCATCATTGAACGGTGGCCACGTGCGGTACAGGAATTCGATCACGCCGAGCAGTACGGCGATCACGGTCGCCGCCTTGAGTGCGAAGCCCCACTTCCCCAGGCTCTGCATGAGGACGAAGCCGATTCCGCTCACGACCAACAGGAGCAACGTGTACGCCAACGCGGACGTGCTGTATGGCGAAGGAGGCTCGGCGCCGAATCGCTCACGGTCGGACGCACGCTCATCCATCCACGGGTCAGTGCCAACCGTGATCTCGTAACCATCGGCGTCCTTCCGCACCGGCACCGTGCGCAGTGCGATTGCTCCCGCGAACTCGGCGTCGAGCTGGTGCCAGATCTCGGGGCGCTCGCGTTGGCAACGTGTCAGCAGGTCATGCGCGGCACCAAACTGCGACGACGAGACCTTCGCACCTTTCGCGATCGCGTACTTCGGCACCTTGTAACGCGTGGGAGGTGTGTACGCCGCGTGTCCTCGAATCGTCAACATGACGTAGCCTTGCAGGACGGCGCGCGCTGAAGGGTCGCTGCTCTCGGAGCCAAGCCAGTCGAACGCAATGTCGCGGACGCGTCGCTGCTGGCCCAGCAGCAACCGCCCTTCGAGCGTGTGCTCGGGCCACAGATGCCGCTGCCCCGTCGGTGTAACCATGAGCCGCGCCGACGGCGTGTCTTCCCCTGGTTCCTGTTCGATGTCGAGCGTGATCACACCGGCGTGCACGTTGGCCAGGATCGCCGCCTTGAACATCGTGGAGGCCAGGTGTTGCGCCGAGACCTCCGCGCCGCTCGCGAGTGTGGAGATATTGCTCACGGTTTCAGCTGGCGGCTGGGGACGAGTTCGCGGTATGCTCGGTACACGCAGCCCAGGACGCTGAAGCCACAGGCGACCACGAAGAAGATCAGCATGGGAGAGGGGTCTCCCATGGCGCCAATGCCGGCGAGAATCGTGGTCGGCAAGAAGACGACCGCAAAGAAGATCCACTTGCCAGCGCGCCGAAATGACCGTTCGAACGTCGCGTAGCGCTCAGCGCCCAGGAGCACCACCTCGCTCGGGGTGAGCGCAGACGGTTCGTCGTCTGTCGGCATGGTGCGGGCAGCTCCGTTCACGTGATCGTGGGCCCAAGGGAGACAGCGCGCTCGTAATTGGTTGCCCGCCGCCCCGAATTGCAACTGGACGGCGTTTCGGGTGCTGCGTTGTGGGGTGGCGAGGCACGTGTTGTCGCTGTAGCATCACCGTTCCACCCGGTCCACAGGACGTTATCGCGTGATGCAGACGGAGAAGTCGAGAGACATCTCGCGGGGCCCGGAAGACATCGTTGGAGGAGCAGGGAACGTGCGAAAGGCCCTCATTGTCGGCATCGACTACTACGATCGGTTCGCCTGCCTGAGTGGCTGCGTCAATGACGCGTCGTCGGTGCGCGATGTGATGGCGTACCACGACGACCACGGACGAACCATCAACTTTCGAAGTGGCATGCAGGTGCTACTGGGGCCGGACAAGGAGCACCCTGTTACGCGGGGTCAATTGAAGGATGCGGTGCGCGCCCTGTTCCGCGACGATTGCGAAGTCGCCCTGCTGTATTTTGCCGGCCACGGGTCCATCGAAGACACCGGCGGTTACCTGTGCACCAGCGAGTGCGAGCGGATCGACGATGGACTGGCCCTGCAGGACGTGCTGACGTTGGCGAATGCATCCCCCGCGACGCATCGCATCATCATCCTCGACAGCTGCCACGCCGGTGCCGCGGGCCGGTCCGCCGGTCGTCTGACCGCCGAGCTGTCGGAGGGCCTAACGATTCTGGCCGCCGCCACCGCGGACCAATACGCCAGCGAGAACAACGGGCACGGCGTGTTCACGTACTTGCTGGTGGATGCCTTGGCAGGAGCCGGGGCCAACCTGCTGGGCGACGTCACGCCGGGGAGTGTGTACGCGCACATTGACCAATCGCTCGGCGGATGGAGCCAGCGACCCGTCTTCAAGACGAACGTGAAGCGGTTCATCGCCCTGCGTTCGGTCAAGCCGCCGATCGCCTTGGAGGACCTGCGTCAGTTGTCGATCTTGTTTCCCACGCCCGGCTTCGAGTTTGCCCTGGACCCGTCGTACGAACCCGAGGTCCGCGGGCGTCCTGAGGGTGCGCCCGCGCCGGACCCGGCGCGTGTGGAGACGTTCCGAGTGCTTCAGGCGTACAACCGGGTGAACCTGGTCAAGCCTGTGGACGCGCCGCACATGTGGCACGCGGCCATGGAGTCCAAGGGGTGTCGCCTAACGGCGCTTGGGGAGCATTACCGTCAGCTGGTTGCGGCTGGACTGATATGACGAGCGAGGACGGCCCCAGATCAGTCGCCGGTCACATCGGAAGTTGCGATCGGCGACGTCAATCTCACCATCCGGATCGTTGCACGGGTGGCACAACCACTTTCTTGTCGTCGGCATCAAGAGACATGAGCCGTCATTCAAGCCTCAGGGGCAAAAGCATGCGGCGTCCTGAGGATCTCAGCTGACAATGGCCATTGTGTTCACGACGGATCGGTGGACTGCGGACTCCTGTTTCGGCAACCGAGGACGCGACGACGTCAAACGTCATTTTCAGCATCTCCGGGATGTGAGCGCACACCAGTGCCATGAACTCCTGCATGAATTTGCCAAAGGCACTTCGTGGTTGGAGCCATTGTTGCCAGGGGCGCAGGAATACGCGGCAAGCCTGGCTCGGCGCACCGTGACCGATCATTGGGCGCAGCGCACCGAGATTGAGAAGCTGCTGAGCAGCGATATCGGCGAACCGTTGGCACGTGTGGCGGCGGACCTCGCGAACGAACCATGCATGACGCGGGGCTCGTTTCTAGCGACAATTTCCGACGCGCCTTGGGGATTTTATGCGCCGTCGGTGCGGATCGGCGTGGCCTTTACGCGAGTCCATCATCCGCGATTCGAGTGCCTAGGCTGGCAACGAGAGTGGGACATTGCGCACTGCCTAGCGCTGTTTGTCTACCACACGAGTGTGTTTCTCCACAGACATCGAGAGCTTCTCGAGGAGGCGATGGAGTGCCACTGGATCAATCTGCACGCGGATGGCGCGGCGCGTGTCACTCCGGGCTGTCGTGATCGCAGTGCGTTCGACTTGGAGCTACCCGAGGAAGCAGGTGCCGCGCGCCACCAGTCTCCGCCGGCGTGGGTCACGCTGTTCGAAGCGTTGTATGCTGCGTTCCTGTCGACCGGAGTTCTGCATCACGTGGTCCTCCGAACCCATCTCACGGCGAGCGGTGAGGCTCTTGTTCGGTGTGCAACCAACGGGGCGCTACTGTTCGCCGCAAGGGAGGGCTGGATCGACGATTGCGAAGTGCGGCTACTCCGTAGCCCCTGGGCGTCTCCACTTGCGCCTGAGCGGGACTGGCACCATGAGGACTTTGCCCTGAAGCGGCCACACGACCTGCACCGGTTCTCGCAGGGACAGTTCGTGATCCTTCGCCAGCGACGGTGACATGCCCCGATGACCGGCCCTTAGCTCCGCAATGTCGCTGCGGCGGACAGTGAACGCATACGGCCAAGCGGTCCTCTTGAGGACGATGCACGAGCTGGAGCCAGCTCATAGGAATGAAGGAGCCGACGCTTCGTAGGAACCTTCCCGGAAACTCGTCGAAACAACCAGGCGACGTCCACGACGAGTGTAGATGCGTTCGCGTTAGGCTTCTACACGAGGCATGTAGTGACGATCTCCGGCTCAAACATGACTGCGTACAACGCTCAATCAGCCAGTTGCCAATGTCGACGACCCAGTTCTATCTGGGATCCAGCAGCCCCGGCGCGTATCAGGAGACTCGCACTCGCTTTCCGGCGTATCGCGGCGGGCGATCTTCTCCATGTTGTGCACGCCTGCCGCTCGAACTCAGCCCAGCACCTGGCGAGCAACACCCGAAAGCCGAACACCAGTCGCCGGCATCACAGTCGGGCGCGAACGCCGGTCAGGAGCCTTGTTACAAGGGACCTCTACGGCATTCTTTCAGTCGCTACACAGCTTACAAGAAAGAACGCACTCCTACGACGTCGACGTTCATGCGGAAACAGTACCACCTACAGCCCTCCGCCGCCGGCCTCCTCGCCTGGGACGTGGACCGCCTCATCGCACTCACCGCTAAGGTCGCACCCGAGTCCATTCCACTCACCGCCGTCCGCGAACTAGACCAACCCTTCTGGTTCGGCAACAGAAACAGCCGTGCAACCTGCCGAGCCGTTGCCGACCACGCGCGTCTGATCGCCGAGGCCGACTTGCAGTATCCGATCATCCTCGGAGCAGACGGCCGCGTCATGGACGGCATGCACCGCGTCGCGAAGGCCTATCTTGAGGGAAGGGAGACAATCGCCGCGGTGCGACTGGCGATCGAGCCCGCTCCAGACTTTGTCGGCGTGGAAGAGGACGCGCTACCCTACGCACCAGACACTGAGCGCGCGAATGGTTAGACGCATCGGCCTGACGTTGCTGCTGGTGGTGCTATGGGCCGCCGCCCTCCTCGGTGGCACACTGTATGGCTGGTGGCGCCGACCAATCGCGCCCGCAGGCGATCCGCGCGCCTTCACGGACGCCGCCGTCTCCCTCATCAAGGCGGGGAATCGAGCCAACACGGCCTTCATCCTGATCGAGAACGGCGCAGTCGCGTCCGAGTACTACTCCACAACTGCCGATGCCATCGATCGGAACACCGTGTTCGCCACGGCGTCCTTCAGCAAGTGGATCACCGCGCATGCGGTGATGAAGCTGGCGGAGCAGGGGAAGCTCGACCTGGACCAGCCCGTCGAGTCCTACCTCACTAGGTGGCATCTTCCCACCAGTGCGTTTGACTCGCGCGGAGTCACAACACGCCGGCTGCTGAGTCACACGGCGGGCCTCACCGATGGACTAGGCTTCGGCGACTACCAACGCGATGAGCCGCTGCCGACGCTGGAAGAGGCATTGGCTGCGCCGCGGGCATCAAACGGTCGTTCTGCCGTAGTCACGGTGGGGATCGAGCCCGGCACGCAGTTTCGCTACTCGGGCGGTGGATACTTGTTGCTCGAACTGTTGGTTGAGGAAGTCTCGGGGGAGAAGTTCGCGACCTTCGTCACACGCGAATTACTCGCGCCACTGGGTATGACGCGATCGGGCTATGCCGACCTTGGCTCCCTAACGAATTCGGCGAAGTCGTACGATGCGTCAGGCCGTCCCGCACCAATCTTCCGATACGCCTCCAACGCTGCAACGGGCTTCACGACGTCGGCCGGCGACATGGTCACCTGGGTCCTGGCACAGCTGCAACCGACGAACGACCTCCCGCTGACCAAGCCGACTCTGGACGCCATGCGCACGGTTCAGGCACGGTCGATGGGCGTCGATCTCTGGGGGTTGGGCACGGTCCTCTACGCTCCGACGGCAAAAGGCGGTGTCGTGTTCGGTCACGACGGGGTCAACGACCCGGCGATCAACGCCACGGTGCGGATCAATCCGAGTACGCGGGACGCGATCATCGTCTTAGCGACGGGAAGCAAGTCCATCGCCTCGCAACTGGGTGGGGAGTGGGTGTTCTGGCAGACGGGTCTGCCTGACGTCCTGAGCATCCCCGCGGAGATCCGCGGGGTGATGCCGCTCCTCCTATCTGGCGCAATCGGCATCATCCTCGTCGCGTTCGTGCTAACTTGGAACGAACGACGCAGGCGCAGCCGAGTTGAACTACCAGCGACGTAAGACACGCGCTCCGGCTGCGTCGACCCTTGCCTACAATGCACGCGCCGCTATCTGGCCGAATAGGGCACTCTGCCCGCGTTAGGTCGCAATCAGCCCCGGGAGGCCGTCATGACTCGCATTGCTTTGGGCGCCCAGTCTCGTCACCTCGCCTTCGCGGCCGGATGCCTGCTCCTTCTCACTGGCGCTCCACACGCCCTTCGTGCCCAGGGTGGATCCACGGCGTGTAAGCTGATGCAGGTGTCAGAGCTGGAGTCCGCGCTCCGTGCCAAGGCGACGAATACGCCCGGTGGTGAGAAGCAGTCCGCGCCGGGTCTGACCGTCGACGAGTGCTCCGTCGTTCTGGCCTCGGCGAATACGAAGTATCCGGTGAGCATTCGCGTTGTTTCAGGGCTTGGCATGGATGGCGCGCAAGCGCTCACGGCACGGAACACTGGTACGGCTCGCGAGGCGCAGTGGAAGCAGCCAGGGGCCCACCTGGAGCAGACTACCATTGGCAAGGCGCTATGCATCCTGAGTGGCCGGCCTAACGTCGCCAGTCACGCGATTTGCAGCATTCCCAAGGGCGACGGCTACCTGGAGCTGGACGTGACCGGCCCGGTCGCTGGCCTGCCAACGCTGGCAGCGGTGGGCGCATTGGTACAGAAGGCCAGCTCGCGTCAGTGATCCCTTGCACAAAGTCACACCGACACCTCAGAAATCGTCTACCTAAACGCAGAGCATCCCGATCCTACTGAATCGTCCTACCTTTGATGATCCTTGCACCGACGCTGATTGGCGCCCTCCTCACCGTTCTGACTGCGTTGCCTGTCGACGCGCAGTACGCGTGCGTCACCGATAGTGCGAAGCTCGACTCCGCCGAGGTAACTGAAGTTCGCGGCTACTATCGCCTGGTGTTGCGACTCCCGTACGGGAAGTACGGTAGCCTGATCGATTCGGCGGACATCGAGTTGCGGCCGACGAACGCGTTTCTTGCGTCACATACGCGATCCATCGCGGACAGCACGCTCTGGGTGGCAGGGAGCCATCGCCCCGTGTGGGGCACCTTTCTTACTCCCCTTGCGCAGTGGAGAGTGAAGGTGGCGCCACCGGACTCTATGCATCCGGCCATCACGTTGTCATCGGATGGAGTCTTCACGGCGACAGGGGAGTCCCGAGGGATGCCGGCATTGTCGGTGCAGCTGCGGCACACGAAGCCGGAGGGGTTTGGAGGCACGGTGCATGCCGGTGGCTTCATGGCCGTGATGTGCGATCGCCGCACCTGCGCGCCGCGGGAGGGCACGCTGTGCGCTTACGCGATTCCGTCCTCGGCGCGGATGGGCCCCGAGGACATCCGGCCGCCGGCGTCACCCCCTATCCTGAATACGAAAGCCTTCAGCGTTGGCGTCGGATACACGGTGGGTGCATTGGGCCTGGAGTGGGTGCAACGACACGGCCTGCACGCGGCGTCGGCGTTAGGCGTGGGGGCCGCAGGCATCGGCGGGCGCGTCATCTGGCATCCCTGGCTCATGTTGTCCAGCCCGCGGCAGTGGACCCCATACGTGAGCCCCGGTTTTGTGCTCGTGCCGTGGAAGGTCGTGAACTTCAGTGGAGCGGGGATGGTAGGCGGCGAGGTGGGCCTGCAGCGGTGGGGGGCAGACGGCGGCTGGTTCGCTGACGTCGGCGTGGGCGCCGCGACGGTGGTGCGAGGGACATGGCGAGGCGATCGTGTCGTCCCCACGGTCCGCGTCATGGTCGGCCGGGCGTCCTGGTAGTTCTAGAAGTCGCGAGCACTATTCATCGCGAGAATCGTCGTAGGGAAGGCAACCCTCTGTCGCCGGACGCCACCTAATTCGTCGGCGCCGGGGGCATAAGGACCGGCGAATTCAATTTGGGACGTGATGGGTCCACCCCATGAGCCCTCGGTGCCACACCACACTCTACTCGCGTTTAAATACCACATGGTAATTGCGCGGCCGGACCACATCGCACTCGCGTTGCCACACCGGCTTGCACTACGTTGCCACCGCGCATTGCGTTGGTGTTGCCACGCATCTTACTTGAGGCGGCCGCAGCGCCACGGCAGCCCATCCCGCGCGTGCGGCGAAGGCGAGCGTTCAGCAACTACAGTCGTCGCGTCGTGTTCGTGTGTGACGCGGTGAGACCCAACGAGTCCCAACGAGGCGTTTCCATCCCCATGCGATACTTTGAGCGCGCGCTTGCCGCCGTCGTGGCTAGCTGCCTAACGCTGCAATCGGCCGATGCTCAGCCATCCAGCGACATCATCCACGGTGAACTCGCCAGACGGGCCGATAGCCTGCTCAGCAAGGCCGCATCCGAAGGCTTCTCCGCCGTCATCCTGATCGCCAAGGGCGACACCATCCTGCTGCGGCATGGCTACGGCTGGGCCGATCGAGCCCAAAAGATTCCGTTCCGACCCAACACCATCTTCGATGTCGGGTCCATCACCAAGCAGTTCACCGCCGCCGGCATCCTGGCGTTGGAAGCCCAAGGAAAGCTCTCGCTCCAGGATCCGATCAGCCGGTACTTCCCAAACGCTCCGGCAGACAAGGCGAACATCACGCTGCACCAGGTCATGACCCACTCCGCCGGCTTCGACGACGACTTCGGCCCGGACTACGCCGTGATGTCGCGCGACTCACTTATGGGATTGGTCCTCGCCAAACCGCTGAAGTTTGAACCGGGCAAGGAGTGGTCGTATTCCAACGCCGGGTACAGCATGATGGCGACCATCATCGAGAAGGTCTCCGGGGTTCCATACGAGTCGTTCATTCACGACCGTCTGTTCGGTCGAGCCGACATGGCGACCACCGGCTACAACATCCCGCACTGGGACCTGACGCGTTTCTCGCGCGGTTATGCGTCGAACGGCGATGATCGCGGAGCGCCGCTGGAGAAGCTGTGGGCCGCGGACGGCCCGTATTGGAACCTGAAAGGCAACGGCGGCATCCTGTCGACGGTCGATGACATGTATCGCTGGCATCTGGCCCTGCGAAATCGATCGGTGCTTCCGGAGTCGGCGATGCAGAAGTTGGAGCGCGGCTACGTGATCGAAGATCCCAAGGACACGACCACCAAGTACGGCTACGGCTGGGAACACGAACGCACGGCGGACGGTGGTCGCCTCATGGAGCATAACGGGAGCAGCGATCATTCGTACGCGATCTTCCGACGGTACCTGGACAAAGACATCGTCTACATCTTCGCGACGAATAGCCCGAGAAATGCCTGCATGCCCGCCAAGGCTGCGACTGAATGCGGGAAGACGCTCGACACCGAACGGGCCCTGCGAAAGCTGTTCTTCAGTGAGATGCCGTGAGGTAGCTGACGGCGTTTCCGTGACACCTTTATGCTGGCGCCTGCGTTAGGCTGACGCCGTCAGCGAATGGGCCGGGCGACCGTCGCGCGATCGCGCGGCTGAACGACGCCATGTTCTGTCGCCCGGCGTGCCTCCAAGAGCGCGGGTAGCGTCGGGTCCCCGTCCTTCCAGCGCTTGAGGATCTCCTCGTAGGCTGCGCGTGCGCGCGTTGTATCTCCCTGGCGCAGCGCCAACCGAGCGATCAGGAGTGGTGCCTGCAACCAAGCATCCTGTTGCTCATCGCCAATGCGAGGCACACGATGTACGGCTTCGGCCAAAACGAGTGCGGAGTCGACCTGGCCGAGGGCGGCGAAGGCGTGGGCCATGGCAGTCTGGCGCGAGACCTGATACACGGTATCGGTCGCCAGCCGCAACGCCTCTAAGGCGCGGGCCGGACGCCCGCGAGCCAACTCCACATGTCCAAGAAGCATCTGACGCTTGCTGTCGTCGTCCGCGGATCCTGTGTGAGACTGCGCCTTGACGGTATCCAGCATGGCCGTTGCAGGGCCAATCGCCCCCTGGTCGGCGATCTCGAGAGCGCCGACAGCGACAATGGCCAAGTCGACGGGGCGCGACTTGAACGCGCTCCACGCGTCGTCGACGGCGCGGCGCGCCCTGGCCGCATCGCCGAGTGCTCGTGCCGACTGCGCGCGCAGGATGGCATCGCGAAACACGGACGTCCACGCGTGCGCCAAGGAGTCCATGGCAAACGCCGTGTCGAGCAGGGAAGAGGCACTGGCGTACTTTCCGCGCAGCATCTGAAGATACCCGAGCGACCGATAGCCTTTTCGCGCGTCGTCGGGATTGGCACGCGACGCCTGCATGCGAAAGACGTGCTCCGCCGAGTCCAACATGCCCAGACGCATCAAGCCGATGCCGAATTCGTGGTTGATGTTCCCACGGATGAGGGCGAGGGAGTCCGTGGTCGCCGCGTGCGCATAGTCGGCAATGGCGTCCGTCAGCTTCCCCTCGAACTGCTCACAGGTGGCGATGTTGATCCACGCGTTCGTGAACAGGGAATCGAAGCGAATGGCCTGGCGCAGGGCAGGGATGGCCTCGCCGCATCGGCGACGTCGCATCAGCGAGGTGCCGAGGTTGAACCAGTTCTCGCGCTCCGGAAATCGCTCCGCCAGTACCTTCCGCAGCCGGATGGCTTCGTCAGGATTCCCGCGATAACTCTGTTCCTTGGCGCGCAGCGTGATCTGTTCGCGCTCGGTGAGTCTACTGACGTTGGCGAGGGCGCGATCCAGATACTTGTCGCCGTCCCGCTGGTCCATCCCCTGCAAGTAGGCATACTCCGCGAGGCCGGACCACGCGAGTGAGAAGCCGCTGTCCAAGGCCACGGCGCGGAGGTATTCGTCGCGCGCCAGTGGGTAATCGCGCGCGGACCATGCTCGGTTCCCCGCCGCGAAGGCCCGAAGGGCTTCGAGGGAAGACGTCGTGACGCGTGGCAAGTCACCGGCCGATGCCACCCGTGATTCTCCCAAGTCTCGCTGTGTGGCGCTGACCAACTTTCCGAGTGCGGGGATGACGTCTGCGCGTGTATCCGCTCGCACGCGCTCCGTGCGTAAGTCACGACCAGACGTCGGGTCGACGATGCGCGCCGTCAGCTCATAGGTGCTATCGAAACGGGCCACGCCGAAGACCAGCACCACCGGTACCCCTTCGCGCTCGGCTACCTCGCGGGCCAAGGACTCGGCCAACGCCGTGTCTTCGCGCTGGCGCTGCATCCGAGCCAACGTCTGCAACACGCGGGCGCGGGGAAAGACCGAAATACGCGACGACTGTTGGAGCTGAACGGTTGCCGCGGTAAGCACGGCGCGACCGAATAGGGAGTCTCCGGTGAGGTTCTGCACGTCGGCGATCAACACGGCAGATCCCGGCGCCACGCGAGCCGCACGTGACCTCCATACGAAGACTCCGAGCGTCATCGCCAGCACTGCCGCAACGCCGGCAACCGCCCAACGAATACGGTTGCGCCTGGACGTTGGGCCAGCCAGTGCGCGATGGTACTTGATGCGGTCGGCCGATGCGCCGCTAGCAGTCAAGGCCCGCTGCATCTCTCCGTGCAGCTCACGACGACGGCTCGGGGCCAGGCCATCGTACACCGCGCGTCGATTCGCATCGCCCAGGAACTCGAGTCCACGTCCACGACCCCCGTCACGAAGCACACGCGCCGACAGCACCTGGCCGAGTGCCGATCGAAAGGTCGCACTCGGCAGCTGCGACGCACGTTCCAGCACGTCGGTGCTTGCATCGGGGCCGGACACCGCCGCCAGCTCCACGAGCTGGCGGGCATCGGCGCCGAGGTGTGACAGTCGCGCCAGGAACGCCTCCTTGAGCGACGCCGGCAGCGGGAGTGGGGCCTCTGGAGATCCGCGAGTCACCCCCCACAATCCTCCGGCACCGGGGGCCACATCACCACCGTCCGCGAGATGAGCCAGGAGCTGCAACACCTGCCCCGGATTTCCGCCGCTTTCCACGTGCAGGCGGCGAGCCAAGTCTCGTCCGGCCTCCGGCGCGAGCGGAACGACAGACGATAGCATCGCCAGCGTCTCCGTTTCGCTGAGCGCATCCAGCTCGATGCGGCGCAGATTCGCACGTTCCCGTTCGACGTCACCGTGCAGGCGCGAGGCGGGCCACGCCGACGGGCGGCCGGTCAGGAGCACGAGCACCTGCGCTGGCGGACGCCTAACCAGCACAGCCAACGCCTCGGCGCTCGCTGGATCGGCGTCCGCGGCGTCATCGACCAGAAGTACCAATGGCTGTTCGTCGGCGGCGTCTCCCACCGCGCGAAGCAGCCACTCACCGACCTCCGAGCTGGAGCTGGTGGCGGGCGACGCCGGAAGGTGCCGAAAATGGCTGCGCAGGTCCGGCGCCACGCTGGCGAGGCCGGCCAGGACTTCTGGCGCGGTGCCGGTTATCCCTGGCGCCTCCGCCAGCTGCATCACCACGGACCGCACGGCGGCAAAGGGGTGCTCCTGCTCCGTCAGATGGGCGCGTGTCTCGATCACATAGGGGGCCGGACGCTGCTCGCGGAGTTGGCGCAGAAAGTCGCTCACCAGGCGTGTCTTACCGAGGCCTTCGTCGGCGGAAACAACAACCACCTGCCCAACGCTCCCGGCGCGCGTGGCCTGCCAGGCAGCGGTGAGCGCGGCAAACTCCTCACTCCGGCCAATGAGGTCAGGGGTAAGCAGTGCCCGCGCCCCCGGTGATCCCACGGCCGGCTGCAACGCCTCGCGGAATGTCGTCTGGCCGAGCGCCGTGAGCGCCGCGGTCGGCTCCAGGCCAAACTCGCCGCGCATGCGTTGGAGAAACGCCGCGTGCTTGGCTGACGCCTCCGCGGGTCGATCGAGCAAACGCAGCGCGGTCACCAGACGGATCGCTCCTCGCTCATCCGTCGGGAGCAGGGTCGTCCACCGATCGGCGGCCGCGGCCAGCTCCGACCACGCGCCGCGTGACTCCGATTCGGCCGCCAAACGCTCGAAGGCGATCGCGAGGAGTTTGCGTAGGCCCTGTCGCTCCGATTCGAGCCAGGCATTCCATCGCTCCCCGCCAACGTCCTCCATCCCGTTCAGGAGGTCGCCGGCGTAGCGGTCGATCGCGGCTGCCCACCGACCGGCCGAGACGTCTGCCTCAAACGCATCGATATCGACGTCCAACCCTCCTTCGACAATGGCAACACTGGAGTCACTGGCCGTCAGTCGATCGCCTAACACGGGTCGAAGCTCGAACAGGGCCTGACGCAGGGACTTTCGGGCGAGGGCCTCGTCGCTGTCGCCCCAGAGCAAGTCGGCCAGCTCAATCCGCGGCAGAGGGCGCCCTGCGTGTCGGGAGAGAAAGGCGAGCAGGGCAAGTGGTTTGCGCCGACCCGCGAGAACGGGCGCCCCGTCGGCTCGAAGATCGAGTCGGCCGAGGGCTCGAAGGCTCAGCATGTCTTGGGTCGTAGGTCGTGAACGGACAAGCGTTTGACGCGTGGTTTGACTCGGCCTTGTCAGGCGCACCGGAAGTTCTCCCGCGTTCCAATTCACCGCTAGGGGACTCGCTCGGGAGGCGCGCATGAACACCGGACACGACAGGCCGAAGGACGACGCGGGATACGGCTACTTCGTCCTCCACGCCCATGCCGTGCAGCTGGAGGGCCGGCGGAGTGTTCGCCTAACGCTGGAGGACCTCACCACGGGTCGGAAGGACGTCTTTGGCTCGACCGCCGAGTTGGGGCGATTCCTCGACGAGTGGGGGGGCGTGGCGTCGGGCGGGGGCAACGAGCGTTTTCGACCAACTACAGACAGGGGCACGGCATGATCTCGGAATTCCGGATGCGCGCATGGACGACGGTGACGCTGGCCTTCGCGGCCGCGTGCGGTGGAGGCGGGGACGGCGTGAGCCCGCCGCCGACTCCTGTGGTCACGACGGTCGAGATTTCGCCGTCATCGGCCACGGTAGACGCCGGTGCAACCCTGCCGCTGACGGCGACGGTGAAGGACCAGACCGGCGCCGCGATGGGCGGGCAGACGGTATCCTGGAACAGCAGCGCACCGGCGGTTGCCACCGTCTCGAGTGCGGGAATCGTGAGTGCGTTGACGGCCGGGAGTACAACGGTGACGGCCTCCGTCGGCAGCAAGAACGGGAGCGCGTCGATTGCGGTCGTGCTGCCGCCGAAAGTGGTGCTGGACGCGGGGCGCGCAACGAGTGCCAGCGTTGGTGCGGCTGGCGGAACGTTGACCGCGACCTCTTCCGCGGGACTCACCTACGAGCTTCGCATCCCGCCGCTGGCGTTGGACACGAGCGTGAATATCACGCTGGCGCCGCTCAAGGCCTTCAATCGGCTACCACTCTCAGGGGGACTGGTTGGGGCGGTGGAGTTTCAACCGGCGGGTCTCACCTTCCGGGCGCCAGCCACCCTGGTAATCAAGACGTCGCCTAACGTGCCGTCCAACCAGCGACTCGTCGGCTTCTCGTTTGGCACCGCGGGCGACGCGCTCGCGCCTAAGCCGGCCAGCACCGGGGGTGGCCAGGTATCCGTGCTGGTCAGTCACTTCAGTGGCGCCGGGGCAGGGATCGGCACGGTGCAGGACTTGGCGGCCCTTCCCCCGGCACCCAACAGTTCCGCGCAGGACACGGCTCTGATTGCCCTCAGCGCGTTGTTGCTGCCAGCCGATCAAGCGGCGATTCTGGCGGCGCTCCGTCATTGGCAAGGCGCCATCGTCAATCGGTTGCAGCTCGCGAACACCGATGTGCTCGTTCGCGATGCCCGGGCCGAGTACGACGCATGGTTTGCTCAGATCAACTTGTACCCAGGGCCTGACGGAGCCGCCCTGCGTGCGCTGCTGACCCCCGAACTGAATGCCCTGCGGGTTGCTCTTACCGCCGCGTTCGGCCGTGGAATTGCCTTTGCGAACCAGCAGTGCTCTGTGCAAAAGAGCATCGTGGCGGCACGCAATGTTCTCTTCCTGCAGGCACTCGCCGAGTCTGATTCGGTCGCAGGAAGTGGTTCGCCAGCAGAGCGGTCGAGCGTATTGAGCGGACTGTGTGTGCATCTGGTAGTAGTTGATTCGTTGCTGCCGCCGGCGCCGGTGGCTGGCGTCGCCACCTCGTTGGACCTGCGACTGGGTTTCGGCTTCACGGGGACGCCGGCCACGGTGCTCTTTTCCCCTGTGCGCCTAGCGCTGGATGTCCACGGTACGACGGCCGACCGTGCGTTTGGCGCGGCCAGTGATGCGCTGGGACGACTCTCGCTGAGCCTGACCCCAACGGGAAGTTCGGTGCTTCGCGTGGGCGTCCAGGCCTGCCCTGACTCGGCGACCTTCGGCTTCACCTATCCGTGCATCAGCTTCGACGTGATCCGGGGCTTCGGGCGCACCATCACGGGCAATGTCGTGGTGCAGAACCAGGCGCAGCTGGCAGCGCTGAACGATGTCAGTCGCATCACGGGCAACCTGTCGATCAGCGGCGCCCAGGTGACCAGCACTGACTTGAGCGAGTTGCAGCTGTTGCAGCAGGTGGATGGCAACCTGGTGATTTCGAACGTGGCGTCGCTGCAGACGGTTGGCGGCCTGCGGAACATGACGCGCGTGGGAGGCTCGCTGACGCTGTCGCAGCTGAAGGTGGGCACGCTCACCGGACTGGAGGCCCTGACGACCGTAGGCGGCACTCTCTCGCTGACGACCCTGTCAAGCCTTACAAGCGTGGCTGCGCTGTCTCACCTGGCCAGCGTGGGCACGTTCCAGATGGTCAGCGCGCCACTGGTGACGACGTTGGGGCCGCTCACGCACATGGCGTTCGGTTCACTCATGCTCCAGAGCATGGACGGCCTCACGTCACTGAGCGGACTCACGTGGCCGGGTGCGCAGGTCACTGGCGACATCCGACTCATCTCCAACAAGACGCTGGATGACCTGTCGGTGCTGGTACCCATGACGTCGGTCAGTGGGATGCTCGAGATCCGTGGCAACCCGCGATTGGTGAACCTGGATGACTTCGGCGCGCTTACGCAGGTTGGTGGTGACTTGACCGTCGGTGGGGCAGGGCTGCTCACGGTCACTGGGCTCACCCATGTCCAATCGGTTGGAGGCAATCTGCGCCTCTTGCTGAACGACCTCGACGCCCTGGGTCGGTTCGAGATCTCATCGCTAACGCGCATTGGCAACAGCTTTCAGGTCGAACAGCAACGCAGCGGCGCTTCGCCACCGCCGCCCAATGCCACGCCGCTCACGGTCGTGTTCAACGCGCTGACTCGCGTGGGTCGCGGCAGCATCGGAGTGACCCCCGGCGTGACCTCGGCCGTGCGTCTGTATGACCTGTCGATGCCAAACCTCTCCGGCGTGGACGCAACCGCGACGGGGATTCAAGCCAACCTGGCGCGCGGGCTCCACAGCCTTCTCCTGGGCTCCATCACGGTGAACGCCAACCAGCTGTTCGAAGTCGACCATTGCGACGAGCTGGTGTCCCTGACGGTCGGTGATTTGAACGCCGGATTCGTGCTCAACCTCGACAACAACCCGGTGCTGCAATCCGTGCAGATGGGCGACCTGACGGCCGATGTCGTGAACGTCGACCACAACAACGCACTCACGAGCTGGCGGGTGCGCAATGTGCAGGCTCCCAGCGTGTTCAACCTGGACCACAACCCGCTGTTGGCGACCTTCACCTTGCTACGCCTGAACGCGGGCGTGGTGAACATCGATCACAATGCCTCCATCCCTTTGCTCGCCTTCAACAGTGGGATTGTCACGGGCACCATGAACATTGATCACAACGACGCCCTGTCGAGCATCACCGGCACCATCACGTCGGTCGGGCAGAATCTCAACATCAACAACAACCTCAGCCTGTCGAATGCCCTGGCGACATCGTGGGCCAATAGCGTAGCTGTCGGCGGGCTTCGTCAGGTGACTGGCAACAAGTCACCCTAATAGAAGGGGGCAGGCGTCCGAAAGGGCGCGATTAGGGGCCGCCGACCGTGAATGTCTGAACTCCGCACGAGAATACGCGTTTCCGGACAGCCGCCGTTGCGAGAACGGCGAGTGCTTTCGGCCGAGGCAGTGGAGCGGCCACAGCGTACCCCTCGTACCCCTTGCGGAGGTGTCCCATGAAGCGTTTGGCAATTCCACTTCTCACCCTGCTGGTCGCGGCGGCATGTCAGGACGCGACAGCACCGCGGCCGGCCAAGGTCGTTGCGCCTGCCGCCGTTGAACCGGCGCAGGTTGCCGCCGGCAGCAACCTCTTTGCCGTGGTCTCCCTCAACGGAACCCTGCTGGCCGGCAACGGCGTCACCGGCGTTTCGGCGTCCGGCTTCGGCACGTACGAAGTGACGTTCAACCAGAACGTCGCCAACTGCGCCTACGTCGCCACCACGACCAATGCGTACAGTCAGGCCCTCAACGTCTTTACCGCCGGTGGTCACGCCAGCGCCAACGGCGTGTATGTGGAGACGAAGAACCAGGGCGGCGGCCTGACCCCCGGGCCGTTCCATCTGCTCGTGAGCTGCAACACCACCTTCCCGTATGCCGTGATCGACTACAACGGGAACTTGGCGCGCTCGTCGGCGGGCGTCTCGGTCTCCGGCGGATTCGGCCAGTACACGGTGACCTTCTCGCAGAACGTGCAGCAGTGCGCCTACATCGCCACGGTCGCCGATCCGGCCAATGGCATCGTGCTGAACCCGAGTGGCGTGTACACCGGTAGCTCCACCACGGCGAATTCGGTCTACATCGAGACCAAGAACGGCGGCGGCGGCATTCAGCCGGGCGTTCCGTTCCATCTGGTCCTGGTGTGCGCCGGTACGCCGCGGTCAGGCTACGCGGTCGTGAAGTCCACGGGCACCTTCCAGCGTGGTAGCCCGCCGGGTGGTTCCATCTCCCATCCGTCGGCTGGGCACTACACCATCAACTCGCCGTTCAACATCAGCGCCTGCGCCAAGCTGGCGACCCGCGGCTCCAACAACACCTCGGTGCCGTTCAACCCGGCCACACTCGAGATTGGGGCATCGTCCACGGCCACCCAGTTTACGGCCGAAGTTCGCGCCTTGCTCTTCTTCGGCGGTGCCTTTGCCGACGAAGCCTTCCACACCGCCGTGATCTGCTGACCCAGCGACAGACAGCGGTACGGGCTTGGGCGCCGGGGTCTCTGACCTCGGCGCCCTTGTCGTTGTGGGGCCAAGGTGTCTCCGGCCATTTTCGCGACCGATGAGCCCCGTTTGACCAATCCTCCGCCTGTCTAGTGACACCTTCCAGGCGGACTCGTGCGACGACTTCGGGGATCTCTACTTTTGGCGGCCCTCATTGGCTGCGGCGGCGGTGATAGCGGTTCGTCCGGAGCGACCCAGCCGCCGCCGTCATCCAATACGCCGGGCCCCGCGGCCTCACTCACCGTCCAACAGGGTGACGGCCAATCGGGGGAACCGGGGCGTGCGCTGGCGGTCCGGCCCTCGGTCGTCGTGAAGGATGCCTCGGGGCGACTGGTGCCTAACGCCGCGGTGACCTTTGCCGTGGATTCAGGGGGTGGCAGTCTGGCTGATGGCAACGCCACGAGCGGTACAGATGGCATTGCCACCGCTGGCGCTTGGACGCTCGGCGCCGCGGAAGGGAAGAACGTGGTGGTCGTTTCGGTCACTGGGGTGACACCGGTGCGCCTCCGCGCGACGGCGGTCATACAGCCGACCGATGTGGCGAGCCAGACGATCACGGCGAGCGGTGGCTCAATCGTGGTGGCTCGGCCAGGCTCACCGGTGGACGGGCTCCGCATCGACGTGCCAGGGGGAGCGTTTGCCGGTCCCGTGGACCTGCAGCTTCAATACGCATCCAGCGCGTCCATCCCGCATGTGGACGGCGTGACGCTTGGTTCGCCACTCATCACGCTCACGTCCACCGCGACGGAAGCGGCGAAGAAGCCGGTGATGCTTCGCATTCCGGCGAAGATCGCCGACGATGAGTTCCCGATCGTTGCGGTGGTGGATCCCGCGAAAGGCTTTGTGGATGCCTTGCCCACGCTCAGCTACGACCAGAATGGGATCACGACCATGCTGGCGCAGTTTGACGAGACGCAATACGCCGAGGATCCGCCGGCCGCCGGCCTTATTGCCCCCAGTGCGGCGTCGCAGAATCCACGGGTGAAGGTGGCGATCTACCTGGCGAAGCACTCGCTGCTCAGCACGATCGTCTACAACACGAACTTCGCTCCTGGCGTGGATGATTGGGAGTTCACTTCCGACGGCACGCCGGTCTTCTCGGCGACGGACGCCGGTCAGGTGGTTCTGGCGCGCTACTACTACCGCATGCGCAAGTCGCTCACCTCTGGTGCGCTGTGGAGCAAGTTTGAAAAGGCGCGAGGCGCCATCGGGAGCGATGTCGCCGGATATCAATGGTCGGCGGGGATCGCGAAGCAGTTCGATGGGTTGGTGCAACCGTTCGTCGCAGCGGCCGTGGCGGCGCGGGCGGCGAACCCGATCGCGTACGATCGCAACACGGTGCAGTGGGTGGCGGCGTCGTTCGTTGCGTCTGGCGGAGCGCCGCAGATCATGGCCTTTGTGAACCCGGCGGGACTGACATACTCCCCGGTGTTGGCCTACAAATGGGATGGTCCCTCCGGGATCATCTATGACGCCAATCCGCGGTTCCCCGGTGATGCCACGCGCAAGTCGACGTGGAGCTCCAACGGGCTGTCCTGCACGCTCTACTGCGTGGCCGTTGTCGGGCTCAATCACCTGATTGGCTACGCGTCCCAGCTGAATGCGGAGTACGCCCAGGCCGTGGCGGGGACGATCAACAAGTCGCTCTTTCCGCAAGCTTTTGCGTCGGCCTCCGGCACGGTCATCGGGGGTGGTGGCGCGCCGATCGACACGTTGTTCATGGTGGACGACACTTCGCGGGTGTGGGTGGAGTGCGTGAGCTGCGTGGGGCAGGCGCCCAGCACGGTGCAGCGTCAACATGGCGCCGCGGGAGTGCAGAGCCAGTTCATTTATCTCGACGGCGGTTCGGCCGGATGGTCGCAGGTGCCGGGGGGCAGTGGTTCCAATGGCTTTGTGATCGACCTGGCGAAGTTCCCGGCGCCGGGTGGCCTGCATCACGCGGATTTTCGTCTCGGCATCGAGGCGCGGGCGTGGAACACCGCGGCGACGGGTTCGTCAGCTGGAACGGGTTGGCTGGGGTGGAAGACCTACCAGGTCACGAAGTTCAACGCCTCGCTCACCGATGCCCAGCCAGCGCCTAACGCACCTGTGACGATCACCGTGGCCACGGCCAGTGGACCAGCGCTTCCCCCCGACGGCAAGTATGTCTTCCAGTGGGGGGATGGGACACCCAGCCAGAGCTTCACGACCCGTCCGGCATCCGTGCAGCATCAGTTCCCGAAGGCTGGCACCTTTCAGGTGGTGATGGAGATTCGACACCCCAGCAACAACGCGCTGATCGGCCGAGCGACCAAATCGGTCACCGTGAAGTCGGCCTTCCTCTGGCGCTTCACGCAGTTCTCGGCGCCGCTCCTCACGGGATACGGTCTCGCCCAGGTTCCCGACCAGGGGGGCGTCGCAAACTCCGATCTGATCAAGTGGTGCTCGGCGGATTCGACGTTCATGAAAGGGCTCAACACCAATCCAGCGACCGGGCTGCTGGTGCAGCTGGTGGACACCACGATCGTAAACGGGACGCTCTATCGGCCAGGGTTGTACCTGCAGAACGATCCCACCGGGGCACCGGGGAAGACAGCGAACTTCGACCCGACGCAAACCCTAGTCGCCTTGGCACGCACCTCAGGGCAACCGTACCCAGACGTCTATCCTCCCAACTTGTTATCGGAGCCCTTTGCCGACACACTGATCGTCGCCACGGGTGTGGTCTCGGGAAGCGCCATCGCACAGATCCGCGACTTTACCGGCTTGCCGGCGACAAAGATCGCGGCCCAAACCAAACGGACGCTCGTGGCATGGGACGGGATTGTGAACCTGAACGGCAGCACGGCGAGCGGCACGGTCCATCGCACGGAGCGGTACTGGGCGTTCTTGCCGCAGACATCGGCGAAGGGGATGTACTACTACGGCGAGTCCTGCGGTGGAACGATCACGTTTACCGGGACGAAGGTACCGTAGAGGGGCTTGGGGCGGGCGAGCCGCCGAGTGATGGTCGCTCGCCCGTCATAAGACGGAACATCACGGCCCTGCAGATCAAGGTCTCGTGCATGGTTTGATGCGTCCGCGCGGTTTTAGTTTAGCTCACCAACTCGTCACGGAACGTTCATCGGAACGCAATCTCCCGATAAAGGAGGGATCATCTGGCGGTTGCACTGTGGGGTCAACTCTTAAGGGAGGTCCCCATGAATCGCGGTGCATCTGGCGGGATCACGAGTGAGCCGAACGTCATTCCGATGATCGACGTGATGTTGGTGTTGATCGTGACGTTCATGTTACTGATCAGGGTTCGGCTGGCGTACGACCTGCAGGTACCGGCGCCGGCCACGGCTGGCAACGGAGCGTCCATCGTAATCGGTGTGGACTCCGGCCCGATGTACTCGGTCAACGGAGCCTCGGTGCCCTTGTCCGAGCTCCAGTCATCACTGCATAGCCTCCTCAGCAACGGAAACGATCGGACACTGTTTGTTCGTGGAGCGCGCACTGCAAAGTACCAGGACGTAATTGCAGCGTTTGACGCCGCGCGGGGCGCCGGAGCCGTTGTTACCGGAATTGTGCCGAGTAACCCTGCGAGCGCTCGTAGTGAGTCTCGCATTCGAGCCGGCGGCGCACCTGAAGGGGTGCAGTCGTCTCGTGGTTCCCTGACGCCGCACTAAGTCGGTCGCGCTTGGTGGGGCCCGGAACGCGCCCCGGGCTGCGTCTCAATGCCTAAGTGACGGAGCTCGGGGCTCAATCTCCACTGAACTATTCAGAACACGGCATTCCCTCATACGGAGTGTCGGTCCACCATGACGCACGGCGATTCGTGAGGTGGGAGGCGTCGCACCTGACGAAATCTTGCCTTCAGCGGAGATATTGCGTAAATGGAATGATCGTTTCGTGGCAATGCGCGTGTGAGATCGGAGCCGCGCTCCGTCAGCTCGGTCGACTCAGTCCATGGAGAGATTGTGATCGAAGCATTCCTAGGTGCAGCCGTCGGCGCTCTGACAATATTCGTAGCGCGCTTGCTGCGTGGCGAGCGCTGGCTGTACTCCATCGGCCTGCTCGTCCTCCCCGGTCTGTACGCGTTCTTCGCGCTCCGCGCCGACGTCCCCGCCGTGGCTCTCACGGAGATGACGTACGGCATCCCGTTCCTGTTCGCCGGTGTGCTCTTCGCCGCGGTGAGCGTCCGTCACTCGGCGGTGATCGTCGGCGCGCTTTGGATCCTTCACGGCATGTTTGACCTGGCGCGGAGCAACTTGATCACGAATCCGGGGGTACCCGGCTGGTACCCCGTGTGGTGCTGCGCGGTGGACGTGGTTGTTGGAGCTTACCTGCTGTGGCTCTCGCGTCGCTTGGTCGATGCCAACCTTCGTCGTGCGTAGGTGGCCCTGTTCAGATCACAGCCTGAGTCCCATGCGCTCCTGAAACGGGGCGCGATAGGCGCGACTCATTGCCACTTGTCGCCCGCCAGATAGCACCACCACCGCATCACCACTCGGCTGCGAACGGACCTCTACGACCTTGGTGACATTCACTACCGTGGAGCGATGGACGCGCACGAAGACGGCGGGATCAAGCGACGACTCGAGGTGCTTCAATGTCTGTCGCAGCAGGAACCGTTCCGTGGGGGTGTGCAACTCCACGTAGTTGTCCGCGGCAGTGATGCAGTCGAGCGTACGCACGTCCACGAATCGCACGCGCGAACCCATGCGGACGGCAAGGCGTTCGGGCCACTGAGGTGCCGGCTTAAGCTCGCGAGCAGCGGCCACGGCGGCGGTGGCGCCTTGCCGAGCACCCAGACGCTCGCGGACCCGCGCCAAGGTGCGATGAAAGCGTGCCTCATCGAACGGCTTGAGCAGGTAATCCACCGCGTGCAGGTCAAACGCCTGGATCGCATACTGATCGAAGGCGGTGACGAACACCACGGCGGGAGGCGCCTCGGCGCCGAGTTCTCGAACCGCGCTCACACCGTCCAGCACGGGCATGGCGACGTCGACAAAGAGCACGTCGGGGCGATGCTCGCCCACCAGACGCAACGCCTCCACACCGTCGGCAGCCTCGCCAACCAGCTCGCACGCACCATCGCTGGCCAGCCAGTCCCGTAGGCCCTGACGGACCAGTGGTTCGTCATCGGCCACGACGCATCGCAGCTTCATCATCCAACACCACCACTACGACCAGCACCAGCACCAGCACCAGCCCCAGTACCAGTACCAGTACCAGCACCAGGCTTAGTACCAGCAACGGCACCGCCACCATCAGCGGCCCCCGGGCGCGCTGACGCGGACGTCGGTATGACGACGGACGCGGTCACCCCGCCATCCTCGTTGCGGACGATCAACTGGCCGGCGGCTCCGAACAGCAGGTGCAACCGTTCGCGCGTCGTGCGCAGACCGATTCCCTCGCGGAGCGTGGCATCCACCGAGGAATGCGCGTTCCAGACATCCAGTGTGAGCGTCCCGTTGTCCTGACGTCCTCGAATCAGTACCTGCGTGGGGCCAGGACGCGGAGCCACGCCGTACCGAATGGCGTTCTCCACCAACGGCTGCAGGATGAACGATGGGACCATCGCGGTCGTCAGCGATTCAGGGACCTGTGTCTCCACGACCAACCGCTCGGCGAAGCGCGTTTGCTCGATGTCCAGATATGCGCGCATGAATCCCAATTCCTCCTCCAGGGGAATCAGCTGCGCCGAATTGCGGGAGAGCGAGCGACGGAGCAGGTCGCCTAACAACAGGACGGCGCGCCTCGCCGCGGCTGGGTCATGCCCAATGAGCACGGTCACTGCTTGCAGGGCGTTGAACAGGAAGTGGGGATGCAGCTGCATGTGCAGCGCTCGCAACTCGGCCTGCGTGGCTTGCGTTCGCAATTCAGCCTCGCGCACGGCGCGCCGGGCAGCGCGTTGCGTAGCACATAGCGCCAGCAGGCCGGAGACGATCGCCGCATAGGTCAGCAGCCCCTGCGGCCACCCGCCCATGAGCACATTGCGGAAGGTGATGGCCAGCGTCTCACCCGCATCCACCTTGCCACTCAGGTTCAGCATGACGGCCCACAGACCGGCACGCGCTAGCGTGTGGACGAGGGCGCGAGGCAGCGTGTAGGCCGTGATCACGCGAACCGAACGTCCTGGCAGGGAGAGCCACAGGGCGTCTCGATACAGCACTGGTAGCACCAACACCCAGTACGACCATCGCATCAAGCCTGAGAAGGCCAGGGCCATGAAGGGAATGCCGTGGCCTTCCAGGCTGGACAGGAGTGCAGTGCTGCTCGATTCGATCGCGACGATGCCGAGGACGACCAACAGGCCGATCAGCCACCAACGCGGTGGGAGGCGCGCCGGCAGCTCCGACAACTCGTCGGAGGCCGGCGCGTCCGGGTCAGTTACCAGTCGAACGGGCTCCACGCTGGTCGGCGACAACCTTGGACCACTCGGTCAATGGAAGGTGCTGGGCGGCAACACGCCCGGGAACGATGCCAGCGCGTTCCGAGGCGCGCAACACTTCTATCGCATACTGGGTGGGCGTGCCGAGCTGCTGGATGTAGTCGCTGGCCCACAGGAACCGATCGGCGTGGCTGAACGCCATCAGGGCCCCTTCGCTGCCAATGCCGTCGATCGGATATAAGGTCAGTGCGCCCCCGCCTAACACGAGGGAATCGCGTATGCCAACGAACTTCAGCGGCTGGCGATGCTTCTCCAGCGCGTCGGGCGTCCGCGTCCACCGACGGGCGACGACCTGTTGCACGAAACCGCGCGATGCCTCGTGCGAGATGACGGTGGCGCCGCGCGACACCCAGTACCGAAGGCCCGCAATGTGCGGATGCGCGAGATCGGTCACCACCAGGACAATTCCCTTGTGATTCGGATACAGGCGCGCGATCCACGCGCTGTCCTGGCGCGCACGAGCGTCGCCCTGCGTGGCATCCAGCACGAACACGGTGTCCCGCGCGTACACCACGGCCTGCGCGTATCCACGATTGCGCAGCAGGTACGTGCGGTCGGACACGCGGATCGTGTCCACGGGAAGGGGCTGCAGGAAGATGGGTGACACGAGTGACATGCGATGCTCAGGGTCCTTCATGGCGAGCGAGGGCGCGCTGTCCTTCGGAGCCCAGCGCACGTCGGCGTATGTGCGCGACAGGATGATGTCGCCGTCCACCAGGCGAAACACCGTCGTGGGAAATTCGGCGCCTTCGGCGAGATTCCAGTTGGTCCACACAAACTCGACGCGAACCTGCCCCCACAAGTAGTGCGGTTCTTCGCGTTCGAGCTTGACGGGGATGTGCGTCTTCTCGTCGATGAACAAGCGTTCAGTGCCGTACGACCCGGTACGCTCGAGTACCAGCCGCTGGTAGTCGCGGTACATGCAACGGCCGGTGACCGTGATGCTGCTGGCGGACCAGTCGGAGAGTACGGCGACCGGGTTCAGGTAGCGGGCCTGCTCCGTACTCATGAACATGGCCTCTACCGGAACCTGCGCGGTGTCGCGAACCGCGAACACCGCCGACCCTGTGGACAGCGTGACCAGCGGCGGTGGCGATCCATAGCCCGGGTAGCTCACACGATCTGCGGAGCGCATAACGCCGGAGGCTGGGTCGAAGTGCAGCTCCACATCGCCCATGGCCGAGAAGAAGGGCGGGTAGCTGCGATCGGATTGATAGTCCTGCGTGATGGACTGCAGGCCGGTGGCGTGCAAGACTCGGCCGGGTGCGTCGGGGACCAGGGCCGCGCGGACTGCGCGCAGCGTCTCGCGCGGGTCAACGCCGTTGGCCGGACGGCATTCTGGTGAGAGCGGTCGACCGGCTGCAACCAGCAGCGCCAGTGTAGAAAGCACGTGAACCAAGGGTGACTCCGTCTAAGGTCACGCGCATACAATCGGTGAGGCTGGCGGTTGGAGAGGGGCGGTGGGGCGAGTGGTGGAGTGGCTGGGGCGGATGGTGGATTGTGGTGGGTGTTGGCGATGGGGGCATGTCGATGACCGTCCTTGGGCCCGCGGTGCTCTTCACGACGAGAGGTTGCGGCTCCGGTTCCTCTGCGCGTCGAAACGCGCGCGAGTTATCATCCGTAAGGGGCCCATACCAGCAGCGCGCGCCCCTCTTCCCGGGAGTCGTCATGATGGCACCGCTCCTTCCTCGTTCCTTGGGCGCGGAGTATCGCGGATCGCAGTCCGCGCTCTGGCTCTTCGGGCTGGTCGTGACCGTGCGATCGCTCCAGAGCCTGGTGTCTATCTTCAACGGGCACTACGTCGCCATCACGGCCGACGGCATTCCGGTCGACAGCTACACTGCTGCCGGCGCGCAGACCGTGCTGGCACTCTTCGCGCTCATTGGCGTGGCGAAGTTGCCGTTTCATGCCCTCAGCGTGCTGGCGCTCGTGCGGTTCCGGAGCGCAGTGCCGCTGTTCTTTGCCATCATGGCGCTTGAGTACATCGTCCGTTCCCTGACGCTGATGTACCTGCCGATCGAGCGATCCGGCCCTGCGGGTGGGCTGGTGGTCAACCGCGTCCTCTTTGCTGTCATGCTGGTTGGGCTCTGGCTCTCACTGCGAACACGCAGAGATTTAACCTGACGGTAGCGGTTGTGTGATGCGTCACGCTTGGGTGACGGTGGCGCGCGCGGTATGTGTGTGATCAGCACTTGGAAGCATGGTCGAGAGGAGAGCGCCGGTCGCGGCTCCCGGGCCCGGTCGACCCCGCGCATCGCACCCGGGTACCAGCTCGCCCGTCGACGATGGTGTGAGCTATTCTTCGTGCAGTTGGCGGATGGTGAGTGTACCTTCCGATGACTTCGGCGGAGGTCCACCAGTGACTGGTCGCACCCTCAGCGTACTCGTCGGCCTCAGCGTCCTGACGCTGAGCTTCGCTTGCAGCATCCCCACGGAAGGGGTGCCGATGACGGTGAAGATCCAGGAGCAGCAGCTGGAAGCGGACGAGCTCGCCCTATGGCCCACCACCCCCGAGATCAACGGCGGGTTCGAGCTGACCGTGCGAGGGATCATGTACTTCGGGTGCGAAACTCCGATCGCGTACGCGGCCCTGAATGGATCGGTAGTCACCGTTCGTGTGTCGCGCCGATCTGGAGACCCGGATCGCTGCCGGGCGATCACCACCGGATGGCATGGCTACGAACTGACGTTACCCGGGCTGCCCGATGGGTGGTACGACGTGGTAGTGCGGGAAGATGGCAAGCCGGGGCAGTATCGCGAGCGCGTCAGGATCTCTTGATCGCGTCACTGCTGCGACAACCGCGCCGGATTGTTTCGAAAAAAGCAGACTTCATAAAATCGCGGCGCGCACCTTGTCCGGCTGTGTTCGCAGGCGGCCTCGGCGCCTAGTTCTCCGATCGGCGCAAGACTAGGACAAGGTCCGCTTTGACCGGGGCCGGCTTGATCAGAGGATGCTGCCACGTGAAAGCGAACGACCTGGTCAGCACAATCTCGGTGTCTCCCTTCTTGAACGATCCCGTAACGTGTTCCCAGTCCGCGGGCCAATTCAGCCGGTGGATCATCTCGAACTCCAACGGCACTGGGTCCGACGCGAGATCGAAGGGCGCCTTCTTCATCCACTCAGCGTTGCCGATCTTCGGCGTTCGGACGTTGGACTCATCGCAGGCCGAGATGAGGCGCGGCGTTTCCCAGGTGTACGTCCCCTTCTCGTAGTCGAGTTGAAGTATGGACGAGCGAATCCTCGCTGGACGCGCCTTGGCCGTCGTGGTCGGACAGGTGATCTTCTTCGAGTCCAAGGTGATGGTGGTCCCGACGCCGGGGATCGGTCCGTAGTACGTTCCCGTATCGTTGACCTGCATCTCCAGCGGTTGGCTCGCGTCGGCGATCCACGTCTCATAGCGTAGTGTGTCGCGTGCGTTAGGCGAACCGGCGATCCCGCTTCCCTTGAACATGTGATCGAGGACGACGCGGCCCCGGGCGACGCGATCGACCTTCCACGTGCTGCGGCTGTGCCCGATCTTCGGGGCTGGCTCTTCCACCGCCCCGTTGCCCGCGATGGTGAGAGTGAGTTCGCCGCTCCACATCGGTTTCGCCGGCCCTTGCTTGGCCTGGAGTAGGATCGCCAGCAGCACGATGGCTTTCATGGTTGGTTCCGTTGCAAGACCGAGGTTTCAAATTGCCAGTGCGCGCATCCTCGCCTGAGTGGTCTGGTGTCCCAAACCCGCGCTCCGTTAGTACGGGGCACGAAAGCCCCACGGATACAACGGCCGCTGGCTATCGTGCGGCACGTCCCCCTGTTGCGCCCGGACCGCCTCCATGGCGCTCGGCAGCTCAAACGGCAATCGCCCCACCGGTCGCACTCGTCCGGTCAGCGCGTCGAACAGTGCCTCGTCGCTCACGCCGAATTCTCCGATGAGCGTCCGTGCCAGTGGCTGAATGTTCGTGAGGATCGCCGGTCGGTCCAGGTAGACGACAACAATCGTGGGGACCTTCGCCGCCGCGGCCTGAATCAGGGTGTACGCAGAATCGGCCGTCTTGAAGTCTAGATCACCTTCGTGCTGGAAGCTGCCGAAGAAGAAAGTCGCGTGCAGCTGCTGGAAGGGAGCAGGGACGCGAAGCAGCGCGACGTCGGCATCCCCTGGACGGGTCACGACGACGTACCCCTGCGCGCGCGCCACGCTCGTGTCTACGCCGTGCAGGTAGAGCCGGGCGCCGCGCGCCGGCAGCATGGGCTTTCCCCGAGGGTGCTGCAACACGACCAGGGCGCGTGACTGGGCCGACATGGCGGCACGGACCTTCTCCGGTGATCCCACGACCTGGGCGGCTCGCGCGGCATCCACATATGGGTTCTCGAACAGCCCCAGCTCAAACTTTACCCGCATGATTCGCCGGACCGCTTCGGAAAGGCGTTCCTGACTCACCAGTCCGGACTGCACCGCCTCGAGCAAAGGCTGCGGGTCATCCACCCCGCCGAACTGGTCGATACCCGCGTTCATCCCTTTGGCGAATCGCTCGGTACGGGTCAACGACTCGACTCCCCACGGCATGGCGATCTGACGTGGTAGCTGACGGGGCTGACCGGTCAGGCAGGCATCCACACAGTCCTGCGTGATCGCCCAGTCCGACAACACCAGGCCGCGGAACTTGTACGTGCCGCGGAGCAGCCCTTTCAGGAGTTGCGCGTTGAACCCTGCGCCGACTTGTTCGAGCGGCTGCCCCTGAATACTCACACCTTCCAGGATGTTGTACGTCGGCATGACTCCAACGACGCCCGAGGCGATAGCGCCCAGGAATGGCTTCACATGATCCGAAAGGCGATTGCCGGGAAAGCGAGAATAGCGCCCGTAGTAGTTATGCCCGTCAAATCCGTCCACAGCGGCACCGTAGCCCACCCAGTGCTTCACGATGACGGCGACCCCTTGGTGGGTGAGACCGGCCTGGCTTCCCTGCATCCCCTGGGTGTATGCGGTGACTAGCGCGCCCACGCGATCCGGCGACTCGCCGAAGGTGCCGGTGATGCGCGACCAACGCGGTTCCGTTCCCAGATCTGCCTGCGGGGACAGGGCCATGTGAATGCCGACCGCGCGATACTCATCACGCACCATGCTGGCGAAGCGGCGCACCAGCTCAGGGTCGTCCAGGGCGCCAAAGCCTAACGTCTCGGGCCACTGGGAGAATCCAGCGGTTCCGCCGGTGGCGCCGAGTATCATCTGAAAGTGGTTACGCGGGTCGGTACTGATAGTGAGCGGAATACCGAGTCGGTCACGTTCAGCGATCGCCTGTAGCGCGTTGTTCTGCGCGGCGAACTCCGCTGGCGCGACGTACAGCCGCGTGATCACGCTGTTGACGACGGCCCAGAATCGCCGCGCCTGCCGCCGCGGTGTCATAGGCCGTTCCGGCCCCGATCGGGTTGCCGAGGGCAGGGGCGGAGCCATGCAACGCAGCGCCGGCACGCTCGGCTAGCGTCATGCGCTCGACAAGGTCGGCGGCACGGGCCGTAGGTGAGCGCCGCCAATCCTCGTACGGATCCAGGACGCCGCTCCGGTTGAGGTCCCGAAAGCGGAGTCCGTTGATGGTTAGGATCGGCGCGGACGTGGATTGGACCTTCGGCGGAGCCCCCTGCTGGGCGGCCACCGGGCGGCCGCCAGCATGAACAGTAGGGCGGTGGATCTGCGGTGAGCGCGCCTCCAGGAGGCCGTCTTCCGCTTCACGACCGTCACCTTCAATTCGGTGGGGAACTTCTTGGAGTGGTGGACGACGTTGTGTGCTACCACGCCGGTGGCCTCGTCGTAGTTGTTCCCGCCGGTGTTCATGTTCCGGTCGAAGCGCGGGAAGTTGGAGCTGCTGACCTCGATGCGTAGGCGGTGCCCGGCCTCAAAGTAGTTGCTGGTCGTCATGGGCCCCAGGGTCACCTTGTACACCTTCCCCGCCTCCATCATGACCACCTTGTCGTACCCGTCGCGATAACGCACGCGCTGAATGGTCTCATCCAGGTTGTACGCGCGTCCGTCCGGATAGACGTCGATCAGCTTGACCGTGAAGTCGGTGTCCTTCACGTCCGACGAAACGTACAGGTTCAACTCCACCGGTCCGCTCACCTCGGAGGCCTCCTTCATGGGCTCCGTGGTATAGACCAGGATGTCGTTGCGCTCTTCCATCTTCTGCTGGTCCAGCGCGCCACCGACCACCGCGTTCCCGGTGCAGCATACGTTCCCGCCGTAGGACGGTACTGGATTCATCGGGTCGTAGCTGAACGTATCCGGCTTGTCCACCTTGGGCGGGGTCAGCGTGAGGGTGCCGTCACCCTTGGCCGTGTTGGCATTGCCACCGCTGTTGAGGTAGTAGCTGACGGTCTGCGCCCCCTCGGGGGGCCAGGTGGACGACGTCTGCCACTTGTTCATCCCCATGGTGAAGTATCGCACCTTGGGAAGCGTATCCAGCAGCTTGCTTTGGTCGCCTTTGAGGAAGATGTCGAACCAGCCGTAGGTCAGCGCGTCGTAGTCATAGCGAGCATCGCCCATGCTGCGCTCGCCAACGACGGTGTTCTCCGTGGCGCGCTTGTAGGAGCAGTGGAGCGTGGGGGCGATGATCGCGTACTGCTTGTCGGCGATCTCGGGGCGGGCGGTCTTTCGCACGTGATTGTACGCCGCGAGGTTCGGGCCGACGGACACATCGTACCAGGACATGAACCAGAGCCCCGGGACGTTGATGCGCATGTCATCGTGGAACAACCCGCCGCGGTACCATGCCGAATCATTCGGCGTGCGCTTGATCATCGCGCCGCCAGTGGCCAGGCCGGGCATGGAGTCGGCGAAGATCCCACGCGGACCATCCACCGCCTTGATGATGTCCATCTCCGGCAGCTTGCGCAGTGCCTGCGACCAGTCCACCGGTGGTTGCTGCTGCGCCAGGTCAAACGACTTGGCGAACCGGATCAACTCGGCTTGGGATAGGTTGCCAGGGGGCATCGGCCGATTCTGATTCTGTTCGCCGTACAGCCAGGCGATGAACAGCATCTGCACCGCGCCGCCGCGATACCAGTTGCCTTGCTCGTAGAAGTTGCCGATGCGGCCGACGCCAGCGCCAAAGCCTTGCGGGATGATCGTGCCCAAGCCCGGTGGGGCCTGTGCAGCGACCGCCATCTGCCACTCCGCGGTGGATGAGCAACCGATAAGCCCCACCTTGCCGTTGGCCCAGGGTTGCGTGGACATCCATTGAATGGCGTCATAGCCGTCGGTGAGCGGCGGCCCGAGGATGTCGTAGCTTCCTTCGGAGAAGAAGTGGCCGCGCTCGTTCATGCCGACGTACGCATAGCCGCGCTTCACCGCATCCAGCTGGGCGGTCATGTCCGACGGAGCGCCGAGCCTAACGTCCCAGAAGTTGAAGTTGTACGGCGTGCGGACGAAGATGATGGGCACCTTGCCCGTCGCATTCTTCGGCCGGTACACGTCGGCCTGCATGCGGACGCCGTCGCGCATGGGCACCATGAGTTTCCGGTCAACGAAGGCGACCTTCTGCAATTCGGCTTCCAACGAATCGCGACGCGCGCGCAGCTGTTGAACGTTCTGCGGCGTCGGAGGTTGGGCAGCGATGGGGCGCGGGACGGACGAGCCGGCGACGAGGCCGACCGCGAGCGTAGCGATGGCAAGGCGGCGCATGGGCGGGGTGCGGAGAAGGGGAGTCCAAGGAGCCGCGGACGCCGTGCGAGACGGCACATCCACAAGCACGACAACGAACACGCGTTCGTGTTCGTTGTTGCGGACTCACCGTAAGGGATCTGGGGCGCTACGGCGTCAGCAGATCCCTCACCCTGCGTCGCGAAAGTCGCTGACCCGACTCAGTCGCCGAACGCCGCCTCTGGAGACGCCGGTGCCGCGGCCTCCGCAGCCTTGGGCTTACGCCCAAGGACCTTCACCGTCAGGTCATCCAGCAGCGTGTACACCGCCGGCACCACGAACAGCGTCAGCAACGTGGACGTGATCAGCCCGCCAATGACCGCGTGCGCCATCGGTGATCGCTGTTCAGATCCTTCGCCGAGCGCGAACGCCAGCGGCAACATGCCAAAGATCATCGCGCAGGTGGTCATGATGATCGGCCGCAAACGCACACGCGCCGAGTTCAGGATCGCTGTCGTGCGGTCCACCCCCTGTGCGCGCTGTTGGTTGATGAAGTCGATCAGTAGAATCCCGTTCTTGGTCACCAGGCCCATGAGCATGATCACCCCGATCATGGACATGACGTTGAACGTTCCCTTGGTCACCAGCAGGCCGAGCACCACGCCAAGGAGCGAGAGGGGCAGGGCGAGCATGATGGCCAGCGGCTGCACGAAGGAACCGAACAAGGACGCCAGAATGAGGTAGATGAAGACCACGGCCAGGCCTAACGCCTGCGAGACGTAGCCCTTGGTCTCCTCCAGGTTTTGAACGTCTCCGCCAAAGATGGTCCGATAGCCCGGTGGCAGCCCAATGCGGGCGATGGAATCGGCGGCGGCCTTCGCCACCTCGCCCATGGTGTTTCCGGGTAGCACACCGGCCGACAGCGACACCTGCCGCTCGAGTGACCGCCGTTCGATCTGCTGCGGTCCGATACCGGGGGTGATCTGCGCGACCTGTGCCAACGGCACGATCGCCGAACTTCCTGTCTTGTCATCCGTGTTGGCGCTGACGACGGGAATTCTGGCCACGTCTTCTGGCGAGACACGAATGGACTCGGGATACTGCACGATCACGTCGTGCGAATACCCGTTTTGGTCTTCCCATCGCGTGGCGCGTTGCCCCTGGAACAACGGCTGCAGCGTGCTGGCGATCGAGCCGATGCCCAATCCGGCGGCCCATGCCTGTTGTCGGTCGATGTGGACATCCAGCTGAGGGATGTTCCCCGTCTCCGAGGACTGGGGTTCGGCGACGCCAGGCACGGCGCGGATCGCCTCCAGCACCTGATCGGCCGCCACCTTCAACCGTGTGGCCTCGGGGCCTTGCACGTAGATCTGGATCGGCTGCCGCATGCCGCCAAAGATGCTCGGGGTGCCCATAACGGCGGCAAAGACTCCCGGAAAGCCCATCATCTTCGCACGTAGGTCAGTCTGGATCTCCTGCTGTGTGCGTTTGCGCTCAGAGCGCGGCTTGAGGCGCGTGTAGATCGACCCGGTGTTCGGCGAGCCGCGGAAACCGCCGCCGACGTTCACGTAGGTGAACTCGACTTCGGGCTGCGACCGCAGGAACGCCGCAATCGCCTGCGCCTTGCCCACGGTGTACTCCAGCCGTGAACCAGGGGGCACGCGAATGGACGTGTTGAACTCGCCGCCATCGTAGTCCGGCAACCAGGTGAAGCCAAGCAGGGGCGCGAGCGCAAAGGCAAGCACTACCGAGGCCACCGCGCCGCCCAACACCCACCAGCGGTGTCGCAGCGCGCCGCCCAACCACCTCCGGTAACGCTCGGCCGTTCGCTCGAACGCGTCGTCGAAGGCGAAGGCCATCCGGCGAATCGGATTCCTGGTCTTGGAGCGCGTGGCCGCGTGGCCCCCATGTTCGACTTCCGGGTCGGGCCATACGCTGGAAAGCATTGGGTCCAGGGTGAAGCTGACGAAGAGCGATACTGCCACGGCAAACGCCACCGTCACGCCGAACTGGTAAAAGATCTTGCCGATCTGCCCACCCATGAACGCCACCGGAATGAACACGGCGATCACCGCCAGCGACGTGGAGACAACGGCCAGCCCGATCTCGCTCGTTCCTTCTCGGGCAGCCGTGTAGTGGTCTTTGCCCATCTCCAGGTGTCGCACGATGTTTTCTCGTACGACAATGGCATCGTCAATCAGCAACCCGATCGCCAGCGACAACGCCAGCAGCGTCATCGTGTTCACCGTGAAGTCCAGCATCCACATCACGAAGAATGCGGAGATCACGGAGATCGGCAGCGTGAGGCCGGTGATGACCGTCGATCGCCAGGAGTTCAAGAACAGGTAGATGATGGCGATGGTCAGGACGGCGCCCAGCAGGATCGAGATCTGCACGTCGTCCAGCGATGCGCGGATATGCTGCGAGTCGTTGCGGATGATCTGCAGGTTCACGTCTGCTGGCAGGGTGGTGCGCAGTTCCTCGATCACAGCCAGGGCCTGGTCGGCGACCTGCACCGTGTTGGAGCCGGCGATCTTCTGGATCTCCACCGAGATCGACTGGGTGGTGTCGATGAACGCCGCCGAACGCGCCTCCGCGGCACCGTCAATCACTGTGCCCAGGTCGCGAATGCGGATCGGCGTGCCATTGCGCGTCGCTACGACGATTTCAGAGAAGGCGCTGGGGTCCAGGATGCGGCCCGTCACGCGGACGAGCTTCTCCACGTCGCCGCGGTACACGCGGCCAGCTGGTACGTCCTGGTTCTCTCGATCCAGCGCCTGCGCCACCTGCAACGGGGTGATGCCGTAGGCCTGCATGGCTTCGGGTTGCAGCTGGACGCGAATCTGCCGCGGGCGACCGCCGATGACGTTCACCCCGCCGACCCCAGGAATCGACTCGATGCGCGGCGCAATAGTCTGCTCCGCCAGGTCCGTCAGGTCGCGAATCGGGCGCTCATTGCTGAACACGGCGAACGACAGGATCGGGCGGTCATTCGGGTCGAACTTGGTGATGACCGGGTCGTCCATGAGCGGCGGCAGCGTACGACGCAGGCGCGCGACCTTGGAGATCACTTCCTGCTGCGCCTCCGCGACCGATACCCCCAGCTGCAGCATGACGCGGACGCTGGACGCTCCTTCATAGGACGTGGAGGTCAGCTCGCGAATGCCCTGGACGGTGTTGAGCGCTTCCTCAATCGGGCGCGAGACGTCGCGCTCCATGACTTCTGGCGAGGTGCCGGGATAGCTGGCCGAGACAATGACCACCGGGTAGGTGATGTCCGGGTACTCGTCGATCGCCAGGCGTCCATACGACACGACGCCGAAGACGAGCAGTGCCACCATCATCATGGTGGCAAAGACGGGTCGCTTGATGGAGATGTCGGAGAGAAACATGATCGGCTCAGGTGGCGGCGGCCGAGGGGCTCCGCCTGTCGGGTTCTACTTGGCGGAGTCGGGACGTGCGCGCTTGCTGGCGCCGGGCGGCGTGCTGCCGGTCGCACCGGCTTCGGGCTTGGCGGAACGCGAGGCAGAGTCGCCAGCGGCCCCCTTCGGGCGACCGCCGCCGGCGCCGTCAGGCGCAACTTCACGGCCACCGCGATTCTTGTCGTTGGACACCACGGTGACCTTCATGCCGTTGCCGACGGTGGTGATGTTCCCGCCGATCACCTTGTCGCCCGGCTTGAGCCCTTCGACGATCTGCGTGATTCCGGCCAGGTCATCCACGATCCCGGCGGTGACGGTACGACGCTCCACCGCGCCGTCCACGATGGCGTAGACGTACGGCTTGGGATCGCCCCCCGGGGGATTCTGCCGCACCGCGCTGGTGATCAGCAGAGCGGCATTCGGCACCACCTTGCCCACCACACGGCCGGTGGCAAACGAGTTGGCTTTGATCACCCCGTTGCCGTTCGGCACTTCCACATAGAACGAAAGGGCGCGACTAGCGGGGTTGATCGCCGGGTTGATCCTGGCGACGCGGCCGGTGAACTGGCGGCCATCAGCCGAGAAGCGAACGGTCTGACCGGCAGCCACTTCGTCGGCCCGGCGGGCAGGGATGGAGCCTTCCAGCTCCAACACCGAGGAGCGCACGACGGTGAATAACACCGCGCCGCGCGCCACATGTTCGCCGGCTTCCACGCTGCGTACCGACACGACGCCGTTGGTGGGCGCCAGCACGCGGGTGTCATTCAACACCTGGCTCGCACTCTTCACCTTGGCTTCGGCCGCTGCCACCTTGGCCTTGGCCGCCGCCAGTGCGGATTGCGCCGTGCGCAAATCACGCTCGGCGATTGCCCCAGCCTTGAACAAGTCAGCCGACTGGTCGGCGTTCCACTGGGCGTTGGTGAGTTCCGACTTCGCCGACTCGAGGTCGGCGGTGGCGGAGGCCTGGTCGCCGGACATGGTGGCGTCGTCGAACTGCGCCATGACCTGGCCGGCCCGCACCGGCGTGCCTTCGCGGACGCCGACGGACACGATGTTGCCTTCGACGCGCGCTCGCACGTCGATCTGCTCAATCGGCGTCAGGTTGCCCTGGATGGCGATGGAGCTTTCGATGGGTCCACTCTTCACCTCGATGACATCGGCCGGGCCCAGGATCACGGGCATGTTGCGGCGATCCATCGCCGACATGCCGCCGGCGCCACCCTTGGAGGCGCCAGCAGCGGCGCCAGCCGAGCCGCCCCCTTTCGTTTCGGGCTTGGCGGAAGCGTTGGTCCCGCAGCCCAGCAGCACAGAAGCGGACAGGGCGGTGCAGAGGAACACGTACCTCGAACGAACGATCATTGTGGCCTAACGAGCTGAGGGTCGGGTCGGGGCGAGTGGAATCTCGCGCCCGGTGGTGCGCGCGAGTTCGGCAATCGCCACAAAAAGGTCGACACTGGCTCGGGCGGCGTTCACTTGCGCCACGAGCAGTGCATTCTGCGAATCGGTGACTTCCAGGAGCGTCGACAACCCTCGGTCAAAGCGCAGGGCGGCGATGGTGTACGCTTCCTGCGCTTCTTCCGCGTTCTGGCGCTGAGCGTCGAAGGCTGCCCGGGCCCGCGAGAATTCGGCCGCCGCGGCGGCGTGCTCCGTTTCTGCCTGACGGCGCGCCCCGGTGAGCTGCAGGTCGGCAATGTTGGCTGCCGCGCGGGCCTGATCCACGGCGCCCTTGGTTCGCAGGCCGTCGAAGATGTTCCACGTCAGCTGCACCGCGAACGATCGATCCGGGAACCAGCCGTTGTTCTGGCACACCCGCGTGGCGGGCGAGCCAGCCGGACAGAAGGAGTTGGCGGTGCGCCCCCACAGGGTGGGGAAGCCGTTGCTGGACGGCAGGGCGGTGTAGCCCGTGGTGAAGGAGCCGGTGATCGTCGGCAGATAGTCGGCGAACGACACGCGCACGCCCTGCCGTCTGGCGGAGGCCGTTGCTTCCGCGGCGCGGACGAGCCCACGCTCGGTCATCTTCGCGTCGGTCGCCGCATCTGCCTGGGCGGCCTGCGCCACCAAGGCATGCAATTGGGCAGTATCCAGCGCCGTGGTGAGGGCGAGCGGCTGGTTGGCGGGAATCGAGAGGAGCTGACGCAGGGCGATGTCGGCCAGTTCCTGGTTGCTTCGCGCCTGCAAGAGCGCCGGCTCCAGGTTCGCGCGATCCACGCGCGAGCGAAGGACGTCGAAGCGGGCGGCGCGCCCTCCCTTCTCCAGCTGCTCAATCTGGTGCATGCGGGCGTCAGCCAGCGCGACCGTCTTTTCCTGAATCGACACCAGCTGTCGCGCCAACACGGACTGGAGGTAGAAGCGCTGCGCGTTCACGGCCAGACGGTCCTTGACCTCCTTTTCCGTGAATCGGGCGGCCTCGCGAACCTCGCCCGCCGCCCGCGCCCCGGCGACCACTCGGCCCCCTTGAAAAAAGGTCTGACTCAAGACGGCGCTCGATCCATACGTGAAGGGCTGCGTCAGGATCGCGTTCACCACCTTGGCCCGGGAGCTTTCGATGATCTGGTTGTAGTTGCTGTTGATCCGGATCTGCGGAAGTCCCGTGGATCGCGCGGTCGTGACCTGCGCGTCGGCCAGGGAAACACCGGCCGCGGCAATGCGGGCCTCGTCGCTGGACGAGACCGCCCGTTTCACGGCGTCATCGAGGGAGAGTCGGACCGAATCTGTCGACTGTCCGCGCGCCGGTGAGGCGGCGGACACGCACAAAAGGACTACGGAGGGGAAAAAGCTTCGCATCGTGCAAGGAAAATTATCTAAGGGGGGTATTGGCCGCGACTTAGGCGGCCAGTGCTGAAACCCTGTTCATGCTGTCCTCACACTACGCATGGGTCAGGCCGTCTGTTAAAGATCGGGGATGGACGGCCCAAACGCGGGATTGGGAGTGAGCACGGCGATTCGGGGCGCGCGCCGCGACGCGGCCGTCTGGCCGGTCGCTACAGGTGCCTCCATTCGTGCATTCTTGGCCTTCCGGGCCGCCCCTGAACGGGATCTCCGAGGGGGTGGTTTCGTTAGGCGACCAAGACTCGGCGCGGGCGCGCATTTTTGCGCAATCTTTCACCGGATCGCCCCCCTCCCGACTACCCCGACCGTCTTCGCAAACGGGCGATTGGCCCGGAGATAGCTCGCGGTCTTGCTTCTGTCCGCTCTCATGGCGAAGATGCGGAAGTGCCTCGCATCCTGGAGGGGGATTGCAGCCAACGAATGTCGACGATCCGCGCTACTACCATCGGGTAGTTGACTGCCAATGGGCGTGTCCCGCGCACACGAATGTGCCGGAGTACATACGTCTTATCGCGCAGGGCCGATACACCGAGTCGTATCTCCTGAATCGGCAATCGAACGTGTTCCCCGGCATCTTGGGTCGCACCTGCGACCGCCCATGCGAGCCGGCCTGTCGTCGCGGTCGAGTGGACGGAAAGCCGGTGGCTATTTGCCGGCTAAAACGCGTGGCGGCCGACCACAAGGACGACATTCGCGCCAACCTGCCCGCGGCGCCCGCCAGCAAGAACGGCAAGCGCGTCGCCCTGATCGGTGGCGGACCGTCAGCTCTAACGGTGGCCAACGACTTGGCCCCCTTGGGCTACGCGGTCACGCTCTTCGAAAAGCACGGTCAGGCGGGGGGGCTGATGCGCGTGAACATCCCGTCGTTCCGGCTGCCGGCCGAGGTGCTGGACGAAGAAGTCGGGTACATCCTGGACATGGGGGTTGACGCGCGCTTCGGCACTGAGGTGACGAGCATGAAGTCGCTCCTGTCCGAGGGCTACGACGCGGTCTTTGTTGGCAGCGGCGCCCCCAAGGGCAAGGAGCTCGAGATCCCCGGACGCTGGGACGCCCCGTCGCAGGTGCATATCGGTATCGAGTGGCTGGCCAACGTGCACTTTGGCCACATCGAGTCGATCGGCAAGCGCGTGCTGATCATCGGCGTCGGCAACACGGCCATGGACTGCTGCCGCACGTCGCGCCGCTTGGGAGGCACGGACATCAAGGTCGTCGCCCGGCGTTCTCGCCCGTACTTCAAGGCGTCGCCGTGGGAGTTGGAAGACGCCGAGGAAGAAGGCGTGGAGATCGTGGAGAACCACGCCCCCAAGCGCTTTGTCATCGAGCAGGGCAAGGTGGTGGGCATGGAATTCGAGCGTTTGAGCTGGACCACCGACGCCAAGGGGAAGCAGAAGAGCGAGGTGATCGACAGTGTCGTGATCCCGTGCGACGCCGTGATCCTGGCCATCGGGCAAGAGAACGCGTTCCCATGGATCGAGCGGGACATCGGCATCGAGTTCGACGAGTGGGGAATGCCAAAGGTCGACAAGACCACTCACGCCTCCTCGCGCGCCGGGGTGTTCTTTGGCGGCGATGCGGCATGGGGCCCGGAGAACATCATCTGGGCGGTGGCCCATGGTCACGCCGCGGCCATCTCCATTCATAACCACTGCCAGGGGATCCCGGTTACGGAGCGTCCTCCGCAAGGACAAACGCTGGTCTCCACGAAGATGGGGATGCACTCGTGGAGCTATCACAATGATTACTCGTCGGCGGCGCGGACGAAGATGTCGCACGCCGAGCTGACGCAGCGATTCTCCCGCCTGTCGGTGGAGGTGGAGCTGGGGTTTAATGCCGAGCAGGCGGCGAACGAGGTGCAACGCTGCCTGAACTGCGACGTCCAGACGCACTTCACGGCCAACTTGTGCATCGAATGTGATGCCTGCGTGGACGTGTGTCCCGTGAACTGCCTGACGATCACGGCCAATGGTGAGGACGCGGACCTGCGGACGCGGCTCTCGGTGCCGGCCATCAACGCGACGCAGGAGATGTATGTCTCGGGCGACCTGCCGCAGACCAAACGGGTGATGGTGAAGGACGAAGACCTGTGCCTGCACTGCGGGCTGTGCGCCGAGCGATGCCCGACGGCGGCGTGGGACATGCGGCGGTTCGACCTGCTGCAGCCATACGCCGGTCGCGCGGCCGCCCCCAGCGCTCGATCCCTGCCGCTGGCCGGGATGCACGCCTAATTCGCCAGCTACAACAGCCTTAATCCATCGGTACATGCCTGGCATCAACGATTTCGCCTTCCGGATCGGCACCGTCAATGGGACGGGCTCGGCCAGCGCCAACGCGCTGCTCATGCAGTCGATCTTTCGGATGGGCATCCCGGTTTCGGGGAAGAACATTTTTCCGTCGAACATCCAGGGACTGCCCACCTGGTACGAGATCCGGGTGAGCAAAGACGGCTACACCGGACGTCCCGCCGAGTTGGACCTGGTCCTCGCCCTCAATCCGAGCACGTACGCCAAGGATGTGGCGAAGGTTCGACCTGGCGGCTACCTGATGTACGACGCCACTTGGCCGCTGGACGCGGCCTTGGCGCGACCGGACATCACGGTCCTCGGCATTCCCTTTGGCGCGCTCTGCGCCGAGGTCTTCAAGGGGGATCGCGAGCGCACGCTCATGCGGAATATCGCCTACGCCGGGGCCCTGGCCGCGCTGCTGGCGATCGACATGGACGTCGTCGACGAGATGCTCAAGTCGCAGTACGGAAAGAAGCAGAAGTTGCTTGACTCCAATTTCAAGGCGATCAAGATCGGCTTCGATTACGCGCGCGCGCACTTTGCCTGCCCGCTGCCGTTTCACCTGGAGCGCATGGACGCCACCAAGGACTATGTGCTGCTGGACGGCAACTCGGCGTCGGCGTTAGGCGCGGTGTGGGCCGGCGCCACGGTCGGGGCCTGGTACCCAATCACGCCGGCGACCTCGCTCATGGAAGCGTTCAAGGCGTACTGCATGAAGTACCGCGTGGACAAGGCGACCGGCGAGAAGCGCTTCTGCATCATTCAGGCAGAGGATGAGCTGGCGTCGGCGGGAATGGTGCTAGGCGCCAACTGGGCCGGGGCACGGGCGTTCACGTCGACGGCCGGTCCGGGCATCTCCCTCATGCAGGAGTTCATCGGACTCGGCTACTACACCGAGATCCCCGCCGTCTTCTTCGACGTGCAGCGCGCCGGACCGGCGACCGGGATGCCGACGCGCACGCAGCAGAGCGACTTGATGTCCATCGCCTACGCGTCGCACGGCGACACCAAGCACATCATGCTCTTTCCGCGCGACCCCGGTGAGTGCTTCACCATGGCCGTGGAGGCGTTTGATCTGGCGGAGCACTTCCAAACGCCGGTGTTCGTCGTGTCCGACCTGGACATCGGCATGAACGACTGGATGGTGAAGCGCCTGACGTGGGACGATCGCTACGTGCCGGATCGGGGCAAGGTGTTGAGTGCCGCCGAGCTGGAGAAGCTGCCGCGATTCTCACGCTACCTTGCCCAGAACGGCGATGGCGTGGCGGCACGCACGCTCCCCGGCGTCGGCGCCAAGGGGGCGTACTTCGTGCGCGGCTCTGGCCACGACAAGCACGCTGCGTACACGGAGGATGCCGCCGAGTATCAGGAAGTGGTGGATCGCCTGAAGCGAAAGCTGGAAGTCGCGGCCGAGCACGTGCCCGCGCCGGAGTTCGTGCTGGCGAACGCCAAGGAGCACGCAGGCGTGGGGATCATCTCCCTCGGCGGCTGCGATGCATCCGTGCGCGAAGGGATTGATCGATTGCGCGCGCGGGGCATTGTCTGCGACTACATGCGCATTCGCGGCTTCCCCTTTGCGGCCAGCGTGAAGGCGTTCATCGAGTCGCACGAGACCGTGTTTGTGGTCGAACAAAATCGAGACGCGCAGCTGCGTTCTCTGTTGACGCTGGAAACCGGAGTGGCGCGAGACCGCCTGATTCCAGTGCTCGATTACGGCGGCGAACCGCTCACCGCCGACGTCGTGGACGAAGCCATCAGCCATCATTTTGCAGGAGTTGCCGCATGACTTCCATTGCCAAGCCTCCGGTTCGGCACCCTGGACTGCAGAAGAACGCGCTCGGGCTGACGAAGCGTGACTATGAAGGGGCGATGTCCACGTTGTGCGCCGGGTGCGGCCACGACTCCGTGACGGCGGCAATTATCCAGTCTTTCTGGGAGTTGGACATTCCGCCGCACCGCGCCGCCAAGATGAGCGGCATCGGATGCTCGTCCAAGACGACCGCCTACTTCATGCGTCAGTCGCACGGATTCAACTCGGTGCATGGGCGCATGCCGTCAGTCGCAACCGGTGCCAACGCCGCCAACCGGACGTTGACGTACATCGGCGTGTCCGGAGACGGCGACTCCTTGTCCATTGGGCTGGGCCAGCTAAGCCACGCCATCCGCCGCAACCTGAATCTGCTGTACGTGCTGGAGAACAACGGCGTCTACGGGCTGACCAAGGGGCAGTTTTCGGCGTCGGCGGACCTGGGGTCCACCACCAAGCGCGGTGAGGCGAACCTGCAGCCGCCCATCGACCCCGTGCTGCTGGCCCTGACGCTGGGAGCCACCTTCGTGGCCCGGTCGTTCTCCGGCGACAAGGAAGAGCTGGTGCCCATCCTGAAGCCGGGCTGTCGCACAACGGATTTGCCCTGATTGATGTCATTTCCCCGTGCGTCAGCTTCAACCGCAACGTCTGAGAAGGGAGCACCAAGAGCTACGTGTACACGCGCGAGCACGCCGAACGTGGCGCGCCGGTGGACTTTATTCCGTTGCGGCGGGATGCCGCGCACACCAGGAGGGCGCCATGTCGGTCACCATGCACGACGGCAGCGTCGTGCGCTGAAGGTCAAGGAAGGGGTACGACCCGACGGATCGCGACGGCGCCGCGTACGTGCGCGAGGGCCGTCGCGCCCAGGGGGAGATTGCCACCTGCAGGACTGCTGTACCTGAACGGGGGGGCGCGGACATGCGCGGTGAACAACACGGTGCAGACGCCGCTGTCGGAGCTGTCGTTCGATCAGCTGTGCCGGGAGCGTCGGCCCTCGATGCGCTGATGGAGGAGTTCCGGTAAGGACAGCCAACTACGACTATGCAAACGCGAACGCTCGGAGACGGACTGAAAGTCTCGGCCATCAGCGGATATGGTGCGATGGGCCTGAGCTTCGGCTACGGGCACCCGACCCAACACGCAGATGCCATCGGTGATTCGCGCGCCGTGGAGCTGGGCGTCAACCTTCGATACCGCCGAGGTCTACGGGCCGTACACGAACGAGGAGCGTGGTGGGCCGAGGGCGCTCGAAGGCCCTTCCGCGATCGCGTGGTCATTGCCACGAAGTTCGGCTGGAGAAGGCCGGAACGGAAAGAACGTGGGGTTGGACAGTCGCCCGGCCCGCATTCGCGAGATGACCGAGGCGGCGCTCACGCGGTTGCGCGTGGACGCGATCAGGCCTGCTGTACCAGCACCGGGTGGATCCCGAGGTGCCGATCGAGGACGTGGCGGGCACCGTGAAAGCAACTGATCGCTGAGGAAGTCAAGCACTTTGGCCTGTCGAGAGGCATCGGCGGCCACCATTCGACGGGCGCACGCCGTGCAACCCGGTCACCGCGCTGCAGAGCAGATACTCGGTGTTCTGGCGTGAACCGGAGACCAAGGTCATGCAGTGCTGGGCTTGGTATTGGGCTGGTGCCTTTCAGCCCGTTAGGCAAGGGGTTCCTCACCGGCAAGATCGACGAGTCGACGACCTTCGACAGCTCCATTTCCGCAACACGGTGCCACGCTTCACGCCGGAGAACCGTAAAGGCGAACATGTGGCGGTGGTGGCCTGCTGACCGCAGCTGGCGACGCGGAAGGGAGCGACGCCGGCACAGGTCGCGCTGGCTTGGGTGCTTGCCCAAAAGCCGTGGATCGTCCGATTCCCGGCACGACCAACGCCGGCCGGCTCGGGGAGAACGTTGGGGCGGCGCAGGTCAATCTTTCAGCGGACGACCTGCAGGAGATCGATGCCGCGGTCCGCGGCATGACCATCAGGGCCATCAGTATTCCGAAGCGGCCGAGCGCTGGATCGATCGTTGAGCGCGCGTCTGCCGCAGGTGGGGCGCGGGAAGTTTGAGCCAACTCGGGACAGGTGAAGACGAGGGGTGATCCACCCGTCTCGACGGAGGCCGGCAGGCGGTAAAGGCCAGGCGGCTGCCTCGGCTCAGGAAGTCGGCGGGTCGGTATTCGCGGGTCGTGGCGCTACTGAAGAAGCCTGCTTCGCCGACGCCAGCGTGTGACCAGGACCACGGCGTAGGTGTGCAGGCCCAGGGTGCGGCGAGAGATTGACCTGCAGGATCGCCAAGCGATCGCCCAGCACGAACGTGGCGAAAGCCACCGGCATCGACGCCGTCCACTGCTGGAAGACGTAGTCGAGTCTTCGTCGATCATGACAAGGTCAGCCGGCGGCGCACGCGGTGGCGCACCGCGTCGAGGAAGGCCCCATTCGACGCGCAAGATCGGCGCCGGCGTCGCGTAATCCGTCTGCGCCATGGTGCGTCGGCCGGCCGTCGCCGGCATGAACAGCGTGATCAAGGCGACGCGAGCGACATTCAGCGGGAGCGCGACATCAGGACCTCCGGGCAGCTGACGGACGGGGCGTATTGAGATGCGTTAGGCGGGCATGTGGACCCGCGACGCACAGGCCTTCTTATTTGATGTCGGCACGTTGGGCAGCTTTCTGAACCTCGTCGCCTGCCGTTCGATGAGGCCGAAGGCTCAAGCGACTCGTCCCAAGCCGACATCCACTGACCCACCTTTGCGTCCCCTCACCTCGTCCCGCTCCCACGGACGCTGGGTGTACCGTTAACGTGTACGTGAGTATGAACTCATCCAACGTGAATGGTCCGCGTGGTGACACACCAGTCACCGGATGTTTGGTGTCGCGGCGACGCCAAGCGATGCTTGCACTGGTCGCGGCGATCGTCTGGCTCCCTGCAAGCGTGCGGGCGCAACAGATCCATGGACTGGTAACCGAGACCGGAGGCGCCCCGGTGCCGGGGGCGGTCCTGACGCTCCTGGCCGAGGACGGCCGACGCGTGGCGACGGCGCTGACCAGCGAAGGGGGTGCCTACGTCGTGCGGGCACCGCGTGCGGGCAGCTACACGCTGGAGATCAAGCGCATTGGCGTCCGTCTCACGCGCATTGGCCCGTTCACCCTGGCGGACGGCGATGTGCGTGAGGAATCGGTAACCTTGCGTCCGGTGCCACTGTTGCAGCCCGAAGTGCGGATCGCCGGCAAGAGCCGGTGTGCCAGGCAGACCGAAGTGAATGACGCCACCGCCACGCTCTGGGAGAACGCGCGGGCGGCTCTGGCCGCCGTCACGCTGACGCAGGATGCCGGGAGCGCCCAGGCGCGCATCACGCGCATTACGCGGGACATCGAGGCGGCCAGCATGCGCGTCACCAATGAGCGGCGCGCCGAGTCATACGCGTTTGGGAGCCGGCCCTTTGCCAGCGTCCCGGCGGAGACCCTTGCCACGCTGGGCTACGTAAGACGCGATGGGAATGGCTTCATCTACAATGCCCCCGATGCGCGCGTCATCCTCTCAGACGTGTTCCTCGCTGATCATTGCTTTCGCTCGGCGGGACCAGACAAGGCCGACACCACTGTGACCGGTCTGCGATTCGAGCCGGTGCGCGAGAAGGCGATGGCCGACGTCTCCGGCGTGATGTGGATTGACCGGCGCACGTTTGAGCTGAAGTCGATCGAGTTCGTGTACGAGAATCCGCCCCCTCCGCACGAGCGCGGGCAGGCGGGGGGCGCGGTGCACTTCCGACGCATCCGCGCCGGATGGATCGTGGACAAGTGGTACATCCGTTGGCCGCGCTTCGCGGGGCTCAGCCGACAAGATCCGACGTCGACGGCCGCCGTCTTCGGCAACCGCACGGCGCCCGGCGTGATGGCGTACCGTGAAGAAGGGGGCGAAGCGGTGATGGTCGGGGCGGACGAGGTGGCGACGGGGCGCTTGAGCGGAGTCGTGGTGGATGGTGAGGCTGGAAGTCCGGTGGCCGGGGCGCGCGTCGTGGTGACGCAGACGGGGTTCACGCAGGCACGTGGAGTGACGGCGGCGGTTGGGACATTTCGGCTGGACAGCATTCCGGCGGGTCGCTACACCGTGACGGTCTCCCACCCGCGGCTCGATTCGTTAGGCATCCGCGGACGCTCCAGCGAGCTGGAGGTACGGGCGCGCGATTCGCTGACGGTGCGGCTGCAGATACCTTCGGAAGCCGCAGCGTGGCGTTCGCTCTGCCCGGACGAGCCAGACCGCGGCGCTCATGCTCTGGTGCGCGTGTTGGCCACGAACGATCGCAGCGGCGCCCTGCAGGAAGGGGTGACGCTGCGCTTGTCGTGGGAAGGGACAGGGGCCGCCGGGGTTTCGGCGACCACCGACGATGACGGATCGATGACCAGCTGCAAGCTTCCGGTCGACCGGCCGGTGCGCGTGGCAGCTATCGTCGACGGTCGAGAAGTGGCCGCGAAGAGCGTGACACTGGCCCCCGGCTCCCTACGTGTGATTCCGCTCTCCGTGCCGGCACCCAAGCGCTGATGCGCCGTTGGTGCAGGTGTCAGACCAGCGCGGCGGTGGTCACTCGCGCGCGGAACACCCCGGCATCCGGAACGCCCCGATGCGCGTCGAATATGCCGACGCACCGGCCTTCAAGTAGTCGCCCACGTACCAGATGGTGCAGTCATCGCTTGGGTCCACCGCCGTCTGCGTGTAGTCTTCCCACCGCAGCGTCGTGGTCTGCGCGGCCGCGCCCTCTACCAACACGGTCTCGCGTAGCGTGAGCTTCCCCTTAGGGTCCGTGGCCAAGCGGCCGGCA
>JAXLXV010000032.1:0-64997 GCA_046327745.1 Gemmatimonadaceae bacterium | reverse complement strand
GCGAACGCGCTCCCAGCTGGCGGCCCACACCACATCTGGGTTGGATGGATCGAGTGCGACGTCCACCATGCCCGCTCGCTCAGAGACGAACTTCACCAGTTCCCATGACGTGCCGCCATCGGTCGTCTTGTACAGGCCACGTTCCTTGTTCGTGCTCCATGGCGCGCCTAACGCGGCGACATAAACAATGTTCGGGTTCGTCGGGTGCACCACGATGCGGCCAATCGCCTGCGTGCGCTCGAGACCCATCGATTTCCACGTGAGGCCGCCATCCATGGACTTGTAAACGCCGCCCCCCGGCGTGATTGAATTGCGTGAATTTGGCTCGCCCGTGCCGGCCCACACCTGCATGGTGTCACTCGGCGCAATGGCCAGCATGCCCATCGAAATCACGCGCTGGTCGTCAAAGACGGGCCGCCAGGTTTGGCCGTTATTGGTCGACTTCCAGATTCCGCCGGCCGCCGCAGCGACAAGAAACGTCTTGGAAGGGGAGGGAATTCCCACCACGTCGCTCACGCGGCCCTGAAAATTCGCGGGTCCGATATTTCGCCAGCGCAAACCGGCGATGGTCGCGGAGTCGACTTCAAGCGGTTTGTCTTGGCCATGAGCCGCTTGGCTGAACAACAGCGATGCGGCGAAAAGGAATGGGATGCGCATAACGCGGGAGAGGGGACGGGAGAACGGCAGGCGAGCCCACAAACTACCGGATTAACGTGTCGCATGGACGTTCTGCTGGCACGCGGCGATCGGACGCTTAGCCCAACATGAGCAGAACCTGAATTTCCCCAAGAAGAAAGAGCCCGGGCACAGGCCCGGGCTCTCGTTCGTCACTCCTACATCTCAATGGCACCGTCAGATCAACGAACATCCTGTCTGATTGCTGAGGTTCGAGCCCAGCCGCCAGTTCCGCTGGATGAGGAAGTCGCGGCCGAGGAAATGAACGTTCGCCTTTGAGCCATTGGCCGTCGTGTACATCGTGCCGAAGGTCCATGCACACTTGTCCGCATTCTCCTGCGCCGGCGACTGCGTGTCGTACCAGGCATTCAGCCGCGGGTCGGTCACGGCCTCCTCGAGCTCATGCGACAGCGTATTCACTTCGGCGTCGGCGGCAAAGTCATTGTTAGGCGAGTGGCCCGGGCTGTTCACGGCGGTGCACGAACCCACGAGATCCGCGTTGTACGGCATCACGGCGTACTTCAGCGTGTACGTCAATCCTGCCACGACGTACGTGAAGCGATTGTGATAGGCACAGTATCCTTGTGAACCTCCGAAATTCCCGCCGAGGTTCACGGTGGGCCCGCTGAAAACGGCGTACACAGCGTTCGCATCCAGCGGGAGTTTACCTGCGGTGATGCCCGCGCTGACCATCGCGCGAATGGCAGCGTCGGACACTGAAGCGTGCGATGCTGGTACGTTGGTGTTGTTGGCCCAAAAGCGGGTGTACTGCAGGGAGTTCGGGACAAAGCGTTTGATTCCGCCCGGCATGTCGTAGTACTGACTGTTGATGCTCCAGAACTGCGTGCCTCCCATGTGGCGCAAGAAGTAGCCAACGACCGAGAGATCGCTCGTCCCCGCCCCCACAGCGCCTGGCGTTGGCCCATTCGTATAGATGCGGCTGTTCGACCAGTAGATCGTGACGACCTTTGGATTCGGGATGATGGGGCCGCCGTGCCACGCCATCAAAGGTCCGGCCTGAATGCCAAGCGATGCCGCGCGGGCGGCAGCTTGCTGCACGGTGGGATGCACCGCCGGTGCGCCGGCGTCATCCGCCATCGCGCCCTCGACCACATCGGAAGTTGATGCTGACGGAAGGATGGGCTGGGTGGGCGCGTCGACATCGGTACACGCGGCGACAGCCAGTGCCGCCGCCAGGGACGCGCCGCGGATGAATAGGAAGGGGGTTTTTCGAAGCGTTCGCGTGGTCATGGTGGCGTCCTTTGTGGTCGTGATGCCCGCTGGATGACGGCGCGCACGTGTGCATGCCGCACTCGAGTCGCCAACAGGGGAGGCGGAGTGGACGAGCAAAACCGGACAAGTCAACGGAAGGCGACCCGAACCAGCCTGCAAACCCTAAGGACGTTGGTGTTGTCCATATCTTCTGGAATCCAGGAGATATCGAATGAGCCATGGACTGGGAGAACTCGAACAGCTGGTTTTGCTGGCCATCCTCAGGCGGGATGGCGATGCCTATGGAATCGCCGTGCAGCAGGAGATCGCGCGCTACAGCGATCGGAAGCTGACCCTTGGGTCGGTCTACTCCACGTTGGCGCGTCTCGAGGAAAGGGGCTTGGTCACTTCATATGAAGGGGCGCCAACGCCAACCCGCGGCGGGCGTCGAAAGAAGCTCTATAAGGTGCAACCGGCAGGGCGCTCGGCGGTGCGTGCGGCCCTGACCGCGCTTCGTGCCCTGAGCCGAGGACTGTCGCCCGTGTTGGAGCAACCGTGAAGCGCTTGGGCTCCAATGACTTTCCCGCAGCGCCACGACTGGCTCGGTGGCTGGTCGCGCTGCGTGTGCCGCCACGAGAGCGGGAGTTTGTGCTCGGCGATCTGGATGAAGGCTACGCCGACCGGTTGGCGAGTGCCGACATCCGCGCGGCCAGACTTTGGTACTGGAGCCAGGTGTTGTCCACCCTGCGTTCGAGCTGGCACATCGCGCCGGCTCCTCATCACACCCGCCGTGGAGATGGATCAATGACGTCCCTGTGGTCTGACCTGAGATTTGTGCTGCGGTCGTTGGCCCGCGCACCACTCTTTGCGTTGCTCGTGATCCTGACGCTGACGGTTGGGATCGGTGCGACGAGTGCGCTCTTCAGCGTCGTGTATCCGGTGCTGTTGGCGCCGCCGCCGTATCCCGAGTCGGACCGCCTCATGATGTTGTCCGAGCGTGCCGCCGACGGCGGGGATGACGGCATTGGGTGGCTGACCTTTGATGACACACGGCGTGAGACTCAGGTCTTCAGCTCCATGGCCGCCATGTCGTATTGGACGCCGACGCTTCAGTCCGGCGATGATGTCTTGAGCCTGAATGGTCAGCGCGTGAGCCATACGTTCTTCAAGACGTTAGGCGTTCGGCCGGCGCTCGGCCGCGACTTCACGGCGGAAGAAGATCGCATGGAGACGCGTCGTGTCGTGATCCTGAGCGATGCGTTGTGGCGGTCCCACTTTGGTGCGGACCCATCGATCGTCGGTCGAACGACACTCATCAACGGCACGGCGTACCTGGTGGCAGGCGTCATGCCGCGTGACTTTCAAAGTCTTCTATACCCGCAGGCAGAGTTGTGGGGGCCACTGGGCTACGAGCCGACGACGGAATCTGCCTGTCGGTCCTGCCACCACCTGCGCGTGATCGGCCGACTGCGACCGGGTATCAGTCTGGCTGGCGCCAAAGAACAACTCGATGCCTACTTTGCATCGCTCAAGCAGCGGTATCCGGATCAGTATGGCGCAGTGACCGCGCGGGTGTGGACGCTGCGTGAGGAGGTGTCGGGAAAAGTCCGTGCGTCGCTCATTGGGCTCTTCGCCGCCGTTGGCTTGCTGTTGCTGCTGGCGTGCGCCAACGTGGCGAACCTTTTCCTTGGCCGCACTGGGGAGCGGCAGACCGAGCTTTCCGTGCGAATGGCGTTAGGTGCTGAGCGTTCGCGTTTGGTGCGCTTGGTGTCGGTGGAGGCTGTCGTGCTGGCGGTGATCGGCGGGCTACTGGGCGTGCTGGTCGCGTGGAGCGGTACACGTTTGCTGGTGGCCTTCCTGCAGATTCCTCCGGCGTTGGCCACTCGCGTATCCACGGCGGCGCCGGTGCTCGTGTTCGCCCTGCTGATGACGACGGTCAGTGCGTTGATTGGCGGAACACTCCCTGCCCTGTTGTCGTTGAAGGAGTCCGTGCTAGCGGACATTCGCGTGGGAAGCCGGAGCATGGTTGGTCGCACGCGGCACCGGCTCAGGAACGGGGTGGTGGTCGCCGAAGTGGCGCTGGCGGTCATGCTGCTGGTGGGCGCCGGGCTGCAGGTGCGCAGCCTACAGAAGACGTTGCAGGTGACGACCGGATTCGTCGCTCAGGGCGTGGAGACGTTGGAGGTAGGAGTGATTGGTCCGCGCTATCTGCCCGATGGCGCCGCCCGGAACTACTTCGCTCAGTTCCTGGAGCGGGCGGCGGCGGTGCCGGGTGTGCAAGCCGTGGCGATCAGTTCGCAGCTTCCACTTGGTGGAGGTTACGACGCTTGGGGAGTGCACCGACAGGATAAACCGTCCGAACATCCAGAGACTGATCCCGATGCTCAGCGATTCGCCGTGAGCCCGCAATATCTGGACGTGATGCGAATTCCTGTCGTCAAAGGACGCGGATTCACGGCGGCGGACCGTGCGGGTGCACCGTACGTGATCCTGCTGAACCGCGCTGCGGTGCGGAAGATCTTTGGCGGCGATGATCCGATTGGTGTGCGCGTCCGCATCGGCGGCTCGGACACGCCTGATCGCACCGTCGTGGGCATTGTGGACGATGTCCATCATCTCTCGCTGGAACGGAACATCGAGAGCCAGATGTACGTGCCGTACGATCAGTTCAAGAACGAAGAGTCGGATTTCATGGTGGTTGCAAGAACCAGTGGAGCTCCGTCAGCTGCGGGTCAGGCGCTCAGGGGCGTGGCCAAGTCTCTTGATCCAGGTTCGGTGGTTTCGAAGATTCAATCAATGGACGACGTGGTGGACGCGGCGATGAAGAATCGGCGCTTGGCCAGTTCGCTCATTGGGGCATTCGCACTGATCGCGTTGTTACTGGCAAGCGGCGGGTTGTACGGCGTCATGTCGGCCAGCGTGACCGAGCGTGGACGAGAGATGGGGTTGCGCACGGCCCTTGGCGCGTCGCCGACCTCCGTGGTGCGACTGGTTGTTCGTCGCGGTATTCTGTTGACGACGGTGGGGAGCGCCATTGGCGCCGCGGGCGTGATCGCCGCGCAGCGACTGATTCAGCAATTCATCTTTGGTGTGACGCCCAGCGACCCAGTCACGTTGTTGGCGGTCGTGCTGGTGCTCACCATGATCGCCTTGATTGCCTGCATGTTGCCCGCCCTTCGCGCGTCGCGCGTGGATCCCGCGGTGGCGTTGCGCGGGGACTAACGGTGTTGCTAGTCCTTCTTTCTTGCACGAGGAGTTTGGCGCGTCCAGACGACAATGCTGCCGCACCCTGACATCGTGTTGGTGAATTGCACCGGAGCTTGTGACTGGCGCGTGTATACCTCGATTCCCTCGATCTGGTCAGGGTTCAGCAAGTCGTCGAGTTGTACTTCGCCCGCTTTGTAGGAAAAGCCATCCACGTACAACGTCGGGATGCAGACCGAGTTCCCGAATGGCGATTTCATCAGGACGGTACGCCCGAACGATCCGATTGCCGCCGGAACGATAGTCACGCCGGGAAGCATTCGGATGGCGTCGGAAGGGTTGTTCAAGCTGAGCCGGTCAAGGGCCGCTCGATCGACAAAATGTCCGATGTGTGCGCGTTGCCGGCTCTCGAATCCGTTGGGGTCGGATGAGAAGATTCGGGTGGCTGTGACGCGAACCGTATCCAAGTACGATCGGAGATTCGTCAGCTCAATCACAGAGACCCGCGTCACGCTGTCGGGGCGAAGATCTAACACTTGGCGCATTGGCACATAGCCGATCGCCCGCACCACCAGCGTTTGCGAACCAGACGGCAGGCTTGAGAGTGCATACTCGCCGGCGGTATTGGTCTCTCCGGCGGCGGCGGTGCCGGCGACCGAGACGCGCGCACCCTTCAGGCCACGACCGTCCGCTCGGCGGACGATGCCTACGAGGCGCGCAGGTCCCGACCACACAACCTGAGGCGCGGCCACGGTGCTGCTCCCAATGAGCGAGTCGGGCGGCAGCCGCTCTTGGCGCGTGGTGGGCCCAAGATATAGGTCGCGCACCACGACGTGCTTGCCGACGAGCCCGGGATCGATGACGCCGGTGGTATCCACATCCGTTGCCGCACGAAGCTGCATCATCCAACCGACGGGGACGTTGCAGAAGGCATACCACCCGTCACGCCGGGTCGCAGTGGACAAATGCTGGTTCTCTTCACGCATCGAGGCGCCGCGCAGCACCCATTCACCCCACTCCAACAGGACCACGGCGCCCGGCACAGGAGCCGAAGTGACGACGTCTCGAACAAACCCGACGACGGCCGCAGAGGAGTCCGTTGCGGCATCCTTGCCGCAGAGTCGGGCGATCAGTTCCTCGTGCGCGGGGATGGAGAGATCGAGTCGTGCCGCGTCGGTGGAGGAGAGCTCAACGCTGCGAATCGGCAGGTCAATTCCTAACGAGTCAACAGATGGATGAAAGAACCCGACGGTATAGGTTCCCGCCGGCAGGTCGGTGAACGCATAGGCGCCATCCGTCCCAGTCGCCATGTCGCGCGAGAAGGTCGACCCTGAGCTGTCGGACCGGAGAACTTGCACGCTGGCGCCGGTCACCGGTCGATGCGTTCGCAAGTCAACGACCGTTCCACTGAGGCGCGCACCCTGCGCCCCGATCTCCCCGGACAACAGAAGACACGAGCCAATGAGCAAGGCGAGGCGCGTCGACATGTGGCCAATTCTCAACCCCGGGTCGTATTGTGCAAGTCGCCACCGACAGGTGAACATCTGACTCCGCCAACGCCAGGACTGCGATGAAGCGAGCCAACGGCTTTCGAGACGACCGCAACCACCGCGCGAAGCCGGTGATCGCGAGCCCGCGACATGTCGATCGGCCACGACGCCGGCGCTGCGTCGCCTGGTGCAGTGCGTTGCTCCTTTCGACGCACGCGATTGGCGCGCAGCATCCGGGGCCAGGCCAGGCCGTGGCACTAGGGGAACGTCATCGTGTGTCTGAGCGTGGAACTCCCCCTGATCGTTGGGCAGGCGACAGCGGTGGTCTGGAAATTCACCTCATTGATCGCCCGGTCGGCCGTGAGACGTACCAACTCACACAGCAAGGAGACACCCTGACGCTGGCGACGTCGCTGGACGTCACCGATCGCGGCACGCACCTCACGTTCACATCGACACTTCGTACATCACCAGACTTCACGCCAGTCGCGTTTCGGGCCACCGGGAAGACGTACCGATTCGTGAACGTGGACGTTGACATCGCGATCCGTGATCACGCGGTGCAGGTGACGAGCCTTGGGGACAGCAGCACGCAGCCGGTTCCCTCTGCGTTCTTCACATCGCGCGGATACGCGCCGCTTTCAGGTCGTGCAATCCTGATTCGCTATTGGGAAGCGCACGGTCGTCCGGCATCGATCCAGAATATTCCTGGCGGCAGTGACGCCTCCATTGAAGTGGCGTTTCGAGGCGTGGACACCGTGCGATTGGGCGGACGTCGCCTAGCGCTCCGTCGCTATGCCGTGGATGGCGTCGTTTGGGGACGCGAGACGGTGTGGCTTGATGCGAACAACACGCTGGCCGCCATTGTCACCCGCATCCACATCTTGCCGATGGAGGCGGTGCGCAGCGACATCGTCGCCGTGCTGCCACAACTTCAGGCGAGCGCCGTTCGCGATCGCATGCGAGAATTAGCGACCATGCAACAGCGCGTCAAAGCGGTCGCGAGCGGATCATTCGCGTTAGTTGGCGCACGTGTGATATCTGGAACCACCCGCGCGCCGATTGAAGACGCCTCGCTCATCATTCGCGACGGACACGTCGTCTCAGTCGGGCCTCGAAGCGACGTCCGAATTCCCGCAGGTATGCGAATACTCGATGCCAGCGGAACCACGATCATCCCTGGTCTGTGGGACATGCATGGCCACGTGAGCCAAATCGAGTGGGCTCCCGCTTCGCTCGCGGCAGGCGTCACGACGGTGCGCGACATGGGAGGCGAACGGGCGTTTCTCACGGCCTTTCGCGATGCGCTGGAGCAACCGAACGCGATTGGGCCAACACTCCTCTTGGCCGGACTGATCGACGGTCCGGGACCGACCGGCTTTGGAGCCACCATCGCCACCACTCCCGCCGAAGGTCGGGCAGAGGTCGACCGGCTGCACGCACAAGGCTTTCGTCAGGTCAAACTCTACAACGCTATAACGGCGCCAGTTTCCGGAGCCATCATTCGTCGCGCGCACGACTTGGGGATGACGGTCACCGGGCACGTTCCGACGGCGATGGGGCTACGTGCCATTGTCGATTCGGGCATGGATCATGTCGCGCATCTTCCATTCGGTAATGAAGCGGCAGCCGAGCGGCGCGAGCTGATCGAAGTGTTGGCAAGACATCGCACTGTCATGGATCCCACTGTCGTCTGGAACGAACTCCTCGGCAGGGCTCCGTCTACACGCATTACAGAGTTTGAACCCGGCATCGTGAACGCGCCCTCACCCCTGGCACTCAACTATGCCAGCGTTCGCAATTCGACGGACGTCGCTACGGCCGCCGCGGCGCGCGCACGCAGCCTGAGCGCGATCAAGGAGCTGCATGATGCAGGGGTACCGATCGTCGCGGGGACAGACGGCGCCGTCCCGGGATACTCACTGCTTCGCGAACTGGAATTGTCGGTTGCGGCTGGCCTAACGCCATTGGAGGCGATCCAGACGGCGACGACAGTCGCCGCGCAGGCCATGGGTATGGAACGCACCGTTGGAAGTGTCGAAGCCGGGAAGCGCGCCGACCTGGTCGTGCTAGAGGCCAATCCCCTTGATGACATTTCCAATCTGCGGCGCGCACGCTGGGTCATTCGCGGCGGACGCGTGTATGACCCGGCTTCGCTCTGGCGGCTGGCCGGCTTCCGCTGAGCTCCTGAGGCTCAGCGGCTGTTTGAGCTGCCAGCCTCGCGCAGCCGAGCGTCGAAGTGCAGACTCCCTGTCGCGGCTCGAATTTCGAGCAGGAACAACAGTAGTCCGGCGATGAACGCCGCCAACGCCAGGACGAACAGCACCACGATGAGTAGCGTCGCGTCGCGGTTCATGGCCACGCCGACAAACAGCGTCACGATCACCAGGCAGATGAGGAGAGCGCAGCTCGTTGCCATGGTGATGGCACGATGCACCAAACGCGCCCGGCGAGAGAGAACCTGCAGTTCTTCTCGCACCTCGGCGGGCGTGAGCGTGGCTGTACCAGCGAGCACACCTTCCAGATATCGTGCGCGGTCGATGATTCGCGCTAACCGATTCGTTAGGACGGTGAGCGTCGTGGCCACGCCAGTGAGCAAGAACACCGGGGCCACAGCGAGCTGGATGCTATGGGCGATGTCGGAGATACCGGACGTGAGTTGCATGCGCGCGGTGTGCGGAGGAGGCAGCGATGGCAGATACGCTGGGATCCGTCAATCATACACGCCGCGCTATTGAGGGCCACTGGACAGCGTTCGGCCGTCCACCGAGCCATCGTCATGAACTCAATCTTGTCTCATATCCCCTCGCGGAATCCGGAGTGACGTCAGCTGCCCTTCGGTGAATCTCCACGACTGCCCGATGATGGCAGATGTGGGCTGCACCAGGGTGATGGCCGCATGCGGATTCAGTGCAGCCTGCAGTGTCATGCGCTCGCCCGCCAGCACGGCAAGACGCATGCGCCGCGTATCTCCGACCAAGGACTCGACCGGAAGGTGGAGCCGTGCTACCGCACCAGGCTCAACTCGCCCTAGGAACCACTCGCGCTGCTCACCGATGAGGTACACGTGCACGTACTGACGCGCACTGTTGTCAAATCGAATGGTCATCGTACCACGCTCGACGCGCGGTGTGTCACTGGCATATTGCGCAGGTGCGTGAATGCAAGCAGAACCTGACAGCGCGATCATCATCGCGGCCGCAGTTGAAACGATGGTGCGTATGCTGAGCGTAGTCATGGCGTCCTCCTTGGAGCGACCGGCGCGAATGAGCGCCTCATGCCCATAACGCGTAAAACGCATCGCAACCCACTCACGGGGTCCGTTGTCAAAGCGGAAGACACATTCTTCCACTAGCTTCGAAGCCTCCATGCCAGCCACGCCGCCAGAGACGCCATTGCTCGCCCCGACCGCGAAGTCGACCGTGAACCCAGCCACACCGGGCGTCACTCAGCTGTTGCGTGCGTGGGGGGCGGGTGACTCGCAGGCGAGCGACGCGCTGGTGCGACTGGTATATGAAGAGCTTCGGCGCCAAGCGACACTCGTGTTGCGTCGGGAGGGCGAGGGTCACACGTTGCAGGCGACCGCGTTGGTCCATGAAGCCTGGTTGCGCCTGAACGGACAAGCCGATGCGCAGTGGGAGAGTCGCACGCAGTTCTTTGCGATCGCCGCACAGACCATGCGGCGTGTGCTGCTAGATCATGCGCGCACGCGCCTGGCCCTCAAACGTGGGGGCAGTGACGTTCGCATTTCGCTCGGTGACGCTGGTGATCACGTGGCGAACGACCTTGGCGGACTCGATGCCGTGGACGTGATCGCACTCGATGATGCGCTGGCGCGCCTAGCGGCCCTTGACCCTCAAAAGGCCCGGTTGGTCGACCTTCGCTACTTCGCGGGTCTCAGCATTCCAGAAGCGGCCGTTGTGCTTGGCATCTCGCCGGCGACCGTCGGTCGCGAGTGGGCCATCGCCCGCATGTGGCTTCGCCGTGAGCTTGAACCATGACCACACCTGTGGATGCCGTGAATGCCGAACGCCAGCGCAAGCCCATGACGCCCGAGCGTTGGCGCGCTGTCGACGCCGTTTTGAAGGCGGCGCTTGGCTGCGAACCCAGTGCGCGTGATGCGTTTGTTGCCGAGGCCTGTGCCGATGACGAGGGACTGCACCACGAAGTGATGTCGCTGCTGGCGGCCCATGATCGGGCGAGCGATGACTTTCTGGAGCAACCCGCCGTGGCCTCGCTGGCCACATCAGGTGTAGCTGACGAGAGTGTGCCGCTGGCCACACGGCTTGCCAACGCCCTCACTGGCCGATATGTGATCGAGCGGGAGGTGGCGCATGGTGGCATGGCCACCGTGTACCTCGCGCGCGACCTGCGCCACGACCGTCCCGTGGCCATCAAGGTGTTGCGCCAGGAACTGGCGGCTGCAGTGGGCGGCGACCGGTTCCTGCAGGAGATTCGCGTCACGGCCTCCCTTCAACATCCGCACATCCTGCCCTTGTTCGATTCCGGAAATGCGGATGGGTTGTTGTGGTATGCGATGCCGTACGTGGAAGGGGAAACACTGCGTACGCGACTGTCGCGCGAAGGACGCTTGCCGGTCGCGGATGCCGTGCGAATCGCGCGGGAACTCGCCGACGGTCTGGAGTATGCCCATCGGCGCGGCGTGGTTCATCGCGACGTGAAGCCTGAGAACGTGCTGTTGCAAGGGAATCACGCCGTGCTCGGCGATTTCGGCATCTCACTCGCGTTAGAGCAAGCGGGGGGCGACCGCCTAACGCGAACCGGACTCACCATCGGCACGCCACAGTACATGGCCCCGGAGCAGGCCTCGGGGGGCGGGACCGTTGACGCGCGGGCGGACGTGTATGCCCTTGGCGTGGTCCTTCACGAGATGATCGCCGGTGAATCGCCCTTTGCGGCCGCCTCTCCGCATGCGGTGCTGCGCCGCGTACTGGCCGATCCGCCGACGGCTCTTGCCGCCCGTCGTTCAGATGTGGCGTCGTTCCTGGACTCTGCCGTGCAACGCGCGTTGGCGAAGGCACCCGACGACCGGTTCGCGAGCGCTGCCGAGTTCTCGGCGGCGCTCGACGCGCCGCTGAACAATGCCGCCGTGGCAACGCCCGTCGCGCCTACCACACGACGCAAGGTGTCCGCCCGCGCGGCGATGTATGCCACGGCCGCCATGCTTGTTGTGGGCATCGCCGTCGGGTGGCTGGTCGGTCAATGGCGCCTGCCGAGAGTGGCCGACATCGTCCCCTCCGTGAACGTTCCCGCGATCGACCTGACGGGCAATTCGCGATCGGGAGGTAGCAATGACCTCGAGCTCTCCGTGGTGGATCGATCGGGACGTTTGGTCCGCGCGATTCCCGCGAACCGACCGTGGACGCCTCGCTTCTCGCCGGATGGCCGCCGCGTGGCCTTTGGGGCGTTTGGTGAGGGGCGCAGTACCAGCGATGTGTGGGTCACCGACATCGAGTCAGGTACGACCCGCCGCGTAACCGACGACGAGACGGACGGCAACGATCCCCAGTGGAGCGCAGACGGTGCGAGTGTGGCGTACTCGGCCAGCGCCCAAGATGGCAAGGACATCCTCGTGCGCCGAATCGGTGCGGCCGATGCGAAGGTGGTCGCCGCCAGGCCAGGCACTCAGTTCCCAAGCGACTGGCGACGGGACGGTAATGCGTTGCTTGTGACCGATGAAGTGGGTGGGAACAAGCGTGACATCGTGATCCAACCGATGGACGGCTCCGCTGCCCAACCGTATGTCGCCACGCCGGCAGACGAAACTGGCGCCCGGGTTTCACCTGACGGGCGATGGGTCGCCTATACGTCAGACGAGGCAGGGCAGCCGGAGGTGTACATCAGCTCCTACGCCCAACCAAGGCGGCGCGTGCTGGTCTCGCGGGGTGGTGGCGAGCACGCCGTCTGGCGCGGGGACGGGCGGGAGTTGTACTACTGGCGAAATGGCGTGTTGCTGGCGGTCAAGCTGAGCGGTGGCGCGGACGCCATCGTCCCAACCGTGGACGGTGAGACGGAGCTATTCCGGGCACCCTACTTCTTTGGGCCTAACGTGATGTACGACGTGACGGCGGATGGAGAGAAATTCGTCATCGTGCAGCAGGGGAAGGGGCGCTAGACGATGTCGCGCACTGACGTACGCGCGCTCATTCTGGAGCCCCCGGCACGTCATTCGACCCCGTGGTCGCCGGCGGATCAAAGTACGTCCATGGTTTCAGCACTGTCATAAATAGTCGAGCGATCGAGCGGCTCCACGCGTTGTCGGACCGCACACCCATGGCAATCAGCAGTTGTTCGAGTGGCCAAACCAAGAGCCACGTCACGCCCACGAACAGAATAGCCACGGGCCAAAGGGGAATAGCAAGGATTGCCAGCACCGCGGCAAGCGGTGCGACGAACATGCATGGGCCAACCAGAATCGTCATCATTCCACTCCGTCCGTCGGCCGTTGACCCTGACGGCTACGCGGAAGTCTGCGGTCCCGTAACCGTCGGCGCATTCTGCGTCGCAGCAAGCGCAACATGGCGATGGGCGGTCCGGAATCGCGGTGGTGATCCTCGGCGTGTAGCTCCGCCCAGATCGCCGAGATGGCGATTCCATCGACCATTCCCAAGAGCCGTTCTGGGTCTGAGCGATCCACGACAGGTAGTTGCTTCACACCAGCAGCGATCATCGCGTGCATCGCCTCATCCAGCAACTCGTCCGGATATGCCCGCACGAGCGATGAGGAACCGGCTTCCAGCGCCGTCAGCTCCGAATCGTGATTCAATGCGCGTAGCGCGTCCCCCCGCGTGAGCATTCCAACCAACGACCCGTCTGACGCCAGCAGTGGCCAAGCGTGCTCTCGCCCCAGGTCACCATCGAGATGAATGAGTCGGCGGAAGAGCCCGTCGATGGCCATATCGGCGGGAAGCGCCTGGGAGATGGGCCGCATGACGTCGCGCACGTGAAAACGAGCCAAGGGATTCACGGCGTATTCGCGATGCACGTGGTGGCCGCGGCGAGCCACCTTCTCTGTCAGGATAGATCGGCGCATGACCAGGACCGTCACGGCGTGCGCCGCCACGCACGCCACCAGCAGCGCACTCAGCAAATTCGTATCGTGCGTCAGTTCCAAAAGGAACACGACCGCGGTGAGTGGCGAGCGCATGGTGCCGCCCATGACCGCGGCCATGCTCAGCAGCGCCCACAGACCAGAGTCGCTGCCTGCGAACGCCGATGCCTCCACGGCACCCAACGCGCCACCCATCATGAGCAGCGGTGCCAGCACGCCCCCTGAGGTGCCGGAGCCGAGAGCGATCGCCCACATGATGGCCTTCGCGGCCAGCAACGCGACCGCACTGCCCGCGACCAGGTGCCCGTTGAGCAGGTCCCGAAGGACGTCGTACCCAACGCCTAACGCTCTGGGCGCGAGGAGCCCACCCAGTCCAACGCTTACGCCGCCGATCGCCGGCCACCACATCCAGTGCAAGGGCAGGTGAGCGAAAGCATCTTCACAGGCGTACACGAGGCGCGTCAGTCCCCAGGCGGCCAGCCCAGCAACAAGACCCACGCCCAAGGCACCAAGCAGAGCCGTCATGGACAATGCCTGATGCGGCGCGATCGGGAACACGGGGCCCGCGCCTAACAAGGGCACTCGACAGGCGGCACCAACAGACGCCGCAACCGCTACGGGAATGAAGCTCCGTGGATTCCACTCGAACAACAACAGCTCAACCGCCAAGAGGACCGCCGCTAACGGCGCGGCGAACACCGCCGCCATCCCAGCGGCGGCGCCAGCGACCAACAGCGTCTTGCGCTCACTCGCCGAGACATGGAACGCCTGCGAGAACACCGACCCCATGGCGGCCCCGGTCATGATGATGGGACCTTCGGCGCCGAAGGGTCCGCCGGTGCCAATGGCGATGGCGGAGGAGATCGGCTTCAACACCGCAACCTTGGCACTGAGGCGACTCTCGCCGATGAGGATGGCCTCCATCGCCTCGGGTATCCCGTGACCGCGAATCTTCTCTGAGCCGTACCGCGCCATCAGGCCGATGATCACGCCGCCGATGATCGGGACGACCACGGCCCAGAGGCCCAACGTGTTGGTTCCCGGGGCTGACTCTCCTGTCCCAAACTGGTGGAAGTACGCCAGGTTGGTGATGAGACTGATCAAGCGCAACAATCCGGCGGCGATGCCCGCGCTCAAGATGCCGACGACGGCGGCGAGCAGCGCAATCAGCAGCACTCGCGGTCGTGTCGTGAAGTCGCCGCGACGATCCCGTGCTGCGTCGGCGGAATGTGTCACTGCCATACCTCCCAAGACAACTTCCGAATTATATTGACGTCAATGCATCTTATTCACCCCCCCAAAGGCAGTAGACGGCGACACGTGCAAGCGGCCAGCCGGTGCCAAGCCGAGTAGCGGCGCGGGACCTGCCGCATCAGCATGCGTTGCATGCGCTGCGCACGGTGATCGGCGCCCTGAGCCAGTCGGCCCGCAAGGTGGAGCAGCGGACGGGTGTCACCAACGCGCAACTGTTCCTTCTGCACCAGCTGAACGCAGAAGGGCCGCTGACCGTTTCGGAGCTTGCCGATCGGGTGCGGACGACCCAGAGCACCGTCTCGATTGTGGTCGCACGGCTGGTGCGCGCCAAGCTGGTGGCCAAAACCCGCTCGGCGGCAGACGCGCGGCGCGCCGTCGTGACACTGTCCTCAGTCGGGCGCGAGGTCCTGCGTCGTGCGCCGCCAGCACCAACCGCGGCCTTGCTCCGTGCGGTGGATCGGCTCGCACCGCGCGACGCGCAAGCGCTTGCCGATGGCCTGGAGGCGTTGCGCAAAGCACTGAAGCTTCCCGCCGGCAAGCCACCCTTGCTGTTCGAAGAGGCCAAGAAGGCCACAGGCTCTCGGGGCGACCGCGCCAACTCGCGTAGGTCGGCAAAGCGCCGTAAGCCCACGGGCCGCGACCGCCAGCGCAGCACGGCGTAAGGGCTCGCTCGGTTGGACGTGGGGCGAATACGTCCCCGTGCACTTCCCCTCCCACGTCGCGGGAAGCACCGTTCAGGACGCACGGATCTTACCGTGTCGGGCGTCGCCAATTTCCGAGCGCGTCGCCGAGTCATCGCCCACACCTTCGTATCCCGATGCGTCGCCTATCGCTCGCCCACATTGCCCCGTTGACGGCCCTCCTGCTCGCCGCAAGCAACGCAGCGGTTGCCCAGGTTCCGGCTAGTGAGTTTGCCGCCCGGCGAGATGCGCTTGCAGCGCGCCTGGATAGCGGCATCGTGGTGGCGTTCGGTGGAAGGACCCTGGTGCACGACTTCGGCACGTTCTTTCAACTGCGTGCGTTCCAGTACCTAACGAACTACACGGAGCCGGATGCGGCCTATGTGATGGTCGTTCGCAAGAAGAAGGGAACGAGCACCCTCTTCCTCTCGGCACTCAATGCGCGAACGGCGTTCTACTATGGTCAGCGGGCCACGCCGCAGGCTACGGAAGCAGCCTATGGCATTCCCGGCCGATCCTTCGCCGACCTCACGCATGTGGTCGACTCATTGGTGACGACGGGTCTTCCGCTTTACGCCATCGGAGACGTCGAAGACGAGGATTTTGCACGCGCCGACACGCTGACCCGGGGCGCCGTCTTCCTGAAGGCGCTGGTCGCCAGGCACAACGGCTTGGTTGTTCACGATGCGAACCCGATCGTCTCCGAGTTACGGGGCAAGAAGACGCCTACGGAAATCGCCCTGCTTCGCAAGGCGGCGGAGATCAGTTCCGAGGGACACCGGGCGGCGATGCTCGTGCCGAACCCCTCGCACGAGTATGAGCTTCGCGCGGCCCTCGAATACACCTTCACGCGGCTGGGCGGTGAACGTCCCGCCTACGGGTCCATTGTCGGGACGGGTATCAACGGCACGCAGTTGCATTACATGAAGGACACCGATCCGATCCAGCCGAACGACTTGGTGGTCATGGACGCCGCGACTGAGTATCACGGCTATGCCGCGGACGTGACGCGCACGATTCCAGTGAGCGGCACGTTCACCAATGAGCAGAAGCAGCTGTATCAACTGGTCCGGGACGCGCAGGCGGCCGCGGAGCGCAACTCCAAGCCTGGGATGAACTCCCTGGCAGCACAGGACTCATCGGTCATGGTGCGAGCCCGCGGGCTGGTGGCGCTGGGACTCGTGGAGAGTCTCGATGCCTCATTCGATCCGCCCTGGCCCGTCGACTGCAACAAGCAGCCGGGTCAATGCAAGCAATCCAACTTGTGGATGATCCACGGCATCAGCCATGGTTTGGGGCTGGCGGTCCATGACCCGATGCAGGCGTACTTCGGCGACCGCACGTTCAAGGAAGGCGACGCGTTCACGATTGAGCCTGGCATTTACATCAGCACCCGGGCATTGGACGTGCTCCCTGACACCCCGAAGAACCGCGCTTTCATTGCCAAGGTGCGATCGAACGTGCTGAAGTACCAGAACTCCGGCGTTCGCATCGAGGACGACTACATCATCACCGACAAAGGGCTGGAGCGAATCAGCACGGCCCCGCGAGAGATCGCCGAGATCGAGGCATTGATGAAGACGCGGCAGCGGGTCCAGCCCTAGGCGTGGCGCGCCCTTCTCACCGCCGGGGAAGGGCGAACGCCACGATGTAGTCTCCGTTGCCCCACTCGTCGCCACCACCGACAGCAACAACAACGTACTGGCGGCCACCGGCTTGGTAGGTCATAGGCGTCGCGCGTGCACCGGCGGGCAACGTCCCCTTCCACAGCTGGGCACCGGTCGCCAGGTCAAACGCGCGCAGGGCGTGGTCGAAGGTGGCACCGATGAAGACGATGCCACCAGCCGTCACGATGGGTCCGCCCAAATTCGGCGTGCCGTGCGTAGGCTTGAGCTGTGCCGCCAAGTTGGCGCGCAATGGAACGGGGTCGCCCAGAGGAACCTCCCACGCACGACGCCCGTTGGTGAGGTCGATAGCCACCAGCGAGCCCCACGGCGGTGAGGTACATGGCACGCCTTCCACGGTTATCATGTTGCGGCGCATGACGTACGGCGTTCCGTGCATTCGGGTGTATTGATCGCCCAAGCGCGATGAGTTGGCTCGGACTTGGGCAGTGTCCAGCTCATCCAGGCGAATGAGTTGCACCCGCGCGGCCATGCGATTTACGGGGACAACCACGTACTGAGAGGCCGGATCAAACGCCACGCCGCCCCAATGCGCCCCCCCGACGTTCGACGGCCACGCCAGTGTGCCCTCCAGACTCGGCGGCGTGAAGGGCCCGTCGTTGCGGAGCGGCTTGATCATCGCTTCACAGGCTTCTCGCATCGCCGGCGTCAACGCGAACAAGGAATCAGCGGTGAAGTGCTGGGGACTGAGTGGCGCAATTACGGTGTTGAATGGCTGGGTAGGGGACGCACGCTCTCCATAGATGCGGCTGGGGGGCACCGGCCGTTCCTCGACGGGGAACACGGGCGCGCCGGTCTCCCGATCCAGGACAAAGAGTTGCCCGGACTTCGTCGCCTGCAGGACGACGTCAACGCGCCGGCCTTCGTGTGTGATAGTCACCAACGCCGGTGGCGCGGCATTGTCGTAGTCCCACAAGTCGTGATGCACGGTCTGGAAGTGCCACACGACCTGACCCGTGCTCGCCCGCAGCGCCACGATGGAGTTTGCATAACGATTGTCGCCGATCCGCTCGCCGCCGTAATAGTCGGGGCTGGGGCTGGTCGTCGGAACGAACACAAGATCACGCGCCGTATCGGCAGCGATGATGCTCCAGGCATTTGCTGCACCCGTGCTGTGCGCCATGGCGCCACCCCACGTGCGCCACGCCGGATCAGCGGAATCGCGCGGTACCGGGTCCCACATCCATTTCAGCGCGCCAGAGCGGGCATCGTACGCCCTGACCTCGCCACTGGCGGCGTTCGTGCGATTATTGTCCGCGACGGCAGAGCCGGTGATGATCAAGTCATGGATTACGGCCGGTGGTGAGGTGAGTTCGTATTCCTCTTTGTAGTACGGGGCATTCTGCAGGCCACGGCGCAACGACACGATGCCCGAGTCACCAAACGCCGGGCACGGCGTGCCCGTCCGGGCGTCCAGCGCAATGATGCGTCCATCGATGACCGGAACAAAGATGGTTCGCCTGCACGGTGCACCCGTTGCAGCTCTCGAGTCCACCCACGTGGAAACACCTCGGTTCGCGAAGTCACCCCAGCGCCCATTGCGATCGGCCTTCGCGTCGTAGCTCCAGAGTTCCTTTCCACTCGTCGGATCCAGTGCGATGGCACGCCCCAGCGGCGTGGAGAGGTACATCACGCCATCGACCACTAGCGGTGTCGCCTCGAGCTTCACTGCACGAGACCCAGCGGCACCCATCTCCCCCGTTCGATACGTCCAGACCTGGGTCAGCGCACTCACGTTCTTTCTGGTAATCTCGGCCAACGGCGAGTAACGCGTTCCTTGCGCGTCGTGTCCATAGGCCGGCCAGTCGCCGACCGACACCTGCGCGAGAGCAGGAGCCGGGAGCAGGAGGGCGATCACCAGAGTGATGATTCTCATGCGCGTGATGGAGTGTGTTGGGTCATCAGTGTGCCGAAGACACGCATAGGACCCACCGAAGTATGGAATGGTTTGGATGTCGCCCGAGCAGTTCAACGCTAAGCGTGGCGCGTCGTTGATTGCTTACGCCTCGCTGGTGCGCACGTAGTCAAGCATCACGACACCGGTCGGAACAGGGACGGCCGATACCAACTGAAATTTCGTATTCAAACCATCCGGTATGACGCGCTTGCCGTTCCCCAACGTCAGTGGGTACATCAGCAGGTGCAGCTCGTCCACCAAATCGTGCTGCAACAGAGCATGCACGAGTTGGCTGCTGCCATCGGTGACAATGCTTTTGCCGGGTTGTGCCTTCAGGGACTTCACCGTCTCAATCACATGGTCCCGAATGATGGTCGTCTTGCGCCAGATGGGTTTCTCGAGCGTTCTGGAGACGACGTACTTCTCCGGCGCATTGATCACATCGCCAAACGGATCACCAACCGGCAGCGGCTCAAACGCCTGCGCATGCCCGACGTACGTCCGACGCCCAAGCAATAGCGCATCACACTGCTGCATCAACGCAAAAAACGCCTTGCCAATGTCGTCATGCCAGTACGGAATCGTCCACCCACCGTGCTGGAACCCACCATCCAAATCTTCGTCCTTGCCACCCGGTGCCTGCATCACGCCGTCCAAAGACACAAACTCGGACACAATCAGCTTTCTCATAACATCCTCAACGTCGGGGAGGAGTACCTGGGATAACTACGCGTTGAACGCGCGCTGATCAAATCGTGGGACGCCGAGGCGAGCCATCAGCATAGTTCGGAGTGCTCCCGCAAGCCACTGCGTTGACTAACAGGATGCCGCGAGCCACCACCCTCGACCCATGAAGATTCCCCACAAGCCCAAATTATCTACGTCGGCACGTCGCCGGACGTCGAATGTCGCAGTGGGTGACGTGCGGGAGTCACGACCCAGCGCAGGTGGCACGCAATGACTGCTCCCAACCCTCACGGTGAACAATCCGTGCGACCATTGCGTCGCGCAGTCGATGCAACGGGACCAGACGTCGCAACGCCAGGCGGAACGGGTTCGCCGGAGTGATGATGGCCTCGTCCGCGGAGAGCGCCAAGGGTGCACGTCTGAAGTGGAGGAGCTGCAAGTCGCGGTTGATATCCTCGATAGCTCCGCGAAAGACATAGGTTGCTGCGGACGCGCCGGAGAGGATCTCCAACACCGTGAGATCGCGAACCGTCGCCAGAAGGAACGAAGCCCATGGGTCGGGAAGACCGCCGATTTCCTGACCATCACTATCCGGGTCGAGAAGCTGCACGAATCCGAACCGAACGTCGCCCCCCGCCAGCTCCACAATCGTGCGGCAGCTATCCACTCGGCTTGGGGCAGTGAACCGCTCCATCAGGTGGTCCATGTTTGTGACTTGCGTTCGTGTCACGCCCCAGCCATCTGAGAACCCTGTGGCCCCCGTGAGTGCGGTCAGGAATTTCCGCTGCGCCTCACGCCGATCCACGATCGCTGCAAACAGCGCCTCACGCTGACGACCCAGTTGGCCGAGCACGACACACTGAGCGTCGCCACTGACCACGATGGCTGGGTCGTTGTCCCACAGTCGAATGTCCCGCATGGCACCGAACGGCAGCTGCCGAGGATCCCCGTCCACCGGTACCATGGTGAGATGCGTGTCGTACACCTGCAACTCAGCGCGTTGCAGCTGAAGGGCGTCGATGCGTCCACGTGGCTCGCCTTGGAGACCTATCCAGGCGCCATCGAACACCAACGGCATGGTGATCCCGTGCGCCAGCAGACCGGCGACTCGCGACCGATTCCGCAGGCGCCGCAATTCCTCCACGAACGTGTCAAAGCGGCGACCGAGTTGCGTCAGACGAAGGCGGCGGTCGGGCCAAACGTCGAGGTCGAGCTGGTACTCCGTGGCGCGCAGTCCGTCGACGTCGAGATACGACACGTGCACACCACCGACGTCCAGCGCATCATCATTCAGCAAGGCTTCCCAATCGCCGATCAACGGGTCTCCGGCAGCTGCATCGCGCCACGCGAACGAGGCGTGGGCGCGCCGCGTGTCGGCGAGCACGCTAACTCCCGTATGGCTTGCCACACTCCGGGCAGAACTTCGCGCTCCCGTCAGCTTCTGCGCCGCAATGCGCACACTTCTGCTTCGTGGCGAGCGAGGTGCCGCACGCCGGACAGAACTTGCCGCCTTGCGTCTTGGCGCCACAGGACGGACAGATGGCACCCGTCACCTGGGCAAGGTTTCGCTGGGCGAGATAGTCAACCTCGCGCGCTTTCGCATTGGCCTGCTCTCGCGCGGCCTGTGCCTGCGCGGCGGAGATTTCCTCGTCCAAGTCAGGAGCACAGCTCTCGCAGAGTCCGGCCTTCTTGTTCCAGCACACCGGTTCGCAGACCCATTGGCCACAGCGCGTACACTGCTTGAACAGGGGACTGATCTCGCGCACGGCCGCGTCCAGCGCGGAGTCGTGGGCAGGGCCGGCAACGACCGACTGGAGTGCCTGCGCCGACTGAGCCGCGCGCCCGAAGATCCCACCGAGCAGCGAAGCAGCCGCATTCGCCGCGGACGCCGCAAGGCCCAGCGTACTCCCCTGAAACGTCGACATATACCCGTTCCCACACTTTCGGCAGAAAAACTGGAACTGGTAGCCGCGTTGTGACGACAGGTCGTTGTAGTTGCTGGTGAACGGGATGTTTGCCATGTCTTAGCTCCGTTAGCGTCAATAGTCCGGGCAGATGACTCCCGCGTCAAGCATACGAGACACCGACGCCATGAAGGGTGCGGCCGACGCGCATCGCTCGAGGCCAGGTCGCGGGACATGGATGGGAGTTCGTGATACCTTCAGGAGCGCGTTTCGGCGACTGTTGCTGACATCGCGGATTGGACTCCTCACCTTGGGTCTCGCCAATGAGCAACGCTGGTACCCGATTCGCCTATTTTGGCGGCCGCATCGTTCCTGTCGAAGAAGCCAAGGTCAGCGTCATGACGCATGCCTTGAACTACGGGACCGCAGTCTTCGGCGGCATTCGCGGCTATTGGAATGACGAGCAGCAACAGCTGTTTGTCTTCCGCCCAAACGAACACTTCAAGCGATTTCTCCAGTCGGCGTCGCTCCTTCGCATGGAGCTAGGCCACACGCAGCAGTCACTGACGCAAATCGTGGTGGAGCTGCTGCGCGCCGAGGGATTCCGGGAGAACTGCTACATCCGTCCCCTCGCCTACAAGTCGGCCACGAACATCGCCGTGCGTGTGCATGACCTCGAGGCGTCCGTCACGATGTTCAGCCTTCCATTCGGTTCGTATACCGCAAACGAGACGGGCGTACACGTCGCATTTTCTGCCTGGCGGCGTGTGGACGACAACGCGATCCCGGCACGCGGCAAGATTGCCGGGGCATATGTGAACTCGGCGATGAGCAGCACCGACGTCCGGCTCGCCGGGTATGACGAGGCGTTGGTGCTGAACGAGGACGGCCATGTGTCAGAGATGAGCGTCGCCAACTTCTTCATCGTGCGCGACGGTGTGGCGATCACCCCGCCGGTCCAGAGCAACGTGCTGGAGGGAATCGTTCGGCGTTCGGTCATTCAGCTTCTGCGCGACGACCTCGGCGTCACGGTCGTGGAGCGGAATATTGACCGGAGCGAGGTCTACCTTGCAGATGAATGCTTCATGTGCGGAACGGGCGTGCAGATCTGCGCCATTACCAAGGTCGAACACCGGAGCATTGGCTCAGGGACAATGGGACCGGTCACCGGCAATCTCCGCACGCTCTTCCACGAAGTCGTGAAGGGCAAGGTCGACAAGTATCACCACTGGTTGGCACCCGTATACGCGAAGTAGCCACCGGCATCCGGCTTTCTTCGCGTCGTCACCCGCAGCTACGGCGGCCGAACGCACCCGAAGTCGCCGCTACGGCGTTGGGTTGGACCTGACGGTGATGCGGAGGATCCGATCCAGCTTCGGGTATTCGGCGTCCATGTACTTGTTGGACTCGCGGTACAGGCGCTTGCCATTATCAAGGGGAGGCCCGGCCATCGTCAGCTCGCCGTACCCGGCGTACAGGCTGTCCGCCACCTCCATACCTTGGACCACTCGGCCAATCGGTGCAAATCCAAGGGAGTCGAGGCTGGAGTTGTTGCTCAGGTTGATGAACAGGTTTGTGGTGCGATCCCTCGGGGTGTATTGCGCGAAGGTGAGTGTACCGCGCGCGTTAGGCGTGCGCACGGAGTCAGGGCGAATCTTTCGCTGGCCCCAGCGCGCGGCAATGACAGGGTCGCCAGCAATCCCAAACTGCGCAATGAAGCGGGCGACGACGCGATAGAAGCGCGAGTCATCGAAGTAGCCGGCACGAGCCAGATTGTAGAACCGATCGACACCGTTCGGAGCCCAAGCGCGCGGCAATTCGACCGTGATCATCCCGCGAGTCGTTTCGATGTCAGCCAGAACGGTGTCTGGGGCGTGCGCCAACCAGAACGGATTGGTCGGCGCCAAGAGCAAAGCACGACGCTTGGCAGGCGTCGACGCGGGTGATGCAGTGCCACCGCGCCCCGTCGCCTGCGCATGAAGTGCTAACGGCAAATGGGTTGCGACGATGGTGGCGAAGAGCAGGGCGCGGGTGGATACCATGGGCGGCAAGTGAAAAGCGACAGGCGAACGAAGCAGCGCGTGGGACGCCTACGATGCTGAGCCTACGTCGACGAGTCAACGACTCAGACGAACGTTGGAGTCTTGAGCTCGCGCGTGTTTTGCTTATGTGATGGCGGGAGATAAGGAGGCCGACGGTCGCACACGCACACCGACGATCACCAACCACAGCATGAGCGCCATTTCCGCGAACAGGAGTGGCGTAGCTGCCGACGACACCGCGCTGAGCTTAGTCGGTGCAAGCATACCAGTCAGGCTGATCCCGACGTAGGCGATGCCGTTGCCGAAGAGCCACACGCCGAGCAATCGAGGAATGAAGCGCGAGCGATACACCAGCACGGCCAGCGGCAGCAGCCAAAGACCCCAGAAGACTTCAGAGACAAGGATCCCCTTCTGGTGGACGATGAGCAGCAGAGTCGCGAGGGTCGCTCGCTGCGCGTCGTCGAACGCCGTGAGGAATCCAGTGCCGTTCAGCAGGGCGAGTGTGGCCACCTGGTTCGCCGAGCCAAGAAACGACAAGGGGGCGTCAATCAGGACCAAAAGCGCCATCGCGATCGCCAGCGGACGGCTTACTCCCTTGAGCAATTGAAAGAGCATGAGCACGGTCCCAACGAACAAGAGTTCGGAGAAAATCCCGGCCACGATATACGTCCGGAACATCAGCTCATGCGCCAAGATGTTCGTTGCCGTTGCCGTGGCATCTCCCATCACAAACAGTTGGCGCGGCACGTAGATCAGTACGAAAGGCCCGAGAATGACCACAGTCAGGTACAACAGGCCAGCGACTCGAGCTGTCTGCTTCAGCTCACGTTCCGTTCCCATAGACCAGGCTCCATGATGTCCTATGGGATTCCCATACGAATCAGGGAGCAAAAAGTTGCGACGCCACGGTCGTGCCGCCCGACCACCCGGGTGCTGAGGTTTGGGCAGGCGCTCGACCTTTCGTCCTACGGGGCACTAGGCGTCCCCGCGAGAAGAAGCACCCTCGAGAGTCCGCTTATCGCGCCCTACTCCCCGACCGCATCATGCGCATCTCCCCGTGCGCGGGCGTCACGCACTTGGGATCCGGTACTCGGACTGAACCAAGCCGTCATCATACGCGCGCGTGCCGACGTGCGTGAGCGCGATGTCGCGCTCCAGTGGGCCGAAGAGTGGAATACCTGTGCCAATCAGCACCGGAATCGTGGTGATGATCATCCGATTGACCAGCCCGGCGCGCAGGAAGCGCTGAATCGTGTTGCCGCCATCGACGTACACATGCTGGCACCCGTCGCGTCGAACGGTCTCCACGACCTCACGTGGTGATCCGGAGAGGGCGCGGACGCGGTCCGGCAGGAGAGAAGGCAGGGACTCGGGACGAGACGTGAGCACGTAGACGGGCTTACGGTACGGCCACGTACCAAAGGTCATCGCCAGCTCAAACGTATGGCGACCCATGACCAGGGCGTCCACCGTGTTCATGAACTCCGAGTACCCATAGTCTTCGCCCCCTGACGCTGGGGCGGGAAGCCAATCGATGCCACCATCGGTGCGGGCGATGAAGCCATCCAGACTGGTGGCGATGTAGACCGTGCAGTTCATAAGGGTCGGGGCGACGCGTGCCTCGCCGCCAAGAGATGGTTCCCGCGATGACGGGCCGAGCGCGGTGGTTTCATGCGTACAATACATGCGAGGGCGCAAAAGGCTATCGTCTAGCACGCCGTGCGAAATGCCCCAGCGGCTAGACCTCCACTCAACTTCCTGAATGTCATGCGTTTGGTACGTACGTCGGCAGCCGTGTTGACCCTTCTCTCAGCTATGAACGACGTTTCGGCGCAGGGCTCGCCCCGAACGCTGGTCGGACTCTGGGGGTTTGAGCAATTGCTCGGCCCCGAAGTGCGAGGCGAGCTACTCTTGGAGCGAGACGGTGCGATCTGGCGCCTTCGTGTGGCAGGGGTTGAAGTGCAGTCGCGACAGATGGGTGACACGGTACGCCTGTCCCTGCCGGGGAATCGAGGCATGCTCAGGGTCCATGTGGATCGAGCGTCGATGGCGATGCCTCACGTCACGTGGGTTCAGCCAGCGGGCGTGAGTGTCCCGTATGCGTCGCCTGTTCACCTGACCATCAGCGCGCCCAACACCTGGCGTGGCACCGTGGCGCCGCTCGATGAGCGCTTCTCGCTTTACTTCGACGTTAGGCAGGACTCGGCCGGCCTCACCGCGCGTTTTCGGAATCCGGAGGGAAACTTCGGCGGCGGTCGCAAATTTCGTGTTCTCCCCGAGTCCGGGCAGATCGGCCTCGTAGATATCGCCACCGGCAAACGTCGCTTCACACAGCCGTACGATAGCGCTGCACAGACGATCGCCTTCGACTTTGGAGGCACGTTGCTTGCCCGTCCGAGGTCACTCGATGACGCGTCTGGATTCGTTCCCCGGACACCGAGTAGCGACCCATATCGCTATCGCCCGCCGGTGGGCCTTGGCGATGGGTGGATCACCGGCACGGCGGCCTCCGTGGGGATGGACGAAGATTCCCTTGCGGCGTTTGTGCGATCGGTCATCGCCACCTCTCCCATCGACGATGCCGCGCCGCGCATCCACTCCATTCTTGTCGCGCGACATGGTCGTCTGGTTCTTGACGAGTATTTCTACGGATACGCGGCCGATCGACCGCATGATTGGCGCTCGGCGTCCAAGACCATGACTTCCATCATGCTAGGCGTGGCCATGCATCGTGGACGGCCGATCTCGACCGATACCAAATTCACGCCGGCAGGGGCAACGATCGGACAGTTGCTCACGCATACCTCCGGGTTGGCGTGCAACGATGACGACGACTCCTCACCGGGGAACGAGGACGTCATGCAGGGTCAGTCGGCGGAGCCTGACTGGTACCGCTACGCGTTGGCCCTGCCACAGGTGCACACCCCCGGCACCTTCTATGCTTACTGCTCGGCAGGTATCAACCTGGTGGGCAAAGCCATTCATGAGGCGGATGGCCGATGGCTTCCGGAGTTCTTCGACGTCGAACTGGCTCGTCCACTGGGCATTCGCCAGTATGCGATTAACCTGATGCCCAACGGCGAAGGATATGCAGGTGGCGGGATGCACCTGCGACCCCGCGATTTTCTCAAGTTTGGGCAGCTGTACCTGAACGATGGGATGTGGAATGGCAAGCAGCTGGTTGATCGTGATTGGGTTCGGCGCTCCACACAGCGACAACAGCCCGTGGATGGAGGCGCGGACGACGGCTTCGCCTGGCACCGCCACGTGCTGAAGGTGCTGGGGCGCGACATTCCCTCGTACGAGGCGAGTGGAAACGGCGGACAATACCTCGTCGTGACTCCGTCGCTGGACATGGCGGTTGTGGTTACCGCGGGTAACTATGGGCAGGGAAGAATCTGGCTCCGCATTCGTCAGGACCTGATCGCTGGGTACATCGCGGGAGCCGTGCGCCAGTCGCAGTAGGTTCACGCGCGCGCGCCGCGCCACAGGGATCGGGTTGTGCACGGTCTCTGACTCAAGTCGGCAGCTGCCGACGGCGCAGAAGGTCGGCAGCACACCGCACAGCCCCAACTACACGTGACGTCACCGCCGGTGTTGACACACCCACTGTAGCGGTGCCATATACCTAGATAGCTCCCCTAGCTACTTAGGTACACATGGCACGACCAAAGAACGACATCCTTCAGGGAACACTTGCGCTGCTGGTCCTGCGTACGCTGTCCGTGGCGGGACCACTGCACGGCTACGCGATCACGGCACACATCCAGCGCGTGTCCGCCGAGATGCTTCGGGTAGAGGAAGGCTCCCTCTACCCGGCCCTTCACCGGATGGAGCAGGATGGGTGGCTGCGGTCGAGTTGGGGCATGACGGACAAGAATCGCGAAGCGCGATTCTACGAGCTGACCGCGGCCGGTCGTAAGCAACTTGCACAAGAACAGGAATCGTGGTCGCGCCTGACGACAGGCGTTGCCCGCGTGCTCCGCTACGCCTGACGGGGAGGGCCCGATGGCCTGGTACCACCGTATCCTCAACATTACGCGCTCCAACCAACTCTCGCGCGACATCGAGCGCGAAGTGGCCTTCCACTTGGCCGAGCGTACCGATGAACTGGTGGCGCGCGGGGTTCCACGGGAACAGGCCATTCGTCAGGCGCAACGACAATTCGGCAACACCACCTCCCAACGCGAGCGCACGCGCAGCGCCGATCTGGCGGAGTGGGTGCAATCGGTTGCCGGAGATCTTCGGTACGCCGTGCGCGGGCTGTGGCGCACGCCCGTGTTTACCGTGGCGGCGGTGGCCTCGTTAGGTCTGGGTGTAGGGGCAAACAGCGCCATCTTCACCCTGATCGACTCGCTGCTCATTCGGCCGCTCCCCGTCGAGCGTCCGAATGAACTGTTTCTCGTGACGGGCGACTCCATGGACGCGAATGGCTACTTCACGAATCCGCTCTGGGAGCAGATTCGCGATCGCCAGACCGCCTTTGTGAGTGTGGGAGCATTCACTGGAGCCAACCTGAATCTGTCGGATGGCGGAGAGGCACGGCGTGTGAACGGCGCCATGGTTGGTGGTGACTACTTTCCCACCTTCGCCGTGCGCCCAGCGGTTGGCCGACTATTCACGTCCGCGGACGACCGGCGTGGGTGCAGCGGGGTCGCCGTGCTTGGCTATCGGTTCTGGCAACGCGAGTACGCGGGTTCGCGGGATGCTGTAGGAAAGATTCTGCGACTATCTGGGCATCCGGTCGAGATTGTCGGCGTTGCATCTGAAGACTTCCGCGGCGTGGACGTCGGGCGCGAACCGGAGATCTACCTTCCCTTATGCTCGTCGGACCTAATCAACGACACACCGGGAGCCTTGGATCGTCGCACGCGGTGGTTCCTGCGTGCCATCGGGCGTGTGCGGCCGGACCTCACACCGGCGCAAGCTGGCGCGCGCATGAAGTCCATGGCCAAGGCCGTGTACGCCGAGACGCTGCCAAGTGAGTATTCGGTCGAGAACCAGAAGGACTATCTAACGCGCGGCTTGTACTTGAAGCCTGCGTCGCGTGGCGTATCCGACATGCGAACAACGCTTGGCAAGCCACTCTATGCGCTGATGGTCGCGGTGGGCCTGGTCCTCCTGATTGCCTGCGCCAACGTTGCCAACCTGTTGCTCTCTCGCGCTGAGGCGCGACAGCACGAGTTGGCCATCCGACAGGCAATTGGCGCCGCGCGCATGCGACTCGTCAGGCAGTTGCTGACCGAGAGTGCCATCCTTGCGCTGCTGGGAGCCGTGGCCGGCGTGGTCTTGGCGCAGTGGGGCGCGCCGAGTCTTGTGAGACTGATCCAGCCGAATGCTGGCCAGGACGCCATGTCGCTCGATCTCTCGCTCAACATGCGCCTGCTGGGTTTTGCCCTCGCGGTGACGACCGCCACGGTGGTCCTCTTTGGTGTCGCTCCGGCTTGGCGTGCAACGCGCATCAGTGCGCAGGCGTCCATGAAGGCGCAGGGTCGGGGCGTGCTCACGGGTCATTCGCGGTGGTCATTCGGAAAGTCGCTCGTGATGTTGCAGGTTGCTCTGTCGCTGGTATTGATGGTCGGTGCCGCTCTCTTCGTCGGCACGTTCAAACGGCTTTCCAATGTGAACCCGGGCTTCAAGCCAGAGGGCATCCTGCTGGCCGACGTCAGCCTGCGGCGGACAGGGCTTACTGGCGAAGCCGTGCGCGAGATGCGGCGCCAGATCTTGGATCGGAGTCGCGCAGTGCCAGGCATTGTGGCGGCAAGCAGCATGGATGTTACGCCCGTGAGCGGAAGCTCGTGGAACGACATGGTCAGGGTGGATGGCTTCACGCCAAAGAAAGACGATGACGCCGTCACGTTCTTCAATGAGGTGGGCGATGCCTACTTCAACACCATGGGGACGCGCTTTCTGGGTGGACGTGACTTCAACGACGCGGATCGAACGGGCGCACCGAACGTGTCGATCGTGAACGACGCGTGGGCGCGTCGGTTCTTCGGGAACGCGAGTCCAGTGGGCCGATCCTATCGCTTGCAACTCCGTGACACGCTGAGCGCTCCGTACACGATCGTTGGGGTGGTGGAGAATTCGAAGTATCGAACGCTGCGCGAGGCGCCAGAGGCGGTGGCGTATCTGCCGGCGACGCAAGCCCGCGAGGCCGCGTTTCACACGACGCTTGTGCTACGTGCACGGGGAGAGCCGATGAGCGCCGTTGCTGCCGTGCGACGAGCGATGGAAGAAGTGAACCCCGCGATCGTCCTGGATTTCAATACGATGACGCGCATCCTGTCAGAATCTCTGCAGAGTGAACGTTTGCTGGCGGTCCTAACGAGTGCGTTCGGCGCGCTGGCGGCGTTGCTCGCTATGGTCGGATTGTACGGAGTGATGGCGTATGCCGTGGCACGTCGTCGCGCCGAACTAGGCGTGCGGATCGCGCTCGGTGCCGGGCGAGAACGTGTCGTTCGGCTCGTGCTCGGCGATGTGGCGACGGTCGTGGGGATTGGCGTTCTTGCTGGTGGAACGGTGGCGCTGGCGACCACGCGCTTTGTGGCATCGCTCTTGTACGGCATGCCTCCGACCGATGTAACGGCGTTCTTGGTGTCGATCGCGTTACTGTCGCTTGCCGCCCTGTGTGCCGGGCTGGTGCCGGCTTGGCGCGCGGCGAGTGTCGATCCCATGATCGCGCTGCGAGAATAACGGTCGGCGCCGCCGTGGCGCCCGCGCGACCTTTTGCACGGTGAGGTGGCCGAGTAGAGTTCCCCAGTCAAGGAACCGGCCTTCACCGAGCAGCCGATGTCGCCATCCGAACACCCGCATGCCGCTCCCCAGCCAGCTCCAACGGTCACGAGTTCGGAAACGGGGCGTACTTATCGTCTGGACAAGCTGATCGGCAAAGGGGGATTCGGCGAGGTGTATCTGGCCACGCCCGTCCCGCTTGATGGTTTTCCCGCACAGGTTTGCGTGAAGATCAGCGACCACATCACGGGATGGCTGCGTGAGGCATACTTCGCGCAGCTGCTGGGCCGGCAGGCGCGAGCGTTACGCGTATACGATCGGTTTGTCGTGGTTGACGGTTCCACGACGCGCTACTGCCTGACGATGGAGTATGCGGAGCACGGTGACTTGGGGGCGTGGTTGGCAAAGAAGGGGGAGCAGCCCGAGCGCGTGGTCCGTCGCGAAATCGCAGGTATCCTTGGTGCGTTGGATGCACTGCACCGTGGGCAGGCGCTTCATCGTGACCTCACGCCCTTCAACGTGTTTGTCTGTGAAGGCGAGCAGTTGAAGCTGGGAGACTTCGGCATCGCGACGCATCAGCTGAGCCGACACGGCGTAACCGCGGATGCCTTCAACTTGGCCGCCGCGCCCACGGAAATTGCGTGGGGACGCATGCGCCGCTGGCAGCAGCGTGACGACATCTATCAGGTGGGGCAGCTGGCGGCGATGCTTCTGCGCGGGAACATCACCATTCCGATGCGGAGCAAAGATGTCCGCACCCTGCCGTGCAGTGATCATCTCAAGGAAGTCATCCATCGGTGCCTGGGGGCGCGTGGCAAACGGTACGAGGCCGCGGGTGAGTTGATCGCCGCGCTGCGGCATCGCCCACGGGAACTGCGCAAGGGACGCGTCGCCAGTCTGAAGGGACTCCGCATCTCGTTCACTGGATTTCTGAGCAGGTCGCGAGGGGAGGCCATCGCGGCCGCGCGAAAGGCCGGTGCCGTCGTTCAATCCAAGCCAGGGCAGTCCACCGACGTCTTGGTAAGGGGGCGGCCCAATACCCTCCAGATCGCCGGTGACGCCGGTGGGTTGAAGCTGATGGAGATTCGGCGGCTCGCGGCCATCGGTCACCGGATCACGATTATTGGTGAGGCGCAGTTCTGGAAGTTGGCGGACGCGAGTGGCCCAGGCGCGCGTTCGACCCGTCGGAAATCAACAGGTCGCCCAAAGGCAAAGACGCGGCGAACGAAATGACAGATGTCATCGCCAGGCGTGGTGATTGGCGGGGCCGGATTATGGCCTATCCACCGTCTAGGCATTGTCCTTGGCCCTGCCCATAGGCGAGTCATGCCTGTGGCCGGCGACCCACTCACGGCCGTGCCAGCTGACACCAGTGGTTCGAGCAGCACGGGAAACGTTGGAGCTGGGGGCGGTGACCAGCCCCCAGCTCCTGTCACACACGTGGCGTATGAAGCAGCCGTTAGGAACTACGGACACTTCGTCGGCAGTTCCGACTTCAAGTCGTCGATGTAATCCACGCCGCCCGCCGAATTGTAGCTGACCGAAGCGCAGGTCCCGACCGTCAGCTGGCCGTTGAGTGTCTTGTAGCGGGTCAGGAAGGTCGACTGGAACTCCCGACCGCCAACCCACCACTTGGACGGCGTGCCGTAGTAGAAGTTCACGGGAATCACGCCGATCGAGTCAATGCGCGCCGTGTAGGAGGGCAGTCCTGAACCGCCGCCGCCGCCGCCGCCGCCGCCGCCACCACCACCACCACCACCACCACCGCCGCCGCCGCCCCCTCCACCGCTGTTTGAGCCACCGGACAGCAGAGCGTCAGGGGCTGAAAGTGGTGAAGTGGTCGACTCGGCCGCGCACGCGGCCAGCGACACGACTCCTGTGATGGCGACGAGACGCCGAAGAAGCTGGGACATGAACTCTCCATTGGGACAGGGGATCTCGAACTGCTTGCACTCCCAAGAAGCAGACCACGTTCCCAACGCCGACGCGCGGCCACTCGTTCGGCTAACGGCATATACCACAATAACATATCCAACGTTTGCATGACCAAGGGCCCACCTGGCACCATGCGACGTTTCATTCCACGTCTGCATTGCGATGATAGAGCCAGCCGGTTCTGAGTCCGTTACCTCACCGGTCACGCAAAGGACTCGGACTTCCGCGCCAAAGGGCGAACGCGGGGTTCGATGACCGCCGTCGCGCACCGGACGGTCATCGAACGCGCCGTCTCATGCACGGCGTATGGCAACCACTTCCAGATACTCGGCGTCCACCACCGTCGCCGGCGCTTCCGCCCGGTGACTCCGGGACCAGTGCTCCACCAGCTCCGCCGCAAACGCCGCTCGTCGATCCTCATCGAGCGCCTCGAACGTCCGCACCGTTGGACCGTATGCCGCACGAAAGAGCTCTGCCGTGCCGGCCGGCGTGTGAGGGTACCGGAAGGTCAACATGCGACGTTTCGTGGTGACGTCCCAATAACGAGGATCGAACCGTTGGCAAATCGTTGCCTCGTCTCCCCACAGCAGCACGCTGGGCACGCCGGCCGGCGGGGGAACGAATGCGACGTGCTTCGCCAGCATGCGTCCGATGAACCCTTCGCGTGTCCAGTTCGCCAGGGCCACTCGTCCGCCGGGTCGCGTGACACGCGCAAGTTCGGCCATCACCGCGTCCGGTCGAGCGGCGAACATAAGTCCGAACATGGACAGCACGACGTCGAATCGAACGTCCGGAAACGGAAGTTCCTCGACCGTGCCTTGTTCGAACGTGATGGCCAGCCGCTCGCGCTCTGCCCAGTCAGCAGCAACACTAAGGAGGGCAGGAATCAGGTCAAACCCAGTGACACGTGCACCGGTGCGTGCGGCAGGAATCGTGAGGTTGCCACTGCCGCAGGCCGCATCGAGCACACGTTGGCCAGGCCCCAGCGCCTGCCGATCGACAAACGCCTGCGCTTCGTGGCGGAAGCCGAGTGAGATGCGGTCATAGTCACCGGCGCTCCAGACCCGACGCGAGCGCTCCGTCAGCGCATCACTGGCTGGCAGGACATGCGCCACAGGCGCCTCGGCGGTGACGACGTGTGGTTCACGAATGAAGCGAGGGGCGAACGTTGTATCTGCATTGCCCATTTGGGGCCTCCAAAACGGTGTTAGTGGTGACTGCCATGCGACGGAGGGATGACTCCGCCAAACTGCTGGTGCAGCGCCGCGCCCTGTTCGACCGTCTGGTCGATTAATGCATCGATGTCCGCGCGTTCGGTGCGGAAGTTCACGATGCAGGCGCGCAGAACGAAGCGGCCATCGATAACCGCATTCGAGGGGAAGACCCGCCCACCGAGTTGCAGCTCGGCCATCAGGCGTTCATTCAAGGCGTTCAGGTACGGCTCCGCCGAAGCGTTTCCGCGCAGGGAGGGCGGGACGTACCGAAAGCATGCAATGGAGAGTGACGGCTGTGGGCCGATCGCTTCCAACTGGGGGTTGGAGCTGGCGCGGTCAAAGAGATAGCGTGCCAGGGCCACATCGTGATTGATGCGTCGTGAGTACGCATGCCATCCGTGCGCCAGCAGCGAGATCCAGATCTTGAGCGCGTGAAAACCGCGCGAGAACTGCGGACCAAGCGCGTAGAAATCAACGCCGCGACCGGTGAGCTCCTTGTCATCGTGGACGTAGCTCGGGTCAATGGCGAACGCATGGCCCAGCCATCGCGTATCACGCATAACGATGACGCCACCAGTGAGCGGCGTGTATAGCCACTTGTGTGGATCGAGGGCGACGGAGTCGGCGCGCTCGATGCCGGAAAACAGGGGATGCAACGTGTCCGTGAGCGCCGCGACGCCACCATAGGCACCATCGACGTGCATCCACAGGCCTTGTTCGGCGCACAGGTCAGCAATCGCATTCATCGGGTCGATCGCGCCCGTCGCCACAGTGCCGGCCGTGGCCACGACGGCGATGGGCTTGAACCCATTCCGAATGTCCTTGGCGACAAGCGCACGCAGGGCATCCACATTCATGCGAAGCTGGTCGTCGCAGGGAACCAGACGCACGGCGTCGCGGCCGAGTCCGAGCATGTCGGCCGCTCGCGTATTGACGTCGTGTACCTGCGCCGACGCGTAGATAGTGAGGGGAGGACCCGCTCGAGTGCCCAGATCACGAATAGCCCAGCCGGCGCGTGCGTCACGGGCTGCCTTCAAGCCAACAAACGCGGCCATGGCGCCCCCCGACGTGACGTAGCCTCCGCCGGACGCAGGCAGTCCAAGGCGTGAGGCAAACCACCGACCGAGGTGGAGTTCGATCTCAGTTGCACCTGGCGATAGCCTCCAGCCGCCGACGTTTTGGTTGAGTGCGGCGGCAAGGAGGTCGGCAGCGGCGCCGGGAACGGTGCCGGCGCCGCTGATGTAGGCCATGAATCCGGGGTGACCAGTGTACGTGGAGTTTTCGAACATCAACGCTCGCAGCGTCGACAGGAGTTCGTCCGCGGTGAGCGGCTCGTCGGGAACCGGACGGGCGACGGCTGCACGGACCTCAGCGGCGGTAGCGCGCCTGCCAATCGGCAGTGACGAGAGGCGTTCGAGGAATTCGCCCCAGAGATCGACCACCTGACCACCAAACGTGCGGGCGCGATCGGCGTCCCATGCGAGGTCGGTGACTGGCTGCAACGCGGTTGCGGTGTCGAGTTGGGGATTCATGTCGAATAGCTCGGGACGTGTCATCGTGAGGTGATGCAGCCGACGCATGCCGGCGGTTCGCGACTTACCTGCCTGGCGTTGGGTGTGGCATATCCGCCGGGTTCACATAGGTAAGGACAAACGGCCCCATGGCGTGCACCTGGACCACAGTCACGCCTTGCGCTTCGGCAAAGTGGGCCTCGTTGGCCGGCGCCGTGACAAAGCCTCCGGTGCCTAACGTGAGCATGTCCTTTTCCGCGAACGTCTTCCCCATTCCAACACGGAAGGTGCCGCTGATGACGGTGACATTCTCATCCGTCGGATGCGTGTGTGGGGCAATGCGATACTTGTTGGGAAAGCGGAGTCGCACAGTGAACTCGGCGTTACTCGAAGGATCCCCGTGGAGCACCGCCATTTCAGCGCCGGCCGGGAAGACCGAAGGTGCGGGGCCCCACTTGAACTCCGGTGCAGCGCTGTGCGTCGCGGCATGAGACTGCGCGTGCGCCGAGTTGATGGCGAAGGCAAGAAGAAGTGATGAGAGCGAAAGGGTTGTCCGCATGTGTATGTCCTCCAGTGACTGTCGAGTCCGTCGTGTGCAGCTGGGAGCTGCCGTTCAACGCGGGGGGAGGATATCGGCGTACAGCCCGGGCGACTCCGGGGCGAATACGGGGAAATTCAAATCATGTACGGGGCATCGGGACTTAGGTCTATCTTGCATGCCCGTGCTGGCACCTGGTTTAGGATCTGGACCATATCGACGACAAGCGCCATAAACAGTTCAGCAGAAATCACTTACAGGTAGGCTCCTTTGGCATTCATTCAGACCGTCCCCGTATCGGATTCGACCGACGACGTCCGAGCCATGTACGCGCAAAGCCAGAAGGCTCTCGGCTACGTGCCGAACTACGCGAAGCTCTTCAGCCATCGGCCCGCGGTTATGGATGCGTGGGGCAGCCTGCTTAGAAGCATTCGATCCACGCTGGACACCCGGCGCTATGAGTTGGCCACGATGGCTGCGGCGCATGCTCTCCGCAGTTCGTATTGCCTGTTGGCGCACGGGACGATTCTGAGTCGCGACTTCTATGGTCCGGACCAGACGACGCAAATTGCGCACGATTTCACACGAGCCGACTTATCGCCCACGGATGTTGCGATCATGTCGTTCGCCGAGCGCATTGCGCGCGACGCGACCTCCGTCGGTGCAGCGGACATTCAGCAGTTGCGGGACTACGGACTGACTGACGCTGAGATCTTCGACGTGGCCGCGGCGGCTGCCGTCCGGTGCTTCTTCAGCAAGTTGCTGGATGCGTTAGGCGCAGAACCGGACTCCGCCTTTCTGTCGCTGGATGACCACCTGAGGTCTGAGCTCACTGTCGGTCGCTCGATCAGCCAGATGCCAGTGGAGGTGGTAAGCGACGAGTCGCCTTCCACCGGGTGAGTCAGCAGGCTAGTCGCGTCGGGGTCGATCCGTTCGTGTGGGGCTTCCCGATAAGCCTTGTTCTGCGGCCCATACCGCAATCTGCGCGCGCGAGGAGAAGCCCAGCTTGGCGAGCGCCGAGGCCACATACCCTTCGACCGTTCGCTCGCCGATGCCCAACATGCGGGCGATGGCGCGGTTGGACTTCCCTTGTGCGATCAGGGCCGCCGCGTCACGCTCCCGGCGCGTGAGTCCGCCGTGGGCGGCTTTGGCTGTTTGACCTGGCGTAGGTGCCGGGGGCGGTGGGGCTAGGCGATCGACGCCGGTGCGGAAGGGGGTGATGAATGATGGCTCATCGAATCCAACCACCAAGCTGCTGGCGGTGGCGCGCGCCGCGTCGAGGGAACGGCGCGCTTCCAGGCGTCGACGTGCGCCCAAATGCACGTCACCTATCAGGGCATCGATGCGCCAGAGGAGTGGTCGCGCCCCCTGCCGTTGCGCCTCGTCCCGTCCGGCGCCTAACGCCGCGGTTGCTTCGCTCCAGCGCTCCAGTCGCACCAACGCGTGCGCACGGAGCAACGCGGCGCGTGGCGTTCCGATGGCGTCCTGCTCGCTCACGATCGTCAACACGTCGTGCGGTCGTTCCGTGGCCAACGCAACTTCGCCGCGAGCCAGCTGCAAGTAGCGGACGCCCAGTGTTCGCGGCGTCGTGCGATCATCCAGCGGCACCAAGCGATCGACGTCATCCAGGACCTCGTGGGCACGCACCACGTGACCCGCACGCGCCAGGGCAATGGCGAAAGGCGCGCCGGTCCAGCGGATCCAGGTAGCGGAGCCGAGCTGCCTAGCGAGCATGTGCGCCGCCTCGAGCTGGGTCAGCGCCTCGGTGTGTGCGAACAAATCCAACGCTGTCGCGCCCAGCACGCGTCGCGCGCCGCACTGCCATTCGAGGTGTTCCAGCTCCAACGCGATCGCGAGGGACTCCCGTGCCAGCCGTAAGGCGCGGGCGTACTCACCTTTCCACGCCAGGACATCTGCCTGACAGTACCTGGCAAACGCCTCGCCGGCGCGCCAGCCGATCTCCGAGGCCAGGTGCACGGCACGCTCGCTGGTGTGCAATTCGGCGGTGTGGACGCTGACGGCGCAGGGTCCTGCCGAGGCATGGTGGCTGGGCCCGCACACGATCAGGATGGTCAGCGCATTCGCCAAGCCACGACGATCTGCGCGTGCAGTGAACAGCTCAATCGATCGCTCATAGAGCTGCACTGCGGCTTCTTGCGTGCCGGCGATGTGATGCGACATGGCCAGCAGGTCCACGGTCTCCACCACGCCTCGCTGGTCTGCGGCGTGCTCGAAGATGGCCAGCGCCTCCTGATGGTAGGGCACGCCGAGGTGCGGGTTTTCGCGATTCACATGCCAGTTGCCGACGCGATTCAGGCTGTGCGCAATCAGCGGCGGGTCTCCGATAGCCCGCGCGGCTTCCAATGCTTCGCGCCGATAACTGCCGGCCTTCATGTAGTCGCGAGCAGCCCACAGCATGCCTAACGCATGCAAGGCCACCCACTCGGCGTGCCGATCATCCGTCTCACGCGCTGCGGAGAGCGCGGCCAGGAAGTCGTCATTGGCCTTGGGAAACGCTCCAAGGGTTTCGTGCGCACGGCCGCGAGCGATGAGGAGCGACGAATCGGGTCGCTCCCCAGCATTTTCCGTGGCGGTAACCGCACGCTCGAAGTGTTGCAGCGCCTCACGAGGAGCCGACAAGGCGAGGGCGCGCGCCGCGGCGCGGAGCGAGTACTCGCGTGCCGCCTCCCAGGCACCCGCCTCGAAGGTGTGGTAGGCCAGGGCGTCGTCCACGTCATGGCTGTTCCCACCGTGCTGCCGTTGGAGGGAGTCAGCAATGGCTCGGTGTAACGCCACGCGTTCGCGCGTCAACAGGCGTCCGCGCATGGCCTCGCGAGTGAGCGCGTGACGAAAGGCGAATCGATCGGCGGACTCCTCGACCACCAACTGCGCCTCCACCAACTCCTTCACCAGCGCCAGCAATTCGCGTTCATCGTGTTTTGTCAGGCTCTGGAGCAAGCCAAAGTCGAAGCGACGACCGGCGACGGCGGCAATCGAGGCGACGCTCCGCGCTTCGGCGGAGAGAGTGGCTAGGCGTCGACCGACAGCCTCGGTGGCAGTGCGCGGCACCCGCACGTTGTCCAGAGGACGTGCGCGCCATGTGCCGTCAGCCCGAACGAGGTCGCCAGCCATCACCAGAGCCTTGAGCATTTCCTCCACGAAGAAGGGATTGCCCTCCGTGAGGTTATGCAACGCATCCACGAACGGGCCAGCCAAGGCGAGTTGCGGACCAAAGATCGACTGCAGCATGCCCGCGACTTCTGACGCGCCCAGCGGACGGAGCCCGACTTCCGATGCGCATCGCGCGCGATCAAAGTCAGAGAGCAAACGGGAAAGGCGCGGGCCAACTTCGTCACTGCGAAAGGTCAGGACAATGGCGATCGGTTGCACGCCAACTCGCCTTGCCAGGTGCAACAGCAGGTCCAAGGTGGCGTCGTCGCTCCAATGCACGTCTTCAATGACGACCAGCAGGGGCTGGGTGCTGGCCAAGGCGTGAATGGCCTCGCCAAAGCAATGGAACAGGCGTCGCCGATCCTCCTCGGGGTCGAGCGCGGGCCGAACGGGAGTGTCCGGGAAAATGCTCCGTAGTTCCGGAAAGAGAGTGACCAGTTCCGTGCTGGCGGGGGCGAAATAGTGAGCTGCCAGCGCCGAGGAACTCGTCGCAGCCAGGACGCGGACCAAGTCCAGGAGGGGCGCATAGGGATGTGCGCGATCGGCCTCAAAACACGCACCCTGCAAGGCGACGAAGCCAAGGCCACGGGCGTGCTCGACGATCGCACGCACCAGACGCGACTTGCCGATCCCCGCTTCACCGGAAATGAGCAGCGTACTCCCATGGCCGGCCCGCGCCCGCTCCAGCGCGTGGAAGCCCGCGGAGAGTGGGGCGTCACGACCAATAAGGACGGGACAGACGACGCTCTGCTCGACCAGCATGCCGTGGAAGTTGGTGGGGAACTCCGGCGGACGAAAGTGACTGTGGTTAGGCGGTCAACGGGACTCGTGGGAACTCAGTGATGCGTATGTTCGTGCATCCGTACGGAATGAGTGTTACGTCCTCGAGCGGCTGCAGTTCGCCTGGCGGGGTAGGCTCGGCCCAACCGACGTCAACGGGAGAGATCTCCGCGGCCCATCCGTTCTCCAGCTTCCAACGTGGCAGCCGACGGGCGCGAACCGTGGCACTCATGCCGGCGCCTTCTGGCGAGAACGGGCGCTCCCCCACGGGATGTTCGTTGAAGGTGATGTTGTCACTGGGTGAAGCGACGTTGACGGCCAAACCGTAATTCCACGGAGTGGTCGGACGGACCTCGAAGTCACCATGCGGAAGTTCGCGCTGTGGCTTGTCGGCGTTCACGCGGGTCCATGCCTCGCCGATCTTCAGGGCATAGACGAGCGGGCCGCGCTCGACCGCCACCGCGCCGTTGTAGCGCTCGGTGATGCGCGCCGCCATGGGCAGCGTGAGTTGGAGCATGGTTTCGCCCGACCACGTGTGGTCCACCGCGTACATGGCGCCCGGGGCTGCCGGACGCGGACTCCCGCCCGCCACGCGCACGGTCGCCTCGCGAGCCCACGCGGGAATCCTCAGCTGCAACGCGAAGCGCGTCGGCCGCGCCACGTGAACGCGCACGGAGATGGTGTCGCGGAACGGGTAGTCCGTTTCCACGTTGATGCTGACGGGGACGTCCTTTACGGTCGTGTCGACCGTGCACGGGGCCCAAGCCAGCGCGGCCAATCCACCTTCGCGTGTGCGTGCCCAGAGGTGCGCCGTGAACTTTGGCCATCCCTGGTGCATGTTCGACGTGCAGCATCCGTAGTTCGGTTCGAGTCCGTACAGGTTGGACTCTGGTCCATTGGTCGACCAGCCGTGATCCGGGTTGATGGTGCATTGCACCTGGTTCACCTGTTGCACGTACTGGTGAGACCACATGTCGGGGGCGAAGGTAGCGGGTAGGGCGTTGAAGGCGAGTCGTTCCAGCCGGTCGGCAAAGGCGCCGTCGCCGAACACACAGGTCAAGTGCTCGAGTGAGTACATGTACTCGACGACCGCACACAATTCGCTGCCTTGCAGCGGATTCCTTCCAGCTAGGCACTCATCACCGCTGAACATCCCCGTCGCCTGGCCATGAAATTGGTCCAGCAGCTCAACCATCCGCGTCGCAAAATCTCGATCGGCCGGACGCTGGTCTAATCGCCAGCTGAGGGCGGACGCCTTGGGTGCCATGGCCATGTTCACGACGTGCTTGGTCCACTTCCACAGGCCTCGCCGAGGGGTGGGAACGCGCACGTCATCAGTGGCCATGAGGGCCTGAAAGTCCACGCCTTGCGTGCGGAGCTGTCGCGCGTAATCGAGCAGCCAGCTGTCGCCCGTGTGTTCATAGGCATAGAGGGCAGGTACAACGCCTTCGTACCAGCGAAAACGTCCCCATCCGAACAGTGGCGTGGTGGTCAGCCCGGCATGCATGGCGCGCATGCTACGCAAGGCGGCCTGCAGCGCGCGCGCGTCGCCGGTGGCTTCGTGATACTGAGTGAGCACCTTGTTGATCAACAGGATGCTCCAGAGGTCGTAGCGTTTGCTGCTGGCGTCCAGTGGATACGGACTGAACCAGCCATCTGGCCTTTGGTGGTCGATGATGTAGTCCATGTGGGACGTCACACGATCCTTGAGGACCGCGTCGTTCAGCAGCCACGCCAATGGAATGGCGCCATCCAGCCAATACGGTGCACGCTCCCATCCTTCAGCGGCTCCGCCGAACCATTGGCTCTGGGCCACGTCGGGCCAGAACTCGTCCAGATGTCCACTCAAGCCATCGGCTTGGATGCGCAGTTGTCGTTGCAGCCAGCCGGCTGGTCGAACGGCGCCTAACGGGAGGGGGGCATACACCGGAGCGGCCAGGGCTGCGGCATGGGGTTCAGGCATGGGGCCAGTAGGAGTCGGGGCGGAGCCGGCAAGGTGCGCTGCAAAGGGGAGATTGCTGGCGGCCACGCCGCTGGCGACTTGGGCCAGGAAGTGGCGACGATCAACGGATGCCATGCCCTGCTCCTCGGAACGGGTGGATGCGGCGCACCCCGCAGTCATGCGAAGCGCTTCAATAATAGGACGTGCCCTTTCCCGCGGCCGCGCGGCTTCAGGCTCGATGTCGTGAACGCGTTTCGTGCCTTGGCTTCGGAGCGTCTCAGAATAGGCCCCAGTGATCCCAAACTGGGGCACATGCATTCACCAGACGCTCCACGCCCATGACGATACTCGCCGCCATTCTTCTGGTCACCCTCCTGTTGTGCGCCGGAGGGTATTGGGTGGGCACCCGCTCGGGCCTTCTGGCGGTTGTCCTCACCATACCATTGGTGGTTGGCGCTTGGCGGCTGATCGGCGTAAAGCTCGAATTCGGCGAGGGCGCGGCCGCGGGCGTTGCCGTTTTCTTTGCCGGGGTCTGGTACCTGGGCCTAACCTGCGGGCTCGTCGCGATTTCGCTGCTTGGCGGGAGCTTTCGAGCGAGGCGCTCGTTGGGTGCCGCGGCTCTCATGGTGTGCGTGGCTATGACGCTGGCGGTACGGATCGAGAGTCGCCTCAGTGACAAAAAGCCCGGCGCCGCGACGGCGCCAGCAGCCGGTTCGCCAGCTGCGACGCCTCCACGCAGCACCTACACCGAAGGCTATGCGTGGGCCGTCGACAACGGCGTGTCTGCCGAAGCTGACTGCGCGAACGGGTCCCCCGAGTTTCTGGACGGGTGTCGGGCGGCCGTACACGCGCACTAGGCATCGCATCCGTCGAGCGACACCATCGCGCCTAGGCGGACGGCTGGTTTCCTGACGTCGTCGGCGCGCGTGTCGGCTGGGAAGTCGGGCTCGGTGGGTAAGGGGAGAGTCCGTTCGAGGTCGGGGCAGCCCTGAGTCGACCCGGTTGGCTCCCCTGACAGCATGGTGAAACAGGACGTTGCAACGTCTGGTTCACTATGGCGACCATCGTTTCAGCGTGTCCCGACACTCCTCCCACCGACGAGGTGGCCAACACCTTAGCCTCCTTGGCTGGCGTGGGGTGGTTTCAGGTTGACGCCGATCGCAACATCACGTCCGTCAGTCCAGAGCTGGAGCGCATGACCGGCTTCAGTGCGCCTGAGGTGCTTGGAAAACCGTGCATCTCGCTATTTCGGTGTCGTGAGTGCCTCAGGGGATGTGGGGTCTTTCGACATGGGAGGATTGACGCGACGCAGCTGACGGTCTTTCGGAAAGACGGGACGGAGATCGAGATCGTACGGTCGGGCATGGTCACGCGTGACGATGAAGGCCGATTGACGGGCGCCATCGAAACCGTGCGACGTGTGGATGCCGACTCGGGCACGCGCCCAAGCGAACAAGTTGAGACTTTACTCGGCAGCCTGGGGCGAATGTTCATCATCGCCGACGCCGAGCATACGGTGATGTCGGCATCGAGTAGACTGGCGGAGTTGTTAGGGTATTCAGCGGAGAATATCCGCGGCGTGGCCCTGGAGCGTGTATTCGGCGTCGCGCTGTTTGGGGCACAAGGCACGCTGTCGCAAGCGATGGAGGCTGGCGCCAGACGTGAGGGGTGGGCGGCGGAGCTGACGGGGGCGGACGGTCGTCGCATCCCGGTATCGATTTCGATCGGACCGATTGCTCAAGGGACACATTGTGGCGACGCCGGTGCGCGGACGGCCATCATGATCCGGCCGGCGGACGGGCCCGCGCATGCCGATGAAGTGCCGTCGTTCGAGGGCATTGTCGGCAAGTCCGCGCCCATGCAACGCATCTTCCGCCTGATTGAGTTGCTCAATGAGAACGACGCAACGGTGTTGGTGACTGGCGAGAGTGGGACGGGCAAGGAAATGGTCGCTCGCGCCCTGCACGCCAGATCGGGGAGGCGCGGGGTGTTTGTGGCGGTGAATTGCGCGGCACTACCCTCGGAGTTGTTGGAGAGCGAACTCTTTGGTCATGTGCGAGGGGCCTTTACCGGTGCTGTGCGCGACCGCGCCGGGCGCTTTGAGCTGGCGGACGGCGGCACGCTCTTTCTCGACGAGATCGGCGACATGCCTCCGGCGTTGCAGGTCAAACTGCTGCGAGTCCTGCAGGATCATACCTTCGAACGGGTGGGAGACTCGCGGACCCGCAAAGTGGACGTGCGCGTAATCGCGGCCACGCACGTGGACTTGGCGCAGGCGGTGGCCGCCGGAAGGTTTCGCGAAGATCTCTTCTATCGGTTGCGCGTCGTGCCGATACATGTGCCGGCGCTGCGTGAGCGACGGGACGACCTCACGCTCCTGATCCCGCACTTGCTCAATCGGATCGGCCATCGACGCAATCGCGCCCTGCGGTTGGCGCCAGCGGCGCTGGAAGCCTTGGTGGCGTGGGACTGGCCTGGCAACGTCCGTGAACTAGAGAACGCGCTGGAGTACGCCACGGCGCTCTGCGATGGACAGACGGTGCACGTTGAGCACCTTCCACCAGGGATCTCGCAGGACTCTCGCGCCAGCACGGCACGAGTGGGCGTGGATCTGCGGAGTCGGACCGAAGCCACCGCCGACAACTACGCTACCTCTGCTGAAGAGCAAGCTGAACGCATTCGCATTCGGGAAGCGCTCGAACGAGCGCACTATCGACGCGACGACGCGGCGGCCTCGATAGGGATGAGTCGGACGACGCTCTGGCGGAAGATGAAGCAATACCGACTCTGACGCGGTCGTTCCATTCGACGCCGACGCCGTGAAACGGAAACGTTTCACGGCGTTTCCGTTGTTGCAACAGAAGGTTTCACGAAGCTCGATGTCAGAGCTCGCGCTCCATGCCTAACGCGCATGCCTGCAAGCACTTACCAACACCTCTCGGAGCTGGCGCACTCTGTGCCTTAGTACACGCCAGCAACGTGCGTTCAGCGCAGGCCGGGAGGAGCACATGAGACGGATCCTGATACTTGGTGGTGGCTCGGCAGGAACGATGATGGCAGCCAAACTCGTTCGGACGCTGCCCATGGATGACTGGGAAGTGACCGTCGTCGATCAGGACGACCGGCACGTCTACCAGCCGGGACTGCTGTTCATCCCCTTTGGCGTGTACACCGAGCGCGATCTCTACAAGCGGCGCTCGCGCATTCTTCCACCGGCGGCACGCCTCATCCTTGGCGAAGTCGACAAGATTGCACCTGACGAGAATCGGGTGGTCATGAAATCCGGCGAAGCCCTTGCCTATGACTTCCTGATCATCGCGACGGGAAGTCGCATCTGTCCGTCCGAGACCGAGGGGCTACTTGGTGAAGGATGGCGTAAGACGGCCTTCGATTTTTACACGCCCGAGGGCTCCGTCGCACTCGCCGAGAAACTCCGAAGTTGGGAAGGAGGACGCTTGGTGGTGAACCTGGTCGAGATGCCGATCAAGTGCCCCGTTGCGCCGCTCGAGTTCCTGTTCCTGGCCGACTGGTGGTTCACCACGCAGGGCATCCGTGACAAGGTCGAGCTGGTGTACGCAACACCGCTGGACGGCGCGTTCACTAAGAAACGCTGTTCTGACGTGCTCGGCGATCTGTTGACGACACGTCGCATTCACGTGGAGACCATGTTCAACGCCGGTGAAGTCGACGGCGCGAATCGCATACTCAAGAGCTGGGACGGTCGCGAGATCCCATACGACCTGCTGGTAACGGTGCCCACGCATCGCGGGAGTGAGGCGGTCGCACGATCGGGGCTGGGGAATGAACTCGATTTCATACCGACCGATCGGCACACGCTGCAGTCGCAGGCGTTCAAGAACGTCTTCGTGATCGGCGATGCCACGGATCTCTCGTCATCAAAGGCGGGTTCCGTCGCGCATTTCCAGGCCGAGGTGTTGACCGAGAACATCCACCGAGCGATCGGGGGCCGCGAGCTCGAACCCGCGTTCGACGGACATGCCAATTGCTTCATTGAGACCGGATTCGGCAAGGCGACGCTCATCGATTTCAACTACGACACCGAGCCGCTCCCTGGAAAATATCCGCTGCCTGAAGTCGGGCCATTGACTCTTCTCGAGGAAACCGAAGCGAACCACTGGGGCAAGCTGGCATTCAAGTGGATCTACTGGAATGTGCTGATGAAGGGAGCTGACCTACACGCCATTGGCCCGCGCATGAGCATGGCGGGGAAAAGGAGCTGACCATGACCGCCGTGATGGAACGAGTCGATGAAGTCACGACTCCATCGCCCTCTCTCGCCGACTGGGAAGACCTGCGCCGCACCTTGGCCGAACAGAAGCAGATACTGGCTGAACAGACGCAGATGCTGCGCGCTTTGGACGCCCGTCGCGAGGAGCTGGAAGAACTCGTCGTCGACATGATGCCAGTGGTGAATGACGCCATGTTGCTGGCGATCGGGAAGTTCGACGCGCTGAGCAAGTCGGGAGCAAGAGCGTGGCTGGCCAGCGCCCGGCAAGAGCTTGAGCATGCTCGACGCGCACCGACTCCCAGTTGGGGCGCCCTGTTCCGGCAGTTCCGCGCGCCGGATGTGCGTCGCGCCCTCTCGTTGCTACTGACGGTGCTTCAGCTGGCTGGACGGGCGGCGACGGCGCCAGACGCTGCGTCCAAACGTTAACTCGACACGCGCCGGCCCAACGCCGGATGCCTTGGAGGACATATGACCACCGCAACGATCGCAGGACATGCCGTGAAGCTGAACGACGACGGCTTCATGATCGACCCGCAGGAGTGGACGCCCGACATCGCCGAAGAGATTGCTCGCCAGGCCGGCATTACGCTGACCGAGCGGCACTGGAAGGTGATCGAGTTCTGTCGGCGTGACGCCGCCGAAAAAGGAACGGCACCCGGGCTGAGGCGCATCACGAGTGAGTCCGGCATTCCGACCAAGGAGTTGTACCAACTGTTCCCAAAAGGACCCGGCATCCTGGCCGCGAAGGTGTCAGGACTGACCAAACCAAAAAGTTGCGTCTGACGAACGACCGGTGAATCCGGTTCTCACAGGAGGGGTGACATGCAAGGCATACTGGAGACCGCCGGCGGGCCGGTTGCAGCGACGAACGGCGCTGCCGCGACGAATCGCAAGGTGGCCATCATCTGCTCGAAGGGCAGTCTGGACATGGCGTACCCCGGGCTCATCCTCGCGAACGCTGCCCGGATGATGGGCATCGACGCGGTGCTGTTCTTCACGTTCTGGGGAATGGACATCATCCGCGAATCCACCGTAGACAAGCTGCACGCGGGAGTCGTGGGGAATCCAGGCACACACATGCCAGCCATGATCGCTGGCTTGCCAGGCATGGAGAGTCTGGCCACCCGGATGATGAAGAAAAAGATCGAGGAGATCGACGTGCCCACGGTGCGAGAGCTGCTCGTCACGCTCAGCGATTCGGGTGCGGAGATCTATGCGTGCCAGATGGCGATGGAAATGATGGATATCAAGCGCGAAGAGTTGGTTCCACAAGTGCAAGACGTGATCACCGCCATGGACTTCTTTGAGAAGTCCGAAGGGGCGCAGGTGATCTTCATCTAGTAAGCGTGAGGATGATTATGAGGACGACACGGTATTTGAGCGCCGCGGTTGCGCTGGCCGGCGTCATGCTTTCAACGACACTGCCGGGACAAACGAACGGATACGTCCTGCAATGCCTTTCGGCGCGAGCCGCCGGCCAAGGCTGCGTCACGCGGGCGCGTGATGATGTACCGACGGACCTGTTCCGCGATCCCGCGGCAATCGCCTGGTTCCAGCGGCCAGCATTCGAGGCGAACCTCTCGGCGTTTGCGCCGAGCCTGACGTTTCGCAACAGCATCAACGCGAGCACCGCGGATGGCGCGCGACACGCGTATCCGCTCGGCTCCTTCGCGTACGTGGGAAAGAAGATCAGTCCGCGGCTGTCATGGGCCGTCGGCATGGAGCCTATCGGTGGCTTCGGATCCGACTTCAAGCTGCAACATGCCTTGTTGGGTGCCAACCAGGACTATGAAAGTTTCTTCGCGGCCATGAAGATGGGACCCGCGCTAGCATATCAGTTAATGCCGGGGTTTACGGTCGGCGTCAGCGCATACGCCACGTATGCCCAAATTCGCGACTTCCGCATGCCGTTCACCATGCCACCTTCGTCGGCCGCCGGCATGGCAGCGATCACGCAGATGGACCCGCACTATCCGGCCATGTTCGCCAACGTGACTGAGCTGACGGCGTTCGGCAATTCGTACGACTTTGCTGGTTGGGGTTACGGTGCGAGCCTAGGGGCGGCGTGGAAGGTGAACGATGCGCTGCGCCTGAGTGGCTCCTGGAGCCCGCGGTCCAAGATCTCTCTTGACGGTGCCACGGCGACGATCGACATGAACCGTCAGTTCGAAGCGATGTTCGGCGTGTTGGTGCAGGAGCGCATGGTGTACCATGGTATGCAGGCGAGTGACGCCCAGACCTCGGTCGGGCAAGCGCTGAGTGCGGCCGGCATGAACCTCGCCCTCGGTGCCAAGTCGACCTACCAAGCCGCCACGGAACTCTCCGAGCCGCAGACCGCGGGCGCGGGCCTCTCACTGAAGCTAAGCCCGCGGTGGCGTGTAGGGGCCGAAGGCGTGTGGATGAACTGGAAGGCGGCCGAATCGGTCATGCCATTCATCCTAACGAATGGGGACAACGCGAACGTGAACATCCTCGTGAACGGAGATCCCACGAATTCGAACTTTACATATCCGTTCCCACTCCATTGGAAGGATACGTGGAGCGGCAAGTTCGGGGTGGAATACAAGGCAAGCGACGCCACCACCTTCCGCGCCGGCTATTTGCGAGGCAACAACCCGGTCCCAAACAACACCGTGTTCATTGCCTTCCCGGCTATCAGCGAGCAGGCGGTGACCGCAGGGACCGGGTTCGCCTTGTTGGGAGTGCCGTTCGAGGTGTCGGTGGTGCACGCGTTGAACGCGCACATCACGGGAGTGAACGCCAGTCACCTGCTGGGAGCGGAGTATCAAAACAGCTACACCACAATGCAGCAGTGGGTGCTGACGTTTGGCGCCGTATGGAAGTACTAGTCTCGAGTTGGACGATGGAGGTGATGGTAAGGACGTCGAGATGACGCGCTGAGTCCTGACGTCACCGCCCTGCGGGCGTGCCAGATGCAACGGCGTGCCAATGACCGGGCGAAACAACGCGAGTTCAGACCACCACCGAGGTGAAGTGACGAGGGGCCGTGCTTTCGGCCCCTCGTCCTTCTTCTGGTATCCAAGGGTCTTCAGCGCGCACTTGGATCAGCGCACGCTGGATAAACGCGGCGACGGCAGCCATCACTGGCAGATCAGAGAGCGACCGCAAAGACCGCCTGCACGCGCCCAGGCTGATCCTGGTTGTTGACCGTTCTCGCGTCAGCAGCGACGTTAGTCGCGTCTCTTCAAGACTTGGAACGCGCAGCTGCACCCTGAGGGGACGGCCGAGCAAAGCCATCGTAGGGCGACCACCTCCAAAATCAACGAGCCATGAGTCCAGCAGAGGGCGGAGCAGTCAGACGACTGCTCTCTATCGGCATTGACCAGTATCCGTTGTGGCCAGCAGACCGACAGCTCAACGGCTGCGTGAATGACGTGAAACTGTTGCAGGAGATCCTGGCCGAACAGTACGGCTTCCCACGGGAGCAGATGACGCTCCTGACCAACGCCGAGGCTACGCGCGATGCGATCCTGGCGGCGTTCGATGCGTTGGTTGCGGCCACGGGCAAGGACGACGTGGTCGTCGTTCACTACGCGGGCCACGGATCGCAGATGACCGACTTGGAGGGGGACGAGCCATCGGGTCGCGACAGCACCATGGTGCCCTGTGACAGCGCCGGATGGCAGGGGCAGAACCGTGACATCACCGATGACGAGATTGCCCTCAAGCTCGAAGCGCTCGGCGGCAAGACGTCGTTCATCACGCTCATTTTCGACTGTTGCCACTCGGGCACGATTACGCGTGACGTTGGCGCTCCCAAGGCGAGGTCGCTTCCGCCAGACACCAGATCCAAGGAAGAACTGCTGAAGTTCCGTGAGCCGGTCCCAATCCCGACGCAGGGAGAGCCGGGACCGAGTGGGTGGATGGCGATCGCTGACAAGTACGTGCTGATCGCTGGATGCCGGGACGACGAATCGTCGTACGAGTATACGACGTCAGAGGCCGAAGGGCGTGTGCCGCATGGCGCCCTGACCTACTTCCTCGGGCAGGAACTCCGGAAGGGCACGTCAGGTGCAACATACCGGGACATCTTCGAGCGTGCCGCCACGCAGGTGACGGCGCACGCGTCCGCTCAGCATCCGCAGATGGAAGGCAAGGCGGATCGTGAAGTGCTTGGCGTACGCGACATCGAGCCAATGCGGTTTGTGCGCGTGCTGGCGCGCACGGATGACATGGTGACATTGGCCGGCGGCGCCGCGCACGGCATGACGGCTGGCTCGACGTTCGATGTCCATGCCCAGGGGACAAAGGTAGCCGGTGCCGACTCGCTCATCGGCACGATCGAGCTGACGAGCGTGGGTGCGGTCACGAGCGAGGCGCGGGTGACGAACGAAACGAGCCTGTCCGCGATCGGGGTGGATGCGCGCGCGGTCGAGACGTCGCACGTGCACGCCGACGCGCGCCTGCCCGTGCGTTTGCTCGGCGATGACGCCACGGCGCTGGCGGCCCTCCGCGCCGTATTGTCACCATCGCCGCTATTGGAGCTGACGGACTCGGCGGATGCGGTGACCGGACGACTCCTTCCGGCTCGCGCCACCGTTGGCGCCGATGACCCCATGCGCGAAGCTGGCGTGCTGCGCGAGCCGATGTGGGCATTTACATCGGAGACCGGCACCTTCCTGATGGCGCTGAAGAAGACCAGTGAAACGAAGGTGATCCTCGAGAACCTCGAAGGAACGTCCAAGTACCGGCGCGCGCTGGCTTTCGAGAACACGAACCTGGATAGCGCCCTGCGCGGAAAGTTCGACCTGACGTTGATGCGAATGGATGCCGCCGGCGCACTGACGCCGGCAACCCCCGACGCCTCGGCCGGCGGACAGGTGGTCTTCCAGCAGGATGAGGTAGTTGTCTTTCGGATCACCAGCAATCACGACAAGCCGGTGTTCATCAGCCTGGTGGATTTTGGTCTGTCGGGTGCCGTGGCGTTGGCGCTTCCCTACCGGGAGGCGCGATCGCAGCGGAAGCTGGAACCCGGCATTCAGTTTGACTATGAGACCAAGAAGTCGGACCTGTTCTATGCGCGATGGCCGAAAGGCTTCCCGTTCGTTCCTGGCCAGGATCCGTCGCTCGAAGGGCAGGCCGTGGAGTCTCTGAAGTTGTTCGTCACCGAGCAGGAGGCCGATTTCTCACTGCTTCAGCAGGCCGGGACGCGAGGTGGGGGCAACACCTCGTTAGGCCGGCTGTTTAGCGGGGTGTTTCAGGGGCATGCGACACGAGACTTAGGTCGCAACGAACCGGCCGATGGCGACTGGACGACGGTGACGCGATCCTTTGTGATTCGGCGTCGGTCGACGCAGGCCCTTCCCGGCACGGCGGCCGCGGTGAGCTTGGGAGCTGCAACGCTGGTGGCCTCTGGGCTGACCGGCACGGCCAGTACGCATTTTGGTGCCAAGGGGCACGAGGTCGCCGCATCGCTGGTTAACTCCGACCTGCGCGACGCTCTCAACGCCTCGGGGATGACCGACGGCCAAACGATCGAGATTGCCGGCGCACGCGAAAGCGGAGTAGCGTCGCGCAGCGTCGGCGATCAGCCGGCCATGGAGCTGCAGCTGAACGCTCCGGCGGACGGCTTTGGGCAGCTGGTGATGGCCACCGACGAACTCGGCGTCGTTTCGTGGCACCTCGCGCCCAGCGGTACCACGCGAGGGGCTACGGCTGCGCCGGCCAAGCGCTCCTATGTCATCCCACAGTCAGTTCCCAGCGAGGCGCCCGCCGGCTCACGCGGTCTCATGGGAGCCGTGGGTAAGAAGGTCCTGAAGGAGCTGATCTTTCCGTTGATCGACCCGGTCCTTGGAGAAGTTGGGGCCTCGTTCGTGCGCGCGATGGAGACCAAGCGGGCGCCGTATCGGGTTCGCGCGTTCCAACCAGATGACTTCGCGAGTGACGCTGCCCGCCAGATCGAGGGTGACGAGTGGAGCCGGCTCGGGAGCGGTCGGGCCCTGCTGTTTGTCCACGGGACGTTCAGCCGATCGCACCTCGCCTTTGGCCAGCTACCGCCTGAGTACATGAGCGAGCTGCATCAGCGCTACGGTGGGCGCGTCTTCGCCTTCGATCACTTCACGCTCTCGCACGATCCGCGTGAGAACGTGAAGCGATTCATCGAGCGTATTCCCCCGGGCACGAAGCTGGACGTGGACGTGGTGTGTCACTCGCGGGGTGGGCTGGTCAGTCGCATGCTGGCCGAACGGTTCAGCGATTTCGACCTACAGGGACGGGAGGTGCGGGTGGGGCGCGTGGTGTTTGTCGGTGTGCCGAACGCCGGTACGCCTTTGGCGAATCCGCAGAAGCTCGGTGACTTGATCGACGTGCTCACCAACGTGCTCGACGTGATGCCTGGCGTCACCGACGTGTTGACGCTTGTGCTTGCGGTCGTCAAGCAGCTGGCAGTAGGCTCGCTCTCGGGGTTGGATGGACTGCAGTCCATGTACCCCGGAGGTGACTTCCTCCGTCAGCTCAACGCGAGCGGTACGCGCGGAGACACGAAATACTTCGCTATCACATCAGACGCCAAGCCGAGCGACCCTGGGTTACGCCGGCTGCTGGTGACCAAGGGACTGAACAAGCTGATGTCCGGTCCCGGCGATCCGGCTGGGCCGAACGACCTGGTCGTGCCGACGATGGGGGTGTTCCGGGAAAACGGTTCGGCGTACTTCCCGATCGAGGAGCGACTACTGCTCGAAGGGAGTGAAGGGGTGTCGCACACGCATTACTTCCAGAGTGATCGGGCGCGTCGCAAGATGCTGGAGTGGCTCACCGGTTGATGCTGACGGCTGCTCGCCATGAGCGCCTTCGGTGCGTCAGTGCGCACCGGGAGCGACCTGCGGGGCCAGTCGTTGCGCCAACGGCAGGAAGTCATGCTCTCGGGCGCGCCGTGCGGCAACGGCAATGCTGGCACGTGCGGCAGGTAGCCCAGCGTCCACCAGCGGTTGTCCGACTTGGGCCACGAGCCAACAGGTTGCCCAGACGTCGCGGTTCTCTGCCAGTCCTACCGCGCGCTCAAATAGTCCCAGGGCAACGGAGAGGTGACCGGCGGTGAGGGCCATCCGAACGGCCAGGGTATCCACCCGTTCACGCCCTGGGAACCACCAGTCCGCGGGGGCGCTGGCGAGCAGTTCATTGATGCGCTTCCAGCGCGCATCGCGCTCGCTCAAGCGACCGTCGGGCATACAAAGCGCTGCGCCAGCGTGGGCCGTCAGCTCAATCCATGGCACGCCAAGGTCGACGGCCCGGGCCGCGACCGAGTGGTAGGCTTCGCCCGCCTCTTCCGACGCCCCTTCTTCCAAGAGCAGGTGGGCGCGCATGAGGGCGGCGTCCACACGACCGGGTTCATCGCGGAGGGCCGCGTACAGACGGCTGGCATCACCCAGCCAATCGTTGGCGAGGTCGAACGCACCGCGGCGCAGGGAGACGCTGGCCATGCCCAAGGCCGCGAGCGCGGAGACGCCGGCGCTGTGTGAGGATCGGCCGGCGTCGACCGCCCGGGTGAGGGCTTCGTGTGCTTCGCTCAGTCGACCCATGGCAGCGAGCGTCGTCCCACTGGCGGCGCACGCCACGCCTTCGCCGCGCAGGTCTCCGATGGTCTGGAAGACGTGTTCGGCGTCGCGCAAGAAGACAAGCGCCTCGGTGGGGGTCAGGAACGCCCGCGCCATCCCCAGCTGCAACGATGCTTCACCTTCCCATCGCGGATCGGGTTGTGCCTGTGCTGACTCCAGCGCCCGGTGTGCCATACGCTCGGCCACGGACCAGTTGGCCAGGGCGCTATAGCAAGACGACAACGCGACTGAGATGGAGGCCGCCCCTTCGTGATTGGACGATGCTTCCACGAGCGCCGACATCAGTTGCAACTCGTCGATGGAACGTTGCGGGGCGCGGCCACGGTGCAGACGCACCAGTTCGCGCAGTCGGCGCAATGGAACCTGCTCGATGGGAGGCGCGCTGGCAGCCAGCCAGTCCAACGCCAGGTCGCACATCTCCTCGGCGTAGTCATATCGGCCGGCAGCCTCGGCGAGTTCCGCCAGCTGTCCGCGAATGTCCGCGAGATCGGCGGGGGAGGGTGCGTGGCGCTGGGCAATCGCCAAGCATGCCAAGGCTTCATCGTGCGCGTAGACTGACGCGGCGCGCGTGGCGGCGAGTACGGCGTACCGATACGCGTTGACGTCGTTGCCCGCGGCGTGGTAGTGCGCGGCAATCTCGCTGACCGCTGTTGGGGCACGCAGCTCGAGCATCCGCGCGGCGACGTCGTGCATGCGCTGACGTTGGCGCTCGGGAATAGACCGACGGCAGGCGTCGGCCAGCAAGGCGTGCGTGAACGAGTAACGGCCGGTGCGGGCCCCATCGCCTGCTTCCACGACGGCGGCGGCGACACCCTCATCCAACGCCGCACGCACCTGTGTTTCGGTTGCCGCGGCTGCCGCCAGGAGCAACTCCACATCAAAGGAAGGCCCAAGGACCGCCGCCGCGGCAAGGATGTGCCGAGACCCCGGGGAGAGTCGATCCAACCGACGCTCTAACACCTCACCGATGGCCGATGGCAGGGCCAGTTCGTTGACGGCGCGCCACTCCCACCGCGTGCCGCCGTACCAGATTCCTCCTTCCTCGTACAGCGCGCGCAGGACGTGGATGACGTACAGCGGAATCCCCTCCGTGTACTCATAGAGGAATGCAGGGAACTCATCCCCCAGAGCCCCGTCATGGAACGCGGCCTGGACCCAGCGTCGCAAGTCGTCCACGGATAGTCGCTGCAACGACACCTGATGGACCGTGCGGCGCTGACCCAAACGCTTGCGGCGGTCAGCCACAACCCGTGCTTCCTCGGCGCGCATCGTCAGGCACACGAGGAGTCGCTCGCGCTGCGCAGCGCCAGCGAGGGCTTCAAGCGCGTCCCAGGTCGCCGAGTCTGCCCAGTGCGCGTCTTCGATCACGAGCACCAATGGGTGGGCGCGGGTGGCGAGCTGCACATACCGCACGATTTCATCGATCAGCTGCGACGACGTCGGGGCAGTTGCCGGCTCCAGTCCAGGCAAACGAAGGGCAGGAATGAGTTGTGCGAGCGCCAGCCATTCGCGCGACGGCACTGCCCCACGTTCATGCAACCGTTCGATGATGGCGATCCACGGCGCGAGCGGGCTCTTGATCTCGCCGTCGGCGCACTGTCCGATCACCACCGCCGCGCCACGCAGCCGGACTTCTGGATCGAGCTGACGAAGGATGGCCGACTTGCCGATGCCAGCCTCGCCAACAATGGTCACGAACTGGGGATCGGCACGGCCGGCCGCGTCCAACAGCGTGACCAGCTGCCGGACTTCTTCTTCGCGTCCCACGAAGTGGTCGAGCGATAGCCGTGCCCCGATTCCCTCGGTGACCTCATGCTCGTCCGCCACCACGCGGTTGCGTCCACCGCGCTTGGCCCTGAACAGCGCGCGGTCAGCGCTGGCGGCCAGGGTCTCGGCCGTATCGCCATCGGCCGGGGCGTTGGCGACGCCGACAGAAATCGTGAGGGCGATGGTCTCTTCCGCGGCATCCCGGCGCACGCATCGCATGGCTTCCGCGGCTGCGCGCAGTCGTTCCGCCACTTCGTTGGCGACCTTGGGCGAAGCATCGGGGAGCAGGATGAGGAATTCGTCCTCGCCCCGTCGTCCGACCACATCGCCAGCTCGAACACCACGTTGCAGGACCTTGGCCAAAGCCCACAGCAGGTCGTCGCCCTGTAGCCGTCCGTAGGCGTCGTTGATCAGGCGAAAGTGGTCAATGTCCACTGCCAGGAGTGCGACGCCTTGCGCTGTGCCCCGCCGCGCGGCCAGCGCATCGCGGGCGGTCTGGAAGAACGAACGTCGGTCGGGCACGGCCGTCAGCGTGTCATCAATCACGTGAATGGCGTCCCGGACACTCGGGGACGCCATCGCCGACGCCCCACGCTCCTGCACCAGCTCCTCGAAGGCCTTGAACACGGCGGGGTCGAATTGACGCCCGACGTCTTTGCGCATGACGTCGATCGCCTCTTCTGGGCTCAAAGCCTGCTTGAAGGAGCGGCGGGTGATGAGGGCGTCAAAGACGTCGGCCACGTGAAAGATCCGCGCGGCGAGCGGGATCTGGTTGCCGGAGAGTCCGTGCGGATAGCCGGACCCGTCCCAGCATTCGTGGTGCGACTCGACGATCGGTCGTACTTCCCACGGGAAGTCGACGTCGGTGAGCATCTCCGCGCCTAACGTTGGATGGCGCTTCACCAGGGCCCATTCGTCGGCAGAGAGGCGGCCGGCCTTGTTCAACACGGCGGCGGGGATGGCCAACTTGCCAATGTCGTGCAACAGGGCCCCCACCTTGTACCAGAACAGCGTCGTCCCTTCCACACCCATGCGGCGAGCCAGGGCGGTAGTCCACTCGGCCACGCGATCGCAGTGCCCACCGGTGGCATGGTCCTTGGACTCGATGCGTTGAGCCCAACGGCGCACCACGTCGACAAAGCCTTCCTCCAGACGATGCAGCCGACGGGCAATGTGCAGTAACGTGCGCCGGCCGCGCATCTGAGACAGCAGCCGATAGGCTTTGTTGAGCGCCAGCAGTGTGTGCTGATGTCGATCCAGCCGCCCGTAGAGGTCGGCCTTTTCGCGGGCCGTCTCGGCGGCGACCAGCAGGTCGTCCGCATCCAGCGCCATGCGCTCGGCCTGATCCAGCAGGCGTTCGGCGCGGGGTAGATCTCCCAGCTCACGCGCCACCACGCCGTTGAGCGCGAGGGCTCGGGCGTGCGATCCGGACTGTGGCTCCAGCTTCTTGGCCAGGTCCAGCGCCCGGGCGCAGGAGGCGCCGGCACGCTCGTAGTTGAAGCGTCCGATGGCCATTTCCGCGCGTGCCAGCTCCAATCGAAGCAAGGCGCGGGCGTCACTGTGCGCGGTCGCCAGCTGCATCGCCTCGGCGAACGCCTGCTCTGCCGCATTCCATCGCCGCAGGTCCGCGTACAGGGGAGCCAGCTGGCCAAGGACCATAGCGATGCTGGCGTCGTCGCCGAGCGAGCGATACTCGGCTAGGCTGGTCTCATAGAGCAGCAGGGACGCCGAGAACTCACCGCGAATCAGGGCCAGGGCCGCGAGGTTGGCGCTGCCGGCCGCGGCCTGCGCCGTCTGTCCGCCGGCCAGTGCCCGCTGTCGAGACCCCAAGAAGTCATTCTGCGCGTCTTCCAGGTTTCCCTGCGCCCAGCGTACACGCCCGCGCAGCTCCAACGCCGACGCCACGGCCGCGTGCGAGATGCTGGCGGTGGGAAGGGCCAGCACCGTCTCCACCGACTCCAGCGCCGCGGTGTGGTTGTCGGCGTCAAAGTGCGTGCGTCCGATGCCCAGCAGCAGGGACGCGGCAAGCTCGCCCCCCGTGGACGGATCCAGCAGGTGAAGCGCGCGTTCGTACAACTCGCGCGCCGAATCGCGTTGACCGCGCGCTTCCGCGAGCCGCCCCTGTTCGATCAGCGATTCGATGGTCGCTGCATTCGCAGGGGAAGCGAGACGTCGCGCATCGTTCGGCGATGCGTCGTTCGCGGGTCGTGCCGTGTCGGTCATTCGCGTGTGGAATTCCGGCTGTCGCTGGGCGAGGCGGCGGGCCGGGTGCAGTTCCGGGCCAGCGGGCTGGCCACGGTCACCTCATCTGCACGGAAAGACGAGTCGGGCGGGGCCAAGGGAACAGCCGGGCAAAGACGGCAGAGGCGCGCTAAGTCGAGGTACGGCTAGCGCGAACGCCCTTCCGCATCGCGTTCAGGCTTAGGCCTGTGATCGTTCGAGCGCGGCGAAGGCTGCGGTGTGCATTTGTGATGCGTTCGACGCACCAGTAGCAACGAAATCGAGGAAGAATTAGGACAAAGTGACCGAATTTCATCGTCCGTGATTGGAAAGGCGCGTACCTGCTCGGGTCACGCTTTTCGGGTCACCGCTCGTGGCTGTAGGTTCGGGCATGATGAGTATCCATCGATTGGCCTGCCTGTGCGGGCTCGCCGCAATGGCCACCGCGTGTCGCCCGGATAGCGGATCGGCCGCCACGTCCGTGGTCGGGCCGGCGCCCGCCGTCCAGGCATCCGTGCAGGACGTCGCTCCCTACTCGGCCGTTGCGGCTGACGACTGGACGCTATTGTTCGACCGGACGAGTGGATGGACCGGCGCCGACGGAGTGTACACGATCCCGATTTCTGGCGATGAGCGCCGGGGGAGCGGAACCAACGGCACAACGCTCTGGTGGTTCAACGACACGTTTATCGGTGGAGTGACGCCGCAGGGGACGCGCACCGCGGGCTCGACGATCGTCAACAACACCATCGCCATGTTGCATGGAGACCAGCCGGACTCCACCAAGATGCAGTTCATCTGGAGCACGACGGGTACCGGTACGCCGAGGGCCAGGATCATTCCCAACACCTCTGCTCAGCACTGGTTTTGGCCGAACGACGGGATGGTAGTGGGGACCAAGTACGTGCTGTTCAGCCTGCGCATGAAGCCGGGGGGCACGCCCCCATTTGCCTTTGCGACGGACGGGATCTCGGTCCTGTCGGACGACGTCTCGAATCCCACGCCGTTCTCCACCTACAAACAAACCGTCGCACCGTTGTATCTGCCGGCAGCCGGAGGACACGGCGAGGTGATCTTTGGTCAGGCGCTGATGCCCAACACTGTCGCAGCTGGCGCGCCGTTCGCCGACGGGTATGTCTACATTTACGGCCTGCGAAACGACTTCAGCAAGAAGCTACTCGTGGCGCGCGTCAAGCCGAAAGACATCGGCACCTTCTCGCAGTATCGTTTCTGGGACGGGGCCGCCTGGAATGCGCAGATCGGCAGTGCCGTGCCGCTCACCAACCGCATGTCCTCGGAGTTCAGTGTCACGCCCCTGGACGACGGGCGGTACCTGATGGTGTTCCAGTTGGACGCGTTAGGCGCTGATATCGCGGTACGCTACGGCACGTCACCGGTCGGACCGTGGGGCGCGCCGATTCCGATCTGGCACTGTCCAGAGATTACCCTGACGCCCAACATCCTCGTGTACGGTGCCAAGGCCCATCCGCACCTGTCCGCACCCGGCGAACTGCTCATTTCCTATCATGTGAACACCACCGTGTTCGCCGAGCACTTTCAGTTCGCCGACATCTATCGACCGCGGTTTGTGAAGCTGCCGCTGCCCTAGGCGCCGCTTCTAGCGCACGATATTGATGATGCGCGAGGCGCGAACGGGGATGGCGCCGTCGGCCGTCACCTCCAGCTCCAACGCGTACCGGCCAGGCTTGAGCGTCGTCAGGTCAACCACGACGGATCGCGGCGTGTAGCCCAGACCGCGCGCTGATACGTCGCGCATACCGACGGAGATAGGCTTCGCCTCTCGCACCAGTCGCAGGGCCGTGAGCCCTTTCCGCAACCAATTGCCGCCCTCTTGTTCTTCGGGGGCAACGGTGATGGATACCTGCATCCCCTCGCCGGTGGGCCGCGTGTTGTACGACTCCCAGTAGATGCCGACTTTGGAGTCCGCCTTCAGCGACACACTCGGCCGGACGTGGGACACGACATCCTCCAGGCGGGTCGGCATGTCCTGGTACGGATCGAACAGCAAGAGATCGGAGACCTGCACCCGCGCCCCGGGCATGTCGGACGCCCGCAGGCCGTAGCGGGCGCGCGAGAGTACATGCGCGCCTGGGGCGGCCACTTCGGCGCTGAGCAGGGTGGGTCCCCAAGGCGCGCGGGCCACCAAGACGTCGCTTGTGCGGGGAGCCTTCAACCGCACCACGGTGGCATCCTGCTCCTCTCCTCTCGTCAGCACCAACGCCGCCGTCAGTTGTCCGCCCTGCGCGGCCGAAGCAAAAGCCGTTTCGCTCCCAACATCATAGGCCAGCACGACCTGTGCCGAATCCCCACGCCGGAAGAGCGCCGACTGATGGGGGAGCGCCAGCAGGCGGCGTGCGTAGTCTGCGTGGTATCGGGCGCGGACGCCCGGAAGTCCCTTGCCCCGCCATCCTAACGAGTCGGACAGCGCTGGATTCCGAACCGAGGCCGCCATCGGCAGCATGGGGTGTGCCGGTGTCGGTTCGTGCCCCGTGATGTTGCCGCGCGCTCCGAAGGGTCCAATGGCCGACCCCTCACGCGTCCAGGTGCGCGGCCACCCGTACCGCAGCAGCAACTCCCGCTCATCCGCATCAAATTCGGATGCATGCACGGACGGGCCGTCCTCCAGGAACCTCGTGTACATCAAGCGTGAGTAGTACTCAGTGCGCGCGTCGTTCCCTGGGGACGACAGCATCGGACGCGACAACCACCAGACGCGGTTCTCGAAGGCAGCACTCCGGTCACAGCTGAACTCGCGGTAGTCCTTCAGCAATTGATCGTCCAGCAGCAACTTCAGGTCGCGCCACTCGCAACGATCCCGTTCCGGCATCAGGGCGAGTGCGTGTGCGTACGCCGAATCAGCTTCCACGTACCTGCCGGCCATGTGGTACGCAAAGCCCCGAAGTCCAAAGCACCACCACCCTTCGGCCCGGCATCGCTTGGCCGCGTCTACCGCCTCGCTGTAACGCTCTGCCTCCGCCAAATAGCGAACCAACTGACCCGACGTCCAACGCTCGGCCGGGAAGGCGCGCGCGTTCGAGTCGAGTCGGGCAATGAACTTCTCCCGCTCGTTCTTGATCAGGTCTGGGTCAGGAGGCGGTGGCGGCGACCGGTCATCGTACCAATAACAGAATCGCCCGACTTGCTCATCGCAGGTGCCATTGATCCCTCGGCCCACGTGCATGTCCAGCAGGTGGTCCCGGCGAAAGGCCTCAAAGGCGAGCTGTCCAGCCTTGAGCGAAGCAGACGAAGGTGCCGCGGCGTCGGGCGTCACGGTGCGTACGTCCAGCACCTGAGCGCGGACCGGGATGGCGAAGGCGCTGCCCAGCGTGAGCCAGAGCGCGAAGGGAAGTCGCATCGTCATGCCGCTACTACCGATGCATGTCGCTGAGGGTCCAGAGCCAAAGGCATTCTCGCACCATAAAGCACCGCGGAATAGAACCCGTGGTCCGAACGACGTAAAGCGGTCCACCTGCTGCCACTTGATCCGCCTCCTACATTCAGGGTACTGAGGTGTCTGCGCGACGCGCAATTGCAATACGTCCGTGTGAAATCGAAACACGCGAATGGCATCGACCCCTCCCATCTTCGACCTGTATCTGACCCTGCCGGATGTGGACCCTCCGGTATGGCGGATGCTCCGTGTGTCGTCCGGTGCGACGCTCTCACGGGCGCAGCGTCTGATTTGTGTCTGTTTCGGCTGGGCAGGGGGGCGGCCGTATGCCTTTCACGCCGCTGGGGTCGCGTTCGAATCGGCGCGGCGCAACGGAGACCTGAATGACATTCGTCTTCGTCAGCTGCTCCCCGATTTGGGTTCCGAACTAGAGTTCGAGTACGGCGAAAAATCGACATGGCTGGTGCAGGCGCGTGTCGCGCGGGTGCATTCGCGGGATGGCGTGATGCAGTGGCCGGCGTGCCTGGACGGGCAGGGAATTGCACCGCCCCTCAATGCGGGGGGTGCCTTTGCCTGGAATGAGCGCGCGGAGGTGGGGGTGGAAGACGGCTCCGCCGAGGCGGCCGTCGGGTCCTCGCGCGCGATCACGGTCAAGGCGCCACTCGACCTCATCAACGCCGAGCTGGAGCGACTTCGTTAGGCATATGCGGCTGGTCTCTCTCTGTCCCTCGCTGACCGAACTTCTCTTCGACCTGGGCGTCGGTGAGCAAGTGGTCGGGCGCACGCGATTCTGCATTCACCCAGCCGGCGACGTGGATCGGGTGGAACGAGTGGGGGGCACCAAGAACCCGAAAATCGATCGCATCGTCGCGTTGCAGCCGGACCTCGTCTTCATGAACGAAGAGGAGAATCGCCGTGAAGACGCGGACGTGCTCCGTGAGCGCGGCGTTCGTGTACATGCCTCGCTGCCGCGAACTCCGCTGGAGACGGCGGCGATGGTTCGGGCGATTGCCCGCCACGTGGATCGTCCCGACGCCGGCGAACGCATTGCTGGCGAGATCGAGCGGCGGGCCGCGGAGGTACGCGAAAGACGGGGCGACCGACGGGTGCGCTACGCGTACCTGATTTGGCGCGATCCCTGGATGACGGTGAGCGATGACACCTTTGTCGCCGAGATGTTGAAGCTGCCGGGCGGAGAGAACGTGTTTGGCAAGCGGCAGGTGCGCTATCCGGTGATCACCATCGCTGAGCTGACGGACGAGCGCCCCGACCTGGTGCTGCTCTCCACCGAACCGTTTCCCTTCACGGATCTCCATGCGGCGGAGCTCGCCGAAACGACGGGGTTCCCCGTCGAGCGCTTTCGCATCGTGGACGGGGAATTGCTGTCGTGGCACGGTTCGCGGACGCCGCGCGGGATCGCTTACGCGGAGTCGGTGATGGCTGGTACGGGACCCGGCGCTCCTCCCAAGGAGGGATGAGGCGAACCGGGCTGGGGCAAGCGCACTTTACAGCCCGGTGCCCGGGGCCCAGCTTGCAAAACGCCGGCACCTGAAGCGCCCGTCGGTGGCACATGGGCGTCGGTCGTTAGGCAAGGAGGCAGCGTGACACGAACGGCTCGACGGTCTGGTGTCTGGTCACGGTGGCGATATCGGCATGGCCTATTGGTGGCGCTCGTCACCCTCCCGATGGGATTGGCGCGTGGCCAGACCATTCCCGCGCGTCTCGACGACAAGACCTTCTGGCACATGGTCACCGAGATGTCGGAGCCGGGTGGGTTCTTCCGCTCCGACAACTTCGTCTCCAATGAGACGGCCTTCCAGACGGTGATCCCTCGCCTGCAGGAGTTCATTCCGCCGGGGTCCGTGTACGTCGGCGTGGGGCCGGACCAGAACTTCACGTACATCACGTCGTTGCGCCCGGCCATCGCCTTTGTGGTCGACATCCGCCGCCAGAACATGCTGCAGCACCTGCTGTACAAGGCGATGATCGAGATCGCACCGGACCGCGCGCAGTTCTTGTCCATGCTCTTCTCGCGTCCGCGGCCCGCGGACGTGGACAGCACCACCACGGCCGAGGCTATGCTGTTGGCGTACCAGCGCGTGCCGGCCGACAGCATTGGCTTCGACAAGCTTCACGCGACCCTGGTGGACCGCCTAACGAAAACTCACGGCTTTGTGCTGACGCCAGAGGATCTGGCGGCCATGAAGTACGTGCATACGGCCTTCATGGTGGGTGGCCCCGACCTCACGTACAGTTTTGGGCGTGGCCCCTATGGGATGTACGGCCGGCGCGCGATGCCGACGTACGCCGAACTCATGGTGGCGACTGACAGTGGGGGTGTGGCGCGAAGCTATCTCGCCAGCGAAGCGAACTTTCGCACCTTGAAAGACCTGGAGGTCAGGAACCTCATCGTTCCGATCACCGGCGACTTTGCTGGTGACAAGGCCGTGCGCGCCGTTGGACAATGGGTGCGCGAGCATCAGGCCACGGTCGCGGTCTTCTACACGTCGAACGTGGAGCAATATCTCTTCCAGACGCCGGACGCGTGGTCGCGCTACTACGCCTCCGTAGGCACCATGCCGTTAGCTGGCAACTCCGTCTTCATCCGGGCCGTGTTCGGGTACGGTGGCAACTTCAACACGGGGCCACCGTTCGGCATGCGGTCCGCCACACTGCTGCTGCCCATCCAAGACCTGCTGAAGGCGGTTGGAGAAGGCCGGATCCAATCGTACTTCGACGTGATCCAGCTTTCGCGCGAATTTACGGAGCGTGGTTCCAGCTGATGTCGCGGCTCGCGCAGGGGGCTGCGCCTGCGCTGTTGCTGGCGCGGAATCTAGGTGCGGAACAGGTAGCTGAGCTTGATGAAGAAGCCATCGCGCACACGCTGAAGTTCGCGGAACCGAAAGGCCTCGGGCTCAGTGAGGGACGCCCCGTAGCCAGCAAAGATCACCGTGCCGGGATTGGGAACGAACGAAATGAGCCAGTCGGCGCGGAAGTCACGGGTAGCGGTCTTTCCCGCCAGTTGCAACGTGTCGTCCACCGTGATCAGTAGCGGTTTCCCGGTGCGGGGATCGCGAAGGGCATCGCGCTTGCGGTTGTCATATTGCCCAACAAAGCGCAAGAAGAGCGGGCGCCCCAACTGATACTCGACCTTCAGGCGCGGAACGTTGGCCGTGGAGAACGTCGAGTTGTCACTCCAGCGCGTGTACACGCTGTACAAGTACGACGTGGTAACGCGGAGCTGTGCGGAGGGGCGGAAATCAATGTCGGCAGTAAGGTCCGTTCGATGCGCGGGGGTGGTCTCGAAGAAATTCACGTCACGACCAAGAACGGAACTGAATCGCCCGGACAATAACCGGTACTGGGGCGTCGTGACGCGAAGGAGCGCCTCGGCGGTCTGCACCTTGTCGCCCACCGCGAAGGCGAGGGTATCCGGTGCGTTGAACTCCGTCTGGTTGCTCAGGACGCGATAGCCGGAGAAGGAGCGAGGATCGAAGCGGAAGCCTTCGCTGACCGGCGTCACGCTGATGATCCACCCACCGCGAAGGTTGATGACATTCTCCAGTTGCAGCTTGGTTTCCTGGACCGCGTCGCCATGCCGAAAGCCATCCCACAGCCACAACCAGTCCGCGCCTTGCCGGATCAAGTAACTCTCCACTAACGATCCCGGCTTCCCGTAGAACGTGACACGATTATAGAACTGCGTGCGCACGAAGTCGTTGCGGGGTACGAACCCCGCTTGCGCGTCGAAGTGGGGATCGAAACCGGTGAAGGAATACAGGTAGCCGTATCGGTAACCAGTCCTCGATGCGCTGATGTCCCACTGCGGCGCGGTGTGCGTGCCGCTGTCACCTCGCGTGCTGCTCAGGGACCCGGTCAGGTTCAACGAATAGGCGCGGCGCCACACCAGCCGCGAATCCAGCGAGCCAACGCGGTTGAACTTGGAACCCTCCTGACGGTCCGTAAACGTCATCCCGACGGTGGAGCTGCCCAGGATGTCCCGCTTAACGCGCAGGAGCGTGAACAACGGTCGCTCGCGTTGACTGGCGGATGACGATCGTGCATCCAGCGCCGACAGCAGGGCGATGTTCGTGCGTCCAAACTTGCCGGACAGCTTCACCGCGCCGTCGGGCTGTACGATGCGACG
>JAXLXV010000031.1:0-70174 GCA_046327745.1 Gemmatimonadaceae bacterium | reverse complement strand
GCACTGGATGACGTAAAGCAGCAAGTCATGGCGCAGGTGCTCTCGCATATCGCGAATCCCGAGGATTGTGTGTGGAGTCGCCTGCTGGCACCGACGGACCTGCAGGAACTCTTTCTGTTCCCCGGCGGAAATCTCGATCATACCGAGCTGACCCGGGGGCAGCAGTTCGCTGATCGCGGGTACGCCGCTGGCGGTCGGCGATTCTATCAGTTTGGGCGCTGGCCCAACCTCACGTACTGTGGGGCAGGTTCGTATCCCTGCGGTTCGATCGCGGGGACGCCAGGTTACATGGCGGCTCAGGAGCTACTCCGTGAGCTGCATCCGTTCCGGCCCGATCGCTCGCCGACGGCGCTCCCCGCCTGACGTTCCCGCACCCACGTAACACACTCCACTCCGGCTCACGCCAAGGATAGCCTCATGCCAGACGTCTCGAACGCCGCGGTCAACGCCGTTGTTTGTCCGGCATGTGGCGGCGCGAACTCGCGCGACGCCGTGTTCTGTGCCAATCCCGATTGCCGCAAGGCGTTAGGCGAGTTTGCTTATGTGCGAGAGGAGCTGGCGGCCGCGGAACGTTGGTACGATGCGGCCGCGGAACGGGCCGCCTCGTTCGTCGGGCATCCGTACTACGTGGTGGTGCATGTGCTGTGGTTTGCGCTGTGGGTCCTATTGAACACGGGGCTGGTGGCCATGGCGTATCACTTCGACGATTACCCCTTCGGGCTCCTGGGCATTCTGCTGGCCGTCGAGGCCATCCTGGTGACGGGCATCCTCCTCATCAGCCAGAACCGCCAGAATGCCCACGCCGACAAACGCGCCGAGCTGGATTACGAAGTGAACGTCAGGACCTACCGCGAGATCCACGAGATCAAGCGCCTGTTGGTGGAACTGGAGCAACGTGTGGCCAAGGTCCCATCGAGCGGGTAGTCCGAAGGCTCAACGTCATCCACGCCGCACGCTGGGTGCGGATGCTGAGCCCGCGTTCGATGCGCCACCGTTGCCGGAGTCGCTCCCATCAGGCATCGCGCTCCCCACGGCTTGTGCGGGAGAGCCCTGGATCAGGTTCTCACTCGTGCGATGTGGGAAGGGGTGCTCGCCCTGACCGCGATCGTTCGCGCTGGCGATCGTCAGCTGCATCGAACGTCCGCCACAGGTTGTACACCCAGAGCATGGCGCCCGCGGCGAAGATCGTCCCGCCCAAGGCCGTTACCCACCAGACGTTTCGCCCGCTGGGTTGCAGCAGGAAACCAATCACCATGCCGGCCAAGCCCAGGTTCGCGGCGAACAAGTGCGCAATCGCCAAGCGATTGCTGTGCAGTGGATGGCCGAAGAGTCGCGGCAGCAACTGATAGCCGACACCGAACACCAACATGGTGAGGAAGCCGACGACGTTCATGTGCGCGTGCGCTGGTCGATACACCACCCAGGCTGGATGCACCGCGATGGCTACCCCAAGCACAATGCCGGCAGCGAACCAGAGCAGAGACGCACGAATGAAGGCTTTGATGAACCAGTCCATGGGTGTTCAGGTCGACTTGGTTTTCTTGAGCCGGGGTTTGCCGGCAAGTGCCTCGCTGGCGCGAAGGCGCGCAATGCCCGCGATGAGCTTTTCCGGCACTGGCTTGTCCAGTGGAAATCGCACGGTCCCCTTCTGCACGTCGAACAAGGCGAGCTGCTTCTCAAACTTCTCGGCCACAACGCGGGTGACCGGATACAGTGAGTAGTGCGCCTTCCATCCAGCGAAGTAGATCACGGCCTTGCCGTTCACCTTGTAGGTGGGCATCTGGTACGTGATGACCTCTTCGGCATTCGGGATCGCCAACTGAATCGCCGCGCGCACTCGGCGGAGTATGGGCTGTACCGCGCGCGGTTGCGCCGCGAGATATGCGTCGACGGAGGTGAAGGCGGGCATGCGAAGTGTATCTTGAGCGATTGAGGGACGTCGGGCGGATTGTCGCCCGTGCTTTGGAAATAAGCTAGACCATGTGAAGGCGGCCGCAATCGCGGATGGAGAGCGCATGAGCACTTCCGTAACAATCGAGGTGGCGCAATCGATGGATGAGTCTGCGCTTCGGTCCATCCAGCGTCTTGTGCCCATGTTGTCGCCGACTGCGAAGGTGCCGTCGGCCGAGGAAATGCAGCGGATCATCCAGCAGAATTGCGCGCGAGTCCTTCTTGCACGTCGAGGCGACGGTGAGATTGTTGGCGCGTTGACGCTGGTGGTCTTCCGCATCCCAACGGGGATGCGCGCATGGATTGAAGACGTGGTTGTGGATGAGGGAGCGCGCGGCGCTGGAATAGGAGAAGCGCTGACTCGCGAAGCCCTGCGGCTCGCGGCGAATGACGGTGCCGAGTGCGTAGACCTGACGTCGCGCCCCGCGCGCGAAGCGGCCAACCGATTGTATCAGCGACTGGGCTTCAGTGCACGCGACACGAACGTCTATCGGTATTCCGTCGGGCCCGCGGCGGCAGCCGAATCTTCGGAGCCCTCGCGCTAGCAGTCAGTCGGCGCCGAGGCGAGGCGGTGATGCCAGTGGGCGACCCAAGTGACGCTGACGCAGCACGTAGGCAACGACTCCAGCTGCAACGGTCGCCACGCCCAGGCCGATGAAGCTCCATCCCGAGGTGATGAACACGTAGGTCCATCCAGCGAGGGCGATGACCGATGGCACCGGGTACAACCACATCCGGAACGGCATGACGAATCCCGGTCGTCGTCGCAAAACATGCAACGCGGCGATTTGCCCGACGAACTGGATGAGGATGCGGGACGTCAGCAAGGCGGAGATGACATCGCCCAGCGAAAAGAAGCCGAGCAGGATGGACAGGGTGCCCATCACCAGCACGGCCACGTGCGGAAATTGCCCCGTGGGGTGCAGACGCGCGAAGATGCTGAAGAAGTCCCCCTGCGACGCGGCTGCCCATGCAATGCGGCTGTAGCCTAACAGCAAGGCGAATACGGAAGCGAGCGCTGTCCAGAGGACCAGGAGAGTCACCGCGGACGCGGCTCGCGTCCCGTACAAGGTCTCAATGAAGTCCGTCACGATGAACTTGGAGTTCATGGCGACGCGCCATGGCACCACCGCGATGATGCTGAGATTCATGAGCGCGTACAGCGCGGCAACCGTGACGACCGACCAGAGGATCGAACGTGGAATTACTCGGGCCGGATTGCGGACCTCACCAGCGACGTAACAGATGTCGTAGTAGCCCATGAAATCGTACATGGCAATGAGCATGGCCGATCCCAGGCCGGCGACAAATCCCAGTGAGAAGTTGAAGGCGTTCGGCGGAAAGTCGAAAGCCACCGCGCGGTCAAAGTGCGTCAGACCACTGGCAATAACGATCACCACGGTCACCAGCATGCCTAACCAGAGTACCACCGTGAGTTTGCCAACGGCCCCGATTCGGCGATAGAGCATCGCCATGACCAGCAAGCCCACGGCAATCACAATGGCACGGGTGCCCACGGCTCCCATATGCGGCCAGAAATAGCCCGCGTACTGTGCGAAGCCGATGTAGCCGGACGCGATTTCCAGCGGGCCACTGAGGATGAACTGCCAGATGAAGAGAAAAGGCAGCACGCCGCCCAACCGCGTTCCCTGGAAGGCGGTGCGCAGGTAGATGTACGTCCCTCCGGTCTCGGGCATGGCGGCAGACAGCTCACTCCACACCAATCCGTCGGAAAGGGCGAGGATGGCGCCTAACACCCAGCCCAGCATGCACTGCGGGCCGCCCATGGCGGCGATGATGAGGGGGATGGTGATGAAGGGGCCGACGCCGACGATGTTGCTCATGTTGAGCGCAATCGCCTGGAGCAACCCGAGGCTCCGGACCAGCCCACCCGTGGCTGGACCCGTCGGCGACGGACTAATCGAAGTGGCCATGCGTGCGTTGGAGGTGCGTCCGCATCATCTTGATTCGCGAAGTGCCAGGCGCTGCGGTCGCAGCTGACGACGCCACGCCGCCGTCATGGCACGGGCGTGGATAACGGCCCGGTGTGATCGCAGACGAACGTCGCGGTGAAGTGCGCGGAATCTGTCGCGCTGGCATTGGCACTTGTTTGATGGATGTCGGTGGGACGTTCGTGAAAGGTCTCACCACGCCTGTAGACCGAATCAACACCGCCGCGAACCGACATGCGAACCGCGCCGTCGATCACGTAGACCACTACCGCACACCCATGCGTGTGCGGCGTTGAGGAGTCGCCCGGGCCGTACCGAACCTCCACCACCTTGAACGTCAGGTGCTTTCCATCCATCGCAGGGAGCGCGGTGTCGAAGACCATGCGCGATCGTTGCGCAGCTTGCTGCGAAGGGGCAGCGCGCCAGGCCGCGGCACCAACGAGTGGTACCACCAGCAGGACGAACAGTCGGGGGAGGCTCATGGGAGGCTTGGCTTGAGGTCGGAAGACAGCATTTGGCCAGCGTGACCCAATTCTGCCTGTCCCCACGCGAGTTGAGTAGGGCCACATCCGAAGAACAGCTTGTACCAATTCCCGCGCGAGCGAAGGCTCGGCTCGGCATCGTTCGTCGATAGCGCCGTCGGACCTGGCCGGTACGGGATCACTGAAACCGGTTGCATCCGCACCTCGTTGAGTACACTCGTCCACCCGGTCCACCGCCGGTCCGTCACCTCCATCAAAATCAGCCATGCGGTATTCCCGCCTTCTTTCCGTTGCCAGCCTGACCGTCGTGGCGCCACTGAGTGGCCAATCGCTCGATGGCGTGTGGAAGACTCAAGGGTACGGCCTGATCCTCCGGGTGAAGGGACAGGACCTGACGGCATGGGAGGTGACGTCCACGACCTGCCTGGATTCCTTCGAAGCGACCCGCGACACCTCCGCTGCCGTCGCAGGGCGTGAGGCGACCTTCAGCACGAAGGATGGCAGCGTGTTCTTTGTGCGAGCTGGCGGGAGCCGTGACCATCGACGCATGCACAGCGATGGCGCGGCATCGGACATGCTCATCGATCGGGTGGATGTCGTGCCAGCTCGTTGCACGCCGCCAACTACCGATACGCCGCAAAACAACTTCGACGTCTTCTCGCGTACGTGGGCAGAGCACTACATCCTCTTCGATGAGAAGCACGTCGACTGGGACGCCCTCGTGGCTACGAACCGGGCGAGGATCACGGACACGACTTCGGCCACCACGCTCTTCGATGTCATGTCGGCCATGATCAAGCCGCTGGACGATGCGCACACCTTCATAAGCGCTCCGTCGATCAAGCGACAGTTTCGTGCGCTCCGGTCGGGCACGGACCGCGTGATCAACGCCAACGGTGGCCCGGCCGGCTTCCGCAAGGAAGGCCTGCCGAAATTGTTAGGCGTCGTGGATCAGCACTATTTGTCGGGGCCGGTGCGCTCCTGGTGCAACGATCAGGTGCAATACGGGCACTTGAATGATTCGACGGGATACCTGCGCATCACGTCCTTCAGCGGCTTTGCCAAGGGCGGCTTCGCCGACGGCCTTCGCGCGCTGGAGGCCGGCCTGGACACGATCTTCACCGATTCGCGGCTGAAGGGATTGGTGATCGACGTGCGCATCAATTTTGGTGGCGCCGACCCCTATGGGTTGGCCATCGCGTCGCGCCTGACCACGTCGGAATATCTGGCGTATTCCAAGGAAGCGCGGGCAGACCCCGTGGATCGAACCAAATGGACTCCCGGGGACCGCAGTACGGTCCGCCCCAGTTCGCGACCGAGTTTTCACGGCCCGGTGGTTGAGCTGACCAGCGGCTTGACCATCAGCGCCGGCGAGACGTTCACGCAGGCCCTGATGGGACGCCTGCCTCACGTGACGCGCATTGGGGAGAACACCCAGGGCGTCTTCTCTGACGTTCTTGGCCGTGAAATGCCTAACGGATGGCATTTTGGATTGCCGAACGAGGTCTTTCGGACGAAGGATGGAAAGACCTTCGATGGGGCAGGCATACCGCCGGACATCGCCGTGCCCGTGTTTGTGGACGCTGACGTTACGGCAGGGCGAGATCCCGCCGTCCAACGGGCGCTCGAGGTGTTGTGGTCACGTCGCTGACGCTCAGGCCGACGGCGTGCCTCCCAAGCCGTCGCTCGGTCGGCGCAGCTGACGGCTGAGGAGCCATCCACCCGCCAGGGCGCCAACGGCACCGACGCACACGATGGACCATCCATACCAGCTCGGCTGCGATGGCGTCACGTTGCCACGCGCCCGCGACGCCATCTCGCTCGCGGCCACGATCAGCATCACGGCCGTCAGCGCCCCGGCGTGCGCCAAGGGATGTTGCGGCGCCAGCCGGGCGGTGATCCAGCCCCCGAGCGCCGCTGCCAGGAACGAATAGATGAAGTTCGCGATCAGGTACTGCTGTGTGTATCCCGGCGGATTCTGCTTCAGCAGCTCCAACGGAATCAGCAGCCGTGCGGCCAGAACCGTGAGCACCACAATCAGGATGGTGGTGGCAAAGTAGCCCGACAGCACGGCGAGCAGACTCCGACCAAGAAAACGCCCCTCCACTTACGGCACCACCTTTTGGGTCTGGAACGGCGCGGTCATGATGTCGGGTCCCATGTTCTTGCGCGACTTGGCCACCATCTTCGCGACCTCTTCCATCAAACGTGCGTTCTCTGTCACCACGCCATCCTTGATCGTGTGCACGACGCCCTGCGTCCGGTACATCTTGCCATCCTTATCCAGCGTCAGGTCGCCATACGAATACAGGAACTTGAGGTTGTACGCCGGATTGTTGTCGACAATCGCGAGGTCCGCCAGATAGCCGGGACGCACCAGGCCAAGCTTTGGCTCGCCGAGCGTTGCGGCGCTGGTCACGGTGGCCGCCTTGATGGCTTCCAGGTTGTGCATGCCGGTCTCGCGCAATAGTTGCAGCTCGCGGATGCTCGAGAAGCCAGGCGTGGCCCAGATGTAGTTGTCGTCTGTGCCGTAGGCGACCTTGCCGCCCCGCCGGTTGTATTCGGCGATCATGTCGCCCCACAGGCGGAACGCATAGTTCCAATAGTATTCGTCGTCGCTCGTCCAGTCGTAATGGAAGGCGCCGTGGAACGCGGGGTTCGGCAGGTTCCAGCCCCAGAGCGAAGCGTGCGTGTACTTCTCGTGCCAAGGCAATGAGACGGCGCGCGTCACGTCGCGGTTGGCCTCGTACACCACGCGCGTTGGCAGCAGGGTCACGCCACACTTGAGCATGGAGTCGACCACCTCGCCTAACAGGCGTTCGCGATTCGTGTACGTCCAGACGCGACCCGCTTCGCGAAAGCGATCGTTCTCGTTGCCGTAGTTGTACGTCCGGACAAAGTCCTGCGATTGGTTATCGAGGGCGCTTTCCGCGTATCCGTAGTGGTGCTCGATCATCGTGATTCCGGCGCAAGCGGCCCGTACCGCCTGGGTCACTGCCGTATTCGACGGCTGCAGGTGGAAAGACGTGATCATGCCATTCGCCTTGGCCGCATGGGCAATCGCCGTCACCAGCTCTAACGACCAGCCTAACGGGTCCATGGAGATCACGCGATTGCCGTTGGCGGCCATCGCCTTCACCACCTCGGGCGCCTTGGCGGGGTCGTCCAGGTCGGCGCGGGAGAACTTGGTCCCCGCTCCATAGCTCACCAGCGGGAACATGCGCGGCGCGAGGATCTCGTTCTTCGCGCTCTTCGCGGCCATGGTCATCGCCGAGTCGAAGCCGCGATCGGCGGCGTTGACCATCGTGGTGACGCCATGCGCGAGCTTCAGGTAGTAGACGTACTCGTTCTCTTGCGGCGCCGTGCGAATGTGCGTGTGCAGGTCAATCATCCCCGGCATCACGTACTTCCCCGTGGCATCGATGACGCGATCTCCGGTGGGACGATCGGTGTTGCCACGTCGTTCGGCCGTGACAGGATCGAACGGAATCATCTGCGTGATCATGTTCCCTTCAATCACGATGTCGTACGGGCCCGTCGGTGGACCGCCATGCCCAGGGATCACCATCGCATTCCGGATCACCAGCCTTTTGTACGGACCGGCGGCCAAGTCGCCGAACTTCTTGGTGACCACCTGGGACGGAGCGAGCGGTTGCAGGTTGCCCCCGGCCATCTGGGCGCGGACCGCTGACGTCAGCAGCAGGGCAAGGGGAAGAACCAGTCGGTGGACGCGCATGCGAGTGAGGGGAGAGAAGAGGACAGGCAGTATGGCGGCGTCGATGCGATCGAGCGTGCCTGACAAGCAATACGAAGCGTGATGGATTGCAAGAGGAACACGCGACACGTGCGGTCTTGGATAAACGCCGGTGGGACGTGGACCGCTGCGCACGGTCGTCGGGGTTCCCCGGACGCTGCGCCCTCACCAGATTGCGAAAACGCGTACCGTCAGGAGCCTTTGTGCGTGCTTCACTCTTCGTCGGCGTCAGCGCCGTCTTGCTTGTTGCCCATGTCGGTGGTGCCCAGGGTCCAGGGCGCGGGCGTGGTGACGTCATCCAGCCAGGGGAATCGTGTCCTCCAGGGACCACGGAGATCCGGCCACAGCGTTGCATGGCGCCAGAATTTCCTGCGCCGAGCATCCTTGATTACCGTCCGCACTCAACGCTGGTGGCACCCACCCACATGGTGCGGCGCGCGAAGTTTCCAGCGATTGATTTCCATGGTCACCCGCAGGCATTGGTTGGTTCTGCCGAAGGGCTGGCCACCCTGGGCGCGGCCCTCGACAGCTTAAACGTTCGCCTGATGGTGTCGGCGGACAACATGTCGGGCGACCGGTTGCAGCGGACCGTGGCGCTGGTGCGCGCATCGCCCATGAAGGACCGCGTGCGAGTTCTGGCAGGGGTCGACTTTCGGAATGTGGGACCGGGTTGGGCCGAGAAAGCCGTCGCTCAACTGGAGTCGGACGTGAAGGCCGGCGCCGTTGGTGTTGGTGAAATATCCAAGAGCCTTGGTCTCTCCATACGCAAGGCAGACGGCACGCGGCTCAAGATCGACGACCCAGACCTGGACCCGGTGTGGGACGCCTGCGCGCGTCTCGGCATTCCGGTCTTCATTCACACCGCCGATCCTCAGGAGTTCTTCAAGCCCATCGACAACTCCAACGAACGCTGGTTGGAGCTGGCCCTGTTCGGTGACCGTCGATATCCGCAGGATCGCTTCCCGAGCTTCGAGACGCTGGCGCAGGAACGCGACAACCTCTTTCGCAAGCATCCCAAGACGACGTTCGTCACCGCGCACCTGGGCTGGGAAGCGAATGATCTGGGAAAACTCGGCAGGTTGCTGAGCGAGCTGCCTAACGTTTACACCGAGGTAGGCGCCGTGCTGTATGACATCGGGCGCCAGCCGCGGGGAGCCCGCGACTTCTTCATCAAGTACCAGGATCGCATCCTGTTCGGAAAGGATTCCTTCCAGCCGGATGAGTATCCGTACTACTGGCGCGTATTCGAGACGGCAGACGACTACTTCGACTACTATCGTGGCTACCACGCGTTCTGGAAGCTCTACGGGATTGACCTGCCGGACAGCGTATTGAAGAAGGTGTACTACCAGAATGCGTTGAACATCACCAAGGCGTTACCGCAGGGGGGATGGCCGAAGTGAGTCCGTGTCCTGCAGCAACTCTGGCGGCGGACCGATCTTTTTGAGGAGGGCTTCGAAGCGAGGCACGCCGCGCAGGATGTCCGCCGCCGGCTCCCTGCCCAGGAGCGCCATCCATCCTACGCGCTCCTCGTACGCGCGCTCCAGCAGGTCCATGGCCCTGTCCGGCTCGCGAAGGTGAGCATAGGCGAGTCCCATGCCCATGGGCCAGACGAATTCCTGCGACTCCCGAGCGTGCAGGTCGTCGAGGATGGCGCGTGCCTCCGCGTCTTCACCACCAACCGCCAGGCCGTAGGCCAGAGTCGTCAGATACAACGACGCCCCGCCTGAGAGGGTGGCGGCGTCGCGGAATGCGGCGATCGCCTCCTGTGGATCGCCGCCCTGGGCACACACCAGACCGTGCGAGAACGCAGCGTACGGCGAGGAGGGTTCGATCTGCCGTAGTGCCCGTCCCTCGGCGATCGCCGCGTCGCCCTGGCGTGCGAGGTAGAGGAGCCACGCCGTATTGCCTCGCACCGCCATCGCGGTCGGGTCCAGCTGGTTGGCCACGTCGCGCTGCACCAGCGCCTCACGAAACTGCCCCATGCCACAGAGATGCATGGCGTAGTACACGCGGAGCAACGGCGCACTCTCGTTCAGCAGGACGGCGCGTCGCAGCAGTTCCCCCGCCAGATCCCATCGATGTTCGATCCAATGGTAGTACAGACCTTGGTAGGACATCGCCTCGGCACTGTTCGGATCGAGCGCGAGGGCCTTGGACACGTTGTCGAAGCCTTCGGGAAACGCGTCGCGGGGTCGGATGCCCCAGTAGCCCCCACCAAGGTACATCTGGGCTTCGCCTAACGCGGCATAGGCTCTGGCGAAATTCGGGTCACGGGCGACCGCCTGGCGGTAGTAGTCAACGGCCTTGGCGAAATCGGCGGCGGTCACCTTGTTGTAGTGATGCCGGCCCAACAGATACAACGTGTAGGCCTCCATGTCGTCCGTCGGCTTGCGCGCCAAGCGGGACCGCTCACTCGGACTCAGGTGCGCATCCAACTTCGCCGAGATGTGCTCGGCCACTTCGGCTTGGATCGCGAAGACGTCGGTGAGTTCGCGGTTAAACGTCTCTGCCCACACATGTTCATCATTGCAGGCATCGATGAGCTGGGCCACGATGCGCAGCCGGCTTCCCGATCGCCGGACGCTGCCCTCCAGGATATGCGAGACACCGAGTTCGCGACCGATATCGCGCACGCTTTCCGGCCGATTCTTGTAGCGCAATGTCGACGTCCGCGACAATACGCGAAGCCCGCGAACCTTGGAAAGCTGGGCGATGATGTCTTCCGTCATGCCGTCCGAGAAGTACTCGTTCTCTGGATCGGGGCTGAGGTTGGCAAATGGGAGAACGGCCAGGAATCGCGGTGGTCGACGATGGCTTCCGCTCGGCGATTCTGCAGTGCGAAGCGCCGCCAGACTGCCCGGGGTGTGAGACTGCAGCGCCGTGGCGAAGTCCAACGCGCTGGCAAAGCGCGCGTCAGCGTCCTTGGCCAGCGCCCGCGAGACAGCGCGTTCGACATGTAACGGCACGTCGGGTCGTAGGTCGCGAAGCGGAGGGACCGCCTCATTGGCGTGCTGCATCATCACGGACAGCGCGTTAGGGCCCAGGAACGGCGGGCGACCCGTGAGCATTTCAAAGACCATGCAGCCTAACGCGTAGGTGTCGCTGCGCCCGTCAATGTCTCGGTCGCCACGCGCCTGTTCGGGGCTCATGTATGCCGGTGTGCCTACAGCGATCCCCACGCTGGTCAGGGCTTGGCGTCCGGCGGCGGAGATGGCGCGGGCGATGCCAAAGTCAGTGACGAGTGCGTGATTGTCCTGCAGCAGGACGTTCTCCGGCTTCATGTCCCGATGCACGATGCCGCGGCGATGGGCGTAATCGAGAGCCCCCGCCACCTCGCTCCCCCACTCGATCGCCTGACTGATCGCTAACTGTCCGTCCTGAGCCAACCGGAGCCGCAGAGACTCGCTGTCCACGTACGGCATGGTGTAGTACGGCAGGCCGCAGGCTTCGCCAGCGCTCAACAGCGGAATGATGTGGGGATGGAGGAGCGACGCGAAGAGAAGGATTTCCCGTCGAAATCGCTCGATGTTCACGTCGGCGGCGAGTTCTGGTGGCAGGACCTTCACAACGATTCGTCGCCCGAGAATCGCATCGAGGGCCACGAAGACACGACTCATGCCTCCGCCAGCCAGTTCGCGCTCCAGGACATACAGATCGCCCAGCGAGTCTTGCAGCTGCTCTTGCAGTTCGTCAGTCAATCTGTGCCTCCCGAATCATGGCCGGACTCTGTCGCTACGTGCGACCGCGCGTGCTCGAGCTCATCCTATCGTGCGCCCCTGCTACTGCCGCTTGGCGGTGTTACTGACGCGCGATCCCCGGCTTGCCGCCGCGCAGGACATACTTCTGGATCTTTCCTGTTGCCGTCTTCGGCAGCTCCGACACGAAGCGCACGCTCTTGGGGCACTTGAAATGCGCCAGGCGTTCGCGCACGAACTCGCGCAATTCGCTTTCTGAGGCCTGAGCGCCTGCCCGGAGCACCACAAACGCGTGGGGCGCCTCACCCCACTTTTCGTCTGGAAGGCCGACGATGGCGACTTCCTGCACGGCGGGATGCCGAAGGAGCGTCCCTTCCACCTCCACACTGGAGATATTCTCCCCGCCGCTGATGATCACGTCTTTGAGCCGGTCGCGAATTTCGATGTAGCCGTCAGGGTGAACGACGGCGGCATCGCCGGAATGGAACCAACCATCGCGAATCGCTTGGGCCGTGGCGCCTGGATCGTTGAAGTAGCCCTCCATCACCACGTTCCCCTGCACCACAATCTCACCTAACGTTGCACCGTCATTGGGGACTTCCTTCCCCTCCTCGTCCACCACGCGGAGTTCCCCGGACGTGATCAGCTCCACGCCCTGGCGCGCTTTAATCACCGCCCGTTCGGCGGCGGGGAGAATGGTGTGTTCGGGTCGCGGCTCGCAGATGGTGATGAACGGGGCCGTTTCTGTCAGGCCATAGACCTGGGTCAATTCCCAGCCGAGATCGACCTCCACGCGCTCGATGGTTGCGGCTGCCGGTGGGGCGCCGGCCGTCAACACGCGCACGCCACGGGGCGCATGCCGGCGCATGTCTTCGGGTGCATTGGCGATGGCGATCAAGACCGTCGGTGCGGCACACAGCATGGTCCCCCGTTCGTGCGCAATCGCCTCGAACACACGCGCCGGCTCCACGCGGCGCAAGCATACATGGGCGCCACCAACGGCCGTGACGATCCACACGAACGTCCACCCGTTCGCGTGGAACATCGGCAGCGTCCAGATATACCGCTCCTCGCACGTCATGTGGTGGTGCACCAACGTGCCGACCGCATTCATGTACGCGTTGCGGTGGGTGATCATCACCCCCTTCTGTCGCGACGTGGTCCCGCTGGTGTAGTTGATCGTCAACAGGTCGCGTTCATCGATCACCGGGCGACGGAAGCCCGCACCACTCTGTGCCAGCACGGCCTCGTAGTCTATCCAGCCCGTCCGACCGGTCCCGCCCTCCAGAGCCACGAAGTGCTCCACCCCAGTCAACCGATCGCGCACCGAGTCGAGTTGATCCAGGTGATCGGCGTGCGCGCAAACCACGCGCGACCCGCTGTGCGTGATCAGATAGACGAAATCGTCAGGCGTCAGCCGGTAATTGATCGGCACCACGACGGCACCGATTTGTGGAACGGCATAGTACGCCTCCAGGTGTGCGTGCGTATTTGGGGCGATGTAGGCGACGCGGTCACCCTTACCGACACCTAACGACTGCAACCCGCTGGACCAACGGTCACAACGATCGAAGAACTCCTCGTAGGTCCACCGCGTGCCGCTATCCACCACGGCTTCACGTGTTCCATACAGGCGCCGCGCACGACGCGCGAATTCGAGGGGGGTGAGGGGCAGTTCCATGGTCCCGCGAACATACCGTCGAGCACGTCGCGGTTCCAGAACGTGATCTACGTCGCGCCGAGGTCGCCTACACACCCCGCATTCCCCGAACCCTTCGAACGCCCGCTGGGTAGGGAGATGAGCGTTCGACCCCACCGAAGACGACCGCCGCTCTCGACCACATGGGAGCCGGTCTCATCGCGAGCGCTCCTCTCGCGGACGACTACCAACGCGTCCGCGTTCACACCGTGCTCGCGTGACCATACGCGCGGACACGGATCGCTCAGGAGGATGCATGCAACGAATCCGATTCAACTCGATTTTGATACTTGGCGCGACCGCTGCGCTGCTCATGACCACGCCCAACGTTTCACAGGCGCAACGCGCGCACCTGGGCCCGCGCGTTGGCTACAATTTCGATACGCACGATGCCTTCTTCAGTCTGGCCCTCACCGCACCGATCGCTCCGCGAGTCTCTTTCTACCCATCGGTGGACGTCTACACCCCAGAAACCGGATCACGCACCGGCTTCAATGGTGACCTTCGCGTGCAAATCCCAACGGTTCAGGGGCCCGAGTTGTATACGGGCGGCGGCGTGAATGTCCTTTCGCGAAGTGTGGCCAACCGCAGCAACACCGACGTCGGGGGGAACCTGTTCCTAGGGTTGCAGGGACGCTCGGGTTGGGTGCATCCGTTCGCCGAGGGACGTGTGCTGATCCACGACAATACATCGTTCCAGTTGAGTGGCGGTTTGAACTTTACGATTGGACGTTAGGCATCGAAGCCACTCGAGTACGGAGGGGGAACCACCAATCGGTGGTTCCCCCATTTTCGGCCGCTGGCCTTGCGCCCCGGTTGACGCGGTCATCAGCTGGCGGGCAATCTGGCCGTGGGCGTCCGCTTTCAGGACCGGGTGATGTCGGGCGTTTTCGTCTGGCGCCGAACGCGCCGGCACGCCATGCTAGCTGGCACCTACTGACCTACGCCATCGGCCATGAAAATCGGACTCGTCGGGTTTGCCGGCTCTGGGAAGACCACGGTGTTCAACACGATGACCGGCCTCCATGTGCCGGTCGGTTACGGCGGGGAGTTGCGGTTGGGCACCGTGCGCGTACCCGACGATCGGATCGACGCGCTCTCGAAGATCTTCCATCCCAAGAAGACCACGTACGCAGAGATGAGCTTCTGCGACGTACCTGGCGAGCACGGCGCCGACAAGAAGGGACTCTCCGCCAAATCCCTGCAGCAGATTCGCGATCAGGAGGCGTTGTGCCTGGTGATTCGGGACTTCGCGAATCCGGCGCTCGAGGGTGACCCCGAGCCGCTACAGGACCTGGAGAACTTCCACACGGAGTGCGTCTTTGCCGACCTCGAAATCATCGAGCGGCGACTGGATAGAGCGCGCAAGGAGAACGCGTCGAAACAAGAAATCGCCACGTTCGAAAAGATGAAGGCGACGTTGGAGGAAGGTCTCGCGCTCCGCACCCTGTCCGCGGTAGAACTCGATCGTGGTCCACTGCGTGGCTATGGGTTCCTGACCGATCGGCCATTGCTCGTGGCGCTGAACCGCGACGAGTCACGAGCTGCGGAGCCGATGCCCGCTGCGTTGCAGTCGCGCATCGAGCAGCTGCCAGCTGCGGGACTGGTGCTGTCCGCCAGCGTGGAGGCGGAGATTGCGGGGCTGCCCCCGAACGAGCAAGTCGCCTTTCTCGAAGACCTCGGCCTGCATGAGTCCGCACTGGCCAGGTTCATCCGCACGTCGTACGGGCTGTTGGACCTGATCTCCTTCTTCACGGTCGGTCAGGACGAGGTCCGTGCGTGGACGATTCGTCGCGGGACGCGCGCGCGGGAGGCCGCAGGCCGCATTCATTCGGACTTGGAGCGGGGCTTCATTCGCGCCGAAGTCATTCCGTACGCGGTGTTCATGACGCACGGCACTGAACACGCCGTGAAGGAAGCCGGCAAGCTTCAACTGGAAGGCAAGGAATACGTCGTGCAGGACGGTGACATCATGCATGTCCGGTTCAATGTCTAGTCGCGGCGCGGGCGCTGGAGTGACACGGCGAGTCCCTAGCCCGTAGCCCAACGGCGGCGTCCCGCATATCCTCCTCTCGCGGAAAACGCCTTTGACCGAACCGGGCCCGCTTTCACCGGTCGTCCGTCGTCGATCCCACCAGTGAACCACATGCCGCCGCTCAACGTCCACGACAACATCCTTGGGGCCATCGGCCACACGCCGCTGATTCGGCTGAACCGCATCGTCCGCCAGATTCCAGCGTCGGTCTACGCCAAGGTGGAGACGTTCAATCCAGGCAACTCGATCAAGGATCGTATGGCGGTCCGGATGATAGAGGATGCCGAGCGGAAAGGACTCCTGAAGCCTGGTGGCACGATCATCGAAGGGACGAGCGGTAACACGGGTATGGGCCTGGCCATCGCCGCGATCGTCAAAGGCTACAAGTGCATCTTCACCACGACGGACAAGCAGTCGAAGGAGAAGGTCGACGCGTTACGCGCGTTTGGCGCCGAGGTGATTGTCTGCCCAACCGACGTCGATCCTGAGGATCCGCGGTCGTATTACTCCGTGTCGTCACGACTCGTGGCTGAGACGCCAAACGCCTGGAAGGCGAACCAGTACGACAACCTCAGCAACAGCCAAGCGCATTACGAGACCACGGGTCCGGAGATTTGGGAGCAAATGGAGGGACGGGTCGACCATTTGCTGGTCGGTGTTGGAACTGGCGGCACGATCTGCGGTACCGGCAAGTACCTCAAAGAACGCAATCCCCAGCTTAAGGTCTGGGGCATTGATACGTACGGGTCGGTGTTCAAGAAGTACAAGGAAACGGGGATTCTCGACAAACAGGAGATCTACCCCTACGTCACTGAGGGTATCGGCGAAGACTTCCTTCCGCAGAACGTCGACTTCAGCGTCATCGACCACTTTGAAAAGGTCACCGACCGCGATGCGGCGATCGTCACCCGTGAAATCGTACGGCAAGAGGGGATCTGGGTCGGGAATTCTGCGGGTTCAGCGATCGCCGGACTGTTGCAGCTGAAGGCTCGCTTTGCCGCCGGTGAGCGGGTGGTCGTCATCTTCCACGACCATGGCACGCGCTACCTGGGCAAGATCTTCAACCCCGATTGGATGCGCCGCATGGGATATGAGCCAATGACCGGACCGACGGCTCGCGACCTCGTGAAGAACAAGACCGTGGCGGACATTGTCGGCGTGGAAGTGACGGCCACGGTGCAACAGGCCGTCGCCCGCATGAGCGAGAACAACTTCTCGCAGATCCCGGTAACCAAGCAGAGTCGTATCGTCGGGTCGCTGAGTGAATCGCATGCATATGCCCGGATTGTCGCGGACACCAAGGTGATGCACGAACCTGTGCAGGCAATCATGCAGCAGGCATTCCCGTTCGTGGACATCGAAACACCGGTGCAGCTGCTGGCACCGATGATCACCGCGCAGAACCCGGCGGTGTTGGTGCGCGATTTCCCCGCCGACAAGACCTACGTCCTGACTGGGTACGACGTCCTGCAGTCCATGTAGGCCTGCCGCTAAGCCGACGGTCCGTGCGCGTCTGGCATCGCGTCGGAATTCCTCCTCACACGCTGAACCAACCCGACCGGTGCCTTCCCCGGCCGCTGGTCGGGCCGCATGTTCCAGTTGGCGCGGACACGTCGCCGCTGGCTCGCGCCTTTACGAACCAACCGAAGGTCTGCCGATGATCACTCTGACTGTGAATGGCGCGCGCCGGACGTTTGATGGCGATCCCGCGATGCCCCTCCTGTGGTTCCTGCGAGACGACCTCGAGCTTACAGGGACGAAATTCGGCTGCGGCGTTGGATCGTGCGGCGCCTGTGTCGTTCACGTGGACGGCCGCGCCGTCAGGGCCTGCCAGACAAAGATGTCCGACCTGCAGGGCAAGCCCGTCATCACCATCGAAGGGCTGCATCCCGAAGGGAAACATCCGTTGCAGGTGGCGTGGCGCGACGCCGATGTCCCGCAGTGCGGCTACTGTCAGTCTGGGCAGATCATGAAAGCGGCGGAATTGCTCAAGACGACGCCACATCCCACGGATCAGCAGATCGACAACGCGATGAACGCGAACATCTGTCGCTGCGGCACGTATCCACGTATTCGGGCCGCGATCAAGGCGGCCGCGGAGAAAGGGTCATGAGCGACACCCGCCACCTTTCCGCCCCTCCCTCGGTCGATGCCGCCCTTGGCGCGGGCACGCCACAGGATCCGGAACGACGCCGCTTTGTACAGATGCTGGGCTTGGGAGGACTCGTCATTGCGGCCGGACCGTTAGGCATCCGCCGTCTGGACGACGCCGACGCGCTGCTGGCAACGTTGGCCGATCCTTTTTCACCGCACGCGTACGTCAAGCTGCACGACGACGGCATGGTCACGATCGTCTGTCATCGATCGGAGATGGGTCAGGGCATCCGCACCACCATGCCGTACATCATCGCCGACGAGATGGAAGCCGACTTTGCGCGCTGCCGAGTGGAACAAGCGGTGGGCGACGAGAAGAAATACGGTTCGCAGAACACCGACGGCTCAACCAGCATCCGGCTCTTCCTGCGTCAGTATCGCGAAGCCGGAGCTACAACGCGCGCCTTGCTGGAAGACGCCGCGGCCAAGCAGTGGGGCGTGAATGCCTCGGAGGTGCGGGCCCGTCAGCATCAAGTCGTGCACGAGGCGTCTGGTCGCACGCTCGGCTTTGCCGCACTGGTGGCGACGGCGCGCACGCTGCCCATGCCTGACAAGGCGCGCGTCCGTATCAAGACGCCGACCGAACGGCGTTGGCAGGGGAAGCGGATGACGTCGATTGACCTGGTCCCCATGACGACCGGGACCGCGATGTATGGCGCGGATACGCGACTCCCCGGCATGAAGACCGCGGTGGTCGCGCATCCCCCGGTATGGGGTGGCAAGGTGAAGTCGTTCGACGCAACCGCCGCGCTCAAGGTTCCGGGAGTGGAGAAGGTGCTTCACATTCCTGAACCCGAGCTTCCCGCCGGCTACAACACTGTTGGGGGGATCGCGGTGGTCGCGAAGAACACGTGGGCGGCGATGAAGGGCCGCGAGGCACTGACCATCGTCTGGGACGATGGTCCGAATGCTTCCTATGACTCCGTCGCGTACAAGGCGTCACTCGAGGCCTCCGTGCGCAAGCCCGGCACGCCAGGCCGTACCATCGGCAACGTGGATTCGGCGCTGGCCGCGGCGACCAAACGACTGGAAGGCGAGTACTACATGCCCCACCTGTCGCACGCCCAGATGGAGCCGGTGGCCGCCGTCGCGAATTTCGCCAATGGGAAGCTGGAGGCGTGGGCGCCGACGCAGTCACCACAGGACGCCCGCAACACGATCGCCAAGTACTTGGGGCTCGACGATTCGAACGTCACGGTACACGTCACGCTGTTAGGCGGGGCCTTTGGCCGGAAGTCGAAGCCCGACTACATCTGCGAGGCGGCGTGGCTCTCGAAGGAAGTGGGCGCACCGGTGCGTGTGCAGTGGACGCGCGAGGATGACCTCCGGAACAGCTACTATCACACAGTCGCCGCGCACCGACTGGAAGCCGGACTGGACGGCACCGGCAAGGTGACCGCCTGGCGGCATCGCGTAGCGTATCCCGCCATTGATGCTACCTTCGCGCCGAATGTCGCGGGCGCCGGGCCAGACGACTTGACCAACGGCGCGAGCGATCTGCCGTTCGCCATTCCCAACGTGAGCGTGGAGATTTGCCCGGCCGTCGCGCATACGCGGATCGGGTGGTTTCGGTCAGTGAACGCTATCCACCACGGCTTTGCCATCGGATCGTTCCTGGATGAGCTGGCGGTGGCCACCGGAAAAGATCCGGCCATGTTCCTGATCGAGCTGTTGGGCCCCAACCGTGTGGTGGACCTGTCGAAGGACGGACTGGTCGCTCCGGCCAGCAACTACGGCGGTACGTGGACGGATTATCCGCTGGACGTGGCGCGGGCACGTCGAGTGATTGAGCTGGCGGCTGAGAAGTCCGGGTGGGGATCGACGTTGCCAGAGGGACGGGGACGCGGCATTGCCATGCACCGCTCGTTCCTGACCTACGTCGCCATGGTGGTGGAAGTCGAGGTTGCCCCTGACGGAACGATCAGCGTCCCCAAGGCCACGGTGGCCGTCGACGCCGGCTACATCGCTAACCCCGACCGCGCCCGGTCTCAGATGGAGGGCGCCGTGATCATGGGCATGAGCAACACGCTCTACTCCGAGATCTCATTCAAGAGTGGTCGCGTCGTGCAGTCGAACTTCCCCAGTTATCCGGTCACGCGCATGCGCGCCGCACCACATGTCGTGGACGTGCACTTGGTGGAGAGCGAGGCCTTGCCGGGGGGTGTGGGTGAACCGGGAGTACCGCCGTCGGCGGCGGCCCTCTGCAATGCCATTTACGCGGCGACCAAGGTGCGCGTGCGTCAGTTGCCCGTTGGACGCCAGCTCGCCGGTGGCCGGACCAAGGCCACCGAGAACGAACGTGGGACGGACGCGTGACGCGGCGCTCAACTTGTGCGTCGTCTAGCTACAGCTATCTTGCTATCGTGACCATGAACCGCACCCCCGTACTCCTCCTTACCAACGCCCTCGGCCTCGTAGGCCTGGGGCTTACTCGCTTGGGAGAAGAACGCATCGGTTAGTTCACGGACCATCGTCACCTGCGGCCTCTCCCACGCGTCGGGAGAGGCCGTTCGTTTTTTCGGCCACCTGACGTGCGCGGGCCAGACCTCGGGAATTCCCTCCCTACCTCCACGCCAGGACGGACAGCATGAAGTACCAGCAGAACGACGAACACGGTGATCGCCATCGCGCGACTCCATCAAGCACCGAGAGCCACAACGCCCCGACGAACGACCGAATTGCGGGAGCCGCACCATCTGACCGGTGGCGTCCGTCCACGGGCGCTATTTCGCAAGCCGACGGCTCGGCCTGATGCGCGCGTTGCCCCAGCCGGTATCTTTGGGGCCACGTCGCCGCGAAGGTTGTGCATGCGGCGGTGGAGACCTGCCGCACGGAGTCGCTGTATCGAATGACGGACCCGAACGCATCTGGAGGGCAGGCAGCGCCGTCACTCGACGGGCGACGGGTGCTGCTCGCGCTGGTGCTGGCCATGGCGTTAGGCATCGCCGTGGCTGCCAGTGGCAACGCGAGCGCCCTGGCATTCGCCAACGCGTTGCGGCCCATCGGCACGCTGTGGGTCAACGCCATTCGCATGACGGTGATCTTGTTGGTGGTGTCGTTGCTCATCACCGGCATTGCGTCCGTGTCGGACCTGAAGACGGTCGGACGACTGGGTGGCCGAACGCTCCTGATCTTTGGTTCCTTGTTGATCATCAGCGCCTTGGTGAGCCTGGCGGTGAGCACCGCGCTGTTCGCGTTCTATCCATCCGGAGCGTCGACTCAGGGTGTGTTACCGGCCGGAGCGGCTGAGGCGGCAAGGGAAATCGCGGCGGGCGGCCCGCCACCGGGGGTGATGGAGTGGTTCACGACCCTCATCCCTTCGAACCCGATCGGTGCGGCCGCCAGTGGTAACATGATCTCGTTGATCGTGTTTGCGTTCCTCTTTGCCCTCGCGGTAGCGCACGGGCCGGCGGAGGCGCGTGCGACGCTCGTCCGCTTCTTCACGTCGATGGGCGACGTCATGCTGCTGCTGGTCCGCTGGGTCATTGCCGCCGCTCCGATTGCGATCTTTGCGCTGGTACTGCCGATGGCGGCCACCAGCGGAGCTGCCTTGGTCGGAGCCGTCGGCTTCTACATCATGTCGATCGCCGTCGCGTGCGCCGTGGTCATTCTCGTCTACTACGCCATCGTGAGGGCGTGGGGCGGCCTGCACGTGGGCGAGTTTGCGCGCGCCGTAATGCCCGCGCAACTCATCGGCATGAGTTCGACTTCGTCCGTCGCCACCCTGCCGGCCATGATCACGAGTGCCGAACGGTTGCGGCTGCCGGATAGCGTGAGTGGATTTGTCTTGCCGCTGGCCGTGTCCACGTTCAAGCCCGCGGCCCCACCAATGTGGATCGTCGGTACGTACTTCATCAGCCACTTCTACGGCGTGCCGATCGCGGCCCGCGAGATCGGTATCGTCGCGGCCGCGTCCGTCTTTCTCTCGTTCGCGGCCCCGGGAGTTCCGCGTGGCGCCTGGCTCCTGCTTACGCCGTTGTTCGTGGCGATCGGGCTCCCCGCAGAGGGCATTGGGGTCCTGATCGCCGTGGACGCGATCCCCGATGTGTGCGCCACCGTGGTGAACGTGACGGGCGACTTGGTGGCGACCGCGTTGGTGGGCAAGGGGCAATGGCGAGGGATCGGCGCCGCCTAGGCCCACGCCGTCCACTCGCTATGGCAAAGGCGGCAATTGCTGCTGTACCTGCCGACGCACCTGTTTACCAGGCAGGCGATGGAGCACTGGAGAGACGTGCTCTACGCCATGACCTCCAGGTCGTCGCCCACGTGCAGCGTGCCCGTGGTGTGATGGGCAATGTTCTGTCCAAACATCACGCCGGAACCCTGACGTCGGTATGTAGCCAGTGTGCGAAGCGGTTCCACGCCACGAACACCACTCGCTTGATCGACCGTCGTCGTGGCGCAACGCGCACATGGTTTTGCCACTTCGAAGTGCACGGTGCCAATACGAATCGTGCGCCATCCGTCTTCCGCATAGGGCTCGCTCCCAGCCACAACCACGTTGAGGGCGGAACCGGTTCATGGGCACTGGTTGGGCCAGCCGCTCATTCAGCGCGTCCAAGGACGAACTCCCAATCAGCAGTAGCGGCGCGCCGTCGCTCAGCGTCACTCGGCGCGGTTCACGGATCTTCCCCGCGTACTCCTCGCGCATGACGCGCACCGCATCGTCCGGCTGATGAACCAGGCGCAGGGGCGCGCCCAGGAATTTCGACAACCACTCCCCTGCCGCACGCGATGCTGGACGCACTGGGGCGAGGTCATCCCACACCTTCGTGACAAAGTCCTCGCCGCCCGGCGCTGGATGGTCAACGTCGATCGGGTCTAGTCCCGGGGCCGAGAGTCGCAGACCATGGGCGGTGAGTTGCGCCTGAACAAGGGCCAAGCGTGGAAGTTCACGCTGCGTCTGGAACACGCCGTCAGCATCCACGACCATCCACCGTCGATCACCGATCGGTCCGCGATCGTCGAGGTCCATCGTCGTCACGGCAAATCCAGCGCACGATTTGACGGGGTACAGATGAAGTGATGCAACTGTCGGCATTCTCTTGCCTACAAAGCGGAAGTTAGGAGCCAGCAAACGGAAGTAATAATGCAATCGCGCGCGACTGGTTAGCGCGCGAACGACACCAGAATGCACCCAGCGAAGATCAGCGCGGCCCCCACTCGTCGCGGAAGGGTCAACACCTCGCCCAGCAGGCGCCAGCCGAACACCACCCCGATAGCAATGCTCAATTGCCGTACCCCCATCACGTAGCTGGACACTCCTCCACGCAACGCGAAAAGGGCCAACAAGTAGGACACCGTATTGAGGACGCCCACCTGCACGATTGCGTGTTGCTTGCCGGCCCATTCGGCGCGGATTTCTTCGCGCGAGAATCTGGAGAATGCATAGGCCGTGTAGGCGACGGCGACGACGGCCGTATAGGCATACAAGTAGGAGAACGGTGGCATCCGATTGACCGCGCGCTTGTCCCACAACGTGTATGCCGCCAGCATCAACCCGGTGAACAACGCCCAGGCCAGGCCTTTTGGATTCACATGGTCGCGAAAGTCCCGAAAGGCCCGGGGATGCAGCTCCTTCAGTTGCAACGCCACGACACCGCCGAGAATCAATGCCAGGCCTGTTCCACCCACGACGTCGACCTTCTCACCGCTCACCAATAACGCGATGATGGGGAGAAACAGGAGCATGGAACCGCGCGAGATCGGATACGCGTACGACAGGTCTGAATATCGGTACGCCTGACTCAGCGACGAGTACGTGATCAGGTTGCCGCTGGAAGTCACGAGAATGATGCCAGCGACCGCGAGCGTGCGCGGCATGGCCGGCAGACCCCAGGCCAGAAAGAACGGAGCAAAGACCGCCGCTTCGACCATCTTGCTGAGGGCGATGAACAGATTGCCGCCCCCCGCGCGCTTGAGCAGGAAGTTCCAGTACGCGTGTGCCAGGGCCGATATCACGATCAGCGCAACGCCGCTTGCTGTCACGGCACGAGCCGAGCACCGCCTCCGCTGAGTCCAGCGAGCGATGAGACCACCAGCGCCACCCACTGCGGACCGAGGTACCCCTTGGCACCGTCGTCATAGGTCTCGGTCACGGAGTGCGCCCCCTTCCCTTGGCCGCCGCCATCCATGGTAATGGCTTGCAGCCCCATGCTCATCGGGATGTTCGCGTCCGTGGAGCCCGCTCCCAGCTCGGCGTCGAAGCCCAGCGCCTTGCCGGCTCCAGCCGCAACACGCGCAATGATGGAGTCATCCCGGCGAATGGACGCGGGGCGTACCCCACGATCCTCGATGTCCACGGTGATCTTCACGGCGGAGTTCGGCCAGCGGTCATTCTCTTCCTTCAGTGCATCGGCGACGGCCTTCCGGAACATGGCGTCCACCTTCGCCAACTCCTCGGCGGACTCGGAGCGCAGGTCGACGTCCATGGCACCTAACGGCGATATGGTGTTCACGGAAGTGCCCCCTTCGATCACCCCCACGTTGAACGTCGTCTTGGGCGAGGTGGGCACGCGCATCTCGGAGATCTTTGCGATGGCGCGGCCTAACGCGTGAATTGGACTGGGCATGCCAAACGCACCGTAGCTGTGCCCGCCCGGACCCTTGAACGACACCTTGTATCGGTTCGACCCGACGCCGCCCGTGGCGATGCCCAGCCCCGTGCCGTCCACGGAGATGAAGTAGTCGATCTTGCGTGGCGGGTTCTTGAACAGGTACCGGACGCCGCGCAGGTTGCCCGGACCTTCTTCCCCGACGTTGGCAATGAAGAGGATCGTCCCCTGCGTGGTGACCTTCGACAGCCGCAACGCACGGGCTACGGCGAGAATGGTCGCCAGACCGCGACAGTCATCGCCGATCCCGGGCGCCTTCATGAGCGTGCCCGTCTTCGACACCTTCACGTCGGTGCCTTCCGGAAAGACCGTGTCCAGGTGAGCCGCTAGCACAACGGTCGGACCCGATTCGCTGCCTTGGTATTCGCCGACCACATTGCCGATCGAGTCGATGCGAACGTTCGAGAGGCCAAGGCCCTCGAAGCGTCGCTTCATTTCCAAGCCACGCTTCTCCTCCTTGAACGGGGGAGCCGGGATCTCGCAGATGGAGACCTGTTGTTCCAGTGTCCACGCGTTGTCCCGCTGGATCATCTCCATCGCGGCTTTCAACGCGGGGTGATCGGAGCGCACAGGAGGCACGGTCTGCGCGCCGAGTGTGGGGGGGACGGCTAGCAAGAGCAGGGCGAGAGAGAATCGTCGCATCGCGGGCACGGGGGGTTGAGAAAGGAGCGAGGGGTGCGATCCTGACGGATCAGTCGTGCAGTCCAGGCCACGTTCACGACATGCCTTCACTACGTGTCGCGACCCGGTATGGCGTGCAATCTATAATGGCCTGGAGGACTAGTAGGCTCGAAAGAGATCGGAGATGGCTCGGGCGTCCATATGTGCCGCAAGCGCCAGCATCAGCAGCACGCGGGCTTTCTGCGGATTCAGTGTACCTGCGCCGACCGTTTCGCCGCGTTCGGGATTTGTGGTGGTGGTATCCTGAACGGCGCCGGAACCCGTGCGTCCACTTCCCGTGCGATTGCTGATCGCGAGATACACCCCCTTGTCGACCGCACGGCGCAGGGCACGTCCCATAGCGGGGGTCGCCCCGCCACGTCCAACGCCGGCCAGTACCAGACCTCGCGCTCCTGCGTTCACCAACGCATCCACGGTGACGGAATCGGCGCCGATGTACGCATACACCACGTCGACTCGCGGGAAGGCCTCGATCTTATCGAGCGCAAATCGTGCCGCGTGGCATCCACTCGATCGCTCGCGATAGAAGGCAATCGTGTCCGGGTCAGCAACACCGAGTGGCCCGGCATCGGGAGCTGTGAAGGCGTTCATCCGCGACGTATTTGACTTGGTCACGTCCCGGGCGGCGAAGATCTCATCGTTCATCAGGATCATCGTGCCACGTCCTTGCGCACCGGGCGACGCCGCCAGTCGGATGGCATTCCGCAGGTTGGCCGGTCCGTCAGCGCCAACGGCACTGGCTTGCCGCATGGCACCGGTGAGGATCACCGGGGCACAGCCACTCACGGTCAGGTCCAGGAAGAACGCCGTCTCCTCCATGGTATCCGTGCCATGGGTGATCACGAATCCGACGGGGGCGTTCGGTTCCCTGCTGATTTCGCTGATCCGTCGGGCCATGCTGCGCCACATGTCCTGCGTGATCGCTCCCGAGGCCACGTTGGAGAACTGCTCGACGGTCACGGTGACGCGTTCGCTCAGGTCACCAATACCGGTGATCAGTTCGGCTCCGGTTCGTCGCGAGTCGTTGCCGAGGTTGGAAATCGTGCCGCCCGTGGCGATCACATGGACGCGCGGCTTGGTCGACTGTGCGGCCGTGACGCGAGGAGTTGCCATGATCAGGGAGGCCGCGGCAGCCATCACCGCCAGCGTCCCCAGCACCGCGACGCGGCGCTTGAAGCCCGCGACGGCCACCATCGTCATCGCGTTCCGACGAGTGCGTCGCCGGCAGCCGCAACGCGCGCGGCAAGGGCCTCATACAGGCGCATGGCCACCCGCCCCGGCGCTCCGGTGCCAACGGGGTTCCCATCCAAGCGCACGATAGGCATGATGTCGCTGGTAGTGCCCGTCAGAAACAACTCCTGCAACCGAGGGACCTCGTGGGTATAGATCGGAGTCTCCGACACGGGAATGCCGAGTTCGTGCGCCAGTTCCACCACGACGTCACGGGTGATGCCCGGGAGGATGTAGTTGGAGTTCGGGTACGTCCGCAGCTCACCATCAAGGACGCCGAAGACGTTCGTATGCGACCCCTCGGTCAGCACGGCGCCCCGGACAAAGATCGACTCGAAGGCGTCATGGTCGGTGGCGTTCTGCTTGGCCATCACCGCCGGCAGGAGATTCACCGTCTTAAGGTCGCAACGTGACCACCGGTAGTCCGGATAGGTGACGGCACTCACACCGACGGCGCGTTTGTCGTTAGGTGGTACGAACCGCGTCGCCGACATGAAGACCGTCACGGGCGTGTCGGCCGCAGGAAAATGGTGCGTCCTCGGCGCCGCACCACGCGTCACCTGCAGATAGATATACGCCTCACCATCCGTAAGGCCGTTCTCGCGCAGCAGCCGCAGGTGGGCGTCCACAATCGCGTCGGACGGCATGGTGAAGTTCAGGCGTAACTCCCGCACACCACGCCACATACGTTTGAGGTGACGGTCGGATTCGAAGAGCTGGCCGCGTACCGCGCGCGTCACTTCGTAAATGCCATCGCCAAACAGGAAGCCACGTTCATCCACGGAGAGTTTGGCCTCGCCGCGGGGAAGGAACTGGCCATTGAGATAGACCACGTTGGACATGCCGTTGCCCTCGGAATCGATGGATGCCGCTCGCCACGGTGGGTCGAACGCGGCTCGATGCGCGGGAAAGTAGCGCCAGAACCGGACCTCCGCACGTCACGCCGACAGGTGTGGCTCGTCATTCAGCGTGGGAAATCCGACATGAACCTCCGCCATACGGCACGACTCGCGGGCCTTGCCCTGATCGTTCCCTACGCCATCGTGCGTCTGGGACGAGTCGACTACTGGGATATCCTGGACGACGTGGACCTTGCCGTGCACGAAGCCGGACACCTCGTCTTCGCGCCCCTTGGCGATCACATGTCCTTCCTTGGCGGGTCCCTGCTTCAGGTTCTGGTCCCGCTTGCCTTTGTGTTGTACTTCTGGCGCTCGCGTCAGGCATTCGCCGGTGGCATCACCCTGGCCTGGGTCGGCGTGAACCTGGTCAACGTGTCGCGCTACATCGGCGATGCGAGGGCGCAGGATCTTCCATTGTTAGGCGGCGAGAATGCCATCCATGACTGGTGGTACCTGCTGACGGAATGGGACCTGCTGCCGCGCGACCATGACATTGCGCGGGCGGTCCACCTGCTTGGCGCGTGTGCCTTTGCCAGCGCAGTGATTGTGGCATGGTTCGCCGAGCGTGGGGACGAGCGCGAGCGCGCGGTCGCCGCGGCGGCGCCGTCTCGGGAGTCGTTGCCCGTGCCACTGCCCCGACGCTGACGCCGTCGTTGGGAGTGGGTGGTGCTGGGCCGCGCATCAACGCTGCCGTCCCGTTCTCCGCTCACCTCGCCCGCGCGACCATCGCGGCGCCTGAGGCCGCGCCGTAGGTTAGCGCCATGTCGAGCACCTTCTCCAGACAGCGCGCCGTGGCCGCCGCCGTGGTTGGCAATGTGCTCGAATGGTATGACTTCGCGGTGTACACGTACCTGGCGGGAACCATCGCCTTGCGATTTTTCCCAAGGGACGACGCGGGGAGCGCATTGCTGGCGACCTTCATGGCGTACGGCTTTGGCTTTGTGGCTCGTCCATTGGGCGGCATTGTCTTGGGCCGGCTGGGCGATACGCGCGGGCGACGCGTGGCCCTGTTGGTCACAATCTTCATGATGGCGGGCGGCACGGTCATGATCGGCCTGCTGCCCACGTTCGACAGCATTGGACTGGCCGCACCGCTCTTGCTCGTGGTTGCCCGGTTGGTGCAGGGCTTTTCGGCGGGGGGTGACTGGGGCACCTCAACCGCGTACATCGTGGAGTGGGCGCCACCGGATCGCCGGGGGTTTTACGCCTCCTTCCAGCAGGCGTCCGTTGCAGCTGGGCTCTTGTTGGGTTCGGGCCTGGCGGCGTTGCTCAACACATTGATCTCGCCCGAAGCGATGGCGGCGTGGGGTTGGCGGGTGCCGTTCCTGTTGGGCGGGTTGTTGGGCCCCGTGGGGCTCTTTATGCGCCGCACGGTCGAGGAAACGCCGTTGTTCGAGGCGTCCCGCGCACAACCACCGTCAGTTACAACATCCGAAACGGCCAGGTGGCGCCTGGGCGGGCGCGCCTTTGGCTTCACGATCGTCTGGACCGTGTCCTACTACGTGCTGCTCATGTACATGCCCACCTGGTCCGGGCAGTACCTGCACCTCTCGGCCTCCGCCGCCCTGTGGTCCAATACCCTGGGGCTGCTGTTGCTGCTGGTGGCCATCCCGGGCATGGGGCTGCTGTCTGATCACGTGGGGCGCAAACCGTTGCTGCTGGCGTGCTGTGTGGCCTTTCTGGTCGTGCCGTATCCGGTATTCCGTTACTTGACGGCCGACGGCGCGGCCTCGTTCGAGCGCCTGCTGTTGGTGCAGCTCTTCTTTGCCTTGCTCATCTCCACGTTCTCGGGGCCAGGGCCGGCGGCGATCGCCGAGATCTTTCCCACGAGGTATCGGTCGGCATGGCTGACCGCCGGTTATGCCCTGTCGGTGTCCATCTTTGGCGGCTTTGCGCCATTCATCTCCGTATGGTTAATCGAGCATCTGGGCTCGCCGACGGTGCACACGTTTTACCTGATGGCGGCGGCCGCGGTATCGACCGTCGTGATTGCGGCCATGCCTGAGACGGCGTTCCGTGATCTGTCCTAGGCGTTCGCATCCGACGGACCTCCAAACGATCGACATGACACAACCTCCCGATCATACACCGCCGCCCGCGAAGACCATGGAGCCGTGGCAGTGGCCGGAGTCGCACTGGCGCCGGCTCGTGGGTCATGTGCGAGCTGGCCGTCGGCTGCATCCGCCGTCGTGGCCGGGCAACGCGCGTTGCGCCGTAGCGCTCTCCTTCGATGTGGATCACGAGACGAACGAACTCCGCGACGGAGGCACGTCGATCGGCCGCTTGTCGTGGGGTGAATTCGGCGCGCGCGTGGGCATGCCGCGCATCCTGACCGTGCTGGAACGCGCGCAGGTTCCCGCCACCTTCTTCATTCCCGCGGTGGCCGCCCTCCTGCACCCCGACGAACCACGCCGACTGATTGGCGCCGGGCATGAGATCGGCATCCACGGGTGGATTCACGAACTCAACTCGGTGCTCCCTGGCCCAGCCGAACGCGACCTCATGCTGCGGTCAGCGGACACGCTGGAAGGGCTGGCCGGCGTGCGTCCTGTCGGCATGCGGACGCCATCCTGGGACTTCTCCCCGAACACCCTGTCCATCCAGCAGGAGATGGGACTCCTCTACGATTCGTCACTCATGGCCGACGAAGACTGCCATGAGTTGCTGCTGGACGGCGAGCCAACCGGCGTTGTGGAGCTGCCGGTAGAGTGGATCCGCGACGATGCCGCCTATTTTCTCATGCACCGTTTTCAGGGATTGCGTCCCTACACGCCGCCCGCCGATGTCCTCGACATCTTCCGTCGCGAGTTCGACGCCGCGTGGGAAGCGGGGGGCGTGTTTCAGCTGACGATGCATCCGCACGTGATCGCTTATCGATCACGGATCTGGATCCTGGAGGAGCTGATCCGTCATGCCAAATCGCGACCGGGGGTGTGGTTCGCGACCCACGAACAGGTTGTGCGTCACGCCGCGGCCCACACGGCGTGACGTACCAATCAGCGTGCACCCGACATCCCTAACGCTTCGCGAGTAGCTCCTCGATCAGGTCCAACGCGCGTGGGTCGTTGGATTGACCCAGCCAGAACAGGGCCTTCTTGCGCATGTCCGGGTCCTTGTTGGTCTTCACCACCTTAATCAGCGCCGGAACGCCCTCCTCCTTTGGCCGCTGCGAGAGTGCAAAGATGGCGCTCTCGCGCACTTCACGATCCAGTGCGGCCTCCCCCACCAACTCGTCCAACCCACGAGTCGCGGGTTCTTCAGCAGCCTGCCCAAGCCAGAACACGGCATTCTTGCGCGTTTCACGTGGTCGTGATTCATCACGCGCCAGCTTGATCAGTTGCGGCCACACCGTCACGCTGTCCACCAGCGTGAGGGGGAAGACCGCTTCTCGCCCTGCTTTGCCGTCGCTGGTGTTCGCGAGGGCGAGCAGGTAGTCCGAGGCGCGTTTGGTGTCCACCATGCCAAGATCCGTGACATCCTGGCCGGTGCGCCAGCGACCGCCGACGTAAAAGCGCATCGCCTCGACCTTCCCGTGGTCGACATCTAGCACCACGCGACCGGGGCCGGGCTCGCAGTCCACATCGTATTCCACGTCGCGTGAGCGACGATCACCGTACCGCTGCATGTTGGGGCGTGGCTCATTGCGGCGATACGTCGAGATGTTGGAGCCGTAGCCGCAGACGCCATCGCGCAATGTGAACGAAAACCGGACTTGCCCATCCCCTCGGCGAGCGACGGCATCGCCGATCGACTGCGCGGTCACCGGGTGGGCCAGCGCCATCATGGCACCGGCCGCGACCAGGCTCCGCCTAACGGTTGCACGCCTCATTTGGAAATCAAGTCCTCAAGGAACTTCACGATCCGCGGGTCCTTCGACTGGGAGAGCCAGAAGATGGCCTTCTTGCGCAAGTCGCGGTCCTTCTCGTTCTTGGCAATGTCCAACAGCTTGTCCACGGCCTCGCCGTCTCGCCGCTGCGATAAGACGAAGATGACTTGCTCCTTCATCTCCCGATCGTTCAGCTTGGCGTACATCGTGCCCAATTCGGCGAAGGAAATCATCTTGCTCTGGCCCGCCCAGAACAGGGCGTTCTTGCGAAGCTCAATGTCTTCCTTGTCGTTCTGCGCGACGCTCAGCAGCCACGAGGCGTTCTCTGTGCTCCGCTGTTGCGATGCAGAGAAGATGATCTTCTCTTTCAGCTTGTCGCTCTTCACGCGGTCGTACAGTTCGCGAAGGAAGCTGGCGTTCACGCCACCCTGCTGCTGACCGAGCCAGAAGATCGCCTGTTCGCGCGTCTCCTCGCCCATGGACTCGTTGAGGGCGATGTTGCGCAGCACCGTTTGGGCGCGTTCACTGTGATGCTGCGAAAGACCGAAGATCGCCTTGTCCTGCAGTTCCTTGTCGTCGGATGACTTGAGCACATCCTCGAGCATGCCAACCGCGCGATCATCACGGGTCTGTCCCAGCCAGAAGAGCGCCTGACCGCGGACCTCTTTATCCGGATCCGTCTTGGCCACGTTCAGCAGAATGTCCGCGGCGCGACTGTTTCCCTTTTGCGAGACCAGAAAGATCGCCTTGCGACGGAGGGCCACTGAGCACGCGTCGCGACGGGCGAGCACCCGCTCCAGGATCGGGAGGGCTCGCTCCGAATCCATCTGCAACAGCGCATTGAGCGCGGCAATCCGCTCGTCGTCGTCGTCATCTTCCGACGGACATCCCGACGCTTGAGCGCGCGAGGACGACGAGCGAGAGGATGAAGAACTGGAAGACCCAGACGAGGCGCTACCGCCGGATCCGGACGACGCGCCACTGCCGACTGCCTCCACCTCTGCCGTGCATCGCTCGTCACCACGGCGCGCCAGCTCGCCGCAAATGCGGACGCGAAGCGTGCGAGCGTCACCCTGCGTACTCGACGACGCATACTTGTTGGACAGCGTCTCCAGGTCACCTAACGCGGATCGCAAGTCACCGGTGTCGCCAGCCCGGTACAGCGAGAAGGCACGGAAGTAGAGGGCGTCGCCGGCATAACGCGTTTGCGGATACTTGCTCACGATCTGCCGAAAGAGGACCGCCGCGCGCCGATAGTCGCCGTTCGTCATGGCCTCGCGCGCCTTGCGGAAGAGCGAGTCGGCTGCCTGTTCGTCGCCTCCACGGTAGCGCTCAAACGAATCGGTCGACGGTTGATCGTCGCCGTGCCGACGGCGGATGCCCACATCGCTGTTGGGCAGCACATCAACGATGGCAGATAGCCCCTCGAGGCCACGCAATCCGGCCAGGGAGGCGTCGAGTCCAGCCAGAGGGCGCAGACCCTCCAGCGAACGCAAGCTCTGGAGTCCGGCGAGCGCCCCCAAATCGCCTAACGTGGACAGGCGCTCCAAAGACAGGGCCGAGCGTTCGGCATCCAGGGCCGCCAACTGCCGGTGCAGCTGCGCGGTGCCCGTTTGGGCGCCTGCCGTCGTGCTGGTCATCGCCGCCAGCGTCGCGGCACCAAGCATCAGGCGGAAGGATCGGAAAGCAGTTACGTACATGGTCGTCATGCTCCTTTATGTGCCACTGACGATTCCCGCGGGAATCGCGGTGCGAAGTCGAGTCAACAGTTGATCGCGGCTGAGCGAGCGATCAATGAGCGTGCGATCGTCTTTCGGAAGGGAATCCGGCAGCTGCACGATCTGCACGAGGATCAATTCGAGGTCTTCGAGTAAGCGACGTCGGGACGGGTCGCTGGCCGCTGGGGAATCCATCAGAAGACGGGTGGTGCCTAACACATCGCGCGCCCAACTCCGTACATGGGCATCCGTGCTGGTGTCCACGCCGCGATAGGCCACGAGTAACGCCTCGGCGTTGGCCATATGCTGCTGCAGGGCCACATCGAGCGTCACGTTCGTCTTTCCGGCCGGCGTGGCCGCGGCGACCGCGGGTGCAACCGGCGTGTTCGGCGCGCGGCCGCGCAGCCAGTATCCGGTGCCCACACCGACCGCGACCAACAGGGCCGCGGCAATCGCCGAAAGGGGCGCCGACCAGCGACGCCAACGAGCAGCGCGCTCGCGAGGCGCAGCCAACGGGGTCACCTGTGCGGCATCCAGGGCATGCTCGATCTCATCCCACATCTCGAGCCGTGGGGTGCGATCGGGTGGCTCGTGATATGTCTTGGCCGCTGATTGCAACCAGGTATCAAACTTGTCGTCGTCGCTCATGCGCTCCATGCTCCTGCAAACGGGGCCAGCATCTCACGAAGTCGTCCGCGCGCCCTGAACAGCTGCGCCTTGGACGTTCCCGCCTGGATCCCCAAGGCCGTGCCAATCTCTTCGTGCGTGAACCCTTCCACATCGTGCATCACAAACACCGTGCGATATCCTTCGGGAAGCCGGTCGATCGCCGCCCGCAGTGCGTCGCGGAGATCCGGATCTGCTTCCCGTCGTTCACTCCCTAACGATTCAGCGTCTTCGATGACCGTCTCGCGCGCCCCGATGCGGCGCACGCGTCGCAAGCCATTGAGTGAGACCGTCGTGGCGATGGTGTGCAGCCAAGTGCTGAGCGCCGATTCACCGCGGAAGTCTCGCAGCCGCTGAAACGCCCGAATGAACGTTTCCTGCGTGAAGTCCCGAGCCAGATCGTCATCCCCGGCCAGGCGGAAGGCGAGCCGGTAGACGCGGTCCACGTGCGCATCGTACAGCGCACGTTGTGCCACTCGGTCGCCATTCGCCGCACGCGAGATCAACTCGGCTTCGGTCACGCGCTTCGTTTCTCCCGCGGCCGCTCAGGGCGGTCCACCGTCAACTGGTTCGGGCGTGTGACACGACCATGCCGCAAAGGGTTGCGCGGCGCGAAATGCTGCTCCGGGACGATTTTAGCGATTCCGAGCACGAGCGCGAAGGGGAGTCGTCGGGGGTGTCCGTGGGACGCGTCTGAACTCGATGCACCGAGCCATGTTGCGCCCTCACGGGGGGCAAGCTTGGGGTGCATATTGACCCGCCATGTCCCTGACCTTCCCCCCGCCGCCCACTCCTCCAGAGACCGCGCCCGCGCCGACGGCCAGCGCTGACCCATCGAAACACGATCCGAGGGGAGTAGAGGCCCTCTGGCGGTGGGGAATCGTGGTTGGAACCGCCGGGCTGATCCTCCTCGCCCCGCTCCCTCAGGGGATCACCCCCGCTGCGTGGCGGCTGCTGGCGATCTTCGCGGCCACGATCGTCGGCTCGATCGTGCGTCCAGCGCCGGCCAGCTCCATCGTGCTGTTTGGCGTGACCGCGGTGGCCCTGACGGGAACGATGACGCCGGTGGACGCGCTTAAGGGATATGCCGACCCCATCGTGTGGATGGTGCTCTGCGCCTTCTTCATTTCCCGAGCCATCATCCGTACCGGCCTCGGACGTCGGATCGCCTTCCTGTTCATTCGTGCGTTAGGCAAGCGATCGTTGGGTCTGTCCTACGCACTGGTCTCGACCGATGTGGTGCTGGCGTCGTTTGTCCCATCCAACGGCGCCCGCGCGGGTGGGGTCATCTTTCCGGTGGCCAAGAGTCTGGCCGAGGCATACGACTCCACGCCGGGTCCGACGCGCCGTCGTCTGGGGGCGTTCCTGATGTTCGCCGTGTATCAGTGCGACGTGATCTGCTCTGCGATGTATCTGACGGGGCAGGCGTCCAATGTGCTCATCGCCAAGTTTGCCCACGACACCGGCGGTGTGGACCTGACGTACACGCGTTGGATCATTGGCAGCATCGTGCCGGGCCTGGCGTCCCTCCTCATCGTGCCCTTTGTCATCTACCGATTGTACGCCCCAGAGGTCACGCATACTCCGCACGCCACGGAGCTGGCGCGCAAGGAGTTGCAGCGGATGGGCGGCATGTCGCGGGATGAGAAGCTGACGATGCTGGTGTTCGTCATTGTGGCCGGTCTGTGGATGACGATGTCCGTGCACAAGATCAACTACGCGGTCGTGGCCCTGTTCGGTGTCTGCATCCTGCTCCTGACCAAGGTGCTGAGCTGGGACGACGTCACCGGCGAGCGACCCGCCTGGGATGTGTTCATCTGGTACGGCGGATTGGTCCGCATGGCCGAAGCGTTAGGCGAGACCGGGTTGACCAAGAAGTTCGCGGAGCTGGCGGCGGGCTACACCACCGGTATGGCGTGGGGCGCGGCTCTGGCGATCCTGCTGCTCATCTACTTTTACGCGCACTACGGCTTTGCCAGCATTACCGCGCACGCCACAGCCATGTACACGCCATTCCTGGTGGTCGTGATTGCTGCTGGGGCGCCACCGCTCATGGCGGTCATGCTCTTGGCGTATTTCTCGAACTTGTGCGCCTGCCTCACGCACTTTGGTACCACCCCGGCGCCCATCTACTTCGGCGCGCACTACGTCTCCCAGAAAGAGTGGTGGCGTCTTGGGTTTGTCGTATCACTCGTCACGATCACGGTGTGGACGGTGTTGGGGCTGGGGTGGTGGAAGGTGCTGGGCTGGTATTGAGTGGGGGACTTCTCAACCCGACGTCGCCCAACCTCTCGACATCCCCTGCAACAACGGACTCTCATGATGGACCCGTCCATGCGAATGATGCGCGCCGGCGTTAGGTCGATCATACACCTGCTGGCCCTGACCGTCCTGGCCGCGGCTCCCATTGCGGCGCCCGCCCAGGCACCCGTCACGACCATCGCCATTACGGGTGGCACTTTGATCGACGGTACTGGCAAGCCGCCCGTCAGCAACACCACCATCGTCGTGCGGGGAGACCGCATCGTCGCCGTGGGCCCGAGCGGCAGTGTCGACATCCCGGCCGGCGCCACGCGGTACAGCGCCGCTGGGAAGTACATCTTGCCAGGCTTCATGGACCTTCACGTCCACTTGGTCTATCCGCCGAGTGCCGCCGAGCCGTCCCACAGTCTCTCGACGCTTCGAGGACTGTACTTCATGGAGAAGTTCGTGGACGCGGGGGTGACATCCGTGCGCGATGTCGGTGGCATGGTGGAGCCCATGCAGGCCTTGGACGAAGCCCAACGACTCGGCTACATCCATTCGTTGCGGCTGCACGCGGTTGGGCAACTGATCACCACCACCGGTGGGCACGGGCCCAGCTGGTCATACTTCGCGAACGGCCCATATGGCTTCCGCGAGGCTGTCCGCAAGATGGACGAAGCCGGGTTTCATTACATCAAGATCTCGCCGCCGTTTACGCAGGAAGAAGCCGACGCAGCTGCCGACGAAGCGCGCATACGGCGCATGCACATCACCAGTCACGGCGGTGGGTACTCCGACACCGAGCCGCCCAGCATGACTCGTCGCGCGGTGCTGGCCGGCGTTCAGTGCATCGAGCATCTCTACATGAACGTAGAAGATCTCGACCTCATTGCGCAGCGCGGCATACACATCGTCCCGACCATGGAGGTCAGCAAGCTCCTCTACGACTATCCGACCGTTATCCCGCAGATCCAGTATCTCCGGGACAAGCGGGGGTGGTCGATGGCGTTTCATGACAGCCTTTTCCGCGAGGCCAACAAGCGCCACATCGTGATGGGGGTTGGGACTGATGCGGTGCTCGATTTCATGGAGAAGAACTACCCGGACATGTATTTCGCCGAGATGGAGCACTTCGTCCGTTTGGGAATGACGCGACTGGAAGCGATCAGCGCCGCCAGCAAGAACGGCGCGGTGATCCTTGGACGTGAAGCAGAGCTTGGGACACTGGAGAAGGGGAAGCTGGCGGACTTGCAGGTGGTTGATGGGAATCCGCTGGAGTCGTTCAAGCCGCTGGGACATCCGTCGTTGGTCATGATCGGAGGCGCCGTGAGGCGCCTGAGTGGTCAGCGGCTCCAGAACTAGGGCGGCTGCGTAGTGCAATCATTCGTCCGGTCGTGTGCACCTCGCTCCCCCGCACCGCGCGGCTGAGACAGTATCAACCGGAGTCGCCCGCCTGACATGCAACTGACTGACCTCGAAACCCCCGTCCCGGTCGTCGATCTCGATCGACTGGCGAAGAACCTGCAAGGCATGGCCACGTACGCCGCCACGCACGGACTCGCCCTGCGTCCGCACATCAAGACGCACAAGTCGCTCACAGTGGCCAAAGAGCAGATCCGGCTGGGTGCCGTCGGGCTCACCTGCGCCACGCCACGCGAATTGGAAGTGATGAGCGAGGCGTCGAAGGACTTGTTGCTCGCTTATCCGCTGCTCGGTGCATCCAAGCTGGCCCGCGTCATGGCTCTTCCCCAAGACGTGCGGCTCACCGTCTCCCTGGACTCCGAAGAAGCAGTGATGCAGCTGGCGGAAGCCGCGCGTCGCGCCGACCGGGCGACTGGAGTCTATGTGGAGCTCGATGTCGGGATGCACCGCGTGGGCATTCCCGTCCTGGACGAAGCCATCCGTCTCATTCGCCTGGTGAAGTCCCTGTCCCCACTCGAGTACCGTGGCATCGCGTACTATCCGGGGCATATCCGTCAGCCTGTGTCATCGCAGGGACCGGGCATGGCCAAGCTGCGTGACGACCTGCGCGCCGCGCTTGATCGGTTGGACGCCGCCGGCTGCACACCGACCGTCGTCAGCGGTGGCAGCACACCCACCATGTGGCAGTCTCACGAAATCACGGGTCTCACCGAGATCCGTCCGGGCACCTACGTCTACAACGACCGCGGCACAGTGGAAATCGGGGCCTGCGGCTGGGAAGATTGTGCGTTCACGGTGCTGGCCACGGTGGTCAGCACGGCCGTGCCCGGTCAGGCGGTGATCGACGCGGGCAGCAAGGCGTTAGGCAGGGAACCGGTCCGCGGCACCGACGGCGAAGGGTTTGGCGTGCTCCACGACCGGCACGAGGTGCCCGTGATGCGCATGTCCGAGGAGCACGGCATTCTCGACCTGAGCCGCACCGACTGGCGTCCCCGTGTCGGCGAGCAGGTGCGCATTGTCCCGAACCACGTCTGCGTGGTCACGCACCTGAACGACACGATCTATGGACATCGGGGAACCAGCGTCGAGAACGCCTGGGCCGTCAGCGCCCGAGGGCGGGAAGGAGCGCGGGCAACAGCCGGCTGGCCGGCACGAGCACCCTGACGGACACCATCACGCGATCGCCGATGGCAGCAAGCAGGGGATTCAAGCGTTGCATCCCTTCGGCAGATCCAACACCATGCGGCAGTCGGGGAATCTCAACCGTGCTGTCCATCGCCACGGTCGACCCAATGCCCTCGCCTTCCGCGTAGCCGAGTGGGCAGCGGGCGACAATGACGCGTTGGGCACCACGAAGAGAGAGGTGGCCCGTCACGGTGATGGCTCCGTCGACGCGCTCTACGCGCGTGCTGGAGAACGTGATGCGCGGGTAGCGCGCGGCGTCCAGGAATTGCGGACCGCGCAGGTGACGGTCGCGAAGCGCGATGCCCGTGCGCACACTCTCGGCGTCGACATCCAGCCGCATGGTCGCCGTGGAGATGTCGCCATTGGGGATGATGAGTTCACCACTCACGTCCTCGAACTGGCCGCGGACGGTGAGAAGCCCCCACCAGCGCACGGCAAAGGCCACGGACGTGTTGCGGCCGTCGAGCGTGACGGCACAGGCGTTACTCACGATCCCACTCCTGCAGGACAGCGCGCGTAAACGGGAAACTAGGAGACGTACCGCCGGCGACCACCTGCCTGCTCCACCCCCACGGTCGACGTCGGTACGTTCCCAGTTTTCTTCCCATATCGGCTTCTCTCAGACGCCTAACGCGTCAGCGGACCACCACCGTGCCGGACATTCCGGCGTGCAATCCGCAGACAAAAGCGAAGTTTCCTACGGTATTGAAGGTGCGTTCGACAATCGTGCCTGAACTGTTCCCGATGTTCGTTGGCGCACCCGCGGCCGCATCGAACGTGACGTTATGCGTAACCGCGCCGAACGAGAACGCCACCTTGCCGTCCTTCTTGATGATGACCGTCGCCGGAGCAAAGGCGTTGTTCGTACCGGCCGTGATGCTCTCCGACGAAGGCAGCTGACCAGTCACATTCACCGTCGTGGTGGCCGTCTTGGTCACGCCATCCAGCGTCAGTGATACGGTGACGGTTGATGCACCTGCCGAGATGGCGAGGACCGATCCAGACCCAGAAATCTCGGCCACTGCCGGTGTACCGGACGTGTAGCTGAATCCAGACGCCGAGGTGATCGGCGCACCGGTTTCATCCAGCGCCTGCGCCGTCAGGGTCCCAGTGGCCCCAGCGGTAAGGTTCAACGTGCCAGGGGTCACGGTGATCGACCCCAACTTCTGTGTGACGGGTGGCGGATTCGTTACGCCACCACCATCACTGCCGCCTCCCCCGCACGCAGCGAGGCCGACGACGGCAACGACAGACATAATGGACGTGAAGCTTCTCATAGGTCACTCTGCTGCTGGAGATGCGGGGGGTTTGCACTTCCGAGCGGCAGAGTACGCAGACGCCGCGACCGCGACAACGCGCGGCCGGTAAGCGGCGTGCAGACGGGGGTGAAGGTTTGTCCTGAGACGGTGAAGTTTGCCCGTCCTAGGTCCCCATCAGCTCCCGGACACGTGCGCGATAACTCTTGCCAGACTGGAGCTTTGTGCCGTCTGCGAGGATCACCAGCCAGTCGCCTTGAAACCAGGGCTGGAATTCGCGAATCCGATCGACGTTGACCACGGTGGACCGATGGATTCTGGCGAACTTCTTTGCGGGCAGCCGTTGTTCGAGTTGCGTCAGCGTGGCCCGGTGCTCCAGCACCTGCTTTCCCACATGCAGCTTCACCACGTCGTCGGCAGCTTCAATCCAGTCGATGTCCGTCACCTTTAAGTACAGGACGCGTTCGCCAACCTTTACAGCGATCCGTTCCATCGCGTCGCGCTCGGCGGTCAGCTCGTCCATCAGCTTGGCCAGCGCCTCGCCCTGCGCGGCGGGTTCCTTCTTCCGTGACTCGGCGACGGCCCGGTCAATCGACTTCGTAAAGCGGGCGCGATTGACGGGCTTGAGGATGTAATCCAGGGCGTGGACCTCGAAGGCCGCGATCGCATGAGCGTCGTAGGCCGTGACAAAGATCGTCGGCGGCATCCGCGACGGTCCAAGGTGGCGCACGACCGAAAGCCCATCCAATTCCGGCATCTGCACATCCAGCAGGACGAGATCCGGCGCTTGTGACATGATGTGCTGCACGGCAGTGGCCCCATCGCCGCACTCGCCGATCACTTCCACGTCGCCACGCGCCTCCAGCAGGGAGCGCAGGTGACCACGGGCCAAAGGCTCGTCGTCGACGATCAGGACGCGCAGTCGCTCGTCGTCGCTGCTCATGATCCGTCCTCAGCGTCGCTGGTCGCGCCGACCGGCGTGGTGTGAAATGGAAGTTCGATCACCACGCGGTATCCGCCCTCATGTTGTGGTGCAGCGTCGAATCGGTAGTCGTCGCCGTACAGGGACCGCAGCCGCTCACGCGTATTGCGCAGGCCGAGTCCATCGCCGGCGGGCGCGGCGTGCGTATTGCCCGTACCGTTATCGGAGACTTCCAGCGTAAGTGCACCGTTGCTGCGATGGGCGGCAATGTCGATGCGTGCTGAGGCGGCGCGCGGGGCGATGCCGTGCTTGATGGCGTTCTCGACCAGCGGCTGCAACAACAGGTTCGGAACCAACGCGCCCTCAGTGCCTGGCGCCACGCGGTATTGTACCTGCAGGCGGTCGGCGAAGCGGACCTGCTGGATTTCCAGGTAGTGCTCCAGCACCTCCAACTCGCGGGACAGCGGCACCTCCTGTTCGCCCACGGAGCCTAACGAAATCCGCAGCAGCTCCGACAGACCCACGATCATGCGCTCCGCGGCGTGAGGATCCGTGTGCACCAAGGCAGTGATCGTGTTCAAGGTGTTGAATAGGAAGTGCGGGTTGAGTTGCAGCCGCAAGGCCTGCAGTTGCGCCTGGGCCAAGCGGGTTTGGAGTTGTTCGCTCTCGCGTGTGGCTTGCGAATACCGCGCGCTCAACCGCTCCTGCCACCGCGTGGCGTACGTGGCGACCGCGCCGGCGCACGCCAGCAGCAACACCTTGGCTCCCTCATCCAATGGTGATACGGCTTGCGCTGCACTCGCCGCCACCGGACTCAGGACAATGCCCAGCCGTCCGGTGGCCAGAAAGGCCACCACCAGGGTCGCGTATTCCACAACGACCAGGGCAGCCACCGTGCGCGCCTTGCGCGTGGACGATGCGACTGGCAACGCGGCCAGAATAATGAAATATCCGGAGAACATCGGCGTCTTGAGCGCCAGTGACGCCGACTGGGCGATGCCGTAGCCCGCCAGCAGGCAAGTCACCGCCGTAATGTCCACGATCGGGTTCGCCAGCGACAACCATTCCGGCAGCATTGGCCGGCGGTAGTAGACGCGCTGCTGGAACATGGTCCATGCCAGCATGGGCAACAGCACGGACACGTTCACGACATCCAGCGGGATGGACAGGGATGGCGCATACACCAAGGCCGCCATCCCCAGCAGCAACAACACCACCAGACGAACCCCGTTCAGCAGCCGCTCAGCGCGATCGCGCTCGATCGACAGCAGCGAGGGCTGCGCGGTGGCCAACGCCCCACTCGCCGACAGGCTCACGTCGCGGCGCGCCCCTTCAAGCGAGCCAAGGAAAAGAGCGAGAGGTCATACGCCGGTTTCTGTCCGGCGATCATGTCAGCCACACACTCAGCCAGTACCGGGGCAAACTTGAACCCGTGTCCCGAACAAGGGCTCATGACAATGACACCACGCTGTGTCGGATGACGATCGAGAATGAAGTGTCCATCCGGCGTGTTGGTGTACAGGCACGTCGTCGAAAGTTTGAGGTGACCTTTGGCAAACGGCAGGAAACGACGAAGCATGTCCGTGACGCGTGCCAATTCATCTGGCCCGACTGGTCGTCGCTCGGCGTCAGCGGAGGTGAACTCGCCGGAGTGGTGGAACCCCACCTTCACGCCGTCGCCGACGTCTGGTATGGTGTAAAAGAACTTGTTTGGCCCGTATTCCCACATGGAGACGGGCATGCGGTCGCCGGCAAACAGATGCTCGTCACGCGCCGGATCGAACCAATGCGACGCCTCGCGTTCTACCGTCAGCGGCAACGCCAGATCGGACAGTAGCGTCGGTGCCCACGGCCCTGCGGCAATCACCACCTGCCCGGCTTCATGCGTGCCCCGTGTCGTGGTCACCTTCACCCTGCCGCCGATGCTCTCGATCCCCTTGACCTCTTCGCCCACGCGAAACTCCACGCCCTTCGCGCGGGCCATCGCCAAGTAGGCTTCGAGGATCGGCTCCACGTGCAAAACGCCGGCCCGCAGCTCATACACACCCACCCAGTCATCCAGCAGTGAGAACGTGGGAAACCGACGGTGCAGTTTCCCTGCGGACAGAATCTCGTGTGGTATGCGGAACTGCATGGCGCTAGCCAGCGCGCCCTTCACCGTCGGCGAGTCGTTGGGACCGATGTACAAGCCACCCGTCTTTACCAGAAAGGTGCGACCGCCGGCCTCATGGCCAAACTCCTCCCACAGCTGGTACGCACGGCGCACCATTGAGACATAGGTCGGATGCTCGTGGTATACCTCGCGAATCAACCGCGTCTTTCCATGCGACGACCCGTGGGCATGCGGCGGCGCGAGCCGGTCAATGCCCAATACGCGGAGGCCCCGGCGCGCGAGCGTGAGACTCGTCGCGCTACCCATGACGCCAAGACCAACCACGATCACGTCGTACGCGGGACTCATGCGTACAGCCTATTCCGCCGGCCGCCGGGTTTCCAGCCGGGTTTCAGGCATTTCGGACCGCGTATTTGTGACACAGATCCCATGTGAGAAAGTCGCGGGGGACTGATTCTAGTGCTGAACCAGCTTGAGGTGAATTCGTTCACCGGCAAAATCCAACGGCACTTAGCGAAAAGTGTCGAGGGTTTGTCGCGACGGCAAAGGGAGCCACGAGCGCTAGGGGTCAGGGTGACGCGGCCGAAGGGAGGTCAAGAGTCGGCTGACGACGCCCCGATGGGTCGGCGGGCACGACCAACTGTAAGCCTTGTGCCGACTTGTGCGTCATTATTTGACACCGATTCTATATCCGATCCACTTTCGCGAGCCGTCGCATCTATAAAAGAAGGGACCGGCAGCGGGCGACTTTCATGCACCCAAGGGCAGGCACTCTACCCTCCACCTCCAGGCATGGCTCCTCGGCGGGCTTTACGCTCATCGAGGTGATGGTGACTGTTGCGGTGATGGCGCTGGTGGCTTCGCTGGCCCTCCCCGCGTTCGTGCCACCCCGACGGGAGGCCGACACGGTCGCGACCACGCTGCGCGCCGCAGCGGATCTTGCCGTGCGTCGTGCGCAGTGGGTGACGCTCCGCGTGACGCCTGATGGCGCATGGAATGTGCGTGGGGATCTGGACGCCGATACCGCGGCGTTTGCCGCGGGACGACTGATGGCCGCGATTCCCGCGCCTTTGATCGTTCGACTCTCGCCACTTGGCGCGTGCCTAACGGGCGATGCATCAGGTGACGATCCCTGCCAGGCGCTGCGGCCCGGCGTCGTACGCCACTCAGGGGCCGAGCGATGACCCTGCTCGAGGCGGTGTTGGCTCTGGTGATTCTCGGACTGAGCGCTGTGGGTTACCTGGAAGTGTTTCAAGGCAATGCGCATTCGGCTCGAAACGCGTCGGATTGGACGCATGCCACGGCGATCGCCGAGTCGGCGATGGAAACAGCGTTGGCTGGTGAGGCGGCGGATGTGAACGGGATGACGGCGGGATCGGGTGGCGCCGTTGTGCAGGTTCAACGCCGGCCATGGCGCGGTCGTGTGGACGAGGTGATCGTGGATGTGCGGATGCCCGATGGTCGAACGATGCAGCTGCGTCGCCTGGCGCGGGAGGCTCCGTGAGGCGTCGTGGATTCACGTTGATCGAGTTGATGATCGCGCTCGTCATCTCCCTGGTGGTCGTGACGCTGGCCTATGGCGCGGTGCAGACGGGGATGGACACGGGTGAGCGCGTGCAAGGTGTTCGCACAGGCATCCAGGAACGCGCGGCCGCCCGCGAGGTGCTCATTGACGCCCTGCGGCACGCGTTGCCTGGCATTGCCGGGGGACCGGCAGTATTTGAGCTGATCGACTCCGTTGGCGCTGACGGATTGCCTCACGATCGACTGCGGCTGGTGACGCGCGGGGTATTGCCACCCCTCGGCACCGGCGAGGGGTGGCTGGTCACCCTGGGCGGTACCGCGGACGTGGTGATGGACGCCGTCACCGAGCAACCGCAGGAGGAGGGCCGCTATCGCGGCGTGTTCCGTGGCGCGCGAGGCCTGGACATTCGCGTGCGGGGCAACGCGCCGGGCGCGCCGTGGCGCGAGGTCTGGGACGATCCCGGCCGTGCGCCAAGCGCGGTGAGCGTCTCGTTCATTGGTGCTGACGGTCAGCCGGACCGCACGCCCTTGGTCGTGCGGATCGGCCTGGAGTCGCCACTCCAGGGGGCGCAATGATCCGATCCCGTCGGGGGGTGGCGTTGGTGCTCGTGCTCTGGATCGTGGTCATCCTGGGAGCGGTGGCCGCCGGACTGGCACGCGACACGCAGGGGGCGGTGGGGGTCGCCGCCAACGCACGTGCACGCGTGGTAGCACGCTACGCCGCAGAGAGCGGTATCGAAGCCACCGTGGCCGCAATCGAGGATTCGCTTGGTGTGCTCGCCGACACCGTCGCGCGCCAACGCTTCCTGAACGGGTTGGAGCTGGAACAACCCGCTGGCGATACCGTGCCACTGGGCGACGCACGCTTTGCCGTCTCGATCACCGACGCCAGCGCGCGCTTGGACGTCAACGCGGCCACCGAAGAACAGCTGGCCCGCTTCTTCTCTCGCTTTACCGACCTTGGGCGAGCCGCTATGACTGCCCGGGGCATTCGGGGTTGGATTGAGCGACGCGACGGCCCGGCCACGAACACGCTGGTCATGCTGGACAGCCTTGGCGCGACGCGGGTGATTCGCCCGCTGAACAGTCTGGAGACCCTGCGATCGTTGCAGCTGGTGGACGAATCGATTCTGGCGCAGGCTGCCCCCTTCCTGACCGTCGACGGCGATGGCGTGATCAACGATGTCACCGCGCCTGCCCCGGTTCGCGAGGTGGCTGGCGGCGAGATTCACCATGAACCCTCGCGTCTGGTGCTCGCGTCACGCGGGTGGGAGTCTGGACACCCCTACACGCACGAGATTCAAGGCGTTTATGCCATTTCCGGCAATCGCCTGGTATTGGTGCACTGGCGGGAGCGCGCCCTGTGAGCGGCATCGTCGGGATTGAGCTGACGGAGCGCGAGGCTCGCGGCGTGCGGCTGGGCCGGTGGACCAAGCGGGTGACCGCCACCCATCGGGTGCCGTGGAACCCGGCACGTCCCGCCGATGCCTTGGCCGAACTCCGTGCCGCCCTCGGACCGGCTGATCGATTGGCGATTGCCGTGGGGCTAGGCTTGTTGGAGCTGAAACGCGTCGACCTGCCGCCCGCACCGACGGCCGAACGCGAACGCATGCTGCAGTTGGAACCCGATCGCTACTTTGCGTCGGCTGATCAGCCGCTGGTGACCGGGCTGGATGAAAGCAGCGGCCTTGCCTTTGCCATAGGACGCGACGACCTCACGCGTTGGCTTGCTGCCATCAGCGATTGGGCGCCGGTCGAGCGCATCGAGCCCACCCCGGTGGCGGTCGCGCGCGTGGTGTCCGGCAACGGTCATTACCTACTCGACGAATCCGATACCGCCAGCGTCATCGAACTGCGGGACCGTCAGCTGCGAATGGCGCGACGCCTGCCTCCCCATGTCGACCGGAATGGTGCGCGCCCGCTTCCGACCGACGGCGATGTGACCACGCCGTTCCAGGCTGCCCTCGGCGCGGCACGCGGGATCGACGGCCCACTCGCGGGCCAGCTCGCCACCCCCGAGCTTCGCGCCGACACCGGGCGGCGTCGCCAACGACGGGTCGCGCTGTTAGGCATGGCCGCTGCCGCATCTGTGTTGTTCGCCGGCTGGTCGTACGAACAGTGGCAGGTTCGCTCCTTGGCAGCCCTCAGCCGAGAGGCAGGTACACTCACGGCGAATGCAGCGCCCGCCTTGGAGGCGCAGACGCGGTTGCGCTCCACGATGGATGAAATCGCGATCCTGCGCGGCCGCGAGGCCGCAGCGTTGCAACCGCTGGAGATACTCGCCCTGTTGAGCCGCGTGCTTCCACCTGACGCGGTGGTGACGTCCCTTCGCATGCAGGAGCAGGAGTGGCAAGTGGAGGGCAGCGCCAGCGACGCATCGTCTCTTGTACCGCGGCTGGACAGCACCGGACGACTGGAACGCGTGCGCTCCGTGGCCGCCACATCGCGCTTTCGCGACGGCGCGCGCATGCGCGAGTCCTTCGCCATCGCGTTCGGGGTGCGTCATGCGCGCTAGCGAACGCCGCACGGTCATGATCGGACTGTGGGTCAGCGGTCTCGCCCTGGCCTTTGCATTTGTGGTGATGCCGTTCTGGCGACGGGTGACGGATCGCGGCGCCCAGATTGCCCTGAAGCGTGAGCAGGTCGCGCGCTTGCGATCGTATGTTCGACATCGCGCCGATTTCGACAGTGCCGCGACTTCACGCGCGGCCCTACTGGACGCGTCGCCGGCCCGTGTGTTGCGAGGTCGCTCGCCGGCCCTGGCGGCCGCGGAGCTGCAACGCGTGCTGCAAGACGCAGCGCGCATGAGCCGCGTCAGTGTAAGCCGGTTGGACGTGGCAGGAGTCGCCGATACCAACAGCGGACGCCTGACGCTCCCCGCCACGGTTTCTGCCGTAAGTGACATCTACGGCTTGGTCCAGCTGCTCGGCGCCCTTCAACAGGGGCGGCCACTGATGGATGTGAAGGAGCTGACGGTGCTCTCGACGTCGGCGTTGCGTGGTGACCTGTTGCAGGTGTCGCTGCAGGTGCGGGCCCCATTCCTCACGGAGACCGCGCCATGACGGGGACCACCGTGCTTCGAGGGGTCATCCTCCTGGGCCTTCTACTTGGCGCGGGATCGTTCGCGCGTCCGGTGGCGACTGACGGCGCAGAACCACCAGTGGACGAACTGGTGCCGAGGGCCGCGTTACCACAGGCAGCCTTGGCGACGGATAGCCTGGCTACCGAGATCGTGCTGGCCAATCTGTTCGCACCGAACCGTACGCCGCCGCGTCATCGGTACGCCCCCGTGGATTCAGGCGCGGTGGCTGCGGACGAGCCCGTGGCGGACTCCCTGACGTCTATGGGAGGAGGTGGCGCGGCCATCCCAGCGTTGTACGGCACCGTCGTCTCCGGCGGGGTCGATCATGCATTGTTGCATCTGAACCCCGCCTCGCCAGGTCCGCGGTTATACGCCGTCGGTGATCGTGACGGTGGCTATCGTGTGGCGTCGATTGCGCCGCGCCTGGTGGTCTTGAGTGGTCCGCAAGGGCGTGTGGTCCTGCGCCTGTCTTCAAAATCAGAGGAACGTCCGTGACGCGACGTGTTCGTGTGTACCTGAACCGGGGCGCGCTGGCCGCCGTGCTGCTGGTGACCTCCGCGAGGTTTGCTGGAGCGCAACCGGCCGCCCAGTCTGCCGGGCTTCGGCTCGACTTCCAAAATGCCGCGTTAGGCGATGTCATTCGCGCCGTGGCCCAGTCGCTCGGCATGAACGTCGCGTTGGGCGACATCCCGGATAAGCGCATTTCGTTTTCGACGGCCGGTCCAGTGGCCGCACGCGAACTCTCCGGCGTGCTGGAGACGTTGTTGGAAACGAACGGGCTGGTGCTGGTCCAACAGGGCAGCGTGGCCCAGGTCTATCCGACCGAAAAGGCTCCGGCCACCGGACAAGTTCGCTTTGGCATGGACTTCCCAGATCCGGCCCCCGTGGGAATCGTGTCGCAGCTGGTGCCGCTGACCTCCATTGGCGCCGACGAAGGGGCCGCCGCGCTGACGCGCATCGCCGGCCCCGCCGCGCGCATCGAGCCGGTCGCCAGATCCAACTCGCTGCTCATCACGGATCGCGGAGCCAACGTCGCGCGCTACCTGCAATTGCTTCGCAAGCTGGACGAGACGCCGGCCGGTGAGTCGGGGCTGCGCACCTATGTGGTGCCTTTGAAGTACGCCAACGCCGAGGATTTGGCACAATCGTTGGCGCAGTTGTTTGGCATCGTCACGACAGGAAGTCGCAGCCGCAACTTGGACGACCAGAGCCTGTCGCGAACGCTGGATACCTTCAGGCAGCGTGAATCGGATTCCTATCGACAGCGCTCGGAGCTGATGAATACGCGAGCCGGCGCGTCCGCCGTGCCGGCGACGACGGACACCGTGGGCGCGAGAGCGCGACCCGGTGTCTTGGTAGGCCAGACCACGGTGGTGCCCCATGCCCCGTCGAATGCCATCCTCATCCGAACGTCACCGCCCAACTTCCCCCTGCTCCAAGAGACAATTCAGGCGCTCGACATCCGGCCGTCTCAAGTACTGTTTGAGGTGACGGTCGCCGAGATTGCGTTAGGCAAGGGTGATCAGTGGGGGATTGACTGGCACGAGGTCGGCGGAAGCGTGGAGTCGACGTTCGGCGACCCCTTCACCGGGGATTCTTCGCGCGCGTCCACGCTGGTGACGCGCTTGATTTCGCTGCGAAACGCCAACGTGCGCGCCGTTTTAGCGACGATTTCCACTACATCGAACGTGCGCGTGCTGTCGACGCCGGAGCTGCTGGCGACCAACAACCGCGAGGCGCGCGTGCTGGTTGGCAGCCGGGTGCCTTTCATCTCATCCCAGCGACTCGGCAACGACATCGCCGTGGATAGAGCCGTGCAGTACGAGAATGTCGGCACCCAACTCACCATCATTCCCACCATCAACCAGGATGACTACGTCAGCGTGCAGATCCTGCAGGAAGTCAGCACGCTGACTCGTCAGACGGTGGCCGCCGCGTTCGATGCGCCCGTGATCTCGACGCGTGAGGCATCGACCCGCGCGGTGATTCGGCACGGGCAAACCGTGGTGATCGCGGGGTTGATAGGCGACAACCGCGAAGAGACGGAGTCGGGGATTCCGTTTCTTCGAGACATCCCCTTGCTCGGTTACCTGTTCAAGAACAAGAGCATCACGAACAATCGGACGGAGCTGGCCATCTTCGTGACGCCGTATCTCGTGCGCAACGACGCCGACGCTGACTTGTTGCGCGAGCGCATTCGCGACCGCATGAACGGCAAGACGCCGGGCGCGGTGCCTGACTCGCTGGTCCGCAAAAAGCCGGGCGACGGTGGGAGTCGTTAGGTCATGACGCTGGACTTGCGCGGCGCAGCGTCGGGCCCATTGGCGGGGCGACTGTCCGCTCGATACCTCCAGGAACACTGCCTGATCCCGCTGTCGCTCGAGACGGGGGGCACGCTGGCTATAGCGGCGGGCCGCTCGTTGGACCCCACGGTCACAGACGAGCTGTCGCGCGTATTCGAACATCCCGTGCGCATTGTGGAGGTGCCGGCCGCCGAGATTCAGGCGGCCCTCCTGGCCGCGGTGCGTCCGGCGACGGAGTCGACGAACGGGCGTGCCACGGATGCCGCGGGCGACTTGGGAGATCTTCGCGAGCTCGCGAATCAGGCACCGGTGGTGCAGTTCGTGAACGTCATGCTGCAGGACGCCCTGCGGGCGGGGGCGTCGGACGTGCACGTGGAAAGCACCTTGGATGGAGTGCGCGTACGGTTTCGCATGGACGGTGTGCTGCGCGAAGTGTCCGCGCTGGGGCGCGCCCTTCAATCCGGTGCCGTCAGCCGCATCAAACTGCTCGCCGGGTTGGACATTGCTGAACGTCGCGTGCCCCAAGACGGGCGGGCTCGTATTCGCCTCGCGGATCGTGACGTGGATGTGCGAGTGTCCACGCTGCCGGGGATGCATGGCGAGAGCATCGTGCTCCGCCTGCTGGACCATGGTGCGCGAGCCCGCACCCTCGACGAGCTGGGCATGCCACCCGTGCTCCGCGACCAGCTGGCCTCCGTGCTCACTCGACCGCATGGGTTGGTCCTGGCCACAGGTCCCACCGGCTCGGGCAAGACAACGACCTTGTACGCAGCGGTGCAGCTGCTGAATGCCCCGGGGGTCAAGGTGGTCACGGTTGAGGACCCCATCGAATACCAGATCGCCGGCGTCACGCAGGTGCCCGTGCATCGCAAGGCCGGGCTGCACTTCGCGAACGCCCTACGCGCCATCCTCCGCCACGATCCCGACGTGATCATGGTCGGCGAAATGCGCGATCGAGAGACCGCGGAGACCGCCATTCAGGCGGCGCTCACAGGACACCTCGTGCTCTCCACCTTGCACACAAATGATGCACCTGGCGGCGTGACTCGGTTGGTGGACATGGGAGTTGAGCCATATCTCGTGGCAGCCACCGTGCAGGCGCTCGTGGCCCAGCGGTTGGTGCGTCTGCTGTGCTCACACTGCGCGGTCGACACCGCAATCACGTCGGAACAGGCCCAGCACCTTCCGGCCGCGTGGCGCAACACGGCACGCCACGTCCGTGCGCCACGAGGTTGCGAGCAGTGTGCCGGCACGGGGTATCGGGGCCGCACCGGCGTGTACGAACTGCTCGTGCCCAGCGAACGCCTGCGTGCGCGGCTGGTCGAAGGGGCGAGTCTGGATGAGCTACGCACCCTGGCGACCGCCGATGGAATGACGTCGCTGCGCGAGTCGGCATGGCGCCTCGCGCTAGACGGCGTCACCAGTGCAGACGAAGTCCTGCGCGTGATCGGTGGAAACGACGCATGACAGAATCATTCCGCTACCGCGCGTCGACGGCCACCGGTGACCTGGTCGAGGGGGTCATTCAAGCAGGCTCCTCGCGGGACGCTCTAGATGAGCTGCGCCGAAAATCATTAGTGCCAGTGTCTCTGGAAGGCGCTTCCACGCAACGCGCTGCCACTTCTGTTGCGCGCCAGTCACGTGCCGATGCGACAGCGACGACCCTGCGTTCCCTCGCTACGCTGCTGTCGGCAGGTACAACGCTCGATCGCGCGCTGGGGTTCGCAACCAGCAGCGCCGGCCACCAGGAGTTGGCAGCCGGACTCGAACGCACCCGCCAACGCGTACGCGACGGTGAGACGCTGGCATCTTCACTGCAGCACGAAGGGATCGTGAACACCTTTGGCGCCGCGGTCGTGCGGGCTGGCGAGGAGAGCGGCACGCTGGACGCCGCGTTGGCCCGGATCGCTGACCACGCCGAGCGCGTGCGCGAATTGCGAGGACAGGTACGAAGTGCGCTGCTGTATCCCGCGTTGATGGCGGTCGTGGCCGGCGCCGGCGTCTTGGTCCTTCTTCTCTTCGTGGTCCCTCGTTTCACCGTCTTGCTCGCCGACATCGGCGGAACGCTGCCATGGTCCACGCGCGCGTTGGTCTCCCTGAGCCAGCTGGTCACTAACTGGTGGTGGGTCTGGCTGCCCGGAATGGCACTGATGTTCGTCGGTGCCCGTCAGTGGCTGAGTACTCCGGCGAACCGCGTACGATGGCACGCCTTCAGGTTGCGCGCGCCCGTAACAGGTGAACTCGAACGCGACATCGCTGCCGCACGGTACACGCGCGCGCTGGGTGTGCTGCTGCAGAGCGGCATGGGCATTCTTCCGGCCATGCGTCTGGCCCGGGCGGTGGTGACCAACGAGTCGTTCGGCGCTCGTTGCGAGGCGGCGGTCGCCGAGGTGAGTCAGGGAGCCTCGTTGGCGTCAGCGCTCGCGGATGTGCTTCCACCGTTGGCCTGGCAACTCATTGCCGCGGGCGAGGAGAGCGGACGAGTTGACGAACTGGCTCTTCGGTCGGCGGAGGCGTTGGACTCGGGCGTGCAACGTCGATTGAAGGCGGCCATCGGATTGGTGGAACCGGTCCTGATCGTCCTTTTCGGTGGCGTGGTTGGCTTCATCGCGTTGGCGTTGCTGCAGGCGGTGTACTCGATCAACGCCGGCACGCCGCTATAGCGCACCGGGCATCGGACATGGCCGCTCGGCCGCAGCCTCGCGTGCCGTGAGAACGTGGAGACGGCTTCGTTCAAGGGCGTGCGCAGTCGCGGTCGAGCGAATGCCGACTGATTGACCTCGGCCAATTCGGAGGCGTGCCGTTCGTGCTTCAAATCACAGGGCGATCCAAGGGAGCACTCGAGCCAGCACTGGGATCGGTAGTTTGTGCGGACCGAAGGGGTCGCTATACTGCGGTATGCTGCCCGGTAAAGTTCGGATCCCGGAGTCGCCGTGCGGAACGCTCGGCCGACGGATTGAGCTGCCAGCGACCGATTGTCGAACGCTGCCTGTGAGTGGTCGACGCGGGGGTGGCAAACAGGGCGTGAGTGAAGAAGGGCGTCGTTCTCGTGGTACGGTTGAGGCTGGCGGACGGGGGGCCCCCCCCAAAAGCAAAAATAGCCCGCCTTCCCCCGCCCCTCACCATCCTTTCATTGCCAACCGGCGCGGATTTACGCTCCTCGAGCTCGTGGTCGTCTTCATCGTGCTCGCGCTCCTCGCCACCATCGTCGCCCCCCAAATCTTCGGCCGCGTGAGTGAGGCGCGCGTCACCACCGCCCGCACGCAGATGCAACTTCTGGCGACGGCTCTGGACAATTACCGGCTGGACAACGGTGCCTATCCCACCACCGACCAGGGCCTCCAGTCCTTACGCACAGCCCCCACGCGCCCGCCTGTCCCCTCGTCGTGGCGCGGCCCCTACCTGCGCAAAGACCTCCCCGCCGACCCGTGGGGACGGCCGTACGTCTACACCAGCCCGGGCAGCCGCAATTCCACCGGGTTCGATCTCGTCACGTTAGGCAGGGACGGCAAGGCCGGGGGTACCGGCGAAGATGCAGACCTGATCGGACAATAAGTCCGGGCCTACGTCTCACGTCTCGATCCCTCACTGGCGGAGTGTGCCGTGACGCACAGCCGTCGGGGTCAGCCAGACCGTACCGTGTCCCCACTCAGTCCGCCACGTCATTCGCACTAACGTCGGCGTGCCGTCGATCGTCCATCTGTCGTGTCCCGGCCTCGCCCCCAGCGTCCGCCGACCCCATCGCCCTCACGGGACTCCGTCATGTCGAACGTCACCGATCACCGCGACCCCGAACCCGCGGCCGTTGCAGCTGATGGCCCGCAACCGACTTCGGACGGTGACCGCCGGCTGACCCGACGCCATTTCTTCACCGCCGGCGCCACCATCGCGGCCGCCTCGCTTGGCACCGCCCGACCCGTGCAGGCACAACAAGCCACGGGGTCCACCAAGAACAAGGCGCTCAAGGACATGGTGAAGAAGCTGCTGCAGACCCCTGCGCAGCCAGGCTTCGACCCCTTCAAGAAGAGCACCGCCCTGGCATCCAAAGGGTACGACAGTGCCCTCTCACGCCTCGTCCGACGCATCACCAACGGCACCACGCCGGACGAAATGGCCCTCGCGCGCAAACTCGGCTTCTACGGATATCTGAACTACCACCTTGGGGCGACCAAGATCGATGATGCCGCCGCCCAAGCGTTCGTGACGGCGAACTACCCCCTGCTCACGCAGGACGCCAACCAGCTCTACGGACAGGACCAACGCCTGGTGTACGACCAGCTGGTGGATTCCACGCTCTATCGCGCCGCGTGGTCCCGTCGCCAGCTGCAAGAGCGGATGGTGGAATTCTGGAGCGATCACTTCAACATCGAGTTCGACAAGGTCACCTACCTCAAGACGGTCGACGATCGCGACGTGATCCGTAAGCACGCCCTCGGCAAGTTCCCCGATATGCTCAAGGCCAGCGCCCAGTCGCCGGCCATGCTCGAGTACCTGGACAATACCCGCAACCGCGCCCCGAACGTCAACCAGAATTACGCGCGCGAGATCATGGAGCTGCACACCCTGGGCGTTGACGGCGGGTACACGCAGCAGGATGTCGCCGAGATGTCGCGCGTGCTCAGTGGCTGGACCATGGCACCGCGCGGCGCCGGCTTTGTGTTTGACCCGGCGGGACACGATTACGGGCAGAAAGTGCTGCTGGGCGTAACCATCCCCGCCGCCAACCGCTCGATCGGCGCCGCCGCCAAGGCCGAAGGCGACAAGATGATCGACGTGCTCGTCAACCACCCGAATACAGCCAAGTTCATCTCCAAGAAGATGATGCGCTGGCTGCTCCGTGGTGATCCGACGGACGCACAGGTGAACGCTGTCGCCAGCGTGTACCTGAAGACCAAGGGCGACATTCCGTCCATGATTCGGGCGATCCTGACGCCGGACAATCTGCTGGCCACCGTGCCGAAGTATCGCCGCCCCTACAGCTACATCATCGCGGCGTTGCGTGCCACGGATCCGCAGCCAACCAAGGTCGCGCAGGTCTCGCAGCGTTGGTTGGGCATCATTGGACAGCCTCTCTTTGCCTGGGGCCCGCCTGACGGCTATCCGGACCGCGCCGAGTATTGGGCCGGGACGGCCCTGCAGCGCTGGAACTTCGCCTACTACCTGATGAGCAACTCCGGCGACGTTCCTGTGGACCTTGGGCTGTTCACGAAGACGAACACGGTCGACGGCGTATTGGACGCCATCAGCGACCGACTGTTCGGCGGCGAAATGCCGGCCAAGCTGCGCCAGCAGCTGACGACGTACGCGAGCACCGGACAGCTCTCCCAGAACAAGGTCCGTGAGACGGTCGCGTTGGCGTTAGGCTCGCAGCAGTTCCAGTGGATCTGACGGCACGCCGCGGCGTCGCCTGAACCGTATTGGCGGAAAAAGGAGCCATTCATGAACGATGAAACCCACGATGCCTGCGCTTGCCAGGAGTACAACCTCCTGACATCGCGACGCGAGTTCCTGTTCCAGACCGGGGGACTCGTCGGCGCATCGGCCATGACGATGTACTTTCCGGAATGGCTGCCGCAGGTATCGCTAGCCGATGCCTATGTCGCCGATCGAGACGTCATTGTATCCGTGTTCTTGCGCGGCGGTGCCGACGGGTTGTCGTTATGCGCCCCCTTCGGCGACAGCAACTACTACGCTGGACGCCCGACCATTGCGATCCCGCGACCAGACTCCACCAGCGCCAACAAGGCGATCGCCCTCGACAATTTCTTCGGCTTGCCGCAGGCGATGCGATTCCTGGTGCCGGCATACCAGGCCGGCAACTTGCTGGTGGTCCACGGGGCCGGGCTCACGTACAACACGCGATCGCACTTCGATGCCCAGCACTTCATGGAAGTCGGGAAGGCCAACGACGCCAGCGTGAACACCGGATGGCTCGGCCGGCACCTAGCCACCAGCTCACCAGCGCGCGCCAATGCCTCCCTGCGCGCGATCGGATTCAGCGATGGCCTGGTCGACACACTCAAGGGAGCACCGCGCACGCTCCCCATCCCCGATCCCGCGAACTACGGCATCTCCGGCAGCTCGTCCACCCGTACCGCGCGAGAAGCGTGGTTCGCCGCGGATTACACGGAGACCGCCGAGCCGGTGAAGTCCGCCGCCCTCGACGCCCTGGCGACGATCAACATGCTGCGGACCATCAACATCAGCACGTACGCGCCAGCGAACGGTGCCGTCTACCCCAATACGGGCTTCTCCCGAGGGCTGCGTTCCACCGCCGCCCTGATCAAGGCCGACATTGGTGTTGAAGCTGTACACCTCGACGTTGGCGGATGGGACACGCACTCCAACCAGGACCCGCTCAACGGCTCCATGGCCCAGAGCATGACGGAGTTGGCGGCGGGACTCGGCGCATTCTGGCAGGACGTCATGGCGAGCGGCTATGCGCAGAACGTCACCGTGGTGGTCGTCTCCGAGTTCGGCCGGAACGCGAGGGAAAACGGGAGCCGAGGGACGGATCACGGACGCGGCACGGCCATCTTCGCGATGGGTCGCGGAATCAATGGTGGGCGCGTGCTCGCCCCGAACTGGCCCGGCCTGGCGAAGGAAAATCTGGCCGACGGCCAAGACCTCAAGGTTGTCGTGGACTACCGTGACGTCCTGGCGGAGATCGTCCAGAACCGACTGGGGAATGCAAACATCTCGTCGGTCTTCCCCGGATACGCCCCCGTGTTTCGCGGCGTCACCAAGTAGCGTCGCGCCTGCGAGCAGCTGACGATCGCGCGAGGTCAGGTCGGAGTAGCTGGCCGGACCGCGCGATCGCCAAGTTGCAATGAGCGGGGTTGATTGGTCGGCGAGCGTTGCCGTCCCCGGCTGCCTAACGCTTCCCTGCCTGTGCGCGGCCGCTCTGCGCACGCGCGAGGACGGAGAAGCGAGGGATCGGTGCTTATTGCACCACCACTTCGCCCTTCATGCCGGGATGGATCGTGCAATCATACGCGAAGGTGCCGACGGTGTTGAACTGGCGGGTAACGGTCACATTCGATTGCTGCTGAATGTCATCCGGGGCGCCCGTCTTTTGTCCGAAGATGACGTTGTGCGGTAGCGCCGGGAAATCGAAGAACACGCTTTCGGTGCGCTTGATGGTGACGGTGAACGGCGCAAAGGAAAATCCCGGCATGGACACCACGGCGCTGGCCCCTGCTGGCAGTACTGAGATCGTCCGGGCTCCATTGATGCCCTTGATGACCGCCTGAATCGCGGTGGTGCCTTCCTGGACCGCGCGCACGGTTCCGTTGCCGTCCACCGTCGCCACACTGGGTGCCGACGATGACCAAGTCACGGCACCGGCCCCCGGTACGGCGTTCCCCTGAGCATCCACGCCTGTTGCCGTGAACAGCGACGTTTGGCCTGGCCGGAGTGTGGCGGGGTTGGCCTCAATGATCACTGCAACGACCGTCGCTGGGTTGGTGGTGCCACCTCCACCGTCACCACCGCAAGCCAGCAGGCCAAGCACGCCAATGGACATCGGCGACAGACAGCGCACACGCATGATGATACCCTCCCGGACCTAGAGTAAGGTGTTGGCGTTCGTGCGCGCGGTGACTTCGCGCACCGCCGCGCACATTGGTCCGTGCTCCGCGCAGTACCAACCGTGCTTGTCCAAGAATACCTGGTGCACGACGGATTCCCGCTCGTACCTGACGGTGAAGATCTGTTGAACGCGCGTCCCACGACCGGCGACGGTCTTGGGATCGAGCTGTTGCACCTGAATACGCTGCGGAAACAGATCAAACTGGTCAGACGACTTCACGAGTCCTGCGCGGGCGGGGCGACGGATCAACGGTGTTCGGGAGGGAGCACCCCATTTTACTCAGTTGCGCCAAACCGGGCATCCCCCAAGCTTCCATCTTCCCTCGCCCCTCCACAAACCCGTACCCGTGAACCGACGATCCCTGCTGACCATCCTGGCCCTTGTCTCTGGCGCCTTGCGGGTTCGAGCCGCGTTGACCGGTGACGCTACCCAGTCGTACATCTTCACCCCGCTCTCGACCATCCTCATCATCGCCGTGGCGTGGACCGACACCGGCGACGAGTCCGATCCGTATCGCCGCTTCGTGTTGGCCGGACTCCTGTTTTCCTTGGTCGGCGACGTCTTTCTGATGATGCCGGATGATCGGTTTCTGGCGGGGCTGGGTGCGTTTCTCCTCGCCCACCTCTGCTACATCATCGCATTTACTCGCGACGGCGGCTTTACGGGTTCTCCGGTGATCACGTTGCCGCTGGCTTTGTTCGGGTCATGGATGATGACCATGCTGCTTCCCGGAGTCGGCAACCTCGCCATCCCCGTGTTTGCCTACATGGTGGTGATCCTGACCATGGCCATGCAGGCGTTGGAGCGGTGGCGACGTGGGTCGCACGCCGGCGCCTTGAGCGCTGGCCTGGGCGCCATTCTCTTCCTAGTCTCCGATGCAACGTTAGGCATTCGGCGCTTTGCCGGTGGCTTCGCGGGAGACCGCGCGGTGCTTCTCGTCACCTACCTGCTGGCGCAATACTTGATCGCGATCAGCGCGGGGATGCGCGCGCGCGGGCGACTGGCACGCGCCGCCACCTCCTAACCGCGGGGTACATGGACTCGTCATCGAGCGTCCTCCTCGAATCCTGTGTCGACTCAGTCGCCTCTGCCATCGCCTCAGCAGAGGGTGGTGCCCAGCGTGTCGAGTTATGCGACAACCTGGTCGAGGGCGGCACCACGCCCAGTGCCGGCATGATTCGGAGTTGCGTGGAGCGCGCCACCATCCCCGTCTTCGTGATCATCCGGCCGCGTGGTGGCGACTTCCTCTATGACGATGACGACGTGGCTGTCATGGCTGAGGATATCCGGACAGCAGCGGCGTTAGGCGCCTCCGGTATCGTGATCGGGGCACTACGCGCCGAGGGCACGATAGACCGTGAGATCACGCGACGATTGTTGGAACTCGCCCGGCCACTGCCGGTCACATTTCACCGGGCGTTCGACATGACGCGGGATCTGCGTGAGTCACTCGATGCCCTCATGGAGCTTGGCATCGACCGCGTCCTGACATCGGGTGGTGCGCCACGCGCCCTCGACGGGACGGACGCCATCGCCGACCTCGTGCATCGCGCGGGACCGCAGTTGCGTGTCATGGCGGGTGGGGGCGTTCGCGCCAATCATGTGGCCCAGCTGGTGGAGCGCACGGGCGTGCGTGAGGTACATGCCCGCCTCACCGAATCGGTCGAGAGCGGTATGCGGTATCGTGCGCCACGGGGCGTGTCGCGACCTTTCACACCAAACGAGTACGAACGAGTGGTCACGTCGCGGGACGCCGTTGCGATGATGGTCAAGGCGATGACCGTCTGACGCGCACTATCACCGCTGTCGCACGCTGCGTCCCCGCCGAATCGCGGCATGCCGTCAGGTCGCCCTCCACACCCCGCATCGACTCGTAGATTTCCAACGTCACCCTACCCGAGGTTTGAACGTGCCCTTCCCCCGACGCCTCCAACATGCAGCAGCTCGAACGGCGGTCGCTGCAGCCCTGATGCTCCTTGCACGTACCACCGCGGCGCAGGCGCAGGACGTCCTCGACGCAAAGTCGGCGACCGAAATTCGACTCCGGTACCTGAATGACCTGGACACGGTGCACGTGAAGGTCATGGCCCTCGCCAACGCCATCCCAGAAGACAAGTACAGCTGGCGCCCGGCTCCCGGTGTTCGCTCGATCTCGGAGGCGCTCATGCACATCGCAACCGAGTGGTACTACTTCACGCCTCAGTCCGTCGCCATGAAGGCGCCAGCGGACTTTGGGGCGCCGCGCGAGTCAATTCCCAAACTCGAGAAGATCACCAAGAAATCCGAGGTGCTGGAACAGCTCGCGAAGTCATGGGAACACTGCAAAGCCCAGGTCGGCACCGTCGATCCGGCGCAGCTGACGGGGAAGTACAAGCCATGGGACGTCACACTCCCCGAGGCCGCCTTTGTGATGGCCGGCGACCTGCACGAGCACCTGGGGCAGATGATCGCGTACGCTCGCTCGGTCGGGGTGAAGCCGCCCTGGAGCAAGTAAGCGCGTTCACATGCCGACTTGGAGCAAGTCACGCGCTCAAGCTGCCGTTGAGTAAGCAAGCGGCGTTCTGATCGTTGAAAGGTCCGGAGTGCGCCGCGCTCCGGACCTTTCTTGTCTCGCGTCGGACCGCCGATTGTCGTTAATGCGTCGGCGCCGCGAGGTGAATCTCCATCTGGCGCCCCGAGCGCTTGAGCGTCGCCCCGGTGAACTTCACTTTGACCTCGCCGATGTGGAGCGCGACCACACCCACCGAGTCGTCGAGCACGGGGCGTTCCGGCAAACCGGTGATGAGCACGCGCTTGACGCCATTGAACAGCGGATGCGGGCCAACACCGATCGTCAGGACCTCGCGGTCAATCGCCTCCATCTCTCCGCCAGCATTCCCCAGCTTCACATAGCGGCGATGCAGGATGTCAGTGGTCGTTAGGCGTGAGACGTTCAAGGGATCGAATCCAGCGAGCCCCAACGGACCCTGCGACGCGTCGATGACCACACTCCATCCAGGGCGAGTGATCACCTTGCGCCGTTCGGCCGCCAGACGGGTCGTGAGTGACGCGATGTCCGTCTTGGCTCGCATCCGCTCTTTGACGGCGAACGATCGATCCTGGGCGCAGGTCGAGGGTGCCCCTGCTTCCGCGCGAGTCGCCGCTTCCTCGAGCACCTTCTGGAGTGTCAGCGAGCTGTCGCCCTGTTCGAGCTGACGCCGCCACGTGGGATCCAGCCGGTCGAGGATCTGGCCCATGGCGCTACCCGAGCGATACACACGATCACGAACGCCGTCCGGGGGAAACTCTTCCGTGGGCATGCGCTCCAAGGCGCTGGCACCGGCCGCCTTATCCTGGATGTACTGTGCCAGTCCCTCATTGAGTTCGTTCCGTGTTTCGTACGTCGCGGCGTCGGGACCCATCAATCGAAAGCGTTCCTTCCGTTGCGTCATGGCCAGACTTGCAAAACACCCTTGAGCACGCGGATCGGCGGCGGTGAGTGCGCGGCGCAACGCATCGAACTCCAGACGGCGCAGGGACAACGCCTCCACGTTGTTCCATGGATAGGTGAAGAGGTTCGCCTCGTTCGCCGCCCACGTGGGATGCGTCGCCCGCTGATAGGCGTGGAACGCCTCGTGCGCAGCCACCGCCGCCCATGCCATGGCCGGCCGCGTGCCAAAGTTCGGAATGAGCGTGGCCGTGAGCCGACCCCCAATCTGGGCCGACGAGTTGGCGGTCACCTCGGGATGTCGCCCCTCCATAACCAGAATGTCGGAGCCAGCCGCACTCGGTGAAAAACCGTTAGGCGGTGACGGGTGATGAACGAGCCACGTGCGCTGCCCGTCGTAAATCGCCAGCGGCACCGTGTCGGGTCGATAGCCCGGCCACAGATCCAATTTGCCGACGGACTCGAAGGCGCGAACCACGTCAAGCACAGGATTCGATTGCTGGCTCCAGAGCGCGGACGGCAACAGGATGCCCGCCAGCAGCAGGCATGAGAATCTTCGGGGGCGCTCGAAGCTCATGAGATGGGAGTGAAGAAGTGAGTGAACGTTCCTGCTGTTGGTCCCGGCGGGTTGATCGATTGGTTGCTCTCGCCACGCTCTGGTGCGGATCGCGTCCGCGGCGTGCGTATCCCCGCGAACCGCTTGTCCCAACCACATAGACTTTCGTTCAGGGCGAGCATAGCGTACCTCGTTCAACGAACGGAGAACCATCCCATGCTATCACTCGCTCCTCACCGTGCAACGGGCCGATTCGCCTCCATCGCGCTGGCGACTTTGCTCGCCGCGGCCCCGGTGGCCGCGCAGGGCGGCCTAAGCGCCGATGACGCCGCGCAACTCCGCACCTCGCTGCTAGGCGACTTGGAAACCATGCGAGGGAAATTTGTCGGATTGGCCAACGCCTTTCCTCAGGACAAGTACTCCTACCGCCCCATGGAGGGCGTGCGCTCGGTGAGTGAAGTCCTGATGCTCGCCGCGTTCGAAGGCTACTCGTTCATCCCCAACTCGCTCGGTGGAAAACCCGCGGATTTGGGCGGGAAAGAAGCCGCGGCGAAACTCCGCACGCTCACGGACAAGGCGCAGATCATCGAACAGATCAACAAGGGTTTCGCCCACGCGAAGAGCCAGATCGAGGGGCTCGATGCGGCGACACTCGGGGCCAGCCGCAACTTGTTCGGCCAGAACCGGTCGGCGACAGCGATCGCGCTGCTGGTATTTGGCGACTTGCACGAGCACCTGGGCCAGCTGATCGCGTACGCGCGCGCGAATCAGGTCGTTCCGCCCTGGAGCAAGAAGGAGGGATAAGTCGCAGGCACGGGCTCGTGTGTGAACGAGCCCGTGCCCGCGTTTGCGCCAGAGGTTAGCTGGCGGGTTCCAGGATCAACAGCCAGCCGCGACCCGGAGGAATTGGAATCGCGTCGGTGGGCGCGAACGTAGCCGCCTCCTGGAAGTTCGCGATCGCCGGAGCCCGGAGTCGCACACGCGACGGATCCAACCCCAACGCCTTCCAGTCGATCGTCAGCTTCACTTGGACCGGATCGGCGGCCCAGCTGGCAAGCGCCAGCAAGGTCTTCCCATTCCTGACGTACGACGTGGCAAGGACGTCGCTTTGGTTGGTGCGCACCGGAGTATTCGTCGCCCACCACCCGATCATGCGCGCATCCTGCATGCCGAAGTCGTCCCACGCCTTCCAAATGGCCGAGGGGTCGCCGGACCACGGCATGCGGTTCGTCATGCCGAAGGTCATCCCGCGCCAGGGATTCCCGCCTTTCTCCAGCATCTCTCCCATCAGGCCAAATGGGATCCCCGACAGCTCCACCAGCCAATAGTCCGGCTTGGAGTCGTAGTCGAAGTACTCCCCGAACCAGAGGCGATTCAGGAACGGGAAGTGTTCGAGGTACAGGTTGGCACTGGACGCAAAGCCGTCGCGCGGGTTGTACTGGTTGGCCGAGTGCAGGTCAATCAAGGCACGCGGGTTGCCCCGATCGAGCACCTTTCGGACGCGCTTCATGGTCGTGCGATCGAACGCCACATCGTCGATGTACAGCCCGTCGATGCCGACGTTCTGCACCAGCCATTGCAGTCCCTCCACGTAGAAGTTGTGCCAGCGCGACACACCGCTATTGATGATGGCGGCGTCCTTGATCTCCGGCACGTGCCACGCGGCGATGTAGTCATTCCCTAGGTGTTCCTGGAGCCAGGAATATCCGCCCCCCGGCCCGTGCGACAGCACTTCATCGCCTAACGATCGTAGCGCGAAGATCTCCGGGGCGTGGTCCGTCAGCTCGCGTACCGTATAGTAGATCTTGACCTGCATCTGACGGGCATGCGCCGAGTCGATGTAGGCCTTCATTTGCTGCGGCTCGAGAAATGGGTAGTTGATCCACGGGTTCACGCGCGTTGCGTGGTGCACGTTCACCGTATTCGCGCCCCGTCGAGCGATCGAATCGATCGGCACGAACGAATGGAAGTACCGCGTTCGCCACTGGCCGGACGTATCCAGGAGCTTGAACGGCGAGATCATGAGGCGGAAGTCGAATCGCAGTGAGTCGCCCTTTCGCATCGTGCGTGACCCACTGAAGCACGATACCAGCACACGAGCCCGTGGAGGCGTCCCTTCCCCCCCTTCGCTGATATCGCACCCTCCAAGACCGCCGTTCCCCCACGACGTCGGCAGGATCAACGGCTTGGAGAGATAGAAGTTGGTGTTCAGCGGACGGACGTAATGCTCGTCCTTGAGTGTGAATTGCAGCCCGGCATTCACGTCGCCAAGCCACGCCGCGTCCTGATTCTTCTTGGCCACGTCCCACACCCAGTGCACCTCGCGAGGGCGGCGTCCTCCCTTTTCGCCAAGGCCCATCATGTACTTCGCGGCCTCGGGGAGCATGGGAATTTCCAGCCGGACGTCGGCCAGCCGGACGCTGTCGGTCGCGATCAGGGTCGTCTCGAATTCAGTGGTGCCGTCGAATTCCATCTGCGCGCGCAGCGTTAGGCTCAACTGTCCAGAGCGCTGTGAGGATTCCCAGGCGACCGCCCCGGGTGCCTGCTTGGTGATCCGCGCCGGCTGGCCCTGCCACTTCGCGCGTCCAGCAGCCGTCGTCACCGTCAGGCGAAGCGGCGCCGCCAGGATTTCACGCGATTCCGCCGTCAGGCGCGTCACGTCACTGGCGAAGGAACTCTTGATACTGGTTGGCAGTCCGTCAGCTCCGAACGAGAGGGTGCGCCCCAAGACCCCGACGGTGCTCCCGCTGACGGTCATGGGCGTGAACGGCGCGACGACACTGTCATCCGCCGCCAGCTGCGAGTTCAACCACCGCAACCTGGTCAGTCGTGCCGGATCATCGTCGCCGTGATGGACGATGGTGTCCGGTGTCACGCGGATCACCACACGCACCTTCTGCGGCTTGACCTCGGCCGCACTGACGGTCGCGTCCCCGACATACTCACCCGCTGGCACGTTCAGGGGCACCTGCAACCCGAACCACATCGGTTGGACCCGTCCCCGGTCCACCCGCACCACCCGCGTGAAGGCATGACCCGCCCAATCGACGCCACCGGTGTTGAAGCTGGTCACCGCAGAGGCGGGAATCGTCGCATCGGCCGTGCGGTGCACAAAATCAGTGAAAGTCACCGCCACGCTGTCCAGCGCCTTCCGGTGCGCCACAATGCCCAGCTGAAAGGTGAAATACTCCCCATGGGCCGCCGTGCTCCGTAGCGGCTGAAAGGCGCCGGCCACCGCCCATTTCCCGGGAATCGCATCCGTCATGCGGATGGAATTCGCTCGGTCCTCCGCAAACACGAGATACTCGGCCCACGGCACCCTCGCGCGGAGCGAGCCTAGTTCACTCTTGGTGGCCGTGAACTCCATGTCCGTAAATCGACTCATGGCGTCGATCGACTCGTAGGCCACGACCGTGGCGTGTGGCAACTGCTTCCAGCCGTTCCACTGCGCGTTCACGTGCGTCAGCGCATTGCGCAGCAGCCACTCGCGTTCAGGGGCGTCGTCGACCTGCCGGTACGTGATCTTCGGATAGTTGGACTTGACGGTTCCTTCGTATGGCAAATAGTAGAGGTAGTAGTCTCCGGGGGCCGTGGTCGCCTGAAACACAAACCACCCCTCATCACTCCCGATGTCCATGCGTGCCACGTTGCGCACTCGCTGGTGCGTACGGGCGTCGATGAGGATCGCGGCGACCTTGTCGGGCGATGGATCGCGACGGCGCCAGGGAACCTGTGCCACCATCGCATCGGCGACGGCATCCACATGCAGGACGAATCGGTGATTGCCCAGCGAGTCAGGATTCCATCGGTCCGACAGTGCCACGCGGCGTACGGGCGCCTTCGCTGGAGTCGGAGTGGGCGCGACCTGGGCCGAGCTCAGCCTGGGCAGCAGGACCGTGAGGAGCGCCAGCAGGCAGCGGAACGTTGTGCGCATCCCGCAATATAGAATGCCAGAATAGAAGCATTGCCCCCGCAATGCACCGAGCGCTGTCCCAGACCGACCTGTCAGGTTAATTGCCACCCCGTACCCGCTGAGCATTGGATGCTTGAAGAACCCTACGATCCCCTGGACGAGGAATTTCCGTTAGGCGATGGAACGGCCGAGGGAGTCAGCGTGGTCACTTGCCCGTACTGCGGTGAGTCGATTGAGCTGTCGTTGGATCCAGGGAGTGGCGACATGCAGGATTATGTGGAGGATTGCGAAGTGTGCTGCCAGCCGTGGCGAGTACGCGTGCGATATCGCCGTGACGGCTCAGCGGATGTTTCCGTGAGTGCGCTCAGCGAGTAGTGAGCGACACTACACCGGTTCCCGAAGGCCCTGCTCGAGAATGCCGGCGACCGCGTCGAAGCCTCCAGTCAACCGATGTCCGCCGGCGCGCTCGTATCGCGTCACCAGAGTTGAATCTGCATCTCGGCAGCCGGACCCTTCTTCGTCTGATCCGTAGATGCAGATCACGCGCACTCCGCGCAACCGTGCAAGCTCCGGCGCCACGGGCACGTCGTCGCTCCGTCGAACGTCCCGCACCAGATCGATCAAGTGGAATTGGAAGTTGGCCGCCTGACTGAGGCTTACGAGCGCCACCATGTTCAATCGATCCCGCAGTGCGGGCGGCCAGCGGGACGCGACAAAGGGCGCAACGTCGGCGCCGCGCGAGTATCCCAGCAGCATCACGCGTGTGCGCTTCCAACGACGCAGGTACGTCGTCACGGCGCACGCGGCGTCAGCGGCCACGGCGTCGGGCGAGCGCCGTTGGCCGAGATAGGCTCGCATGTTGAATCCCAGAACAGCCGCGCCACGATCGCGCAGCCCCGTCGCCACTTTCTCGTCGGCGTTGGCCCAACCGCCGTCCCCAGTCAGCAGGAGCACCAAGGTGTGGTTGCTGTCGGCGGTCGCTGGGCGCTCGATCAACGGCAGCGCAGACACCAAGGAGTCCGTACAGGAAGCACCCTGTGCCAACAGAGCATGGACAGGAAGGGATACGAGGGCGAGCGCCAACAAAGTCAGTGCGTAAAAGCGGCGGACACCGGGCGAGCATTTCTCTCGCGCTCGAACACGTCCGGTGGTGCGCCCTTTTCGTGAGCTGGGTGTCTTAACTAAGCGTATGAGATACACGTCCGTTCTCTGTCGGCTTTCGTGCCGCGGTGTCTTTGACAAGGAGCCGTCGCGTTGGCACTCTCTCGCAGGCAGCCGACGCGTCGACCTCATGGTGGAGCCTAATCGCGTGAACCTTCCGGACAGATGACAGCAGGCGCACGTCATGACGCTGCCTGAACCTCCCGCGGCGGAGCGCAGTACACCTGATCCGGTGACGCTGCCCCCGAACGACGTGCCCAACACAGCGGTCACGGCGGCGCTGCTGGCCAAGGGGCTGCATGTGTCGAAGGTGCTGGGCCGCGGCGGCCACTCGGTGGTGTATCGTGCGCGCGACGAGCGATTAGCGCGCGAGGTCGCCGTGAAGGTGATCGACTCCACACGCGCCCCACGATCGGCCTTTAGCCGTTTTCAGCGCGAGGTCGCCGTGGTCGCTCGCCTGCGACATCCCAACATCCTGCCGCTGTACGACGCCGGAATTGCAGACGACGGATCGGTGTTTGCCGTGATGCCCTTGGCCGGCGGTAAGACACTGCGCGACTTCGCGAGCGCGGGAGCTCTTCCGCTGCGCACCGTGGCCAGCCTAACGCGCGACATCGCCGATGCGCTGGAGTACGCGCACAACCAGGGAATCATCCATCGTGATATCAAGCCCGAGAACATCCTGATCGAAGATGAGCATGCCGTGGTGGCCGACTTTGGCCTGGCGATGGCCGGCGGTGATGGTCCACGCGAGCCGGTCTCCACGGCCTGGATCGAAACCCTGTCCGACGAGCGGCTGACGGCCACGGGGTCATTCGTGGGCACGCCGTTGTACGCCAGTCCCGAGCAGGTCACCGGAACGGTGGACCTGGACGCCCGATCGGATATATTCTCGTTAGGCGCGGTGTGTTATGAGATGATCACTGGCGTGCCTCCCTTCCGCGGCGCCACGGTGCAGGAGACGCTGGCGGCACGCTTCGAGGGACCGCCACCGCCCATGAAGCAGCACGGCGTACGCGTGGCGCCCGAGGTGGAGGGCGTCGTGCTTCGCGCGTTGGCTCGATCGCCAGCGGAACGTCAGCGTTCGGCCCGGGTCTTCCGTGATGAGCTGATGGCCGCCTTCCGCGCCACGCTCACACCCTCCAATCGCCGGCGCGCCGTCGTTGGCGGTCTGCTCACGTTACTCGTGGGAGTTGGGTTGGGGGTCGCCATCCAGCTCAACCGTCGCCGCGCCACGCCACCCCTTCCGCTCGACCCCACTCGTGTGGTGGTTGCGGACTTCGACAATGAGACGGCCGACTCGGCGTACGCGCGTTGGGGCGACGTGGCCGGCGATATCATTACCACGCGATTGGCGCAGGTACCCGGACTGCACGTGGAATCGTCGCAGCGCTGGCTGGCGCGGCGTGAACAGGCCGCTCGTCAGCCCGATGCACGCGCCAGTCTTCGCACGGTGGCCCGCGAGACCAACGCGGCGACCGTGGTCGCCGGTGGCTACTACCTCAACAAGGGCCGCATCGACCTGATTGTGCAGGTGACAGACGCCCGCACCGGTGACCTGATCCGTACCTATGGACCGGTGTCGGTCTCTCCCGCCGCCCCCGACGAGACCGTCATGGCGTTAGGCACCCGCGTGGCCATGGCGCTCGACACGCTGCTGGTGCGGCCGAGCGTACCGCGGTCACGCGGTTAGGGCGTGGCTGCCCGGTTGCGCGTTGGGGGTTCCTGACGCACGACGGTGCCCCCTTTCATCACAAAGACCACGCGCTCCAATTCCGTCACGTCCGTGAGTGGGTCACCGGGGACGGCAATAAGATCCGCGTACTTCCCATGGGACAGGTCGCCGACCTTCTTGCTCCATCCCATCAGGTCAGCGGCATTCACCGTGGCCATTTGGATCATCTGCATCGCCGTCAGCGGCAACTGCCGGAGGTAGCCGAATTGTTTCGCGTTCAACCCGTGCGGGTACACGCCAGCATCTGTCCCGAAGGCGAACTTCACGCCCGCCTTGATGGCTCGGCCCCAGTTCTCGTTCTGGTGCACGCGTAACACCCGTTCCTTCTCCAGGATCTTTTCTGGCAGACCCATTTCCTTCCCGTGCGCGAGGATCCATTCGTCGGTGAGGATGTCGGGCACGAGATAGGTGCCGTGCTGCAGCGCCAGCTGCACGCCCTCTTCGTCAATCAGCCCCGCGTGTTCAACGCTGGCGACTCCGGCCTTGATGGCCCGCTTGATCGCCTCGGCCCCATGGGCGTGAGCCGCCACCTTCTTGTCCCACATGGTCGCCTCGGCCACCAGCGCATCCATTTCTTCCTGCGAAAATTGCGGCGCGCCGACCGATTCTTCTTCGGACAGGACGCCCGCGCCCGCAGTGACCTTGATCAGGTTGGCGCCGTATTTGACGTTCTGTCGAATGCGCTTGCGAATGGCGTCGAGGCCATCCACCGGGCCGCCTAACGTTGTTTCGTTGATGTACGGGGAAAAGCCGTTGAGGTCACCGTGTCCGCCAGTCGCCGAGAGGACGATACTGGCCACCGCCATGCGAGGGCCCGGAATGTCACCACGATCAATGGCGTTGCGCAGGGCGACGTCCACGTATTCGGGCGCCCCCACATCGCGCACCGTGGTGAAGCCCGCGTCCAGCGTCCGCTTGGCGTTCACGTGCGCCGTGATCGCCACGTCGATCGGTGAGCGCCGGAACAGCCCTTCGTAGTACTCGGTCTGCTGGCTGGTCAGGTGCGTGTGCACGTCGATCATGCCGGGCAGCACGGTTGCTGAACCCAGATCAATGACTTGATAGCCGGCAGGTACAGCGAGCTTGGACCCCATCGCCGTGACGGTATCGCCATCGATGAGCACGACGGCGTTGTCGAGCCGAACGCCCTTGGATGGATCGATCAGGTGGGCAGCGCGCACGGCGATTCGGCGGGGCGTGCTGGCTTGCGCACGCAACGCAACGGGCCAAACGACCAGACCCAGCAGGGCCAGGCCACCAGCGAGCAACTTGGGACGGCGCATATGAAGGCGGGAAGAATTGCCAAACACGGTGAGTGGCCGGAAATATGGCACACACCCTGCACCTTGGCCTCCACGACGTCATCCGTCCGTCCGTCTTACCGGCCGGCGGCGCTGGCGTTTTTCAAGTTCTCGACGATTTCGTCGCTGGACTCACGGAATGGAAAAAGGTCGAAAATGTACCAGCCGCTTCCGTCCTCCATCACCACGCGCAACTGGCGCACGGCGGGAATGCCGCCGTAGCGCAGGGTGTATGGATAGCACGACTTGACATCGCTCCAACGGATCTCCGTTGGCTTGGCTGGCAGCGGAGTCCAGAATCTCGAGTTGTCCGGCATCGACAGGACCCTGAGGCCGCTGCGATTGGCCTGAATGAAGCATCTCCCAAAGAGCGCAACGCGGACCCTGAGCAGGCCAGATCCCAGCGACCACCAGATGAGGAAGACGCCGAAGGCAGCGGCGATTCCCAAGCCCCAGTTTTGCTCCTCCCACGCGTCGCGCACCATCAGGACAAAGCCGAGCGCGAAGAACACCGCGATGGACAGCAGGATCAGGCCGCGGATGAACAACCATGTGCGGGAGGGGTGGGCAATGTCGACCCACACCGCGGACGCCAAGGGCACAGGTTCCGTCGTCGGCTCGGACGTCCGTGTCATGGATTCTCCTTCGCGCAGATGGCAACGAGTTCAACCTGATCGGCGCCCGCGGTGGCGGCCGCCCAGATCGCCCACTCGTCCCGTACGCCGCCGAACAACGCGCGGGGATAACTGCCCCCGACGCGGATGGTGGCACCGACGTTATGCCATCCGCCGCCTACGGCGAGCTTCCCATTGGGGCACTGCACGCGGTACTCGGCTGGCGTGGTGGACGAGATCTGGATTGAGCTGACGACGGCCTGGTAGTTCGACAGCACCCCGCTGCCGGCCAACGAGCCTTGATCGCCAATCGGGCCAACCGGTCCGGGATCCCCGGCGGGGCCGGTTGGGCCGACAGCCCCGGCGGCACCACTGGGTCCGGTGGGCCCGGTCGGACCGCGGGGCCCGGTTGGTCCCTGCGGACCCGGCGCGCCACTGGAGGGTCCGGCTGGACCCACCGGCCCCGT
>JAXLXV010000030.1:0-83981 GCA_046327745.1 Gemmatimonadaceae bacterium | reverse complement strand
GGCGCATTATTGCGCTGGCTGCCGGCAGCGGCCGTGCTGAGTGAATCCGGCTCGTCGCTCTTCAGCTTTGCCTCAAAGACCGTGTTCAAGGACAGCGACACGGTGTTTCGCGTTTTGTCGCCGAGGTAGCCAACGCGCGTGTCGCCATTTGCGGCAAGGAACTCATCGGACACCTTACTCGCCGGTGTGTAGGCGTACGAGAGACTCGTTTGCACGGAATGGCGAATACGTGCGAGCGGTCCGAATCCTGGCAGGAAGGCGTAGAACGTCGGGGACATGGAGAGTCCAACCGCTGGGCGCAGGCCCTGCCCGACCCATTGGCCACCGGTGCGTTCGGACCGAACGAAGAGCCCGGAGCGGCCGTCGATCTTCTGGAATTGGACGCTGGGACCGATGTTCCATTTCCCCTGACCAAACCGCGGCAGACTGAAGCTGGTTTCCCAGTTGAAGTCCGTCACGAACGTCCGCTTGTACACACGCACGACTTTCTTGGACGTGTCCGACGGCGACAGGTAAATGGTGCGCCGCTCCGGGAAATCGTTGATGCGGTCCTGCAGGTTGAACGAGTTCCGCCAGTTAAAGCCAAAGATCTGCAGCGGCGTGTCGAACGAGATTCGATTGTTGTAGCTGTCGCGGTTGACCTTGGTGCTGTCTAGCGTGCCATCGGGACGTCGAAACACGTTGTACCCGAAGTCGCCGACCTGGTCGATGTGCAGGCGTCGATTCGACGACGACTGGAACGACGGCGTCCAAGTCAACCACTCACCGACCTTGATCGGCTTGGAGGTGATACCGATGGTCGGGAAGTCCTGGACGAGTTCATCGCGTCCTGGGTATTGCGTCTGAGCGCCGCCAAGAGACAGCGAGAAGGGACCGCGCCCGGTGCTGAAATTCAACCGCGACGAAATCGTGCCCAGCGCTTGGTAGGGATTGAAGGTCGTATTCCGCTGGACCGACGTATTGGTCATGTATCGCAGGTCTGCCGTTAGGTGCGTACGCTGCGAGAAGTCCTGCTTGTGCATAAGGGAGAATTCCTTGTTGGTATCTCCGTTACGCAGGTAGTGATACGAGACCCCGACGTTCCCCTCGATGAACCGGTCCAACCAGTGATATTGGAGCAGCGCTTTTCCGCGTAGCCATCCCGGGTCGGTCGCCGTCGAACCGGCATCAGAGCGCCAGTCGAGTGATGTCTGCAGGTCCACGTAGTCCGACAGGGCGAAGTAGTACCCCAGGTCCTCAATCGTACGCCGATACGATGTGCTGTTCCGCACGAGGTCACTGAAGCCGAACCGGGGCGGGATAATGCCGCTCCGCCGACCGGAACGCATGTCCTGGAAGACGAACGGCAGCCACGCCACTGGAATGTCCGCGATGTACAGGATCGCCGGCCTCGCCACCATGATGTTCTTGGAGACGAGCTTCATCTCACGCGCTTGGAAGTGATAATGCGGCTCTGTCTCCGTACAGCTTGTGAGCCACCCATTGCGTGCGTAGAACGCTGTTTTTGAATCGACGGAGTTGGTGTCACCCTTGAAGGCCGCGATGTCGCCATGCACCACCCAGCGCTGTCCACTCTCGACGGTGGTGGTGACATTGCGGACGATGCCCCGTCGAGCGTCGACGTCGTACTGCAGGAGACCGAGGGCTTCAATGTCATCCTGCCCCTGGGCAGGATCGCGAAGGAGCAATGTGTCGCCAGTAGCAATGACGACCTTGGTGGAGTCGTTGAAGCGTATGGTGTCGCCGACCAGCGTCGCCGAGTCTCGTTCAACCTGCGACGGTTTGCCCTTCAGGTAGATCAGGTGTTCCTTGGTTCGAAACTCGACGTGTTTCCCTTCATAACGAGTCACTGCAAATCCGCGACGCGAGAGCAAATCCATCATCACGGAATCTGGTTGCGTCCAGGTGACGGTCCGCTTCACCGTCGTGGTATCGCCGGGTTTGCGCCTGCCTAGCGCGGAGTCGCTGAGGGCTCGGATGGAGTCAGCCTTCAGTCGCACGGTGTCGGGCGGGGTATTCGCGGCGATCGAGTCGCGCCGCGCCTTCTCGGCATCAGCCGCCAACTTCCGAGCCACGGAGTCCGCCGCGGCCTTCTTCTGGATCGAGTCCGCCTTCGCCCGCGCTACGGAGTCCGTGCGAGCCTTGGCCACGGAATCGTTCCTCACCCGCGCGATCGAATCGGCCTTCGCCTTGGCAATCGAGTCGGCCTTGGCCTTGTTGGACTTGACCTGCGCGTGGGCGGCGCTGGCCTCGATGGATGACAGCAACCCCGCCAGCATGGCCGCGCGCGCTATCTGCGCCCCCCACCGCCGCCACCGTGCGATCACGCCGGCACTCCAACACCCTCAGCGGCCTGCCGTCGCATACGGCGTCGATGAATGAACCACGACGCACCAACGGAAACCTCGTATAGCAGATACAACGGGATCGCCAACGCAAACAACGAGAAGGGATCTGCCCCGGGCGTGATGAACGCCGCAGCCACCAGACATAGGACGACGGCATGTCGCCGGAACTTCGCCAGAAACGCCGGCGTGACAATGCCTAACGACGTCAACGCAACGATCACGATCGGCAGCTCAAAGACGGCTCCCATGCCTAAGCAAAACGTGATCGCAAAATCAAAATACTCCTGAACCGTGATCATCGGTTCGATATAGTCCGACTGGATCCCCAGCAGGACACCTAACGTGAGCGGAAGAATGACGTAGAAGCAGAGCGCCACACCGCACATGAACAGCAGGGTGCCAGCCAGCAACACCGGGATGACCACCTTCTTTTCGTGGCGATACAGGGCGGGAGAAAGAAAGGCCCAGATCTGGTACCCTATAACCGGAAGGGCGAGCACGGTTCCCACAGCCAGCGCCCCGCTCATGAGAATGCGGAAGGTGTCCGCGGGGTGCGTATAGACCAGCTTTTTCCCATGCAGGAACGGCGCGATGGGCTTCTCCAGCAGCGCGAAGATATCCGTGCTGGTCAGGATCCACCAACCGATCGCGAATCCGATGGCGAGCGCTATCAACGACCAGATCAGGCGCCATCGCAGTTCCTCGAGGTGATCGAGGAACGGCATCTCTCCACTTTCTCGTCCAGCCATCAGTCCGACCTACCTATTGGTCTTGAGCCACTCGCGCGCCAGATCCGCCTCGTCCGACTGCGGGAACTCACGGGATACGCGATCCATTGCCGCCCTCGCCTCGGCTCGCTTGCCTTGCCGCGCCAGTGACAATGCCAACTTGTACAACGATGTGGGGGCGCGACTCGTTCGAGGGTACCGCGTCAAGACATCGGAATACGTGGAATCCGCAGCTGAGCTATTACCCTCGGCGGCGTAAGCCTCCGCGGTCCAATACATGGCGTCTGGAGCTAGGTCCGACGCGGGATACAGTCGCACGAGTTCTTGGAATCCCGCGCGGGCCGTTCCGTAGGACCCGCGACGCATTTGGTCCTGAGCCAGCTGAAACAGCTGGTTCGGGCCTGGGGCGGCCGGCGCGGCAGCGGCGCCCGGCGTCGGAGCCCCCGTCTTTGTCGCGGTCGTGTCGACCGACGTTGGCGCCACTGGCACGACTTGCTGCTGTCGTTCCTCCATTTGCGCCCGCAGCTCCTGCAGCCGGCGCTGGCTCTGGCCGGTGAGTTCCTGAATCTGCAGGAGCTGTTGTTGGATGGCGAACAGATCCGTCTTACTGTCTCCCCGCAGCCGATCGAGGCGGAGGGAGGTGGCACGCGTCGAGTCAGCAAGCACAGTCAGCGCGCTCGACATTTGCGCCGCCACCGCCAACAACTGCCTCGATCGCGCGGAATCGGCGCGCGCGATCTCCCCGCGCATGGCCAGCACGTCGCCTTGCAGAATTCGTACGTCGTTCCGCGTAGCGAAACAGGCGGTATTGAAGACGACCGCCAGCAGGAGTCCCGCGCGCCGGCACATCATTTCGTCACGTTGTCGATTGAGCCGGCCGTGATTTCAAATTCGGCGCGGCGGTTCGCCTTGAACGCTTCCTCGGTCTGTCCTTCCACGGCTGGTCGCTCCTCACCGTACGACACGATGTCCAGGCGTCCAGCATCAACGCCCTGATCCGTGAGATAGCGCTTGGCTGCCGCGGCGCGGCGCTGGCCTAACGCGAGGTTGTACTCATCCGAACCTCGTTCGTCCGCGTGTCCCGAGATTCGCAGGCGCAGCTGGGGATTTGCCTTGAGGACGGGGATCTTGGCGTCGAGCGCGGCGCGCGCCGCGTCGGAGAGGTCACTCTGGTCGTAGTCGAAGTACACCTTCGCCTCAATCGCGGCACGCGCCGCAGCGGTCGCACGGGCAGCGGCTTCACGCGCTGCGGCGTCCCGGGCGGCGTTGGCCCGATCGATCGAGTCCTGGCGCGCCTTCGCAATGCTGTCCTGACAGGCCTTGTCGCAGGTTGGCGTTGGGGCCCCAGGTGCGGGCGCGGGAGCGGCTGCCGTCTGAGGCTTCTTGTGGCAGGCCGCGAGGAGGGTCGTCGCGGCGACGATACCTAGCACAACCAGGCGCTGTGTTCGGTGCATTTTCTCTCCAGGGGGAGTGGCGGGGGTATTCAGCGCTGCTGAAGCGGCGGCGACCAGGCTGCCAGTCGCGCGCCACGCCGAGCAGCGCTCTTGGTTAACTGCCTTGGGGGGCGACCCGAGTCGATGTCGAGAATCCAGAGCTGACGCGTTCCACTTCGGTCCGAGGTGAAAACGATGTGGCGGCTATCCGGCGCCCAGGAAGGATCTTCGTTGATACCTTCGCTGGTGTATTGCTTAATGGTTCGATCGCGCAGGCTGATGGAAGCAATCTGAAATCGGCCGGCGATCTGTGTTTCAAAAGCGATCAATCGGCCATCCGGCGACCAATCCGGGCTCCCTCGATACGACTGGTCGCCAAAATTGACCGTCAGCAGGTCCGCGTTCGTGCCATCTGCGTCAGAAATATACACTTCCGGATGCCCCAAGCGGCTTGAGGTGAACGCGATGCGACGACCATCGGGGCTGAAGGTGGGCTGTGTGTTGTCGCTGCCCCGCCCGACCGTCACTCGACGCGGCGCGTCGGAGCCAAATGCGTTGATTGCGTACAGGTCCGCGCCGGACTCCGACGCATGGGCGTAGAGGAGTGTATTCCCGTCCGGTGCGAAGACCGGCGTGGTGTTGAGGCCGGCCGGGGTACGCAGCGTGCGAACCGCCCCCCCCGCCTCGCGGACGATGATCTGCGTCCCACTTCCTGTGAATGCCATGTACGCGATGTGCGTTGCCTTGGGATGCCACGCTGGCGACATCGTCGTACCGCCTGACGAGAGCGCGACGGGATTTTCGCCGTCACTATCGACCTGCCAGATTCGTCCGCCGCTTTCGTAGAGGATCCTAGTGGCGGCTATACCCTTGGTTCCTGTGATGAAGAACTCGAGGTCGTCGGCCACGCTATGCAAGGCTAGTCGCCACTCGGCTGAAAGCGGGCTGCCAGCGAGTGAGTAGTCTCGAACCCGCTCGACCTGCTTCTTCACCACGTTGTGCACCGCCACGTGCAATCCCGCCACCGACACACTGGCTTCGATGAGGACCTGGGCACCGAGCTTCGCGTACAGCGGATAGTTCTGACCCTTCGGACCGGAGACTGAGCCGCCTGTTGGCGTGATACTCGCGCCGACACCGATCACGTTGATGCGGTCGCCGTAATCGAAGTCACGAGAGAGTATCGTCTGGATGGAATCGGCGATGTCCCCAGCCACCGGCAGCACCATCACACCCGGCTTCGTGCCCGGCGTGTAGACGAGCCCAATGCGCACACCCTCTTTAAACGTGGTGTCTTGCGCACCGAGTGTTTGGAGACCACTCAATGCGCAACATATGGCCGCGAACGCTGCCGCCTTCCATCCGTTCATTCCGCTCCTCATTCGTGACACGGGTACTCGTGAATCATGCGGGCGTGGCGCGCGCGGCCACCCCTTCCCCTACTCCCCAACTTGCTTCCTGCCATTGCGGACTGAATCCATGGACAGGGCCTAACGAATGCACGGCAGGGCCCCGAGGTGACTGCTCCCGCGGGGCTTCTACCTTATCAATTGTGGGTCGAAGCTGAAGATAACCGTAAGCACATCGTCCCTGAATCCGTCAGGCAACGGACCAAATGATCCGGCAGCGGCTTCGACAGCGCCCTGCGCCTCAAGGTCAAACGCGTACACCCCCGAACGCTGACGGAACTGAAATCCGGTGACCGAGCCATCTCGGCGCACCAGAAAGACCACTTCCGCATGCAGGGCTCCAGCGTTGCGTGGCTTGAATCGCAGGGCAATCTGCCTGACGATGTTTTCCAGATACGCCGGATATGGAAACTGGATCCCTTCCGTTCGGACATTGGCTACATCCGCGCCTTTGCCTCCTGTAGGTCCTCCGCCTGCGCGCGTCGCGGCGTCGTCGCGCCGCGCGGCGCGAGCGTTCGGTGTGGGGGTGGCCTTCGCGGGCGCCTTCCGCTCTTTGACCGGCTTCCGCGCAGCGCTGCGCTCGTCAGGCGCAGAGACGGCGCGCTTGGGTGGCTCCGGTGCGGCTGTCGGCGTGGGCGCCTCTTCAGAAACGGTGCCGATGGCGCGCTCACCCGCGGGGGCCGCCACCAGGTTCACGCTGTAGACCGGGGCGTTGACATGTCGCCCTTGCACGCCCATCAGCAGGACCAGCGCCACCAGCGAGCCGTGCAGCACCAAGGAGAACCCGATCGGCAGGCCCATACGCCGGTTTGCTTGACGAGTCGCCGCGAGGCCTAACGCGCTCAACGGATTTCCTCGGGCTCCGCGACCAACCCCAGGTCGCCGACGCCGGCAGCGCGCATGACGGCCATCACTTGGACGACCACGCCGTAGTTCACACTGGCATCGGCACGGAGATAGATCCCCTGTTTTGCCCGACGTTCCGCCAGCGCCTTGAACGATGCGCGGAACTCCCCAAGCGACATGCGGGTCTCGTCCACGAAGATCTCGCCACGACGATTCACGGTGACCACCAGCCCACTTTTTGGCTCGAGTGGCTTGGCATCTGCCTTCGGTAACACGACGTCCACACCGCCCTGCATGATCGGCGCCGTGATCATGAAGATCACCATCAGGAGCATCATGACGTCGATGAGGCTCACGACGTTGATCTCCGCATTCAGCGGCTGGCGATCCGTCCTTCGGCGGCGACTCATGGCCTACATGCGTCCTTCGCGAACCATGAGGGCGATCAGCTCCGAGCCGAAGCCTTCGAGCTGCGCATCGAAGCGATTGACCCGATTCGCAAAGAAGTTGTAGCCGAAGACAGCGGGAATGGCCACGGCTAATGCCGTCGCGGTCGCGATCAAGGCCTCGGCGACACCAGGCGCCACGGCACCGATGTTACCGGACCCTTTGGTGGCGATACCGATGAACGCCTCGATCACTCCAAGGACCGTCCCCAGAAGGCCCATCAACGGCGACACCGAACCAATCGTTGCCAGCCAAGGGACAAAGCGGGTGAGGTCGTCGCGTTCCGCATCGGTTTGCGCATCCAGAACGAGTCGCAGGGCCTCGACTTGAGAAGCGCTAAAGCGAGCCGACCGTTCCGAGGTCGCCGCCATTGCCGGCGTCGTATCCGAAATGAACTGCTGGGCCCTGAGGAACACGCGTGCGAACGGGCTTTCTGGTCCGCGCGCGGCAGCGCGGCCCACGTCTTCCAACCCATGCGACCGCTCGAATTCGTGCAGAAACTTGGCGCCAGACTTCTTCACGCGACGGAATTCTCTCCACTTCGCAAACATGATCGTCCAGCTGATCAGCGAGAGAATGGCCAGGAGCGCCAACACCACTTTGGTGATGGGAGTCGCGGAAAGCACCAGCTCCAACGGCGTCTGGGGAACGGCCGCCCCGACCTGAGCCAGCATCACGCGCCACCCCCAGCAAAGCGCGTGGCGAAGTACGCGTAGGTTTCCTTGAGTCCGTCCGCAAGTTCAACCTGTGGCGACCACGCCAGTTCCCGGCGCGCCTTGTCGATGTTCACGGTCGAACGGAGCTGCTCGCCCGGCCGGGCCGCCGCATGCTGGATGGGCGTGTTCGTGCCCGCCGCCTGACGAAGGATATCCGCGAGCTGCAACACCGTCGTCTCGCGTGCCGTGCCGATGTTGTACGAACGGGTATCGACCTGCCGCATGGGAGCGAGCGCGGCCCGCGCGGCCGCCAGGTTCGCCCGCGCGACGTCCTTCACGAACACGTAGTCGCGCGTTTGTTGGCCATTCCCAAAGGCTGTCATGGCGTCGCCTCGCAAAATGCGATTGCAGAAAATCGCCACCACGCCGGCCTCGCCGTGCGGATCCTGCCGAGGGCCGTAGACATTGGAATAGCGCAAGGCCACCGTTTCCACGCCATGTACGCGGGCGAAGTACCCCATGTAGTACTCGACCGATAGCTTGGCGATCCCATAGGGGGACTCGGGGTCTTTGGGCATATCCTCGACCGTCGGCACAGGCACGAAGTCTCCGTAAATAGCGCCCCCGGTCGACGAGAAAATGAACCGACCGCGACCGGCCTGCCGAAGCGCTTCCAACAGGTTCAACGAGCCGCCGATGTTGACCCGCGCGTCGTACGCGGGATCGGTCACGCTCTTGCGAACGTCGATCTGCGCGGCCAAGTGGGAGACGACGTCGAATCGGCCACCTTGCACAATGTGCGCAGCCTCGGGCGAGGCGATGTCCACCTCGTGGAAAACTGCCTTCGCCGGCAGATTTTCGCGGCGCCCAGACGCCAGGTTGTCGATGATCTCGACCTCGTACCCTTCGGCGAGGTAGAGCTCAGCCACGTGCGACCCAATAAATCCAGCACCTCCGGTAACCAGTGCCCGCCGCGTCATCGCTGTTCGCTCCGCCGTTGAGTGGCCTGCTCGCCGGACGCGAGATGCGTCGTGGCACACGGTGCAACGTTCATAGTGAGGATTCTGAGGGATGTGTGAACTGCCGGCACGACGCGACCGAATACACGAACGGCGCCGGGCGAACTCTCGCCTGGCGCCGTAGCGTCACCTGCCGCCGACAGCCGCGAGCGCGACCAGCGTCGCGCCCAATCTAACGGATTCGTGCCTGACTATGCAGTCGAAATCAGCTGGAAGCGGAGACGGCCTCAGAACGGCAAATCGTCGTCTTCGTCTTCGAGCGCTCCCGGGAAGTCTTCGAAATCCCCTGATGCCGCCGCCGGGGCCGCCGCGCGTGGCCGCTCCGATGAAGCGCGAGGACGCCCTCCAGACCCCTCGCCTTCTCCACCACCGCTACGACCGGAGAGCATCACCATCTCACGCACGTTGATCTCGGTGGTGTAACGCGTTTGACCGTCCTTATCCTGCCACTGGCGATACTCCACGCGCCCTTCGATGTACAGGCGGTCTCCCTTTTTGACGTAGCGCTCCACGACGTCGGCCAAGCCCGAGCCTTTGACGTTCCAGAGCACGCAGCGATGCCACTCCGTCTTCTCCTGCTTGTCACCGCCCGCGCCATTCCACGTGCGCGTGGTGGCAAGATTCAATTGGGCCACCTTGCTACCGTTAGGCGTCGATCGGATTTCCGGGTCGTTCCCGACATTGCCGATCAGCATCACTTTGTTCAGACTGCGGCTCACAGGGCCTCCTGGCGAGGGGTAGAGTTGGACTCGCCGACGAGAGTATGGACATGCGCACCGTGGTGCGCAAACAAATCATTGCTGGTCCGACCGAAACGTTGCGTCAGGGTAAGTCCCGACGCATGACAATGGCGTCCTCCACCGGCTGAGAATAGTAATCCCTGCGTCGCGCCACCTCACGGAAGGACTCCGACTCATAGAGTCCCCGGGCCACGACGTTGGACGCCCGAACGTCGAGAAACAGCGTGCCCGCCCCACGCCCCAAAACCTGTCGGATCACCTCGGCGAGAAGCGCTCGCCCCAAGCCAAAGCCGCGCACCGACTGACCGACCGCGATGTTGGCCAGCTCGGCAACATCCGCCGCCACATAGGCGGCGGCGTAACCCTGAACGACGGGCTCCTCCAGCAAGGCCACGAGGACGATAGCCGCCGGCGCTCGGAGCATATCCTGAAATGACCGGGAGCTCCACGGTTTGCTAAAGGTCGCCCGCTCGATCCGGACGATGGCTTCGACGTCGGCCGCGGTCGCGGGCCGAATGCGTACTTGCGTATCCGCGTTAGGCATGCGGCGTCGAACTCGACAAGGGCCTGCCGTGCTGGCGCTCCCAGAGCACCTGCGCCTCAGCCATCCGTCCGTACAGCGGCTCCCAAGTCCGGGCGTCCACTTCTTGCGCGACACTTTCCAGCAGCCGAGCGAAGCCACGCGCACGGGGCTCGCCGGTCAGCTGCGACCCAGTGGCTCCTACAGTCTTCCATCCGGCGGCCGTCGCCAGCTCTTGTGCGGCGGCCCGTGTCATCAATTGCGGCGCGCCAAGCTCCTGCACATGACCACCGTCACTCCTCCGTACGCCTTGCGCGTACACATCGCCACGCATGGCGTCCAGTGTGGCAAGGTAGTCACCGGCCTCGAGTTCGTCTGAACCCGCGATCATAAGCGTCAGTGACGAGGCGACCACGAGCGGCAAGGCGCGAGACACGGCGAGGCCTTTGGCAATGGCACCGGCAATACGGAGACTCGTGAAGCTGCCGGGCCCGGCACCACACGCAATCGCGTCCACGGTGCCCAGCTCCAACCCCGCGCGCTCAAGGACGGCGACGACGGCGGGCATCAGCCGCTCCTCAGTCTCGCCACGCATCGGCACCTGCACTTCGTGCAGCACCACGTTGCGGCGAACCAGGGCGACGCTCCCGGCGTAGGTCGAGGCGTCCAGCGCCAACACGGTTTGCTCAGGAGATCTCACCCGGCCCCCAGGCGGATGTCCCGCACCGAGCCATCCGCAGCCACGTGCGACAGGAAGATCTGCGTTGCATCCGCCGGAAGTTGATCTCCGGCGCGATCGGGCCATTCCACTAAGACCACGGCGCGCTCATCCAGAATGTCGTCCCAGGCGAGATTCGTCAGCTCAGACGCATCTTTCAGGCGGTACAGGTCCAAATGATAGACCGGGGAGCGCGGCGCGCTGTACCGGTGCACCAGCGCGAACGTCGGGCTCGTTACCTCGTCGGTGACACCGTATCCGCGACAGATCGCCTGAATCAGCGTCGTCTTCCCTGCACCGAGATCCCCGCTCAAGGCGATGACGTGCGGTGCGACGGCACAGCGTCCGAGCGCTTCACCGAGGGCATTGAGCTCATGGAGTGTGACATGCGCCTTCGGCGGCGTTGGAAGTGTCGTGATCGTCACGTGACTACCGGTGCGCGCGGATCTCAGCGAACGCGTCACGCTTTCGTACGATTTGTCCGTCACGTTTCGTCTTGAGTTCAAACACCTCATCACGACATCGCGCGGCAGTCTCGAAGTCGAGTTCTGCCGCCGCTGTCCGCATCTGCTGTTCCAGCTCGGCGATCATCGTGTCCAATTGCTCGGTGGTGTACCCGGGGCCCGTTTCTGCCACACGACGCCCCTCACTCTTTGCCTCCTTCTCCACCCGGGCATCGGCGACACGCGTGATAAACCGAACCTCGTCGACACTCTTGACCACGCCACGCGGCGTGATACCGTGCGCGGTGTTGTAGCTGACCTGTGCTTCGCGACGGCGACTCGTTTCCGTGATGCACCGCTTCATGGAATCCGTCATGCGATCGGCATAGAAGATGGCACGACCGCTGACATGCCGCGCCGCACGTCCGACGGTCTGGATCAGGGATCGGTCGCTGCGCAGGAAACCCTCCTGATCCGCATCAAGGATGGCCACCAGCGACACCTCCGGCATATCCAGCCCTTCCCTCAACAGGTTGATGCCGACCAGAACGTCGAATTCTCCCAGTCGCAATCCGCGTACAATCTCCATGCGCTCAATGGCATCGATATCGGAGTGCATGTATCGGACGCGAACACCCATCTGTTGCAGGTAGTCCGTCAGGTCCTCCGCCATACGCTTCGTGAGCGTTGTGACCAAGACACGCTCGCCACGGCGCTCGCGGATTCGAATCTCGTTCAGCAGGTCGTCCACCTGACCGCGCACCGGGCGCACCTCGATCTCTGGGTCCACCAGTCCGGTGGGACGGATGATCTGTTCGACAACCACGCCGTCCGACAGCTGCAATTCTAGGTCACCTGGCGTAGCGCTGACGAACAGGGCATGGGGGGTGAGGCTCAGGAATTCATCGAACACCAACGGTCGGTTGTCGAGGGCGCTGGGCAGGCGGAATCCGTATTCCACCAAGGTCTCCTTTCGCGAGCGGTCGCCGTTGTACATGCCCCGTATCTGCGGAAGCGTGACGTGCGACTCGTCCACCACCACCAGGAACTCCTCCGGGAAGTAATCGAACAGACAGGCGGGACGCTCCCCTTCCTTCCGGCCGGAAAGATGCCTCGAGTAATTCTCGATGCCAGCGCACGTCCCAATCTCCAGCATCATTTCGATGTCGAAGTTGGTGCGTGACTCCAGACGCTGGGCTTCCAGCAGCTTACCCGCGTTCCGCAAAAGCGTCAGCCGGTCCTTCAACTCGGTTCGAATAGCGTCGACGGCCCGCATCAGGGTCGGCCGCGTGGTGATGAAGTGCTTAGCCGGATAAATGGCCGCCCGATCCAGCACGGTAATCGTCTCGCCGGTCAACGCGTTGATCTTCGAGATTCGTTCGATCTCGTCTCCCCACAACTCGATGCGTACTCCCTGTTCCTCATAGGCCGGCAGGACCTCCACGGTGTCGCCCCGTACGCGAAAAGTGCCGCGTTCGAACGCCACATCGTTCCGGTTGTACTGCACGGCAACGAGTTGTCGAAGGATGTCGTTGCGCGCGATCTTCTGGCCCACGCTGAGCAGTACACACTGCTCGCGATACTCGATCGGATCGCCCAACCCGTAGATCGCGGAGACCGTGGCGACGATGACCACGTCGCTGCGTTCCATCAGGCTCGACGTCGCCCGCAAGCGCAGGCGGTCGATGTCCTCATTGATCGAGGCATCCTTCTCGATGTACGTATCGCTCGACGGGACGTAGGCCTCTGGCTGATAGTAGTCGTAATACGAGATGAAGTACTCCACGGCGTTCTGCGGAAAGAACCCCTTCAGCTCTCCGTAGAGTTGCGCCGCCAAGGTCTTGTTGTGGGACAGCACCAACGTCGGCTTGCCATAGGCTGCAATCACGTTGGCCACGGTCATTGTCTTTCCAGACCCAGTGACGCCGAGCAGCGTCTGGAACCGGTCTGCACGAACAAGCCCTGCACTCAGTTCGGCGATCGCATTCGGTTGGTCGCCCGCCGGCTCAAAGGGCGACTGCAGCTGGAACGAATTCATGGCCATGGTCCCAATATAACACGCCCTTCCGGTTTTTGTTCGGGTCCCGGTAGTGACGGGTTCGGTCGTGGGTGGGCCCTTCCGCTGGCTTGCGCAGCGGCGTATCTGAAACCTGACCACACCTCGGCCGATGCCGGAAGACACCCCCCCAGGCGGCACCCACGATCCCGCGCTCCTCGAGCGCATTACGGCCGGCGATGACACCGCCCTCGGTCGCCTGTATGACACATACAGCGCCATGCTGTTCGGGTTGGCACTCCGCCTAACGGGAGATCGCGACGAAGCCGAGGACATCGTGTCCGCGGTGTTCCGCTCGGTGTGGCAAGAACCCCAAGGCTCACGCGAAGTCGGCGCGTCCATGCGGGCGTGGCTGGTGACGCTCTGTCGTCGCATCGCCCAGCAGCGTCCGAGGCTCCCGCGTTTGGTTCCGGCAGCGAATGGTCGAGTCGGGATGGCCCAAGGTGATACGGCGGAGTTTTCGCTGGCTTTCTCATCGTCTGCGGATGCGGCGCGCCGCGATCGCGTGTTGGCCGCCTTGGACGTTCTATCGTCCACTGAACGAGAGGCGCTGGATCTCGTATTCATGGATGGACTCTCCATCGAAGACGTCGCTCAGCGACTGGCGCTCCCCTCACACGGCGCTAGCATGCTGGTCCACTCGGCCATGAACCAGCTCCGTCAGCTGCTTCAACCAGTTGTTGCGCGATGACTGCCTTGCTACCTCTGCTGATCCATGGGCGCTAAGGATCCGGACGATTCCACGGGATCGGGGATCAGCCGCTCGGACGCTGAGGCGTTGGCCTTGATCGCTTCGGCCGTGGCGCAGCAGGCCGCGCCGCCCCCCGCGACGCTGCGAACGCGCATCATGGCACAGGCGCGTGAGCGAACCCTCTCCTACGTCGCCAGCCATGCGGGCATCTGGTTGCCCGTCTCCGCAGGGGTTGACGCAAAGGCCTTGTACCTGGACTCAGCCGACCGAGCCACCACGAGATTGCTGCGGCTTGCCCCAAGCACCCCACTCCCCGATCGCCCTCTCGTCGGATCACGAGGCGTGTACGTGCTTGGTGGAGCTCTCGGCGAAGGTCAAGACGTCCTGACGGAGGGTGACTTTGTCGAGGAGCGCGCAGAGTCTGGATGGCGCGCGACCGACCAGGGCGCCCTGGTGCTGGAATTTGGCTCTACGGTAACAGGGAGCGACGGAGTCGTCAGACGGGTCAACGATGCGAAGTGGATCGTCCCCTTTCCGGGTGCGCGGCTGCGTCCGCTGCGTGGAGCGCATGGCGCGCCAGACGAAGCGTTTGTGCTGGACATGGCACCACGCTCGTCGCTCGCCGACCACGATCACTCCGGGCTCGAGGAGCTTTTCGTGCTCCGCGGGTCCTGTCTGGTGGAAGGTCAGACGATGACCGAAGGGGACTACCACCGGGCAGCTGCGGGAACGCACCATCACACCACCACCACCGAGACCGGCTGCCAGCTGATCGTTGTGGTGCGTGACTTGTCCCGATTGGCCGCGTGAGGACCCAGCTGCCCGCGTGACGTTAGGTGTCGCGCCGAGCGGCCGGTCGCAACCCGCGGCAAGGCTGACTCGTATACGGCAATCGTTCCCACAGTTTGCATAACGGCCGACGACATCTCGACCGGCATGGTACGTCTTGGCAGTCGCCGGGGTCAGGCCTGATGCTCGTCCGCCGAGATACGCTCGCGCCGCGCGACGTCGATGATCCCTTTCACGCGGCGCGCCGCCCGCATGATGCGTTGCAGATGGGCGAGATTCTCGACCTCGACCAATGCAGCGCCCGACACGCGACCGTCCACGGCGCGCAGCTCCATGCTGCGGATGTCTGTGCCGGTGGAGCTGACGGCGCTCGCGAGGTCCGCGTAGAGCCCGCGACGATCGTTGCCTTCGAGGGCCAGACGTACAACGAATCGCTCACCGGCCTGCTCTTTCCAGTCGATGTCCAGCCGGCGTTCGGGCTCGTGCATCAGGATGAGCAGATTCGGGCAGTCCGATCGGTGGATCGAGACCCCGCGACCTCGGGTGACGTAGCCAACTACTTGGTCGCCAGGCACGGGCTGGCAGCACTGCGCATAGCGGACCATCAGGCCGTCGGCGCCCTGAATCGTGATCCCTTTGGAAGTGCCTCGAACCCGGTCCATGAGCCGTTCGAGGGCCGAGGGCTTGGGCACTGCATCGGGCGCCGGGTCGATCTCGGGAAAGATCGCTTTCAGGACCTGCGTAAGGTTCAGGTCCCCTTGGCCCAACGACGCTATGAGGTGATTCCCGTCATTCAGATGCAACGTCTTGGCCGCCGACTCGAGTTGCGAGTCCTCCACCTTGCCCAGTCGGCGCTTCTTCAGCTCACGATCGAGCATTTCACGCCCGACCCGCACCGATGTCATTTGCTCTTCGGACTTCAGCCATTGCCGGATCTTGTGCCGCGCGCGTCCGGTCCGGACATGCGCCAGCCAGTCACGACTCGGCTTGGCATTCTGCGACGTGAGGATCTCGACGGTTTCGGAGTTCTTCAGTTGGCGCGACAACGGCGCGATCTTGCCGTTGACCTTTGCACCTGAGCAACGCTTCCCGACTTCGGTGTGTACGGCAAAGGCGAAGTCGATCGGTGTCGCTCCCTTCGGCAGCTGAATGACGTCGCCCGTCGGGGTGAAGACGAAGATCTCGTCCTGATACAAGTCGAGCTTTAGGAATTCGAGGAACTCGGCAGGATCCTTGGCATCCAGCTGCAACTCCAGCACTTGGCGGAACCAGTGGAGCTGTCGCTCGAATTCGTCTTTCGCCTTCGAGTCAGTCTTGTACCGCCAGTGCGCCGCGATGCCGATCTCCGCCGTGCGATGCATCTCGCGCGTCCGGATCTGGATCTCGTACAGCTGGCGGCCCGGACCGAAGATGGTCGTGTGCAGGGACTGATACCCGTTCGACTTCGGCTGGGCGATATAGTCCTTGATTCGCTCCTGCAGGGGCGTCCATCCATCGTGAATCACGCCTAACGCGTGATAGCAGTCCGGCACGGAATTCACGAGCACGCGAATCGCCAGCAGGTCGTAGATCTCCTCGTAGGGACGCTGGCGCTTCTCCATCTTCTTCCAGATGGACCACAGGTGCTTCGCGCGTCCGGTGACCTCAACATCCTTAATGCCTGCCTGCGTCAGCGTCCGCTCCAATGGCTCGCGGAGTTGGGCAATCAGGGATTCACGCTCACCACGCTTGTTCGCGACCAACCGGGCCAGCTTTCGGTACTCGTCGGGCTCGATGTACTTGAACGCGAGGTCTTCCAACTCCCATCGCATCCGCGCCATACCGAACCGGTGGGCCAGCGGCGCGTACAGGTCCATCGTCTCCTGCGCAATGCGTCGCTGCTTGGCCTCTGGCAAGGCGTCCAACGTCCGCATGTTATGCAGACGGTCGGCCAGCTTGATGATGATGACGCGCGCATCTTTCGCGATCGACAGCAGCAGTTTGCGGTAGTTCGCGACCTGCCGCTCTTCGGTGGAGTTAAGCGGCAGATTGCCGATCTTCGTCAGTCCATCGACAATCTGGGATACTTCCGAGCCGAACTCCTTCTCCAGATCGGGGACGGTGACCTGCGTGTCTTCCACGACGTCGTGAATCAGCCCGCTGGCCACCGTCACCGAGTCGAGCTGCAGTTCGGCCAGGATCTTGGCCACCTCCACGCAGTGCGTGACGTAAGGATCGCCGTTTCGGCGGAGCTGTCCCTCGTGCGCCTTTTCGGAGAATCGATAGGCGCGGGAGAGCAAATCCATGTCCAGACGCTCCGAAATCGAGTCCGGAAGCGTCCAACCTGGAATGATTTCGCTCAGGGTCGTCGCCATGGGGATTGCCCGAAAGTCCCGCCGGTCTGTTGCTCGGTGGGTGCCCGCTACTGCCCGTATTCGAATAGTTAGCGGCGCACGGGCAGGGTGTCCATCTGCTGACGCACGGAAATTCCGCGTTTCGCCATGGCCGGGCCATTGAGGCGGCGCTCTGACCCCGACCGTTCCTCGCCCGGTGCGATTGTGCCTATGTCGCCTTTAGAAGGCCTGATTCCATGAACGAGGTGTATCGGCCGCGCCCAACGATCACGTGGTCTTGTACAGGAACGTCCAGGAGTCTCCCTGCCAGGAATAGTTGCTCGGTGATGATCTCGTCCTCGTGCGATGGGGTCGGATCGCCGCTGGGGTGGTTGTGCACGAGGATGATTGACGCCGCCTGCTCGGCGATGGCCTCGCGAAAAACTTCACGCGGGTGAACGAGGGAAGAATTCAGGATGCCGCGCGTGACCGTGATGTCTCGCTCGAGTCGTTGCTGCGCGTTCAGCACGGCGACGTGAAATTCCTCGACGGGCAGGTCCTGCAATCGGGGAGCGAACACCTCGTACACATCGCGTGGGGCTCGCATGGCGACGCCTTCTCCCTTCCCTTCGGCGGACATGCGGCGCCCAAGTTCAAGGGCAGCGTGCAAGACGCCAGCGCGGGCCGCACCGATGCCGTCCACCGCGGTCAGTGCGGTCACGCTCCCTGTCGCCAGTCTCCGCAGGGATCCCCCTACCGCGGAGAACACGTGGTGCGCGAGAGCAAGCGCGGAGCGGTTACCCGTGCCCGTGCCGAGTACGATGGCGATCAGTTCAACTGTGGAGAGGGAGCCTACGCCCAAGCGAACCAACCGCTCGCGTGGCCGCTCACTGCGGGGAAGCTCGCGCAGGCTAAAGGGCGCCGAAGAGAATTGCGGGCCGATTCGCGGCTCCTGATCGTCTGCCATGCATCACTCACAGAGGGGATGCCGCAGAGTACCGGCCGTCGCTGACCGCTGCGTGACCATTTCGCCGCGCGCCGTACCGCAGCAGCGCGCCACAACGCAAGACGCGGCAGGTGCAACGCACCCGCCGCGCCACGCCACCGTCAGGTCACTAGCCCTGACCGTGGCACTTCTTGAACTTCTTGCCGGAGCCGCAGGGGCACGGGTCGTTCCGGCCGATCGTGCTCCAATCGATGTCCTTTGGCATGCCCGCGGCCATGCCGGCCGCGCTACTCCCCATCGACGACAGTGAGCGCGTCCGTCCCGCGCCGACGACCACGGGGTCCGCCCGCTTCACCGCGGGTCGCTGAGGTTCAGGGGCCGGCTCCTCAACGGGCTCGTCAGCTTCGTCAGGCTCAACAACCGGCTCTTCCTCGGGTACGTCCTCTAGCACCCCCAAGGCATTGTATCGCTTTGTAGGACGCGCTTGCCCGTCGGGGCCGCGAGCCGGGCCCGCCGGTGCGCCGCTGTCGCCACCAACCGGGGGATTCAGGACCAGTTGGGCCCGCAGATACCGCTCGGTGAACGTGTGGTGGATGTCCTGCATGAGATCCACGAACATCGTGTACGCTTCCTGCTTGTACTCGATGAGCGGGTCCTTCTGGCCCCACGAGCGGTAATGGATCGCGTTGCGAAGTTGGTCCAGGTCGTAGAGATGGTCCTTCCACTTCTCGTCCAGCACGTTCAGCATGATGAGCGAGAGCAGCTGACCGGAGTAGTCCTGCGGTCCATCCGGCGTTTCCAGTACCAGCGCCTTCTCCTTGAACGCGAAGGCTCCCCGCGCCGCCTCGACGGCCGCAGATGCAACATCGGCAATGGTTGTGGGCGTATCGTGCCCTTCCAGCTCGGGCACCGTAAGCAGGTAATGCATTAACAGGTCCTGCTTGACCAGGCCAAGATCCCACTGCGTAGCATCCTCGAAATCGGCGAGCTGCGTCTCTACGCGTCGCGCCACGGCCTTCTCCACCATCTTCAAGGCCTCGCCGCGCAGTTCCTCGCCGCCCTCCAGTGCGAACGAGCGCAACGAGTAAATCACCTCTCGCTGCTGGTTCATCACATCGTCGTATTCCAGCAGGCGCTTTCGTGACTGGAAATTCTGGAGCTCGACTCGTTTCTGGGCCTGCTCGATTGACCGCGTGATCAGCGGATGTGTGAGCACCTCGCCTTCTTCCGCCCCTAGGCGATCCATGAGTCGGGCAATACGCTCCGACCCGAACAGGCGCATAAGGTCGTCTTCCAACGACAGGAAGAACTGAGACGCTCCCGGATCGCCCTGACGGCCCGCGCGCCCTCGCAGCTGACGGTCGATACGCCGGGATTCGTGACGTTCCGAACCCAGAATGTGCAGACCGCCGCATTCATCCACGTCGACCAGCTTGCCGTCGGCGTCCTTCACGCGCGATGGCTTTGCGTCTTTGACGCCAGGGCCGAGTTTGATGTCGGTCCCACGGCCGGCCATGTTGGTGGCGATCGTTATACCGTTCGCCCGACCAGCTTCGGCAACGATTTCTGCTTCACGCTGGTGGTACTTCGCGTTCAGGACGTTGTGGGGAAGTCCAGCGCGCTTGAAGAGTCGAGCCAGCGTTTCAGACGCTTCGACGCTGGTGGTGCCGACCAACACCGGATATCCCAGCCCGTACAGGCGCTGCGTCTCCTCAACGATCGCGTTGTACTTCTCGCGGCGTGTCTTGTACACGAGATCCTGGCGGTCATCGCGCACGATGTCGCGATTCGTCGGAATCACGGCCACTTCGAGCTTGTAAATCTCAAAGAACTCGCGCTCTTCGGTTTCTGCTGTACCGGTCATGCCCGCCAGCTTGGCGTACATTCGGAAGTAATTCTGGATCGTGATAGTGGCGAGTGTCTGCGTTTCGCCCTTGACCTTCACCCCTTCCTTGGCCTCGACCGCCTGGTGCAACCCTTCGGACCAGCGCCGGCCTGGCATCGTGCGACCGGTGAATTCGTCAACGATCAACACTTCGCTGTCCTGAACGACGTAGTTCACGTCCTTCTCGTACAGCGCGTGCGCCCGGAGCAACTGGTGCACAATGTGGAGCTTTTCACTCTTGACCGCGTACTCGCCTTCGATGCCTCGGCGCGCCTCGAGCTTTTCCTGCGGCGACATGTCCGGGTGGTGCTCGATGCGGTGCACCTCGGTCGAAATGTCGGGCAGGACGAACTGGTCATGGTCCGACGGTGACAACTCGTCCACGCCGCGGTCCGTCAGGTGCACAGTGTGGGCCTTTTCGTCGAGCACGTAGTACAGGTCGTTCTCCAAATCGCGGTACTGCTGCTTCGCCGCTGGCAACTTGCGGTCCGCGATGTAGTCGAGCTCCATCTTCTGCACCAGCTGCTTCACGCCGGGTTCGGCCAGGGCCTTCATGAGCCGCTTGTTCTTCGGCGATCCAAGCTGCGCCTTGAAGAACGCTTCGCCCGCGGTGGCCGTGTCATCCTGCTGCATGGCCCGTTCGCCATCCGCGACGAGTGTGTTTGCCATTTCCGTCTGACGCCGAACCAGCCGCGTCACCGCCGCGTTGTGCTCGGCGAACATGGCGTCGTTCTCGTTCCCCACCGGACCCGAGATGATCAACGGCGTCCGCGCCTCGTCGATCAGGACGGAGTCCACCTCGTCCACGATGGCGAACCAGTGTGGCCGCTGAACCCGCTGCTCCAGCGACACCACCATGTTGTCACGCAGGTAGTCGAACCCGAACTCGTTGTTCGTGCCGTACGTGATGTCGCACTCGTAGGCGGCTCGGCGCGCATGCGTGCCAGGCTCTGTGTCATCGATGCAGCCGACGGTCAGGCCGAGGTATCGGTACAGGTGACCCATCCACTGCGAGTCGCGGCGCGCGAGGTAGGAGTTCACCGTCACCAGGTGCGCCCCTTTCGCGGGAAGCGCATTCAAGTACAGCGGCAACGTCGCCACCAGCGTCTTTCCTTCGCCGGTCGCCATTTCCGCAATGCGACCCAGGTGCAATTCGATACCGCCCATCAGCTGAACGTCGTAATGCACCATGTCCCACTGCAGGTCGTGCCCGGTGACCGTCACATCACTTCCGACCAGGCGGCGTGCGGCCTCGCGAACCGTCGCAAACGCCTCCGGCAGAATCTCGTCGAGCGTTTCCGCGATCGACGCGCGCAGCTGTTCCTCCAGCCCGCCCCGCCCATCGCCGCCCCCCAGCTCATTGTCAATCGAATCCCGCTCGGCGGGATCTTTCGTGACTTTCTTCAGCTCTTTCAGTTCCGCCACGCGCGATTCCAGCGCCCCCGAGCGCTCGGTGAGCGTGGCCCTGAACTTCGCGGTCTGGCCGCGAAGCTCGTCGTCCGACACGTGCTGCAACCGCTCGTACTCGCGATTGACTTCGTCGATGATCGGCTGCACGCGCTTGCGCTCTCGCTCGTGGCGAGTGCCAAACACCTTGCCGATGAGTCCCTTGATCATTGCTGTGTCCTAACGATAAAGAGCGCTCGCTTCGATGAAGCGTGCGACATCGTCTGTGATGAATCCACGAAGTGGCAATCCCGCTCGCACGCGGTCGCGAATCTCCGTGGAGGAGACGTCAATGCGCCGGGTAGGAACAATCGTGGGAGCTCGATCGGCTCCCGTGATGGCCCGTACCTTGGCGATCGCGTCATCCATATGGTCACCCCCGTTGGCACTTGCTTGGCCTGCCTCATCCGACCGTCGCAGAACGGCGAGCTGCGCCAGCTCTGCTATCCGTCCCGGCTCTCGCCAGGACGGGAACGACCGGACAGCGTCGGTCCCCAGCAAAAAGAAACGGACTGCGCTCGGATACCGACGCGCATACTCGTCCAACGTATCGACGGTGTAAGATAAGCCCGCCCGGTCCACTTCGATGGCATCACAGGCGAATTGCGGAAGGCCGGCGATCATCCGCCGAACCATCTCCAATCGCGCCTCGGCCGGGGCCGCAGGCCGCCCCATCTTCAGGGGCTGCTGTGCGACTGGGATAAAGACCAGGGAGTCCAGCCTGAGCGCGGCGACGGCGTCGTACGCGATCAGGAGGTGACCAAGGTGCGGCGGATCGAAGGTCCCGCCGAGGATTCCCAGGCGCACGGGCTACGGCGAGCCCTTACGCACCGTATCGACAGGAGGGGGTGCACGCCCACAGACGATCGGTACCTGCGGATCCTTGGCGTAGCGCTCCCAGAGGGTCTTGCAGACCTCTGTCTTATCGTCCTTCCAACGGATGGCGTCGTAAGCTTCGGCCATCCGCAGGTAGGAGTCCTTGGCGCGTTCCGTCTCTGGATACAGCCTAACGACGTCGCGGAAGTAGATCAGCGCCGGGTCGTATGCCTTGCGCCGAAAGTAGTACATCGCGTTCTCGAAGTCCTTCGTGGCAAACCACTCTTGCATCCGCTGGATCTCGGCCACCGCCTTGTCGCGGAGCTCGCTATCGGGATAGAGGGCCAAGAAGGTCTGGAACACCGTCAGCGCCTCGCCGCCGTACTGGGCGTCGAGCACCGGCTTTCGCCACAACTTTTCGTATTCGAGCCCCGACTCAAACGTGGCGTCGTCTGCCAGGGAGTCGGTCGCGAAGCTCTCCGCCATGCGGCTGTACGCCTGAGCCGCCAGCAAGTGATCGCCCCGGCCAGCGTGAGACTTGGCCAGGTAGTAGTGCGACATCGGCAAAAGCGTGTCGCGCGCCGGCAGGTCCAGGGTCAGCTTCTCGAAGGCCTGGATGGCATTGTCCCACTTCTTACGGCGGAACTGGTCCATCGCCGCCCGATACAGGCTCTCGCTGGTTGTGTATCGCGTGAGCTTGAAGCCCGACGCGCATCCCAGGGACGACGTCCCCAAGACGATCAGTGAGAGCTGGACCCAACGAGAGCGGTGCATGGCGGGTGAGTACCCGTCTGGAGTGCCTAGGGATTCAAGGAACGGGGGGCGAAATAGGCCCCCCGTGGCAAGCACGAAACATAATCACCGCACCCGCTTGCGAGGGCGCGAGGGCCTATCTGGACCGGAACGGCAGCGGGGCGGCCCGCGCAGAGCCGCCCCGCCGTACATAGGTCACCCGAACTAGCCCCGGGGTTTCATGAGATCGGTCCCGATCAGCGATCGGAAGTACTCAATCGTGCGTGCAGCCCCGTCCCGGAGTGCCACCTTCGGCTCCCATCCAAGGGTTTCCCGAGCCCTGGTGATGTCCGGCTTTCGCACTTTGGGGTCGTCGACCGGCAAGTCCTTGTAGACGATCGGCGCCTTGGTGCCCGTCAGCTCCACAATCAACTCCGCCAGTTGCTTGACCGTGAACTCCGTTGGGTTGCCGATATTCGTAGGATTCGAATCGCCGCGCATGAACAGCTGATAGATCCCCTCCACCTCGTCCGAGACGAAGCAAAAGGACCTCGTCTGCGAGCCATCCCCGTAGATGGTGATCGGCTCGTTGTTCAACGCCTGCACAATGAAGTTGGAGACGACTCGACCGTCGCGCGGACGCATCCGCGGACCGTACGTGTTGAAGATCCGCACGATTCGGGTATCCACCCCGTGGTAGCGGTGATACGCCATCGTCATTGCCTCGGCGAAACGCTTGGCTTCGTCGTACACGCCACGCGGGCCGATGGGATTCACATTGCCCCAATACGACTCCCGCTGCGGGTGCTCCATGGGATCGCCATAGACTTCGCTGGTGGAGGCCAGGAAGAAGCGCGCCCCTTTGGCTTTGGCCAGACCGAGGGCGTTGTGCGTGCCCAGGGCACCGACCTTCAGGGTGGCAATCGGGTGCTCCAGGTAGTCCACCGGGCTGGCCGGCGATGCAAAGTGCAGAATGCCGTCGAGCGTTCCGGCCACGTAAGTGTACGTGGAAATGTTGTGATGGAGAAACTCGAACTTCGGGTTCCCCATCAAGTGCGCGATGTTATCCGGGTTACCCGTGATGAAGTTGTCCAACCCGACGACCGCGTGACCGTCAGCTAAAAATCGGTCGGCGAGGTTCGAACCCAGAAAGCCAGCGGCTCCTGTGATGAGGACCCTCATTCAGCACCCCGGCCGATCGAGAGGTACTGGAATCCGAGCGCGCGCATTTTGTCCGGGTTGTAGAGGTTGCGGCCATCGACGATCACAGGCCGCCTGAGCGTGGACTTGATGCGGGTAAAGTCCGGGTGCCGGTACTCATTCCAATCGGTCACGACCACCAAGGCGTCGGCATCTGTCAACGCTTCGTAGTTGGTTTCCGCGTACGTGATGCGGTCGCCGATCTTTCGCTTGGTCTCGTGCATGGCCGCCGGGTCGTGTGCCGTGACCGTCGCGCCCTGTTCCAGCAATTGGTCGATCAGCACCAACGCCGGTGCCTCGCGCATATCGTCCGTGTTTGGCTTGAACGCCAGACCCCAGATCGCCACCCGAGTGCCGCGCAACTCGCCTAACGTGCGTTGGAGCTTCTCAAACAGGCGGCGCTTTTGTCGCTCGTTGGCATCTTCCACAGCGTCCAGCACGCTGAGGGAGGCCCCCACCTCGTGGGCGGTTCGGACCAGCGCCTTCACGTCCTTCGGGAAACATGAGCCGCCGTAACCCGGACCCGGAAAGAGGAATGACGGACCGATGCGGCTGTCGGTGCCGATCCCCTTACGCACCAAGTCCACGTTCGCCCCGACGCGTTCGCAAAGGTTCGCGATCTCGTTCATGAACGAAATGCGCGTGGCGAGCATGGCGTTCGCGGCGTACTTCGTCATCTCGGCCGACGGAATGTCCATGAAGATGATCGGCTTGCCAGTGCGCACGAACGGCGCGTACAGCTCCGCCATGACGCTTCGCGCGTGATCGCTGTCCACACCCAACACCACGCGGTCGGGCTTCATGAAGTCGTCGACGGCAGCGCCTTCCTTCAAGAACTCGGGATTCGAGCACATGTGGAACGGAAGCTTCGCGTGCTTGGAGACTGCGGCTGCAACCTTGGCCGCCGTGCCCACGGGGACCGTGGACTTGGTCACCACCACCAGCTCTCGCTTCATGTGCCGGCCGATCTTGTCCGCTACGTCCAGCACGTAGCGAAGGTCGGCGGATCCATCCTCGTCTGGCGGCGTCCCGACGGCAATAAAGATCACGTCCGCGCGACCAATCGATGCCGCGACATCCGTGGTGAAGCTGATCCGGCCCTGGCGCTGGTTTCGCTCTACCAGCGCTTCCAGTCCCGGCTCGTAGATCGGGATGACGTTCTCCTTCAACCCGTCGATCTTCTTCGCATCGACATCCGCGCACACGACGTCGTTACCGGTTTCGGCAAGACAGGCACCCACAACCAGTCCGACGTATCCAGTTCCAATGACCGAAATGTTCACTCGTGCTCCGCTAGCCTAACGTTATTGCGGGATCGCGGAGCCTAGTGCGCCGCGGCTTCACCATGCTTCGACGCCAGTGAGACCACCTTGGCGCGCGAAGGCTTCAGACGCCGTGTCGCATCGCGCGTATCGATGACCAACGAGGCGTGATCGACGACGAACTGATAGTCCACCTTGGCGTGATCGGTAACGATCACCACGGCATCGCTCTGCTCCAGGGCCTCCTTCGTCAGCGCAACACCGGCGCGCGAATGACCATCTTCGCGGAACGATGCCACCCACGGATCGTGGAAGTCGACCTTGGCACCGCGATCCTCTAGCAGGCGAATCACGTCCAGGGCTGGACTCTCGCGCATGTCGTCGATGTCCTTCTTGTACGCGACGCCCAGCACAAGAATCCTGCTCCCCTTCGTCGCTTTGCGCTCTTCGTTCAGGGCGCGGGCGACTTTGCGAACCACGTACTCGGGCATCTCCGAGTTGATCTCGCTGGCGAGGTCAATGAAGCGCGTCTTGTAGTTCAGCGTCCGCATCTTCCACGCGAGATAGTGCGGGTCGAGTGGGATGCAGTGTCCGCCGATCCCCGGCCCCGGCGTGAATTTCATGAAGCCGAATGGCTTCGTGGCCGCCGCATTGATGACTTCCCACACGTCCACACCGAGTTTGTCGCAGACAATGGCCATCTCGTTCACGAGGCCAATGTTCACGGCGCGGAAGGTGTTCTCCAGCAGCTTCACCAATTCTGCCGATTCCGCAGACGCTACAGGTACGATCGTATCGATGCAGGCCGAGTACAGTGCGGTCGCGACTTCGGTGCAAGCGGCCGTGAGACCGCCGACCACCTTTGGCGTGTTCTTCGTGTGCCACGTCGGATTGCCGGGATCCACACGCTCCGGGCTGAACGCCAGAAAGACGTCCTTGCCCACCGTCAGCCCCTTCTCCTCGATCCGCGGCTGCATCACTTCGCGCGTGGTGCCAGGATATGTCGTGCTCTCCAGCACGATCAGCATACCCGGGTGGCAGTTGCGTGCGATCGCCTCCGTCGCGGCTTGCACGAAGCTCATGTCGGGGTCGCGCGTTTTGCTGAGCGGAGTGGGCACGGCGATCGACACCGCGTCACACTTCTTCAACTGTGACTCGTCTGCGGTGGCGACAAACCGCCCTGCGCGAACCTGCTCGTTCACCACATCGCTCGGCACGTCTTGGATGTGCGATTTGCCCGCCATGAGCGCATCGACCGTGCGCTGGCTGATATCGTAGCCGATGACGTGAAACCCGCTCTGGGCGAATTCCATCGCGAGCGGAAGGCCGACATATCCAAGGCCGACGATGCCAATGACGGCCTTCCGGTCCTGGATTTTCTTTAAGAGTTCGTCTTTCATCTTTGGCAGTAAGGAGTTGCGAGGTCCCTATAGGGACGCTCAGCGGCCGTAGAAGGCACGAACCGTGCCGATTACCTCGTCCAGTTGCTCGGCGGTCAGTTCGGGGAAAATTGGCAGGGAAAGGACCTCTTTGGCGGCCTTTTCAGCAGCCGGGAACGCCCCTTCTTTGTATCCGAGGTACGAAAAGCAAGGCTGAAGGTGCAGCGGCAGCGGATAGTAGACCGACGTGCCAATCCCCTTCCCCTTCAGGTACGCCTGCAGCTCGTCCCGTCGCTCCACTCGAATCGTGTATTGGTTAAAGATCGATTCGTTCGCCGGGTCAACCACCGGTGTTCCGATCTCTGGAAGGTCCGCAAACCCGGAGGTGTAGTACGCCGCATTGGCCCTTCTCCCGGCACTCCAATGGGCCAGGTGTGGGAGCTTTGCGACAAGGACCGCGGCTTGTAGTGAGTCAAGTCGCGAGTTGTATCCGACCTCGTCGTGGAAGTACTGCTTGGCGCCGCCATGTACGCGCAAACGCTTGAGGCGCGTGGCCAACTGATCGTTTTGCGTGACCATCATGCCGCCGTCGCCATAACCGCCGAGGTTCTTAGACGGGAAGAACGAGTACGTACCGATGGCGGCGAGTTCACCCGCCATTCGCCGCTCCCCGTCGATCATTCGGCTTGCGCCGATCGATTGTGCGGCGTCTTCGACGATTGGAATGCCAGGGTTACGCAGGGCGATCTGCTCGATCTCCGCCATTTGGCCAAAAAGATCGACCGGGACGATGGCCTTCGTGCGCGATGTAACAGCAGCCTGAACCGCATCTGGCCGGATGTTGTACGACACCGGGTCGATGTCGACGAAAACCGGCGTGGCCCCCACGTTGTGGATCGTGCCCGCGGTAGCAAAGAACGTGAACGGCGTCGTGATGATCTCATCGCCGCGGCCGATGTCCAGCGCGCGAAAGGCGAGCAAGAGCGCGTCTGTGCCGTTGGCGCAACCGATCGCGTGTCGGGTGTGTGACAACTGCGCCACCTCGCGTTCGAGCCGTTCAACCGGTTCGCCGAGGATGAAGAGCTGGTCGTCCACCACCCTCATGATGGCGGGAAGGATCTCGTCGCGAATGGTGGCGTGTTGGGCCTTGAGGTCGAGCAGTGGAACAGGCATGGCGGAAACCGGAAGAATGGGTCATTCGGCCGCCTCGGCGGCATCGAAACTTCACAGGTTGGACACCGGCCCGTCAACGCAGCTGCAGCGACCGACGGCTCAGCACCCCGCCTAACGTCTTGCGCGCCGCGGTGTCGAGCGGCTTGGCGATCCGACCTCTGGTGTAGTCAGCGAGCGACGACCAGCGGCAGTGGAACTTCCGCTCCCGTCTTCGCCGATTCATACGCGCCGAGAATCAACTCGAGGGATTTCCGCCCCGCCCGGCCGTCGGTGTCGGGGCGGGCCTCGCCACGCAGCACCGCCAGCACGTTTCGATAGTAGGCTTCGTGCCCGAACCCGTACACGTTAGGCGGATTTGTCGCCGTCGCGTCGACGAGCTTGTCGTCGTCATCGTAGTCGGCGAACGCCCAGTGTTCCACACGATTGACGGCGGTGCCGCCAATCTTCACGGTGCCTTTCTCTCCCAGGATGGTCAGCGATCCCTCGAGGTTTCGCGGGTAGGTGAGCATCGTGACCTCGATGACGCCGAGGGCTCCGGAGCGAAACTTCAGGATGGCGATGCCGGTGTCTTCTGTTTCAATGCGGCGCGCTAACGTGGCCGTCTTGGCCATGACGCTCTCGACAGGGCCAACCAGCCACTGAATCAAGTCCACGTAGTGTGAGGCCTGATTCATGAACGCGCCCCCGTCGAACTCCCACGTCCCGCGCCACGGCGCCTGGTCGTAGTACTCCTGCGGGCGCGTCCACCGCACCGTGGTATTGGCCATGTAAATGCGGCCGAAGCGTCCCTTGTCGATGGCACGCTTCACCAACTGCACCGGCGGGTTGAGCCTGTTCTGCTTCACGACGAACAACTGCACGCCCGCTGCGTCACAGGCATGCACCAGGTCGTCGGCGGCCGACAACGTGATCGCCATCGGCTTTTCGCAGACCACATGCTTCCCCGCCTTGGCCGCCAGAATCCCGTGCGCCGGATGCAGGCCCGACGGCGTGCAGATCGCCACGATGTCGCAAGCCACGCCTTCCAGCAATCGTTCGTACGAGGTGAACCATGGCACCTCGTGCGTTTCGCCAGCGCTCCGCGCACGGTCTTCCACGCTATCGCAGACTCCTGCCAGCTCCAACCCGTCAATCGCCGCAATGGCCTCGAAATGGTTGCGGCTGATGCGCCCGCATCCCACCAAAGCCAATCGAAGTGCCGTGGTCATGCCGTCGCTCCGGTGTCGGGCACCAACGCCCCGTGATCCATCCGATACGACGAACCGCACGTGGTGCAGCTGGTCTCTCCGTAAGGCACTTCGGGTTCGGGCAGGCGCTCGCCACAGGCACACATCCACCCTACCTGGACCGCGGGAACGCCCACCACCAGCGCGTACGCCGGCACATCGCGAGTCACCACCGCCCCGGCGCCAACAAAGGCATACTCGCCAAGCGTCGTTCCACACACGATGGTGGCGTTGGCTCCAATACTGGCCCCACGACGAACGAGCGTGCGCCGATATTCGGACTTCCTGGAGACGTGACTACGCGGATTCATGACATTCGTGAACACCATAGAGGGGCCGCAGAACACATCGTCTTCAAGCTCCACGCCTTCGTAAATGCTCACGTTATTCTGCACCTTCACGTTGTTCCCCAGGCGCGTACCGGACATCACGACAACGTTCTGCCCAAGGTTGCAGCGTTCGCCAATGACTGCGCCCGGCATAACGTGGCAAAAATGCCAGATCTTGGTGCCCGCTCCTATCACGGCTCCGTCGTCCACGTAGGACGACTCATGAACAAACGGTGGCGGCAACGGGGTCATGGACGCGCCTCGGCGGATGGTCGCGCCCGCAAAGTGTCGTTCGCGATGCCCTCGTTCGTCGGACGATTCGGTGAGGAGCGGTCCCCGCCGACCTCCGGCGCCATCTGCGCTTCGGCCCGCTCTTCCTCACGCACGATTTCATGCCACTCCTGCAGCGAACGCACCGAGGTGGTGCGTGATCGCAGGGAGAGGATCGCATCGCCCGCCGCACTCGCCGCCGACATGGTGGTCGTGTACGAAATGCGCTTCGCAATCGCTGCCTGACGCAGTTGATAGTCATCGTACTGCGCGTGCTTGCCAAGCGGCGTGTTAATGAGCAACTGGATGTCGCCGTTCTTCAGCAGGTCCAGCCCGTTGGGCCGCCCCTCGTGAATCTTGCGTACGGACCGTGTGGGGATGCCCCGCCGGCTCAAATAGCGCGCCGTCCCGTCCGTCGCGTACAAGTGGAACCCCAGTTCGTGAAAGCGCCGCGCAATCGGCGTTACGGTGGGCTTGTCCGTGTCGTTGACGGTGATGAAGATCGCGCCGCCTAACGGCAAGGCATTGTCCGCTGACAACTGCGCCTTGGCGAACGCGCTGCCGAATGAATCGGAAATGCCCATGACCTCGCCCGTCGAGCGCATTTCCGGCCCAAGCAGCGGGTCAAACTCACGGAATTTCGTAAATGGAAAGACCGCTTCCTTCACCGACACGAACGGTGGAACGATTTCATGGGTGAAGCCGACGGCGTCCAGGGATTCCCCGAGCATGACGCGCGCCGCTACCGACGCCAGGGGAACGCCAATCGCCTTGGAAACGAATGGAATGGTGCGACTACCTCGGGGGTTCACCTCCAACACATAGACTACCCCGTGCTTGACGGCGTACTGCACATTGATCAGCCCCACGACGCCTAACGCCTTGGCCAGCGCCACGGTGTACTGCTTCATCATGTCGATGTCGCCTTCACCGATCAGATAGGGTGGCAGCACGCACGCCGAATCACCTGAGTGAATTCCCGCGTCCTCGATGTGCTGCATTACGCCGCCGATGACCACGCGCTGACCGTCGCACACCGCGTCCACGTCGGCTTCAAAGGCGTCTTCCAAAAACCGGTCGATCAGGACTGGCCGTTCCTCGCTAACGCGCGCCGCCGTTTCGAAGTAGTCACGCAGCGATGGCTCGTCAAAGACGATCTGCATGGCGCGTCCACCGAGCACGTACGAAGGGCGTACCAGGACCGGGTAGCCGATGCGAGTGGCAACTTCGACGGCCTCGTCCACGCTGGTCGCCGTCCCGTTTTCCGGCTGTCGAATGCCGAGTTCCCGAGCAATCACCTCGAAGCGTTTGCGATCTTCCGCAATATCGATCGACTCCGGCGACGTCCCAAGGATCTGCACCCCCGCGGCCTCGAGCCCCCTCGTCAGCTTCAAAGGTGTCTGGCCGCCGAGCTGTACGATGACGCCCAGGGGCTGCTCGCGGTGCACAACCTCCAGCACATCCTCGAGCGTGAGCGGCTCGAAGTACAACTTGTCAGAGGTGTCGTAGTCCGTGGACACGGTCTCGGGGTTCGAGTTGATCATGATCGTCTCGTAGCCCTGGGCACGAAGCGCCATGACCGCTCGGACACACATGTAATCGAACTCAACGCCCTGACCGATGCGATTGGGACCGCTACCGAGGATGACGACGGAACGCTTGCCGGTCCGAGGCGCCTCGCTCTCGTCGTCGTAGCAGCTGTAGAGGTACGGGGTCGACGACGGGAACTCTCCGGCGCACGTATCGACCATCTTGTACACGGGTCGCAGCCCGTAGGCCCAGCGGCGCTCCCGTGCCTGCTGCTCTGGCTCGCCCCGCAGGTCAGCGAGTTGTCGATCGCTGAATCCCATCCGCTTCATCTCGCGAACGTCGTCGGGCCCGACTGAGGCCAGCGCCTGGTAGCGCCGCTCGGCATCCACCAGCTCCTGCATCTGGCTCAGGAACCAGCGATCGACAGCCGTGAGATCGTAAATCTGGTCGACCGACATGCCTGCGAGGAACGCGCGTTTGAGCTGGTAGATGCGTTCTGGCGTGGGTGTGGAGATCGCACCGCGCAACGACTCGATCGAATCGTCGGCCAATCGATCGTCCACCGGCCTCGCCGCCTGGGTCCATCCCGTGCGTCCGTTCTCCAAGGCGCGAAGTCCCTTCTGGAACGCCTCCTTGAAGGTTCGGCCAATCGCCATGGACTCACCGACGGATTTCATCTGCGTGGTCAGCACAGGGCTCGCCTTGGCGAACTTCTCAAAGGCGAAGCGCGGGCACTTCACCACCACATAGTCCAACACGGGTTCGAATGACGCCGGCGTCGTTCGGGTAATGTCATTCGGAATCTCATCCAGTCGGTATCCGACGGCCAGCTTGGCGCCGATCCGCGCGATGGGAAATCCCGTCGCCTTGGACGCCAAGGCCGACGAGCGCGACACGCGGGGATTCATCTCGATGACGACCATCTCACCGGACGTCGGCGAGATCGCGAACTGGATGTTACATCCGCCAGCCTCAACGCCGATCTCGCGGATCACGGCGCAGGCCGCGTCGCGCATCACCTGATACTCCCGATCCGTCAGCGTCATGGCCGGGGCCACCGTGATGGAGTCGCCCGTATGCACACCCATGGGATCCAAGTTCTCGATCGAGCAGACGATGACGACATTGTCGGCGTAGTCGCGCATCACTTCCAGCTCGAACTCCTTCCAGCCCAACAGCGACCGTTCGATCAGCACCTGCGACGTTGGCGACGCTGCCAGCCCGCGGCGCACGATCTCCTCGAACTCTTCCCGGTTGTATGCCACACCGCCGCCAGACCCGCCCAGCGTGAACGACGGCCGGATGATCGCCGGATACCCTGTGAACTCGGCGATCTCCTGTGCCTCTTCCCACGTATGAGCAATCCGTCCCTGCGGCACCTGCAACCCGATGCGATGCATGGCCTCGGCAAACTCCTGCCGGTCCTCGGCCAGCTTGATGGCGCGCGCCTTGGCGCCGATCAACTCAACGCCGTACTTTTCCAGCACGCCATTGGCCGCCAGCTGCATCGCGACATTCAGCGCCGTCTGGCCACCCATCGTCGGCAGCAGGGCATCTGGGCGCTCCCGGGCAATCACCAGCTCCGCGTATTCGGGCGTGACCGGCTCCACATACGTCCGGTGCGCCACCTCGGGATCCGTCATGATGGTCGCCGGATTCGAGTTGATCAGGATCACCTCGTATCCCTCTTCCCGCAGCGCGCGAGCCGCTTGCGTTCCCGAGTAGTCGAATTCGGCAGCCTGCCCAATCACGATGGGTCCGGAGCCGATCACGAGTATGCGGTGCAGGTCAGTACGACGGGGCATGAAACGTTAGGCTGATGACGAAGGGTCCTGCGCGGCGGCGACCAGCATCCGCACAAGCGCGTTGAAATCTACCGTGGACGACCACTGGAGGCGCTCCCTGGCCATCGCTGGATTGGCGACGAGCGCCGGCGCATCGTCCTGACGGACAAAGAGCGGGTCGATGACCACGTGCGCCTTGGCCTCGAGACCAACCGCCTGAAAGGCCGCCTCGCAAAGGTCCCACACCGAATGTCCGACTCCCGTGCCAATCACCAAGTCGGCGGGCACATCGGCCTGCAGCATGCGCCACATGGCCTGGACGAAGTCGCCGGCAAAGCCCCAGTCGCGCACGACCTGCACGTTGCCCAGGCGAAGCTCCTTTTGCGCTCCACTTGCCACGGCCGCCGCACCGCGGGCGATCTTCTGCGACACGAATTGCGCCGCGCGACGCGGACTCTCGTGGTTGAACAGGATGGCTGTTGACGCGTGGAGCCCAAAGCGCTCCCGGTACAACCGCGTCATCCCCTGGGCAAAGGACTTGGCCACTGCGTACGGGGACGCTGGCTGATGCGGCGTCGACTCGTCTTGCGGCACATGGGAGGCGTGCCCGAACACTTCGCATGATCCGGCCACCAGCACCCGCGCGTTAGGCGCCGCAGTGCGAACCGCTTCGAGCACGTTGAGGGCGCCGCCACCTGAGACGTCTGCCGTCCCCACGGGATCGTCCCACGACGCCCCCACCCGGCTCTGAGCCGCCAAGTGGTACACCTCGGTCGGCGCGATACGGCGCACGAGGGCGCTGACACTCGGTCGGTCGCGGACATCAAGCTCAGCCAGCTCAATCTGGCCCGCCAGCCGCGTGAAGTACGCCGGCCGCTGATCGTGGGCGGCGTGCACGGTGCCAGTCACTCGGTACCCCAGCGCCAGGAGGTGCTCGGCCAGGTAACTCCCGTCCTGACCCGAAACGCCGGTGATGAGCGCAGATTTCACTTCGGCGCTCCCCAGTCGGCTCGACGATCCGGGTGTTGCGGCACGGTGAGAAGGTAGCGGGCACGGTGGTCGTATGGGAGCTGTCGGCGAGTACTCGGCAGACAAAAAAAGAGGAGCGCCGAAGCGCTCCTCTCAAAGACCTTTGCTACGGCGGCTCGCTTACGCAACCCGAGCGCCTCGGGGTGCGCGTTGCACCTTGCCGGCATGCAGACAGCGCGTGCAGACCTTGACCTTGGTTGCCTTCCCGTCGACCAGGACACGGGCCACCTGAAGGTTCGGCTTCCACGTACGCCGGACTTTGTTATTGGCGTGCGAGACGTTGTTCCCGTACTGCACACCCTTGCCGCACACGTGGCAGCGGCTGCGGTTCACGGCCATCGGCGTTAGCCTCCAATCAGTTCAATGCGCGCCATCTCCGCTCCGTCGCCCTTGCGATGACCGGTCTTGAGAATGCGCGTGTACCCACCCGGGCGCTTCGTGTAACGCGGCCCGATTTCCTGAAACAGCTTGTCCGCCACTTCCCGCTTCTGAATGTGGCGACCCAGCAGCCGGCGGTCATGCAGCGTGCCGGAGCGCGCCTTGGTAATGAGCTTCTCGATGAACGGGCGCAGCTCCTTGGCTTTTGCCTCGGTCGTCTCGATGGCTCCTCGCTCGATGAGGGACGCCGCCAGAGAGCGCATGAGAGCGAGCTTCTGCTCGCTGGTGCGCCTGAGCTGACGCCCTGCCTTCCGATGTCGCATGACCTATTGCTCCTCTTCGTCATCCGGTGCGATCGCCGCAGCCCGGCTTGCCGGCGTACCCCAATCCAGGATACGCACGCCTTCGCCGTTCTCCTCGTACCGCATCCCGAAATTGAGACCCTCGCGTTCGAGCAGGTCGGCAATCTCATGCAACGACTTCTTGCCGAAGTTCTTGACCTGCAGGATCTGGCTCTCCGTCTGGCGAACCAGGTCGCCGAGTGTCCTGATGTTGGAATTCTTGAGTGAGTTCACCGAACGCACGGACAGGTCCAGCTCGTCGATCGGCGTCTTGAACAGCGACGCCAAGCGCGCAGCGTCGCCACTGGGAGCATCGCCACCGAACGACACCGGCGCCGAGGCATGCGATCCAAAGCTGGCGAAGTACTGGAAGTGCGTTTGGGCGAGGGCGGCGGCGTAGCTGACGGCTTCCTCAGGAGAGATCGTCCCGTTGGTCTCTACCGTGAGGGTCAACTTGTCGTAGTCCGTGCGCTGGCCAACGCGCGTTTCGGACACGGCGAAATTCACGCGGCGGACGGGATTGTACAGGGCGTCCATGCGTACCAGGTCGACCGGAAGGCCACGGTCTACCACATGTTGGTCCGCTTCCACGTAGCCACGCCCCTTATTCACGTACAGTTCGACGTTGATATCGCGGTCGTCCTGTAGCGTGAAAATGTGGTGGCCCGGTTCGCCAACGCGGACGGCGCCATTCTCCTCGATATCACCGGCGGTGACCGGTCCGCCCTCGGACTTGCCGATGCGCAGGACGGCCTCCTCGACGTCGTCCGACAGCTGCAAGACGAGGTTCTTGAGGTTCCCGATAATCTGGTGGACGTCTTCTACCACACCCTCGATGGTCTGGTGCTCATGCACCACGCCGTCGATGCGGAAGCCCCAGACAGCGGCGCCGCGCAGCGAAGACAGCAGCATGCGCCGCATCGCGTTGCCCAGGGTGTGACCGTAGCCACGCTCCAGCGGCTGGAGCCGGAATTCTGCAACGTTCGGGTTATCGTCTCGCTTCTGCACCTCGACGAGGTGCGGGCGAACTAGTCCCTTTAAGTCGATCGCTTTCGCCATGAACGGATTCCCAGAGATGGTCATGCCGAAGCCGCGCTTCGGCAACGCCCCACCCCGCCCCTAACGCGCGGTGGGTTCGTATGGGAGTTAGGGTCCCGACCGGATTGTGCCGACGGCTGCAGCCAGCGACGCGCCGCTTTCGCGGGCGTCGCACGGCGCCATCGCTTACTTCGAATACAACTCGACGACTAACTGCTCCTGTGCCGCAATCGGGATGCTGGCCCGCTGGGGCCGCTCAAGCATCCGGCCGCTGAACGTGTCGCGATCCACCGCCAACCACGTCGGCGACTGTCCGCGCGACGACTGATCGAGCGCTTCACGCACCAGACCGATTTCGCGCGACTTCTCACGGATCCTGATTTCCTGACCGGGGGCAACCAAGTAGCTCGGGATGTCCACCGTGTGCCGGTTGACCTCGATGTGGCGGTGTCGGATGAGCTGACGAGCTGCATTACGGCTCGGCGCGAACCCCATGCGATACACGAGGTTATCCAGACGACATTCAAGCGCGGCCAAAAGGTTGTGGCCCGTGATCCCCGCTTGTGTCGACACCTTTTCAAACGTGTTGCGGAACTGCTGTTCGCTCACGCCGTAGATGCGCTTGATTTTCTGCTTTTCGCGCAGCTGCTTGGCGTATTCCGACGCCTTGCGGCGACGGGCCGTAGACTGGCCATGCTGACCAGGGGCATACGGGCGGCGCTCAACGGGGCACTTTTCAGTGAAACACTTCGTGCCCTTCAAGAACAACTTGGTGCCTTCGCGGCGGCACAGGCGGCAAACGGGTCCGGTGTAACGCACGGCTTAGACCCTCCGCCGCTTGGGAGGACGACAGCCGTTGTGTGGAATCGGCGTGACGTCCTTGATGGACTTGACCTGCAGGCCGGCGGATGCGAGAGCCTGCACCGCGGACTCGCGCCCGCTGCCGGGCCCCTGCACGCGCACGTGCACCCGGCGCACGCCTTGCGACAACGCATCGCGGGCGCACTGCTCAGCTGCAACGGTGGCGGCAAACGGCGTCGACTTCTTCGATCCCTTGAAGCCCGCCTTCCCTGACGAACCCCAGGAAACGGCGTTGCCATGCATATCTGTGATCGTGATCGTCGTGTTGTTGAAGGTGGCGCTGATATGGGCGATCCCTTCGGCTTCGATCACGCGCTTCGATTTCTTTCCAGTGGCCATACGCTACTTGGTTACCTTCTTTTTGCCGGCGATAGCGCGACGCGGACCCTTCTTGGTGCGCGCATTCGTGTGCGTTCGCTGCCCGCGCACAGGGAGACCGCGGCGATGACGAATGCCGCGATAAGAGCCGATGTCCATCAATCGCTTGATGTTCATGGCGACTTCGGTCCGGAGCGCGCCTTCTACGCGAAAGTCCTTTTCAATCGCCTGACGCAGCCGATTCACATCGGCATCCGTCAGGTCACGCACCCGCGTGTTCGGGTTCACGCCCGTTGATTCGAGGATTCGCTTTGCGGTCGTCCGGCCAATGCCGAAGACATACGTTAGGCCGATCTCAACCCGCTTCTCGCGTGGGAGGTCGACACCAGAAATTCGTGCCATGTTACCCTTGGCGCTGTTTGTGCTTTGGGTTTCGCTTACAGATGATGCGTGTCACGCCGGCCCGCTTGACCACTTTGCAGTGTTCACAGATCGGCTTCACGCTGCTTCGGACTTTCACGATTTGGCTCCCGACTAAACTAAGGAATTTCGGCCAAGACCTTTAGGATAAAGGCCTTAGACGACTCATGCAAGGGAGCCGGTCCGCGAATTGCGTGATTCGCGCGAGTTTCTGTGCGCTAGCGCGGCTCCACAGCGCCCTGAAGCTCGTCGTGCAGTCGCTTCATCGCGGCTTTGGGGCTCTGCGCTCCGGTCACGGCGCGCCCCACCACCAGATAGGTCGCGCCCAGCTGGGCCGCCATCCCGGGCGTCACGATGCGGCGCTGATCGTGGGCATCGCCATCGGCAAACCGAATTCCCGGGACCAAGGTCGCCAGACGCCCGTCAGCCACGCGATGCACCGCTTCCACCTCATGCCCGCTACACACCACGCCGTATGCCCCAGCGTCTGACGCGATCGTCGCCAGCCGGGCCACCTCGTCCGCGACAATAGACTCCGGTTTCCCCCACACGCTTTGAAGGGCCCCAGCGTCCAGCGAGGTCAGGACCGTGACGGCCAGCACTCGACACCCCGGCGACGCGCCTTCTACCGCGGCGCTGATCATCGCCGCTCCGCCCGACGCATGCACTGTGATCAACTCCGCGCCCATGTCTCGGGCGGCCCGAGCGGCCGAGCGGACGGTATTGGGGATATCGTGAAACTTCAGGTCCAGAAAGACACTGCACCCACGGTCGCGGATGCGGGTCACCACGTCGCGGCCGGCGCTCGTGAAGAGCTCAGAGCCCACTTTGTAGAACGTGCACGCGTCGCCGAGTTCATCCGTCAGCAGCAACGCATTGTGGATATCGGAGACATCGAGGGCGACAATCGGGATGGGAGTCATGCGGGCGCCGGCCATTCCAGGGATCCGATGATGGGTTCGAGTGACGTGACGTCGTGCCGGTCCATCCACTGCGCCAGGTGCCTGACGATGCGCTCGGGAATCCGAGGATCGCGCATGGCTGCGGTGCCGATTGCGACCGCACGCGCGCCCGCCAGCAGAAACTGCAGGGCGTCGCTCGCGCTCGCGACGCCTCCGACGCCAATGATCGGCGCCTTGGTGGCTCGGTATACTCTCCACGTAGCGAGGACGGCCGCGGGCATCAACGCGGCGCCACTGACCCCGCCGGTGCCGAATCCGAGCGCGGGTCGGCGACGTTCGACGTCAATGACCAGACCGGGGAGAGTATTTGTCAGGGTGAGCCCGTCGGCCCCAGCGTCCAACGCCACATTGGCCGCTCCCGCAATGTCAGCCAGCGTCGGCGAGAGCTTTACAAAGAGTGGCAGTGAGGTGCAGGCGCGTGCCCCGCGCACGACGGCCTCGAGGGCGGCGCGATCGGCGCCGAATTCCAGACCCCCGGCCTTCACGTTCGGGCACGAGACGTTCAGCTCGAAGCCCGCCTTGCCGGGTGCGTCGTGCAAGGCGCTGACAACCGCCGCGTAGTCTTCAACCCGACTCCCCACAACGTTCACCAGCACACGCGCACGCTGGACGTTTGACGCGAGCCACGGCAGCGCCTCCTCGCGCACCGCTTGCACGCCCGGATTGGCCAGCCCGATCGCGTTGATCATCCCCCCATCGAACTCGGCCACGCGAGGAGAGGGAGCGCCCTTGCGAACCTCCACGCTCACCGCCTTGGTCACCAGACCACCTAACGATTCGAGATCGATGACCCCGGCAACTTCTCGTCCATACCCGGCCGTGCCGGCCGCCAGTAGGATCGGGTTTTGTAGCTGCACCGCACCGAGGGATACCGCCAGGTTGGGCGCGTGGCTCACGGTCGCGCACCACCTGGACTCGTGCGGCGCTCCAGCTGGGCCAGATACGTCACGGTGGCGTCGGCGATGGCGCGGGCCAGACTCCCCTGCCCATCCGGCGAGGCGATGTAGCGCGCCTCGGCGGCATTGGTGCCGAAGCCAATCTCGACGAGCACCGCGGGCATGTAGGCTGAGACGAGCACACGAAAGCCAGCCTGCTTCACCCCGCGACTAGGCCCGGGATGCACCGCGCGCAATGCGGTCTGCATAGTGGACGCGAGGTCGCTCGACTCGCGCAGGTGCTCGTTCTGTTTCATGTCGTTGAGGATGAACGATACCGGATCGCCGGCCTCCGCATCAGCCTCTGCCTCATATTTCGTCGCCTCGTTTTCCAGCTCTTCGACGCGACGCTCGTCCTCGGTCTTGGCTTCGGCCAGGAAGTAGGTCTCGAATCCCCGAGCGTCCGCCGGTTGCTTCCAGCGGAGGTTTGCGGCGTTCACGTGGATGGAGAGGAAGACGCTCCCCTTGGCTTGGTTGGCCAGGCGGCCCCGGTCGCGGAGAGCAATGAGCGTATCTCGATCGCGCGTCATCAGCACGCGGATCCCGCGTTCCTTGAGCGCATCCCGCACGCGCTTCGCCACCTGCAACGTGATATCGGCTTCATAGATGCGGAATGTGCCACGAATAGGGCCGCTCATTCCGCGGTCTGGTCCGCCATGCCCCGCATCGACGACCACGATCGTTTCTGGCTTTGGGCCGGCGCGGGGGCGGACCTCCACGGAGGGGACGGCCACGGACGGCGCGCGATCTTGTTCGGCGCTGGCCGCGGCACGAAAGCGACGCAGTTCCGTCCGCGTGGTGTCGAACATGTAGCCAACAATGGCGCGCGGGAGGACGTCCGTCACCAAGGCGAGTGGGACGTACAGACGTCCTTGGGAGCTCGCCGGCGCAGTGCCTAACGGCGTGACCGCGCGGCCGATCTTGGCGAATGCCACCCCGATCGTGAACTCGATCTCGGTTTCGGCGGCCGTCAGCACAAACCGATCGCTGGTGGGCCGGCGTACCGGCGTGCCCAGCGCCCGCGCCAGATCGTCGGCGCTGATCATGCGACCGGCGCGCGTGAAAACGATCGGGACCTTGCTCACGCGATCCCCATCGCGAATGGACACGGCCGTGGCCGTGTCCAGGACTTGGAGCACCATCAACAGCGCGGAAGCGATCATCGCTTGCGGAACGCCCGCGCCATCTCGCGCTCGGCGTCCCGTTGCCGCGAGTCGTCTCGCTTGTCGTGCAACTTTTTCCCCTTGGCCAGGGCAATCACGACCTTCGCCCGTCCGTTTCGGAAATACAGCTCCAACGGTACCAGTGTCAGCCCCTGTCGCTCGACGGCTCCGATCAATTTCCGGATTTCCCGTTTGTGGAGCAGCAATTTGCGCGAACGGGTGGGTTCGTGATTGACGTACCCACCGCGTTCGTACGGCGAGATATGGGCGTTCAAGAGGAAGACCTCTCCCTTGTTCACGATGCCGTAGGCGTCGCCGATGTTCGCCTTGCCGTCGCGCAGCGCTTTCACCTCCGTGCCACTCAGCACGAGCCCGGCTTCCCACGTGTCGAGAATGTGGTATTCGTGGCGTGCGCTTCGGTTCCGCGCGACCACTTGCTTGTCGGCGGGTTCAGCGTCGGCGGCTTTCGTCATCGTGCACGGAGTCGTGATTCCACGCCGAATAGTAGCGAGTCACCATGCCAAAGGACGCAGGGGGCGTATCTCCCGTCATTCCGTTGACTTGGCATTTCGGTGCCGATAGCTTCCGCCTCCTTGCCGAAGTGGTGGAACTGGTAGACGCGCTGCATTCAGGGTGCAGTGGGCGACAGCCCGTGGGGGTTCGAGTCCCCCCTTCGGCATCCAGCAGAGCGCGGCGTGTCCACCCGGACTCGTCGCGCTTTGCTTTCGAGGTCAGTGCTTGCCTGACCGGGCGGCGGACGGTGGCAGGTCCTCTGGCAGCGACGCCGTCCCAAAGGCCTTCCGCAAGGCATCGTTGGACTGCGTGAGGAATCGCTCCATCACGTCGCCGACCTGCTCAAGCTGGCTGTCTTCGGCGGGACCCGCCCACCCGGTAAGCCGCAGCAGGACGCGCCCCAGACGTTTCCCGGTGCCTTCCTCCGGGCGGCGCGTCGTGAGCACCTCGCGATACGCGGCCAACCGCTCGTTGAGCTGACGGTCGGCGATTTTCACCATGTCAGCGGCGATATGCGGATCGTTGTGCATCGCCGAGGCGAGTTCGCGCGCCACCTCGGACCCCGTGCGATCGTCCAGCGCATCGCGCTGCGCGACCAGCATGCCTAACGCGCGACGCGCATATCGTAGTTCCCAGCGGGCGCGATCCTCATCCACCCGCGCCAGCGTTGCGAGCTTGGCGACATCGTCTGTGCCAGGATCTGCCAGCAACCCTTCGACGAAGGACGCCGCTCCGCGACGCAAGCGCCATTCTTGACGCCAGTCGTCGAACAAGCCGGGCGTCATGGATGCCCCGTCAGACCTGAAGCGCCGGTTGCGCCGGCGTCGTCAGGATCGGGAGACCAACGCGCTCGCGCACGGTCGCTTCGTCGTGCAAGAGATCCGCCAAGCACACGCTTTCCAGCGCGTCGTCGATCCGTTGCTGCAGCATCAACCACACCGGCCGTATGGAGCAGCGCTGGGAGTCCGAGCACCGCTCTTCGGCCACGGGATGGGAGACACAATGCAGGTCAAAGGTTGCGTGCTCTGACGCCGCGATGACTTCGCGGACCGTGACACCGGCCGCATCCCGCGCCATGACGTACCCCCCTCTGGCGCCTCGCACCGACTCCACTATCCCGGCGCGCCGGAGTCGAAGCAAAATTTGCTCGACGTAATCGGCGGGGAGCCGCTCCGCGGCAGCGACGTCGCGACCAGTCACGGGTCCATTGCCCTGACGTCGTGCCAAGTGCAGCGAGCAGATCAAGCCATACTCGGCCCAGGTCGTGATACGCATAGGAAGCAGGATAACGGGAATGGCGCGCCGACGTCCAGTGACGACTGCCTGCAACATCACCGTCGTTGATGCTATCCGGCCGACGCCGGCCCGTGCTTGCCTCCGGGGACACCGATCTCCGTCATCTTGCGCAGATCCAACACGTTGTCCACATCCCAAGCCGGGATAACCCCTTCGCGCTTCACCAAGTCGCGGATGAGCACCCCTTCCTTCACTGAGCGCTTACTGATTTCCGCCGCGGCGGCGTACCCGATTTGCGGGGCGAGCGCCGTGGCGAGCGCCGCCGACCGCTCCACCCAATACTCACACATCTCGCGATGAGCGGTGATGCCGCGGACGCATTTCTCCGTGAGTACCGTGGCGGCATTCCGTAAGATCTGCATCGACAGCAACACGTTGAAAGCGATCACCGGCATCATCACGTTCAGTTCGAGCTGACCGTGTTCCGAGGCGATGGCCACCGTCGTGTCGCAGCCGATCACCTGGAAGCACACCTGATTGACCATCTCCGGTATGCTGGGATTGATCTTCCCGGGCATGATGGACGAACCCGGTTGCACCGCCGGCAGTACGATTTCATCGATGCCTGTGCGCGGTCCCATCACCATCAAGCGCAGGTCGCTCACGATCTTGCTCAGGTCGATCGCCAGAACCTTCAGCGTTGACGAGAACGCCGCGACGTCGCCCATACTTTGCATCAGTTGAATGAAGTCCGACCCGACGCGCACGTCCAATCCGGTGATCTGTCGCAGGTGCCGATTCATGAGGGCCGGATACGTAGCCTCGACGGTCACCCCGGTGCCCACCGCGCTCCCGCCGATCCCAAGGTCCTTGAGGTAGTCCGCCGCGTCTCGCACGCGCCGAACACCCCGGTCGATGGAGCCCGCGTAGGCCGCGAACTCTTGCCCAAGGCGTATGGGCATGGCGTCCTGCAAGTGCGTTCGACCGGCCTTCACGATGTCGTCGAACTCACGTCCCTTTTGGGCGAGCGCATCGCGCAGCGATTCAAAGGCCGATGTCAGTGGCGCGACTTGGGACAGGGTCGCCAGCCGAATGTTCGTGGGGATCGTATCGTTGGTGCTTTGCGCCATGTTCACGTGGTCATTCGGGTGAACCGGCGTATACTCGCCACGCCGGCCGCCTAACAACTCGTTGGCGCGATTCGCTAGTACCTCATTCGCGTTCATGTTGTGCGACGTTCCGGCTCCGGCCTGATACGGATCGACCACAAATTGGTCGCGGTGCCTGCCCGCTAAGACTTCGTCTGCCGCGGCCACAATGGCGTCGGCAAGGCGGGCATCGAGTCGACCCGTCTCCTTATGCGTGAGAGCGGCCGCCTTCTTGATCCAGACCTGTGCCAGGACAAATGGCTCGAGAGGCTTGAATCCGCTTATGGGAAAATTCTGAACGGCGCGCAGCGTCTGCACGCCGTAAAGCGCCTCCTGTGGGACCGCGAGTGTGCCCAGGGGATCCTTCTCAATGCGGGTGTCGCTCATGGCGGAACCTCCAAATCACCACAAAACAATCGCCCGCCACGGCGACGCCGAGGCGGGCGGGATAACTACTGGGAATACAGCATGCCGCTGCGTGCGGGACGGAGAAACGCGGCTACGGAAGAATCGGAACCGGCGTTTGGTAGCGCGAAATTACCTCCAACACGCCATTCCCCTGCGACTTAATCGCGGTGCGCAGTCGCGTGAACACGATCTCTCGGGCGAGGTTGCTGCTGTCCGACCAGAATCGATGATTTCGGAATGGGATGGAATCCACGCCGTCATCGGTAAACGAGCAGAGCACTTGCGCAGAGATTCTACCGGAGTTGGCCGGCCGGTATCGCAGCGAGACGATCATGGCGCTGTTGAGGTCCGTGGAAGGCGTCCAGCGGAACTGTATGGCCCCAGTGCCATTGGGGATTACCACATCCTCGTTCGTGAACGGCTCGGCGGTCTTTGCGCGAATGTCCCCCGCCGGGTAACCGGCGGTTGCCCCTGGAATCGTGACCACGACGGAATCTCCCGGCGTGTACGAAATGGGCGCCGTCAGTCCCTTCTGATACGTGGTGTTGGTGCTTCCGATAACCCGCGGCAGGGTCTCCGTCTTGCTGCCCAGCTGCAACGTGATGTTCTCACCGGCGTCAAGAAAGGTCACCCCGCTGACGATTTCAGCGGCGTCGGCATACGACAGGCCAGGAACGCAGGAATCGAAAACGATCTGAGCGTTTGGCACCGAGGACAGGTTGCCCTTGAAGAACTGCCCCAAAGGCGCGGTTCGATAAGCCCCCGAGTTGCTCTTGGCGGCAGCGATCGTGATGAATCCCCACGTCGCGTTACTTCCTGCAACGGTGAGACTTCCTTCGCAAGCGACAACAAGCGCAGTGGCGGCAAGAACGGCGCCCCACGCCCAGCGGTTCCGCCGGCGGGTAGGTGCAGCAGTGCTCGACGAATCAGGCGTCATAGGATACCAGTCGAGGGTCTAAAATGTCGGTGATCCGAGCCTGATTGCCCGGACATCGGGGGGGGTGTGGGGGCGATTCCAAATTTGGCGATGGAACCACAGCCACGCGAGCGAATGGTGTTACTCCCCTGCGCGGGAAGTGGGGACCGTCGGCCCCCACACCAGAACAACTAACGCAGCCACCATCCCTACTCCCAGAAGTCCCACACTGACTCCGTGCAGCCGGCCGAACGCGACGCGGCGCGGATCCGTCTGGGCCAAAGCGTCGATCGGCCCCGCGGCACGCAGTACCTGGATCTTGGGCGTCACCACCAGCTGCGACCAGAGCAACGCCGCGACCCAAATGGCCAGCACCAGATGCATGGCCCGTTGCCGTGGCGTACTCGGCTCCGTCCGCACCGCGGCAAAGTACGCCGCCGCAACGACGGCCCCCGAGATGAACAGCACGGGGAGCACGCGGCCGACCAACGCGCCGGCCAGTGTGCGTGTCGGCAAAACGTCAAAGGCCGCTGGCGCGACGACAGCTGCCGTCAGGACGGCGGCCCCAAGCCATGCGGCGACCAACAGTACGGACCAGCGACGCATGGCGCCTAACGCTTGATGGGCCGAGCCATGCCCGTCAGGAAGGGATTCGTCCGCAGTTCCTCGCCTACGGTCGTTGCGGGACCGTGCCCCGAATACACCACAGTGGACTCGGGCAGCGCGGCGATCCGGGCCAGCGATTGCTCGAGCTGCTGACCATTGCTGAGCGGCAGGTCCGTACGGCCGATCGAACCGGCAAACAGACAGTCACCTACGAAGGCGATGCCGTGGCCGTGAATCGTGACATGTCCAGGCGCATGCCCGGGGGTCTCCATCACACTGAACTGGAGGCCGCCAACGGCAAGCACGTCGCCTTCCGCCAAGTCGTGATCGGCTGGTGGTGGGCTTTCGAACGGAATGCCGTACATCGCGGCGATTTCCGCGCCTCGCTCGTACATGACCTGGCCCGCGGGGTGCGCGTAGATCGGCACATGGAAGGCACGCACGATCGGGGCGATACCCCCGATATGATCCACGTGTGAGTGCGTAACCCAGATAGCCGTCAGCTGCACTCGCGCTTTCTGAATTCGATCGACCAGCGTCTCGCCATCGGCCCCTGGATCGACGATGACGGCCTGCCCGGTGGCCGCGTCTGACAGCAGGTAGCAGTTCTCCTGGAACGCACCGGTAACAAACGTTCGTACGTTCACGCGCCGACCCCGGCCGCCTCCGCTGCTTCGCGATCGCGCTTGGCACTCAGGTACTTCTCAGCGGCGATCGCGGCGGTGGTGCCATCGCCAACGGCCGTCGTGACTTGTCGCGTCAGCTGCACCCGTACGTCACCGGCGGCGAAGAGTCCGGGAATAGACGTCGCCATGTTGGCGTCCGTGATCAGGTAGCCCTGTGGGTCGTGGTCGAGGTGATCGGCGATGATCCCCGTGTTCGGCTTGAAGCCGACAAATACAAAGATGCCCGTCACCTTCAATTCGCTTGACGCGCCTGTTTGAGTGTTGTGCAGGCGCAGGTGATCGACCAAGCCCTTCGCGTCTCCGTGAATGGACTCCACGGTGGTATCCCAGATCACTTCGACCTTCGGATTCTCGAAGAGTCGCTTTTGAAGGATCTTCGACGCACGGAACGCATCGCGCCGGTGAATCACATACACCCGTTCCGCATAACGCGTCAGGAAGTCCGCTTCCTCCACGGCCGCATCACCGCCACCTACCACCGCAATGGTGTGTCCCTTGAAAAACGCCCCGTCGCAGATCGCGCAATACGACACGCCCTTCCCCGCGTATTCCGCCTCTCCGGGAATCCCCAGCTTCACCGGCGTTCCGCCGGCCGTTACGATCACCGTTGGGGACAAGTACACGTCGTTGTTATCACAGAGTGTTTCGAAGGTACCGTCTTCCAGTCGACGCACCGTTGTCACGTTACCCGTGTGGAATTCGGCGCCGAACTTCCGTGCATGGGCGTCGAAGCGCGAGGCCAGCTCCCATCCTTCAATGCGTTCGAAGCCCGGATAGTCCTCGATCACTTCCGTGTTCAGCAGTTCGCCTCCCGACGCCCCGCGCTCGAGCAGGACGGTTTTGAGCATCGAGCGGCCCGCGTACAGGGCCGCCGTCATCCCTGCCGGACCGGCGCCAACGATGACGACGTCATACGAGTGCGTAAGTGCCACAACACCACTCCAGGGTTCGGAGGAAATCCACGGAAATCGCGACCCCGAAATTTGATCGGGTTGTCGTCATCATGGAATCGCGATCCCAATAGAAAGAACTCGTGACGCGCGCGTGCCGTTCCCTATCGGAGCAGTCGTCCGCCATCGACGACAATGACGTCACCCGTGACGTAAGGAGAATCCAGCAAGTAGAGCACGGAACGGACGACGTCCTGAGGCGTGCCGTTGTGCTTCAGCGGGGTGGTCTCAGACAGGCGCGTCTCCAGGGCGGGGTCCCAGCCCTGGGGGAGCAATACCACACCGGGTGCAATGGCATTCACGCGAATCTTCGGGGCCAGGAGTCGTGCCAGGGCCTTGGTGGCGTAAACCACGGCGTGCTTGCTGATGCCGTGCGGGACATATGCGGGCCAGATCTCAAACGCCGCGATATCGGCGATGTTGACGATGACTCCTCCATCCGTCATGTGAGCGGCCGCCGCCTGCGCCAGAAAAAACGGTGCGCGGGCATTCAGGGACATGATGCGGTCCCACGCTTCGACGGTGATATGGCCGAATGGGGTGCGCTCCATGGACGCCGCGGAATTCACGAGGATATCCAGTCGACCGAATCGCTCGACTACGCGAGCCACCAATTGCTCCGGCACCGCTGGATCGGCCAGGTCCCCGTCCACGGCCCACGCGGTGCCGCCGGCCTCAACGACGCGTGCCACGGTTTCCTCGGCGCCTTGCCGCGATCCGCGGTAGTGCACAGCGACCGCCAGGCCTCGGCCGCCTAACGCCTTGGCAATCTCCGCCCCCACCCGGCGGCCGGCCCCCGTCACGAGGGCGACGCGCGGGTCCATGGCCTCAGCTTGCTCCGGCACGTGCCCGCGCGTGCACCCGCGCTCGCTGGCGTTCCAGCCATTCGAATGGAACCGCCATCGCGCCAATCACGCGAGCACCCTCGGTCGCGCCATGCGAGTCCGAGCCGCCACTCGGCACCAAGCCGAAGTGATCGGCTAAGGCGAGCAAGCGGGCACGATCCTCGGCGCCGTGCGAGGGATGAATCACCTCCAGTCCATCCAATCCGTGCCGGGCGAATCCCTCCACGCGCTCTCTCGTCCCCGTGGTGCCGGGATGAGCGAACACCGCGAGGCCCCCACAGTCGTGGATCAGGGCCACGGCATCGGCGATCGTTAGGCGGAACTTGTCCAGGTATCCTGGACGCCCTTGCCCCAGATAGCGGTCAAACGCGTCGCGAAGGTCCCGCGCCCACCCGTTCTCGACCAAGGCGCGGGCCACGTGCGGGCGACCGAGGGCTGCATCGCCGGCCAGTGAAAGGACGTCATCGAACGTAATGCGCACGCCCACCGCGTTCAGCCGCTCCACGATCTTCTGCGCTCGGGAGCGCCGGGCATCGCGAAAGATGGACAGTCGCGACTCCATGTGCATCGCATCCTGAAGGTGCAACCCGAGGATGTGGTGCTCTTCGCTCCCCTCGTACGCACTGAGTTCCACGCCGCGCACGATTTCCGTCGCCGAGCCCGCGGCGGCGGCCTCCGCGGCCGCAATACCGGCCACGGTGTCGTGGTCGGTCAACGCGATGGCCGCCAGCTGCGCGGCAATGCCGCGCGCCACTACGAGCTCGGGCGCTTGCGAACCGTCCGACGCCGTGGAGTGCAAATGCAGGTCGATCCCTCGCGGCTGCTCAGGCGTCGGCGCCGCCGAGGGAACGCTCACGACACGTAGCCGGCTTCGGGGGATGTGGCGCTGGGTTGCGAATATTCGAACAACTGCACGAGCTCAGCATCCGTCAGTTCAGACAGTGACACGCCTCGCGTGCGCGCCGCCGTCGGCGAGTAACGCGTTACGCGCACCTGACGCGCGTCCCCTATCCCGGCGACAAACAGCACGCCGAATTCGTCGTGTTCATATTGGGTCACAAACCCCGAGGGCATCACCCGCCACGACGTCCCATCGATCGTCACCGTACGTGTTGGCATATCAATCAAGCTCCACTTCATTGAGAATCGACGCGTCGCCCTCGGCGAGATCCAGCGCATCGAGGGCGCGCCGTAACGTCTCGCCATCCCGCGCCTCCACGAACTCTACCCAGTGTCCTGGGCGGGCGACGTCTTCAAAGACCCAGTAGTTGACCGACGCGGCGCGGGCTGCCGATCGCGTGACACGGAAGTGCGCCAGCGCCTGCGAGCGATCACCCAGGAGCGCGGCCCGCTCAATGATCCGAAGGGCGCGCCCCATGCTCAGAACCCGGCGTCGGGAATGGACTCCAGCTGCTGCTTTACGTATGCCATGAACCGATCCGAATCGGCGCCGTCCACGATGCGGTGATCGAAGGACAACCCGAAATACGAACAGGTGCGGACGGCGATGACGTCCTCGCCGTCGGCGCCGGCGATCACCTTCGGGCGCTTCTCGATCGTGCCGGTGGCCAGAATTGCCACGGTCGGCTGCGGAATGACCGGCGTGCCCCACTGCGATCCGAACACGCCCGGATTCGTGATGGTAAAGGTGGCGTCCTGAACCTCTTCGGGTTTGAGCTTCTTCGTTCGCGCCCGGTTCGCGAGGTCGTTCAGAGCCCGCGTCAGACCGGCGAGCGACAGATTGTCGGCGTTCTTGATGACGGGAACGATCAGTCCCCAGTCCACCGCCACGGCGATCCCGATGTTGTACGTGCGACGATAGACGATCTCGTTCCCGCGCACCGCGGCGTTAATCATCGGGAACTTCTGTAGACCGCGGATGACCGCCTGAATGACAAATGGCAGCACCGTCAGCTTCTCACCACGCGCCTCATACTCCGGACGCATGGCATTCCGCACTCGCGTCACCCGCGTCAGGTCAATCTCGAAGACGGACGTAACGTGCGCCGACGTATGCTTTGAGTAGACCATGTGTTCCGCCGTAATACGGCGGATCTTGCTCATGGGCTCCACCACATCGCCGGGCCACGGGGTCACCGTGGGCACCTGATATTCGCTGGTCTGCGGCACGTACATCGACGGCCGCGGCGCCCCAGCTGAGGCGGCATGTTCGGCTCCCCCTCCCTCGAGGAATCCGAGGATGTCGCGCTTCGTGACGCGACCGGCAACACCGGTGCCAGCGAGCGCCGCCAGCTCAATGCCATGTTCGGCGGCAATCTTACGAACCAGGGGCGACGACTTCGTGCGCACACGCTCCTCGAACGACCCCCCGTTCGGGCCAGGCGCGGCCACGGGTGCGGCGGCAGGCGCGGAGGACGCAGCGGCGGGCGGTGAGGCAGGCGTGGGCGGCGCGGCCGCGGGGGCCGCAGATGGAGCTGACGGAGCAGGCGCCGCGGCGGCCGCGGCCGCATCCGTTTCTATGCGAGCGACCAGGGCTTGCACCGGCACCGTCTGGCCCTCGGTTACCAGCACCTCGACCAGGATGCCCGAGTTGGGCGCAGGGATTTCCGCGTCCACTTTGTCGGTCGATATCTCGAAGATCGGCTCATCGCGCTTGACCGCGTCACCGACCTTCTTCAGCCACTTGGATAGTGTGCCTTCGGCGATCGACTCGCCCATCTGCGGCATCACGACATCAATTCGAGCCAACGGACGTCCCTCACTGAGTTGAACGTGTGGCGCGTGGTGCGCGCCGCAACCGCCATAGGGCCAACGTCGGAAGAGTGATCATTCCGGCAACGCCACCGACCAGGGCAAACCACCACCAGTCGCAGGCCGGCAGGCCCTCCAACGGAACGCATTTTCGAACAGTTCCAACAAACTTCGCGATGAGCACACCGATCATGGCCCCGCTCGGGGCACCAATGAACGTGGTAAAGCAGCCGACCCCAAGTCGTCGTGCGCCGGCTAGGTCGCGCTCGTCCGACGACCCCCCTGTTGCCCCGGTCACGCGCGGCCACCCTCGCGTGGGGCGGCGGCCACCCCCATCAGTACGATGCCTCCAACGTGCGCCGAGGTTCCTCCGTGTTCTTCAAGCCGACAAAGAACCGCTTCACATTGCGGTCCAGGCGGCTTTCCCCCATTTGGTCGGTGGCCACCTCCACAAACGTGTAGTGCCCGCCCTCTGGTTTGGCCGTCAGCCGCATCGTGGCGACGCTCTCCGGCGTCCCGATGACGCCTTGGAAGGTCCGGGCGCGCGCGCCCGACTGCAGCGAGCGCATGCCTAACGCCTGAAAAAAGTCGTCGGCCCGACGCATCACCTCGGCGGGTTCAACGTGTGTCCTAAAAAAGTGTCGCATGGTGCGTGGTTAATTGGTTTCCTTGGCGGGGAAGACTTCTTGCATCCAGTCCATGCGCTGCAAGGTGCGGGTGGAATCCTTGCGGAACTGGATCGCGACCGCCCACTCGCCGGCGGTGATGAATCGAAGGTTCGCGTAATAGGTCCCCAGCTGTTCGCCTTGCACCAACGAATCCCAGGTGCTGGCACCGTCGCGACTGCTCGCGAAAATGCGCCCTTCACCGCCTTCGACCGGCGCACCGGTCTTGGCATCCCGCACCTGGATTTGATAGCGAATCTTCTCGCGGGCGATCGGTGGTACGGGGTCGGACATGATGCGAAACGCCATGTCCTCGGACCAGAGCCGGATCGACAGATCCTGTTGCGTGGGACCGCAGGCCAGAACGGCCGCCAGGATGCCTAACCGCACAATCGCTCGCCGTCGCATCATGTCTGGTAATACTCCAGCCCGAGATGCGTGATCTGTTCCTCACCCATCAGGTGGCGCAGGGTGTTCTTCAGTTTCGTCTGTTGGATGAACAGGTCGTGCTCTGGCTGTAGTCCCGGCGCAGCCATGGGGCTCTTGTAGTAGAACGACAGCCACTCCTGGATGCCCTTCATCCCGGCGCGCTGGGCGAAGTCAGAGAACAGCGCCAGGTCCAGCACCAACGGCGCGGCGAGGATGGAGTCGCGACACAAGAAGTTGACCTTGATCTGCATCGGGTATCCCATCCAACCCACGATATCGATGTTGTCCCACCCTTCCTTGTTGTCCCCACGTGGCGGGTAGTAATTGATCCGGACCACGTGGGAGAAGTTCTCGTACAGCTGCGGGTACTTGTCGGGCTGCAGAATCGTGTGCAAGACCGACAGCTTGGACTCTTCCTTCGTCTTGAACGACGCCGGATCGTCCAGCACTTCACCGTCGCGGTTGCCCAGGATGTTGGTGGAATACCACCCCGCCAGCCCCAACATGCGCGCCTTGAGCCCGGGGGCGATGACGGTCTTCATCCACGTCTGGCCCGTCTTGAAGTCCTTTCCGGAAATCGGCACACCGCGGTCGTTCGCCAGCTGCTGCAGCGCCGGCGTATCCACGGCCAGGTTCGGCGCCCCGTTGCAGTAGGGCACGCCTTCCATGATCGCCGCCCACGCGTACAGCATGGACGGGGCGATGGCGTCGTCATTTCGTTCCATCGCCTTCTCGAACTGCTCGATCGTCGCGTGCTGGGGCCCCGGCCGAATGAAGATTTCCGTGGAGGCGCACCACACCATGACGACCCGATCCAATCCATTGCGCGCCTTGAAATCACGAATGTCCTGTCGGAGCTGTTCGGCCAGGTCGCGCTTCGTCTTCCCGGACTTCACGTTCACGCCGGAGATTCGCGTGACATACTTCGTGTCGAAGACAGCCGGCATCGGCTTGATGCCCTTCAGGAAGTCCGCAATGGGCTCCAGATGCTTGTCCTCGAGCACCCCCGCCTTCTTGGCGGCTACGTAGGCGTCATCGGGGATCGGATCCCAGGCACCGAAGACCAGGTCCTTCAGATCAGCGAGGGGCACAAAATCGCGGATCAACGGAGAACGATTCTCGGTGCGCTTGCCCAGCCGAATGGTCGCCATTTGCGTCAACGATCCAATCGGCGCCGTGTAGCCGCGACGAATACTCTCCACACCAGCCATGAAGGTCGTTGCTACGGCCCCAAGGCCCGGCGTAAGAATGCCCAGCTTGCCAGATGCCGGGCGAACGGTGGAACGACTCGCGGTAGCCGACGAACCCTGCACGTAGGTGTCTCCTGAAAAATCGTTTGGGGAACCGAACTAGTGGATCGCGTCAACCGGCTCGGCGGGAGCCGCGGACGCCACAGGTCCGGGAGACGAGCGGGCGATCCCCGCATCGTCGGCCGTCGGTTGGGACAGCGGAGTGGTCGCTCGGTACACGAACACAATGCGTTGCACGGCGGTGATCCATGCCGTGACCGAGAGGAGCACGCAGATGAAGATCAAGACCCAGCCATGCAGGGCGAGGCCAAAAAACGCCTGTGGCGCGGAGAGCAGCGTCACTCGCTCCGGCCGCTGCAACATCCCAACCTTGGCGTCGATGCCTAACGCTTCGGCGCGCGCGCGGGTGTACGACGTGAGGAAGGTGGCGATGATCCCGAACATCAGCACGCCAACCATGGGCATCGCCGTCCAATCAGGCACTTCGTGGTGCTTCCAATTCCTGGCAAAAAAGATCAGCAGCCCCCCCAACACCGCACCGTCAGCCACACGATCCAGCGTGGAGTCGTAAAACGCACCAAATACGGTCGAGCGATTGGTCCGCCGAGCCACCGTACCGTCCAGCACGTCGAACAACGCGGTGAGGCCAAGGGTCCAGCCCGCCAACGAAATGTGCCCCGTCGCATAGATCGCCCCTGCGGTGATACTGCAGAGCGTCCCTATCGTTGTAATCGTGTTGGGGTTCACCCGACGGCGCACCATCCAGTCGGCAACTGGCTCGATGACGCGCAAATACCCGCGCTGGATCGCTTCCCAGAGGGCTTTCATGCCGGAGTGGACGGGTGTGACGACGGAGGTGGGATGGGGGGCCGTTGATTGGGCTCTAACCACGCCCAATCAAGATGCAGCAACCCGCTGAAATTACGTCGCTTAACAGCTGGTCACAACCCTCGAATCACGGGACCTTCCAGCTGTTGGAAGACTGCAAAGTCACCCCGTCCTTTGTGTAGGTCTTCGACCCATCAGACGTCGTCGCCTTTAGTCGCACCACGGCCCCAACGGACACTCCGCGTACCGGGAGTTCGGTGGTGGGATTCGCCGCGACCTGGTTCACCAGCTGATCGGATCCGCCGGTAACCACGTAGACATTTACCGCCTGAGTGAGGGCGTTGGTCACCGTCAGGGTGACTGTAGGGGCCGCCGCGGGGGCGCTTTCAACCTGCACCGCCCGGGCGCCGCAGCCGGCCGTCGCCAGAACGAGTGCAGAGACCGCAAAGAGTCGTCGCATATGCGTACTCCAGGTTCGTGTGTCTGAAAGGAAGGATGGTGCCCGGGGCGGTACACCGCCGACGCTGTTTTGCTCGGCACAAACGGCGATAGCCTTGGCGGGCCAGCGGTTAACCTTCGAGCTTGCCAGACGATAGCTCCCAACGCCACCGTATGCCAATGCACTACCTCACATCGCGCGGCCGCGGCCGCCACACCATCTGGCCGGTGCTCGCGCTCCTGTTGTTGTTAGGCGCTACAGGGTCGGTGGGCGCACAGAACGTTGGCGAGGGACCATCGTCGCCCATGGATGCAACGGTCGCCCGGCGTATCAACACCAAGCGCCTGTCGGACACGCTGCAGGGGATTCTGCGTGCCGGCGTGCGTGACTCGGCGTTCCCGGGCGCGATTGCGGTGATTGGCACACGTGACGGCGTGCTGGCCCGGGCGACAGCGGGACATATCGATTGGGCAGCCTCGCCTGCCCCGACGGGACAGACCTTGTGGGACTTGGCGTCACTGACCAAGGTCGTCGCCCTGACCAGCGCGATGTTGCAGCTGGTTGATCAGGGACGCGTCCTGCTCGATGCCCCGGTCCAGCGGTATCTGCCGGGGTTCACGGGGACGTGGAAGGACCAAGTGACGGTGCGACACCTCCTCACGCATTCCTCAGGGCTTCCCGCTTGGCGACCGCTGTACAAGGAGGCGACCACGGCCCAGGACGCGATGGCGCTCGTGTACGCCACACCGCTGGACACGGTGCCGGGGGTGCGCATGGTCTACTCGGACCTTGGCGCCATCCTCTTGGGAGAAATCGTCCGCGTCGTTACCGGCGAGTCGTTGGATACCTACACCACCACGCACGTATTTGGGCCCCTGCGGATGCGAGATACGCAGTATCGCCCGCCAGTTTCCTTGCTGTCTCGGATTGCCCCGACGGAAGTCGATCCCTGGCGCCAGCGGCACCTGCGCGGGGAGGTGCATGACGAGAATGCGTTCGCGTTAGGTGGCGTGTCGGCGCACGCCGGCCTCTTCTCGACTGCCGATGATCTCGTGCGACTGGCGCGCGCCTATCTCAACCACGGGACGCTCGATGCAGAACACGTCTTCTCGGACAGCACAATCCGTCTTTTTACGACGGTGCAGAATCCGGGGCTATCGAACCGCGCACTCGGCTGGGAAACGCCCACGGGCGGCAACTCGGCGGGACACGCTCTATCGTCGCACGCCTTTGGCCATACCGGGTTCACGGGGACGTCGATTTGGATCGATCCGGACAACAACCTGTTCATCCTGCTGCTGACCAATCGCGTGAATCCCACCCGCGAGCACCGAGCCATCAGCGGGGTACGAATTGCGGTGGCGGATGCTGCCATGTCCATCGTCGGCGCAGCCGCCCGGCCCAGTCCGTAGTCTGACCAGACTGGAAGACTCTAAGGAACCCACGCCGACCCTTTCTTGAAGGGGCACGTGGGAGTGACTATTTTGGAAGTAGACTAGTCGCCCTTGGCGACACTTTGAGGAGGATTCCGTGAGCACGCTTCAGCAACCCGAAGTCATCGTAACGGTTACCGCCGGCGCCGCCGTCGAGGTCAAGAAGTTCATGGACGCGGAAGGCGTTCCTGCCAACGTAGGCGGCCTTCGCGTGAGCGTTCAACCCGGGGGCTGCTCCGGCTTCAAGTACGGGCTCCTGATCGAAGACCAGCCCGCCGATGACGATTTGATCGTGCAATCCGAGGGATTCCGCCTGTTTGTGGATCCGTTCTCGGCGCAGTACGTGAACAACGTCACGATTGACTACGTCTCGTCCATGCAAGGCTCGGGATTCACCTTCAAGAATCCGAACGCCACCGGCGGCTGCGGCTGCGGCTCGTCGTTCTCCGCCTGATCCGATGACGCACGCGGCTTCTGGCGGGTTTCCAGACGCCAGTGCCGTCGGCATGAAGGCCCGCGACCCCTCTGGTGGTCGCGGGCCTTCGTCGTTGCAGCCCCTTTCGAGCGGGAGTCATGAGCGCATCCCGACCGAGATCCTCCCGGACCACGACGCGATCGCGCGCGTTGTGGCCCGCCGCATTGCCGAGGTAGTGCGAGCGCGCGCGACGCAGGGCCAGCCGTGTGTGCTCGGACTCGCCACCGGGTCCACACCAATCGGGGTGTATCGCGAACTCGTTCGTTTGCATCGCGAAGAGGGACTCTCGTTCCGCCACGTCGTCAGCTTCAACCTGGACGAGTACTTCCCGATGGCGCCGGACTCCCTGCACTCCTACCATCGTTTCATGTGGGAGAACCTGTTCTCGGCGATCGACATCTTGCCGGGCAATGTCCACGTACCAAACGGCGATCTGGCGCGCGAAGACGTCGAGAACTTTGCGGAGCAGTACGAGCAGCAGATTCGCGACGCCGGCGGCATCGACTTCCAGCTCTTGGGGATCGGAAAGACTGGACACATCGGCTTCAACGAGCCCGGATCTGGAGCCGAGACGCGAACGCGACTGGTCACGTTGGACCTGGTCACGCGGCGTGATGCGGGCGCCGATTTCTTTGGCGAAGAGAACGTCCCGCGCGAAGCGATCACGATGGGTGTGGCAACCATCCTTGAGGCTCGCGAAGTCGCCATACTCGCGACCGGCGAACACAAGGCGGCGATTGTGCGACGGGCGGTCGAAGGTGAGCAGGATCGCGATGTGGCCGCCACGTTTCTGCAGCGACACCCGCACGCCACGTTTTACGTGGATGAAGCGGCCGCCGCGGCGCTGACGCGTGTTGCCACCCCGTGGCTGGTCCATGAGGTGCCTTGGACGGACGACATGACCGTGCGGGCCGTGATCTGGCTCTCGCAGGTCACCAGCAAGGCGATCCTGAAGCTCACACCTGGAGACTACATCGAGCACCGCCTCTCGTCGCTGTTGGCGCGCGGCGGAACGGCCGGCGCAATCAACGGTCGCGTGTTCAATGCGCTGGGCGCGAAGATCCGCGGCCGCTCCAAGCTTCCACGGGGCGAGCGGATCATTTGCTTTTCGCCGCACCCAGATGACGACGTGATCTCCATGGGTGGCATTCTCCGCAAGCTGGTCGAGAACGAGAATGAGATCATCGTGGCCTACATGACTAGCGGGAACATCGCGGTCTTTGACCACGACGTCCGGCGCTATGTAGACGTGATCGCTCGGTTGGGGCGCGAAGGCAAGCTCGCCGAAGACCAAGCGCGCGCGCTGCGTGACCGCGTGCTCGCCGCCCTGCAAGCGAAATCGCCGGGCGACGTCGACATCGGCGATGTGCTGGACCTGAAGCGAGTGATTCGCGAGGCAGAGGCTGTGAGCGGCTTGGAAAGCGTCGGCCTAACGAGTGGTGCGGCTCGCTTCCTGAACCTGCCGTTTTACCAGACGGGGAAGGTCCGCAAAGACCCCATCGGGACTGCCGATGTCACGATCGTGCGCGAACTGCTGGAGCGTGCGCACCCTTCGCTCATCTTCGTCGCCGGCGACCTGTCGGACCCTCACGGGACGCATCGCATGTGCAAGGACGCGATCGACGAGGCGTTGAGCCAGCTGTCGAAGTCGGGCGCCACCAATCTGCCTCAGGTCTGGCTGTACCGCGGCGCGTGGCAGGAATGGTCGGTGGCGGACGCCACGTGGCTGGTACCGCTGTCACAGGAAGAGCTCCGCGACAAGATCCAAGCGATTTTCAAGCACCAATCGCAAAAGGACAGCGCGCCGTTCCCGGGCCAGGATGAGCGAGAGTTCTGGCAGCGGGTAGAATCTCGCAATAAGGAGACGGCCGCGACGCTGGACCGTCTGGGGCTCGCTGAGTACTTCGCCATGGAAGCGTATGTCGTGGCGTGAGGGCCTAACGCCTTGAACACTCGCTTCGGTTGGCTGGACTTGCTGGTGCTGATCGTGTACTTGGTTGGCACTACCGCGCTCGGGATGTGGATTGGCCGGCGGCAGAAGGGCGCGTCCGACTATTTCGTCGGCGGGCGCGTGATTCCCTGGTGGGCCGTCCTGTTCTCCATCGTCGCGACTGAGACGAGCGCCCTGACGTTCATTTCAATCCCTGGCCTCGCGTACATGGGGAATTTCGGCTTTCTCCAGGTGGTGGCCGGCTACATCCTCGGTCGCATCGGAGTGGCCACACTCCTGCTGCCGCGATACTTCCAGGGCGAAATCGTGACGGCGTATGCCATGCTGGAGCGTCGGTTTGGGCTGGCGACGCGGCGCGCCACATCCATCGTGTTCATGATCACGCGCGCACTGGCAGATGCCGTGCGCGTGTTCGCCACCGCGATCCCGATCGCCCTTATCCTCGGCACCAGCCTGCCGCGGACGTACGTCATGCCGGTCGCCATCCTGGTCCTGGGTGCGCTGACCATCCTTTATACCTATCGGGGCGGCATGCGGGCGGTGGTATGGACAGAGTTGTTGCAGGCGGCGGTGTATGTGCTTGGTGGCATCTCGGCGATCGTTCTGCTGGTCCGCAGTGTTCCCGGCGGGTGGCAAGGCATCCTTGATGTCGCACGCGCGCAGGGAAAGCTGCAGGTGATCGACACGTCGCTGGTGATTGACAAGCCACACACCTTGTGGGCCGGACTGATTGGCGGTGCCTTCCTGGCCATGGCCTCGCATGGCGCAGATCAACTCATTGTGCAACGTCTGCTCTCGTGCAGGTCGCTGCGCGATGCCCAGCGCGCCATTGTCGGCAGCGGTCTGGTGGTGTTCGTCCAGTTCACGTTGTTCCTCACGGTGGGGATGGGGCTGTATGCGTTCTACGGCGGGCGCAACATGGGTGCGCCCGATTCCATCTTTCCGACGTTCATCGTCGAACGCATGCCAGCCGGACTCACCGGGCTCTTGGTCGCCGCCATTGTCGCCGCCACGATGAGCACGCACTCCGGCGCCATCAACTCGCTGGCCGCGGCCACCACCCACGACATTTACCTGCCGCTCACGGGTCGATCGGTCGATGATCCGATGACGTTCAGGATGGGGCGACGCTTCGCGCTCTTTTGGGGCTTGGTCCTGACGGCCGGCGCCCTGTTATTCAAGGAGCAAGGAACGCCCGTGGTCGTGGTGGCGCTCGGCATCGCGTCGTTCACGTATGGCGGACTCCTGGGCACTTTCTTTCTGGGGAATTTCTGGGCGCGCGCACAGCAACGCGATGCGCTGACCGGCATGATCATCGGCATCGCGGCCATGTCGTTCGTGGTATTCGCAAAACAGCTGTCAGCCGCATATCCTTCGCTCGCGTCTGCACTGGGTCCCTTGGCACGTGTCGCCTGGCCCTGGTACGTCCTGATCGGAACCACCCTTACCGTCGCCACTGGCATGCTTTCGTCGCTTACGCATCCTTTCCCTGCCGCCACGCCATCCTCTCGAGCCTCGGACGCGGAGGCCAAGCAGTGAGCTCAGTGATTGTTGGAGTTGACGGCGGTGGTACACATACCCGCGTGAGCATTGCTGATGAAACGGGAGCGACACTGGCTTCCGCCGAAGGGCCTGGCAGTGCGGTGCGGCCGGGCGATGTGGAGCGATCCGCGGAAGTCATCGCCGGAGTCATCAGGGAAGCGCAGGCCACGCTAACCTCGGAGCTCCCGCGCGTGCGACTCGCCTGCGTTGGTGTGGCCGGCGTGGGTCGTGACGAAGAGCGCAGCGCCTTGCACGCCGCACTTCTCGCGCGTGAGATTGCGGGCGACGTGTTGGTCGTGACGGACGCCGAAGTCGCACTGGAAGACGCGTTTGGCGAAGGTCCCGGCGTATTGCTGATCGCTGGGACAGGATCTATTTGTTTTGGACGCGGTCCCGCCGGAGCGCTGGCCCGCTGTGGCGGATGGGGACCGGTGATCGGTGACGAAGGCAGCGGCGCTTGGCTTGGTCGCCGAGTACTTGGCGTGGTAGCCGCCGCGTCTGATGGTCGCGAGCCAGAAACTGCACTCACCGCTGCCGTGCTCGCGGCGACGGGCGCGCCGTCGGTGGACTCGCTGGTGCCGTGGGCCTCAGACGCCACACCGGCACAATTCGCTCAACTGGTCCCCGCCCTCTTCGAATGCGCCAAGGGTGGCGACCTGCGCGCCAACGCCCTTGTGACGTTAGGCGTCGAGGAGCTGGCCTTGCATGTGCGGACCCTCGCGCGGCAGCTGTTTGTGGACGAGCGAGCCGCAGTCCCCGTTGCCTTGGCCGGCGGCCTCACGCAGAAAGGCTCGTTGGTTCGCAAACGCCTGGAGGCTCGGCTGAAGTCGATGGTGCCCGGCGCACAACTTCGCGTGGAAGACGTCGTCGCCGTTCGTGGAGCGATCAAGCGAGGGATGCGCTTCTCCGACGCGCCGACGCACTAGGGCACGGCCCCCCGGCCAACCCGACGTCCGCGCTGGCCCGTCGGGTGCTTCACGCGAGACCGACTTAGGCGGCCTGACGACCCGCGGCGGCTTCCGGCGCATCGTCGCGGAATTCGCCTTCCCAACGGGCCATGGCGGCGGATGCCAGGCAATTCCCCAGTAGGTTCACGGACGTCCGCGCCATATCCATGATCGCGTCGACGCCGAGGATGATGGCCACGGCTTCAAGTCGCAATCCGAACATCGCAATCGCTCCGGACAGGATCACCAGAGAGGCGCGGGGGACGGCAGCCACGCCTTTGCTGGTCAACATGAGCACCAGCATCATGTAGAGCTGCGTCCCAATCGGCATGTCAATGCCCGAAGCCTGCGCGGCAAACACGGATGCCAACGCCAGGTACAACGTGCTGCCATCCAGGTTAAACGAGTATCCCGTCGGCAACACAAACGCCACAATGCGACGCGGAACGCCAAAGGCCTCCATGCGCTGCATGGCCAGTGGCAACGCGGCCTCGGACGACGCGGTGGAAAAGGCGATGAGCCACGGCTCCTTCACCGCGCGCAGGAACTTGCCCAGCGGAAGCCTGAAGATCAGGATGACTGGGACGAGAACGCCGAGCACAAAGACAATGAGGGCGCCGTAGAGTGTAGCCACGAGCAGGCCGAGGTTCTTGAGCACGTCCAACCCGCTCTTGGAAACCGTCACCGCGATGGCGGCACCGATACCAAACGGCGCAAACGCCATCACGATCGCCACAAACTTGAACATCACATCCGACAGGCTCTCCACCGCCGTGAGCATGAACTCCTTGTTCTTCCCCTGCACGCGGGAGAGCGCCACGCCGAAGATGATGGCGAAGAAGACGATCTGAAGGACTTCGTTGTTCGCGGCCGCCTCAAAGAAGCTCTGCGGGACGGTGTGCTCGAGGACGCCCGACAATGTCGCCTTCTTGGCGGCGAACTCGGTGCCTTCGGTGGACGTGGCGGCGCCAAGGTCTATGCCGATGCCGGGCTTGGTCAGGTTCACGGCCATGAGACCAACCGCCAGCGCCAACGTCGTGACCACTTCGAAATACACGATGGAGCGGAACGCGAGGCGACCCACCTTCTTCATGTCATCCCCGTGCCCCGCGATGCCGACCACCAGCGTGGAAAACAACAGTGGTACGATCAGCGACTTGATCATCCGGAGGAAGATCGTCGCGATGACCTTGAGGTCCGACGCGGCCCACCCGCCGTGCTGCGCCCGGGCCGACTCCGGGAACAGCCAGCCGAGGAGGATGCCGACGAGCATGGAAATGATGATCCACTGCGTCGCACTGATGCGGCGCAAACCGGATGGACGCGATTCGCCGGAGGGGGCGGCGACGGTGCTGGTCATGGGGATCTCTCGTTAGGACTTCGTGGTCTTCAGGCGCAGAACAGAGTGGCGATACCCGTACACGAAATAGAACACCAGGCCGACCGCCAGCCAGATGCCAAACCGGATCCAGGTGATCGTCGGCAGCTGCCACATCAGGTAAAAGCACGAGACAATCGAAATCACCGGCGTGAACGGCACGCCGGGAACTCGGAATGGTCGCTTGCGGTCTGGGTCGGTGCGCCGGAGAAAGATCACCCCAGCCGAGACCAGGACGAAAGCAAACAGAGTCCCGATATTCGTGAGGTCCACGACCTCGGCGATGTTGGCGAAGGCGGCGAACGTTGCTACGAATGTTCCCGTGAGGATCGTACCCACATAGGGCGTGCGGAAACGCGGGTGGACCTTGGCCATGACTGGTGGAAGAAGTCCGTCGCGGGCCATCGAATAGAAGATCCGAGGCTGCCCCAGCTGGAAGACCAGCAGGACGCTTCCCATGGCCACGACGGCGCCTAACGCAATGATGAAGCGGGAGAACTCCACCAGCTTTGGCGGACCATTGGAGTATTGCAGCGCCGTGATCATCGGCTCGGGAGTCCCTAACTGCTTCCAGGGGGCCATGCCCGTCATCACCGCCGACAGTGCGATATACAGCACGGTGCAGATGATCAAGCTCATGATGATGCCGAAGGGCATGTCCTTCGCCGGATTCTGTGCCTCCTCGGCGGCTGTCGACACTGCATCAAATCCGATGTAGCTGAAGAAGATGATCGCAGCAGCGGCACTTACGCCGGCAAAGCCGTTTGGAGCGAACCCTCCCGCCGACGCATCGGACCAATTTCCTGGCTTGATGAGGAACACCCCTATGGCCAAGAAGAACAGGATGATGCCGATTTTCAGCAGCACCATTCCATTGTTGAAGTTGGCCGACTCCTTCACGCCAATGACCAGCACGATCGTGATGACGAAAACGACGGCGGCCGCCGGCAAGTTCACGATCACCGGCAGGCCCATGAAATGCGGCGCCGTATTCCAGGCCGACGCCAGATACTGCGTGCTGGCATCATTCACGCCAGTTGCAACCGCATTGAAGGCGTCGTGCGCGCTGCGGTAGTCGGTGGCGAGCCAAGCAGGCATCTGAACGCCAAAGTGCGTCAGCAACTCTCGAAAGTGGCCGGACCAGCCGATGGCCACGCCAATGTTGCCGACGGCGTATTCCACGATCAGGTCCCAGCCAATGATCCACGCAACCAGCTCGCCGATCGAGGCGTACGCGTAGGTGTACGCCGAACCCGCCACCGGGACCATCGCCGCAAACTCGGCGTAGCAGAGCGCGGCAAACCCGCAGGCGACTGCCGTCAGGAGGAATGAGAAGATGATGGCAGGCCCGGCCCCTGGTCGCGCCGCATCACCAACGATCGCTGTACCGGTGGTGGCAAAGATCCCGGCGCCAATCGTCGCACCCACACCGAGCGCCGTCAGGTGCCACCGGTTCAGCGAACGTTTTAAGCCGCCCGTGTGGGTGACGTCCGACTCCAATTCCGCTTCCGACTTCCGGGCCATGAACGACATGCGAGTTCCGGTTAGGGGAGTTCACGCGCGTATGGTCAGAAAACAGTCGGGGATCGATCAACCCTTGCCTCGATCCCCGATTCCAGTCTCCTCACCGCACGCCAGTGTCAGGCCTGCGATTCAATACGCATACCGTAGAACGAGCGGTATACGAATACCATGCCGATAGCCAGGAAGATGGCCGCAAGCGCATGACTCAACCCAGGACCACGCTGTTCGGTCAGGGACACCGCCAATTCCACGGCCAGCAACCCAAACAATGTCGTGAACTTGATGATCGGGTTGAGTGCCACCGACGAGGTGTCCTTGAACGGGTCGCCCACGGTATCTCCCACCACCGTGGCATCGTGGAGCGGCGTACCCTTCGCCTTCAATTCCGTTTCCACGATCTTCTTGGCATTGTCCCAGGCGCCGCCGGCATTCGCCATGAAGATGGCTTGGTACAGACCGAACAAGGCGATCGACACCAGATAGCCGATGAAGAAGTACGGCTCCACAAACGCGAACGCGAGCGTCGAGAAGAAGACAGTGAGGAAGATGTTGAACATCCCCTTTTGCGCGTAGACCGTGCAGATCTCCACGACCTTCTTCGAGTCGGTGACGCTAGCCTTTTCGACTCCTTCGAGCTTGATGTTCTTCTTGATGAACTCGACTGCGCGATAGGCCCCGGTGGTAACCGCCTGCGTTGAGGCCCCGGTGAACCAATAGATGATCGCGCCACCGGTGATGAGGCCGAGCAGGAACGGCGGGTGCATGAGGGAAAGGTTCGACAGGTACTCCGGCTGCAACCCCTTGGTCAGGGACACGATGATCGAGAAGATCATGGTCGTTGCGCCTACCACCGCCGTGCCGATCAGTACGGGCTTGGCCGTCGCCTTGAACGTATTGCCGGCGCCGTCATTCTCCTCCAGATGCTCCTTGGCTTCCTCGAAGTGCGGATCGAACCCGAAGTCGCGCTTGATCTCCTCCTTCACGCCGCCAATCGCCTCGATCGTCGACAGCTCGTACACGGACTGCGCGTTGTCGGTCACTGGCCCATAGGAGTCCACGGCGATGGTCACCGGACCCATCCCCAGGAACCCGAACGCGACCAGACCAAACGAGAACACGGCCGGGGCAATCATCAGCTGGCCGAGCCCGAGGTCGGAGACCTGATAGGCGATGGCCATCAGGAACATGATCGCGATGCCCAGCCAATAGGCGGAGAAATTCCCAGCGACCAACCCGGACAGGATGTTGAGCGATGGGCCGCCTTCACGTGATGACGTGACCACTTCACGCGTGTGTCGCGAGTCCACCGACGTGAAGACCTTCACGAACTCTGGAATGATCGCGCCGGCCAGCGTACCGCAGGTGATGATCGAGGCCAGCTTCCACCACAAGCTGCCATCACCGCCAATCGTCGGGATCAACAGCTTGGACGCGCCGTACGTGATGGCGATGGAGATGATCGACGTTAGCCACACCAGCCGCGTCAAGGGATGCTCATAGTTCATCTTGGAGACGCCCTCGTACTGCGCCTTGGCCCACGCCTCATTGATGAAGTAGGAGAGTCCGGACGCGATCACCATGAACACGCGCATCATGAAGATCCACACGAGCAGCTGGACCTGAACCGCTGGATCCTTCACGGCCAATAGGATGAACGAGATCAAGGCGACGCCAGTCACACCGTACGTCTCGAAGCCGTCGGCCGACGGGCCAACCGAGTCACCCGCGTTGTCACCGGTGCAGTCAGCGATGACGCCAGGATTCCGCGCGTCGTCTTCCTTGATCTTGAAGACGATCTTCATGAGATCCGCGCCGATGTCGGCGATCTTGGTGAAGATACCGCCCGCGATACGCAGGGCCGCGGCACCCAGGGATTCACCGATGGCGAACCCGATGAAGCAGGAGCCAGCGTAGTCACCCGGGATGAAGAGCAGGATCAACAGCATCAGCAACAACTCGACCGAGATCAGCATCATGCCGATGCTCATGCCGGCCTTCAACGGGATCTGATAACAGGGATAGGGCTTCCCCTTGAGTGCCGCGAACGCCGTGCGGGAGTTAGCAAAGGTGTTGACCCGAATGCCGAACCACGCCACACCGTAGCTGCCGGCAATGCCAACCAGCGAGAAGAGCAGGATGATTAGGACGCGGTCCCACGGGAACGCGAGCAGAAACTTGAAGTACAGCAGAATCACCGCGCCGATGAATATCTCAAGAATCAGGATGAAACGTCCCTGCGTTATGAGATAGGTCTTGCAGGTCTCATAGATCAACTCCGAGACCTCGCGCATGGATCGATGGACGGGCAAGGCTTGCAGCTGTCGGAAGATCATGAGACCGAACAGCAAGCCCAGCACGCTCACGACAATCCCGCTCATGAGGAGCGTGGACCCCGGCGTACTGCCGAGGAACGTCTGCGTGGATAGGTCGGGCACGTGGAGGTTGGCCTCGCCGCCACCACGAGGCTCGGCGGCGGGTTCCTGGGCCACCGCCACGCTGGCGCTCACGGCCGGGGCCACGGCTTGCGAAGCCGCGGCCGAGGGAACGTGCCACAGTGTGCCTAGCCCCATCGCCACCAAGGCGAGCACGGCATACAGGCCACGTCGAATTCCGGAATCCAACCGATTCATCGTTCGCGATCTCCTTAGTGACTAACTAGTGACGGATGTCCGTCGAAATCGCGGCGGGCGGGCGTGATCCCTCCACCGCTGCTGAGCGTTGCCGCACCGATCATGCGGCCAACGGGCGCGCCTCACTCGAGGCCCGCCATAGGTAAAACACAGGAACGCCAATCAAAACGAGCAGCAGGCCCGACACGGCCTGCGCCCTAGTCTTTTCGGCCAGTAGCAGAATCACCGCGACGGTCGACGCCAAGGCGATGTACACGCCGGGCAAGACCGGATATCCCACCGCGCGATACGGGCGCTCCATCTCCGGCGCCTTCCGGCGCAACACAAAGAGCCCGATGGTCGTGAGTACGTAGAACACCAGCGCGGCGAAGATCACGTAATCCAGCAGTTGCCCATACGTCCCCGACAGGCACAACAGGGAGGTCCACAACGACTGCACCACCAGGGCATACGCCGGAACGCGTTGCGCATTGAGTGCTCCGGCGCGCTGGAAGAACAACCCATCGCGCGCCATCGCAAAATAGACACGGGCCCCTGACAGAATGAGGCCGTTGTTGCACCCGAAGGTGGAGACGAGAATAGCAGCGGTCATGGCGATACTTCCCGCGCTCCCGAACATGGCCTCGGCCGCGGCGACTCCGACACGGTCCTGCGTGGCGTGGGTGATGCCCCGTGCCACGGCCGTTGCGCCGGCCGGATCGCCGCCTAACGGCAACGTGTTCAAGTACGCCACGTTGGCCAAGACGTACAGCAGCGAGACGAGCCCCGTGCCAAGCAGAAGCGCCAACGGCAGGTTCCGGCGAGGATTTTGAACCTCCGCCGCAGCGAAGGTGACGTTGTTCCAGGCGTCGCTGGAAAACAGAGACCCCACCATCGCTGCACCCACCGCTAATACGAGCGCCGATCCCACGGGCGGAGCGCCCACCAGGCCGGCGCCAAAGTTCGCCGCCACGGCCGTCGCATTCCGACCAATCGTCAGCCCCAACACTATAAGCAGGGCCAGCGACGCCGCTTTCACCATGGTGAGCAAGGTCTGCACGAACTTGCCCTCACTGATGCCACGAAGATTGATCGCAGTCAGCACCCAGATCGACACCAAGGCCATGACACGCTGTGGCGAGAGGCCGAATTGGAATGCCTTGCTGGCGTCCGTACAGCCGAGCATACGAAGGCACACATCAGCGCTCGGAAACCAGGTGAAGCGCTCGGGTGTGAGCTGCGGGACGAAGACGCCAAGGAATCGGCCGAAGGCGACGGCAACCGCGGCGATGGTCCCGGTCTGGATGACAAGAAAAAGGGTCCACCCGTAGAGAAAACCAACGAGAGGACCCATCGACTCGCGAAGGAACACATATTGGCCGCCGGCCCGTGGATACATCGCCGCCAACTCCCCGTAGGCCAGCGCACCAAGCAAGGTGATCAGTCCGGTGCCTACCCACACCAGAATCAACCAGAGCGGTGAATTCAGCGTGCGCGCGATGTCGGCTGCGACAATGAAGATGCCTGACCCGATCATCGATCCAGCGACCAGCATAGTCGCGTCCGTCAGCGTGAGCGCACGAACAAAGTCCGCACGACTCCCTGAAGCGTTGGTCTGGTCGGCCACGCTGTTCATGCAGGACGGGGTTGCTGGGGGAGCTCCCGAGGGGGTATTCGGGCGCAGCTAGGGCGCAAAAAACCGGCGTCAAGATACCCTTGCCGCCGTCCTAAAGCCAGTGCCGAAAATATGATAGCTCGATTAGCGCGCTTCGGCCGTCACCACCGCCGTGTCTTTGACCGGTACCCCGTTCCCGCGCACCGCTGGACGGAAGCGCATTTCCATCAACATCTCCCGAATGCGCTTGTTGTAGCCTCCGTCCTTTGACGGATTAAACGAAAGAAGCCGCGCCTCCCCGGTCGTATCGACCTCGAAGTACGCGACCATGGTATACGGCCGCACTTTGGACGGCACAGGTAGTGGGAGTAGCTGCATGGAGATCACCGTCGGCGGAAACACCTCGTCAGTCCCACCTCCGGTGCCGGGACCATTCCCGGACCCCCGCCCTGTCCCCACACCAGATCCCACTCCCCCGCCACTCCCAGACCCGCTTCCCGCACTGCCGTCTTTCCCCGTTCCTCCGCCAACTCCCCCAACCGGCCCCGCCTCTCGTGCCGCCGCCGAGTCAGCGCTCGCTGCTTGCTTCTGCGGCTCTGGCGGAGGAGGTGGTTTGGGCGGCTCGGGTTCTTTTTTCTTCTCAACTGGAGGCTTGATCTTGTCCTCCTTCTTTTCTGCTGGCTCCGTCTTGGTCAAACGAACGTAGCGCAGCCCTTCGTGCACGTAACTGGTTCCGTTGTCTCCGCCGGTCCCACGGTTTCCCCCACCCCCGCCACCGGCGGGACCCAAGCCCCCAGCTCCCTTGTTCTGAACGTCGAAGAGCTGCGAGCTCACAAACAGGGTGGGTGCCAGCACCAGGAGAATCAGCAGCCCGTGCAGCAGGAACGAGGCAACGGTCGCCTGCGCCTTCGGTTCCGGATGGCCGGGAATGCCGATCGGGGGCCGATAAGGACGGCGCTCCCGCTCCGTCTGCGCGGCCGGCACGATTCGGGAATCGGCTGAGCTTTCTTCGAAGTGCATGCGGCGGGTTTTCGGCGCGGTGAAGTCGACGGATTCTGAAGGCGCTGTCTGCGGAAACTAATACGGCGGGTGAGCCGTTTGGGTTCACCCGCCGTATGAGACAACCCTTCTCTGCTGCCGTAACCCTTACTTGGACGGCGCTGGAGCTCCGGCATCCTTCGGCGGAACGCCGATGACCTTCACGCCAGCACCACGTGCAACGTCCATGGACCAAATCACGTCCTGATACTTCACCGTGGGATCACCCTTCAAGAAGATGATCTTCTCGGGACGCGGATCGTAGATCTCCTTTAACCGAGCACCCAGACGTTCCTTTGGAATCGCTTCCTTGTTGACGGCGAACTGGCCGCCAGGAAGGACTTCAAGCACGATCTGATTCGCATTGGGCGGAGGCGGCTCGTCCGACGGCTTCGGATCAGGAAGCTGCAGGTCAATCGCCACGCGCGACAATGGAATGATCATCATGAAGATGATCAGGAGCACGAGGAGCACGTCGATCATCGGAACGACGTTTGGTTCGTTTCGTAGGCCTTCGGCCCCACCTGCCATTCCAGCCATGCGGTCTCCTCTGGCTCGTTACTTCTTTTTGGTCATGTCGGGAGCGTCGCCTGGCACCGTGGACTTGGTACCGGGTTGTTGCTCCGAGATCGCACCGACTACGCGGACACCGTTCTTCGACGCGATATCCATGGCGTCGAGCACGGCGGAGTACGGAAGGTCCTTGTCCGCCTTGACGTACAAGATCTTGTCGATGGAGCGCGCGTCGTAGATCGCCTTGATGACCTTGTCGAGCGTGTCCTTACCGACTTCGACCTTGTTCATGAAGTACTTACCATTGACGTCGATGCCGAGGATCTGGTCGGAATCTTCCTCGGGGTGCGTCTTCAGGTTGATTCCCTGAGGGGGAGTAGCCGTGAAGCCCGCCGCGAGGGCTGGTGTCACCACCATGAAGATGATGAGCAACACCAGCATGACGTCGATCATTGGTACGACGTTAGGCTCGGCCTTAACGCCGCCCGTGCCAACTGCCATTCCCATCGGAAAGCCCTCCTATCGGGGTTGGGCTGCCGACTACTGGGAAACCGGGTTACCGCCCTGCACCTGCGTATTGAACTCGCGGGTGAAGCGCGAACGGCCGAACTCACCCGACACACCCTTGATGAGATAGTCGATCATCTCCTTCGAGGTGTAGGTCATTTCCGCGGTGAGGTTGTCGATCTTGGTCGTGAAGTAGTTGTAGAACCACACGGCCGGGATGGCGACGATGAGGCCGAACCCCGTGGCGATCAGTGCTTCAGCGATACCAGCCGAAATCGCGGCGATACCAGCGCCGCCAGACTTGGCCATGCCCGTGAAGGCGTTGATGATGCCGAACACCGTGCCGAGCAGACCGACGAACGGCGCCGTGGCGCCGACAGTGGCCAGAATCGACAGACCGCGCTTCAGCTGAACGATTTCCATCAGCATTTCGCGCTCAACCGCACGCTCGGCCGTGTTGATGTCCGAGACCGTGACCGAACCATCCATGATGAGCGGCTTCACTTCGGCCAACGCGCCACCAAGGACGCGGGCGACGTGAGACTTCTTGTAGCGCTCAGCGAGGTTGATGGCTTCGGTGAGGTTGTCCTCTTCGAGGAACTGCGAGAACTCGGGGGCGAACTTGATCGTCTCGCCCTGAGCCTTGCGCAGGCTCCACCACTTGCCGATAGCGGTCGAGAGCGACCAGATCGACATGAACGCGAGGACGAACCACAGGAACTTTCCAAACTTGGGGGTTTTTTCCCAAATCTCGGCAAGATCGAGATTCATAAGAAACGTGCTCCGCGGTGAAGAGTGAGACGCTACTACTTGGTGATGGCGAACGTGAACGGCTGCTGGACGAGCTACTTCACCCGCTTTCACCGGCCTGGCGGGAATGAAGCGCATACCTGGAAGAGCGGACTTCACGGCTTGCGCGAAGAGGTCGTGCGACGAGCTGGAGGACCTTGAACGACCCTGTCTCGGCGCGACCGGTGGTGTCGACCACGAACTGGGCGAGCACTTCGCCACCTCGACGCGGCCTGCCGGAATGTCCGGATAGCGCGGCTGAAAGATCCTGGCGCCGGAACGACGGGCTTTTCGACCTGGAACTCGAAATACGCCTGGTCTTCCTTCACCGCCTTCGACCTTCTTCTCGACACCCTTCGCAATACCGCCCTGGAGCTTTCCCGGTGAAGTCGGCTTCGTCCGTCACCTTGCGGGTGAGGTCGATGTCCGGCAGCACGTCAGGAATTTCGATCGGCGCGGTAAGCGTTTGGAAGCCTTTCGGCGGCAGGGTGCCGCCTGCTGAACCAGTGGTGGTTCCGGCTCCTTCGGCTTCACTTCCTCTTTCGGCGCCGACGAAGTCAACTTTTCTTTCGGCTTACGCGACTCCTGCGCAGGCCAGGCGGTGGCGATCACGGCCAGCAGGATGGCGTGCCGTGTGCGATGAAGCTGAAGGCGTACCGCCTAACGTCTTCTGCTTCTTCTTCTTTGATTCGAGCAGGTTGTTAACCTTTGACCCTCGACCGCTTGGTTGAGACTCCGGCACCCTCAGCGAACCTGCGACGATTCTACAGCTCGTGGCTTTAAGCCGGAATGGAGGTAACATTGTTAAGAATCAATGAAGAACTTGTTACGGTTTTAGTTCAGCTGAAGCCAGAAACCGACCAATCGACATGAGACATGGGGATTCATACGAGACGCCATCTTCATTTTGCAGCGTCTTAGCGCAACTCTACTTGGCGGTTTTTCCAATCAAGAATGACGCTTTTTCACGACAGAATTTGCATGGAATAACGAGTCCATCGCATGAAATCCCGCGGAGGTGCCTGCTCCCAATCATTACGGTGACGTCCCCACCTTCGCCCAGGCCTAGTCCGCCACACGCGTGAGCGCGTCAGCCTCAACGCTCTCATCCGTGACGTCATCCGCCGCCAGCGGGAGCGTGACGGTGAAAGTGGACCCACGATTCAGTCGAGATTGCAGCGTCAACGTTCCACCATGCGCCTGCGCAATCCACTGCGAAATTGCCAAACCCAGACCGAAACCGCCCCGCTCCGCCGCTCGTGAGCGCACGCGGTCCGCACGCCAGAAGCGTTCGAAGATGAACGGAAGGTCCGCAGCTGCAATCCCGATTCCCGTATCCCTCACGCTAAACACCGCCTGATCGTCGTTTCGGGCGAGCGACAGCTCCACCTCTCCGCCGCGCGGCGTGTACTTGATGGCGTTCGTCACCAGGTTCAGGAACAACTGCCGCAGTCGAGTTCGGTCACCGAGTACCACGACGGGCTGCACGACCGGCATGGAGACCTGCAGCCCGGCGTCCTCGCCAAGGATGACCGCTGTCTCCATGACCTCCCGAGCCAACGGCTCCAAGGGCACCACCTCGCGGTGCAGGTCAAACCTGCCCTCGTCAGCGCGCGCCAGCGTCAGCAGGCTTTCAACCAAGTCGGCCATGCGCGTGGTCTCCTGCAGCGCCTCCTCCAAGGCGACCAGCTGGTCGTTGCTGTGGGTTGGCGCGTGCATTGCCCTTTCCACGTCGGCACGCAAGACGGTGAGCGGGGTCTTGAGCTCGTGCGACGCGTCGGCGGTAAATCGTCGCAGCGCCCCGAACGAGGTCTCCAAACGGCCAATCATGTCGTTGAGCGTGTGCGTCAGGCGAGCCAGCTCATCTCCGCCGGGCTCAATCGCCAACCGACGATGAAGACTGCGGCCGTCTGTGATGGCCTCAACTTCAGAGCGAATCTTGTCGATGGGGCGGACGGCCCCGCCGGCGATTACATACGCGGCGAACACTGAGAACGCGACCAGTAGTGGCAGCATCAACGCCACCGTCCCAATCAGCTCCCATGTCGCCGTATCACTCTCTGAGCGACCCAGGCCGACAACCACCCGGAATGCCGAGTACCGGGGATCGGGGTCCGCGCGCCGGACCAGAACGATCTCGTCGCTGTTGGTCTTGAACACGGTGGACGACGAGCGCTCCAGACTCGCCAGTGCATCGTCGAGGACGGCCGCCTCACCCACGGGGAGTTGGCGAACAAGGAGCGACTGATAGACGCGACGACTGTTGCGATCCAGCACGATCACGTAGGCCGGCAAGACGTCCAAGCGGCTGCGCCACCGCGGATTCAGGACCGGGCCGACCAGGGAATCGGACGTCACGACGACGTTCTCGCCGGCGGTGCTGGCCTCGCGCAGGATCTGGACGCCGAGGTTAGCAAAGGTCTCCGCGCTCATCGTCAGCTCACGCATCACAGAGGCGCGTTGGACCACCAGAATTGCCGCCGAGAAAAGCAGCAAGGTGGCCATGAGAGCCAGCGTGTACGACCAGGTGAGTCTTGAGCGGATCGAAGCCATAGGGCGGTCGGCGGGCGCAAATTCTCCACGTCGCTACCCGAATGATGCCCCGGGGATTCCGGGGACGCCACCGCCGGACTCCGGAGCTACGCCTTCACGACGTACCCAACACCTCGAACGGTGGTGATCAGCTTCTTGTCGTGTTTGGCGTCGATCTTCTTGCGCAGGTGGTTAATCACCACATCCACGATGTTGGTGCCGGGGTCGAAGTGGTATCCCCACGCGTATTCAGTGATCAAGGTGCGGCTCATGACGCGGCCCACGTGTCGCATGAGGTACTCGAGCACGGCGTATTCCTTGGGCGTGAGGTCAATGACCTCTCCGCCGCGACTGACTTCGCGCGTGTCACGATTCAGCTCGAGATCGGCCACGCGGACGACCGGAGAGGCCATGGCCCTGGGGCGCCTGGCGAGGGCTTCGACCCGTGCCAGCAGTTCCTCGAAGGCGAAAGGCTTGGTGACGTAGTCGTCCGCGCCGGCGCGCAGGGTCTTGACCTTGGCGTCGACAGCATCCTGTGCCGTCAGCACCAACACCGGCTTTTCAAACCCTTTGGCGCGCAGGGACTCCAGGACTTCCAGTCCTGACTTCCCCGGTAAGCGCATGTCGAGGATGACGACATCGTACGTCTCAGAGCCCGCCAGCCTCTCCCCTTCCTCGCCGTCGGCCGTGAGCTGCACGCGCCAGCGTTGTTCCTCCAGGCCGCGCTTTACGAAATTGCCGACCGTCGGGTCATCCTCAATGACGAGGACCTTCATGGGGAACGCTGTCTAGGTAGCGGGACGCTGAAATCCGTATTCGCGAATTTTGCGATACAAGGTCTTTGAGGATATCCCGAGGATCGACGCGGCGCGACCCTGGTGCCAACTGACCTGTTGAAGGACGCCAAGAATATGCGCGCGTTCCACGTCGAGCAGTGCCTTGTGTCCATTCGTCCCGTTGAGCGGGGCGACCCCGTTTCCGGCGTCTTGCAAGGGCAAGTCGCGCGGCTCGATCACGCCGTCGTGTGCCAGCAGCACGGCGCGTTCGATGACGTTCCGAAGTTCGCGGACATTCCCTGGCCAGCGGTATCGCTGCATAACGCGAACGGCATCATCGCTGAGCTGCGGCGGATTCGCGCCACCCAAGCGCTTCAGAAAGTACTCGGCCAGCACAGGGATATCGGCCGGGCGTTCCCGGAGCGGTGGCAGTGCGATACTGATGGTGTTGATCCGGTAAAAGAGATCGGCCCGGAACACCCCTTCGCTGGCGAGTCGCGAGATATCGCGGTTGGTCGCCGCCACGATGCGCGCATTCAGTTCGACCTTTTGCCGGCCGCCAACGCGCATGAACGTCCGCTGCTCCAGCGCGCGAAGCAGCGCGCCCTGCAACCGTTCTTCCAAGCCGCAGATCTCGTCCATGAACAGCGTTCCGCCAGCGGCCAACTCGAGCAGCCCCGTGCGCGCCGTCGACGCGCCCGGGAATGCACCGACTTCGTGTCCGAACAACTCGTATTCGACGCTTGATCCACCGATGGCCGCGCAGTTGATGTCGACCAACGGACCAGCCCCGCGTTCGGAACCATAGTGTAGCGCGCGGGCGATCAGTTCCTTCCCGGTGCCGGATTCGCCGGTGATCAACACCGGAGAGTCGCTCTTGGCCACACGGCTCACCAGGTCGAGCACCGAGCGCATGGACTCGTGTTTCGTGACGATGTCTGGCAGAGGATCGACGCGAGCGAGCCGCGTGTGGAGCAGCGCGTTCTCTCGCGTCAACGAACGGCGTTCGTACGCGCGGCGCACCAGTACCTCGATTTCTGCCATGCGGTACGGCTTGGACAGATAGTCGAAGGCGCCCAGCTTCATGGCCGTGATGGCTGTTTCGATTGTCCCGTTGCCCGTGATGATGATGACCTCAGGTGGCGAGGGCTCATCGCGTAAGGCACGTAGGACCTCGAGACCGTCCAATTCTGGCATGACGATATCGACCAGCGCCACGTCGAACTATTCGAGCCGCATGGCTTGCAACGCGGCCGCGCCATCGTGGGTGACGGTCACGGAAAAGCCACGCGACTCCAGGAAGTCGCGGAGTACGGCGCTCAGGTGCTGTTCGTCTTCCGCCAGCAGCACCTTTATGCGCGGGGAGCCGTTCATGCGGGCTTGTCTCCAGCCACCGGGAGCAGGATGCGGAACGTGCTGCCTGCGCCCACTGCGCTGTCGACCTCGATGCGACCACCGTGTTCGCTGACAATCCCGTAGCAAATGGACAATCCGAGTCCCGTGCCGCGGCCAGGGGGCTTGGTGGTGTAGAACGGCTCAAAGATCTTCGGGAGTTCCGTGCGCGGAATGCCCGGGCCTTCGTCGATGACTTCAGCGACGATGGCCTCGCTGGGCGATGCGCCACGGCGCGTACGAATCGTGATGCTCCCCGTATCACTCATCGCGTCGGCAGCGTTGATGAGGAGCGCCATGAACACCTGCACGAGCTGGTCGGCGTTGGCCAGGACCGAACCGAGCGAGGTGTCGTAGAGCGTTTGGACCTTGAACTTCTTGAACCGGCCGTGATGCTTGAGCAGGAACAACGTTTGGTCGACGACCGCGTTGATGCTGACGGGCTCTCGCTTTGCGGCCGGGGGACGTGAGAAGTCGAGCAAGCGTTCGACAATGCCCTTGCATCGATGCACTTCGTCGTCGATGATGCGGATGAATTCCCCGGTCTGCGGGGGAATCTCCACGCCGGCATCCCGAAGGTCATCCAACCGCAAGCCCAGGCTTTCGGCGCAAGCGGCGATGGTGGCCAGCGGGTTGTTGACCTCGTGCATGACCCCTGCGGCCAACTGTCCGATCGCCGAGAGCTTCTCCGACTGCGCAAAACGGTTCTGCGCGGTGGTCCAATCGGTGACGTCTTCGCCAATGTTGATGACGTGCGTGATCTGGCCGTCCGTCAGCCGCATCGGGATCTTCGTGATCCGGTACGTGCGGGGTTCGCCGCTGCCACGCGATTCAATGTTGAACTGCTGGATGCGACCCGAACGGAAAACCTCGTCGATTTCCTTGCGCAGGGCCTCGGCCGGCTGCCGATGAAGGATCTCGAAGATCGTGCGGCCGAGCGCCTTTTCGCGGGAAATCCCTTGAAGGCCTGTCTCGCGGTTGCGGTTCCAGATCTGCACTCGGTATTCACGGTCGACGACGTACAGGCCAACCGGCAGTGAATCGATCACCTTCTCGGTGAACTTGCGTTGATCATCGATCTGCCGCGTGCGCGCGTCGAGTTCCCCCTGCAGCTGTCCGATGTGCTCGGCGTGGGCCAGGGAGGTCGCGACCATGCGTGCCACGGTTTCCAGCACCTGTTCGAGTTCGGGCACTGGGTTCTGGCTGGCGGCCGTGATCGCACCGAGTTGCCGCGTACCAACGACGACGCGCCGCACGATGAAGCCGGGCGTGGGCGTGGCACTGCGCTCGAGGGCAGCGCTGACCACGCCAACGGGAACGAGCGTGGCGCCCGCGCGCGCGGCGCAGAACAGGCCGTCGGGGCCGTGCAACCACAGCGCACATTCCTCCACGCCGGTCGCGGCGCGGATCATGGCCAACACGTCTTGCACCTTTGCCACGAGGTGCTCGCTATTCGCGAGACGGGTCGCGACGTCGGCAATCACCGCCAACGGTGTAGCTGGCGGCGGAGCAACTTGTTCGGCGTTCATGTCGAACTCGGAGTGAGAAGCGGTCAGGCGGGGATTCCTCCCCTCGGACATTATGACCGACTAAGGTGCCCCGAGGTAACGACGTGCCCGCTTGGGGCCCAGACAGCCTTACCGAAACCCGGTCAACTGGATGCCGCGGGTGAAGTACCGCTGGGTGAATCCGAAGACGACGATGATGGGGATCAAGGCGACCACCGCGGCCGCCATCTGGTACGGCCAATTGGCGTAATACAGCCCGTGGAATGAGGCGATGCCCACCTCCACGACGCGTTGGTCCATGGAGCGAGTCACGACCAAGGGCCACAGGAAGTTCTTCCAGGCATCGATGAAGGAAAACAGTGCCAGGGTGGCCAGGGCTGGGCGCGCCAACGGGATCGCGATGTGCCAAAAGACGGCCCACTCCCCCGCCCCATCGATCCGCGCCGCGTCCTCCATCTCGCGTGGCAGCGACAGGAAGAACTGGCGCATCATGAACACGCTCCAGGCACTTACCAGCTCGGTCGACACCAAACCCGCCACGGTATCCACGCCGCCTAACGCATCTATGATAAGAAAACGGGGGATCAGCAGCACAATGGCGGGGACCATGAGTGCCGCCAGGTAACCGGCGAAGAGCGCGGATCGACCAGCAAACCGGAAGCGGGCGAACGCGTATCCCGCGGCCGCCCCCGTGGAGACCTGACCGACTACCGTGAACAGAGCCAAGGTCGCCGAGTTGAGAAAGAACCGCCCGAATGGCAAGGCCGTCAGCGCTTCTGGGTAGTTCTGCCAGCGCGGCGTCGCTGGCCAGAGCGGTGGCGGATAGCGAAAGACCTCGAACTCGCCCATCAACGACGTGCCGAGCATCCACAGGAACGGCACCAGCATGACCACGGCAAGCACGACGGCGGCACTCGTTGCCACGACATGCCCCACCGATGTCGACGCGCGACGCTCGTTGCGTGCCGGTGCTGGTACTGGCTTACGTGGCATGGTCCACCCGTCGGTTCAGCACCTTCCACTGGGCCACCGTCAGGACCAACAGCAACGCAAACAGGAACCAACTCATGGCGCTGGCAAAGCCCATGCGACGGAATTCCCACGCGTTCTGGTAAATGCGATAAACCAAGACATCGGTGGCGTGCACCGGCCCCCCCTCGGTCATCACATAGACCAGCGTGAACACCTGAAAGGACCAGATCACGCCGGTGACGAACAGGTACGTACTGGTCGGGCGCAGCAGCGGCAGTGTGATACGGCGAAAGCGTCCCCAAGCCGACGCGCCATCCAAAGTGGCCGCCTCGTACAACGTGGCTGGGATGCCTTGCAGCCCGGCCAGATAGATCACCATCTGGTATCCCAGCTGGATCCACGCCGAGACGATCATCACGGCGATCAACGCGGTGGTCGGATTTCCAAGCCAGTCAACGGCCGGCAAACCGACCAGCTTCAACCCATAGTTCAGCAGCCCATAGTCGGCGTTGAACATCCACTGCCACACAATGGCAATTGCGGCGAACGACACGACCGTCGGCAGGAAGACCATGGCACGGAGAACCTTCACACCCCGGATTGGTCGGTTCAGCAAAACCGCCGCCCCGAGCGCGAGGGCCATGGTCACCGGCACGTACAACGCGTACACCGCGGTGTTCTTCAGGGCCTTCCAGAACAGCGGGTCGCGGAACATCTCCGCATAGTTCGCCAATCCGACGAACGGGGCCGTGGGACGAAGCAGGTCCCAGTCGTGAAGCGAGACCCACAAGGTGAACAGCAGCGGACCGGCCGTCAGGACGATCAGGTGGACGGCGCTCGGCGCCAAAAAACTCCAGGCGGTCCAGGTTTCCAGGCGGATGGTCCAGGGCCGACGGGCAGAGTTCATCCACGCGGCCGCCAGCACCAACGCCGACGCGGACAATCCGACGAGCGCCAGCCCGATCGCCGTGACCGCCTGGTTTGGCAGGGAGAGCGCCGAGGGATCGAATCGCAGGGAGGCCAGTGCCGTCGGCCCGATCGCGGCGGCTCCTGTCAGGATCTCCAGGCGAGCCCGTACGATCACGATGGCGCTGCCGAGTAACAGTGCCACCAGCGCGCCAATGACGCCAAGGTGCCCGCCAGCGCTGTCTCCCTCAGCCAGTCGCTTGATGGCCAGCGTGCCTTGAGAGAACGCCAGCAGCCCGGCGAACGCGGCGATCGCGATCAGCAGGCGCAGACCGCGGAGCGCATCGGCACCTAACGCTACCGCCCCGACGATATCCCAGTCGTCGGTGTCCTTCACCGGGACGACCACGGCGCGCGCCGCCCACATGCCCAAGACCAGTGTCCGATCCTCGTTCCCAATGCGATCGACCTCGCGTCCAAAGCGAGGCTGAAGTTCCGAACGAACGCGGGTCACGCTTCCTGAGGACAGGAGCGGGGCGACGGTGATTGGCGTGCGTCGCGATCCCTCGCGCACCATGCGCCCCACGCTCCGGGCCTCCTGCGCCACACGGGCATAGGAGACGGCGGCGCTCGTGCGCTGGCCAATCGCCACCGTCAGGAGCGCGTACATGGTGCACACCCCGGCCAGGCTAATGTTGGAGATCAGGCGGACCGGATTCATCGAGCCAACACCGCATCCACCTTGCGCGCCACGTCGGATGTCACGGCGTGCACGTCCTCACCGCGAATGACCACGCGGTCGATGATGTCCGGCAGCAGGGCTTCCACCTCGCGGTAGCGGGCAATGCGCGCCCCCCACGGCGGGCGTCCGAAGGGCACCTGCCGAAGGAACGCGGACTCGAGGCCCAAGGTGTCCCGGCTGGCAAAAGCCTCCTGCACCGCGGGAATCGTCGACAGCTCTAACCCGGCTTCTAGCCGCGACTTTTGGGCGGCGGGGCCGGCCAAGGCGGCCGCCAGCTCCATCGCCAGTTTGCGGTGCGCGGTATTGCGGGGCACTGCCCACCCCGAGGCAAACAGTGGCGTCGACGGAAACGCGGTGGGAGCCCGCGGCGTGGAGGTGACCCCCAAACGCAGATGTCCGAGGGCTAGCTCGCGCTTGATATTGGGAATTAGCCAGTGACCGCTGGGCAGCATCGCCAGCTTGCCGCTGTAGAAGAGCCGCGTCTCGTTTCCGGTCACGGCACGGAAGGCGTTAGGCTTGGGAGCTACGCGCTGCCTAACGACCAGACCAGTCAAGAAGGAGAGTGCCGAATCGGTGGCAGGGCTGTCCAAGGCACCGGTTGCGTGGCGCCCATCGGGGGTGAGAATGTCCCCGCCTCCGCTCCATACGAAGGCCTGCCACGTGTAGAACGGACGCAGAAGCACGGCGCCCCACTCGTCGGTGGTCCCGTCCCCGTTGGTATCGCGGGTCAGCGCCTGCGCCGTTTGCGCGTATTCGTCGAAGGTCCAACTGTCCCGGGGATACGTAACGTGCGCGCGATCGAACATCGCGCGATTGTAGTAAATCACCATGGGCGAGAAACCCTTGGGGAGCGCATACACGTGACCACTGCGCGCAAACATGTCGAGGACGTTGGGATAGTACCACCTCAGATCGATCCCCACTCTCGGCGCGAACGTCGTCAGGTCTAACAGTACATCGCTGTCGACAAAGGCGGGCACGTCAATGCCGTCAAGCAACAACACGTCCGGCGGCGACCCCGAGGCGATGTTGGTGATCACCTTCTCTCGGTACTCCGCCTGATTCGAGACCGGCTCGTTCACCACGCGCACGCCGGGGTGGGCCTTTTCGAACGCCTCGATGGCCGGCCGGTCCAGCGCATTCTCTTCGGGCGACTGCCAGGAGGTCATGCGCAAGACGACGGACTCCCTTCCCTGTCCGCACGCTGTCGTCGCCAGCGCCAGACCCAAACTCCACCGCGTCAGGCGCCTGCCCACGCCAGCGCTCCGGAGTCATGGTAGATCAACGCCTTAGACGCATCGATCGCCAGCGGCACGACCGCGCCAACGGGCAACGTATGCGCTCCGGCAGCTCGAACGACTGCGGCCTCGCCGGAATCCAGTTGCAGGTGAACGAGCGTTTCCGGCCCCAGTGCCTCGACGAGTGTCACCGACGCCTTCGCAGCCGTTTCGGTGGGGGCAATTCTCAGATGCTCCGGTCGGACTGCCAGGGTGGCACTGGCGGTTTCTCCCATCGTCACAGGAATGGTCAGTGCCCCCACGAAGCGCATGCCATCCGCAGCGCGCTCAACTCGCCCATGAAACCGATTGATCGAGGGCGAGCCGACAAAGGACGCCACGAACAGCGAGGCTGGCCGCTGGTAGATCTCGAGCGGCGCGGCGACCTGCTCCAGACGGCCGGCGTTCATGACCGCCACGCGGGTGGCCATGGTCATTGCCTCCACCTGATCGTGCGTGACATAGAGCACCGTGGCCCCGAGTCGTCGCTGTAGCCGTACCAGTTCGGCGCGCGTCTGCGAACGAATCTGGGCGTCTAGGTTAGACAGCGGCTCGTCGAACAGGAACACGGCAGGCTCGCGAACGATCGCGCGGGCCAACGCGACGCGCTGCCGCTGCCCACCCGACAGCTGCGCCGGACGTCGATCAAAAAGATCCTGAATCCCTAACGATGTCGCCGCCTCGCGTCCACGACGATTTGCTTCGGCCTCGGGCACGCGCCGCATGCGCAACCCGAACGTGATGTTTTCTAGCACCGTCAGGTGCGGGTACAGCGCGTAGTTCTGGAAGACCATCGCCACATCCCGGTCCCTCGGCGGCAAGTCCGTAATGTCGCGCTCGCCCAGGAAGATCCGTCCTGACGACGGTGTCTCGAGTCCCGCGATCATGCGCAGCGCCGTGGTCTTGCCGCAGCCGGATGGGCCAACCAGCACGCTGAATTGTCCGTCGGGGACGTCCAATGTCAGCGCATCCACTGCCTTCGCCCCATTCTCGAACACCTTGGAGACGTTTTCGAACGTGATTGCGGCCATGCGTCGCTATGTGCTCCTGGTTCTGCCGTTAGGTTCGCGCGACATCGTAACCCCTGTGAATACAGAAGTCACGAGTCCGCGCCGATGACGAAGTGCAGAATTTCCCGCGTGGACGGCGCATCGATGTCCCAGCGGCACCACCGGCCACTCTTCCCTGGCAACACGTCGCTCACGCGGAGCGTCTCGCCGGATCGCGTCCACACGCGCTGATGGGGAGCAGCGAACAGCTCGACCCCAATTGCCTCCAACGAACCGGATCGCTGGTGCACGGCGACCATCAGCTGACGTCCATCGGCGACTTCTCGCTGTTCGACGCGAATATCGAGGACTGCAGTCCCGACCTTCAACCCAGTGAGCGCCGCATGAGGCCACGCGTGGGGAATTTGGAGTCTAAGGAGTAGACGCCTTCCGCCGCGGCTGGGCCGGATTCCCCAGATACCAGCCAGTGCAGGTGCGACGACCATGGCAGCCGACCACGCCTGATCTGGACACACACCGGCGGCCTCCCCGGTGTCGCCATGCAGTACTTCATCGAAGGCTCCCTTGGCTCGCGCCGTCGCCAACGAGGCATTGGCGCGCCAGAGGACAAGTCCCTCGGACGTTCGCCCGCGTTCAAAACAGGCGAGCGCCGTCCATCCGGTAAACAGAGGCCACACAGCCCCGAAGTGATAGCCCGTGGGGTTGTAGCGCGCGTCTGTGTTGGCCAGCATGCGCACGCCCCACGACGTGGTGAATGCCGACGAGGTGAGTGCGTCCAAAATGGCGTTGCTGTCTGGATGAGTATCCACACCCAGCGCAATGGGCACGGCACTCAACGCCGTCAGATCCGTCGCCAAGGACCCATCGCGGTTTCGCTGCAGCCCGAGGCGCCCTGAGGCACGATCTCGGAGCTGGCCATCGATGCTCGCCACAGCTTGCTCTCTCGCCCTCGCCAGCCCCAACACCAATCCGTCGTCCTCCATCGCGCGCGCCAGCTCGAGCAATTCGCCGAGTGCGTCGATCCACAGTGCCGCCATGTAGGAGGTGACGACACCGCCGCCCAGTGGCCCGGTCTCTACCCAACCGTGTCCAACATCCGAGTTCTCGGGAAGGCCGTCGTGGTCGCGGTCCGTCGACATGACAAACGCGATGGACTGGCGAACCGCGTCCCACACGTCATGCAGCGTGTCGCGATCGCCGGTAAATGCGTAGTAGCGTCCAACCAGCCGGAGAAACAATGGCGTGGCGTCGGCAGCGTCGTAGTGACAAGCGCCGCTCGTCGTAAGCTCGTGATAGATCTTCCCGGTGACGTCACGGGTTCCTGCCAGGTGGTGGATGATCGCTCGGACTTCCTGGAACATGCCAGCAAGCAGCATCGCATCAGCCGACCAACAGGCATCGCGCCCGAAGAACCACGCATACCCGGGTCGCGAAATGCTCCACCCCGCGCGAGATTTCGCGAAACCGGCCATCAAGGCGAGCCCGCCTGTCGGTGGTACGGCCATGAACATGTCCAACCGATGGACGGCCCACGCGACGGCGCTGTCGAGTGACGCATCCGGCGACTGAAATTGAACCGTCCGTTCACGAAGTGACTGGAAGTGAGACTCGCGCCGCTCCACAAGGTCGTTCCGCGCCGGTGCCGGTTCCACGCCCAATGCCTCGGTACCACCTGTACCGGCGTCGAACAGCAGCCGCAACGAACGACCCAAGTCCCCGCTCACCACGATTCGCGGGGCGATCGGGTCGGGCTCGAGCACAACGTGTCGGGCGCCATCGATCGTCACCGTGGCGACGTGCTGGGCGTCGCACCCGACGACGGTGACTCGAAATCCCACCTTGCTATCGCCGACTAGTGCGGCGCTCAATGGCGTCAATGCATCGGCATCGTAGGGCCATTCCAGCCGCAACGGCATCTGGAAATCCAGCACCACTCCTTCGGGAACATCTCCTTCGTACTCGAGCAGCACGCTCCCCTGGTCAAGATCGGGGGTGACGCGTTCCACAAAGATCTCGCTCGACAGCTGCATCGTTCGCGTAATGGACACCGGGGTGACCTGAACGCTGGTCATCGTCGGCGACACCCCGTGCACCGAAAGCCGAAGACCTCCGGTCAATACGGCCAACGGGTGGATCCACACCTCATCCAGCCCCGCCCCTTCGGTCCCCACGACGAGTGCCCGGCGACCGGCGAGCGTAAACGGCGAATTCGGGTCGCCGGCACTCCGGAGGATGGGTCCGTCGTTCGAGGCCCGGCGCGACGCTGGGGTGATGACACGGGGAGCCAAGGGTGCGACGGCGACGGGACCCCTCCGCGTCGGCCAGACGCCGTCCGT
>JAXLXV010000003.1:0-1328 GCA_046327745.1 Gemmatimonadaceae bacterium | reverse complement strand
CGGGTGACGGCGGTCAGATACTTGAAGCCGGTCTTACCGCTGACGCGGACCTGCTGGGCGACGCCGTGATCGTGGTTGCCGCGGATGACGTGGGCGGCCCGCTGGCGGACCCAGTCGATGCACGGACCGGGCTCCAGGCCATAATCGACGAGATCCCCCAGGACGAGGCATTGATCGAAGGGCTCGCTGATGGCTTGCAGGGCGGGCCAGTTGGCGTGGATGTCGGCGAGGAGGAGGATCCGCATGGGAGAGGCGCCAAACCCTATTGACCTTCCCTGAATTTCCAGAGAGGATAACTGCTGATGACATCATAGCTTATTTCCATCCGGCGTGACCGGAAAGGAAACCGGGATCCTGAGAAGAGGCTTTGACTCGTCCGGCTTCCGATCCGCATCCCCGCGGCGCCTTTCTCCAGCGAGGCGCCCAGCGCCCCGGAGCGTTCATGGCCTCCGACAAACCCATTCGCCGCATGACATTGCGTCAGCTGTTGACGCATGCCGAGAAGCTGACGCGCGACCTGATCGACCTGATCCACACGGGCTTGCTGGCTCGCCTGGCCGATTATCGTGACCTGTCGCGCCCCGTCCGCCGCCGCAGCCACTACCCCACGAAAATCGCCGTACACAACGCCCTGCGCAAGCTGATCGAGACCAACGCGCAGGTGCACACCATGAACGCCGACCTCAGCGAGCACCTGATCGCGATTCAGGAACACGCCAATCGCGAGCGCGTCAATCGGATGTGAGCGGTGGCTGGTGGCTGGTCGCCGGTGGCTGGTGACCGGTGGCTGGTGGCTGGCGACCGGTTGCTCGTGACCAGTTGCTGGGCGTAGGAAGGCAGACATCTTTCGTCGCTGTACAATCTGAGTATTGGACGTCCCCACTGTCGCCGGCAACCAGCCACCAGCCACCGCTCACCAGCCACCAGCAACCAGCCACCATTCACCAGCCACCGCTCCCATGGTCTTCCTGTCGCGCATCTACACAAAAACCGGCGATCAAGGAGAGACCTCGCTGGGCGATGGCGCACGCGTCGCCAAGGACGACCCGCGCGTGACGGCCTACGGCGGCGTCGACGAGTTGAACGCCGTGCTCGGCCTGCTGGCAGCGCACGATGAGACACGCCGGCCACCCTGGCAGACCATGCTGCGGCGGATCCAGAATGACCTTTTCGACATCGGCGCCGATCTTTGCGTGCCGCAAGCGGACGGGGAGAAGCCGGGAGAAAGGCTGCGCGTGCGGGCCGAACAGGCGGCGCGGCTGGAGGGGTGGATCGATGAGCACAACCAGGACCTGGAGTCGCTGCGCTCGTTCGTTCTTCCGGGCGGG
>JAXLXV010000029.1:0-89863 GCA_046327745.1 Gemmatimonadaceae bacterium | reverse complement strand
ACGGACCGGTGTCCTGCGTTGGAGCTGGTCGCGGTGTCGGGCGCGCGGTATCTCCTGCCGCCGGCGGAGGGGGAGGAGGGGGCAGGGTGAGCGCTGCGGCCCCGCCAGGCTGTCTCGCATTTCCCTTTAAGCTGCGTTGCGCGGGGTCGCCTCCCTTGGCGGCATCGGGTTGTCCGGGCCGCACCGGGGTGCGCGAGAAGATCGGCATAACCACCAGCCATCGATCGGCGAGTTGGTCGTACCTGACGACGGCGTCGCCGTTGTTGCGCGCCTCGCAGACCCCGCCAAAGCCGGCGAAGACATGGCGCGTTTCGACTGGCCCATACAACACGCGCCCGGTGGTGTCGAAGATCGCGCCCTTCTTCGTGAAGATGGCCATGCGCGTATTCACCACCTGCATGATGTAGTCGCGCCCGACGGCCACCGAGTTGTCCGATGGGTTGCGAAGGGTGGCCGAGCCCTGCGGTCCGACGAAACCGACACCGAGTCCGTCGAAGGAGGCAATCAGGCGCGCCGCCGGTCGCGTGCCGTGTGATCGCTGCTCTACGGCAGCCGAACCACGCGGTACCGACATCACCGGCGGAGGTGGCGGGGCGGTACCCTGCGATTGCTCGTCGTCATCGTCCGGGGCCAGCGCCAACGCCGGCATGCGTTCAGCTGCAGCAGACTTGCGAGCGACGTTCGTGCCCTCAGCCGCTACCCGTTTGCCGCGAGCGTTCGTCCCTTCAGCCACAACGAATTCACCAAGTCCAGTCGTGCGTTCAGCCGTACTCAATTCCCTAGGCACATTCGCCAGCTTGGTGAGCGGGGCCGAGGTATCGTGCGCGCGGGAGTGCCGCACCTCCACGGCATATGCGCCATGCACGGCGTCGGCGGGCTGGTCAGCACATGCCGGCAGCAGCAACACTGCCGACATTGCCAACAGGGAGCGCGTCATGCCTGGAGGAGCGCCACAATGCGCTCCGCAATGCGTTCGGTCGTCGGCACGACAGCCTCCATCAGTCGAGGATGATACGGCACCGGCACATCGTCCACACAGAGTCGCTCGATGGGCGCGTCCAGATACCAGAACGCCTCGCGCGCAACGGTCGCGGCGATTTCGGCGCCGAAGCCCGCCGTCAGGTTGTCTTCATGGACAATCAAGCATCGACCGGTCTTCTGCACTGAACGCAGCACCGCCGATCGGTCCCACGGCGCAATGGTGCGCAGGTCGAGCAGTTCCACATCTGCCCCCGTGGCCTCGATGGCCTCGCGACAGCGGTGCAGCAGGGCGCCCCAGGTCACCAAGGTCATGTCCTGACCCGCTCGCAGGTTGTTGGCAACGCCTAACGGGAGAACGTAGTCGTCGCCCGGGTAGGGGGAACTGCCATCGCTCGTCATGAGCAGCGCGCGATGCTCGAAGAAGATCGTCGGGTTGGGCGAACGCATGGCGGCGCGCAACAAGCCGACGGCGTCGGCGGCATTGGACGGAATCGCCACCTGCCAGCCGATCGCGTGCGCCCATAGCACCTCCGCGCTCAACGAGTGCCACGGATCGCCGACGTCTTTGCCGAATCCGCCGGGTAACCGCACGACGATCGGCGCCGCAAAACGATTGGCGGTGCGCCAACGCATGGTGCCGCAGTTGTTGAGCTGCTCCGTGGCGGGGTCGGCGTACTTCCGGAACTGGATTTCGGCGACTGGCACCAGCCCGGCAATGGCCATTCCCACGGCCCGCCCCACGATCCCTTCCTCAGAAAGCGAGGTGTCAAACACGCGGGCGGCGCCGAATTGCTTCTGCAGCCCTTCGGTGACCAGGTGCACGCCCCCCTTTCGACCGACGTCCTCGCCGTAGACCACCAGCTTCGGATTCGCCGCCAGCTCGGCGCGCAGCGTCCGACGAATGGCGTCGGCAAATCGCACGCTCTCACCGCTGGATGGCTGGTCGGTACCGCCTAACGCCGAACGCTCCTCGTCCGTCAAGCCCCCCATGGCGGCGGTGTCCCCCGGCCGTGCCGGCTCGGCGTAGACAAAGCGCTTGATGGAGGCGGGGTCCGGCGCGGGACGCGCCCGGGCGGCGGCGAGTCCTGCCTGCACGTCCCGGTCGACCGTCTGTTGCAGCTCCTGCCATTCCTCGGCAGAGAGCAGCGCCGGCACCAGGTAGTCCCGCAGCTTGGGGAGGGGGTCGCGCTGAGCATCGGCGGCGATCTCGGCGTCGGTGCGGTATCCCTTCTGGTTGTCGGGTCCCGAGTGCGACGACAAACGGGGAACCGTCAGGTGCACCAGTGCCGGCCCTTTTCCGGAGCGCACGTGGGTCACCACGTCGGATAAGGCGGTGGCCGTGGCGTGGGGATCTGTTCCGTCAGCGTCCCGCACCAGCAGGTTTGCAAAGGACGCGAGGTTCTTGGCAATGTTGCCCCCCGGCGTCTGCATCTCGCCCCCCACGCTGATCCCCAGGCCATTGTCTTCGATATAGAAGAGCATGGGGAGCTTGAGGGTGGTGGCCATCGTGAGCGACGACCAGAACCCGTTGGTGGCGACCGATGCGTCGCCGCCAAGGGCGACGGCTATCGCACCGTTGTAGCTGGCGTCTTGCAGATGGTCCCGGTAGTAGGAGATGGCGTGCGCCCATCCGGCGGCGGGGGTGTACTGCGACCCGACATCCCCCGACATCGGGAGCACGGTGGCAGCGTGCCGACCGGGGAGGTTGCACACCACGCCGATGTCCCGTCCATCGCTGAAGCCGCCCGACCGCCCCAAGGGTGATGCAAAGCCATCCTCAATCGACAGGCCTAACGACATGAGGAGGGGGCGCGAGCGGTAGTAGGCCCCGGCGGCATCATGCGGGTGGGTCATCAACCCTCCCAGGATCGTCTGCGCCATGTCGTGCCCGCGCGCCGAAAACTGGTAGAGCACCACGTGGTCGCGCGGCACCTGGGCCCGATTTCGATTCGTCGTCTCCTCGATGTCATCGAGCGAGCGCGAGACCAGCGTGTGATAGGCGACCTTCCGCCAGTCGACGGCTGGGTGTACGGCCTGAGCTGCGCGGGGGCGACGTCCTTTGGTGGGCGAAACGGCCATGCGAAAGACGGGGCTTGGGAGCGTCGGGGGCGGGCAGGCGTGAATCTAACCTGCGCTCCCTGACCGGACGAAACCCCGGACGGCTCGTCACGCCGATCCGGGGCAAGGGAATGCCTGTGCCACGGGGCAGCTTCCTCGCCTGCGAACGCCGGCTGGGAGGTGGCGGCGAAGGTTTGGTCCGGAGGCATGGCAATTCCGGCGGCCCCCAAGTTGCCAATGGCGGCCTGCGCTTGTGAACAACCAGTGACGCGTCGTTCTTGGGTTGCGCTCGAGGTACGACCGCGCCGCCTGCGCATCCTTGGGTTCGAATGGTGGACGACGCTCGCGTGATGCACCTTTCGCGCGGCCCCGGACTGTCGATGCGCGCGCGGGATGGAGAACGCGCCGTCACCACGTGGTGGGGACAACGCCTTTCGTCACCAACGTGAGTACCGTGCATCTTTCGCGACCCGTCTACGCGCCACGCAGTTCCGGCGCCACCATGAATCGAAATCTTCCAAACCGAGCGTGTATGCCGCGATTGAGACGCCCCGCTAGGCAACCCCGATGGCACGGCCCACTATTCACGGCGCTGGCCGTCCTGTTGGTCGCGGCGCCGAGTGTTGTAGCTGCACAGGCCACGACCATTTCGGCCGCCGAGTGGCAGCGCGTCCTCGCGGTGGAGGACTCGCGCACGACCGATGCGGACTCGCTGCGTGTGCTCACCGATGCCCTGCACGATCGGCGCGCCGCCATGCGAGGTGTGGCCGCGCGCGCCATCGGTCGGTTTGAGCGTCCATCCCTTCTTCCGGCGTTGTACGCGGTAATGGCCGATCCGTCGCCCGGAGTTCGGATGGAGGTTGCCGACGCGATTGCCCAGATCGTTCGCCCCGCATCGCAGGTGGCGGGAGACGTCTGGCGTCCGGCCGTCGACACCTTGATGTCGGCGCTTTCTCGCGAGAAGGATCCAGGGGTGCTGGGCGTGCTCGCTCAGTCGTTAGGGCGCGTGGCCCGCGGAGACAGTTCGGCGGCGCCGGTACTCGAACGGCTATCGTCGCTGCTCCGCGACCAGGATGAATCTGGCAGCCCCTCTCCCGTTCGCCTGCGCATGGATCCGCGCGTGGTTCGCGGCGCGATGCAGGGAGTGTACGCCGCGTCGCGCTCCCGCCGTCCGGCGCCAGATGCCGCGCGCTCGCGTAGCAACCCGGGATCTGCGGACTTGCGCATGCTTCGTTACGGTTTGGGGAGCAGTGGCCAATCCACGCTGCTGGCGGCTCAGGTTCGCCGACTGGCCATGCTCACACTGATTTCGCCGGGGATTCGTGGCGACAGCATCGCCCTCTTGGGCATGCGGGATCCGGACGCGCAGGTGAGGCGATTGGCGGTGCTCGCCACGGCAAACGTCGAGGATTCCACGGTGCGGCGGCGCGTACTGACCGCGTCGTTACGTGATGCCGCGTTCATTGTTCGGTTCGACGCCGTGCGCAGCTGGCGGCGATTCTATCCCGCGGACTGCGGACCGCTCGTGGCCGCGACGAAGGACGTGCATCCTGCAGCTCTACTCGCGGCGATTGACGCGCTCGGCGGCTGTACCGATCACGCCGCCGCGGCGAAGGCCTTGGAGCCGCTCGCCGCGTCGACTGCACCGGCGGCTCGTCGCGCGTCGCACGTCGGCTGGCACGCGCAGGCGCACGCCCTGGTCGCGTTAGCGCGCGTCGCCCCTGACCGCGCTGCGCCGCTAGTGCGCACGAGTCGCGCGCACACGGTCTGGCGAGTTCGGATGTACGCCGCGCGTGCCGCGGCCATTCTCAAGGACACCGAAACCCTGAACACGCTCTCCAGTGACGCCGTGCCAGATGTCCAGGAGGCCGCCATCGCTGGCTTGGCTTCCGTTTCACCACGCGCGGCGGACGACGTGGCGATGCGCGCGCTCAGCAGCAGCGCGTATCAGGTGGTGCTAGCCGGAGCCACGGCCTTGAAAGGCACCACGCCACGCCCGGAAGTCGTCTCCGCGCTCTTCGCTGCGCTGGAACGCCTAACGGGTGAACGGCGTGAGAACTCCCGAGATCCGCGCGTTGCGGTGCTGGAGCGCATCGGCGAACTCGGCGACGCCGCCATGACGTCGCGACTGGAGCCGTACGTGCGGGACTTTGATCCCGCCGTGGCCGAAGGCGCGGCGCAGATCGTGTCGCGGTGGAGTGGACGACCGGTCGCCGCGGCGCCGGCTATTCATCGCGTGATCTCCGATCGGATGGGCGCACTATTTGTTGCGACGAACGTCCGTCTGCGCGTGACGATGGACGCGGCGAGCGGTGGCGGCACCTTCGTCATTCGGCTGCGCTCCAACGCAGCGCCGGCGACGGTGGCGCGGCTGGTCGAGCTGGCAGAGAAGGGCTACTACAATGGACTGACCTTCCACCGTGTGGAGCCGACCTTTGTTATCCAAGGGGGAAGCCCGCTGGCCACGGAATACGTGGGCGACGGCCCGTTCATGCGCGACGAGGTCGACCTGGCGTCGCACGTTTATGGCACCGTGGGGATCTCCACCCGAGGCCGTGACACAGGCGACGCCCAGATCTTCGTGAACCTGACCGACAACTTCCGGCTGGACCACGACTATACCGTCGTGGGCGAGGTCGTTGAGGGGATGTCGGTGGTCGACGGCATCCTCGAGGGCGACACCATGGCGCGCGTGACAGTGGTTGGTCTGCGGTGATGTCCGCACGCTGCGGTCGGTTACTTTTCACTAGCGTCCGTGCCCTCTGGCAATCAAGGGAAAACTGGGCGATCACTGACGCGATGCACTCACTCCCACGGTCCGTATGAGTTCCGATCCGATCCTTCGTGAGATGTCGCAGGGCGTGCTGGTGCTCACGCTCAACCGACCAGATGTGCTTAACAGCTTCAACCTGGCGATGGCGCAGGCGTTGCAAGCGGCGTTGACGGATGCAGCTGCCGATCACGCCGTGCGCTGTGTGCTGCTGACGGGGGCGGGCCGTGGCTTCTGCGCGGGGCAGGACCTGGCCTCCGTTCCCATGTCGCCGGAGTCGCCGCCGGACGTCGGCGGGATCGTCCGCGCCCAGTACAACCCGATCATCCGCGCCATTCGCGCGCTGGAAAAGCCGGTCGTATGCGCCGTGAACGGCGTCGCGGCTGGCGCTGGTGCCAACCTCGCGCTGGCGTGCGACATCGTGATCGCCGCCGCCGAGGCGTCGTTCATTCAATCATTTGCCAAGATCGGCCTCATCCCGGACTCGGGAGGCACGTGGTTGCTGCCGCACTTGGTCGGCATGGCTCGGGCGTCCGCGCTCATGTTGTTAGGCGACAAGTTGCCCGCGACGACGGCCGCCGAGTGGGGAATGATCTATCAGGTGGTCCCGGGGGCCGAGCTGCGGGAACGCGCGATGACGCTCGCCGCACACCTCGCGACCCAACCCACGCGCGGGCTAGGCCTGACCAAGAAGGCGATGAACGCGGCCATGGAGCAGGGACTGAGCGCGCAGCTGGATACCGAGGCGGAGATTCAGACCGCCGCCGGCCGCTCGCATGATTTCATGGAAGGGGTGCAGGCATTTCTCGAGAAGCGCAAACCCGTATTCACCGGCAAATGAAAGAGACTCCGGCGGACGCCGTCATCGGGGTAGTGGGAGCTGGGGCGATGGGAAGCGGCATTGCGCAGGTGGCGCTGCTCCACGGGCACCGGGTGCTGCTGACGGACACGGCCCCGGCGGCGCTGGAACGTGGTTGCGACGCCATTCGGAAGGCCTTCGCTCGCGATGTAGAGAAGGGGCGCATGACGACCGAACGTCGGGACGAGGCCTTGGGACGGCTGGATGCCATTGCTGCCGGCGACATGATCGACATGGCGCCCTGCGATTTCGTGATCGAGGCCGTGATCGAACGTCTCGATGTGAAGCTGGAGGTGATGCGGGCGCTGGAGGAGGCCGTTGCGGCTGACGCGGTCCTTGCCACCAACACGTCGTCCCTCTCCATTGCATCCATTGGCGCGGCATGCACTCGGCCCGAGCGCGTGGTGGGGGTCCATTTCTTCAACCCACCGTCGGTGATGCCCCTGGTTGAGATTGTCCCCGGCGTGCGCACCCGAGATTCCGTCGCCGACTGGGTGACGCGACTGGTGCACGGATGGGGCAAGGTGCCGGTGCGCGCCAAGGACACCCCTGGCTTCATCGTGAACCGCATTGCCCGACCTTTCTACGGCGAAAGCCTGCGCATCGTGGAGGAGGGAATCGCATCCCCTGGCACCGTCGACTGGGCGATGAAGTCACTGGGTGGTTTTCGCATGGGTCCCTTCGAACTCATGGACTTCATTGGGCACGACGTGAACTACGTCGTGACGGAGAGCGTGTGGACGGCGATGTACTACGATGCGCGCTACCGTCCCTCCATTTTGCAGAAGCGGTTGCTTGAGGCGGGGTGGCTGGGGCGGAAAGCGGGCCGCGGATTCTTCGACTATTCACCGCAGGCCGTCGCCGAACCGGCCGACGAAGACCAGGCGTTAGGCTCGCGCATCTTCATGCGCGTGCTGGCCATGCTCATCAACGAAGCTGTTGACGCCGTGCACCTGCAGGTGGCGACGCCGGCCGCGGTCGACTTGGCCATGACCAAAGGGGTGAACTATCCGCGCGGTCTGCTGGCGTGGGGAGATGACCTTGGCTGGCCCGAAGTGCTTGCGCGCATGGACGAACTGCGGGACGCGTACGCGGAAGACCGATATCGCGCCAGCCCTCTGCTGCGTCGCATGGCGCAACAAGGAGAGAAGTTCTTCCAATGATCGTGCGCCCAGAGAGCAGCCAGCGACCTGAGGAATCGCGCGCATGACCACGTGGACCGCAGCCGCCGAGCATCGGGCCAGGCGCATCATTGCCGCCATGCTGGAGAAGGACGCCCTGAGCCGATGGCTCGGTTTAGAGGTTACCGAAGTCCTCCCTGGCGGTTGCATCTGCCGGATGACCGTCCGTGACGAAATGGTCAATGGCTTTGGCGTGGCACACGGCGGGATTGTCTTCTCCTTCGCTGACTCCGCGTTTGCCTTTGCCTGCAACCAGCACGGGCTCGTGACCGTGGCGGTCGACAACACCATTACTTATCCCGCAGCCATCCACCCGGGTGACACGCTCACCGCCGTTGCGCGCGAAGAAGCGGTGTCGCGCCGGCTCGGTTACTATCGAGTGGACGTGACCAACCAGCATGGTGCCACGGTCGCCCTCTTTCGCGGCACCGCGTATCGCACCACTCGGCCCCATTTCCCCGACGACGTACCCCCACCCTCATGACCGACGCATTTCTTGTCGATGGCGTCCGCACGCCCGTTGGTGCCTTTGGCGGCAGCCTGTCCGACGTCCGCGCCGACGACTTAGCGGCCCACGCGATCCGCCGCTTGATGGAGCGATTTCCGACCGTCGCCCCAGAGCGCATCACCGACGTCATCTTTGGCTGTGCGAACCAGGCGGGCGAAGACAACCGGAACGTGGCGCGCATGGCGTTGCTCCTGGCGGGGCTGCCGGTCTCGGTTCCGGGTGAGACGGTGAATCGACTCTGCGCCTCGGGCATGAGCGCCATTGCCAGTGCCGCCCGCGGGGTGCGCGTGGGCGAAGGGGAGCTGTACGTTGCCGGTGGCGTGGAGAGTATGACGCGCGCGCCGTACGTGCTGTCGAAGGGCGCCACCCCATTTGCCCGCGATGCGCAGCTGTTCGATACCAGCATCGGCTGGCGCTTCGTGAACGCCCGCATGCGAGAGCTGTATGGGGTGGACTCCATGGGGCAGACGGCGGAAAACGTCGCCGAACAGTTCGGCGTCTCCCGCGAGGATCAGGACCGCTTTGCGCTGGCCAGTCAACAGAAGGCCGCGGCAGCGCGTGGCAGCCAACGGCTCGCCGAAGAGATCGTCCCCGTGACGGTGGCCGGTGCCAAGAAGGGCGCCACGCGAGAGTTCACCGAGGACGAGTTCATGAAGCCGGAAACCACGCTGGACGTTCTGGCCAAGCTTCGCCCGGCCTTTCGCACGGATGGCAAGGGTTCGGTCACGGCAGGGAATTCGTCCGGCATCAACGACGGCGCCTGCGCCGTGCTTGTGGCATCTGACGGCGTGGTCAAGGAGCTCTCGCTTCGACCAAAGGCGCGCATTGTGGCCGCTGCCGCTGCAGGCGTTGAACCGCGCATCATGGGCATGGGGCCGGTTCCCGCGTCGCGTGAGGCGCTACGTCGCGCGGGGCTTTCCCTGTCAGACATGTCGGTGATTGAACTGAATGAAGCCTTCGCGGCTCAGGGATTGGCCTGCTTGCGCGAGCTGGGGATCGCCGACGATGATCCCCGTGTGAATCCCAACGGTGGCGCCATCGCCATCGGTCACCCGCTGGGCATGTCCGGAGCGCGCCTGGCGCTGACGGCGGCGTATGAGCTGCAGCGCACCGGCGGGCGATACGCGCTCTGCACCATGTGCATTGGGGTGGGGCAAGGGATGGCGCTCGTTCTGGAGCGTGCGTAAGACGAAGGGGAACACGGCTGGCCGGTGTGCGTATGGATGGTCGACTCGAAGCGACCCAGGTGCCCTATGTCGAATCTGAAGCGAGCCCTCACTCTCACGATCCTCTTTTCGGCCGGCGCCTGCTTTCCATTTTTTGGCGGTCGCCCAGGGCAGTCAGGGCTTGCGCGAAAGGTCGTCCAGCGGAAGGAGCCGCCGCGGTCCCTGGTGGCCAGCGACAACACGCGCTGCCTGGTGGATGATCAGAAGTACCGCGAGACGATCGTTGGCACATCGGTGACCTGCTATTGGACGTCGGACCACGAGTCGCGCGTCGTCAATGGCAGTGGCGGCGGCTCGGCTAACCTCCCGGCGGAAGCCGGCGTGACCAAGCGCGACGCCAAGGGCACGGCACCGGCGGCGCGAAAGCCTAACTAGGCACCCCGCGTCGTCCGTGCCAGATTCCGGCATGCCAAACGTCTTTGCGTTCGGGGACTATGTCCCGGTCATCCATCCGTCGGCGTTCATTCATCCATCGGCGGCGGTCACGGGCAACGTGATCATTGGCCGCGACGTGTACATTGGACCCGGCGCGGCCTTGCGCGGCGACTGGGGCGGCATCGAGATCGCCGACGGCTGCAACGTTCAGGAGAATTGTACCATCCACATGTTCCCGGGTGTGACCGTGGTGCTGGAAGAGGCGGCACACATCGGGCATGGCGCGGTGATCCACGGGGCGCGCATCGGGCGGAACTCACTGGTGGGGATGAATGCCGTGGTCATGGACCGCGTGGTGGTCGGTGCCGAGTGCGTCATTGGCGCGCTAACCTTTGTTCCGGCGGACATGGAGATCCCACCGCGTAAGGTGGTGGTTGGCAATCCGGCGAGGATCGTGAAGGACGTCACCGACGAGATGGTGGCCTGGAAGAGCGAAGGGACACGCCTGTACCAGTCACTTCCAGACGCCATGCGCGCGCAGTGGCGTCCGGTGGAGCCACTGCGGGAGGTGCCGCCTAACCGCCAGACGCAAGCGTCGGTGTACCGCACCTGGAACGAGACCAAGCCCGGCGCCTAACGCGACGCTGGTCCGCCCTTCTTCCTCGCGGGCTCTGCCGCACTCGCCTTGGAGTCGGGGCTGCGCGTGTCGTTCGCCCCCGTGGCGATGTGCGTGGCAGGATCGTAGGTGATGGAGTGCGCGTCGCCCTGGTTTTTGTCGCGCCCCAACCCCACGTGGTGACCCATCGCTCGCAACTTGGCGATAGTCTCGGCCGATGCGCCGCCAGCTTCAATGCTGGTGGTGTCCGGTAGCCACTGGTTATGCAGGCGCGAGGCGTCGACCGCTTGGCGCACGTTCTTGCCAAAGGCCGTCACTCCCAGGATGACGTTCAGCACCGTGTTGGGGATGGTGCGTCCACCGGGTGAGCCCGTCACCAGCCGTAGCTGGCCATTGCGGGTGACGATGGCCGGAGACATGGAGCTCAACATGCGCTTGCCGGGCTGAATGATGTTCGGTGGCGTCCCGATGTCACCGCGCCGCGTCGTGTTGCCCGGCTTCTTGTTGAAGTCGCCCATCTCGTTGTTCAGGATGAACCCGGCGACCACCACGCCCGAGCCGTAGCCCCCCTCCAACGTGTAAGTGTTGGAGACCGCATTCCCGTCGGCATCCACCACGCTGAAGTGTGTGGTTTCATCCGGCTCCATGGCTGTCGCCTGGCCTAACAAGTCAGCACCGAGCGAATCGCTCTTCGACGCATGCTTCTGGTCGATCGAACGGGCCAGCTCCGCGGCGTAGGTCTTGGAGAGCAGGCGGTCCATGGGAACCTTCACGAAGTCGGAGTCGCCCATCCATCGCGCTCGTTCCAAGTACACTCGTCGGGCTGCCTCGATGCGGCGATGCAGGAATTCCGGCGAGTTGGGGGCAAAGCGCTGCGCCGCCATCGCCTCCAGCATGTTCAACGTCATGATCATCACCATGCCGCCGGAGCTCGGCGGACCCATGGAGATGATCTCATTGCCAAGGAAGGTTCCGCGCGCCGGCTGGCGCTCGACGGCGCGGTACGCCGCCAGGTCCGCCTTGGTGATGAGCCCACCGTGAGCGCGCATTTGTGCGTCCAGCGAGTCGGCGATCCACCCCGAATAGAACGCCTCGGGGCCGCGGTCGGCGATCGCGCCTAACGCACGAGCCAGTTGCGGAAGTTTCAGGCGATCACCGGCGGCCCACTTGCCGCCCCCTGGCTTGCCGTACGCCGCTACCGAGCTGGGGAAGGGCGTCATGAACTCACTGACCGCATAGTTCAGCTCAGCCGCCAACTCCTTGGACAGGACGAACCCGCTGGCTGCCAGGTCCGCCGCTGGCTGCACCACGTCCTTCCACGGCAACTTTCCATACTTCTGGTGAGCCAAGGACAGTCCGCGCACTGTGCCGGGTACGCCTGGAGACTTCCATCCCGAGTCCGTGCCAGCGTAGTTCAGCGAGCCGTCGGCCGCCACATACATCGTCGCCGTCGACTTGAGCGGCGCTTTTTCCCGATAGTCGATGGTGGTGGCTCGCCCGTCGGCCAAGCGAATGATCATGAAGCCACCGCCCCCGATGTTGCCGGCGCTTGGATGCGTGACCGCCAGCCCAAACGCGGTGGCCACCGCGGCATCCACGGCATTGCCACCCTTCGCCAGGATTTGGGCTCCGATGTCCGACGCCAGGTAGTGCGATGACACCACCACTCCATTGCGCGACCGAGCGTCGCGGACGGTCTGCGACGGCAGTGGCAGGCTCACGAGCAAAGTGAGAACCGCCAAGAGCGACGCGCGTGTTGGGCGGTTACGCAGCGCGTTCGTGATGTCGCCGCGGACGGGCAAGGACGCAGTCATGCGAATCCTCAGGCAGAATCGGAGGTTCGCCGAAGGGCTAGTGGCCGCCTAACGGGAACCAGTAGGAGAGCTTCAAGGCCAGATAGTTGTCGCCATCGGCGCGTGCCGTCGACCACAAGTCCCCGATCGCCACCGACCGCCCTTCGGTCGTGCTGGCAAAGCGATTCTGCTGCCAGACGAGGAAGAGTGTGCTCCCGGGGTTCCATTCCCATCGTAACACCAAGTTGGACCGGAACGATAGGACGTGGAAGTCCGGGTCGTCCACCGAGAAGCCCGTGGCACCGGTAGTGAAGTCGTACCCGCCATCGGAGCGGCGGGTGATGCTGGTCCCGGGCGAACCATACGTTCTCAGTTCGCGTCGGCGCGCTCTCCGCAGGTCCCCAAAATCGTAGAACTCGCCGCTGGCCACGAACGGTTCCCCGTAACCCTCCAATGTGAGCACGGGAGAGAACGCGTAGTTCAGGCGAGTCCGCAACGAAATCGTCGTGCGGTCCACGTACGCGAACACATAGCGGTTGCCGTACGTGTCACTGGCCTGCGGATCCAGCACCGTAGTGATGTACTGCCGGGGATCGGTGCCCTTGACGTAGCTCGGCTCGAACGAGAGCTGCCAGCTCGGCATCGGTCGCATGGTCACGCCGCCGTTCACGTTCACGCGCTGTCCACCGATGTTGTCCCGACTCCCCACGATCCCCACCCGCCAGCCGGTGCGGCTTCCAAAGGAGTTGGACAGGCGGATCTCCTGCGTCAGATTCTGCCCCGTCTGCATCACCGGCCCGCCTCGCGTCAACGCATCGTCCATGATCGGCAGGTCCAACTGCGTGCGCATGGAGAAGTTCCAGAGATTCTTAAACGTGAGGGTGGTCGTCTCACTCCACGCATTCAAGGTGTGATCGCGCCCGTAGTTGTACGATCCGCGCGTCAAGAATCCCACGCGCCAGTTCTGGAAGTATCGCCCCGGTTGCGTCTCACGGATCTGGATATCGGCGTTGTAGTCAATGTCGTCCGCGCTCTGCAGCCGACCCATGTCATTGACTTCGTACCCCGGTGACTCGGTCGTCAGCTGTGCCCCCCACAAGATGCGGCGCCCTGCATCCTTGTCGGCGCGCAGGGAGGCCGTGTACCCGGACATCGAGCGCCGGCTCGGATCGTACGTGAGATGTGTGGCGTCTGGGCGTCCGTAGTAGTGCGCGCTCGACAGCTGCGTCGCGGCAATCGCCATGGAGTCGCCCGCCAGATACGAGAAGCCCGCAAACCCGGTGATGGCGTATTTCCCCTGCTGAAACCGAATGCGCCAGTCCAAGCCGCCGGCCGCCGCCTCGCGCGACAAGAGCGTGGTCAGTGTGGGCTCGTTCGACAGGTCGCGGCGCATCATGCTCAACGTGCCGCCAATGGTCGACGCCTGGCTGCCGACTTCCTGTTGCAACCTAACGACGCCGAAGGCCGAACGCGGCTCGACGGCCATGCGCTGTGTGTGGCCATTCGCCAGGTTCAGCACGCGGGCGTTCTCGCGATCGGTCACGGCCAGCAGCCCGCCCACGGACATGCGGGACGCCGTTCGCCCGGTCAACTTCAGAGCGCCGAGGATGGTGCTGGCCCTCGGCAGGTCTACGTAGTCGCCTTCGGGGATGAGGTGGGCGGGTCCCCCGACTCGGCGCGAGTAGAAGTAGTTCGGGCCGTCGGCTCGAATCAGCTGGCTCCCTTCCACAAAGAACGGCCGACGCTCCTCGAAGATGGTCTCGAACGCCGTCAGGTTCACCTCGGCGGGATCCGCTTCCACTTGCCCAAAGTCGGGATTCACAGTGGCGTCCAAGGTCAGGTTGGAGCCGATACCAAACTTGGCGTCCATGCCCAACCGCACGCTGGTGGGATTGCGGAAAGGGTTGGCGGGGTCCGCATTGGCCGTTCGCAAGGCGTCGCCGGCGACATAGGGCAGCAATTCCACCGGTCGCGTGGGACGTATGCCGGAAATTCCGGTCAGCGTGCCAAAGCGCGAAACGAATCCTGTCTCGCGGTTCGGCACCATCACCCAGTAGATGTCCTCGTTCTTGTCAGGCACCCATCGATCGAGCTGAAGCCCCCATTCCTGCTCAGCGGCCATGGCAAAACGGAGCTGTGAGAAGGGAATTCGCATTTCCGCCGTCCACCCCAACGAGTCGACCACCGCGGCGGCGTCCCAGATCGGGTCGTACTGGCTTTCGCGTCCCCCCATTTCGTCATCGCGCGAGTGGTGGTAGTCGCTCTTCACGCCTGCGGCCGAGACGACGAAACCAAACGCGGTGCGCCGATCGCGCTGCGTGTCCAGCGTGATCGACAGGAACTCGGAATTGCCAAAACCGTCGCGTCGCGTGACAGCGCGGGCAACGCGCGCCGGATCCTTTCGAAACATGCGGGCGCCCACATACAAGGCGCCGTCATCATAGGCGATCATGACGCGCGTGCGCTCCGACGGCTCGACCCCTTCCAAGGGCCGCTTCTGCACAAAATCCTCGATGGGTTTGGCGACCGACCAGATCGGGTCATCTAAGCGGCCATCCACACGCGGTGGGGCACCCATCACGCGGACGGCAACCGCGCGTTTGCTGGAGGGTTGGGCGAGGGGGCGGGACGCAGGGAGAGCGAGGAGCACCAATGCGAATAGGTGCCAAGGGATACGCACACGCAGCAACAGACGGGACGCGGTCACAGCAGGGAACGTGAGAAGCAGGGGGAGACGCAAAGTGTGCGTATGAAGAGGGCGACCGGCGCGGAGGGCGCACCGAGTCGTCCTCACGGTCGGCGGAATTTACACCCGGAATGACGAGGCGCAGTTGGGCCGATAGCTTTCGCCGTGGAGCCGTGGCGCATTGCAAGACCCGACGGCACAGGACCCCAACCTGGTGAGCGAGACGTGAGACTCAAGAACTACGTGTGCGGGGAGTGGGTGCAGGGCAGCGGCGGCGGAACAGACCTCCTGCACGCGGTGACTGGTGAGAAGGTCGCTGAGGCGTCGTCGGCGGGACTCGACTTCAAGGCGATGACGGAGTACGCGCGGACGGTGGGCGGGCCCGCCCTGCGACGCCTGACGTTCCACGAGCGCGCCCGACTGCTCAAGGCCATGGCGCAGTATCTCACCGAGCGAAAGGACGCGTACTACCAGCTGTCCTCCGCGACCGGCGCAACCAAGGCCGATTCATGGATCGACATCGACGGCGGGTTCGGGACGCTCTTTGTCTTTGCCAGCAAGGGCCGGCGCGAATTTCCTAACGAGTCGTTCTACGTGGACGGCCCGGTCGAGGGCATCTCCAAGGGCGGGACCTTTGTGGGGCGGCACATCTGCGTTCCGCTGGAAGGTGTGGCGGTTCACATCAACGCCTTCAACTTCCCGGTGTGGGGCATGCTGGAGAAGCTGGCTCCGTCTTTCCTTGCTGGCGTGCCGGCGATCGTGAAGCCAGCCACGCTCACCAGCTTCCTCACGGAGCGTGTCTTTCAGGACATGGTGGCGTCGGGGATCTTTCCGCCCGGTAGCATCCAGCTGATTTGCGGAAGCGCCGGCGACCTGTTGGACCACTTGGACGCGCAGGATGCGGTGGCGTTCACCGGGTCGGCGTCCACGGGGCGAAAGCTCAAAGAGCATCCGACGATCGTGGCGCATTCCGTTCGCTTCAACATGGAAGCGGACTCGCTCAACTGCTCGATTCTAGGTCCCGATGCGCGGCCAGGATCAGAGGAGTTCGACATCTTCGTGAAGGAAGTGGTGCGCGAGATGACGAGCAAAGCTGGTCAGAAGTGCACAGCGATCCGACGGACGATTGTTCCTCAGGGGATGATGGGCGACGTCGTGACGGCATTGAGCAAGCGGTTGGCCGGTGTCACCGTTGGCGACCCAACCGTGGAAGGGGTGAAGATGGGCCCGTTGGCGGGGCGAGCGCAGGTGAAGGAAGTGCGCAGCAGTCTGGACGCCATTCGCGCCGGCGCGCAGGTGGTCTATGGCGGTGGCGACGCGCCCGACACGGTTGGAGCTGACGCGAGTCGCGGCGCGTTCTTTCCCATCACGTTGTTGGCATGTGACTCGCCGCTCAGCGCCACGCAGCCACACGACATCGAGGCCTTTGGCCCGGTGAACACCGTGATGCCGTACAACTCGGTCGGCGAAGCGGTGGAGTTGGCCAAGCGCGGACGTGGCAGTCTGGTAGGAAGCCTGTTCACGGCGGACGACAGTGTGGCTCGGGAGGTGGTGTTAGGCGTCGCGCCGTATCACGGGCGCGTGTACGTCGTGAATCGCCATAGCGCCAAGGAGTCGACGGGTCACGGATCGCCACTTCCGCACTTGGTGCACGGCGGCCCCGGACGTGCCGGCGGAGGAGAGGAAATGGGAGGGGCGCGTGGGGTGCTCCACTACATGCAGCGCACGGCGGTGCAGGGAGCCCCGGAGACCATCGCCCGCATCACGAACGAGTGGATTCCCGGAGCCAACCAGCCGTCGGACGCCATTCATCCGTTTCGGAAGTACTTCGAAGAGCTTCGGATTGGCGAGACCCTAACGACGCATCGCCGCACGATCACCGAAGCGGACATCGTGAACTTTGCGGGGATCAGCGGCGACTACTTCTACGCGCACATGGATGACTTGGCGGCCCGCGAGTCGATTTTCGAGAAGCGGGTGGCGCACGGGTATTTCGTCATCTCGGCGGCGGCGGGGCTGTTCGTGGACCCGGCGCCCGGGCCGGTGCTGGCCAACTACGGCATGGAGAGCCTGCGCTTCGTGAAGCCCGTGTATCCGGGGGACACGATTCAGGTCAAATTGACCTGCAAGCAGAAGACCGCGAAGGAAACGCCCGCCGACGGGGTGCCCCAGGGCGTGGTCTCGTGGGAGGTAGCGGTGACCAACCAGCAGGCCGAGCTGGTCGCGACGTACGTCATTCTCACCTTGGTCAAGCGGAAACCAGCGGAATGAGGGCCAGACCGGGCGCCCCAAGGGCCCCGAAAGTAGAACTTGGCCAAAAGTCAACCCGCTGAGATTTACAGGGTTAGAGGGTTAGATTGGGTGTAACAAGCCACAAGGACCTTCGCGTGAAGCAGGAATTCAGATTCGAGCACAATCACCGGAAGTTCACCTGTTCCGTTGGTGGACTCGGTTCTTCGCCTAACGATATGTGGTGGTGGTTCTCGGTGTCATCCGATGACCGTCACCGCTATGCACCGTTCCGGGCCGAAAATGGGGACACCCAGAATTCGGTGCAGGAGCGCGTGGTGGCGTATTACGAGAACTTGCTCGCCATTCGTGCCATGCCCCCGCAGCCGCACATCCGGACCGGCGGGCGCCCGACCAAGGCCGCCGCGGCCGCTACCGCCGCGATTGCGGACATGAACAGGGAAGCCGAAGCCGAGTAACTGTCTAGTCAGAGTCCCCGGAGAAATCCGGGGACTCTTTTTTTTTTTTGCCGTCAGTGCCGTGCCGCCGATTTCGCTATGCGGGAACGGCGTGGGCGCATTGTGCCTCGCACGGCGACCCCAGACGTTGTGGCAGTGGGCTAGCGTACCACGCCGGCGATCGTGTCGTGATGCGTGCTGATGTGCTTTCGCAACGTCGGGCCAATCGCGGCACTGTTCTCGAAGCCCGCCTTCCGCGCCGCCGCGTCGCCGACGTCCTGTGCAAACGCGGACGACTCCGCGTAGTGCCGAAGGTCGCGATAGAGGTCGATCGTGAACATGTCCCACGGCGCCCCGCCTAACGATTGGTCGCGCTCGAAGTACAGCAGGTGGGCCCGGCCGACATTCTCGTTGAACGCCGCCTCCATGCCGCGTTCCTTCTTCAGGTCGTCATAGTGACCGGGGAACGCCTGGAAGATCTCGATGTGCGCCAGCCCCGCCGCGCCGAATTCCCGCGTCAGCTCCGCCAGCGCCGGCCCGTGCACGTACACCTCCTCGTGCCACGCCACCAGATCCCGCATGCGAGCGTCACGGCCTTCACCGGCAATGCCATTCGATTCACGCCGTGATTGCCGCGGCGACGAGAAGTACGCCGCAATGTCGTCGCCCATCGGAACCAGCAACATAAGGTCCCATCGGTCCCCCTGACTGTGCCGCATGAGAAATGGACGGCCTTCCCCCGCCTTCTCGTAGGCTGGCATTTCCGCCTTCAAGGCGTCGATCAGCTCCAGCAGCTTGCCGGGGGATGCTTGGATGAACTCCGCGCGGTAGGTCGGTTGGGCGACTGCGACGGAGAGCGCGGTGACAATGGGGAGGAAGAGCATGGGAGGGGGCGTTAAGGGTCAACGTAAGATGCCACGCCGCGCACTCTACGCGGCAACAACCGCGACGTATTTTTCATCGGAGTCGTTTACCGCATTGCCGCCAGGAGGCGTCCGCGTGTCATCGGTAACAGCCTTGGAAGCACTCGAGCGACTGCGCGCGGGCAACCGGCGTTTTGTCTCCGGCGTCCGAAATGGCGAGGCGCTCGGGAACGCGCGTCGCATGGAGCTGGCCGCGGGGCAAGAGCCCTTTGCCATCATCCTCGGCTGCTCCGACTCTCGAGTTCCCGCGGAGATAGTTTTCGATCAGGGATTGGGGGATCTCTTTGTCATCCGAGTCGCCGGCAACATCGTGGCCTCGTCCCTTGTCGGGAGCGTTGAGTTTGCCGCGGACCGATTCGGCACTCGTCTGGTGGTCGTGCTGGGTCACTCGAAGTGCGGTGCGATCCTGGCCACGGTGGAGGAGTTGCTGGCGCAAGGAAGCTCGGGTTCGCCAAACCTTCGGTCGATCGTGGATCGCGTTCGTCCATCGGTCGAACCGTTGATGGCGACCGACCTGAGGCACCGCCCCGATGAACTGGTCCAACAGGCCGTGCGGGCCAACGTGCGCGCGTCGGCGAATCACTTGCGGCACGGCAGCGCCATCCTGGAACGGCTGATCCAGACAGACTCGCTGCTGGTTGTTGGAGCGGAATACTCGTTAGAGACCGGCGAAGTGGATTTCTTTGATGGGCTCCCGACGTCCAGCTCATGACCACGCGCACAGGTCCTCGCCGCGACTTTTCGTCAGGTACAAGCGCCTAGCATTTCACAAACAACCCACGCGACCCGTGCCAAGACTCACCACCCGTTTTCAAGCGCTGCCCGCGTATCCACTGGCGCACATTCCGGGGAAGAAGCGCGAACTACTGCAGCGCGGTGTCGACGTCATTGACCTGGGGGCGGGGGATGCGGATCTCCCGGCGCCGCCCAAGGCGATTGCCGCCCTGCAACGTGCCGCCGAAGTGCCCTCGTTCAGCCGTTACGGTTTTGGATTGGGCCATGTGCCGTTCCGCGAGGCGGTCAGCGCGTGGATGCAGAAGCGATTCGCGACGCGCTTTGATCCGTTGTCGGAGATTGTGCCGTTGATTGGGAGCAAGGAGGGATTGGCACACATTGCCTTTGCCTACCTGCAGCCGGGTGACGTGGCCGTTGTACCTGAACCGGCCTACCAGGCGTACTTTGGCGGCACGCACCTGAGCGGCGCCGAGGCCCATGTGTATCCGCTGCGTCCACGCACGCAGTTCCTGATCGACGTGGATGAGCTGCCGGCCGACGTGCGAGCTCGCGCCCGCGTGTTGTACCTGAATTACCCGAACAACCCCACCACGGCCATTGCGCCGCGTGAGTATCTGGAACACGTCGTGCGTTGGTGCACTGCTAACGACGTGCTTCTCGTGTACGACAACGCCTACAGCGAGTTGGCCTTCGACGGGTACGTGCCGCCGAGCATTTTTGAGATTGACGGGGCAAGGAATGTCGCGATCGAGTTCCACTCGCTGAGCAAGACGTACAACATGACGGGATGGCGTTGTGGCTGGGCCGCGGCGCGGCCTGAGATTGCCGGGGCGCTGGCCAAGGTGAAGACCTTTGTGGACACGGGGCACTTCATGGGCATTCAGGCCGCCGGTGTCGCCGCCTTGGAGAGCTACGACGAGTTCGTCCCTGGAAACATCGCGGTCTTCAAGGAGCGTCGCGACGCTGGAGTTGCCGCGTTTTGCGCCGAGGGGTTCAACTGTCCTTCTCCGCAAGCGACCATGTATTTGTGGATTGCTTTGCCTGAGGGCGTGCCGAGCCGCGCGTTCTCGGACCGACTGATGGATCAGGAGGGAGTGATCGTGCTGCCGGGGTCGTCGTTTGGCGCTGGCGGGGAAGGGTTCTTCCGGATTTCGTTCATCGTACCGCCCGCGCGGCTGCGGGAAGCTGCGGTACGCGCCGGGCGCGTGTTGCGTGAGCTGCAGGCTGCCGGGTAATTGTCAGGGATCGATCAGCGACGAGGCGTTGCCATGTGTCGAAATATCAAAGTGCTTGCCAACTTCGAACCACCTGCCACGGACGACGAAGTGCGTGCGTCGGCGTTGCAGTTCGTACGCAAACTCAGCGGAAGCAGCAAGCCATCGCAAGCGAATCAGGAAGCGTTCGATCAGGCGGTGGATGAGGTGACGGCGTCTGCCCGCAAGTTGTTAGGCAGTCTGGTGACCCACGCGCCGCCGCGAAATCGCGAGGTAGAAGCGAAGAAGGCGCGTGAGCGGTCGCTGAAGCGCTTTGCCTAACTGTTGGCCTCTCGGACGAGCGCTATCTCTCCCTCAGGAACAATACCCGCGAAGCCGGGCGACCTGCTGATTTCAGTCTCCTGTTCCGTCTGAGGGGATATGAGCAAGTTGCTACGTGGTGTGGCCGCCGGCTGGGGGGCCAAGAAGATGGGTGGAGGGTGCATCAGCACGGTGCTCATCTTCATCATCCTGTGGTACGTTCTTGGCCATTTCGGGATCTTCCGTTAGGATCGCAGTGCCGTCGAAGTGAGCAGATGGTGGAAGGCGGCGACGAACGTTGTGAAGTGGCACATTCGTCGTGAAGATCGAGCTGTTTGGGATGTGGAACTTGTCGCTGTCATGGCGTTCTCGCGTCGCTCTGTAAACGGCGAGGCCCGCCGGTCGGGCATGCCATGTCGTTCACCTGCTGACTTCGGAGGCTGTTCGTCCGTGGCAATCACGACGTGGCTCGGCATGCGCGCTAGCACGCGCGCGTTCTTGCTCGGGTTAATCGTCTGTGCTGTCCCGTCTTCGGCCGCGCCGTTGACGACGTCGAAACGTCCACGGGCGCGGGACGCCGAGGGCACCGAGCGTTGTTCGCTTGCCGACGTGACCCCGCAGCGGATCGTCGATCGCTCGGCCGGACAGTCGGAGTGGCACGGTCGCTTTGACTTGCCTGATACCCCTGCGCTTTGGGCCCCCGCGCCAGCGGACACACTGCTCGGAGCGTTTCAATCGCGCGTGCGCCAGCGGCTCGGCGGCGCTGCGGACGCACGCTCGTTAGGTGAACGGCAGCGGGCGATCTTTGCCAAGATGCCGGCCGAATTCAAGGGTGAGGCGACGAACGCGGAACTGCTCGCGTCAGGACGTGCCGGCACCATCACGCCGATGGGTTGCCTGGAAGCGATGCTCTGGACCTGGCAGGCGGCGCGATATCCGATGTTCGACCATCCGACCGAGTTCGGCGCCTTTGTGACACGTGGTCAGGGGCGCGTGCACGTCTACCTGTCGAGCGCCGACCTCGTGGGACAGAAGCTGCGTGATGCAGTCACGGCGGCGGTCCAAGCGGACCTTGCCGCGGGGTACCGGCTGATCGCGCACATCCACAACCACCCATTTCTCTTCGATCGCGTGGTCGGAGACCGCATGTGGACGATCGAGGGGACGAAGGACGATGTGGCGGGCGCGCTCGCCCCGAGCATGACCGACGTGCAATTCTATCGCAGCGTGCGCGCCAGTCAGGGGCTGGAAGGGGCGTGGGTCACCAACGGCTTCGAGACGTCACACTTTACGGCCGCGGAGTTTGACCTGCTGATTGGGCGGTGAGTGCTCGCTGGCATCACCGCCCAATGCGATCATCGCGAACTGCCTAGCGCGGTCACCGGGCGTCGAGGACCCGGCCCGCGTTCAGGTGATCCCAGTTCATGATGGTGTTGAACACCAGCGCGTACGATCCCAAGGTGGAGCCTCGATAGATCGGATTGTTGGCGAACAAGACCACGTGCCCCTTCTGCAACGGGATGTCGACCACTACGGGCCGGCGCGCTAATTCTCCCGCCCCATCGAGAAGGCCCGAGACCAGCAACTCCTTCTGATCGGCGAATCGCAGCACAACGCGGGGGCGTTGGTCGGGGGGAATGACGCCTAACGGGTTACGCATCTGTTCATCCGTCAACGGCGCCAGCTCCCACGGAGAGACAGGTTTGCGCACGGGGGCCATGTGCGCCGAGTCCAGCCCGGCGCGACCCTGCACCACATCCGGGTCATCGGCCGTGCCGCGGCCTGTGGCACGCGTGGGACCGTCGTCACCGAATCGGAAGCCGCGGCCGCCGCCGCGAGTGTTCGACACGCCAAAGCTCTGTCCCTCCTCACTGAACACGGCGAGGTTGTCGGCGATGCCGTAGGTGATCGGGCTCGACGTGTCGACGAGCTTGGAGCGCAGCAGACTGCCAACCACGCGCCCCTTAGACATCGAGCGCAACGTGGCGCCGTACGCGAGCCCGTACGTGAGGGCGACGTCCGCCGTGTTCTGAACACCCACCAGCACGCCCCCTTCCTCCACAAAGCGCTGCAGGTTGGCGATCCCTTGCCACCCTAGCCCCGGGCGCATGTCATCGGTCTCGGCGAAGGTCCCAAGATTGGGTGTCTCTGGCGTGTTCTTCCACGGCATGGGATTGCGGTACATCGGCATGCCGAGGACGATCTGTTGTGGTGAACCGCCGGCTGGAGGGAAGAGGATCACGTCCCACTTGCTGCTCAGCTGCGACGTCTTGGCCACGTCCTGCGTGCTGATGTAGTCGAACGGGATCTGGTTGAAGTCGAACGCTTGGCGCCACCACCCTTCGGTTTGGGTGCTGATCCAGTTGTGGAGGATGGCGATCCGCGGTGCGCGCAGCGGGTGCATCTTCACGTCAGGCGCAACGCCGAGCGCGGTGACGTTCAGGCCAAGCTCTCGGGCCGCCTTCTCCAGGTCGCTCCCCGCCACGCCGCGAATGATGAACGAGCCGCGGCTGAAGCGCTTGCCGTCAGCTTCAAATGACTCTTCCGCCGCCTGAAAGTCTGCCGCCTTCATCCGAAAGCGCAGCGTGAGCAAGGCGTTGTCTGCATTGTTGTTGATGGCGAAGACGCTGCCCGTGCCACTGAGGCTGCCGGATGCCTTCACATCGCCCGTGACCGGTTGTACTGGGACGTTGAGGATGCTCGGATCGGTGACGCGAACGGCCTCGACGCCAAATCCCTCGGGGAAGGTCCACCCGGTGTCGTCGTACGGCGTCTTCTGCGGGTCCTCGGGGGACCAGAACTGGTAGTCGAGCAGGGCGTCGGCAATACGCGAGTACGGTTGGTCCATCCGCACGATGTATGAGCCGGCGGGGAAGGTTCGCGTGGCCGGCGTGGAGGCGCGGCCAGCCGCACCCGAGTCGCTCCTGGCGCCCGGTGTCGCGCTCTTTGTTGCCACAGGCACGGTGAAGCTGCCGGTGGAGCGTGACAATTCGACCGCCTGCTTCTGCAGCACGCGTAGCAACTCGGCCTGTGCGCCGGTGCGCCGTTCATCGGCCGGGAAGACGTACGCCGCGGGACCTTCTGTCCGTGCCTTAAGGATCGAGCGCTTGCTCTTTTCGTAGAAGTTCCACAGGAACTGTTGCCGGTTGTTGGCGAAGTAGTTGAGCGAGACCAGGACGCCCGTCTGCTCATAGTTGTTGTTGTTCCTGAGGGACCACTTCACGTGCGGCAATGGTGGGTTCTGGCGGTACCACGTGCGTTCCGTCTCGCTCGGCGAGAGCGTGCGCTCCACGGTTTCTGCCGTTCCCCCGTTGCCGAACGTCTCGTACAACCGGCTGATCCCGTTATGCGTCGCGGCCATGAACATCAGGTAGCCCGGCGACCAGGTGTCGAAGTAGCCGTGCGCGAACACACCCGGCATGCCAAAGCGCGTCATCTCCTGCACGTTGTTCCAACCGATCATCTGCCATTCGTTCGTCAACAGCGGGTCGATCCAGGCATTGAACGGTCCATCGCCGATCGTGTTGTCGTAGAGAAAGGGGACGGACTCGTGCAGGTCGTGGATCACCTGCGCCTTCCAGCCGACATAGGTGTTGAGCACGTTCTGCGACAGCTTCAACGTCATGCCCATGGCGTCGCGATTGTTGTCGTGCGCGACGTAGTGTCCCCAGTAGACCAGGTTGGGCCACGTGTCGTTCGGGTGGGCCATGTGCCAGTTGAAGACGTCCACCTGGCGATCGCGCCCGTCCACCTCCACGATCGGGGTGATCAAGGTGATCAGGTGATCGCGGATGTACTTGATGTACGGACTGTCGTCGACGGCCAACCGGTACGCCATCTCCATCAGCGCCGTTGGGGCGCCCACTTCTGGCGAGTGGATAGTGCCGGTGACGTAGTAGATCGGGGTTGCGTCAGCTGCAATCTTCTCGGCCGTCTCGTCGTTCATGGCGATGGTCCGCGGGTCGGCCAGCTTGGCGAGTTTGGCGCGGTTTTCGTCCAGGCGCGTCATCAGTGACTCGGAGGCCACCGCCACCGCGATCATCTCCCGTCCCTCCTCTGTCGTGCCGATGGAAACCACCTTTACGCGCGGCGTCGCCTTGGCCAGCGCCCGCATGTACGCGTAGACCTCCTTCGAGTTCGGCAGCTTGGTCGGGGCGCCCGCGATGTCCCCCAGCACCGACGTCGGCGTCGGCACCGTCTTGGAGGCCGGCAGGTAATCGACCAGTGGCGACAAGAAGTACGGCTCCGTCGTGTACTGCTTGATCTTGGCCGTGTACGCTTCATCAATCGCCTGGTTAGGCGCTCGGCCGGGTTTGGTCGGTGACCCCGTCGTGTTCATGGTCCGCGTGGGCGCTGACGACGTCGTGCCGTTGCCGCGCTCGCTCTGCGCGTGCACGACCAGCGGAAGTGCGGCGCCAATCACCAGCGCACAAAACGCGTTCGTGAACCTGAAAGTCATGTGCCTCTTGTGTGATGGAGACATTCCGGGCACGGCTGCCCCGGAACAGGAAAGAATGGTCTTCAAGAAAGCTCGTCGGTCGGTTGACATGTCGGAACACTCGGAATGAGGCAGTGCCTTCGCGAGCCGCCAGCGCGATCGTGTGGCATCGCTATGATGCGTTACGCGCCCCAGATCTCACGGGCGAAACGAAGGTAGTTCTGTCCCATGATCTTCTCGATCCGCGACGCTGGGTGCCCGCGCTTGGACAATGCCCGGTAAAGATTCCGGAACTGCTGCGGCCCAATGAGTCCTTCTGAGAAGGGAAGGATGTTTGGGTCCTCGCCCGTTGCGGCGGTGTGGTTTGCCTGGCGTTCCCTCACGAAGTTCGCCCAGAAGTCGCGCACGCCTTGCATGTCACCCAGGTCCACAATGCCGTAGTCGCTGCCGATGCCAACGTGGTCTTCGCCACACACCTTGATCGCGTGCTCGATGTGCGCTACTACGTCGTCCACGGTAGACATGCGCCCCTGCGCCAGGAACATCATGAAGTAGATCCCGACGTAGCCGCCCTTGTCGGCCACCAGCTTCAACTCCTCGTCCGTCTTGTTGCGCGGCACGTCCACCAGGGCCTTGCACCCGGTGTGGTTGACCGAGATCGGCACCGCAGACGCTCGGGCCGCGTCCAGACACATCTGGTGTCCGCTGTGTGACAGGTCGACCATCACGTGCTTTGCGTTCAGTCGCTCCACCACTTGTCGTCCAAATGGCGTCAGCCCTGGATCCCCTTCGGCCATGGATCCGCCGCCGAGTTGGTTCAGGGGGTTATAGGTCAACTGAATGCAACGCACGCCAAGGTCGGCGAAGGTGTCTATGCGCTCCGCCTTGTCTCCGACCATGGCGGCATTCTGGAAGCCGTAGATCACTCCGACCTTGCGTCCCGCCTTGGCCTGCTGGATGTCGGCGGTCGTCAGGACTTTCAGCAGATCGGCGGAATTCGCGCGAATGAAGGCGTCTACCTTTCCAATTGCCTCGACCGTGGGCTCAAAGGCGTTGCCGCTGGCGACCGTCATGTTGATGGCGGTCATCCCCGACTCCCGGGCCGCGGCAAGAGCTCGTGTCGAGACGAGGGTTCGCGGCCCAGGGGGAGGGGGTGCGTACCCCTCGTCCAGTCCGCCTAACCCGTTGACGATGATTAGGCCGCGTATCGGATCGGAGCCCTGCATCTCGTTTGGATGATCCGAACTCGCTTCGACGGACAAGGTGTCCGCCATCAGCTGCCGGGCGGGGAAGGCCGCGAGCGTTGCAGCTGCGGCCGACGAAAGAAACGTTCGGCGGTCGGTCATCGATCCGTGGGAATGAAGAATGGTGAACGGCTGCGTCCCGCGGGCTTGCGGGTAGCCCAACAGTGCGGGGCGGCCTGCCACGGAGCAAGGCTATCCAAAGCGACAGCAGGCCGCCCGAGTGAGCGGCCCGCTGGTCCTTCGCTACGGCAGCGTCGTCGGACGCACCGATCCGTCGTAAAACCGCGACAGATCGGCCCGCAACTTCTTCATGGACGGCTGATCGATGTACATCATGTGGCCGGCGGCAAAGTATCCAGTCATGATGTTGTTCTTCTGGACCTCAGGGTCTACGCGCAGGTGCGACAGCGTGTACTCCACGCCCCAGAAGGGGGTCGCCGTGTCGTAGTATCCCATGGCCACGTACATGTGCATCGCTGGATTCTTGTTGAATGCCTTCTCCAACGATGTCTTCACTTCCAGGTTGGCGGGGCGGTTCCACGGGCCAATGCCGCCGCCCAGGATGTAATAGATGTCGTCATTCTTGTAGTTCAATTCGCGCCGCATGTAATCGTTCAGGATCGGTGTGAACGAGTTGCGGATCGATGCTTCGCTCGGATCGAAATCATTCCGCTCCGCCGCTCCGTCCATGGCGTGCGAGAGAAAACGACCGTCCAGCCTTCCGACTTGCACATCTTTTTCGCGCATGAGTTCGTGATCGAAGCGCGCCAGGTCGATCCGCAAGTCGTTCTGTTCGATGAAGTCCTTGGACAGCCCCGTCAGCTTTGAATACTCGGCCACGACCTGTTGCCGTTCCGATGCTCCCAAGCGTGAGCCCTTCCGCAGCGCCACCAAGTATGGCCCGTCGGCAAACTGCTCGGCTTGCGCTACGACTTTCTCCACGGGTAAGGCTTGAAGGTCGGTGGAGAGTCGCTTGTGGTACCACGCAATCGCCGAGTAGGAGGGGAAGAAAGCGAGCGCGCGACTGTCACCATCCTGCGTGGCGAACGCCGTGGCCGAGATGAGGATCACGCCGTTCAACGCGATGCCATTGTCCACCAACCAACCGGACAAGTGGGCGGCGCGCGTGGTGCCGTAGCTTTCGCCGCCAATGAACTTGGGCGAGCCCCAACGCTCGTACTTCACCAAAAAGAGTCGGATGAATTCTCCCACCGACTTCACGTCTTCATCAACGCCCCAGAAGTGCGGGCCATACTCGGGCTTTGTGGCGCGACTGTAGCCGGTGCCCACGGGATCCAGGAAGACGATGTCCGTCTGGTCCAACAGCGTGTAGGGATTGTCTTCGAACTTGTACGGGGGCGGTGCATTCGTGCCGTCTGGGTTCAGCCGCACCTTCTTGGGTCCGAAGGCGCCCATGTGCAGCCAAACGGTGGCTGAGCCGGGACCGCCGTTGAATAGGAACGAGATCGGCCGCGTGCCCGGGTCGGCGCCGTCCTTCGTGTAGTAGACGTAGAAGATGTTCCCCTCCACCACGCCGGTCTTCTCGTCGCGAATGGGCATCATGCCGGTCTGCGCTGTGTACTTGAGCGCCTGTCCGTTGAGCGTGATCTGTCCATGCGTGACCACGGCCTTTGTGTCGGCGACGCGAACCTGCGCGGAGTCGCGCATGGTGCGGCCCGTGTCTGGTGCGGCCGCAGCACGCGTTGGTGCTTGGGTGTAACCGGCGGCCGGCAGGACAGACGCAAGGGCCAGTGCCGTTAGGCACGCAATGTGACGCAAGGGATGCATGGCAGAACTCCTTGGAGGTGGCCAGCTGACGTCGCCTCAACGAGCCGGCGATATCCTGCGCTTCGCTGGCAGCAGAGCGAGATGGCGCGTACGCCACATCGAGAGGGGTCTCTGGATACGTCGTGCACGGCGTACATGTTGGCTATGATCGGCGGCCGCCGAAAGCCCACGGCAGCCCCGCCCAAACGGGGCGGGGCCCGGTTCAACGAGGAACAGCGGATGCGTTGGGACCGAGGGCGGGATTGCGCCAACCGTGCGTGCCTCAACGCAATGGCCTCGGGATAAGTCCGATTGCGAGCTGGTTCTTGAGCCGACAGCTTTCCGCGTATGCAAACACTACACCTTGCCCGACACCTGCGTACAACCCTCGCCGCTGTCTTCGCCTGGCCGCTGCTGGCGACGACGGCCGCCCAAGCTCCGTCGGAGAGTGAGCTGGAACGCCGAGATGTTCACATTGCGGCGCGCGACGGAGTTTCGCTGTACGCGGTGATCGTTTCGCCGAAAGTTCAGGCGTCGCCACTGCCGATCATGCTGGTGCGAACCCCGTATGGGGTGAGCCAGAATCTTCGGCCTGGCCCCATTCCCACCACCTATGCGGAGCTGGCGAAGGACGGCTACATCTTCGTCTTTCAAGACGCCCGAGGGACGGGAAAATCGGCTGGCCAGTTCATCATGAATGGTGCGCTGCACGATCCGCGCGACCCCAAGGGCGTGGACGAAGCGACCGACACGTACGACACGATCGATTGGTTGGTGAAGAACGTGCCCAACAACAATGGTCGGGTCGGCGTGATGGGCGTCTCGTATCCCGGTTGGCTCGCGGGCATCGCCGCGCTCAGTCGCCACCCGGCCCTTCGCGCGGTGTCGCCCCAGGCTCCCATGACGGATACTTGGATGGGCGACGACTTCTTCCATCAAGGCGCCTTTCGCCAGTCGTTCGGCGTCGAGTACGCTACGGCGATGGAGTGGTCACGCAACGTGCCGTCACCTCTCCATATCGATCGATACGATCGCTACGACTGGTACCTGCAATTCCTGACACTGGAGGAGCTGGGCCACAAGAACGGCATCGACACGTTGGCGTCGTGGCGCGGCTTCAAGACGCATCCGTCATGGGACGCGTACTGGCAAGCGAAGGCCATGCAGAAGGTGTGGACGTCGCCTAACGTGGCGGTGCTCAACGTGGGCGGTTACTGGGACCAGGAAGACGTGCTGGGTCCGCAAGAGGCCTATCGCACCCTGGAGCGCAACGACACCAAGCGTTGGAACCACATCGTCCTGGGTCCGTGGTTCCACGGCGGATGGGCGGGGCGCGAAACAGACAGCCACGGGCCCATGAAGTTCGGATCGGACGTCGGCCTGTACTACCGAGCCAACATCGAACGGCCGTGGTTTGCGAACTACCTGCACGGCGACGGCACCGCAAAGTTCGCCGAGGCGTACATGTTCGAGGTGGCGGGCAACACGTGGCGGACGTTCGACGCGTGGCCGCCGAAGGAAGCCAAGCCCTCAAAGTTGTACCTGCAGAACGACGGCAAGCTGTCGTTCGACGCGCCCACCGCGCCTGGGAAGACGTCGTTTACGAGCGATCCACGCAAGCCGATCCCGTACATTGCGCGCCCAGTCGATGGCACGCGGTGGCGGCAGTGGTTGGTGGAGGATCAGCGCTTTGTGCAGAATCGGCCTGACGTGGCCACATGGGAAAGTGAGCCACTCAGCAGCGATGTCGTCATCGCCGGCGACGTGACCGCGCACTTGCAGGCCAGCACGACGGGCACCGATGCCGACTGGGTGGTGAAGCTGATCGACGTCTACCCGGATACCATCGCCGACACGCCAACACTGGGCGGGTACGAACTCATGGTGGCCGGAGACATCATGCGCGGGCGTTACTACAAGGGGTTCGACAACCCGCAGCCGATCAAGGCCAACGTGATCACCCCGTTTACGGTGGACATGCACGAGCAGGTGTATCGCTTCCAGAAGGGGCACCGGATCATGGTGCAGATTCAGAGCACCTGGTTTCCACTCTACGACCGAAATCCGCAGACCTTTGTGCCGAACATCTTCCAGGCGAAGGCCAGTGACTTCCGGACGCAGGTGCACACCATCTACCATGGGCCAAAGGCCGCGAGCTACATCAGCGTGGGGGTGCTCAAGTAGGTCGCGACGTGAGCGACTTCGCCCTCTACCTGCGCGTCGGCTTTCATCACATCGCCGACATTCACGCCTACGACCACATCCTCTTTGTGGCGGCGTTGACCGCGGCGTACGGCCCGCGGGAATGGACGCGTATCGCGTGGCTGGTGACGGCGTTCACGATCGGTCATTCACTGACGCTTGCGCTCAGTAGCCTGGACGTTGTTCGCGTCTCGGCGCGTGTTGTCGAGCCGGCGATCGCTCTCACGATAATCCTTGCCGCTGGAACGGCGATTCACGATCAGCGTCACGGAATCGCGCCGGTGCAGGGCGCGTGGTGGCGGCGCTACGCAATTGCTGGTGTATTCGGCCTGATCCACGGCTTGGGTTTCGCTGGTGGACTACGCACGGTGCTGGGACGGGACGAATCGATTGTGGTGCCGCTGCTCGGGTTTAACGTGGGGCTCGAGCTTGGCCAGGTTCTCATCGTCGCGGGACTCTTCGGCGTAGGAGTGGTTGTGGAGCGCGTCATGCGCTGGTCACGACGCGACTGGGTGCTGGTCGTCTCAGGCGCGACGGGTGGAATTGGCTTGACGCTGCTCCTGGACCGACTGTTCGGTTCTCCGAAGTGATGCTCGTTCCGCAAACTCATTCTACATCTTCTTCGTATGCGTTCTTCCCGTCACCTCACCGCGATTGCGGCCTTGGCGTTGATCGTTGCCGCGCCGCGATCCAGCGAAGCGCAGGCGTCTGGCCGCCCCGTCGGACCGCAATGGCTTAACGCCGACACCTCCAAGAAGACCAATCAGTCGAACTTTCGCGGGATCGAGGAATGGCCCGCACCTAACGAATACCGCACCGGATCTGGTTCACCTGGCCCCAAGTACTGGCAGCAGCAAGTGGACTACGTGATCCGGACTTCGCTGGACACACTGGAGCACGCGATCACCGGCAACGAACGGGTGACGTATCACAACAACTCGCCCGAGGCGCTGACGTACTTGTGGTTCCAGCTGGACCAGAATGTGGAACGCAAGGATTCCCGTGCCGCGCTGTCGTCCCGCCCGTTGCCCCGCCGCATGGCGAACGTGTCGCCGGCGGCGTTGCGCGACCTGGGCATCGGTGCCGACGAAGACTTGGGCATGAACATCACGCGCGTGCAGGTCGTGAACGGGAACGCGCGGACCACGGCGCCGTTCTATGTCAACGGGACATCGATGCGCATTGACCTGCCGTCGGCGTTGGCGAGCGGGCAGGCCGTGCGACTGGAGATTGACTGGCGGTACAAGGTCCCGGAAATCGGCCGCAACACGCAGCGCAACGCCCGAGATCACGTGAAGGACGGCTGGGAGTATGAGGTCGCCCAATGGTACCCACGCGCCGCGGTGTTCGACGATGTCGGCGGATGGACGAACGATCAGTTCTACTCACAGGGAGAGTTCTATCAGGAATTCGGGAACTTCGACGTGAGCATCACGGTGCCGCGCGACCATATCGTGCGCGCGACAGGGGTGCTGCAGAACCCAGGGGACGTGCTGACCGCCACGCAGCGGGGGCGTCTGGTGCAAGCCATGGCCAGTAGCGAGCCGGTGTTCATCGTTCGACCTGACGAAGTGGGGAACCCATCCACTCGTCCCGCGGGGCAGGGGAACCTGACATGGCACTTTGTGGCCAACAACGTCCGTGACTTCGCGTGGGCGTCGTCGCACACGTTCGTGTGGGACGCCATGGGCTTTCGCTACAAGCCGGGGGGCCGCCTGATTGAGCTGCACTCGGTGTATCCGCGCGACGGCATGCCCCTCTGGGACAAGTACAGCACCAAGGCGATCCGTCAGACCATGGTCACGTACGGTCGCATGGCCATGGAGTATCCGTACCCTGTCGCCAGCAATGTCCACGGGTCAGTGGGCGGTATGGAGTATCCGATGATCGCCTTCTGCGGCGCTCGCCCGCGACCGGATGGTACGTATGACGCGTCGTTGCCATACCGGCTGATCTCCGTCACCATCCACGAGGTAGGGCACAACTGGTTCCCGATGATCTTGGCGACGGACGAGCGCAAGTGGGGATGGATGGACGAGGGGATGAACTCCTTCCTGCAGTACTACGCCGAGCATGACTGGGACCCGAACTACCCATCGCGTCGCGGCCCGGCCAAGAACATCGTGGAGTACTTCAAGGATCCGAACCAGGCGCCGATGATGACCGAGTCGGACGTCGTCTTCGCCAACTATGGCAACCAGGCGTACAGCAAGCCGGCGGCGACACTGGTGATGCTGCGCGAACAGGTCTTGGGTCCCGAGAGCTTCGACCGCGCATTCCATGACTACGCACAGCAGTGGGCGTTCAAGAAGCCGCAACCTGCGGACTTTTTCCGGACGTTGGTCAACTCCGCTGGCGAGCAGCTGAACTGGTTCTGGCGAGGCATGTTCTACACGACCTATGCCAACGATCAAGCGATCGGAGGCGTGGACACGCAGAAGGCAGAGGAGCTGGCGGGGGACCAACGACGTGGCGAGCAGTACCATCGCATCACATTGCAGCAGAAGGCCGGCCTCATCATGCCCATCCAGATGGAGATCACCTATGAAGATGGGTCGAAGGAACTTGTGAAGCTGCCGGCCGACGTCTGGCGCAATAACGAGCGCGAGTTCACCTACGGCTTCTTCTCGAAGCTGCGCATTTCGCAGGTCGTGCTGGATCCCAACGAGGTGTTCGCGGACATCAACCGCGAGAACAACACGTGGAAGGCGCCGGCGAACGTCGTGCCGTGAACGCCACGATGTCTGGCGCCGCGAAGACCGTATACGTCGTCTGGCCCGCGTGCCATGAGTGTGCGCGGGCCCTCATGAGCAACGGACGCCAATGCCGTTGACGGCGGTGTGGCTGGCGGTGTTCGTGAGCCTCGGCGGGAATTCGCCGACGCCCGCGAGGACTGGCGTGCCGCGCGTGACGGTGGTGCGGAGGCCGGCCCCAGCGCCGCACAACACGCACATCTCCCATGCGCGCGTGGTGCTGGAGGGCCCGGTAGTGCTGGCGCGAATCCGCCTGTTCCGCGATGACCTGGAGAAGACGCTGAAGCAGAAGGTCGCCGACGACTCCAGCTCCCACCGCGTTGTCGCCGACTACATCGACCGCGCGTTCAGGGTTCGAGCGGATGGCCAGACGCTCGCGGCCGAGTTACTCGATAGCGGTGCGGACATGGAAGGGGACCAGCCCGTGTGGTGGGTGCTGGTGCAGTGGAAGGCGGCACGAAACATCGGACAGCTGGCCATGAAGGCGCAGCAGCTATTCGAGCTGTTCAACGATCAGCAGAATCTGGTGACGATCAGCCGTCAGCCCGAGGGCGAGCGACGGTCGCTCTATTTTCAGGCGGGCGACCGGGCCGAGCAGGTGGTAAAGTTCTAGCTGACGAGCGGCGTCTGGCGTTGTCGGAAGGGTGTACCTGTCACGGTACGACGGATGACTTGAGGATCTGTACCTCGATGCTGCTGTTGCGGTACACCGTCTGCGTTGCCTTCCGGAAGTCCTTGTCGTCGGCCTTGTAGATGTTGGGGACGTACGTCTGCGGGTTGCGATCGAAAATGGGGAACATCGAGCTCTGAATCTGGATCATGAGGCGGTGTCCCTTCTTGAACGTGTGGAGCACGTCCTGCAGGGCGAGCGGAACCGTGGTCGTCGTGCCAGCGACCATCGGTTTGGGTTTGTCAAACCCGTCGCGCCAACGCGCGCGCATGATTTCGTTCCTCACCATGGCCTGATACCCCGCCATGTGCACGTTCTTGTTAGGCATGTACGGATGGTCTGGCGCGTCGGGCGGAAAGACGTCCACCAGCTTCACCACGAAGTCGGCATCCGTCCCGGTTGACGCGACCTTGAGCTTCACGCGAATCTCACCAGCCAGCGTGACATCCTCGGTCAGCGGTTCGGTCTCGTACGTGAGCACGTCAGGGCGCGTGCTGAAGCAGCGCTGATCGTCGCTCATGTACTGGTACATCGTAAAGCCCTCGATGCTCGTTCCGACGCAGCGCCCGGGGACTGGCTTATTTGGGTCACTGAGATAGGCGTCTGAACCGGTGCTTGGCTTCCCATTCAATGCCAGGCGTCCTCCCTCGTGCAAGGCCAGTGTGCTCCACTGCGCATTCGCGGCTGGCCACCTGTCAAAGCGTTCCCACTGCCGCTTTCCCGTGTCGAACATGAAAGCTTCAGGCAACCCGGTCTTGCCGTCACCGGCCCCTTTCAGGAAGTGCGCGAAGAAGGGTGTTTCGACGTCGCGCTGAAACTTCGTCTCGAGCGAATCGCCGAAGTACTGGTCCCCGTGCAGCGTATGCACCACGCCCTGCGCCGACCAGCCACCATGTCGGAATGGCCCCATGACGATGGTGTTGTAGGTGCCGGGGTTCTTCTGCTCGATGGTCTTGTACACTTTGAGCGGGCCATAGAGGTCTTCTGCGTCGTACCATCCGCCGACGGTCATCACGGCGGTCTTGACGTTGTTCAGGTGCGGAGCAATGGCCCTGGCCTGCCAATGTGCGTCGTAATTGGGATGTGCGACGAGCTCCTGCCAGAAGTAGTTGTTCTCGTAGTATTTCTCGGTGGTGTGCTTGAGTGCACCGAGTTTGAGCTGGAAGTCGTAGTCGTTGGCGCGCCCCTCGTTGACCATCATGGGGCCGAACCACGCCTCGGGCGTGGGCGCCGACGGGTCGACACCGAACACCGGGTACGTATAGAAGTAGCCCTGCGTCAGCGCGCCATTGTGGTGAAAGTCCTCGAAGTAGAAATCGGTGACCGGCGCTTGAGGCGAGGCGGCCTTGAGGGCGGGGTGCCGCGACAGGATGCCTGCCGTCGTGAAGAAGCCGGGGTACGAGATGCCCCACTGCCCAACGCGCCCGTTGTTGTTCGGGATGTTCTTCAGGAGCCAGTCGATGGTGTCGTAGGTGTCGGTGGCCTCGTCGACCTGGGACGGGCCGCTGGCGTTGTCGATGATCGGGCGGACGTTCATCCACTTACCCTCGCTCATGAAGCGGCCGCGGACATCCTGGTAGACCATGATGTACTTGTCCCGCATCATGAATCGGTTCGGGCCCAGCGCGTCGGGATACTCGTTCGCTCCATAGGGCGCAATGGAGTAGCAGGTGCGCTGCATGACCATCGGATATGTCCGGCCCGGTGCGGCATCGTTAGGTACGTAGACGATCGTGTGCAGCTTCACGCCGTCCCGCATCGCAACGTCGTAGATGTGTTTGGTGTAGTTGGCCTTGATGAACTCACCGTCGCGCTCCTGCGCAACGAGGGGGAGAGCGATGAAAAGGGCGGTGAGGATCTGGATCGCAAGCAGCGCGCGGGGACGCATGGAACGCGGTGGGTTCGGGAGCTGGCAGGGGGCGACGTTGGTGGCGCCAACGTTCAATCTGAGTCCCGCGCTTGTGACGACAAGTGCTGTTCTTGCTGATCGTTCCTGCGTTCACGCGACGCAGTGGAGTGCGAGCTTCCCTCTCGACGGTCGCGACGAATCACTCAACGCCACACTCGAATCATGCGCACGGGCACGGGCATTTGTCCGCCGTGCCGGAAGGCAGCATGGCGTAGTGAGCGACGCTGGCGGGGCTGATCGTGCGCGGAGAGGCGTGCCTCTGAAACCGTGTCCGCTCGGCCGCCGGCAGGCCGTCCACGGTTCAACGAAAGGATGCCACCGGTGGTTGTAGCCGACGGTGCGGTTCAGCGCTCGGGAATCAGCGAATCCGCCCAGTCCTTGATCGTGAACGACTTGACCAGTCCTTCCAGGATGAACGGATCCTCGCGGCTGAAGGACTCCGCCTCTGCACGTGACGTGAAGATCGCCATGTTGCCGCCGTCGGTAAATGGACCGATCCCCACCACGACGCCGCGGGCGATGTACGTATCGACGACAGCCTTATGCCGCGGATACACCTGCATGACGGCGTCCATGCCGGCCCCCGACGAATGTCCGATCAGGACGGTCTTCACCAGTCGACCTCCGCGTGCGAGTTAGACGTGCTTGCGATGCGCCCCGTTTCGCCGGGCGACGTTCATGCAACTTAGGTCGTGTCGCGGGGCCCGACGAGACCGTGCGCACTACGGGTCGCTTGATGTTCTCCGCGCACGATCGTTGCTTCCTGAGCAACGTGCGGCGGGATGCGCACCATCCGATGGTATGAACGACACGCCTGCCGAAGGAACAGGGACAGCTCGCGTGCTGGCCGGGCGCCGCTCGGTGAGGGGGTGAACATTGTCTAGGATCGCGATCAAGAGAATGCGACGTACTGTCCCGAGGGCGAAGCGGAGCGGCGTGCGCTCATGAAGCGCGTAGCGGCTCTGTACGACATTCATGGCAACCTGCCGGCGCTGGAGGCCGTGCTCGACGACGTGCAGGCGGCGCGCGTTGATGCCGTGGTCGTCGGCGGGGACGTGCTCCCCGGTCCCATGCCGAACGAGTGCCTGCGCCGGCTGTTGGAGCTGGACGTCCCCACGCACTTTCTCCATGGCAACGGGGACCTGGCCATTCTGGCGCAGATCGACGCCGCACGTACCGGTGAGCTGGCGTATTGGGGGACGTCGAGCGGGGCCCGACCTCCAGAGAGTGTGGTCGCTGTCTTTCAGTGGAGTGCGGCGGAGTTGGAGTTGGCGCACGCCGCAGTGATCGCTCGCTGGCCACGCACGGTCGAGCTGGACATCGCTGGCTTGGGACGCGTGATGTTCTCGCACAGCACCCCGCGCAGCGAGACCGAGAGCTTTACGCGGCTCACCCCAGAAGAGCGTCTGGCTCCAATATTTGAACCTCTATCGCCCAGTGTGTTTGTCGGTGGGCATACCCACATGCAGTTCGATCGGCGCGTGGGTTCCAAGCGCGTGGTGAACGCGGGGAGCGTCGGAATGCCCTTCGCCGAACCCGGAGCGTATTGGCTGCTGCTAGGCCCTGAGATGCAGTTGCGCCGCACAGACTACGATCTCGATCGCGCCGCCGCACGGATCCGAGGGACAGCCTATCCCGGCGCGGCGGGCTTCGCCAGTGGCAACGTCCTGAGTCCGCCCTCCGAAGAGACCATGCTCAAGGCCTTCGCCGCGTTTGACCTCAGTCCCTAGGCGACGTCGCACTCAGCAAGTCGTTAGGCGTTGACGTCGGACGGGATCGCCACGCCATGCGACGCCAGCACGGCGAGTAGGCGTGGCCGCACCTTGAGCGTCGTCACACCCCCCAAGTCCACATCGTGCCAACGAGCCCACAGGAATCGGTGAGACTCGGCGTAGCGGACGCGCCGCCACGGCACTAGCACCGGCTGCCGCCGAAATCGGAAGAGCGGCATCGCGTATAGGTACAACCCAGCGGTCGTGGCAATCACGAACGTCACGTTCTTCTCCTGCACGCGACCCATCCCAATGACCTGACCGCGGATCACCTCTCCCGCTGGGCGCTCACCGCCAGGGAACGACTCGGCCAGCGCGGTCCAACCTGACAATGATGCCAGAAGACCCGTGACAACCGTCCACAGGCCGACGAAAAACAGGATCCCGCCGGCAATCGTTAGGGCTACCATTCGCGGACGACCTCACGCACGCAGTCAATGAAAGCCTGGGCCGCTGCCGGACGCTCCGAGTCACGACGCCACACCGCCACCACCTCACGCTGCAGGTCGTGTTCTGTGAGGGTCACGTACGCGCACTGTGGCGTGTTGTGATGGGCCGCCGCAATGGCGGGCACGATGGACACGCCGACGCCGGCCCCCACCAGCTCAAACACGGTCGCCAGCTGCGAACTTCGGCAGACCACGGAGGGTTGCACCCCGTGGCTCGAACAGAATCCCGCCACCTGGGCCCCAAGGCAGTGCGCAGGATCCAGCGTCACCGTCGGAGCGTCACGCAGCTGCGCCAGCGAGATACGCCCGACGCGTGCCGCCGCGTGCCCCGAAGGCACAGCAACCATGAGTCGATCCTTGCCGAGTAGCTCGGTGTCCAGGTGTTCAAAGGGGTAGGGGAGTGCCGCGATAGCCACGTCAATTTCGCCGTCCAAGAGCAGCTTCGCGAGCACGGCGCTGTAATCCTCCCGCAGTTCGACGCGAATGTTGTCGTGTCGCGCGCGTACTCGCCGCAGGGCAGCGGGCAGTACGTACGGCGCAATGGTGGGAATGGCGCCGATGATCAACGTGCTCTCGCGTGCGTTTCCGCCGTGCCGTAACGCGTCTTCGGTCGCGCGTACCTCCTCGAGAATCTTCCGCGCCCTGGGATAGAGCAGCCGCCCGGCGTCGCTCAATGCAATACCGCGCCCATGTCGCTGGAACAACCGAACGTCCAAGTGTGCTTCCAGCCGTTTGATCTGCAGTGTGAGCGACGGCTGCGAGAGCCCGAGTCGCCGCGCCGCTTGGCTGACTGAGCCCGCATCCGCCGTCTCGAGGAATGCGCGCAAGAGGGTGCTATCCATGACTCATAAGAAAATGCTATGAATCTCATAGGGCAAACGGCGATTGTTGTCTATAGGTCGGCATCCTACTGTTCGCGCGTTCGCGAGGCCCAGAACACCCATACGGGGAGATGCTGACCAATGGAAGGCAAGACGGCTGTACCCGGGGCGAAGTGCCCCGTCGCCCATGGATCGGAGAGCCAAGGGTCGCATGCGGTTGCGACGGCCGGACGGCGCTCGAATCGCGATTGGTGGCCCAATCAGCTAACCCTTGGCATGCTGCATCAGAACCCGCCCGCGGGAAATCCGATGGACGCCGGGTTCAACTATCGCGAGGCGGTAAAGACGCTGGACGTAGAAGCACTGCGCGCGGATCTGGTCGAGTTGATGACGCGCTCCGAGCCATGGTGGCCCGCCGACTACGGCCACTACGGTCCGCTCTTTGTGCGAATGGCGTGGCACAGCGCCGGTACATACCGCACGGCCGATGGGCGCGGAGGATCCTCGTCAGGCACTCAGCGCTTTGCGCCACTCAACAGCTGGCCCGATAACGGAAACTTGGACAAGGCACGCCGACTCCTGTGGCCGATCAAGGCGAAGTACGGCAATAAGCTCTCTTGGGCGGACCTCATGATTTTCGCCGCCGACGTTGGCATGGAGACGATGGGGTTCAAGACCTTTGGGTTCAGCTTCGGGCGCGAGGACGTGTACGAGCCCGAACAGGACATCTATTGGGGCGCGGAGGCTGAATGGCTCGGCGACCAGCGCTACTCCGGCGATCGCGAGCTGGAGAATCCGCTCGCGGCCGTCCAGATGGGCCTCATCTACGTGAATCCGGAAGGGCCTAACGCTAATCCCGATCCGATGGCCAGCGCTCGCGACATTCGCGAGACATTCGCGCGCATGGCCATGAACGACGAGGAGACGGTCGCCCTGATTGCCGGTGGTCACACCTTTGGCAAGGCGCACGGCGCGGGGGATCCGAAGCTGGTGGGAGCGGAGCCGGAAGGGGCAGGGATCGACGAGATGGGACTCGGCTGGAAGAATGGCTTTGAGTCGGGCATCGCGTCGCATGCGACGACGAGTGGACTGGAAGGGGCGTGGAAGCCCAACCCCACCACCTGGGACAATGGCTACTTCGATACGCTGCTCGGCTACGAATGGAAGTTGACCAAGAGTCCAGCCGGGGCACAGCAGTGGACCCCGACCGATCCGGCAGCCGCAACTCTTGTTGTGGATGCCCACGATCCCAGCAAGCGTCACGCCCCTATGATGTCCACGGCGGATCTGGCCTTGCGGACGGATCCCACGTACCTGGAGATCTCGAAGCGCTTTCATGCGAACCCGGCTCAGTTCACGGACGCCTTCGCACGCGCCTGGTTCAAGCTGACGCACCGCGATTTGGGGCCACGCACACGTTACGTGGGACCGCTGGTGCCACAGGAGACGCTGGTATGGCAGGATCCGATCCCCGCCGTCACCCAGCCAGTGATCGACGCGGCGGACATTGCGTCGCTCAAGGCGATGATCCTGGCCTCAGGGTTGACGGTCTCACAGTTGGTGTCCACGGCGTGGGCGTCGGCGTCGACGTTCCGCGGTTCTGACCGCAGGGGCGGAGCCAACGGTGCCCGCATTCGGTTGGCGCCGGCGAAGCAGTGGGAAGTAAATGAACCGGCCAAGCTGCAACACGTGCTGGAGATCTACGAGACCATCCAGCGTCGGTTCAACACGACGGTGACGGGCGGCAAGCAGGTGTCCCTGGCCGACCTGATTGTCTTGGGCGGGTGCGCTGCCGTCGAAGTGGCGGCCAAGCAGGGCGTGGACGTTGTCGTGCCATTCACCCGGGTCGGATGGATGCGGCGCAGGATCAGACGGATGTCCGCTCACAAAGTGCTGGAACCGCAGGCGGACGGATTCCGCAACTACCAGCGCGCGCAGTACACGATGTCGCCTGAGTCGCTGTTGATCGACAAGGCGCAACTCCTGACACTGACGGCGCCAGAGATGACAGTGCTTGTTGGCGGGTTGCGTGTGTTAGGCGCTAATCACGGCGCCGCGAAACACGGCGTGTTCACGCAGACGCCAGAGGCGCTCACCAACGACTTCTTCGTGAACCTGCTGGATATGCGGACGGCGTGGTCGCCGACGTCCCCCGATGCGACGGTTTTCGAGGGGCGCGACCGCGCAACCGGAGCCACGCGGTGGACGGCCACACGCGTCGATCTGGTGTTCGGTGCCAACTCGCAACTGCGCGCCTTGGCCGAGGTGTATGGGGCGAACGACGCCCGGACGAAGTTCGTCACGGACTTCGTGAAGGCATGGGACAAGGTGATGATGCTGGACCGGTTTGAGCTGGCCTAGCGGGCACCGGTCCGCGTGAGCTCGCGCGTTCGCGCGGCGGCGTCGATGATCGCTTGTGCCGATCGTTCGGCGTCGTCGCGCGTGGTGGCCCACGACGACACACTGATGCGCATCGCGTCGCGGCCATGCCAGCGCGTACCACCGCACCAGCAGGTGCGATCCTGCTGCACCGCGGCGATCACCGCCGCCGTGGTGGCGTCGTCGGCGAATCCCACCAGCACCTGGTTCAGGTCGACGTCATTCAGGATCTCGAGGCCGGCGTCGGAGAGTCGGCGGGCAATCAGTCGCGCCATGTCGCTGCAGCTGCGCACGAGGTCGGCCAGCCCTTCGCGCCCGAGGAATCGATAGGCGGCCCAGACGTCGAAGGAGCGGGCGCGCCGCGATCCATCGAGGGAGTGGTGCATTGGGTCGAAGATGCCGGACGGCGGCAGGTACGCCGCCGAAAAGGCCATGGCCGCGCGGTGTGCCTGTTGATCCTTCACCAGGGCAATGCCGCAGTCGTAGGGGACGTTGAGCATCTTGTGCCCATCGGTGGCCCACGAGTCCGCCAGCTCATACCCGGCCGCCAAATGCGCACGACTGGGCTCGGCGCGTGCCCAGATGCCGAAGGCGCCGTCGACATGCGTCCATGCGCCCACCGATTTCGCCCACGCACCAATGGCCGGCATGGGATCAAAGGCGCCGGTGTTGACGTTGCCGGCCTGCACACAGAGGATGACCGGGCCGGACACTGCGGGAAGCCGGTCGGGACGCAGGCGACCCTGTCCGTCTGCGGGGACGCGCACCACCCGGTCGCGTCCAAGCCCAATGAAGCCTAACGCGCGTACCACCGCCGTGTGCACCTCGTCGCCAACCACCACGGTGATCGGCGGGGCGCCGAACAGGCCGTCAGCTTCCACGTTCCAGCCCGCCCGTTCCAAGACCGCATGGCGGGCCGCCAGCAGTCCCGTCAGGTTTGCCATCGATGCCCCCCCAACGAGTGCGCCGCTGGTGGCAGGGAGATCGAGGGCTTCGGCGGTCCAGCGAAGCACCACGTCCTCCAAGGTGGCCCCTGCCGGCGACATCACATGCAGCGCCACGTTCTGGTTCCACGCGTCCGCGAGCCAATTGGCGGCGAGGGCGACGGGAAGAGAGCTGCCGTTGACGAACCCGAAGTAGCGCCCGCCGGCCATGGCCGTGGTGGCCGGACCCGCGACGCTATCCAGGAGCGCCAGGACGTCCGCCGCTGGCAAGCCCTGTTGCGGCAAGTGGCCGCCTAACGTGGCAAGCTGGCCGACGGCCTCCGCAGGCGGGGCCACAGGGCGCTCGCCCACGTGCTGCCGGTAACGAATGGCACGCTCGGCGGCGTCCGTCAGGAGGGTCCGCCAGCTGTCCGCTGTGGGCGCCCGCGTCTCACCAAAGGGGATGTATTCGTCGGTCATGCGATAGAGTAGCCATGGGCTGACAACGACACAACCACCGGCGCGATGAGTCGTTGCAGCTGAAAGGTCATCGTGACACAGCGTCCACCTGTCTGGTTGGGGCAAGGCTAGGGCCCAACCGCATACGCTGAAGCACCGCGGCGAAACGGGGATCTGGCCAAGCGGACGTGAAGAACGGGTTGGTCCGGATGCTGTGCATCAGGTCCGACCGCTCGTCCACCCCCCGATTGAGCCAGGCAAACGTCTGCTCCAGATCGCCGAGCATCAGGTGGAACAGCGCCATCCACACGGGGGACACGTTGGGTGCTTGCACCCGCTCTCGAAGGAACGTGCGTGCATCATCCAGCCGGCCCACGCCGTGGTACACGATCGCCAGAAGCCCGCGGAAGTCGGGAGCCGACTGACTGGCCGCGTACGTCTCGTCGGCCACACGGACGGCATCCTGATATCGACCCATGCCGATGTACGCGTTCGTCAGCCAGAAGAAGTGCCCATGTAGGACGCCAGGCTCCATGGCCATCGCGCGCTCCATCGTGGTGGCGGCTTGCTCGTGTCGGCGTGCGTAGGAGTAGGCAATCCCCAGCCGCACCGTCGCGGAGATGGACAGTGGGTCGAGGGCCGTGGCCTGCAGCGCGCAGGCGATGGCCTCATCGTGCCGAGCCATGCTCGACAGATAGCTCGAATACCAGAGTCGCGCCGCCGCATAGCTCGGATTGAGTCGAATGGCGGTCTTGAACTCCTCTTCCGCCCCTTCCCAGTCCCAGTCGTAGTTGAGCCTGACGAGGCCGAGCGATGCGTGGCCGTCGGCTAGGTCGGGGTCCAACTCGATCGCGCGAATGGCCGCGCTGCGGGCGGCAGGATAAGCCACGTGCGGCGACGCGGAACCGTTCGACGCCATCAACGCGTGAGAGTCCGCCAGTCCCGCGTAGGCCGGCGCATACTCCGGATCGGCCTCGATGGACCGCTGAAAGCATGCCATCCCGTCGCGCAGCGACGCTGCGCTTCGCTTGTTCCACGCATAGCGTCCGAGCAGATATTGATCGTATGCGGTGAGACTTCGCGCGTGATGAGCGGGTGCCGGAGTCGGCGTGCCAGTTGTGCCCAGGGCATCGCGCACGGTTGCGGTGATGCGGCGCGACAGGTCGTCCTGCACCTCAAAGACGTCGGACAGTGTGCGCTCGTACGTCTCTGACCACACCAGGCTGTCGTCGGCGACGCGCGAGAGATGCGCGGACAGTCGCATCCGATCGCCGGCGCGTCGCACGCTCCCGGTGAGCACGTACCCGACGCGCAGCTGCGCGCCGATCTCCGGCAGGGCGAGCGTTGTGTTCCGGAAGGAGAACGCGGAGGTACGTGAGACCACGCGAAGCCGCGGCAGCCGGGAAATGGACGCGATCAGCTCGTCGGTGATGCCGTCGCTGAAGAAGTCGTTCGACGCGTCCCCGCCCACGTTGGTAAAGGGCAGGATGGCGAGAGCCAGTCGGGCATCGGTCGACTCGGGGGCCGGGGCCACCGGTGTGGAGCCGCCTAACGAAGAGCGTAGCGCCTCGCCGAAGGCGGCCGTCGACGGCCACCGATCCTCTGGTGCCTTGGCCAGGGCCCGGGCCAGTGCCGCCGCCAGAGTCGGTGACGCCTCGGGACGACGCGATGAGATGGGCGCCAGGGTTTCCGTGATCTGTCGGGCCAGCACGGAGCGAGGCGTACCGACATACGCCGGACTGCCGCTGAGCATCTCGTACAGCACCAGCGCTAGGCTGTACTGGTCGGATGCCGCGGTCAGATGCTCCTCCCCGGCCGCTTGCTCAGGGCTCATGTATCCCGGCGTGCCTAACCAGAAGCCAGCCTGCGTCAGCCGTTCACGTTGCGGCCCGAGCGCGGCCCCTTGGACGATCGCGGCAATGCCGAAGTCGCAGACCACCGCGTGGTCGCGCCACAGCATGATGTTCTCTGGCTTGATGTCGCGGTGCACGACGCCTTGGGCGTGTGCGTAGGCCAGGGCATCGGCCACTTCGATCGTCAGTCGCAAGGCGTCATGGATCGCCATCGGCCCATCACGCAACATCCGATCGCGCAATGACTCGCCGTCCACAAACGGCATCACAAAGTACAGCACCCCCGCCGCGACCCCGGAGTCGTGCAGGGGCAGGATGAGCGGATGTTGCAGCCGCGCGAGCAGCTTGATCTCCCGTTCGAATCGTTCGACGTCCGCCGCCACGTCCGCGTCCGCGCGCAGGATCTTCAGTGCGACGGGACGCTCGTTGCGCTCGTCCCGGGCTAGAAATACCGTGGCCATGCCACCCGCCCCAATCTGCCGCTCGATGGTGAATCGAGGCGTTAGGGCGTCGAGGACCGCTGGGTCCAAGTCGAAGTCGGGGGAATGATGCACGGGCCGAGAAGTCTAACACCTGCCTCCTTGGACGGCACTGAGCTACTTGCCCAGCAACCCTCGCAACCGAGCACTGTGCGCCGCGCTCGTTGTCAGCCGCGAGCGGTCGCGCATGATCAAGGCGTACTCGCCGTGCGTGTGTGGCTCGATCGACATCACCCGATCGATGTTCACGATCGCTGACCGGTGGACGCGCACAAAGACCTCGGGGTCAAGCTTGGCTTCCATCGCCGTCATCGTCTCCCGCAACAGGTGCACGCGACCCTGAACGTGCAGGCTGACGTAATTCCCGTCGGCTTCCAGCCAGTCGATGTCTTCGACGCGCACGAATTGCATCTGGCGGCCACGCCGCACCAGAAAGCGCGCCGGGCGCTCGGTCGCAGGGCTGAGCGAACGAAGCACCTGCACCAACGAGGGGTCCATGCCAAGCGGCATCCCGCCTTCCGCGCGCAAACGCCGAAGGGCGACCTGTTCGCTGGCCGCCGCCAGTGCCTTGTCAAAGCGCGCCTGGTCGAATGGCTTCAACAGATAGTCCAGGGCGCCAACCTCAAACGCCTTGATGGCAAATTCATCGTACGCGGTCACAAACACGACGACCGGAGCCACCCCCTCCGCCGACTGCAACGCTTCAACCACCTCGAAGCCATTCAGCTCTGGCATCTTGATGTCCAGAAACACCACGTCAGGGGCCTGCGTGACCAGCAGATCGGCCGCCGAGCGTCCATCCTCGGCTTCACCCACGATCGTGCAGTCCTCGTGCGATGCGAGCATCGCCCGCACACGGGCACGAGCCGGGGGTTCGTCGTCTGCAATCAGAACGCGCAGCGTCACGCCATCCCCCACGGCAGGCGCGTTGATGACTCTTCGCCGGCGAACATCACGCCAAGCTTCATATCATCTCCCACCGCACGTATCGATGGTACCACGCTAGACGCGTCGATGATTTGCTGCTCGGCGACGTACCCTAGGCGCGTCATGCTGTCTCGCGCGGCAAGCGAACCGTCACCGTGGCCCCGCCGTTGGGAAGTGACGTAAGCGTGAGTGACTGACGATCTCCGTACAGGTGCTCGAGTTGGCGACGTGTGTTGTACAGTCCCACCCCTTCGCTCAGGTCCGCCGTCGACGTAAGGCCGACACCATCGTCGCTCACCGCAAGCTCCAGCGATCCGTTGGCAGCGGTGGCGCGGATGGTGATCTGGCCGGCTCCAGCGCGACGACCCAGTCCATGCTCGAAGGCATTCTCCACCAGCGGCTGCAGCAGGAACTGCGGCACGTGTGCAGCGAGTGTGTCGGGGTGGATGTCGCGATGCACCGTGAGGCGGCCGTCGAAGCGTGCTTCCATGATGTTCAGGTACTTGTTGAGCAGGGCCAGCTCGTCGGCCAAGGGGATAGTCTTGGCCGCATCGTGGTCTAGCGAGGAACGCAACAGGTCCGCCAGCTGCACGACTACAAAGTCTGCGGTCGCTGGGGCAGTGTGGATCAGCGACGCGACGCCGTTCAGAGTGTTGAACAGAAAGTGCGGTCGCAACTGCCCCTTCAGCACCTGCAGCTCGGCTTCCGACAGCTGGGCCCGCAGCTGCAGCGCGACCTGTTCCCGCTGGCGAAGTCGGTCCTGCAGCTCCAACCCATGGATGACCGCCGTGACTCCCCACAGGACGATCAGGTCGAACAGGAAGCTCGACAGAAATACGTTCGCCAGTGTGATGGTCCCCATGCGGCCGGTGAGTCGAGCAATGCCGACGAAGAGGAAGCACTTGAGCACCACGCAGAGTGTGGTGACGGCGGCGTAGAGGGGCAGCGTCAGGCGGAGCGGTCGCTCGTTCAGCGGGAAGCGCCGCACCAGCCAGAAACAGGCGGGGGTGAAGATGGCGCACGTGTACCAGTCCAGCAGCCGCTCAGGGATCAGGAAGCCCCACGGGACCGGGTCGCCACGCTGGTTCAGCGCGATCCCCACCTGGGCGATGGAGGCGAAGGCGAAGAGCGTCCAAGTGCCAAAGATCCACCACGCCCACGCGCGGCGCGATGGCACGTGCGTGCGTGGAGTGAGTGGGGAAGGCAACGGCGCCGTCATGCACTCAACGCTACCGGCCCACGGTGATGTCGGCCAGCGGTGGAGGGACGAGTTCGCCGTGGGGTGTGATGACTTGGGTTGGCCACTCTCCCGACTTCGGCCATCATGCCGTGGTCAACACAACCCAGGAGCTCATGATGCGGCGTTCGGCATTGATCGTGGCACTCATCGTCGGTGCGGTGAGCGTACCGCGCCCGGCATTGGCGCAAGCGGCCGCCGACTCGGCGGCGATACGCGCCGCTGCCATGGACTATATCGAAGGGTGGTATGCCGCAGACGGTGCGCGCATGGAGCGCGCTCTGCATCCCGAGCTGGCCAAGCGCATCATCATGACGGACAAGGCGTCCGGCCGCACGCAGCTGCAATCGATGGGCGCCATGACGCTCGTTGGCTACACCAAGAATGGAGGCGGTTCGCGGACGCCGGCGGCGCGGCAGCAGAAGGACTTCACCTTGCTCGACATCTACCAGAACGCCGCCGTGGCGAAGGTCGTGGCATCTGACTGGGTCGACTACCTTCAACTGGGCAAGTGGAATGGTCGTTGGGTGATCGTGAACGTGCTGTGGGAGATGAAGCCGGTGTCGCCATAAGGCGCGCCGGCAGCTGCACCCCTCAGCCCGGCTTCTTCGTACCAGCGTCCTTTGCGGCGTTTCGGAGCACGCGAATGTCCCGACCGATCTCGATCGTCATGAGATCCTCGCCAACCTCTAGCGGGCCCGTATACGTCGCGCGGGTGCGAGGTGCCAGTTCGCTGGCATCGGGCGGGGGGTAGGCCGGATCCGTCGTCAGCAGCACGACGTGCGAGTACACCGCCAAGCGAGGTCGCACCTGGGCAAAGATGCGGCCGGCATCCTCGGGCACCGTGTGGAAGCCGACGATGCGCCTCGCAGTCTCAGATTGCTCGAGCAGCGCCTTGGGGGCGGCGGCGACTTCGTGCACCAGCACATCCACGCCGGTGGCCGCCTTCACCAGCGACTCGCTGGGTCGTGTGTCGCCAGACAGCACCACTGAATGGCCGGCATAGTCCACGCGATAGCCAAACGCTGGCGACAGCAGCCCGCCGTGGTCGACGAGGAACGCCGTCACGCGCACGCCGTTCCGTTCGAACACCACACCGGGTTGTACCTCGTGCGGTTCGAGCGTGACGCCAGCCATGGGAAGTCCCTCGCCACGACCGCGGCGGTCGATATCCCAGGCGAATGCTTGCCGGAAGCCCTCGGTCATCCCCTTCGTTCCTTCGGGTCCCCACACGCCAAGCGGCGTGGCGCGTCGGCCAAAGGGAGTCGGGAGCCACCCCGTCAGCCACAGGTCGGGGAGCCCGACGGTGTGATCGGAGTGTAGGTGCGTGAGAAAGACGGCGCCCACGCGCGACAAGGGGATGCGGAGTTGCCAGAGTCGTTGGGTCGCCCCCCGCCCAACGTCAAAGAGCAGTGTCTCGCCGCCAGCCTCAACGAGTGTGCTGGGCCCGAAGCGATCGATGGCGGGGTCCGGCCGGCCCGTGCCCAGGAGCGTGACGCTAATGGCGCGTGTGGTGTCCGTGTTGGTTGTGGGGGTTCCCTGTGCCTGAAGCGTCGCGGCAATCGCCACGGTCAGTAGCAACTGGGACACGACCTGCGGCCACCCTCTCGTCATCGTCATCGTCTTCCATCCTGGTGTAAGTCGTCGGGGCAGCGCCCCCGCGAATATGCACCAGGACCTGGCCACGGAGAACTAGTCGATGGGGGAGACCACGCGACGCTATGGGATCGCGTTGTCGTGAATCTGTACTTGGCCTCCCACGCCGATGCCATTCGCCCATGCCGTCGCTGCCTGCGTCGACAGATGCGCGTTATGATGGATCTCCACGTTCTGGCTCACGATGGCCAGCGTACCCGCCAGTGTGGTGAGGGCCACGTTGTTATCGATCTCGACGTTCTGACCCACAAATCCGCCACCAAACTGTACAGACGTCAGCGCGAGGTTGTGGTCGATCTCAATGCTCTCCGTCACGTTGGTCGTGCCCAAGACGACGGTCTGCAGCGCATCGTTGTTGTCGATCTCCAAGTTCCCGCCGACAATCGTGGCGCCAAGAGTGATCGTGCGCAGCTGATCGTTGTTGTCGATCGAGAACGTCCCACCCTGTGCGGTGTGCACCGGGCCCAGCACCAAGTTGCGCAGGCCATCGGCAAGGTCCACGGAAAAGAACGCGCCTATGCCACCGACGTTTTGTAGTGACCCGAGGGTGAGGTCATACGTTCGGGGTGGAATGCCGGCACTCGCCGACGTCTGCCCCGTGATGTTTCCGCCGAGTGTCGAGAGGGCAGGGAATGACACCGTCAGAGTGCCGGGGGCCGCCCCGGTGCTTCGCGCTTGGTTCAACTGAAGGCTCCCACCAACGCTCGCGAGCGCCGGGAGCTGGAAGGACGACAGTCCATCAAGTTCGTTCACATTCAGGGCAAAGTCCTTGCCGACCTGCGTTAGGTGGCTGAGGCCGCCGATAGATGTCACGGCATTGCCGCCGAGGTTGAGCGACCCGTCTACGCGCTGCAGTGCCGACAAGTCAGAGAATGCGGCGAGCACAGGATTTCCGAAGATTCTTAAGTCGCCACCGATCGAGGTCACTCCCTTGAACAACGAGAAGTCAAACAGCTTCGTGTTGCTGGTAATGGAGAGCGAACCGGGGAATGCGGCCGCGGGTGTGTGGAGGTCGCTGAGCGTAGTCAGTCCATTCATGCCGAGAATGGAGAGGTTGCCGTAAGTGGTGCCGCCGAGCGCCGCCAACGAAGTGATTTGCGGCATCCGGAAAAGGTTGAGGCCGCCGACCTGTGCAATGCGCGCCAGTGCCGACAGGTCCGTCAACTGCGGCAAGAGGTCCAGCGTCAGCGTGTTGGGCACGTTCGTCAAGTGCAACGCGCTGATGTCACGCAGCTGCGGGTGATTGGAAATCGACACCGAGCCTCCCACTTGCGTGAGGTTGCGGAGCCCCGTGAGAGCGGTGAGCTGTGGCAGGTTGGTGATCAGCACAGTTCCGGTGACCGTGGTCAGCTGCGACAGTTCATTCAAGTCTGTCGACGGCGTGGCGGATCCGCCGCCGACGATCAGGTTGCCATTGATCCGCGATACGCCGGCCAGCTGAGCCAGCCCAGCCTGGGAGCCGACGACGACATCGGCATTGATCGTTCGGCCAAAGCTTCGCTGCACTGGCGTGTGCTGCAGGCAGACCTCGTCCAATCGATATCCGACCCCGGGGTGAATGCAGGCTTGAACATCGGCCGTGAGGGTGGACTGGCCCGTCGGCGTCACCGCGCCGGAGATCTGGCCCAAGTTGTCCGTTTGGAGCAGCTGGAACCCATCCGTCGTGGATCCCGCCAGGGTGAGTCCGATCTGGAACTGCGTGTTGCCTAACGACACCTGGGTGCCGACGCGAACGCCGTAGCGTAGGTCCAGTTGCGCGGGCTGGTTCGGCACGGGAGCCACGGGGTAGTTCGCCACCGTGTTTTCCACGTGCAGGCACAGGTTGCGCAACACACTCGGCGTGTCGAGTCCGTTCGCTGGGGTGTCTAGCGAGTACTTGTGCGCCAAGTCCTGCAGCGTGAAGACGCGCACGGTGTTGGCCGTCGTAAAGCCCGAGGCCGCGGCACAAATTCCGTTGAACAAGGTGATGCCGTTCTGAAGTGCCAGCTTGAGCCCCTGCTGTCCCACCATGCGATCCGTGGTGAGTGCCGTCAGCAGCGCGCCGTTGAAGTTCTCCACGCTTTCCACCAGCTGGAGCACGTCTTCCCATTCGTCGTAGTCGAATGCGGCCTGTGCATCCTGCACGGCGCCATTCGTTGGAACGGCCGTCAACTGCGGATTCACGCCCTGCGTGAACCACTGGGCGAACACAGACGCGTAAGCAGATACAGGGGAACCGACCAATGCCGAAATCTGGGAGCGGAACTGGGCAGACACTCCAGTGGGGGGAAAGGTCGCTGGGAGCGCCGCGACCTGCGGGGGTACGAACTGACCCCAGCCGGCCGTGGAAAAGTGCGGCACGCGGAGCCAGAGGGTGTCGCCGTGCCTGGTCGCCGTCGCCAGCTCCACCAGTGTGCCGTCGTCGCCGGCCAAGTAGCCGACCAGTCGTTTGGCCGCGTCCGGCGTGAAGTGATGCACGACCATGAGCGTCGCCGGTCGAGGGAACACCAGGCCAGCGGGTTCGAGCTTGACGCCGGCGACGAACGACCCACCCGCTGGCAGCTGCCGCTGGTTGATCATCGGCGTCAGGCGGATCGTGGCCGCCGTTGTCATGGATCCGCCGGGGACGGTCAGCACGTACTTCGAACCATCGTTGGTGGATGTCGTCACACTACCACCTAACGATCCGATTGAAGTGGATGCTGCCTTGGCGGCGTCCAGGGTGATGATCGGGCCCGCGGACACGGTGATCTGCGCTGTGCCGCTCTTCCCGTCCACCGTCGCCGTGATGGTCGCGGCTCCGACCTGCACGGCGGTCACTCGGCCACTCGATGACACGCTTGCCACGGCCGTGGCGCTGCTCGACCATGTCACGGACTTTCCGCCGATCGAACTCCCAGCGGCGTTCTTTGGTGTCGCTGTCAGGTCGACAGAGTCGCCTTCCGTCAGCCCCGATGTGCCAGGTGAGACGGTGACCGTGGCGACAGTATTGTCTGGCGGGGGAGGGTTCGTCGATCCGTCGCTTCCGCCGCCGCCGCAGGCGACCAACCCGCACAGGATGAGGACCTGAAGGCGCCGACGTGGCCGGCGCGCGAGCGGGCGAAGAAGTGCCGACATACCCACCTGACCCCATGGAGGATGGACGTTATCCACATTGGGGTGATAGGGGCCTATCCGGCATGACGCGTTCGCGTCGGTCGACTTGTCCGGGTGGTGCCGCCGTAGGGCGGAACGACCCGCCGATGGCGCGTCCGCCCGACTTCAGCGGAGCTCGTGCGCTACTTGGGTGGGAGTGCCCGATACCGAAAGACGTCCACGGTGCCGTCCAGGTTCATCCAGATGCGCCACTCCGCGGCGCCTTTCTCGAACGTTGCCTGGAAGATGTTCGCTCCGGACCTGGCCACCCCCTTGGACGTGAGAGACTGCAGGCTACCGAGCTGGCGAATCGTTGCCTGATGTTGTGCGAGCTGTCGACGAGTTTCTCGCGCCGCGCCGGTGCTCATGAGGTCATAGTTCGGTTTTCCGGCACGCAGTTCGTCTACGAGCCGACGAACCGCCGCCTCACTTCCGGGCGACGCCGTCTGTGCCTTGAAGCGTTGATCGATGTCTGCTTCGATATCGGCTCGCTTGTTGGCCGCAAGCTTGGAGAGGATCTCTACCGCCAGACGATCGGGATTCTGCGCGCCGCCGCCAACGTTCCGAAAAAGCACCACGCCCAGCTTCATGCCGCGGTCGTAGTACATGGAGGCGCGATATCCTGCGACGCCACCGTTGTGTCCCAAGTAGGCGTAGCCATCACGCTGCATGGCCATGAACCCCAGCCCGTAACCCGATTCCAGGTCGCCGTCGCTCGCTACCAATCCACCAAAGGCTTCGTCCAGCATGGCGCGCGGGACCACATCGTCCGGCCCGCGGCTCAGCTCAAACGAGACGAATCGTGCCAGATCGTCCACTGTGGTGAAGATCGCCCCATTGGGCACTTTGTAGCCGCGCCCTTCGCGTCCTTCCCGAGCCGCCGTGGAGTCGTCCAATGAGCGGTCGTCGTTCACCTCGTACCCCACGGCGAGATCCGAGGCGATGGACGGATCGATCTCGAATCGGGTGCGCGTCATGCCGAGTGGAGCAAGGACGTGCGTTCGTTCCCATTCGACGAAGGGTTGGCCGGCCACGCGCCCCAGTGCCGCGCCCAGGATGGCGTACCCGATGTTCGAATAGGAGAACTCCGTACCTGGTCGCGAGATGTAGCGGGTATGCGGCAGGGCGGAGAGCGTCGTCTTTTCCCAGGTGGACACTGGGCCGGTCCAGAACGGCCCTTCCTCTTCGGGCTCACGCGCCAGCCCGGCGGTCATGGTCGCGAGCTGCTGGAAGGTGAACGGTGTTGCTCCTGGCGGGCGGTTGGCGATCTGGTCGACTTCCGGAAGAAAGCGGGCGACGGGGTCGGACAGCTGCACCTTTCCCGCGGCCACCAGCTGCATCAGCATTACCGCGGTGAACGGCTTGGTGATCGATCCAATACGATAGACCGTTTGGCGGTTGGCCAGCCGCCGGGTCTTCATGTCGGCAAAACCCACGCTCCGGGTCCAAACCAGCTGCGAGCCGGCGATGACGCCGACCGTGATGCTGCCGATCGAATCCTTGGCGAATTCGGCGGAGACCAGGGAGTCCGCCGTCTGTAGGCCTCGAACGGGTGGGACGGGAGGGGTCTGGGCGTCTGTGCGTCTCGGACCGAGCGCGACAACAGCGGTCGACAGCACCAACAGACACCGCAAAACCGTCGCGCGCGACCGGCATCGGTTGGAAGCCACGTTTGGGACGTCCTGTGGGTGAGAAACAAAGGGCATGGGCATGACAGAGTGTCCGTTCACCGGCGTGGCGGACAGCAGTGCCTGAAGGTGGACGCCGCCGACCACTCGAGAGGAGCAACAACCTTGGAAATCGTACCGGATGGGTCTGGCCCTCCGCAACGCCTAGTGCGTGACGGTCTTCTTCCTTCCATCGCGAAAGCCTGCCGATATTGCACAGCTCACTGCATGACGTACCATAAGAGCAGGCTGGGGGTCGCTCTTTGAACCGCGCTCCCAAATACCCTTTGCGCATTACCACCCGCCGAGCAAAGCCCCACATGCGAACCCCCGGCCGTCAACCCTTACTCTCCATGCTCCGACGACTGTGCCTCGTCGCGCTCCTCGCTCCCTGGCACTCCACCGCGTCGCAGGTCGGTCCGGTCCCGCCTCCCTCACCGCCGTCGGGGCCAATCATCGTACTGACCGACCGCGCCTTCGATGGTCGTGGCGGTGTAGTGAATGCGCCGAGACTTCGCGTGGTCGACGGGCGCATCGCCGCGCTGAATGGTGATGCCTCGGGCGCTGGCGGCACGACGATCGACTTGCGCGGCTACACCGTGATGCCCGGATGGATCGACACACACGTCCATCTGGCCTCGCACTTCGATCAGCGTGGGCGTATAGCCACGGATAGCGAGCCGCCGGCGGAGGCCGCGTTAGGTATCGCGCTCGCCAGCTGGGAAACGCTGATGGGCGGTTTCACCACGGTGCAGACCGTTGGCGATCCCGCGGAGCGTCCATTGCGCGACATCATCCGGGACCATGGCTTTCCAGGGCCACGAGTGCTGACGTCATACGATCCGATCTTCGGACGGGGAGACAGCACGGGGAGCGACGAGCAGCTGCGCGCGATGGTGCGCGAGCGCAAAGCGCAGGGGGCGGACTTGGTGAAGATCTTTGCCTCCACCTCACAGCGTGTGGGAGCGAAGCCCACGCTCACCCAGGCACAGCTTGCCGTTCTCTGTGGGGAGGCCAAGACGTTAGGCATGCGCACCATGGTGCACGCCTACCGGTCGCAAGTGGCAGCGGCGGCGCTCGCCGGATGCAACCAGATCGAACACATGACGTACGCCACGCGCGACGAGATCGCCACGGCCGCCAAGGCGGGGGCGTATCTGAGCCCACAAGTCGGGCTGGTCGTGCAGAACTACCTCGCGAACAAGGCGCGCTACCTGGGCGTCGGCAACTACACGGAGGCGGGTATGGCGACCATGGGGCGCGACCTACCACTCGACTTCGAGGTCTGCCGCTACGCCATGGAGACACCGGGGGCCAAGGTGGTCTTCTCGACCGACGCTACGGCGGGCGCCCACGGACGCAACGCCGAGGAGTTCTTGGGGAGGATCGAGCACTGCGGCCAGTCGCCCATGGCCGCGCTGGTATCGGCGCAGTCGCTGGCAGCCGAAGCGTTAGGCCTGGGGAATTCCATCGGCACACTGGCCGCGGGCTACCAAGCCGACCTCATCGCCATCGATGGGGATCCGCGCGTCGACCCGACGGCGGTCAAACGCGTGGTCTTCGTGATGCGGGGCGGGGTGGTCTACAAGTGGGCGGGAGGTCGTCCAGGGGCGCCCACGCGCTAAGAGCCGACGACCTCGTTAGCGATGCCAAGCGTCGGGGATGTCCACCCCCGGCACGCGCGTTAGGCGGGTCGGCTGCGTGCCGTCGGCGTTCATCACCCAGATTTCGTCATCATCTTCGCGATCCGACGCAAAGGCGATGCGAGTCCCATCTGGCGACCAAACCGGGTAGCGATCGTTGCCCGGATTGGTGGTGAGTGCTTTGAGCTGAGTACCGTCCGCATTCACGACAAAGATGTCGAACGCTGTGTCACGGAACCCGTGAAAGAGGATCTTTGATCCGTCGGGTGACCACGACAGCCGCGCCCCCTTTTCACTGCCATCGAACGTCAGCCGGTGCACGTTGCTCCCGTCGGCGTTCATGACAAAGAGATCGGTGACGGAGCCGATTCCCGCGACAAAGGCGATGCGCGAGCCATCGGGGGACCACGCGCCACCGTTGTCGTCAAAAGTGTTGAAGGTGAGACGCGTTTGTGAGGCACCGTCAGCCTTCATCACGTAGAGTTCCAGATTGCCATCGCGGCGCGAGGTGAAAAGAATGCGGGTTCCATCGGGCGACCACCGCGGGAATCCATTCGCGCTGACTCCGCTGGTGAGTTCTCGCAGGCCAACACCGCTCATCCGCATGACATACACCTGATACGTTCCCGTGCGGTTCGCCATGAACGCGAAGGACGCGCCATCCGGGGAGAAATCGCCGCTTTGGTCGACGGCCGGATCAGACGTGATCTGTCGAATCACATTGCCGTCAATGTGCATCCGGAAGATTTCGTAGTTGCCGCTCCGTGTGCTGGTGAACAGAAGCCAGTCGGTAGGCTCGGCGTTGCCGCCCGGATCCGTCGCGCGATCCGAGTGGCATGCTACACAGAACCAAGCAAGGGTAAGCAGGTAGCGTCGCAAGATTGATCGATCGACTGGGTCGGAAATCAGCGCACGCGACCGATCGTGCCGACCATGGCCGGGGCGGGCATGGCGGCCCCCGAGGCCACCGTGGCGTCACGTAGCGACTGCTGCAGGTTGTCGATGTCGATCGCACTCGCACCTGGTATGCCGGCAGCTACCGCGCGGCCCAAGATGGAGCGCATCGATTCCGCGATCCACTCGTGGAATGGGCTGTCGGGCGTCCCGAGTCCGATCGGATACTCGGCGCGCGCCTCGATGTCGGTGAGGCCGGCGTCGCTAAACAGCTTCGGAAGACGCGTTCCCATGTTGCCGTGTCGCGCCTTGGCGAAGAAGTCACGGAAGACCGACATGACGTGCTGGAGAATCTCCGTCGACGGATATCCGGCGTGCACCACAGAGAAGTCGTACTCTTCGAACACGACCACGCCGCCCTGCTTGACGAGCCCGGCGACAGTTCGCACCAACTCGAGCGGGTCTGGGACGTGGATCAGGATGTGCCTGCCCGTCACCGCATCGAACGTGCGGGAAAGCCCAATGGCGTGTACGTCACCGGTGATCGTCGACACGTTGGAGAGACCCTCCGCGGCGGCTCGTCGCTCGAGCACGCCGAGCGCGTCCGCATCCATGTCGCATGCGGTGACGCTGCCGTTAGGCCCTACGAGTCGAGCGGCGATCAGGGCCACATCACCCACGCCGGAGCCCACGTCCAGCACATGCTGGCCCGGCCCGATTCCCGCGCGGCTGAAGAGCTGCGTCGTGATTGGATTGAGGATCGACCCTTGCAGCTGAAGGCGGCGGCGTTCGCGATCGTCGTGCCCCATCACGTAGTGGTGGGCGGCTGATTCTGTCATGTGTAGAGTACGAGGTCGGTGTAGGGCTTGCGACCGCTCGTCGTCCGCGGCGTCGGAATCTGGCCGCAGGCGACTGATCCCGCTACTCATCCGTAGGCCGCATGGCAGGCGTGGCGGTTCATGACACCGGCCGATCAGCGGCAGCCGAGCGCACGCTCGGCCACCGTCCACCCGATCATTTCACCTGCCCGGCATCGTAGAACCCCGCTAGGTCTTTCTTCAGCTGCACCAGTGCTGGCTGATGCAAATAGATCATGTGCCCGGACTCGTAGTACCCGTACGAGATGTTCTTCTCGAGCGACGGGTCCAGCCCCATGTGCTGCAACGTGTACTCCGTCTCGAAGAACGGCGTGGCAAAGTCGTAGTAGCCGTTCGCCGAGAAGATGCGCAGGTACGGGTTACCCGTCATGGCCTGCCGCAGGTCTTCGGAGACATCCGGTATTGGGTACCGCTGCCCGTTGATGCGATGGCGGTTGTCCCAGTCGGCATTCACCTGGGAGTTGCCGACCAGATACGTCGTGCCAGCATCGTAGTGCAGCTCCGACGCCAGATACGCATTGAATGCGCCGGTGAACGCGCCACTGATGGCCACCGACGCGGCGTCAAACTCTGGCGTCTCGCCACCGGCATCGTGATCGATACCCACAAAGCGTGCGTCCAGCCGGCCCGTGGTCCGCTGGTCGGCGCGCAACAACTCCTTCTGGAAGCGATCGGGAGTCACACGCAAACGCACTCGGCGCAGGAAGTCCTCGGACAGTCCGGTATACGCATGCAGCTTGGCCACCACCGCGTCGCGTTCCGCCGTACTCAAACGCGAGCCTTGAGAAAGGGCGTGCTGGTACTCGCCTAACGAAAAGTCCCGCACGGTCTGAAGGAACGTCGCCAGGTCTGCGGGTCGCTGGGGGAGCTTGTTGTGATACCAGGCGCTCGCCGCCATGGTGGGCAAGTACAGCTGATACGTGATCTCCAAGCTGTTTGGCGGACTGCCGAAGTCGACGAAGGAGTTGAGCCAAGACGACACCAGTACCAGCCCGTTCATCGAGACACCGCGGTCGCCGAGATGATTGGCTAGACCCGCGGCGCGCGTGGTGCCGTACGACTCGCCGAGCAAGTACTTGGGCGAGTTCCACCGGTTGTTGACGGTGATGTACCTGACGATGAAGTCACCAAAACTTCGGATATCCGCGTCGGTGCCGTAGAAATCCTTCGGTTGTCCGTGGCCGACGATCTTGCTGAACCCCGTTCCCATGGCATCGATGAACACGAGGTCTGTGCGATCGATCAGTGAGTATGGGTTGTCACTGACGGTGTAGGGCGGTGGTGGCGAGTACGAGGGTGCATTGGTGGCCACGCGCACCGGTGCAAAGGAACCCATGTGCAGCCAGACGGAGGAGGACCCCGGGCCACCATTGAACACGAACGTCACCGGGCGCTTCCGGAGATCTGACCCGTCTCGCGTGTACGCCACGTAGAAGAAACTGCCAACGGCCTGACCCGAGTCGTTCTTTACCAGCAGGTTGCCGGCGCGCGCCGAATAGCGGATGATCTGCCCGTCCATCGTGATGGTGTGGGGCGTTACGACGGACGACTCCGGGGGCACTGGTTTCGTGAGGGAGTCAGGCAGCGGCTTTGCCGGAGCTTGCGAAGCGATCGGGGCGGCAAGCACCAGCGCCGCGGAAATGGCAAGAAGTAAGCGCACGATACCGAGGGGTGTGGGAAGCAATGCCGCAACGGAGGCTCGAGCTAATCAAGCTACCGTCACGCGCAAGATCGCCAAGGTATTTGGCCGAGGGCTTGTTGACGCCGGGTTACTATCTCGCGCGCATGCGGTTGTTGCGCGGATTGTGCTCCAACTCGCACAGGCCGAGTGCTTCCATCAGGGGTGGGATATACACGCCGAACCGCCCGCGTAGTCCTTTCTTGAGCCCGTACCACCCGCCGCGAGGGTTGTCCTCGGACCGAGCCCACGCCTCGACCGTTCCCGCCTTTGCGGGCTTCTGCTCGTCTGCACCGCCCAGCTCCACCCAATCGCCGGCGCGCTGCAACATCACGTACAAATCATCAATGCAACGTGCGTCATAGTGCAGGACGGTCTTGCCCACCGTGCACACGAGGATCGGCGTTGCGTCGACTTCATCTACGTGCATGGTGTACTCAGACGTTCCGGGAGGCGTCTGGAGCCGCCACGGGTTGTTCTTATTGCGATTGCGCTCGACTGGCATGCGTGGGATTGGAGCAAGCGCACGATGTGCGCGGCGGAAGGGTGAACGCGTCGCGGCGCGCGTTATGATGCTTCCGCGCGTGCCTTGAGGTCGCGCGCGAATTGATCGAACGAGGCGTCAAAAGGGGGGATGAGTCTGGCGAACAACGGGAACAGCGGCCCACCAATGCGTTCATGCATTACGAACGTCGTGCCCGCTCCTCGAGAATGCATCTGGTAGGTGCGCCGACCCATCGCGTCTCCCCACACCAGACGCCAGGGCGGACTGAATTCCTGGATCGTCAGTTTGAACGTGCGTGTTGGAGCGAGCGAGGACTTCAGTTCGATGCGCTGGCCTGGCCCGATCTCCCCGGCGATGGACAACACCGTGGAGGTCCATGTCGGGTAGTCCGCGCCCTTGACGAGCAGGGCCCACACGCGCTCGGGGCTGGCCTCGATGTCGATGCGGACTTCGGTTTCACGGGAAAACAGGCGGCGTTGAGTCTGTGCCATGACGGCATGGTGACTTCACGCCGCGCCTGCGTCTTGAACGAATCGGACAAGGTTCGGACTGAAGTCCGTGGGCGCGTCGGACGGGAAGTAGCCCACATGTTTACTGGGCGCGACCCCGGCAAAGCGGCGGTGTTCGCGCACGAAGTGCGACTGATCGGTGAAGCCGCACTCGAACGCAATCTGGGCGAGCGTGCAACCAGGCTCCTGCCGGACCCGCTGCAACGCTCGCTGAAATCGGACGACGCGCGCGAACGTTTTGGGTGGCACGCCAAGGTGGGCCCTGAACAGGCGATCGAGGCGTCGGAGTGGTACGGGAAGCCCGTCCATGCGCGTGATGCCTGATTCAATCAGTGCCTTGCATTCGAAGAAGTCGCGTAAGGCGGGAGTCAGCTTCAACTGCGACAGGAAATACGCGTCCAGGGCGGCGGCCTGTTCGTCGACGTCCAACGTTCGCAAGGATGACTCCAGGTCCCCGGCGAACACCTCACCAACAGGAACCACGCGGTCGGTCCACTCGTGTACCGATTGTCGGACAAAGGGGGCGAGACCCCCCGTGTGAAACCGCGCCCCCGTGATGACCACACGTCCATGCTGGTCAATTCTGATCGGTTGGAGGCGTTGGGCGTCCAGGTTCGAGGCCGACTGGCGGGTCGGCTCCTGCCCGGTCACGGTTCGCGTATATGGAACGCCGAAATTGAGTATCAGGTCGGCGCGAGCGTCGACGTAGACATCCACGGAGAGGTGAAAGGGCTGGGCTGGCTCGGATCGAACAAACCAGTAGTGCTCGATCCACGGCGCGAGCCGCGGGTCGGGACGGCGAAGGAGATACATGGTACGAGCGATAAGAGATGATCGGGAGCACGACCGCCCGAGTCGATGCACGGCGCGGCACAGTATCGAGGGATTCACTGATGGGTGGCGCGCCGAGTGCGAGTCGTCCAGCCTCGCCCCCACCGTTCCAGCCAAGTGGGTGGAGACACGGCCATCGACCACTCCTCACGATCCCCTCACACGTAGTACGGCCGATCCGTCAGCATGCGCAAGTGGGCGCGCTGGTTCGGGCCCCGGACTCAAACCTGCGTACGGCAGGAACAACGTCAAAGCATCAGTTCTTGTGCGCGGCGGCCGGTGGAGCACCGGACACTCGTGCATCGCCGCGTGGCTTGCGGACCGCCGCCCATGACGAATCCACGAACCGCACGTCAGGATGCTCCGTTGTCGTCTGGCGCAGGATGTTCACGCGCGCCGCTCCATAAACTGAGTCGGCCAACACCGTATCGGACCGCGCAGCCGCAACACGCGCGAGACCCAGCGACGCCAGCGCCGTAATCGGCGCGTTGCTCCCAAACGTCGCTGTCCGTATGGCGATCGCGCGGCGGGCCACCTTCTCCGCCGAGTCCAGCGAGCCTTCCTGAACCAGCACATCCACCAGGTAGCCAAGCGCCGAGGCGTACGCTGAGTGTTGCGTTCCGTACTGCTGCTGGGCCTGTACAACCACGTCACGAGCCAATGCCGTCGCCTGCGCCGTCTGATGCATGCGGAGCAGGATGATAATCATCTCTTCCTTGAGGTCGATGATGGTGGGGGTGCGGGCACCGAAGTTCTCGATCTGCAACGCCAGGGCCGTGCGTAGGAGCTGAAGACCCTCCGCTGGACTCTCCAACGCGATGATCGGCGCGGCCCAGCTGATGGCGATCACCCGCCGCGGGTCCTGAGGTGGCACCACCACGAATTGCTCCGCCATGCCTTGCCTGGCGAGAGCTACCGCCTCTCCTAAGCGACCAGGGTAGTACCGCAGTAGCGCCGCCCGGTGCAGCTGCATCTCGGAGGCCAAAGCATCCGGATAATCGTGACGAAGCCGGGCCAGGCGCTCCGCCTCCTTCATGCTCGCGATGGCGCCATCGATGTTGCCGCGACGCCACTGCAGGGACCCGAGCGTCTCCACCTGACGCACCCGCACCGAATCCGCACCGGGCGTGTCAGCGCGTCCAGCGTCCAGTGCCGCCAGCGCCAACGACTCGGCGCGCGCCAGGTTGCTCTGGTACACTGCCATGGACGACAACAGTCGCAGATCAAACTCCACTCGCGGATGCACGTTCCCATACGTCGCACGATTCGCCGCCAGCGCGCGCAGGCCGAGGGACTCGGCACGAACATAGTTGCCGCGCCGACGCAGGACCTCCGCCAGTCGTTCAAGGGTGAGAGCCGTCGACGGTGCGGAGCTTCCCGCATATTGCTCGCGAAGCTTCAGCGCCTCCCACATGAAGCGTTCGGCCTCGCCGGCGTTTTCCAGATTCTGTTGCACACGACCGAGTGCATCCAGCAAGGAGGCACGAGCCAACGGCTCACGCACCTCGCTGAGTCGCTTCATGCCACGCGAGAGCAGGGACCGCAGCACCACCGTGTCGCGCAACGAACCGTAGTCGTCGCGGTTGTCGAAGAGTCCGATGAGAAAATCGGCCACCTGCTCCGACTCACCTCGCGCGGCCACGGCTTGATCGCGGGCGGCGTCCGCGGATGCACGCGCCAGGCGCGCCTCACGTGCCTGCCAGAGTGCGACGGACAATCCGCCAGCCACACCAGTGAAGAGCAGAGCCGTCGTTAGGACTGCCACGCGATGTCGCCGCACGAACCGACGCAGGCGATACAGACGATTGTCCTCATGCGCCAGCACCGGCAACCCGACGAGAAAACGTCCGATGTCCGCCGAGAGCTGGTCGGCGGAGCCGTAGCGCGCGGCGGGCTCCTTTCGGAGCGCCATCATGACAATGGCGTCCAGGTCGTCGCGCAATTCCGCCGAATGTCGCGATCCGCGCGTGCTGGGGAGCGGCGGCTCCTCATCGCTGATCAACGCCAGCGCGGTGGCGGGGGAGTGCGCCTCAACGTCATACGCGCGCATGCCGGCCAGAATCTCGTACAGCACGAGGCCAAGGGCGTACACATCGCTGGCGGTGCTTAACGGCTCACCGCGCACCTGCTCAGGACTCGCGTACGCGGGAGTCATCGGGCGCGCGCCCGTACGGGTCTCGTCGCGCGCGCGATCGCCGTCCGCCTGACCCTCGAGCAGCTTGGCGATGCCGAAGTCCAGCAGCTTCACCCGCCCGTCGCGCGTGACCAGGATGTTGCCCGGCTTTACGTCGCGATGAAGTACCAGGTTGGTGTGGGCGTGATGGATCGCGGCGCAAACGTCCTGGAACAACTTCAACCGCGCGACGACCGTGAGTTGATGCTGCTCGCAGTACGCTGTGATCGTCTCCCCGTCCACGTACTCCATAACGATGTACGGCCTGCCGTCTTCCATCACGCCAGCGTCCAGCAGCTGCGCGATGTTGGGATGCGACATGGACGCAAGGATGCGCCCTTCGGCCAGAAAGCGCCGCCGAATATCTCGCCCTTCGTCGTCCAGGCGCACCACCTTGATGGCGACGCGACGCCGATGGTGCCCGTCGGCGCGTTCGGCGAGATACACCACGCCCATGCCGCCGCGGCCGAGTTCGCGTATCACATGGTAGCGGCCAATGCGCAGACCGGCAGCTGCAGGGAGGATCTCGCGCGCCATGCGCGAAACCGCCGGTGCATGCGGATCGAAGAACTGCTCGGCGTGATCGAGCCCAGAGAGCAGGGCCTCGACTTCGCTCTGCAAGGCCTCGTCTCCCCGACAACGTTCCGCGAGAAACGCGCTGCGACGCTCGCGCGGCAGCTCAATCACGTCGTCGAAGATCGCCTCGATCTCTGCGTTGCGATCTGGTGGTGTGGTGTGCTCGCCGCTCACTGGGCGTTGTTCTCGTGCAACCAACGTCCAAGCCAGGCGCGTGCCTTGATCCAGTCGCGCTGCACCGTCCGTCGAGTGACACCCAGTGCAGTCGCCGTCTCTACCTCATCGAGCCCGGCGAAGAAGCGGCACTCGACGACTTGCCGTTGACGAGGATCCAGACGCTCGATGGCATCGTTCAAGGCAAGAAAGGCCGTCGGCTCAATCTCTGTGGTAGCGACGCCGTCCGTCAGCGTCACCCGCGCCCATTCGCCTCCACGCTTCTCGGCGTTTCGTTCGCGCGCGCGATCAACCAGCACCTGTCGCATGGAGTGCGCGGCAAGGGCGAGTATCTGCGTGCGGTCGAGTTGTGCAGGCACGTGTCGGGCAAGGCGAAGATACGCTTCGTGGACGAGCGTGGCCGGCTGAATACTCCGCGGCCCGTACTCGCGGCCTAGCTGTCGCCCTGCCACAGCGAGCAGCTCGTCGTACAGCTGCGGCACGAGCCGGTCGAGCGCGGCACGCGGCGCGCCCAGTTCCGAAATGTCAGTGTGGTTGCTCTGCACGCTTGCCTCCTGCGCGTTCGGCCGCGCCATCAAGTCTGCCCATGTGATCGCGGTCTTGCCAAGGTCGAACCCCACTCATGGATGCGGAAGGCGCGCCGGAAAAGCGTCATGTCGCTTTTTGCCCCGGCTTTCCGCAACACCTCGCAACCCCCCTTACACACACAAGGAGACTACGATGAATACATCCAAAGCACGCGGCGCGTCCACGTACAGCGCCCTCGGTACCCTGGTGTTCCTGGCCGCTGCGGCCGTCGCGACGGCCTGCGGGTCTTCCACCAGCGAGCCCAACGACGGGCTCACTCCACAACAGCGACAGGGCGTGGCGCAGGTGAAGAGTGCGACGAGCGCCTTCCAGACCTTTAGCGCCTCGCAGCAGGCCGGGTACACGCACCAGTTCCCGGTTGGGTGCGCCCAGTCAGCGGAGGGTGCCCAAGGGTTCCACTACCTGAACGACGGCCTCGTAGATGGTCAGGTGGACCTGCTGCACCCCGAACTGGTGATGTATGAGCCGCAGGCAGACGGCACCATGCGCCTGATCGGCGTCGACTACATCGTCCCCTTCGACCAGTGGACGTCACCGACAGCTCCAACACTGCTCGGCATGCCGTTCATGCGCAACGAACCCCTGGGCGTCTGGGCGCTCCACATCTGGGCCTTCCGCACGAATCCAACCGGAATGTTCGCCATGTGGAACCCGAATGCCAGCTGCCAGAATGCCAACTAATCCTCACGCAATCATTCATTGGAGTACCGCATGCATACCACAGAGATGGAAGCCTCGAATGGCCGGACGGCGACCACGGGGCAGGGAAGTTCGCGCCAGCGCAGCCGTGCACTAGCCGAGCGTCTGGAGTTAGGCGCGAATGCACTGGCGGCGTTCGCCGCCACGTTGACAGAGGGCGAATGGCAGACGCGTTTGCCCGGGGAGCGAAAGGTCGGAGTGATCGTCCACCATGTCGCCAGCATGTACCCGCTGGAGATTCAACTGGCGATGCAGCTGGCCGAAGGCAACGCGATCGCCGGAGTGACGTGGGATGACGTTCACGCCGTGAACGCGGGTCACGCGAAGGAGTACGATGGCGTGACGGTGAGTGAAGCCCGCGCGTTGCTGCTGCGGAATAGCTCGCAAGCAGCGGCGGCGATCCGGAAGCTGACGGATGAGCAACTGGATCGGGCAGCTCCGATCTCGCTCAACTCGGATGCCCCGCTCACCTGCCAGTTCTTCCTGGAGGACCATGCCGTGAGGCATAGCTACCACCACCTGGCGCGTCTGCGAGAGGCGTTAGGTCGGTAGATGTGGTGCGCAGCGAGGGCGACCCCGTGTCGTCCTCGCTGCGAGTGCGTCCGAGAGACATACGACGAATATCGCCTCCGCCTTGGAGGTGAGAGAGTGCCTTGGTGGAGTCATACGCCCTACAGCTGATGTACTGAGCGATATCGTTTTGTCGTCCAGACGTCGGCATCCCAGAATTCGTCCACCTCGAGATGTCCGTCGGCCTTCCGGCGAATGGCCCAGTGGTAGTGTTGCGTAGGAACTACGTCGGGGTTACGGCCAAGTCGAACGCAGCGGCCAACGATCCAGTTGCCGCGACAGGCCTTCCAATACTCCTTGGCCCGACTCGGGAGTGGCTCCGGGAGATGTTCCCCAAAGAGCCGGTTGAACGTGTCCACGAACCTGCTCGCCTGTCGCGCGAGTTCCTCGTCGACCTCCCATACATACTGTGGTTGTGGCGGGAAGAGGGCCGATGTGTCCATGTACAACACGTACGTCACGATCGATTCGCGCACGGCGGTCAGTACGACGACGTCCTTGATCCGTGCGGCGAGGCCAACCAGTGAGAAGTCCTCCCAATTGCACGCGGCGTCATGCGCCGCTTGGACCAGGGTCGACTGGTTCCACACTGGTTTCGTGTCATCCAGCGCTTGCGACAGCGCATCACGGCCAGTGGGGAGTAGTGTCCCGCACTCTTCGGGTCGCCCGTACAACGGTGATGACGCGACAGCCCGCAAGCGATCAAACTCCGGCAACGCGGCTGCGGGGATATCGCGTGCCTTCGCCGCTTGAATGCCTCGGTACAACCGAAAGTACTCGGTCAGCTGGGCATCCTCGCTGTAGTACCCTTCGACAGGTACGTCCAGCGGCGCTATGCGGAGCTCCTCGGCGACGTGACGCGCACAGCGCAGAAGCTCTCCGCGCTCATGGCGCTTCATCGCGTCACGATAAAGGTTGTCCAAGCCTAACAAAAAGGTCCGGTTGTCAACGATATGGGTTTCGTAACTCATGGGCCATCCTCCCCGCCTAACGCTGTCCCCAACACGAGTGGTTCCGCGATGTAAAGGCGAATCAGGCACTCGCCTGGCCTATCGTACGCCTTTCGGCCGTGGGCTACAACCGTGCTATTCGCTTCAAGGATTTCGGCGGCGACACCGAACCGGCGGCCATCAGTCAGATGGAGCCCGAAACGCGTCGCGGTAAGACGGTCCGCGTGCAGCGTCGGAAAGCTGGACGGCTCCGAATCGACTCGACGCCCTACTTCTCGCGCAGCACGCGTCTCAGCGGCGGATCCGCGGCGCGAAGTGAGTCGAACGTGGTGCGCTGCTGTGGCGTGAGAATCGGGCGGATCTCGGCGTCGATCGAATCCATCGCCGCTTGCATGACGGGTGTGAACGAGTCAACGACGCGCACGACGCGATCCCGTCCCCGGCTCAAGACCTGAACCACCTCTGTTCGCTGGGCGTCCGTGAGCGAGAGCGGCGCGAGTTCGGCGGGGATCTCGTTGGTTGTGGTGATCGTGATCATGCGCGACCCCGCGCGGCGCGTCGGCAGCATGCTGCCCACGGCAACCCCGAGCACAAAGGCCACCAGAGCCAGGGCGGCGCCGAACAGGCGACGTCGCCCCACGGTATCGGTCATGGTCTCATCCCTCCTTGCACGTTGGAGCTGCCGCCGATGAACTCCGTCGGAACCACGACGTGTGGCAGGTCTGCACTCGGACACGGATGCCCCCGAAATTGTGACACTTGATCTTTCGGTAGCGTGGCCACGGCGCACTACAGTGGGTCTTGCGCCTCATGCCGCGCGCCGCCAGCATAGCGGTGGACACGCTGCGAGGAGGGGGTATGGCTGGGACGATCATCATTACGCCCGCGGGGCTGGCTGCTTCGTCAGGCGCAACGCGGAAAGTAGTTGTGGCCGAGCCCGCTGGTGAAATCGGACTGCTCGTGCAATGGAATGCCGGTGGTCCACTCGGAAAGCTCACCGTCGAGGTCCAAGGGGGCATTCCCGCCGATCCCTGCCCGACGGAGCACGAACTCGATCCCACCCCTCTGACTCCCTGCGCCGCACCGAATCCCACCAATCCGCCACCAAAACTCAGCGGCACGGCATCGATCTTGGCTCGCGTGGGTGCGACGTACACGTTCCGGATACGCACCGGAGGCGTCGGATTTCCCGTCGTCGCCACCAGCGCCGTAACGATCGAGCGGCCGCTGAATCTCAGTGGGTCATCCGACCGAGAAACGTTCCGTCAGGTCGACCTTGGACTTAGCCTACTCGGGCTGACGCAAATGATCCGCAACGTCCAAGTTGAGCCGAAGGCCAAGTCGGTCACAATACGCTTCGACACGACGCAGGACTGCGTGCCGATGATGCATTGGGGTACCGCACAGCCCGTGTTCAATCCGGGAAGCCGAACCTACGACATTCCTGGCGGCCGCGTCGATGGCCCATGGTTGCAGCCGGCGGGCAGGCGGCACGTCATCCGGCTCACGGGCCTGAATTCGGATACCGACTACAACTTTGTCCTGAACGCTGCGGGCCGGGCTGGGCAGCGACAGGTACAAAAGTTGGGGACATGGACGACGTTGTTCCGAGTCGCTCACTTGACGGTCAACGAAGTCCAGTTCTGGAATGTCAGCGATCAGCAGAACGGTGAGATCGCCATGACGTTTGGCGTGTTTGATGGGCCGTCTGGCTTCAACCTGTTGGAGCTGGTGTCGACGAGGCGGGCGTCGATTCGTGGTGGTGAGACGGTCCCCCTGAACAGGACGTTCACGGTCGAGAACCCGCCATCCACGCTCACGTTGTGGCTCGATGCCGACGATGACGATGCTATCGAATTTGGCGTAGCCGCTTGGCTCGGAATCGAAGAGGTGGACTACGCTCGACCCCCCGGAACAGTGCAGGCCCCCGGTGTAAGCTCCGGCGAGCGTAACGACCACGAGCACACCTCGTTTCAAACCGACTTTGAGATCCCGGACGACATTCCACAAGCTGGGTATCGCACGTCATTCAACATTGATTCAATCGCAGGTCTTCTGCGATTCACCGTGCGCGGCACACTGGACGTGGAGGACCCGACATTCGCGGCTCGACGCGTGCCGGCGCCGACGCCCACACCTCGCCTGTCCCCGACAGCCTATCTGACCGCTGAGGGGAGGATGGCCGGGATGATCGGCAGCGGGCACCGACGCCTTGTTGCTCTCGGTCCATCGAATACCGTGTTGGTCCGCGAGCATCTCACCGACGTGATCGCCCAGACGCAAAGCGCGTTTCGGGTGATCGGTGAGGGGATCCGACCACCGCTAACGGTGAGCAACTTTCCGCACGGCGCCACGACCTTGATCGGACTCACGGCAACCGGCAGTGTGGTGGCACGTGAACTCGATCCGTTGGGTGCAACGTCCGAGGGCACGCATTGGACGTCGCTTGGCGGCGAGGGATACGCGGGCCCGGTAGTTGTGGCGCAGCACGACAATCGCGTCTTGCACCTGTTCGTCATTGCTGCCAATGCCCACGTGCACTATCGCACGCTCGTTGCCCGTGCCGACGCGGGGGCGCCGCGGCAACCTGCCGAGTGGCGATCGTTAGGTGGGGCGATGCGCGAGGGATTGACCGTTCGCTTCTATGGCGAGTCCGCAATTGAGGTGTTTGGCGTCGGCCTGCACGGCGATGTTGTGCATCGCACGTTGCACCTTGGCGCGGACGAGTCGGGCGAGTGGTCGTCGCTCGGCGGACACTTCACCGGGCCGGTGGCCACGACAATGAGTGATGGTCAGATCGCCGTCTTCGCCGTCGACGAGGACGCGATCGTGCATCGTCGGCTATGGGACGCGACAGCCGGCCGCGTCAGCGACGACGGCTGGGTGATCATCGGCGACGTAAATTCCATTGCCGAGTTGGCACGATGAGATCCAGATTGAAGAGCAGTCACCCACCCCCGTGCGAGCGATCGGGCGGCGTGACAGTGTAGCAGGCTCCCTTTCGCGAAGCGCCCTGACCAGACCACGCCGCCCCCTGATGATGCGATACGCCGCAGCCCTGCTGACGGCGTCGTTACTCCTCACCGGTTGTTGGGCCACGCCGGACGATCCCGGTATCGTCGACCCGTCGCCAACGCCGGCGACCGAGAACGTGGCCGAGCGACTCCCCCGCCTGACGATTGCGACCAGCGGCGCCGCCCCGGTCAATTCGAAAGACACGTACGTCAGCGCGACCTACACGCTCGCCGACAGCACCGGGACGACCGTGCAGCAGGGAAGCGTCGACATCAAGGGGCGCGGCAACTCGACGTGGGATCTCTTCCCCAAGAAACCGTACCGCCTAAAGCTCGGCAACAGCGCTGCATTGTTAGGCATGCCGGCCAGTAAACACTGGGTGCTCCTCGCGAACTATTCCGACAAGACGCTCAGCCGCAACGCCATCGTCTTTGAGTTGAGCCGTGTCTTAGGCTTCGAATACACGCCGCGCGCCAAGGACGTCGACGTCGTGTTGAACGGCGATTACAAGGGCATCTACCAGCTGGTCGAACACATCCGCATCGCATCCGATCGCGTGAATATTCCGGTGCTGAAGACCAGCGACACGACCGCAAGCGCCATTAGTGGTGGGTACCTGATGGAAGTCGACGAGCGGAGCGGCGAGGTCTTTTGCCCGCATTCGTCCTTGACGACCATGATCTTCTGCGTGAAGGAGCCAGAGACCCTCCTTGATCCAGGATGGGAGAAGCAGCGGGCCTACCTGACGAACTACCTGGACCAGGTGGACCACGCGATCTTCGGCCCCGACTTCAAGGACAGCGCGAAGGGGTACGCGGCCTATATCGATGTCGCGTCGGCCATCAACTACTACCTGGCCAACGAACTCGTTCGGAATGTCGATGGCAACCTGCGGCTGAGCACGTACCTGTACAAAAAGCGCGACGGCAAACTGTACTTCGGGCCATTGTGGGATTACGACTTGGCGTTAGGCAACGTGAACTACGACGGCGCCGACCGGATTGAAGGCTGGCAGATTCGCTCGGCCCAGTGGTACGCGCGCCTGTTCGAGGACCCCGCCTTCGCCGCACAAGTCAAGGCGCGTTGGGCACAGCTCAAGAGTGACAAGCTAGTGGACCACCTCTTCGCCTACATCAACGAGCGTAGGTCGTATCTGAGCAAGGTGCAGACTAACAACTTCTCGCGATGGCCGATCCTGGAGACGTGGGTGTGGCCGAACCGCGTCGTCACAGGCACCTACTTCGGCGAGGTCACCGCGATGTCCGATTGGCTCTTCTACAGAAACAAGTGGATGGATGCCCAGCTCGCGAACTGATGGACGTGAATCGAAAGGCAGGCATTTGCAGCGGAGCCTCGCCTAGCGAGTAGTCGCCTAGCGCCATCTGCGTGAAGTGTGCCGTCAGTACCCCTTCGCTAAGCCCGTCCCACGCGGCTCCGCGACGCCCTCCCACCCGCTGCCGCGTCGCACGATGCTGTGCACCCACGCCAGCGACCCCCAGGGCGACACCTTCACAGCGTGGCCTAACGGGGCCATCATCTTCGCCGCCGTGTCCGCCCACGCTCCGCGCTCCACGACTAGCGAGTCCGGGACGTCTTGGTGGTGGAACTGCGGCGCCGCCATCGACTCGCCCAGCGACTTGTGGTAGTCGAGGACGCTCACAATCAGGTGCTCGACCGCGGTGATGATGTAGGCACCGCCAGCTGCGCCGGTGACCAACATCGGCGCCCCCGCCGAGTCCAGGACAATCGTGGGTGTCATGCTGGAGAGCATCCGCTTCCCGGGCACGATCGCGTTGGCCTCACCCTGAATGAGCCCCATCTGGTTCACCGCACCCACCGCAGTGGTGAAGTCGTCCATCTCGTCGTTGAGGAGAAACTGCGCACCCGGGACGGTGAACGCCGAGCCGTAGCTGTCGTTGATTGTGGTGGTGAGTGCCACCGCGTTGCCCTGTGCGTCGACGATGGAGAAGTGCGTCGTGTGCTTCTTCTCCTTGGGCGCCGGCGCCGGCGGGCTCCCCGACGAACGCTCGCCGATCTCCGCGCGCAGGGCCGCCGCCGTGTCCGGACTCAGGAACGACGCGACTGGGATCTTCACGAACGCCGGATCTCCCAGCAGGGTGTTGCGCCTGACGAAGGCTCTTCGCTCGGCCTCCGCCAGCACGTGTATGGCCTGCGGCGTGCGCCAGCCAAGCGCCGGAAGGTCCTTTCCCTCGAGAATGCCAAGGATCAACCCTAACGTCAGCCCGCCTGACGAGACCGGAGGCATGGAGACCACGCGGCGTCCGTGGTAGGTGAACTCCACCGGTGTGCGCCACACCGGCTGATAACTCGCCAGGTCCTTCGCCGTGATGATTCCGCCCCCCGCCTTCATGGCCGCGACAATCAGGTCAGCCGTCTCTCCTTTGTAGAAGCCGTCGCGCCCGTGCTCGGCGATGCGCCGCAGCGTGGCCGCCAGCCCCGGGGCGCGCCACTGCGACCCAATCGGCTTGTACGTGCTCCCCTGCAAGAACAGTCCCGTACTCGTTGAGTCGCGCGCCAACCGCTTCGCCGTCCCCTCATCGTCGTCGCGGAAAGCGCTATCGATTGCAAAGCCCGAGTCGGCCAGCGTGATCGCCGTCTGCAGCAACTCGGCCCAGGGTCGTTTCCCATACTTTCGGTGCGCTTCATACAGCCCCGCCACCGATCCGGGTACTCCCGCCGCCAACGCTCCGGTCACCGAGCGATCAGTCGGCTTGCCGTCGGCCGCTAGGTACATGTCGCGCGTTGCAGCTGCCGGCGCTGTTTCGCGGAAGTCGAGCGCCACGTTGCTTCCATTGATGCGTGCCACCATGAAGCCGCCGCCACCAAGATTACCGGCGGAGGGGTAAGTGACCGCGAGCGTCATCGCCACCGCGACTGCCGCGTCCACGGCGTTGCCACCCTTGCGCAGCACCGCCAGTCCGGCCTCGGTGGCGAACGGCGAGGCGCTCGACACCATCGCCGAGGTCGGCGGTAGCGACGATGGCCGGGCGCAGGCGCTCTTGGTCGGCGGGCGCCGGCGGTTCGGCCTGACGACAGGCGGAGATGGCGACGAGGAGGGCGAGCGAGCGGGCGCGGCGCATGGCGTCGGGAAGATGAGAAGTAGAGTGCGTGAGATGGCCCGTCGAGGGGCAGCTCGCAGGCAGCGATGGAAATTGGCTGGCTCCTATTCGCGAACTGCAATGTCCATCGCCTTGCGCCATTCACGCTCAGCAATTGCACGAGCCAGAGTAGTCGTTGTCATTGTACACAACCACGCTGTGTGCCTCTTGATCCAAAGGTCGTTCACTGCGCGCGACAGAAGGGCATTGAGACTCCGGTGACCTGCTCCACTGTCCCCGCATGCCGCAGGCGACGCTGTGGAGATCGAAATCAGACGTTGAATTCGCGGACTCCGCGAATACTGAAAGAGCCACGCGCGGACCATCAGCCGTGTACTGAACCCGGATATGATCGTGGTCGCGATCGCGCCAACTGGACATTCGTCCGAGAGGCTCCGGAGACTGGCCGAGGCCCTGCATACACGACCATGTTCCATCCACCGCGCGAGAGAGCGCCGTCCACCACTTCACGGCAGTTGGAGCGCGCACCGGGAATATCAGCATTCGCTCCGTGACGCCTGCAGTGACCCACCGCTTGCCCGAACGCCATACCTCCACCGGTCTCGAGGCTCGAAATCACCGGACGGTTGGAATCCTGATAGGGCCTTTTCCGAGGATCACGATGCCCGACTCGCGACTCGCCGCTTCCGCATTCTCTATCTCGAGGCTTACAAATGTTCGGGAGAACCAATCCTGTGTGTTGGGGTCGCGCAGGTCGATCACCTTGTGAGCGTCGCCTCGATTTCGCGTACGCCACGTAATCGGATCGTAGCCCCTTCGGGCAGAGCGTCCTCCGTCGATCAGACGGCATCGTTAGCCCTCTCCAACGTGTAGATGGAGGAGGAGTGGGTATGCTAGGTCCTCAGGGCGACATACCTGTCGGTCACGCAAATAGTCGAGCACCCAGCGATCGACCTTGATCCAAGACGACGTGTATGCCGAGGCGCACGTAGTACGCCGTCAGCTCATCTCGGAGGTGCGGCGTTTCGAACGCGCCACCGTCGCAGACGGTGAAATAGCGCGCCCCGGCGGAAGGCCGGCCCCCGGCATCGCGGGTCGGAATCCAGTGATCTCAGCCGGCAGCCGATATCAGCGATGGATCCCTTGGGCCCTTGAGCGACCATACGCCGATCGATGTCCTCGAATGCCGAGAAGACGGTTGAACAGTCGCCCATGACCGGTGCGGAATTCGTTCCAGCGCTTGAGCTGTCCGCGGCCTGTGAAGGGATTTCTTCAGCCACGAAGCACGTCTCATCGAGTGTGGTGGAGGACGAATAACGCTGACCTTTCAGGAACACCTCGCCTCCGTGTGTGGCAACGTTGCGACCGGTAACGGCTTGGCAAGATCGCCCGCCCGGTGAACCGCAGCAGCCGTCGTCAACGAGGAGGCCGTGCCAGCGGGCCCTGCGCGCGCCAGCCGGAAACGCGCCCTGCCGCGGGCCGCTTGCCGAAGACTTCACGATCGTCGCGACGTCGGTCCTGATGTTTGGGAAGGTGTGCTCGCACCGCCGGAATCGTGATGACCTCACCCCGTCAGCCCTTCGGCGCATCGCCCTTGACCGTCAGGCGCAACGTGCCGGTGACCACCACCAGGACATGATAGGTGAACTCCGGATGGTGGCGCGACGTCGCGCCGATCCGCGTAGTCACGTGCCACGCTGAATGAAGAGTCCTCGAGCGTGGCCACATCGTGATCCCCATCGCCCTGAACCGGCGTCGGCTTACGCCGCGCGGGACGGCCTGCGCCGAGGCGGCGAGGCGCCGCCGAGCACAAGGGCGGCGAGAAGGAGGGAGGGGAAGATGGCGACCTTTCGCATGGGATCCTTGTTCAGGCTGGAGGCAGGTACCGCGGGCGGCGTGACCGCTGAATGTACCAGAGTCCGGCCTTCGCATCCACAAAGGTAGGAAAAGAAACCCTTTTGGCTCTTCCCGTATCAAAGCCTAGACAGCAATAGTATACAGAACTCTAGGTATTGGAGCGCACCATGCCGGAAGGAGCACGGGATCGATTGCGAGGGACCCTCGAGCTGCTGGTGCTCCGTACGCTGGCCTGGGGGCCGCGCCACGGATACGCCATCGCGCGCTGGCTACAGGAGACCACCCGCGACGCGCTTCGCATCGAGGAAGGGTCACTGTACCCCGCGCTCTATCGCATGGAGCAAAAGCGTTGGATTGCCGCCAAGTGGAAGACGACGGAGTTGGGTCGCCCCGCCAAGTTCTATGAGCTGACGGCTGTCGGTCGAAAAAAGCTCGAGGCTGAGACAGAGGAATGGAAGAACTTCGCTGCCGCGGTGACCCGCGTACTCAAGGTCGCCCCATGAGCGATCAACACAAGGAGCGCATCGTTCCGCCCAGCGCGAAGTCCCGCGTGGCGCAGGAACTGGACTTCCATATCGACATGGCGGTGCGCGACCTGATCGCACAGGGAGTTGAACCGGGTGAGGCCCGGCGGCGTGCCGTGGCGGCACTCGGCGACCTGAGCCAGCTGAGCGCGGAGTGTCAGCGCCTCGATCGGGAGACACAACGCATGGAGTGGCGCACCCGGTTCCTGGCTGAGTTCTCGCAGGACGTGCGCTTTGCGTGGCGCATGCTGAGGCGTCGGCGCGCGTTTGCTACACTGGCGATTGTCACGCTGGCCCTCGGGATCGGGGCCGCGACTTCCATATATAGCGTGGTGGACGGTGTCCTCTTGCGCCCGCTCCCGTTCAGCGAGCCGGAGCGTCTCGCGTCGGTGTGGATTCGCCAACCGGAACTGGCGAAGAACCCCGCAATCGCGTCCTTTGCGGACGCTACACCGCTCGGGAATGAGGAGTACCAGGCCCTGCGCGCCGAATCGAAGACGCTGCACGACGTCGCCCTCTGGCAATCGGGTGAGGCCATCGTCAGCAGCAACGGTGGGATGGAGCGGATTGCCACTGCGGTGGTGACATCATCGATCTTCAACACATTGCGTCTTCGCATGACACTCGGCCGTTCGTTCACGCCGGGAGAAGATGTGCTGAATGGCGCGCCGATCGCGTTGGTGAGCTGGGAGTCGTGGCAGTCACGTTACGGCGGTGACTCAGCGGTGATCGGCCGGACGGTGCGGCTCAATGACGAGGAGTATTCGATCGTCGGCGTGCTGCCTCGCGGCGTGCGGCTCGATCGCTCACGGGATATTCCGGTCTATTGGCTCCCGGCGTTGCGTGATTCGTTCGACCTGGTGGAACGGCACAATCGTGGCTACGTCGCCCTCGGGAGGCTGGCCCCGTCGGCGACGTTCGAAGGCGCGTCGCTCGAGGCGGGCAGGATTATTCGTGCGGCGACGAAGGACTCGACCGCGGGGGCGCGCGTGGAACAATGGCAATCGGACGAAACGCGCGAGTCACGCGGCGCGCTGTTTGTGCTGCTGGGCGCGGTGTCCCTCCTCCTGATTATTGCGTGCGTGAACGTCGCCACATTGCTCCTTGGGGAGGCCGCCACACGATCACGGGAGATGGCGGCGCGCGCCGCTCTGGGTGCCGGTAGCACGCGACTCGTCAGGCAGTTGCTGACGGAGAGCCTGGTGATCGCCATGGTGAGCACGGTGGCAGGAAGCGCGCTGGCGTGGGGGCTAACGAGGGGGCTCGTCGCCGTTGCACCCACCCGGCTGCCGGGGATCGATGAGGTCGCGATCGACGGGCGTGTGTTGCTGTTCGCCGTGGCCATTGCCACGCTGACCGGGCTCGCGTTCGGCCTGCTGCCGGCGCTGACGGCGGGTCGGGCCGATGCCGCCTCCCTCGTGCGCGTGGGAATGGGCATGAGTGAGCGGCGAGCCAAGGTGGTTCAACGGTCCCTGGTGGCCTTGCAGCTGTCGCTCTCGCTCGTGTTGCTGACGGAGGGGGCGCTGCTTGCGCAGAGCCTTAGAAACCTGGCGGCCGTGAATCCCGGCTTCGAGAGCGAAGGCGTGATGGTGGCCAGGATCGCGCTGCCGAACCGATACGACGAGGATGAAGGCTTGCGTCGTAGCTTCCTCGAGCGGATGGGGACGCGGCTGCGAAGCATCCCCGGCGTCGTGCGCGTCGCCGCCACCTCCAACCCACCCTTTGCGTCGGGGGCGAGTAGCTCGCCGCTCTTGATTGAAGGCGACCCGTCGAAAGATGAGGTGGGGAATCACACCCAACAGCGCTATGTGGAACCTGGCTATTTCGAAACGATGGGCATGCGGTTGATCGCCGGGCGGTGGTTCAACGCTGACGATCGAAGAGATGGCGAGCCGGTGGCGATCGTTTCGGAATCCGAGGTCCGACGTGACTTCAAGGGGCGCGACCCGCTCCAGACCAAGGTGCAACATCAGCGGGTGTGGCGACGCGTCGTGGGCGTGGTCGCCGATGCGAAGTACTCGGGGTTGGCCAAGCCGGACGCGCCAACGGTGTACGTACCGGTCGATCAGTATCCGTGGGCGTCGGACTATGTCCTGCGTCTACGCGCGGGCACGCCGACGTTGAGCCTGGCGACAGTGCGCGAGGCCGTGCGCGAGGTGGAGTCGGCCGCTGTGGTGACTCGGGTGGAGGGGCTCCCGCGGTTGGTCGCGACCTCGTACGGTCCGGAACGGTATCGCACGATTCTGGTCGCCGCCTTTGCCTTCCTGGCAGCCATCTTGGCGGCGATTGGGATGTACGGCGTGTCGACGCGAGCCGCGACTGCCCGACGGCGCGAGGCGGGGGTCCGGATCGCCCTGGGAAGCTCGGAGTGGGGCATCACTCGGCTGCTGGTGGGCGACGCGATGCGTGGAGTTGTAGCTGGCGTGGCGCTGGCGATTCCTGCCGTGCTTCTGGTCGGGCGGGTGGTGCAGCCGTACCTGTTCGGAATCAGTGAGCGCGATCCACGATCGTTCCTGGTGGTGGCGGTGTTCCTGGCTGGTGTGACTGGAGTAGCTAGCTTCGTGCCGTCATGGCGCGCGAGTCGATCGGAGCCGGTGAGCGTGCTAAGGTCGGACTAGTGTTGCATCACATCAAAACCGCTCCGTCCACGCCGCCCCGTACGGCGCCAGCACGCGGTTCAAGGGATACGTGGCAAGATCCTTCGTGATGCCGCTCGTCGGCGTGTAGCACGAGTTGTACCTGCGGTCCGTTCCATAGCGCTGGAACGACCAGCCCAAGCCGGCAACGAAGACGCCACCCCCTCGCTCAACGAATCGCTGGAGCGCGGCCACCTCACGAGCGGTGAACGTGCCGCCGTTACCGCCCAGGACCAAGACCCCCGCACCACGGAGCGCTTGATCATCGATCTCGCCAGGTGCATCGACGATTTCGTAACCGCCCGCTCTCAGCGACGTGACCGCCTTGAGATTGTCTTTCGCCAGTGTCTCTACTTCACAATGGCCGGACGCCGCGACAATCCGCTTGGTTCCACGCGGACCGCGCAGCCACTCGATGGCATCGCGGACAAAGCTGCTCGAGTCTTGCTCGAGCACGGCCATGTGGCCAACCGCGACCAGACGCCCCTTTCCGGTTTCGAGCGCCCCGGCAAAGGTGAATGAGTCACGCGGCGCACCAAGCGCAGGCGCGCGCATCAGCGTTACCCACGCGCCGTTCGTGAAGTGTACCTCGCCAGGCTGCGCGAGGTTCGTGAGCGTCTTCTCGAGCGAGATCTGGCTCATCGCGCGCAGGTACAACAACTGAATGCGTCGGCCGGTTGCTTCCGCGGTGTCCCGTTCGGCCTGCGCAATGGTGCGCTGTGACTCGGCGATGTCTCGCTGCCGGCGGGCTTCCTTTGCCTGTGCCTGCGCGTAAATCGCGGCTCCCGCTAGCGCCACCATCACGACGGAAGTAATGGCCGTGGTAATCATCCGACGCCGTGTCCGCATCCGCTCATCGATCTGTTCGAGCGTCCGACGGTCGATGTCGGCAATGCTCGCCAGCACCGAGAAGAAGGCGCTGGCATAAGGACCCTTGTGCAGGGGACCATTGTACTGGTTGCAGCCGAGGAAGTCGGCGGCTAAGGGCATGCGGTCTTCGCACAGCTTCGCGGGGAACGCGCACTCGGCGGCATCAGTCGCCTCGTTGTTCGGCTTGCCGCGCACGATCACAGGGATGATGTGTGCGGCGCCGTGCGCGGCGATGAACCGCTGAATCTCGTCGCTCACGAACCCGGAGGCCGCCGCGTCGGGCGAGCAGATCACCACGAGGCGTTGCGACACTGCGAGCGTGTCGGTGATGAGCCGGTGGTAATCGTCACCAGCAGTCATGTCCGCCTCGTATCGGAAGACATTCAGATTCCTCCGATCGCCCGCCACCGCTTTGGGCATGCGATAGCGCTCGAGTGCCAGCTCCAGCCGCTGCGCGAATGCCTTGTCCTTGTGCGAGTAACTGATGAAGACGTCGAACTCCCGCGAGAGCTTGCGGCTAGCCTTGATCGCGGTGTCAGCCATGTTCGTAGTCTGCACTGGTTACCACCTTTATCGGTGGTTCGGCCTGGATGGGTCGCGTGAGCAGCACTGGTTAGGCAGCTACCTCGCCTTCCGGATGTTGACCACCAGCAGATTCGTGGTCTGCCGCAACGCGACGCGCGTGGTCGTGAACCCTCGGCGGATGTTTCGGCTCTGCATCGCAGGGATGAAGAGGGGCTGCTGCGCCGGCATGGGGGCCGGTTCGCCCACCGCGTACTGCCAGCCATGGGCCGGGGATCGCGCCGCCAGCTCGTCGGCGGCTGCCAGCGCTTCATCCACCACGGCATCGACGGTCGTCCCGGCTTCCTCCATTTCGTCTTCGACGTCCTGGAAATCGATGTCACTCTCTGAGTCGTCGTCATCCGCGTCCGCCAAGGCGTCGAGAATGGCGGTCTTCAGATCCGATAGCGACTCCTGCGCGTCAGGCGGAAACGCGATTTCGTGGAATTCCGCCTCGAAATCGTGTCGCAGCCGCTCGTCGCTATAGCCGTCCAGTTCATGGCTGCCACGCGGATGACCGCGGGTGAGTGCGAGGCCGGTCGCGGCCAAAAAGGTCGCGAGGCCGACAGCAACAATGCGGGTAGGCAGCACGGGAGGTGACTCCAGGGTAGGGAGGCGGTCTGGGGACGATTCTCGCGCATGGGTGGCTTGGCCGCAACTGCGTCTGTGCGCGACGGGCGACAATCGTCAACGCACCGCTTCCCGTTTTTTGCGTGGGGCGCCCTATTTCCTGTTCCATGCGTTATGAGCTGAGCCACGACACGGTCGCCCGCCTCGTTTTTACGAAGGCATCGGCGGATGCGCAGGCGCGCCGGAAGGTGGAGAAGTTGGTCCGCGACCGGTTTGCCATGCACCGTGAGCGAGGCCGCGCCCTGTTGGTGCAGGATGATCTCGACTACATCCGGCCGCACCTGGGTGACGTGCAACTCGGGCGGGAAGAGCGCACTTTCGTCGATGAGAGCGAGCGAGCGGTCCGACGACAGCGCAACGCCGTTCGCGCCGTCGTGCTCACGGTCATGGGGGTGCTTGCCGCGGCGACGGTGGTCTCGCTCCGCGCACGCACGGCGGCCGATACCCAGGCGCAACTCGCCACGGGTCGGCAGCTCATCGCGCGTGCGCGGGCGGCCATTGAGGACAGCACCTTCGACGTCGGCGCGCTCTTGTCGGTGGAGGCTAGCCGAGTGGCGAACAATGCGGAGGGTCGTTCGCCGCTGCTCACGTGGCGCCTGTCGGCCAGCCGCATCAAGCGCTACTTGCACGGACACACCGACGCCGTGAGCGCCGTGGCGTACAGTCCCGATGGGAAACTGCTCGCAACCGGCAGCTGGGACGACGCGGTGATGCTCTGGGACGCACAAAGTGGCGCGCTTAAGGCCACGCTCAAGGGACACGACGCCGATATCAACGCAATCGCGTTCAGTCCCGACGGCCAAACCGTCGCCTCCGCGAGCTACGACAGCACCGTCATCCTCTGGGATGTTGTCCGGCAGGCACAACGTGGGCGATTGCGCGACGTGCTCGGCGACTCCACTGGGCGCTCTGGTGTCACCGCCGTCACCTTCACTCCAGACGGCACGCGCCTGATCGCCGGCAGCGAGAATGGCGCTATCGTCGTGTGGGACAACACAACGCTCAAAGCGCTATCCCGGACGCGCGCCCCAAACCGGGTGGCAAGCCTGCACGTCAGCCGCGACGGGCGCGTGTACGCCGAGGGGGGTGACGACGGTGACGTGCGACTGCACGAGTTCGGGAGCGACCGCGTGCGCACCCTGCGCGCCGTCAGCCAGGTTGGTGTGAATGCGGTGCGTTTCAGTCCTGATGGGCGAACGCTCGCCATCGGCACGGGCGAGGGCGAGGTGCAACTCTGGGACGTCGCGAAAGGGAAGCGGAGCGCGTCGATGCGCGCCGACTCGACTCCCGTTTCCGCCCTCGCCTTCAGTGCGGACGGCCGACAACTGGTCACCGGTAACTGGGCCGGTCAGGTGCGACAGTGGAGCTTGACGACTCACAAGACCATCGCGGTGCAGCGCGGCCAGACCAACGCCGTGCTCGACGTCGCGATGAGTCCCGATGGACAGACCATCGCCAGCGCGGGAGAGGACCGCACAGTCGTGCTTTGGGACGCGCGCGAGGGCACGCCGCCGGATGCCGTGCTCAAGGCCCATCGTGGGGGCGCCCTTGCCGCGGCCTTCACGCCAGATGGAAAGCTTCTCGCCACGGGGGGGAGCGACAGTTTGGTCAAGCTCTGGGACGCCGCTACGCTCACCGAGCGTGCGACCCTTCGCGGACATGAAGGCCCAGTGACCAGCCTCGCCTTCTCGCCTAACGGGAAGGTCCTGTACAGCGGCAGTATGGACCACAACCTCATTCGCTGGAACGTGGACAGCGCTCGGCGCATGGGCGAGCCGGTGGCGCAGCGCGTGGACCAGGTCTATCTCGTGCGGACCAGCCCCGATGGCAAACACGTCGCCGTGGGCGGTTGGAAGGGACTGGTGATCGACAGCGCCGCCACCGGGGCACCGATGACGGGGCTGGACAGCAGCGCCACGCTCGGATTGGGCTTCAGCTCCGACGGCCGTTGGCTCGTCTCCACCTCGCAACAGTACTACGCCGTCTTGTGGGACATGTCCGGCAAGGGAGGAGACATCCCCGTCCTGGGTGACCGTGGCAGGCTGTGGAGCGCGGCGTTCAGCCCAAGCGGGCAGGTCGTCGTGTTATCGAGCGAGACGGGTGCGCTCATCTTCTACGACGTCGCGCGCCTTCGCCGCCTTGGCCCGCCTCGGATGCCCCTGACGGAACCTCCGGTTGAAGGCGAGCATGAACCGGACGCCAAGAGCCTTGCCTTCAGCGCCGACGGCCAGACGATCGCCTCCGGCTATTTCGAGCGGATTGTCTTATGGGATGCCACGACGGAGCGACCGCGCGCCGCGTCGCTCCGTGTCCCGAACAGCGAATTCGTGCAGGACCTGGTCTTTGGCCCGGACAACCGACTGGTCGCGGTACATGGCGACGGCCAGGTGACTCTATGGGACTTCCGCCCTGCCACGCTCGCCGAGCGCGCCTGCAAGTCCGTCGGCCGCAACTTTTCGCTCGCCGAGTGGCGCGAGTTCTTTGGGGAGAAGGCACCGTATCGCCGCACGTGTGCCCAGTGGCCCTCCGGTGACGACGCCCCCGCCAACGCCCCGCTGAGCAGCGCGAAATGACCGCTCCTGTCGTCTTCCTCGCGTTCTCCAACGACCAGAACGCGCACCTCGCCCTCCTGACGAGGGAGAGCAAGGATGTCTTCACCGCGCTCCGCGAGTTGGACCAGCAGGACTTCATCAAGGTGCACCGCGAAGAGAGTGCGGACATCGATGAACTGTTCGACGCGCTGGTTTCGTTCAAGGATCGGCTGGCGGTGTTCCACTACGGTGGACACGCCGACGGCACGACGCTACGCATGGAAGGGGGTGCCGCGCATGCGCAGGGGCTAGCCGGGTTGTTAGGCGCGCAACCGAATCTCAAGCTGGTCTTCCTGAATGGCTGCGCCACTCGCCCACAAGTCGAGATGCTCCTTGCCGCTGGCGTGAAGGCCGTCATCGCGACCTCCGTTCCGATTCGCGACGACAAGGCTACAGAATTCGCCGCCAGGTTCTACGAGGCACTCGCCAATCGTCGCACCATCGGCCAGGCCTTCGCGCTCGCACAGGCCTACCTCCAGACGAAGTACGGCGACGTGAAGGAAGTCGGCGTCGTGAAGATGCGCGACCTCGGCCGCGCGGACGAAACGGAATTGCCGCCCGGCGATGCCATTCCTTGGGGGCTCTACGTCAAGGAAAGCGCCGAGTCCGACGTGATGATGTGGAAGCTCCCGTATTATCGAGCGACCGGGTTGTCGCAGGACATGATCCAGTACATCGGGACCAGCTTCACCGCCACGAATCGTTATGTGATGCTCGTGCTGGACGAGATGACCCGCTACAACCCCGACGTCGCTGCCCAGATGATGGAGCAACGCGGCGGTGAGACGGTGAAGCGCGACTCGCGCGAGTACCCCGAACTCATCGTCCGCAACTTCCCGTGGCCGTTAGGCTCTCAAGTGCGGTTGTTGCGGCTGAATGACCGGCCCGGGCTGGAGCGTTTGGAGCATCTGGTCAGCACCTACGTGCGCACCGGTCAGGTGCTCTACTACACCATGCTGTCGCATATGTGGGAGCAGGTTCGGCTGAAGAAGGTCACCCTCACTGCACCACTCACCGAGTCTGTGCCCAGCAGCCGGGACGCGTTCCTTTCGTTCGACTGGCTGACGAAGGCCATGGCTCTCGATGCGATCCTCGATGGGCAGGGGGTCGCTCCCTATGTGACGGAGGTCGAGCGTCTCGCCGAGTTGTGGAAGGACGAGTCCGGGCCGCTGCGGAAGGCTCAGGCGTGGTTGGAGAAGCTCCGTGCCGACATGACCGCCGGCGCACTCGCCACGGCATCATCGGGCGACATCGAACAGCGTTGCCTAACCGCGGAACAGGCCGTCGCGGCTGTGCTGCGCGCGGTGGCGTTCTATGCGCGCTATCGCATGCTGACCATCCGCAACATCTCGGTCGACGCCCCTCGCTTCGAGACGGTTTCATACGAACTCGACCTCGGCCCACTCAATGCGCCGGATTCGAGCGCGCTGAGCCTGTACCAGGACACCGCCCAGCGCCGAAAGCAGCGGATGACCAACTCGCAGTCCGTGGTGCTGGTAAGAACCGAAGCTGACCTTGATGACGGGTTGAACCTCTCCCCCTTCATCGTGGACAAGAACACCTTCGTGAGCGTGGCCAGAGGGACTACGACCGACAAGGATCGCCTCGCCGACATCTACCTGTTAGGGTGGCGTGAGGGTGAACGCGCGGTGTACCTGTCGGTCGACGTGAGCATCCCGTTTGCGCTCGCCAACGATCGCTGTCGCATTCACACCGACATGACCCGCGAGGACTTCGTCGAAGGGCGGAATGTCCTACAGGGGCAACAGGCGATGCCGGCGCAGTCGCAGCAGACGCAACAGGTCCAACAGTTCGCCGATCCGTTCGCCTTCGGGGCGACCTTCGAGCCGGCCCCAGCGGCCAGCGCCCCCACTGACGGCGTGCGGGTTTTCCGGCTGCTGAAGGAACAACTCGCGTCCTGTCTCGCCGACCTGGAGACCAGCCGGTGAGCCGAAGTCCGTTCAAGTTCCTCGACTCCTATCAGAAGGAGGATCGGGACCACTTCTTCGGTCGCGAGCGCGAGACGGCGCAGCTGTACAATGCCGTGCGCGCGTCCAACTTCGTGCTCGTCTACGGCGCGTCAGGTACTGGGAAGACCAGCATCATCAATTGCGGCCTTGCCAACCAGTTCACGGACGCCGACTGGTTCCCCCTATTCGTGCGTCGTGGCACCGACCTCAATGCCTCACTGCAGCAGACGCTCTGCGGGCAGATGTCCGAGGCCGCGCGCGCACGCCTTGCGACGGCTCCCGTTGCCGATCAGGTGAGAGAACTGTACCTGGAACACTACCGGCCGCTGTACCTCATCTTCGACCAGTTTGAAGAGCTGTTCATCCTCGGCGATCGCCAGGAGCAACAGACGTTCTACGAGACCGTTCGGCAGCTGCTGGCTGCCAGCACCACCTGCAAGGTGCTGATTTCTATCCGCGAGGAATACATCGCGGCGCTGTCGGCGTTCGAGAAGGTCGTCCCCACGTTGTTCGATAACCGCCTGCGTGTAGAGCGCGCCAACGATGCGGCGCTCGCGCGTGTGGTGATGGGCACCGCGGTGAGCGCTAAGATCACCGTGACCGAGCCGCGGACGACCGTGGGGCAGATTCTCGACAGCATTCGCGACCCGCGCACGGGTATTGATCTCGCGAACCTACAGATCTATCTGGACCGGCTGTGGCGCGCCGACCTGGCGCGGCAGGGCACGTCGACACCCGCGACGGTCACCTTTGACCCACCACTCGTTGCTGCCGTCGGCACGCTCGACCGCGTCCTGTCGGTGTTCCTTGATGAGGAGCTGGCGGGGATCGAGACTGCGCTGACGCAGCGCGGCGTTCGCAACGCGCGGGGCGTTCCGCTGGAGGTGCTTTTTGCGTTCGTGACAGAGGAGGGGACGAAGCGGAACCTGGACCTGGCGAGTCTGCAGGCAGCACTTCCACCCAACCGCGCGCTGAAGGAACCCGATGTGCAGTTCTGTCTGCAGGAGCTGGAGCGGATTCGGTTGTTGCGTACACTCGAGACCTGACGCGGCCTCTCGAATCCGAGAGAGCACTGGTGTTGGAGGTGTCCGTTTGCTGGGCAGCGCCGCCTTATGAAGGGGCGGTCAAACGCTTTGATGGAACCTAACGTTTCGTCGCACACTCAAGGGTCGCAGGTCACAATCTTCCAGCGGACGGCTTGCGTGTTGATGTTCCCCGCAATTGATCCGCATCGGTTTACGCCGTACGCTGCGCCGTAGGGGTATGGTCCGACCGTGGGGAGTATTTGAATGCCGCTTGCGCCCTTGCTCGTCACCGCCGCGTAGTACGGGCCACCGGTGAACACAACGCCCGTGCCCGCGATTCTGCCGCGGTCACTGATGTCCCACGCGACGCCGGTGACATTCGGTCGAGTGATCACCCCCGTCAGCGTCCACACGAGTGGAGCGCCGTCGCCCACGCCTTTCGGTGGGGGCCAAGCCGATCCGACCGCGGTGCCAAGGCCGTTGATCGCGTAAGCGCCCGTCAGCGTATATCCGGCGGGAACGCCCAAATCTTGAAAGACTCGACTGGGCGACCAGCGTGCCGCGCTCTGCACACCGAAGGCGTTCGTCACCAAGCCGGCGATCCAGCCATTATCTGAGATGCTCATCGCCCGACTGTTGATGTAGCCATTTGGATGGATGTCCAGAATGGTACCGTTGGTCAAGCGCACGATCGCGTGGCCTTGAGACAACCCAACGGAGACGTTGGAGTTGTTGACGTCGAAGAGCAGTATTCCCGGCAGTACCGCCATTCCGGAACTCGCGGTCCAGATGAAGGAGTCCTGCGCTGGCGCAAACGTCTGCCCGACGACTGTGCCCACGTCGTTGATCGAACGGGCCAGTGCATCGAGGCCGTTGATCTGTCCGATATCGATGAGCGTCATGCCTTGCCAGATCACGGCGTGCACGCTGCCGCCCGTTGGGAGGGCACTGGCGAAGCCCGCCACATCTCCAGCGGCGTTGATTGCGCCGGCGCCCGTCTGCCCACCGTTAGGCAATCCCGGGAGCGGTTCCACGACATAACTCGTGGCGGCCTCAATCGCACCAAGGGGGGTCGCGTCGCTGAGGCGTGATGTCGGGGCTGGGGCGGTGCTGTCGATGCAACCAATCAGCAGCAACGCGGTCACAGCATGTATGGTGACTGCCGACGGCGCCGATGTTGCCAGCGGGAATCTTGGTTCCTCGTCATTCGGTTTCGCGCCCCTATGTGGTTCCAAACGTCGGACTGCGCATATTCTTTGGCACTTTTGAACATTCGCGCATCGTTACTCGCCGATCAAGCGCATTCTTCGAGGTAGTCTCTGAAAGCTTCTTTCGCAATCAGCGCCTTTGCCACAAACCACTTGCCAAGCGCTTCTAGCGCGGCGCAGGCACGGCTGGCCAGAAATCGCGGCTCGCTCCAGAACCGCGCGGGCGATCGGGCCGTCAGTATTGTCAAGCGGCGACGCCCGACGTCTCTTGGCACCACCGAGCGAGCATCTGCGTCGCATGTCGCCACCTCTCCTGAACGTACGCCTGCTCGCCTCCTGCGCTCCTCCCCGGTCCAGGTGGGAGTTCCGTCGCGACCGAGCACGGATGCGATCGCGACGATTCGTTTGCATGGTCCAACCCGGAGCAGCGACGCGACGATCGTTGAAGTGCTCCGTCGGGAAGCTTGCACTTCGATGGTGTCGATTGGCGGCAGGTTCACCCTCGAACGAAACGGCAAGACCGTTCCCTTTGCGATTCGCGAAGGGAAGGCGCGCTGGAAGGCCGACCTGGTCGCTCCTGTCCTGAAACCACGTGCCGAAGACTTGATCGTGTTCTCGGCGCGCGTTCCGCCGGGTGAGTGGACGCAAGTCGACCTTGTGCCTGGTGCACCGACATTTGACGAGTCACTCGCGCGTCGCGATGGATCCCTCGTCGTCTCGTATCCGACCTCCGTGCGGTAATCGACGAGTCCACCGCGCGTCTGATGGAACTGACGGTACACGGAGAGTCCATCCTGACGGCACCGTTTACCTTCGAGTTCTTCGAGGTCGACGACAGTATCGCCGACTTCGCGAAACGGATGGGTCCAGGTTACGTGCGGACGCCGGTCACGATGCGCAAGACCCGTGAGGTCGGTGCGGGACGCGCGCGCCTTGTTTCATCGTCATCGAGCGGCGCCATGATCGAGATCAATTTCGTCGTCGAGGCCGACCGGGCGCCGGCGGTGAGCCTGACGTATCGCTTTCACGCTAACGGCCAGGTCGACCTCTCCTCCGACGAACGCCCGTGGTCTGGCCGCTCGCCCTGCTCGCGCACGGTCTGTCGTTCGAGCTGGCGCTGACCGGCGACAAGGAACTGCTTCCTGATTTTCAGACGCACTATCCGCGTTATGGATTCCGTGATTATGCGGCGTCGGTCCGAAGCGTCGGCACCGTCCACCGGAGCAGGCACAACGTCGCCCTCGAGTTAGGCGAGGAAGGCCGTCAACGGACGCTTCTGGCATCGACGGTTGGCTTTGCCGCCGCGGGTGGGCGCGTCGATCCCTCGCCACAAGCGCTCGAGTTGCTTGATGAAGGATTGGTTGTTCAGGTGACACCACGTGGCAGCACTCCCGCGCACGCTTGCCCTGGATTACCCAGACTCCGCGACGTCGGTCGGACAGTTGTTTGCCAAGGACCTTGAGGCGGCCGGCATACATGTCGTCAGTGGCCAGCCACTGCAGCCGACACTCACCCTGCGCGTGCCTGACCATCCAGCCGACTACGGCATCAGCGGTGATGGTTTTGTCATCCGAGCCCACGATTCCACGCCTGGGCGCTTTGACATCATCGCCGGAACCACGTTTGGCCTCTTTCGGGCAACCTCCGAGATTGCGAAGCACCTCAGGCCGCGTGGAACGCCGACGCTTCCCTTGATCGCCGAGAACCCGGTCGTGGATCTGAGAGCCGGCGGCTTTGGCGGGGCGGGGCACGAGGTGGACTTCCCGCTCGGCAGCGACGCCGAGTGGGAGCACGCGCTGGACGGCCTGATCGGGAGCGGCATGAACGTCATGACCGACCTCGGCATGTGGAGCAACTGGAAGATGCCCGTCGTCTTCAAGTACATGCCCGAGTTGCAGTCGACGGCAAAAGACGCCCATGACGAGGTGACTGGCGCCAACTTCGCCGACTTCGCCGAGCATCGCGTGCATGGTTTGAAGCTCCTGGCGTACTTGCACGCACGCGGTGTCAAGGTGTGGTTGTGGCTGCCGGTTGGCGCACTCCCCACGTCCTTTCACGACCGCTATCCCGACGCGACGATACCTGGCAATGGCAAGATCCCGCGCTTCATGCACCCGAAGTACCGTGAATTGCTGAACGCGTACTTCAAGGAGTTGCTGGAGGTGTATCCGGTCGACGGGTTCGTACTGATTCGCGACGACAACGGCGGCATCGATCGATCGCCGGAGTGGACCGAGTACCTGAACACCTCGCGCACCAAACATCCCGTCTGGGAGCAGTACCTGATCATCCATGATTTGCTGCGCGGGATGAACTTTCAGGGCGATATCGCCGTCTATCCGTACTTCGACGTCTATGATCCCCGACTGGAAGCAACCCTGCCCAAGGATCTGCTCATCGTCGGTCACGGAAGCGGGCTCGGTGTCCTAACGAGGGATGTCCGCACGACCGGGCCGATGGGCGATACCTGGCTGGACAACCTCTACACCTCGTTTCGCCTGCCCAGCAGCTCGCGGATGAAGCGTCTGCTGGCCGATCGCAGTAGCTACTGGATCGGTGGCGCGTATACGTCCACTGAACTGCCGTGGGAATCGGTGGGCTTCTTCGGCTGGCAGCCGACCGCGACGGTCAACACGTTACGCCATGAAATCGGCGAGCGGACCTTTGGGGCGCCTAACGCGAGCCGCTTTGTGGCCTTCTCGCAGGTCTACGAGCGGTTGTGGACGCTCATGGATGGTCCGCTCCTTCCCTATAACTGGCTCTCGCTGTCGGCCGATGAGCGTACGCGCGTCTCATCGCAAGTTCGTCGCGACCTCGCGTCGTATCGCCACCAGCTCGCTCAGCTGCAAACGGTGGCCCAAGGAGGAGCGCACCAGCAGTGGCTGGCGTACGTCACGCACTACGCTGCGTTCTTCAGCTATTGGGCGACGCGCAGCCAGCGTTTCGGGCAGATGCACGACATCGTCGTGGAGAATCGTCCGCCGTCTGGTCAGCAGATGCCGGAGCTGCAGCGGCGGCGGCTTGTAGCCCTGCAGGGTGAGATCGATTCGCTGGCGCGGGCGTATCAACGTCGCGCCGCATTGGTGCCTGGCCAGATGATGGAGGAGACGCGCAAGCTGGAGATCACTATGCCGTTCAATGAACTGGACTATGCTGGCTTTGAGGCGGACCTCGATGCGGCGCCCGGTTCGAAGGTCAAGCAGTTCGATGGCGAGATCCGCGTGAAGCCGCCGGTTTTGCGAGCCGGTCAACCCTTTGAGCTGAAGATCGACTTGGTGCATCGCGGCGTGATCCCGTGGCTCACCGGCGCCGGCAACGACCTGCTGTTGGAGGGCGACGCCGCACGACTCGGCTTGCCCGAAAAGTGGACCTTCGAAGGGCCGCCGATGGTGTATGGCGACCATCGCCAGATCACCCTGCGCGGAACGGCGCCATCCGAGCCCGGAGTGTGGTCGGTGAAGATCAGCTTCCTGACAGCCTACCGAGGATGGACACCATTCAGCCAAACGGTGGACGTTAGGGCGCCGTAGCGTTCGTTAAGCGCCAGGGAAGCGGGCTAGCGAAGGAGTAGGTGGGCGACCGCCGTTTCCAAGCGGA
>JAXLXV010000028.1:0-90168 GCA_046327745.1 Gemmatimonadaceae bacterium | reverse complement strand
CCGCTCATCTATCGACTGACGCGCACCGTGATCCCGGCGCGGGTCGGCTGGCTGGCATCGATCGCCGCGCACACGGTGGCCGCGGCGGTGGTGAACGTCGGCATGACGGCACTTCGCATCCGGCTCATCACGTGGTTCGCCGGTCAGCCCTTTGCGTCAGTGGATTCGTTTTGGTCGCGTGTCGTATTCTGGTCGGACGTACATCTGTTCGCCTACGTGGCCATCGTCGCGATGGGGCTGGCGGTGATGTCGTTTCGGCGGTTCCTGGACCGGTCGTTACGCGCCCACGTGCTCGAAACGCAGTTGGCACGCGCGCAACTCCACTACCTGGAGTTACAGCTGCAACCGCATTTCCTGTTCAACTCGTTGAACGCGATCCAGGAGCTGGCGCACGAAGCGCCCCATGCGGCGGAGCGCATGCTGCACAAGTTGCGGTCGCTGCTGGCGCTGTCGCTCGCCCATGGAGGGCGGGACGAGGTCTCGTTGGCAGAGGAACTCACGTCGCTCCAGTGGTACGTGGACATCCAGCGGACGCGCTTTAGCGACTGGCTCACCGTGGGCGTCGAATGCGATGATGCGGCGCGGCGGGCCCTGGTTCCGCACTTGATCCTGCAACCGCTGGTGGAAAACTCGATTCGACACGGTCTGTCGGTGCGTTCGGGCCCCGGTCACGTCCAGATCCTGGCCCGTCGGCATGGCGACCGGTTGCACCTGGAGGTGCGCGACAACGGAGTGGGATTGACGACCGCCAGCAGCGGCGAGTCGTCGGGGATCGGGCTGCGCAACGCGGGGGATCGGCTCCGGCAGCTCTACGGACCAGACCAAAGCCTGATCCTGTTGGATGCACCTGGCGGTGGCACGATCGTGGAGATCAACGTCCCGTACCGCGAGGCTCCCGTGGCGCTGCACGCGGACGCTGACGCCGCGGACCTGGTCGAGGATTCGCTGGAGATCGGGGACTCCACCGAGTGGCGGACCGGAGAGTTCAGCACGGCGCACTTCACGACCTTGCCCCTCGGAGCAGGGATGGAGGGCGCTGGCGTCAGCCATGGCGACGCGACGCCCACGCCCGTCGCCTCGCAGCCGGCGATCGACGGCGAGCCGCCCAATGCCCGTATGACGGCGCCCGTCTGGGCGGCCCTGGTGGCTTTGTGGGTCGCCATCGGCGTCGTCTGGACGCTGCAGATGTGGGCCTGGTATGCCCTCAAGGGGATGGCCTACGACCCACGGTTGCTAACGTTGCAACTGGCGGGTTCGGCCTACTGGGTCACGCTGTCGCCGGTCATTTTCTTCCTCGCCCGTCGCGTCCGTGTGCGCCCTGAGCACTGGATGGGGCCCATAGGTTTTCATCTGGCGGTGGCGATTGCCTTGGCCTTCGGCCACTTGAAGATGACGAACATCCTGGGCGTTTCCAGCGTCCCGATCCTCGTCCCCTTCAACATCAATCCACTCACCGGCAACCTGTTCATCTACTTCGGGCTGCTGGCCTGGGTGAATGCCCGTGACTTTCGCGTCTGGTACCGCGCGCGCGAACTCTCGGCGGCCCGCCTCACGTCGGAGATCGCCTCCTCTCGGTTCCGGGCGCTGTGCGTACAACTTCGCCCGCAGTTCTTGCTGGGAACGTTGGAGCTGCTCGCCCAACTGGTGCACCGCGATGTCTGGCGGGCCGAGCACTTGATCGCGCGGTTGGCGGACGTCCTGCGGCGCACGCTGGATTCGGCACGCGATCGGACGACCACCCTGCGCCAGGAAGTCCAGCTCCTGACCGCTTGCGTGGAAGCCCATCGGGTGGGCATCCGGCCCAACGTGACGCTGGACGTCGACATCGATCCGTCGGCGTTAGGCGCGTCCATCCCCAGTCGATTGGTCTGCACCATGGCCGACGACCTGCTCGCCGGCGAGGCGACGGAGCCGGGGGGCGCGTTGGTGATTTCCGTGGCCGCCGAACGCGTGATGGATGCGACGCGCATCCGGATCCACGGGCAGGGCCATTGGCGCGAGTCGCCAGGCGAGCGACACGCGTGGTGGCGCAAGAAGAGTGTCGCGGAAGCAGCCATTGCGGATGCCGGACCACTGGTGTCCGTGACGTTTCCCGACCGGTCGACGGCGGTGGTGATCGTCGCCGACCCCCCGGTTGGCCAAACGGCCAGCCATCCCCTCACGGCGGCCGCGGCCGCCTGACCGTTCACCGGAGGAGCCTATGACCATGAAAGTGTTGATTGTGGATGACGAGCCCATTGCCCGTCGCCGGGTCCGACGCTTACTGCGCATGGAAGACGAGGTGGAAGTGGTCGGGGAATGCGCGGGAGGGCAGGAGGCCGTGGCAGCGATCCGCGAACACAATCCGGACCTGGTGTTCCTGGACGTCCAGATGCCCGACCTGGACGGCTTTGGAGTGGTCGCCGCGTTAGGTGAGGAGAAGCTGCCGGCGATCGTCTTCATCACCGCATACGACGAGTACGCCGTCCGGGCGTTCGATGTCCACGCCATGGACTACCTGCTCAAGCCCTTCGATCCCGACCGCTTCCGGGCGGCGTTCGCGCGGGCGCGGCAGCACATGGAGCAGTTGAGCAGTGCCGAGGCCGGTCGACGCATCACGTCACTCCTGGAACAGGTGCTGGGTGAGGCCAAGACCGGTGCGTTGGTGGCGGCAGGTGCGGCGGGTGGCGGCGGGGCAACCGCGGTCGCCACGGCTCCGGCAGCTGCACCGGTGCGCACGCGTTACCTGGATCGTCTCATGGTCAAGCATGACGGCCGCGTGTTCTTTGTGAAGGTCGCGGACGTTGACTGGTTCGAGGCGTCCGGCAACTATGTGCGGGTCTACGTGGGTCGGGCATCGCACCTGATTCGCGAGACGATGCACGGGATCGAAGCCCAACTCGACCCCAACGAGTTCGCCCGCATCCATCGCGCGGTCATCGTGAACCTAGACCGTATTCGTGAGCTCCAACCGTGGTTTGCCGGTGATTACATCGTCATCCTGCGCGACGGACGGCAATTGAAGCTGTCGCGCACCTACCGCGAGCAGCTGCAAGCACGGATGCACCGGATGGCGTAAGGGAAAATCGTTTGCCAGTGAGGGAAAACCGAAGCGCCGGGCCTGCACGGGTCCGGCGCTTCAGTCTTCTGCGCGCCCAGCCGATACCAAGGATGATGGCACGCACCGCGCCACGGTTGTTGCGGCGCGCCTGACGACCACTGACAGACGCTGCATGTCGCCACTTCCCCTCGGCGTAGGTCCCACCAACACCACCCACGGTCGCCCGCCCGGGTTGCGCGTGCTCGTCGTGGATGACGAAGATCCCGTGCGCCGCGTCCTGAGTCGCTGGTTCACGCGACACGGGTTTGACGTGTCCGAGGCAGCGAATGGCGATCAGGCCCGTCTCTGGCTTTCGTCGTCCGCCTCCGAATCGTTCGACCTGGTGGTCTGTGACGTGCGCATGCCCGAACTGAGTGGCCCCGAGCTGTACGAGTGGCTCGCCGCCTATCGTCCGCAGGTCATTCCCAAGCTGGTCTTCACAACGGGCGATCGTCTGCACGACGGCGTGCGTGAGTTCCTGCTGACCACGCCCTGCGCCGTCCTCGACAAGCCATTCGAGCTGCCAGCCCTCGAGGACGTGGTCCGTCGCGTGACGTTGGCCAAGGTGACGGCCTAACGTAGTTGATTGGCGGATAGTGCTTTAGCTCCTCCGCATTCCGGCCGACCCTAAGAAAGACCGCGTTCGGAGCACCATTTCTGCATATTGAGCCGACCTTTTCCATGCCCAAATGCTTATCTCACGGTTGCTCCGTGGACGTAAGGTCGTGGCCATGACTGCGGCGTGCCTCGCCGCGGCGGGCTGTGTGCGACCTTCGTTGGCCACGCTCGATCCGATCGTCACCGATCGCCCAGACTTCACCGAGAGCACCGACGCGGTGCCGCGCGGGACGGTCCAGGTCGAATCGGGTGCGACTCATAACCGCACCGCCAGAGTCACCAGCCAGAGCGTTGGCGAGGTGTTGGTGCGCCTCGGCATGACATCGCGATCCGAATTTCGCGTGGCGCTGAACTCATATACCATCGAGCACTCACCGGGTAGCCGCGCCTCCGGATGGGAGGACGTCGCGGTCGGCGCAAAGCTGAAGCTGGCGAACGGAGGCGGGACGGGCTCGTGGTCTCCTGCGCTCGCCCTACTGGCGGCCACCACGCTTCCTACGGGAGCATCTGCCTTTCGTCAGGATGAGCTGCAACCGGAAATGAAGTTCGCGCAGGCATGGAGTATCACGACGCGCGCCTCCTTTTCGTCCAACATCAATTACAGCTGGTTGCGCTCCGCCAGTAGCAACAGTGGGGAGTGGGCGGCGAGCGGTTCGTTCGGCTACACGGTGTCGCCGCGCGTGGGCACATACGCTGAGTACTTCGCGTTCATTCCCACCGCGCACGGCGCCGGCGCGTCCCAGTACGTGAACAGCGGATTCACCGTCGGTCTCGGTCCGAACGCGCAGCTGGATGCGCGCGCGGGGATCGGACTGCGGAATGTATCCGGGAAAGACTACTTCGTCGGCGTGGGCTTGGCCCGGCGCTGGTGATTCCACCGGAACCCTTGACGTGATGATTGCTATGTCGTTGCGCGGAAAGCTGATGAGCCTGGCGCTGCTTGGAGCGTTAGGCACGCTGAGTGTTGGCGCGATCAACTATTGGGGTCTGCATCGGGTCACGCAGGCGAACAAGGACATCTCCTTGTACGGACAGATCCAACGCGCGCAGATGGATGCCGACATGATGCACGACGCCATTCGGGGTGATGCCTATGGCGCCGTGCTGGCCGCACGCACGCAGGACCTGGCCGCGGAACCCCGCTTTCGAGAAGCGACGGCCGATCACATCGAACGCTTCAAGGAAGATGTCGACTCGCTGGAGCGCACCAACCCGCTGGTGATCGACACGGACCTCAAGGCGATGGTGGCCGCGGCGCGGACGTACAGCGTCTCCGCCACGCGTGTGGTCGAGGAAGCGTTCAAGGATCCCGCCACCGCGACGGCGCGGCTGGATGATTTAGAGCGTCAGTACCAGCACCTGCTCGAACTGAACGGCCGGCTGGGCGAACACATCATGCGCGATGTCAACGACGTGCAATCGCGCGCCGAGGCCGTGTACGCGAACTCTCGGGTGATCTCTCTGGTGGCGTTGATCTTCTTTGTGTCTGTTTCTTTGGGATTGAATGGATATGTGGGTCGTCGCGTGACGATGCACATCCGCGACGCGGCCCAGCGCGTGGATCAACTGCATCAGCAGTGCATCCTGTCTCTGGGAGAGGCGATGGCTGGCATGGCCAGGGGCGACCTCTCGCATCGCGTTCAAGTAAATGTCGATCAGATGCGCGACAGCTCCGACGACGAACTCGGTCGCCTGACGCGAGGCGTGAACGCGATCGTCGGGCAGTCACGCGACACGGTCGCTGCCTTTGACCAAGCGCGTTCCACCATCGTGGCCCTGGTCGAGGAGACCCGCCGGCTTGCCCAGGCGGGTCAGAACGGCAAGTTGCTCGAACGCGGGGAACCGGCGCGCTTCGAAGGGAGCTTCCGCGATGCCGTCACCGGCATCAACGACACGCTCGATGCCGTGCTTGCCCCCGTCTACGAGGCGTCGCAGGTGCTCGATCACCTGGCCCAACGCGACCTCACGGCGCGGGTCAAGGGTCGCTACGAGGGGGATCATGCCACCATTCAACGCGCACTGAACGAGGCGCTGGATAAGCTTGCCGGCGCGTTAGGCGCCGTGGCCACGTCGGCTCAGGAGGTCGCCGCCAGCTCGGCGGAGATCGGCGCCGCCAGCCGCGAACTCGCGACGGGTGCGGCGGATCAGGCCGCGGCACTCGAAGAGGTGGCCGGCAGCACTCGGGAAATGGCGGTCATGACCAAGCGCAATGCGTCGAATGCCGTCGAAGGACGTGCATTGGCCGACGCGGCCAGGGCCAGCACGGCGGAAGGCGTTGAAGAGGTGCGCGGTCTCGCCTCTGCCATCGCCCGCATCCGGACGTCGGCCGAAGACACGGCCAAGATCGTGAAGACCATCGACGAAATTGCCTTCCAGACCAACTTGTTGGCGCTGAACGCCGCGGTGGAAGCGGCGCGTGCTGGTGACAGTGGTCGTGGCTTTGCCGTGGTCGCTGAGGAAGTGCGTAACCTCGCCATGCGTTCGGCAGAGGCCGCGCGCACCTCGGCTCAGCTGATTGAGGAAAGCGTCAAGAGCACCGAAGCAGGCGTCGCCATCAACAATCAGGTATTGGCCAGGCTGGCAGAGATCGACCAACGGGTAAATCGCGTGGGTCAGGTGGTGACCGAAATCGCCGGTGCCAGTGGTGAGCAGGCGCGGGGCGTTGAACTCATCGATCGTACGCTGGATACGATGTCTCGACGCACGCAGGAAGTGGCCGCATCCGCCGACGAATCGGAGCGTACCGCGCAGAACCTGAGCGCCCAATCGCAGCTTCTGGCCGAGCTGGTCGGCGCATTTCGATTGGGTGAGAGCGTTCGTCAGGCGTCTGCGCGCGTGCACGCAGTGCCGGCACGATCCGCGGTCCATCGTCCTGACCATCGCCCGCTAGGGTCCCGTCGCCAGGAACCGCCGGTAATGACGGAAGTCGGGAGTGACGCGTTCGACTTCTAGGGCGAGGGAGAACTCAAGACGGTGAAACGGTGGCGTCGGCAATGGGGACCCCTCGTTCGAGCCACCGCATCACCTCCAAGGCTTCCCGACTGCTGACCGGATTTGGCGCGCCGTCACGAATGGCATCGCGGACGGCTGCGTAGAAGCGGCAATAGTCGCCAGGTTCGTTAGGTACGCTTTCCGATCGGCGGTCGGCGTCATCCACGGTCGTCAGCAAGCCAGGGCGGGGGTCCTGACCCCAAGTGATGTCGTGCGGCGTGCGACCTGCCACGAGCGTGCTCTCCTGCGTGTCCAGCCCTTCCTTCACATAGCTGCCGCGGGTGCCGTGCACCAGAAAGCGTACATCGTGTACGGGAGCGAGCATGCTGGCGTGCAACACCACCCGCCGCTTTGCATAAGACAACGTGGCATGAAAGTAGTCGTCGACTTGGGCCCCGTCGCGTAGCATCGCGCGGTCAACGGAGATGTCGTCCGGAGGGCCAAATAGCTGCAACACCTGGTCAATGAGGTGCGGCCCGAGGTCGAACCATAGTCCCGCCCCCGAGCCGCGCCGTTCACGCCACCGGTCGCGCACCTGCGGGCGATAACGGTCGAAGTGACTCTCCAGATACCGTACGTCGCCTAACGCGTCACGTCCGATGAGGGCTTGCAGTGTGAGGAAGTCACTGTCCCACCGCCGATTGTGAAACACGGAGAGCACACGTCCGGCGCGCTCGGCCTGTGCGCAGACGGCTTCCGCTTCCGCCACCGTGACCGTGAAGGGCTTATCCACCACGACGTGCTTGCCTGCGCTCAGTGCGGCGTGGGCCTGACTGGCGTGCAACGCGTTCGGTGTAGCGATCACCACCAAGTCCACGCCGTCGTCACGCAGCGCGCTTTCCAGCGTCGGAATAACACGTGTGCCAGGCTTGGCCGCGTCAATTGCCGCCGGTCGGCTCGAGACGATGCCAGCGAGCTTCAGTCCGGATACCGCCTCGATGAGGGGCGCGTGGAAGACGCGACCAGCGTAGCCGAAACCAACCAGAGCGACATTCACTGCCTGATCCATGCTGCGCTTGCCTCGTGCGGGCGAAAAGACCGTTACAGGATACGACGTGTCGCGCGCTCGCGAGAGATGGCGCGCCCAGCCCATTGAAACTCTGCGTACGCGCGTGCGTAATTTCCAACAGCCGAGCGCATGACGCGCGCGGCACTTCGGAGAGCTGAAATGTCGCTGATCAAGTTCCTGTTCTTCTCGCTGTTGGCGATGTTCGTGTTACTCCCGCTCGCCGGGCTGTTGGCGCTCATTGGCCTCCCGGTCATAGCAGTGCTCGGTGTGGTGGCACTCCCCGTGCTCATTCTGCTCCTCGTCGTGGGGCTGCCGATTTTTATCGTGTTCGTGCTGGTTGCTGTGGTCTTGGGACTGGTGTTTGGGCTACTCGGTGCCGTGGTCGGACTCGGGATCGCCGTGTTGAAGATCGCACTGTTCATTGCACTGCCGGTCTTCTTCATTGCGTGGTTGGTGAACCGGGCCAAGGGCGGGCGCGGCGCGATGGCGCGCTAGCCTGTGCCGCGCCTGCCACTTTCGCTTCGGTCCTAACCGACTTCTTACTAGCCATGAGCTACCACTTTCCTCATAACGCAAGGACCACCGGTCACTTGGTGCCGGTGGTCGCCGCACCGCGAAGCACCCGTTGGCCGGTGCAACACGCGCCGGTGCAGACGCCAGGCAGCCTAGACGTCCGGACGTTGGCCATTGACGCCGTGAATAGCGTGCTCGACGCGTTGGATGCAGCTGGCGACTACGTGCGCCGTGTGGCGTTGTAGCCGCGACGCGGCAAGTCAGCCAGCAATTGCTGGGCGAGCTCGTTACCGCCTAACGCACGAGACGTCTAAGACTCCCTAAGCAGCGTCGTTGGGTCCGCTCTCCCCGCCCGCCGGGCGGGGATGTAGATCGCTGCTAGCGCCGCCGCGGCGAGAAGCAGGGATGCGCCGGCAAACGTGGCCGGATCCAGTGGCGACACGCCAAAGAGCAGGGTACGAAGTGCTCCCGACAGAGCCAACGCGCCCACCACGCCCATGGCCAAGCCCGCCCCGACCATGATGCCTCCTTGGCGCACTAACATGGCGACGATCCCTGCGTGCGAGGCGCCAAGGGCTAGGCGCAGCCCAAACTCGGGGACTCGCCGACTCACCACGAAGGCAAGCACGCCGTACGTGCCCAGGACACCCAGGAGCAACGCAACCAAGGCGGCCCCGCCGAGCAGCAGCGTGACCAGCGCCAGACGCGCGTCGGCGCTGGCTACGATGTCATCCAGTGTGCGCAGATGTGCGACGGCCAGCGTAGGGTCCACAGCTGCAACCGCACGGCGGATACTGCCAGCGAGCGCGTTGGGGTCCCCGTGCACCTTCACGGCCACGGCAAGTTGCCAGGGGCCGGGCCCGTTTGGATCGGCGCCCACGGGAAGATAGACCATCGGTGCTGGATCCTCCGTAGCCTGACGAACCGCCGTGTTGGCGACGACTCCCACCACCGTATACCAGATGTTGTCGCTGGCGGGGTGGTTGGAGAGGCGTCGGCCGACGGCGTTCGCATTGGGCCAGAGGCGCAGCGCGAGTTGTTGACTGATGACGACGTTGCGCGCCGTTGGACCCTCGTCGGCAGCGGTGAGGGTCCGGCCGGCGATTAACCGCACACCCAACGTCGTCAAGTACGTCGACGACACCGCTCGTGTGGCCCCGACAGGAGCGGGTTGCCCGCTGGCCGCCGGCTGGTCTTCGGCCGCCCAGCTGTCCCCAGCCCATCGCCCGCACAGGGGAAGGCACGTCGTCGTGCCGGCGTTCTCCACGCCAGGGATAGCTCGCAGGCGCTCGAGCACCGCACGCTGCGCGGCGATCGCTCGGTCTGAGGTCACATACACGTCCTTGGAAAGACCCAGCTCAAACGTCAGCACCTGCGCGGCCTGAAATCCGGTGTCCACATGCCGCACGCGCCAAAAGCTCTGCACCATGAGTCCGGCGCCGATCATGAGCATGACCGCCAAGGCCACCTGTGCCGCGACGAGCGCATGACGTCCCAGCAACTGTTGGCGACTGCTCGTGAGCCCACGCCCCGAGTCGCGCAGTACCTTGGCGATGCGTGTCTTCTGCAGCAGCGGGGGAAGGGTGAATAGCACCGCCATCACGACCACCACGAGCGCCACCACGCTCCACACGGCAGGGGAGATACCAATTTCCTCACGGCGAGGCAGGTCGGCGGGTCCGTGTGCGCGAAGCATGCCCAGCGCCCACCAACCGATCGTCAGGCCAAGTCCTCCGCCGGTCACCGACAGCAACAACGATTCGGCGAACAGGTGGCGGAAGATGGTCGGCCTGCCCGCTCCCAACGCCACGCGAACGGCCAGGTCACGCTGCCGGGACTCGGCGCGCACGAGAAAGAGACCCGTCAGGTTGGCGGCGGCCACCGCCAGTACCAGCGCGACTGCCGTCATCAGGATCCAGAGTGTGCGCTCGACGTCGCCGACGATGTGGTCGCGCAGGGGAACGACCAACGGCTGCAGTCTTGTCTCGCGCAACATCGCAGCTGCGCTCGGATAGGTCTCCGTCACCCTGGGCAGCAGCGCCGCCAGTTCTCGTTGGGCGCTGGCCACTGTTGCGCCTGCCGACAGCCGCGCCACGCCGTTCAGCGAGAAGGATCCAAATGCCGCGGCATTCGGTTCCAGCGCCAGCGGAATCCAGAGCGACGTCTCCCGGCTCGGGTAGTTCATCGCGGCTGGCATGACACCAAGGACCTCATAAGGCACCCCGTCGATCGAGACGGCTTGGCCGATCACCGCGGGGTTCGCCCCAAAGCGACGGCGCCAGAAGCCGTCACTCAGTACCGCGACTCTTCGCGCCCCAGGTAGATCCTCGTCGTTCGTGAAGTAGCGCCCCAACGCCGGAGACAGGGCCAAGGTCGCGGCGAAGGTGGCGGACGTCATCGCGACATCCAGTCGCTCGGGTTCACCGTCAGCAACAACGTTGCGGTCGACCGAGACGTAGACCGCGATGTTGGACAGGGTCCGGCTGGACGTGCGATAGTGCGCGTACAGGCCTTGCGTGAGGTTCAACCCTCGCTCGGCACCAATTCCCAGCCCGGAGTGGTCCAGCCACACCAATCGATCCTCAGCCGGCAAGGGCAGGGGATGCAACAGGACGCCAGACACCACGCCGAAGACGGCCGTCGTGGCGCCGATGCTCAGGGCCAGTGTGCCGATAGTGGCCACGGTGAGGGCCGGTGCTCGGCGGAGTCGGCGGAGGGCGTCGCGAAGGTCGGCGAAGGTGCGCACGGTGTGCTCCCTGGGTCAGGTCAGGACGGCTTGCTGCGTGCGGTGGACACCAGGGGGCCGGAAAGCGTTGCGGAAACGGGGACGGACCGGATTGGCGACGGGCGACCTTCTTCCACGCTGTTTGGGGGGTTAGGTTTAGCGCTCTTAGTGAGTGGGGTTGCGGGTAGAGGTTATTTCACGGGACGTAGCGCAGTCCGGTAGCGCACCTGAATGCAACGGGGTTCAGGGGGTCGCGGGCAATCCCGCCGTCCCGACTCAAGAGAGCGGCCTGTTTGGCCGCTCGCTTTTCGTTCGTGCCGTCGGGCTATGCCGCCGCCGTGGCTCTGGTCAAATCCCGCCGTCCCGACTCGAGAGAGCGGCCTGTGTGGCCGCTCTCTTTTCGTTCGTGCCGTCGGGCTATGCCGCCGCCGTGGCTCTGGTCAAATCCCGCCGTCCCGACTCGAGAGAGCGGCCTGTTTGGCCGCTCTCTTTTCGTTCGTGCCGCCAAGTCCGCGTGCGCCCGGACGTCACTTCCGTCGTCGGCCGTATCACCATCGCGGCACCGAGGTGCGCGCGTCCGCCCCGGAGTGACGGCCGTGGGCTTCAAAGGCAGCGCACCTAGGAGGGAACGGGGGTAGCCTAGGTGTGTAACGAACCAGATCGGCCGTGGCGCTCCTGGTCCAGAGCGACCGCCGCATTCCTGTGATTCCTCGGGTGTGCAAATCCGCACACACGATGACGTCCCCTCTCCACACACAGGAGTGCCGTATGGTCCGTTCTCTTGTCAGTTCGATGGTTGGCCTGTCGTTCGTCGCCATCACCGCGTCGCCTCCGCGACCAAGTTCAACTCCATTCTCATCTCCCGTGCTTTACGGCGCGGTGACCGCAGCCTCGACCGGAGCACCCGTGGCAGGCGCTCAGGTGGCCGTCCTGGGCCTTCGCGTAGGCGCGGTCACCGACAGCGTTGGCCGATGGAGTATGCGGCTCTCGGATTCGCTGCGAAGGCGCACCGTGACGCTCGACGTGCGCGTCTTGGGATACCAACGCGCCAAACAGTCGGTTCGCATCGACAACGATTCCGTGCGCGTCGACATAGCGCTGACTCCAGCGGCGCTCTCGCTCGAACAGGTCGTGGTGACCGGAGCTGCAACTGTTACAAAACATGCCTATGCAAACTCCACGGTTGCTGCGCCCGCAGGCGTAATGCCAAGCAGGAACCTAGGCGCGCGGCGGGACGCCGAGTGGAACACGGAGTCATACGACCGTATCGACGAGAACCCGTTCCGGTCGGCGCGCGACGTGCCGCTGTCGACGTTCAGTGTGGACGTGGACAGGGCCGCGTATTCCAACGTGCGGAGGTACATCAGATCAGGCCAGCTACCGCCACCGGACGCGGTCCGGCTCGAAGAGATGATAAACTACTTCCCTTACGACTATGCCCCGCCGACCGGTGACCGCACACCGATCAAGGTTGTAGCCGACGTAGCCGTGGCGCCGTGGGCGGCCGAGCACCGCCTTGTTCGCGTGGCCCTCCGCGCCCGCGACGTGGACGCGGCCAAGTTGCCGCCGAGCAACCTAGTGTTTCTCGTCGACGTGTCGGGGTCGATGTCCGATCCGAACAAGCTGCCGTTGCTCAAGAATGCGTTCCTCATGCTGGTGGATCAGCTGCGTGAAGATGACCATGTGGCGATCGTGGTCTACGCCGGTGCCGCTGGATTGGTGCTGCCGTCGACACCGGGATCGAACAAAGCGCAGATCCGTGAGGCACTCGAACGCTTGGAAGCTGGTGGATCGACGGCAGGGGGCGCTGGGATTCGGCTCGCCTACGACGTGGCCAAGGCAAGCTTTATCCACGGTGGCAACAACCGGGTGATCCTTGCCACCGACGGCGACTTCAACGTTGGCGTCTCCAGCGATGGGGAGATGGAGCGCCTGATAGAGGAGAAGCGCGCCGACGGGACATTCCTTACCGTGCTCGGGTTCGGCATGGGGAACTATAAGGACAGCAAGCTGGAGAAGCTGGCGGATCGCGGCAACGGTAACTACGCGTACATCGATTCGCCGCTCGAGGCGCGCAAAGTGTTCGTCCACGAACTCGGCGGCACGCTGCTCACAGTCGCAAAGGACGTAAAGATTCAGGTCGAATTCAACCCAGCACGCGTGGCATCGTACCGACTCCTTGGCTATGAAAACCGTCGGCTGAATGATGAAGATTTCACCAACGACGCGAAGGACGCCGGCGATATGGGGGCGGGGCACACGGTCACGGCGTTGTATGAGGTGGTTCCCACAGGTGCCGCGATCGATCCATCGCTCCCGACGGGAGACCTGCGGTATCAGGAAGGTCGTCAGGTCACGAAGGCGGCGGCCAGTGGAGAGCTGATGCAGGTCAAGGTGCGCTACAAGGAACGAGATGGCACCACCAGTCGCGAACTCCGGACTGTTGTTGCTGACGAATCAAGTTCGCTCACCGGAGATTTCGCGTTCGCCAGCGCGGTCGCCGAGTTCGCGATGCTGGCCCGGGACTCGAAGTTCCGTGGTCATGCCTCACTTGACCACGTGCTCGCCCAGGCGGAGTCCGCACGCGGCGCGGATCCACACGGCTATCGTCGCGAATTCGTCGAGCTCGTGCAGCGGTACAGGGAGCTGCAAGTGCAGCTTGCCGCGCATCGTTAGGTGGATCGCGACGCGACGGCGGGGCAGCATGTTGCCCTACGGCGAAGTCTGCGTTCGCTCGGCGGTGCCGCGTATTCGCGCCCGGCGACTGGCGGCGTGGTTCCTGTGCGAACGGAGACCCTAGGCGCTAGGCGATAGCGTCGTCATGATCGTGCTGATGCCTAGCAAGGGAAGCGGGGCGATGCCACCGACGCATCGCCCCGCTTCTCGGCATCTGGAGTGGGCGCAGGATCCAGGTCGCCGCCCGCGCCTCTCTCACGCCATATCGCGTAATTGGCGGCCGACGCCGTCCCGGTTCTACTCCAGCACCAACACCGTGAACGGTGAGTCCGCTACCGCGCCGGAACCATTCCGGCACACGACCCACACCCTGAGCCCGGTCCCCGACGGCGTCGTCGGCCAAGCCGGAACCTCACACGAATATCCGGTACCGAACGCCGAGACTTGCACGTTCTCCGTGCGAGTACCGACGGGCTTTTGAAGACCCTCGAAATCCACCGTGTACACGCCCTTCTGTGTTCGTGTAATCGTGATCGGACCGCCGGTCGTGGATGTGAGACTGGTGTCAGGTGCGTAGGGCGTTGGTGAACTGGGCTGATTCCCAACGGTGAACCCAAATCGCATGCCCGGGCGTCCCTGTTCAACCTGCAGAATGGCGAAGTTTCTCGGTGCCTGCGCGCCGGCGTGATCAAAGCACTCGACGTCCACCTGTCCGTTTGCCCAATTCCACGGATCGACTCGGCATTGCGCATCGATGCTGGTCGCCGTCGCGATGAACGTCTCGTGTCCGCTCGCGGGGAGGCGAGGCAAGCCGAGGTCCACCGTGTAGCCGCCGAGGATACCGCCGTTGAACGCCGTGATTGGGTTTCCGGTGGCGTTCCACGAAAAGTGCGGATCGGGAGTGTAAGGACCGAAGTTTGGGATGGAGTCGTTCGTCAGCGCAAACCCCAGGCGTCCCGGCAAGCTGTTTGCGCCGACCATGAGCAAGCTGAATCGCGCGTCGGCAGAGGCGCCGCCGCCGTCCACACAGAAGACCGTGACGTCCAGGTTGGCGCCGTTGTCTCGCCATCCATCGAGGGTGCAGCGCACCTTGGTCTGCGCATACGTAGTGACGACGACGATTTCCTTACCCGTTGCGCCCTTGGCCATGCCGCCTAACGCCACACGATATGCGCCCGTGGCGAATCTCGTGACACTATTCGCGAGCCCTAACCCGTTAAAGGTGCGCTGTTTGTTGGGGGCATATGGCGTGTTGAGGGGCGGCGACGCCGTCTGCGCCCAGAGGTACGCGAGGCGATTGCTCAGCGCCGCGGTGTTGGTCGAAGGCGGCGCCACCGACGGGGATGCGTCAACCGCCGCATGTGCTAGCGGTGCCGTGGGTCCGCGGTCGACACACGCCGTCAGCACCATCGCCGTCAATGCGAACCTCGCCGAGCCTAACGATTGAATCACGGTACGAGAACGACGAACCTGAATCTTCATTTGGTCCTCCTATGCGTTGGTATCGCGGGGACTGCAGACTGCTCGATCGGCTAGCGAATGACCGCGATGGTGAAGGTGTTGTTGACCAAGGCCCCCGCGGCATTCCGGCAAGCGACCTTGTATTGACCTGTCGCGACATCGACGGTGCTAAAGCCGCAGGTGACCCACACGCCCTGACTGAAGTTCGGCATGACCTGGATGCCCCGGGTGGGGACCGCGACGGTGGCGGGGTCCATCTGCACGGTCTTGCCGCTGGGCGAACTGGTGAACGTGATGGGGTTGTTGGCTCCGGACTGCTTCTGGAAGCCAGCCATCAGTTGTGGATTGTTCTCGTCGATGTACGCAAATCCCCACGGACTTCCCGTCCGGCCGCCGGACAAGACCAGGATGTTGTACTGGGCATCGGCGGCGGCATTCCCCGTGGTGGCACACGATTGCGAGGCGGTCGTGCCGACGTCGACGGCCACGCCATTGCTGGAGCAGAGGACGGTGGTTCCGCCAGGTGCGACGGTGGACATCAGGGGGATCTCCGGTGGGCCACCAAACGTGCCGGTCCCCGGATTGAAGGCGCCACCCGGCCGAGGGAAGATGCCCAGTGTGGCTTGGTACGTGCCCAGGCCGGTGCGTGCCATCGTCATCGCGTTGCCATTCGAGTTATAGGCGTTCGCACCGAAAGGGTTGTAGCTGGCGGTTGTGATCTGGTTCCCCGAGGCAAAGGCGGTGCGCCCAGTCCCGTTCAGGACGTCGTCGCCGACGAGCATGACGCTGAAGAGCGCGTTGTTCGCGGGGGCGAAGCCGGGAACCGTGTAACACCGCACGTCGACGTCCATGTCCGAGACGTTCGATGCCCACTGGTCAATCACGCAGTAGAACCCATCAAACGCGGTCACTAGCGCGATGTCGGACTGCCCGAGTCCACGAGCCAGGCCGGCGAATTTCACGCGCCAGTATCCGGTGCCCAGCGTGGTAGGCGTCACCGCCCCACCGGACGCGTTGAACGTGAGGTCGTTTGAAGCCGCGGGGATCGCGCCATGGACCACGGCGTATCCAAACCGCTGGGTCGCCCCAGCGGCCGAGACGGTGGCGGTGAAGGTGCCAATGACGCCTTCACTGGTCGCGACGATGTTGGTGCTGCCGGGGCTCAGCGCGGTGACCAGCCCATTCGCGTCAACCGTCGCGAAGCTCGGATTCGACGACGACCACACCACGGCGCGCCCGGTCAGGATGTGCGCTTGTGCATCGCGCAGTGTCGCCGTTGCCTGCGTCGTTTGCCCGACCGTCAGGTTCGGCTGCCCGAGTGACACATCGACCGACGCGACGGGAGCCACGCCGGCTGTGACGGCGATGGGCGCGGAGTTGGACTTGCCCTCGGACGTCGCGGTGATATTGGCGTTGCCAACGGCCACCGCTGTGACCAGTCCGATGTTGTTTACCGTCGCCACGGCGGTATTGGAGGAACTCCACGCGATGCCCCGTCCGGTGAGCCGATTGTTCTGCGCGTCCCGAAGTGTGGCGGTGGCCTGAGCCGTTTGGCCAACGGTCAACGTGCTACTGTTGATTGTCACGGTGACGCTGTTGACGGGGGCGTTGGAGACCACGACAAACGTCGCCACGTCACCGGCGCCAGTGAAACCGGTCGGCGCTGCGGCGACTATGTTCGCCGTGCCGATGGAAACGCCAGTGATGGTTACGATCGGTCCGGAGAATTGGGCAACGGTCAGAACGGCCGGGTCGCTCGACGTGATCGTGGCAAACGGGACCGCAAGAAGATTTCCGGCTGGGTCGAATGCATTCGCCAGAGCGGAAGACTGGCCTCCAACGGGCATAAAGGGGTTGCTTCCGGGCAACAGGAGTGCGCGCCAGCGGTCGACTTGCCCGGTATTCGCGATGGTGATCGCCGTCGAGGCCACGGCCGTGGGGATGAGCGCGTCGGAGGCACGCACCGTGACATTGCCGCTGCGCAAGGGTCGCAAGGTCATGGCACCGGAGGTTTTCAAGCGATGCACCGTCGCGCACTGTTTGGCGACATTCGGCGCGGGATCCCCAAACACGGCATTGGTGCACGGCGTACCGTCGATGACTTCTTTGAACGAGAGCCAGCCAACCGACGAGCCGGCGACTCCATAGCGTACCAGCCGCGCGCCTGTGAAGTCACAGGATTCGCCCTCGTTCGCGCACTTGACCCAATTCTCTCCAGCCCCCGTAGTAGCGACGTTCGCATCGCTCACCGACCACGTCACTTGTCGTCCCGCCATAGGCCGGCCCGCCTGATCGCGAACCTCGGCCACCAGTGGAATGCCAACCCCGATCTGGCCGGTCGTGGCCGACGTCGTGAACGCCACAGACGTCGGGAAGGGAATTGCAATCGTGAGCTGCAACGTGCCCGACACGCCGTCGACGGTGGCTTGCACGGTTGACGTGCCGGCAGAGACACCGGTCAGGTTGCCGTCGCTGGTCACCGTGGCGACCGCCTGATCGGACGACGACCAGCTCACGGTCCGATCGGTGATGGGGTGGTTCGTCGTGCTCGATACCGCAGCGCTCAACGCCAACGTTTGACCAACCATCACCGGTGACGTCGCACCCGTCACTTGCACCTGTCCGACTACAGCATGAACAGTGATCCCCAAGGTACCGCTGGCCGTCCCATTGGTGGCCGGGTCCCTGGCGGTAATGGTGGCGGTACCGGCGAGCACGCCCGTCACGAGGCCATTTGCGTCCACCGTCGCGATGGTCGGACTCGAAGAGGTCCAGGTGAGCGAACGTCCACTCAGGGCCTGGCCGCGGGTGTCTGCTACCGTTGCTAAGACCTGTCCGGTCTGACCCTCATTGATGACCGGATTCGCCATCGAGAGGGAAACGGTGCCGATCGATGCTGGGCCACTGGCGTCCTTGCCCCCACAGCCGACGATGATCCCGGCGAACAAGATGGAGGTCAGCCCCAACGCGGTGCGTCTCATCATTCGGAAGCTCCGGAATTGCGCGTGAACTGCGTGAACCGTGCAACGCAGCCGCACGGTGGTCGCCCTGGAAGTCCGGTGTCCGCCAACGCCGAACGATCGTGATGAGCGCCAGTTCACATGGTGAGGATTTCGCCGGCCCTGCCGTGAGGCTGCACCATCCCAATCCGTTGTCGCGCCGTCCCGTGGGACGCCCAGACAAGGATCTGGGACGGCGGCGAAGGAACGCCTTGGATGTCGCCGTTTGGCGCGCTCCTATATTGAGCGACCATGCGGCGCCCGATCCGTCGACTCCTTCCCTCGCTTATCGCGCTCGCCTCGACGGCGGGGGACGCACGCGCTCAAGGTGCACTGGGGTACACGCAGCGGTACTTCACGACGGAAAGCGGACTTCCGAGCCAAGCTGTAACTGACGTCGCCCAAACCGGCGAGGGATACCTCTGGGTGGTGGCTGGCGGGCTGCTGTCCCGGTTCGACGGCAAGGAATTCCGGTCCTACACCTACGAGAACACGCCGCAGCTGCGCCGCCGCGTGATGACCATTCGCGCCGGGTTGGGGGACACGCTCTGGATCGTGGATCAGGCGAACGCGCTCTTTGCCCTGGTCGGCGGCGCCGTATCACAGGTCGTGCCACCGGGACCCTCTCGCATCTATTCGGTCGCGCAAGATGCGGACGGCGCGATCTTCGCCGCGCGGTGGCCAGACGTCGTGCGCCTGCGTCGCGATCGAGCCGAGTGGGAAGTCGTCAGCTCAAAGCAAGGCGCGGTAGCGACAGACAGTAGTCGTTTGTGGTTGGATGGCCGTGGAGCCGTCTGGATGTTGGAATCCGCAAGCGTACTGCAGCGGCTCACTGGAAGCCCATCGGAGTCACAGCCAGCACTCGCGCCGTGGGCCGTGCTCGTCTCGCATGCAACCGGAAACCTCCTGCGCGTGGAGGCCAACGGCGGCATGCTCCGGGTCATCGAACCAGGTGGAGAGGTGGTGGCGACATATCCGGCGCGGGCAGATAGACGCCCGCAACTCGTGGATCACGACGGCCGGCTCTGGGTGTCCACCAAGTCAACCTACGAAGTCTATGCGCGCGGTTCGGATACGCCCATCACCGTTCTCGAGCGACGAAGCAGCTTGGGGTTCCTCTACGATGGGAATTCCGGTTGCATCTGGGAGACGGGCCTTGCCCTTCGGCAGATCTGTCGCTCGGCGTTCCGCGAAATCGCGCTGACGCCGGCGCAGGCCGGCTCCTACATCGAACCCCACGTCGGTGGATCTATCCTACGGTGGGAAATGACGCGCGGCGTCGTGATCATCAGTCCCGATAGTGCGCCGCGACCGTTGAGGGATCGATCCGCGCTGCTGCACGCGCGCTCCCATCGAGATCAGCGCGGCATTCTGTGGTGGTCCGTGGAAGCTGTCGCTGAGTCTGGCCCGCGTCGGGTTGCTGGCAGCGAACATTTCCTTCCCCATGGCCTCGCGTATGTGTTTGCCGACCACCGCCAGTTCCCAGACGTCATCTGGTACGCGGCCGGTGGCTACCTCTTTCGCACCGTGGGGACGAGCGCTGGTTCGCGCGTGGTCACCGATTCCATCCAGGTGGGGGGGCTGATCAACGCACTCTCCGCCAGCGCCGACGGAAGCGTGTGGGCCGTTGCGGCAATGCCAGATGCCACAAGTCAGCTGCTGCACGCCTCGTCGTCGAAAGTCGTTAGGTACGGACCCAAGGATGGGCTTCCGGCCGCGGAGCTGCGGGCGGTCCGAGCGCTCGATGATGGGTCCGTGTGGGTCGGCACGTACGGTGGCGGGTTGGCGGCGCTTCACGACGGTCGCTTTCACACGATCACCGCGGCCGACGGTCTGGCGGAAAACGTCGTCACGAGTCTCCTCACGGACGATGCCGGAAACCTGTGGATGGGAGGGAATCGGAGCATCCACCGGGTGTCACTGGCCGAGGCGGCACAATTCCTCTCCGGGACGCGTCGACGCGTCAATGGCGTGGGCTACGGAAAAAGTGATGGGCTTGATGCTCCCGAGACCGCGGGGTTCCCGGGCGTGCGCGATGACCTGGGGCGGTTGTGGCTGCCGACCATCGGTGGTGAGGCCATCGTCGACCCACGCCTGGCGATCGCCTTCGACTCGATCGTGCCGGCGATTCACATCAACGAGGTGATCACCACGCGTGACTCACTGGGTTGGTCGGCGTCCCCCGTACGTTTGACGCTCGGCGCCCGTCGGGTGACCGTGCGGTATGCGGCGGTCGTCATGCGGAACGCAGACGGGGTGCGGTACCAGTATCGCCTCGATGGCGAAGACGATGACTGGGTCGATGCCGAGCACACGCGGGAAGCGCTGTACAGCTCAGTGACGCCAGGCACCCACACGTTCCGGGTGCGTGCCATGAGCGCGGCCGGCGTGCCGACCCCCACGGAAGCAACGGTCAGATTCGTGGTTCCCGCCTACTTCACCGAGACGCCCGCCTTCTATGCCTTGTTGGCGACCATCGGCATTGGATTGTTGTGGCTGGCGATGCGACTTCGCGAGCGCCTGTTGGTGCGCCGAGCGACGGAGTTGTCGCAAGCGGTGGACGAGCGCACTGGACAACTCGCCAAGGCGCTGGAAACCGTCGGCGACCAAGCGGCACAGTTACGCACGCTGGATGAAACCAAGTCCCGGTTCTTCGCCAACGTCAGCCACGAGTTCCGGACGCCACTCTCGTTGATCGTTGGCCCAGTCGACGATCTGCGTTCCGGACGATTCGGACCGCTCAGCGCCGCCGCCATTCGGCGCCTCGATGGAGTTCAGAGCAACGCCCAGCGTTTGCTGCGCTTGGTCGACCAGTTGCTCGACATTGCCCGCCTCCAGTCGGGTGCGTTGAAGTTGACGGCAAAGGTACAAGACCTGGTGCCGCTCCTGCGCCGTATGGCCGACTCCTTCTCCTCGCTGGCGGAGCGCAACGGCATCGACTTTCGCCTCTCCTGTCCCGTCGCTGGCCTCACTATTTCATGTGACGCGGACCAAATGGAAAAGGTGGTGGCGAATCTCGTGGGCAACGCGCTGAAGTTCACGCCGCATGGGGGATCGGTGGAGCTGGTAGCGGCGGTCGACCCCACGGATGACACAAAGGCCGTTATCGAAGTGATCGACACGGGACCCGGGATTCCAAGGGAATTTCACGAACGCGTGTTCGAGCGCTTCTTCCAGGTGGATGACTCCTCCAGTCGCTCGCATGAAGGAACCGGGATCGGATTGGCCTTGGTGCGCGAACTGGTCGAACTCCATGGTGGCACGGTGCGTGTCGAAAGCACCGCGGGGGCGGGCAGTCGGTTCATCGTGCGACTGCCCCTCGCCGCCGCCGGCCGCAACGGGACCGAACGACGCCGGCAGACGCCGCCAGAATCCTTGGAGGCACAGGCGGTAACGCTCCCGCCACCACGCGCCCGCAGTGTCGCGTCCGACCTCGTGACAGTGCTGCTCGTGGAAGACAACGCCGAGCTCCTCGAGTATCTGCGCGAGCATCTGGCCGAACACTTCCGCGTCCTGGTGGCTGAGAACGGCCTGCGCGGACTCGAGATGGCGCGACGGCACGCGCCCGACCTCATCGTCAGCGACGTGATGATGCCTGACATGGACGGGCAGGCGCTGTGCGAAGCCGTGAAGGGGGATCCGGAAACAGACTTCATTCCGGTCGTGCTGCTCACGGCCAAGGCATCGCGTGAGTCACGCCTTGCCGGGCTTTCCCTTGGCGCTGACGACTACCTCACGAAACCGGTGGACCTGACGGAGCTGGTGATCCGGGCGGAAAACCTGATTGCCTCGCGCCGCCACGTACGCGAGCGATTGCGGGCAATGGACCAGCAGCTGCCGATGATACGTTTGCCGCTGGCGGTGCCTCCTCGCGACGCCAGCGAACGGGTCCTGGTCGACCGACTCTCCAGTGAATTCGCGAAGCACCTGGCGGACCCCGAGTTCGACGTGCAGGGGCTCGCCGGCGCCATGGACATGAGTCGCACGACGCTCTACCGCAAGCTGACTCCGCTGCTGGGCATGTCACCCCTGGACGCACTCCGAGAGTACCGGCTTGCTCAGGCGGCGCAATGGCTGTCGGAAACGGCGATCAGTGTCAGCGAGGTGGCCTACGGCGTCGGTTTCAAGAGCGTACCACACTTCAGCGTGTCATTTCGCGAGCGGTACGGAGAGTCGCCGAGTGCGTACCGGCAGGCGCGCCGCGCGGCGGTCAGATAGCTGGACGCACCAGTCGCATTCGCCGTGCGGCGCTGGGAAGTTGGCCTGATCTAATTCCCCGGCCAACCGATACTAACAGGGGCAAGCATCGTCCTTGTTCAGGTGGGCGAATGGTCCCCGCGTACGACGGGTGTTCAGCTCACACTATCGGAAGGTTCAACCCAAGGCTCTCATGCGACCCAAGCTGCTCCTCCTGACCGCCGGCACCATCTGCACACTGACAGTGCCCGCCGCACTCCACGCACAAATCGGATCGCGCAGCTCCAACACCATCGGCTATGCGGACGCTTCATTCGCCATTCGCTTCGGCACACTCGGCGTTGGCGTGGAAATGAGCAAGCTCGTAGCGTCGCATCTTGGTGCCCGCGTCGGCGCGAACTACTTCAACTATACCAAGACCGAATCGCAGTCAGACATTGCCTTCGACGCCACGCTCAAGGCGCAGTCGTTCTCGGCGTTGTTTGACCTGTACCCCTCTGGTCGCGGAGCCTTTCACCTCACGGGCGGCATCATGACCAGCCCGGTGAAGGTGGATGGCAAAGGCGTTCCCACGGGAACGTCGTATACCGTCAACGATGTGGAATACACCGCGGCGCAGGTTGGCACACTCAACGCTCACGCCAAGTTTCCATCGATGACGCCATACGCGGGTCTGGGGTGGGGCACACCGGCACGCAAGAGCGGCCGCGTCCGATTTGTCATGGATCTGGGAGCCGCCATTGGGCAAGCCAAGGTCACCATGGACGCGACGGGGGCGCTCAGCAACGCCGCGCTGGCGAACGACCTGCAACTTCAGCAGGAGAAGGTGCAGAAGGACTTGGACAAGTACGGCAAGGTGTACCCCGTGGTGCAATTCGGCCTGCTGTTCAAGTTCTAAGGACACGCGCCACCTTCCCCCGCACGCGCGGGGTGCTGCTCAATCGCCGTCCGTTCGCACGCCAACGGACGGCGATCTCATTTGAGGGAGGCGCCGCACGCGGCTCCGCCCGGAGTGCTTCCGCGTGTCGCATCCGAGTAGTTTTGAGGCATGAATATCCTTGAAGCTCTCGCGGCACGCCGCTCGATCAAGCGCTTTGCCGACCGACCCGTTTCGCGCGCCCAGATTGAGGGCGTGCTGGACGCCGCGGTCCTTGCCCCGAATTTTCGCCTAACGCAACCCTGGCGCTTTTACGTGCTCGGGCCGACGGCACGCGCGAAATACGGTCTGGCACTCGGCGACCGAAAGGCCAACAAGGCCCCTGACCCCGAAGCAGCGCGCGCCATTCGCGAGCGAACCGTCGAAGAATATCGCGCGCTTCCGGCGATGATCGCCGTCGCCATGGTGGTCGCCGAGAGTGCCGAAGCCGCCGAGGAGGATTTCGCGGCGGTGATGATGGCAATACAGAATCTGTTGCTGGCGGCGCTCGAGGCAGGGTTGGGAACCCACGTGCGAACCGGTGCCGTCATGAGCGATCCCGCCGCGCGGATCGCGATCGGTGTACCCGAGGGGCAGCGCGTTGTCGCGACCATCAGTCTGGGCGTGCCAGCCGAAACGCCTATGGGTAAGGCGCGTCAACCAGCTTCATCGCACACGATCTGGGTGGGGTGAGCAGCGGTACCTGTGTCATGCCGGCGATTCGCCCGTCGCCGCATGTGCGTAGCTACCGCAGATGTCTTGCCGTCGTGCTCGACGATCGTCGAGCACGCTGACCCGCGCAGCACAGGGAGCGGAAAACCCGTAGACAAACTCATAGAATGAGACGTCGCCTCACTCCTGTGATGGCGCGTGGTGGCGCGATTGGTCAAGAAAGGTTCCCTTTAGGATCACCAGCCCAAGTTGCAGCTCAAGTGGTGTTAAGCATGCCTGGCTGGATCCCTGGATGAACGGCCTCTCGCGAGATGTAGACCATGTTCCGACCTAACATTCTGTCCGTCGTCTTCCTGTCGACGGTGCTTGGCTCGGCCGACATGCGGCCAGTTTCCGCACTCCATTTGCACCCCGCGTCGCCCACGGTCTTGGATCAGGACGGACGCGACACGACACGTCAGGTGAACGTCGCCGATGTGAAGTTCATGCAAGGCATGATCGCGCATCATGCGCAGGCCATCGTCATGAGCGCGCTGGTGACTTCGCGCACCAGCCGCAACGATTTGCGTCTGCTGGCCCAGCGCATTGACGTCTCTCAGAAGGACGAGATCAAGTTGATGCAGCGCTGGCTGCGCGCGCGGCAGCAGGATGCGCCGGATCCCGAGGGCCCGCATGAAGGCCACACCATGAGTCACGGAATGCTCATGCCGGGCATGCTGACGGCTGAGCAAATGAACGCCCTGACGGCATCAACCGGCACCGAATTCGAGCGACTCTTCCTGTCGGGCATGATCCAGCATCATCAGGGAGCGATCACCATGGTGAAGGAACTCTTTTCGACCAACGGCGCCGGTCAGGATGCGGAGGTCTTTCGATTCGCCTCCGACGTGGACACGGACCAGCGGGCCGAGATCGCCCGGATGCAGAAATTGCTCGATGCCATGACCGGAAAGGCCAGCTGAGCCGACGCCACAGAGCTCACATTCTTTCACGCGACAGTCCCTGAACCGAGAACTCTCTGATGACCCGCCATTCCCTTCATTCTTGGATCTTCTCCGTCGCTGCCGTTGCGGGCGCGACGCTGTTACCGGCGACGACGCGCGCGCAAGACCTGCGTGTCGGACTCAAGTCGGGATGGAACGATGCCGGCGAGGCCGCGCGCAACATGCGGCTGGTCGGCCATCACGCCAAGCTGGAGGGATGGTTTAACCCGACGGGTCCCGGTGACTTCGATTTTGCGAACTCAGACCTCGCGTTCAAGGGCAACTTGGTGTTCCAAGGCGGCTGGCATGGCTTCCAGGTCTGGGACATCTCGAATCCCAGCGCGCCGACGCTGCGTACCTCGCATGTCTGTCAGGGTGGTCAGGGAGATCCGTCGGTGTACGGGAACCTGCTGTTCATTTCCGTTGAAGACACGAAGGGCCGTCTCGATTGCGGCACCCAGGGCGTGCAGGACACGGTGAGTGCCGCCCGTTTCCGAGGCGTCCGCATTTTTGATATCAGCGACCTCGATCATCCGCGCCAAGTAGCTGCCGTCCAGACGTGCCGTGGATCGCACACGCACACCCTGGTCGCCGATCCGCTGGACAAGAAGAACATCTATGTCTATGTCTCCGGCACCAGCTTCGTTAGGCCGGCCGCCGAGCTGGCCGGCTGTTCCAAGCTGGGTCCGGATCAGGACCCGAACACGTCACTGTTCCGCATCGAAGTGATCAAGGTGCCCCTGGCGTCGCCACAAGATGCCAAGGTGGTGGCTGCACCGAGAGTGTTCGCCGATCCGACCACCGGAAAGATCGCCGGCCTGTGGAAGGGTGGGGCACATGGGGAGGGCACGCAGGAAACCAGTCAAACCAATCAGTGCCACGACATCACGGTGTACTCCGCGATCGGCTTGGCTGCAGGGGCTTGCTCGGGGAACGGCATCCTGCTCGACATCAAGAATCCAGCGAACCCCCGGCGGATCGGCGAGGTGAGCGATCCTAATTTTGCGTACTGGCACTCCGCCACGTTCAACAACGATGGCAGCAAGGTCCTGTTCACGGACGAATGGGGTGGCGGTACGGCGCCTCGCTGCCGCGCGACCGACCGTCCGCAATGGGGTGCCGATGCCATCTTCACGATCAGCAAGGGGAAGATGACGGAAGGTGGCTATTTCAAGCTGCCGGCGCCGCAGACGGACGCCGAGAACTGTGTCGCGCACAATGGCTCGCTGGTTCCAGTTCCCGGGCGCGATATCATGGTGCAGGGTTGGTATCAGGGTGGCTTGTCGGTGTTCGACTTCACGGACGCGAGCAAGCCTGTGGAGATCGCCTTCTTCGACCGCGGCCCCATGGCCGATAGCCTGTACCTGAGCGGCTTTTGGGCCGGTTACTGGTACAATGGTCACATCGTAGGCTCAGAAATCGGACGCGGGATCGACGTGTTTGAGCTGACACCCAGCGACTGGTTGTCACAGAATGAGATCGACGCCGCCAAGTTGATCCAGGTGGACGTGCTGAACCCGCAGATGCAACAGCGCGTGGTCTGGCCGGCGAACTTTGTGGTTCCGCGGGCCTACATGGATCAACTAAAACGCAACAGTGGCTTGGCCGCCGACCGGCTGGCACAGGTTGCCCGAGGACTGGATGACGCGGAAAAACTCTCAGGTGCTGCGCAACGTGCTGCGCTGACGAAGCTGGCGGCGCAGGTCGATCGCGACGCAGTCGGCGCGGCCGACGCCCATCGCGTGCGGGCAGTGGCCGCTGCGGTTCGTGATCTGGCGAAGGCCGCACACTAGTCCAAGACGACCCTTCAGCGGCGCCGCCTGACTATCGCAGCAGTTTCCTGCTGCCGTCATCAGCGGCGCCGCCTGATCAGGCGGTAGGCCAACCGCGGCTATCGGTCAGCGGCTCAGCTTGATCACCCACGCTGGCTGCTTCATCAGGTCTTCCGGAACTTCGGGCAACTCAACGATCAGGTCGGAACCCTGCGACCGAAATCGGAGTGGAGTTGCGGCGCCGAGCAGCGTTGCGGACCGAATCGGGCCGGCGAACTCCCGAATCGTGACGCGGTGCCCCGGCCAGCGCGGCAGAATGGCAAACACATCATTCCCTTTGGACGTGAAGAACGCTTCGATACTCGCCTTGCCAGGCGGTTGCTTCTCCGTCAGGCGCGTCACGTCGTACGTGGTGTTGAACTCGGCCTTGTAGTCCACCTTTGGCACCTCGCCAGCGCTCCACTGACGCGTGCGTTTCCATGGGCGTGTACCGTAGATCGCGTCGCCGTTCACCTTGAGCCAATCGCCGATCTGTAGCAGCCGCTCTTCCATGATCACTGGAATCGTGCCATCGGCACCGGGGCCAATGTCCAGCAACAGGTTGCCCCCACGGCTCACGAGATCGATGAGCAGCACGACCAGCTCGCGCCCCGTGTGATAGTGGTCAACGCGCTCGGCGCGATTGTAGCCGTAGGAGAATCCCATCCCGCGGCTCTCTTCCCACGGGTGGTTGATGTCGGCGAGGCCGGGCGTGTACTCCGTGGTCCAATAGTCGCCGTGTTTGTGCCGCGTGTCGCTTCCCCAGCGGTCGTCCACCACGACGTCGTTCTTTACGGGTGACTCGTTGTACAACCACGCCAAAAGCTCAGGGCTTCGCCACTCGGCGGCGGTCATCTCCCACTCGCCATCACTGAAAATGATCGACGGCTTGTACCGCGTCACCACGTCCTTGAACTGTGGCATCATGTGTTCGCTGACGTAACGCTTCTTGTCCGTCAGATACAACGGGTTATACCATTCATAGAGCGAATAGTAGAAGCCCATCTTGAGTCCCGCGGCACGCACCGCTGTGGTCAGGTCGCCCAGCAGGTCGCGCTTGGGGCCCACCTCCATGGCATTCCACGGGCGGCCCCACGTTCTGGACGCCTCCGCGCTCGGCCACAGGGCAAACCCCTCGTGATGCTTGGACGTGATGGCCACGTATCGCGCGCCGGAGCGCTGAAAGATGTCGGCCCAATGGCCGGGATCGAACAGCTCCGCCTTGAACTGCGGTGCCAGGTCCTGATAGTTGAAGTCGGGGCCGTACACTCGTTGGTGATAGGCCCACGAGCCCGCGTCCACCGGGTCAGCGTTAGGCTTGCGGCCCTCCGTAATGGCGTGCCAGTACCACTCGGAGTAGGCGAGTTTGCCCGGGAGCACGGGGGCATAGGACGGCACCGCATACACGCCCCAATGGATGAAAATGCCGAACTTGGCATCTTGGAACCAACCGGGGATCGGCCGTTTGTCGAGCGACTCCCAATTGGGCTGATAGGTCTGCGCGGAGAGTGACGTCGCGGCAGCCAGCCACACCAGGCCGGCGATGGCAAGACACTCACGGGTCTTCCTGAAGTTCATGCCAGTTCTCGATCGTATGGAGGACGCATCATGAATACGCCGCCGAACGTGCGCGTCTACTGTCCGGCGGTGACGCTCCGCGTCGGGCTTCGCCAACGCGAAAGGAATTCATCGAACGACGCCTGCAGCATGGCAGACCCACGGCGTTGTTGGGTTACACCGACCCGACCGCCGGACTGCACCGTCGTGTGCGCGAGTTCATCGTACACCATCCACCCGCGGGCATCGATGAAGGCAAAGCCATCGTGATACGCGAAGTACGCGAAGCCTCCATCATTCTGCGTCATGATGTCCTTGCCCCACGTGTACTCACTGCTGGTTCGTCCCAGCTGCGCAAGTAGCGTTGGGGACACATCCAGCTGCGACCCCACCGTGTGGATCACCGTGTCCTGCACAGCCAACGCGCCGCCTAACCAGAGCATGGGGATGTGATACCGGTCGGGCACGCGCTCATCCACGATCGGGTCGGGGACGGGTCGCGGGCTCCCGTGGTCGGCCACGATGATGACCAACGTACTGTCCCACCACGGTTGCTGACGGGCGGCATTGATGAACGACCCAATGCTGGCGTCCGTGTAGTGATGCGCATTCATGAACAGCGTATCTTCGCTGGTCCCGGAAAAGGCCGGCGCCTCCGGCACGTCGAATGGCTCGTGGCTGCTCAGCGTCAAGACGGTGCTGAAGAATGGGCGCGGATCCGTCGCCATGTCATCCAGCGCCCGCCCCAAGACGACGTGATCGTGGGCGCCCCATTTCGAGTTGCGGTCGCGCGAGGCAAAGTCATTTTCGCTGACCACGCGTGAAAATCGGCCGAGTGACGCATACGACTGAAGGTTGGCGAATTCCAGCTCCCCGCCGTAGTAGAACGAGGTGTGCCATCCATCGGCACCTAACGACTTCCCAAGCATGGGCAGGGTGGCTACGGCGCGGGGCAGTTCGAGGATCTGCTGATGGGGTTGCGCCGGAAACGCGCTGAGCAACGCCACAATCCCCTGCGGGGTGCGTCCTGCCGAGGCAAACAGGGAATCGAAGAAGATGCCGCTGTGCGTGAGGCGGTCGAATTGCGGTGTGACACCCGAGGTGCCACCCAGACGCGTCACCACCTTCGCGGTCAGGCTTTCCCACACGATCAGAATGATGTTCGGCCGCTGCACTCTCAGTAGTCGCGTTCGCGGCGCCGCGACCGTCTTCAGCATGCTATCGACCACGGCCCGCGCCTCGGTTGGCGCCAACATCTGGTACGGATTGGACGTTGGCTCATGCGCCGCCTCGAGCGTGGCATGCGCAAAGTGCCACGAGGCGTTCAGCGCGGCTTGATTGGCAAAGTCGTTATTCGAGAAATAGGCGAAGCTCGGATTCATCGGCGTCCACTGCAGGCCCCCACGGATCGGAATGATCAACGTCGTGCCTAACGCAAGTGTTACCAATGCCGTTCCCAGTCCCGTCCGCGGACCGCTTTCGATGGAGCGGAGCAACGTGGTCCGTGCCAACCCCACGGAAGCAGCGATCAGCCCGAGCAAAAGGAACGAGAGCGATATCCATGGCGCCGAGGCGCTGGAGGCCAAGGCTTCGTCCGGCGTGCGCAGGAAGTGAATGAGCGTCGAATCCAGACGGTAGCGCCATTCCACAAAGAGCTGGAGATCAGCAACAGTCACCAGACTCGTGAACGCCAGGGCCAGTGCGAAATAGCCGATCATGGCGCGGCGCAGAGTCTCCGGCTTCGCGTGTCCGAACATGACCAGCAACAGCCACGGGACGACGGTCAGGTAGGCGGCCGTGGACAGGTCCATCCGGAGCCCGTGCAGCCAAAGCCCCGCGAACAGCGGAAGATTGAGCGTTCGGGCCTGCCGCCATTCGTAGCACAGGAAGATGAGGCGGGCGACCACAAACCAACCGGTCCAGAACACGAGGACACGGAGGAGCAGTCCAAGGCGCGTGACCGAATCGAAGCGAGATTGATGCGAATGGATGGGCATGAGCGTGACATCGGGATAGCCGCCGACGCGAGCTTTCGCAAGGACTTAGGCCCGCCCATGGTGCGGCGGGAGCCCTGGTGTCAGTGCCCGGCCCGTTCCACCGTCGCGCCCGTGAAATTCTCCGTGGTCACGTCTTTCCCGGCGCCTAACGATTGAATATACGCCACCAATTGGCGGACATGCGACGCCGGAATCAGCGGCCCCCAGGCGGGCATGCCCTCCGGGCGCCCCTCCGAAATCGACCGGGCGATCTCCGCGGCCGAGCCACCGAACCTCCAGCGGTTGTCCTGCAAAGAAGGGCCCATCGCCCCTGAACCACCGGCCCCATGGCAATCGCCACAGTTGTATGCGACGAAGAGCTTCTCTCCAGCTGCCACGTCTGGCGATTCCACAGTCGCTACGGACGTTGCGTGCGCCACCGGCAGTGCCAACACCAGATCATGCGCGCCGGTTGTCCCGAAACCAGCAGTGCGCGATGTCACACTCGCTAGCCAGGAACCAATGCCATGCCCACCGGCGTCTCCGCGCGGCGCGTGCTGAACGGCTACCCGCGTCACACTCGCTGTGGCGAGCGCGGTCGCGAGGGCTACGTATCGAAGAGGAAGACTCACGGCGAAAGGGGGCGAAGGGAGCGGAACGGCTCACGACTGGCCAGGGCGCTGCTGAATCATAGTGAGAACACGAACAGCATGCCGCCCCAACTGGTGTACTTCGCGAGTTCTGGCAGCGTGGTCCCGCGCTCACGCACGTCGTGCGGAAGGTTGGAGGCCACATCGCCAGCAATCAGCGCGCCCATGTCACCGCCGATCCCGGCGTAAATCGCGATGTACTGCTTCCCGTCAGGCCCGCGATACGAAATTGGGTTGCCAACGACCCCCGACCCAACGCGAAACTTCCAGAGCACGTCGCCGGTTGTTGCATCTGCAGCCTTAAACCAGCCGTCGAGGGTTCCGTAGAAGACGACGTTGCCTGCAGTGACCAGAGCGCCGCCCCATACGGGGAAGGGCTCTTTGATTCCCCAGATCTTCTTTCCGGTCGTCGCGTCCCACGCGATGAACTCGCCCTTGTAGTCGCCGGGCCCCGCCTTCTCTGGCGCATCGGCCCCGATGTAGGGTGTGCCGGCGAAGTAGGCCACCGCGCGCCCTTTGTAGTCCATGCACAAGTTGTTCGTGGGCACGTAGAACAACCCGCTCACCGGCGAAAACGCTGCCGGCTGCTGATTCTTTCCGCCCTCGAGTGACGGGCAGATGTCCTTGACCAACACATCCTGCTTGGTCGCCTTGTCGGGATTCACCTTCGGCCGACCGGTCTTCAGGTCCACGCCACTCGACCAATTCATTGGTGCGAACGGCTCGGCCAACAACACCTCGCCGGTGGCACGGTCGATCGTGTAGGCGAAGGCATTCCGGTCGAAGTGCACGAGCACTTTTCGCATCGCGCCTTTGATCGGCAGGTCGGCGAGGATGTTCTCGTTCACGCCGTCATAGTCCCACAGGTCGTGTGGCGTGATCTGGTACGCCCAGCGGAGTTCGCCGGTGTCTGCATCGCGCGCGAGGATGGCGCACGTCCACTTGTTGTCGCCGAGTCGTTGATCCTGGTTCCATGGCCCAGGGTTGCTGGTGCCGTAGTACACCAGGTTCAACTCCGGATCGTAGCTGACCCAGCCCCAGGACGCGCCGCCCCCGATCTTCCAGGCATCGCCGGGCCAGGACGTTGCAGCCAGATTCTCGCCGCGATCCTGGGGGTAGAACGGTTGGTAGCGCGCCGTGACCTTCACGTCGGCATCCGGTCCCACGTTGTAGCCGCGCCACCGCTCCTTTCCCGTCGCCAGGTCCAACGCAGCCAGAAAACCACGGACGCCCATCTCGCCGCCGCTTGAGCCGACCATGACCATGTCCTTCACGATGATCGGCGCCATCGTGATGGTCTCGCCAATCGCAACATCCACAACCTTGGTTCGCCAGACTTGGGCCCCCGTCATGGCGTCCACGGCCACCGTGTGTCCATCGAGCAGATTGTACACCAGCTTCCCGTCAGCAAAGGCCGCCCCGCGATTGACGACATCGCAGCACGCCTTGCCCGTGGACCGCAGATCATTTTCCGGACGGAACTTCCATTTGAGCGGAACGTCGGGCTTCGCCAAGTCCAGCGCATACGCGACGTTTGGATATGGCGTCACCAGGTACATCGTGTTGTCGATGACCAAGGGCTGCCCCTCATGCCCGCGCAGTACGCCGGTGGAGAACGTCCAGGCCGCGTGCATGTTCCGCACGTTGGCCGACGTGATCTCCTTCATCTCCGAAAAGCGTGAGTTGGCGTAATCGTGTCCGGGCATGACCCACTGCGCACTGGCGTTCGCCGGCATCGGCGTGCCGATCCGCGTATTGCCGACGATGGCTCGCCCTTCCTCTTTGGTGCAGGCGCCCACAGACAGGAGCAACGCTAGTGCACGAATTCGCATCGCGATCAACTCGGTGGAACGTGAATCTTGGCCAACGGGTGGCCGGCACATCCCGGCACGTCTGCCCCTGACCAAACATTCCATTGAAGGGCGTGGCGGCCTGATGACGCCGAGATCGAGACCAGAAATACCGCCACCGCGACAGAGCGGGAAGGGGCTCGGCCAAGGCGCCGATTGTCGTTGAGCGATCCGTACTTCCTGCCGACGCGCCGCGACGGGCCCGCGGATGGAGTACTATCTTGCCTTGGCTCATGAAACGCATCGGCATTGACCTTGGTGGCACCAAGATCGAAGGCATTTGCCTGGATGATGGCGGCAGGGAAGTGGCCCGCCGACGAATGGCCACGCCGCGCACATATGACGGCACGGTGCAGGCGATCGTGACCTTGGTGCATCAGCTCGAACACGAGTCGCGGGATTCCGCCACGGTAGGCGTCGGCATTCCGGGAGCCGTGACCCCAACCACGGGCCTCGTGAAGAACGCCAACTCCACATGGCTCATCGGCCAGCCGCTGCAGGCCGATCTCCAGTCGCAACTCGCGCGCCCAATACGCATCATGAACGACGCCAACTGCTTCGCCATCTCCGAAGCAGCAGATGGTGCGGCGGCCGGGGCAGACGTCGTCTTTGGCGTGATCCTTGGGACTGGCGTGGGAGGCGGGATCGTGGTGCGCGGCCTCGCGCTGGACGGCGCCAACCTCATTGCTGGCGAGTGGGGCCACAATCCGCTGCCGTGGATGACGCCTGACGAGTCACCCGGCGCTCCCTGCTACTGCGGGAAACGGGGATGCGTAGAGACCTTCCTGTCCGGGCCGGGGTTCGAGCGAGATTTTGCGCACATCACCGGACATGCGCGCACTAGTCGCGAGATTGTTGCAGCTGCCGCCGCCGATGCGCAAGCGGCAGACGCCTTGGTCCGCTATCACGATCGGTTGGCGCGGGCCCTCGCCACGGTCATCAACCTTCTGGACCCTCACGTGATTGTGCTTGGCGGTGGCATGTCGAACCTGCCGACCCTCGCCGAGCACGTATCCGAGCGCTTGCCGCGGTACGTCTTCTCCGACGCGGTCATCACAAAGGTCGTGCGGAACGCCCACGGCGACTCCAGCGGCGTGCGTGGCGCTGCGTGGCTCTGGCCAGCAGGCGGCGGCAGCTAGCCCTGGCAAGGCGACGAATGGGCTTCGCCTGTGCTCTCCAGTTTCAGATTTGATCGCGGCGACGTAACGAAGGGCAGTACCGTGGCGCCCCTCTTAGTGCTCGTGGGCTCCATCATCGCCGCGCGCCAGTGCCAGATGATGCCGAACGTGATGGTCGCCAACGGTGAGAAGGCCGATGACCCCAAGTCCGCGGATCTTCGCCACCACGGTGCTATCCGTGCTGTTGGCGGCGACAATCGTCAGAAGCGATCCTCCCGGAATGTCCACCGTGGTCGCGCGGTAGTCATCGGCTTGGCTCACCATCTTGGAATGTGCCCCAAGCATACGACGGATCGCGCCCATGGTGGGATCATCTCCCGTCACACGAGCCTCGAAACCGCCGGGGACCGCGCGTTGTGAGATCACCGCTCGCATGGTCACGGCATCCATGTCAATCAAGTGCTGACGAAGGGACTCGATGTTCACGCGTGACCAGTCCGTATTCGCGTCAGCTGTCAGCATTCCGACGATCTCGGAAATGGCACCGAAGGCGGCCTGTCCGGGCAGTGTGGGCAGCGCCGCCGCGGCACATTGTTGCAGCTGTCCAGCATGCTCGGCGTGATTCATGGTGGCATGGTCAGTCGACGCACGCACCTTCGCGCAATCCAAGGTGCTCTGCGCGTTGGCATGCGCCGCCGTGAGCAGTGAACTGGCAACCAGCAGGACAAAAGCGCTTCGGGACATAGTGACCTCGCGTCGCTAGCGGACGATCAACGGTTCTTCGCTCGAAAGACGCTGCGCTCGGCGACGGCCGACGTCGCCACGTGCGCCGCATTGGCGAGCGAGTGCTCTTCACGTTCCACGTTGTAAGGTAGCGCTCAGCCCGGCGAGCCGTGCGTGACGAATCGCCGCCCCGGTGCTGACAGGCCGCGGCTGGAAATTGTGCAGGGAACAAGTCGATACCGCGCCGTGACCATCCCGACGTGCCCGCGGTGACGTCCTTGGTCGACCGTACCCGCACCATCTCAAACCGAGGGAGCATGATGTTTGTAATTCGCCGAGTGCCATCGGCTACGCCGGTCCTCGCAGCGGCCATGTGGCTTGCCGCGTGCGACACCCCCGTTCCAACCGCCGCTGCTACACGCGGTTCGATGCAACAGGCCACGTCGGACGCTTCGATCGGAGCTCTTGTCCAATTCTCGCCCTTGCCTTCATCCGCAGTGTGTACGGTATCGGGTGGCGATCCCGTGAATCCATTTGTCCTGGGCGCTGGACTGACACAAACGCTCGTAGCGGACGAGACGCAGTTTCTTATGGACTCACCCGATATGCAGACGTTCAACGAGACGGGCCCGCAAGCGTACCGATATCTCTTCCGCGTCCATGAGATCGGGGCCAACGGCGGTGTGTCGGTTACCGACCTGCAAACAGGATCCACGCAGGTGCTCATTCAGCGCGCTGATTGGGAGCGACTAGATCCCATCACCTGGACCCCATGGGGAACGCTGCTGTTCGGTGAGGAGGCTGGACCCGCGGCCTTGCCTGATCCGAACGTTCCTTCCGCATTGAAAGGGCTCGTGTACGAACTGAATCCGCGGACGTTAGCCGTGAGTGCCCGCCCAATGCTCGGCTCCAAGGCGCACGAAGGCACCGACATCGACTCCAAGGGCAACGTGTACGGCATCTCCGAGATCTCGACCGGCGCGATCTACAAATTCGTCCCGTCGACGACGGGAGACCTGAGTGCTGGGCAGTTGTACGCGTTGCAGATCACGAATCCCGTCGGTGACCGGACCGGAACGGCCACGTGGCTCCCTCTGGACATGAACCAGGCGGTGATCGATGCCGACGTCGCTGCGGCGAACGTCGGGGCCACCGGGTACGGCCGACCGGAGGACATTGTCGTCGCCGGGGAGGCGGGCACGGAAGCCCTGTACGTGGCCGTGACCAGCGAGGCTCGCGTGCTCAAGATCACGTTAGGCACTACGCCGGTCGTGTCCGAGTATATCAAGGCCGGGGTGAACGCTCCCTCCGACTTCTCCTGGCCCGACAATCTGGATGTGGACGCCGCCGGTCACCTGTTCATCACCGAGGATCCGGGTGGTTCGTTTGCGGGAGGGAAGACGGCGGGCGACGACATCTGGGTTTCATCGCCCGGCGCTGGGGGCAATGTCACGGCGGCCAAGGTCGTTCGTTTGGCCAGCCTGACGGACTGCGATGCCGAACCAACCGGGTTGAAGCTGGACAAGAACAACCAGAACCTGTATGTGCACGTGCAGCATCGCGGTGGCAACGGCATCGACATGGACATGAAGATCTCTCGAGCCGGTGGTCTGGTGAGCCGTTAGGCAGGTGCGGATGTGATCCGTCGCGTCACGGAGCCGTCGTCCTTACTGAGGGGGCTACGGGTGACCGTCGAGCGACCGCGCGTCACTGGCGGGGGAGCGATCCCCCGCCAGTCGTTTAGGCACTCATGCCTCGTGCCGTCCAAGCCCGGGCGATCAGGGCAATGGAGCCGTCGAGCGCGGTCGGCAGGGACCGCCGGAGGCGTTCGCGAAGCCCCGCACACTGCGCATCGGTGAGCGATCGGACGTACGAAGGGGCGGGACCCTGACCGCCCAGGAACGGCACCCAATAGTCGTCAAAATCCCGAAAAACAGTCGACACGTCGATCGGACGCGTCTGCACGCCGGACAGCCCAGCTGCAACAAACGCCGAGTGTAGGGCGTCGGGCTGACAGATGGGAAAACGCCGCCCTTCATCGAGGTCGCGCGCCGTCGCATCCAAGTTGGCCGCCGCGTTCCAGAAGTGCCGCAACATCTGCATCCGGCCGCCATAGTCCCACAGGTACGCCGCCACCACGCCCCGAGGGCCCGTGCAGCGAGCCATCTCTCGCAAGGCGCCCACAGGGTCCGGGAAGAAGTTCAGCGCAAGGGCAGAGACGGCCACGTCGCACGACGCGTCGTCGAGGGGCAATGACTGCGCGTCGCCAGCTTCAAACGTCACGCGCGCGTCAACCACATGCGTGCGGGCATAGGCGACGAATTCGGCCGAACGGTCCACGCCGCGGACACTCGCCGGCTGCGCCATGGCCAAGATCGTCGCACTCAAGGCCCCCGTGCCGCAACCGACATCCAGCCACCGTCGCTGCGCCGGGATGCCCAACCCCTGAATGAAGTCGGCAGCCACCAAGCGGCTCCACCTCCCCACGTACGGCTCGTACGCCGCGCCGCTCGCCCAACTCTCAGACGGTTGCATCTGTCGGTCGGACAGCGTCGCAGGGACCCGCGATCAGAGTGTTGGCGGTTGGACCGCGCACGTCCAATCGCCTTGGCATAGGCCCCGCGGCATCTGTGCGGGGCATCGCGGGGGCTGGTGTCGTGCGGTCGTTGTGGGTGGGCAAGAAAACGGGGAAACGGGTGACGATGCTAGTGCGCTAGCGCGTCGACCACGCGGAGCGCAACCAGCTGGCGAGCGGACCGCGTGGGGCGCGCATCGGTGGGCACGATCAGGCGATACGGACCTTCGGTGGGCTCCAGCGCGTGTCCACCGACGTCGTAGGCCAGCCACACGCGCGAGGGACCGAGCTTTGGGTCGAGTTCGGCAGCGGCAAAGGCGACGACATATCCGTCGCTCGCCTCGCCCATCACCACCCATGCCTGACGCCCGACGCGCATGGAGTCGACCGGGAAGCCGGCGGTGCGCAGCACATCCGTAAGCCGAACCGCGTGGTAGGCGAGGGAATCGCCATGATGCGGCGCAAACTTCAGGGTCTCGCCGGGCAGCGAAGCGATCTGGTCGCGCGTCACGGCAACCGTTCGCCCCCCCGGTCCGTGAACTTGGAGTGGCTGTTGTGCGGCGAGAGGAGCAGCGGCCGCGAGGGCCACGAGTACAAGAAAGCGAGGGATGGACACGAAGTTGCGGATGAAGAGGGATGCCTAACGCCGTTGCGACCAATGCCCGGCCGAGATAACGAGCGAAATGTGCGAGGTGGAAAACTCCGCCGGCAACCCCGACTTACAGCGTCCGGACGAACCGTGCGACCTCTTCCAGCACGCGCTCTGGATATTCCACCTGCGGCGCGTGTCCGCAATCAGGCAGGATCATCGAACGCACGGGGCCGGCAACATGGTCCTCGATGAGTTCGACTTGCGCCAGCGTCCCGTAGCGATCGTCTTCGCCCTGAATGACCAGGACGGGGCAAACAATTTCACCCAACAGGTGCACGATCGACCACTGGCGGAATTCTGCTCGGCGCCAAACGTCGGCCCATCGATCAAACATGCCGTCGACGTCGTGGTGATGGACGGCGAGTTTGGTGCGCAGGTCGTCGTCCTCGAACGCACGCGCGCTTTTCTCGATGCCGGCGACCGAAATGTCCTCGACAATCACGTGCGGAGCGATCAGCACCAGGCCGCGCACTCGGAGGACGGAGAGGGCGGCGTTGATCAACGCGATTGTCGCTCCGTCGCTATGGCCGACTAGCACCGGCCGTTCAATCGATCGCGCGCGCAAGACCGCGGGCAACACGTCCAACGCCTCGTGGGTCAGGTATTCCGGGTCATGTTCCGAAGGCAACGGATCCGAGGCCCCGTGACCTTGCCGCGAGTACATCAACGCCCGCGACCCTGTGGCGGAGGCCAGCTTGTCCGGGAGGTCCTCCCAGAGGCGCGCCGAGCCTAACGCGGAGTGGAGGAAGACGAGCGGCGGTGCCTGACTGCGTCTTCCGGCGATCTCGCGATACTCCAACAAGGCCCCGGCTGCGCGCAGGCGCGGCAGTGCAAGGTCCCCGGCCGATCGTTCGGCCGCCTGAGCATTCGTCATGACGCAAGATGCACGATGGAGGGGTGTACGGCGAGTCCTCACGTTGCGCACACGTTGAAGTCGGCACCTGAGAGCTGGACGCTGCAGCGGCCGTCAGCGGTCGCCAACGGAGGCGTCTCACGGATTGCCCCGGCAGCCCAAACAGGGTGGCGTGCGTTGTGGCCGGCGGGGCTAGCCATTCCTCCAAGGCGGGGTAGGTTTGCGCGACCAACCAACCTGGAGGCGACCCATGGCTTCGGTCGGACGCTGGCTCGCGCGCATTCTGATGGGTCTAATAGGTATCGTTGCCGTGGCTGGGATCGCGATTTACGCCATGAGCGAACGCTATCTCACGCGAACGTATCCCGTGCGCACGGTCGCTATCACACGACCCACCGACAGCGTTTCGCTGGCCCGCGGGGCCCACTTGGCCAGGATCTCCTGCTTCGGTTGCCACGGGGACTCTCTACAGGGAAAGGTCTTCTTCGACGTCCCAATGGTGGGGCGCATTGTGGCACCGAATGCGCTGGAGCGTTTGACGGGCTACAGCGACCCTCAGCTGGCGGGCCTGATCCGTTACGGCGTTCGCCCTGACGGAACCAGTCCAGTCATTATGCCGCCGAAGGGGATGTACCACATGAGCGATGCAGATCTAGCGGCCATCATCGCCTATCTGCGCACGTTGCCGACAGTACCAACACCCAAGGACCTTCCGCGCAGCTCCTATGGCCCCGTCGGCCGCCTCGGACTGATCACCGGCCAGTTCGGCACGGCGACGAATGCCATAGACACCACGGTCGCACGGATCGGCGCCGACACGGCTTCCGCCGGGAGTCGGGCCGGAGAGTATTTGGCCAACATGATATGCACGTCGTGCCACGGAACGAACCTGACCGGTGATCCGGCTACGCCGTCGCCTTCTATCGTGAACGCCGCTGGGTACACGTTGCCCGAACTCACCACCCTCTTTCGCACCAGCACTCCGCGCAACTCGGCCACCAAGCTCACACTCATGGCCGTCATCGCGCGGACCGACTTGAAGTACCTGACGGACGACGAAATTGCCGCAATCCACGGATACCTGACGACCCTTCCGGCGTCCGGGGTCCCGCACAAATAAGTGCGCGCACCGCCCAAGCCCTGCGGTCTGACGTGTCAATCGGCTTGACCCACGCCCGGGAAATGGTCAGCTGCGCAAACCCGCTGCTCAGACGTTGCGAGGCCGCTTGACGAGTGACTTAACGGTGTTAAGTTAATTCGTGTATGGTCACCAAGGCGAAGCTCACCGCTGTGTCTCCGTCGCGCGCACGACGAGATCGAGAGAAGGCCGAAACGCGTCGGCTGATCCTCGAGGCAGCGCGTGCTCTCTTCACGGAAGAAGGGTATTCGCAGACCTCCATGCGACGGATTGCCGACTCCATCGGATATACCGCCACCACCATCTACCATCATTTCGCAGACAAGGACGCACTCCTCAACGAACTGTGCCTTGTTGACTTCCGCGCGTTGGCGGACGCGCTGCGCAAGATGGGAGAATTGCCGGACCCGATCGAGCGACTGCGAGCGATGGGAGTCAACTATGTGCGATTCGCGCTCCAACACCGCCAGCAGTTTCGCTTCATGTTCATGGTCGAGCGCCCCATTGTCGGACCGGACACCATTCATATCAGCCCGGGCGAAGATGGGTATGCCTTCCTGGTCGCGAACGTGACGGAGGCGATGGAGCAGGGTCGCTTTCTTCCGCAGTACCGGGACCCAGACCTGCTCGCGCAGATTTTCTGGTCCGGCGTTCACGGCATCGCCACCATTCACCTAACGAATCCAGAAGGGTGCGATCATCCGTGGTGCCCACTTCGCCCACCGGAAGAAACCTCGCGAGCCATGTGCGACGTGCTGCTGCGCGGTCTGCTGCGAACCCCGACCCAGTGAGTTTTTTTGCCCCTATGCTTAACACTGTTACCTGTTCTAGCGATGTTCACTAAGTCCGCCGGCGTGCTCGCGAGCCTTCTCGCCCTGACTGCGGTCCCCACACAAGCGTTAGGCGCCCAACAATCGCCGCTCGATTCCATCGCAGCCCTCGCCGTCAGTCGCAACCTTGGTCTTCGCCAGGTGCGTGAGTCTACGCGACAAGGCGAACTCGCGGCGCGAAGAGCCCAAGGGCTCTTCCTGCCGTCAGCAGGCGTCGAGGCGCGCTACTCAGAGTTGAACGGTGCCATCGACATTGGCGACGCCATTAATCCCGCCTACGCCGCGCTGAACCAGCTCATCGGGCACGACGCGTTCCCGACGAATATCCACCAGACCTTGCCGTTCAAGCAGGAGACCAAGTTCCGCGCCACCCTGCCGCTGTTCAATGGAGCACTCTTTGCCAACCTCGCGGCGGCGCGTGCCCTGCGCGACCTGCGAGGTGCCGACCAGGCCGCGGCGACTCGTCGCCTCGATGCCGACGCTCGGCTTGCCCTGCTGAATTACGCCCGTGCGTGCCGTGCCGTCGATATCTGGCTGGCTGCGCTACCTGTGCTGGCGGAGAACGAACGTGTCGCCGAGCGCTTACTGAACGCCGGCTCGGTGACGGGAGACGCCGTCTTTCGGGCCCGTGCGGCGCGTGCCGATGGTGAACAGCAGCGCGCCGAGGCGGTTCGCACGCGTGACGCAGCCTTGGGTGCGTTGAACCTGCTGTTGGACCGCGACCTCGACACACCAGCTCCAACACTCAGTGATTCTACGTTGCCCGGCGTACCCAACTTGTCGTACGTTCAGGCACTGCAGCAGTCGCTACACCGCGAAGAACGCGCCCAGGTCGCGGCCGGTCAGGACGCCGCGCGCGCACAGGTTCGGGCCGCCACGAGTGCCTTCATGCCCAGCCTCGCTCTCGCCGCTGACTACGGATTTCAGGGAGCAGACTATCAGTTCAATGGCCGGCATGACGCCGCCATGGCCAGCGTCGTACTCAGCTGGAATCTCTTCAATGGTGGGCAGGACGCGATTCGGCGCCAAGAGGCTGCGTCGGCGCAGCGGTCCATGGCGCTTCGCGGGGCCGAGGTGGATCGACTGATCGCACTGGACGTGCGAACCACCTATGACGCGGTTGGTGTCGCGCGCGAGGGGCTCACCGCGGCCACTGCCCGCGTCGAGGCGGCCCGCCGCGCCTTTCAGCTGGTCGATCGCCGGTTCAGTGAGGGCCTCGCCTCACACTTGGAGTGGTCCGACGCCCGGTCGCAGCTGACGGCCGCCGAATTGAACCTGGTCCTGAGCCGCTACGCGTTGGCGGCTCGTGTCGTCGATCTCGAACGCGCGGCCGCGCTCCGGCCGCTGCCCCAATGAACACCCTCACGCATCCACTCATGCGATTGCTTCTATCCGACACCGTTCGCCGCACGCCAACCCGTTCTGGCGTCTTGCACGGCCTCTTGGCGGCTGCCGCTGTCGTCGCCGTCAGCGCCTGTGGGAGATCCGCGGAAGGTGCACCAGCACCACCAGAGGCCCTCACCTCCGTTACCTTGGCCCCGGTGGTTGCGGCTGGCGATGAAGCTCCCATCACGGCCATCGGAAGCCTTGGAGCCAAAGACGAAGTGACGCTCTCTTTCAAGATCGGTGGCATTGTCGCTCAGGTGCACGTGGACGATGGGGCCGCGGTCCGACGGGGGCAGGTCTTGGCCGAGTTGGACCAGCGCGAGATCGAGGCGCTGGTGGCGAAGGCGACGGCCGCCGCCGAAAAGAGTCGCCGTGACGCGTCGCGCATCGAACGACTCTACCACGACTCGGTGGCCACCCTCGCGCAGTGGCAGGACGCACAGACGGGGCGCGAGGCCGCGGAGGCGGACCTGCGAGCCGCCAGGGTAAACCATGAGTTCGCGACCATTCTGGCTCCCGCCAACGGCGTGGTGCTCAGTCGCAACGTCAGCGCTGGACAACTGGTGGGGCCGGGGACGGCGGTGATTCAGTTCGCCTCTGCCGCACGGGGAAGCGTCCTGCGCGCGGGACTGCCCGATCGTGATGCCGTGCGAGTGAAGGTTGGAGCAACCGCGCACGTGACCTTCGACGCCGTTCCTGAGCGCCAGTTCATCGGCCGCGTGACACAAGTCGCCCCTTCCGCGGATGCACGCACCGGGACGATCACGGTGGAGGTGCAACTGGAAGGCGTGTCCGGGTTGCCGAGCGGCTTGGTGGGTCACCTAACGATTACCGGTGGCAGCTCCCATCGCGGAGCGGTAGCGGCGGCCGGAGTATCCGCCATTCCAGCGGAGGCGCTCGTCGAGGGGGACGGGACGCGTGGCGTGGTGTTCACCGTCGACTCGAGTTCACATCGCGCGCGGCGTGTCTCGGTGACCTTGGTGGGAATCGAGCGGGATCGCGTGCTGGTGCGCGGGCTGGACGGCGTGGCGAGCGTGGTGCGGTCAGGGGCGACGTGGTTGACAGACTCTGCCAAGGTGGAGGTCAAGCCGTGAAACTCGCTGAGTTCTCCGTCAAGCGATGGCAGTTCACCATCCTGATGTTCCTCATGCTCGCCGCGCTCGGCATCGCCAGTTGGTTCAGGATTCCGCGGGGCGAGGATCCGATCTTTCCGATCCCGATCCTGAATGTGATCGCCGTCTATCCCGGGGCGTCGCCGAACGACATGGAGCAGTTGGTCGTGGACAAGATCGAGGACAAGCTGGGCGCGCTCGAGCGGGTGAAAAAGCTGACGTCCTGGGCCGAAGACGGTCTCGCGGTGTTGCAGCTGGAATTCGACCCCGGAGTGGACGCGGACCGGAAGGAGGACGAGGTCCTGCGCGAGATGAACGCCCTGCGACCGTCGCTTCCAACGGGGCTGGCGAGGCTGGAGATCATTCGGGCGTCCGGGACGAACGTGAACATCCTGCAGGCCGCCCTGGTCAGCGAGACGGCGCCGTACGCGCAACTCGATTCCATCGCGCATCGCACGCAGGATCGTTTGGAACGGCTGCCAGGCATCAAGAAGTCGCAACGATGGGCCTCGCCGCCACGAGAGGTGCTGGTTGACTTGGATCTGGAGCGACTCAGCCAGCTCGGTGTGCCCCCCGGTCAGGTCATTCAGGCGGTCGGAAGTGACAACGTCGCCATTCCTGGCGGCAGCGTGGATGCGGGACAGCGCCGGTTCAACCTAGTGCCGCAGGGTCGCTATCGCACCCTCGAAGAAGTGCAGAACACGGTTGTGGCTGGCGGAAAGGCCGGGATCGTGCGACTGAAGGACATCGCGGCGGTTCGCTGGGGGTACGGCGACCCCGTGCACATCGGACGCTGGAACGGAAAGCGCGCGGTCTTTGTCACGGCCGCCATGCAGGAGGGCTTCAACATTGCGCAGGTCAAGAGCGTGATGTGGCCGGAACTGGACCGGTTGGAACGCACACTCCCGACCGGTGTGACGCTGGTGCGCGGGTTCGATCAGGCCGCCAACGTCGATCGTCGCCTGTCGCGGCTGGCCGAGGACTTTGCCATCGCCCTGGCGCTGGTCTTGCTGACGCTTCTGCCGCTCGGGACGCGTGCTTCGCTGGTGGTGATGGTTTCGATCCCGTTGTCGCTGGCGATTGCGGTCACGTTGTTAGACGTGACCGGTTACAGCATCAACCAGCTGTCCATCGTGGGATTCGTCATAGCGCTGGGACTGCTGGTGGATGACAGCATTGTCGTGGTGGAGAACATCACTCGCTTCCTTCGCTCGGGGCACACGCGGCGGCAGGCGGCGGTGGAGGCGACCCGGCAGATTGCCGTGGCCGTGATGGGCGCGACGGCCACACTCATCTTCGCGTTCTTGCCGCTCATCTTCCTGCCCGGTTTGGCCGGACGGTACATCCGCTCGCTGCCGATCGCCGTGGTGTACGCGGTCGTGGCGTCGTTGTTCGTCAGCTTCACCATCGTGCCGTGGTTGGCCTCGCTGGTGTTGCCTCGCACGCAGGCGGCGCATGGCAATCGCTTTCTCCAGCTCCTGGAGCAGGGGATCCAGAAGTCCTATGCCCCACTGTTGCACCGGGCGCTCGGAAACCCGACGCGAACGTTGCTGGTGGCGGCGTCGCTGGTGATCAGTTCGTTGGCGCTGGTGCCACTGGTGGGCTTCTCGCTCTTCCCGAAGGCCGGGACACCGCAATTTCTAGTCGATATCGAAACCCCCGTTGGCTCGACGATCGAGGCCACCGACCAGGCGGCGCGTTTTGTCGAGCGCACCCTGCTGGCCCATCCGAACGTTCGGGGCGTGTTCACCAACGTGGGGAAGGGAAATCCCTTTGTGTACTACAACGTGGCGGCCAAGCAGGAGGCCGCCAACGCCGGTCAACTCTTTGTGCTGTTGCACGCGTACGAACCGAAGCAGACGCCGTTGATGCTCGACTCGCTGCGCATGGTCCTCTCACGGTACGCAGGGGCTCGCATCGAGGTGCGGGAGTTCGAGAACGGTCCGCCGATCGACGCGCCCGTGGCCATGCGGGTGGAAGGGCCCGACCTTGATACCTTGCGGAGCGTGGCGGCGCGCGTGGCGCGCGTGTTGGAGACCACACCGGGCACACAGTATGTGAAGAATCCACTCGCCGTCGCCCGAACCGACTTGGCGATTCAAGTGGACCGGCAAAAGGCGGGGTTGCTGGGCGTCGCGACCGCCGAGCTCGATCGCACCGTGCGCCTGGGTGTCGCCGGACTGACTGTGGGGATGTTTCGCGCACCTGACGGCGACGAGTATCCGATCACCGTGCGCGTTGCACGTGACGGGAGGCCGACCGCCGCACTGCTCGATCGCATTCAGGTTGCCTCGACGACGGGCGCCATGGTGCCACTGGATCAGCTGGCCCATATCGCCTTCAAGGGTTCTCCGACCTCGATCACGCACTATGACCAGGAACGCGCGGTCACCATCACCGGCTGGGTCCGCACCGGATACAACACGGACCGGGTGACCAAAGCGGTCTTGGCCAGGTTGGACAGTGTCGCTCTGCCCTCTGGGTATCGCTTGGTGCCGGCCGGCGAAATTGAGAGCCGTCAGGAGAGCTTTGGCGGCATTGGCACGGCGATCATTGTCGCGGTGTTCGGGATCCTGGCCATCCTGGTGTTGGAGTTCCGGACGTTCAAGAGCACGCTGGTCGTTGCTTCGGTTATCCCGTTAGGCATCGTCGGTGGGATTGTCGCCCTCTTCCTGTCGGGAAACACCCTCAGCTTTACCGCGATGATCGGCTTTGTGGCTCTCATCGGCATCGAGATCAAGACGTCGATCCTGTTGGTGGACTTCACGGACGAACTGCGGCGCGACGGGTTGTCGCTGGACGACGCGATCCAGCGGGCCGGGGAGATCCGCTTCGTGCCCATCGTCCTCACGTCGCTCACGGCGATCGGCGGCTTGTTGCCGCTGGCGACACAAGGCTCGTCCCTGTATTCGCCACTGGCTTGGGTGATCATTGGCGGACTGGTATCGTCGACGTTGATCGCGCGGCTCGTCACGCCTGTCATGTATCGATTGTTGGCGCCCAAGCTCGAGTTCACGCAGGAGCATGAAGTGGTGGACTTGATCGGGGGGCACACGCGCGAGCAGGGAGCCACGGGATAGCACTGCGGGACGCCCGTCGCCAGCGGAACGTTGCTTAAGGGACGGGTTGGCCGGGACGGAGGTTGTGGTGGCTGCGACACGCCGCGACGAGCAAATCGGGTATTCGCTCTCGCGGCGGCGCCTCTTCCACTACTTTCACCGGCATGAGCACCACCCCCTTGTTGTGGGCGACGTTTCCTCGGCTAGAAACCGAACGTCTGGTACTGCGCGAACTCGTCATGAGTGACGCGCCGGCACTGCTGCGCATTTTCAGCGATGAGGAGACCATGCGCTACTGGAGCAGTCGTCCGTACACGTCGATCGAACAGGCGCGCGCGCTGATCCGCCGCGTGGCAATGTCGCGCGAATTGGAAAGCGGCATTCATTGGGGCATCACCCTCCGCGGCGATGACACGGTCATCGGGAAATGCGCGTTCAGTGAATGGCGCAAGATGCACCGGCGTGGGGAGATCAGTTACATCATCGCTCGGGAGCATTGGGGGCAGGGCTTGGTCAGCGAAGCGATTCGCGCCATGCTCGACTATGGTTTTGATGCGATGAACTTGCACAGTATCGAGGCGGGCGTGACGCCCGGGAACGAGGCCTCCACGCGCATGCTGGAGCGCTTGGGGTTCAAGCTGGAAGGGCACCTGCGCGAGAACTTCCTGGCCGACGACCGGTTCATCGACTCCCTCATCTATTCACTCTTGCGTCGCGAGTGGGTCGGGGCCGGTTAGGAAGGAAGGGGTTGCTGCGTGCTACGATTCCCTCAACACTTGATTCAATCAACTGTTGAGGGTATGATGGAGCATGACCGACAACGCCCTTGACCTTCTGCAGGGCACACTGGATGTGCTCGTGCTTCGTGCATTGTCCTTTGGCGCCATGCACGGCTATGCCATCGCGAGATTCCTTCGTGAGGGCTCAGATGGGACCTTTCGGATTCTCGACGGCGCGCTGTATACGTCGCTCCATCGCATGGAGGAGCGAGGATGGGTGTCATCCGAGTGGGGCACCTCGGAGAAGGGAAAGCGCGCGAAGTTTTACGAGCTGACGGCCGGTGGGCGCCGCGCCCTGCGATCGGAAACGGCGACATGGGACCGGTATGTGGCGGCCGTTGCCAAGGTCATGGTGGCCCGACCGGAACTGGTGTAGCTGATGGGCTCTCGGCCGGAACCCTTGTGGCGTCGGTACCGGCGCTTTCTTCGCCCAGACGTGGCCGGAGATATCGAGGACGAGCTGCGTTTCCATTTTGCGGAGCGCATTGAGGAGCTCACTGCACGCGGCATGTCGCTGCGTGAGGCCAGGCAGCAAGCCGAGGCAGAGTTCGGCGATGTCAGCGCCGTGCGCCACGACCTTCGGCAAATCGACCAACGCCTACTGAACCGTCACTCGCGTCTGGAGCGCCTCATGGTCCTGCTGCAGGAAGTGTCCCAGGCAGTGCGACGGTTGGTTCGATCGCCGGGCTTCAGCGTTCCGGCGGTGATAGCGCTGATGTTGGGGCTGGCGGCGACCGCCACGGTGTTCTCGCTCCTCGATGCCGTGGTCTTGCGTCCCTTGCCATTTCCGAATGGTGATCGCCTGGTCTCGCTCTCGTCACCCATGCCAATGCTCAAGGACGTCTGGGGGCTGGCTCGGCACCAGATGTTCTACTACAAGGCCAATGCCCATACGCTGGAGGACCTGGCACTCTATCGCTCGTATCAGCAGGGGACCGTCACGCATGGCCGTGATGGGCAACCCGCGGAACGGGTGCATCTCGCGAACGTCAGCGCGAACATCTTTCACGTGCTCGGTATTCAGCCGCACGTCGGGCGCCTGTTGACGCCGGAAGACAACCTGGTACGCAATCCGACAGTGTTGGTGCTGGGGTACGAGTACTGGCAGCGCCGATTCGGCAGCGACCCGGCCATCGTTGGTCAGTCGATAGAACTGAATGGATTTCCGATGCAGGTCGTTGGGATCGCGGCCAAGGGGGCGAGTCTTCCTGACCAACGTGTCGACGTCTGGATTCCTGACTACGTCGATCCGGCGATGCCGGCGATGAACAATCACGTGCGTGCTGGCGTCGCCCTGTTGCGGCCAGGATTTACTGCCGCCGACTTGGAGCGGGAGCTGGTTCCACTGGTACGCCGCATGGAAGAGGTCTTTCCCTCGGCCTATCCCCACAACTGGATTCGAGAGAACGGCTTTTCCACGGCGGTCATTTCGCTGCGGGATGAGGTGGTGGGCGCGACGGTGACGCGAGCGCTCTGGACGTTGCTCGGGGCGGTGGCGCTGGTGCTCCTGATTGCCGCCGCGAACGTCATCAATCTTTTCATGGTTCGGGCTGACACACGACGGCGCGAGGTGGCGGTACGCACCGCGCTCGGAGCCAGTAGGTTGCAGCTGTTGATGCACCACCTGAGCGAAGGGCTGGTGGTGGCCGTTGTGGCCGGTCTGGGGGCGATAGCCTTGTCGTGGGGAGCGTTGCGCCTGATCGTCGCGCTGGCCCCGTCAGGACTGCCCCGTTTGACGGAATTGCATTTTGGAATGTTGGGTGCCGTGCTCATCGTCGGCACCGCGCTAGGCATCGGACTATTGTTAGGCGCGGTCACCCTGGGGTACGCGAGGCGTGATCTTTCCGCCCTCCGCGACGGCGGACGCGGCCTGACTTCGTCCCGTCCGCGCACGGCGCTTCGCGGCGCGTTGGTCGCCAGCCAGGTTGCGTTGGCACTGGTGCTGCTGACGGGGGCCGCGCTCATGTTCCGGTCATTTCAAAAGCTGAGTGCCGTCAACATGGGCTTTGACGCCGAAGGCGTGAGTACCATGTCACTGGCTCTCCCCGAAGCGCGCTACGACCGTGAGGAACGCACCACGGCATTCTATCAGGAGCTACAGCAACGAGTGTTGGCGGTCCCCGGGGTGAAGGCCGTGGGATTTTCCTCGCGCATTCCTCTGATCGGTCATGAAGGATGCTCCGGCGTTCTAACCGATCAGCCCAGTAGCACCGGCCGCTCCGAAACTTGCGTGACGAATCTCCAGAATGCCCCGGGCTACTTCGAAACCATGCGGACGCCAGTGCGGGGCCGAATACCCACATGGGCCGACGTGCAACAGCGGTCGGGCGCGGTAGTCGTGACGCAGGCGCTAGCCAACGTCCTGTGGCCTGGTGAAGATCCGTTAGGTCGCCACATCCGATGTTGCGCGAGTGGTCCCGCGTGGTACACGGTGGTGGGGGTGTCCGCGGACGTCCACGACGCCGGACTCGATGAACCGCCGATGCAGGGGGTGTATTTCCCGATGGAGTCCATCCCTGGGGCTCCCATCGAGGCGACGCCGACCTACATGTACCTGACCATTCGCGCGCCGACGTTGTCCGCCGCCGAGTTGGTATCCGCGGTGCAACGGATACTGAGCGATATCGATCCCTCCGTGCCAGTGGCTAACGTCGCGTCCATGACGCATGTGGTCGACCAGTCCATGGCCAAACGCACCTTCACACTGTTGCTGCTGGCGGTGGCCGCGACGATGGCCCTGATTTTGAGCGCTGTTGGATTGTATGGCGTCATCTCCTATGTGGTCGGACAGCGGGGACACGAGATCGGAATTCGCATGGCGCTCGGCGCGAGCCGTCGTGACGTGGCGCAGCTGGTCGTACGTCAGTCTCTGACGTACGTGATGGCGGGAGTCGCCATTGGATTGGCCGGTGCGCTCGGTGCCACGCGCGTGTTGCGGTCGCTGTTGTTCGGCGTGAGCCCGACAGATCCGCTCGTCCTATCCCTGGTGACGGTGGTCCTTATCACGCTCGGCGTTCTGGCCGCCCTTGGGCCGACCCGTCGCGCCACGCGTGTCGATCCCGTCGACACGCTCCGGAGTGCGTGAGCGACACGGGATCAGTCGCTCACTGCTTGCTGAGAGTTGCGCTCCTGACGAGAGGCCGCGCGCAAGAGTAATTTCTGTCGGTCGTTGAGAGATGGCGCCTGTGTTGGGTGCCCGTCCGACGACGCTCGCGCGACTCTTTTCGCCTTCGGCCATCAAACATGTCCCGACTCCTCACGACCATCGCCCTGCCGGCCGCGCTGCTGGTTTTGCTGCCTGCGGCTTCGCTCTATGAAGATCCGCCGATCCGCGGATTCACCGCCGCATCGGCCAAGGTGCAGCGCGAATGGGAAGGGAAGTTCCGCATCATTCCGGAGCCTGGCCGCATGCGCGAAGCCATGCGACGCCTGTCGGCGCGCCCCCATCACCTCGGATCTGTGTACGGAAAGGACAATGCCGAGTGGCTGCGCGACCAATTTGCGTCGTACGGATGGGACGCGCGTATTGAGCGCTTCGACGTGCTGTTCCCCACGCCGCGCGCGCGGGCCCTCGAATTGTTGGCGCCGACCAAGTTCATCGCCAAGCTGGAAGAGCCAATCCTCAAGGAAGACCCGACCACGAATCAACGCGCCGAACAGCTGCCGACGTACAACGCGTATTCCGGCGACGGCGACGTCACGGCACCGCTCGTGTATGTGAACTACGGCGTTCCGGCGGACTACGACCAGCTCGAACGGCGCGGTATTTCGGTGAAGGGTGCGATCGTGATCGCGCGCTACGGCGGTTCGTGGCGCGGCATTAAGCCGAAGGTCGCCTATGAGCATGGCGCGGTTGGCGCGCTGATTTACTCCGATCCGGGTGACGACGGGTACTCCGAGGGCGACACGTACCCGAAGGGGCCGTATCGCCCGCGCGACGGCGTGCAGCGGGGCAGCGTCATGGACATGCCGACATATCCCGGGGATCCATTGACGCCCGGCGTCGGCGCCTCGGCAGGTGCAACACGGTTGGATCGCAAAGACGCCGTTACCATCATGAAGATTCCGGTGCTGCCGATTTCTTACGCGGACGCACAGCCGCTGCTGGCCGCCCTGTCCGGGCCCGTCGCGCCGTCGTCGTGGCGCGGCGGACTACCGATCACTTATCGACTGGGACCCTCGGCGATGGTGCACCTGAAGGCCGAGTTCGATTGGAAGCAGACGCCGTTGTACGACGTCATTGCCACGCTCAAGGGGTCGACCAACCCCGATGAATGGGTCGTGCGCGGCAACCACCATGATGGCTGGGTGAATGGCGCCGAGGATCCAATTTCTGGCTTGGTCGCCGAACTGGAAGAGGCGCGTGCGTTAGGCGAGCTGGTGAAGCAAGGCTGGCGCCCCAAGCGCACCATCGTATACGCGGCCTGGGATGGTGAAGAGCCTTCGCTGCTTGGTTCCACGGAATGGGTGGAGGAACACCTGCCAGAGTTGAAGACGAAGGGAGTGTTCTACGTGAACACCGACGGGAATGGGCGCGGCATGCTCGGCGCCGGCGGTTCACACGCGCTCGAGCGCTTTGTGACGGAAGTAGCGAATGAGGTGACCGATCCCGAGTCCAACGTGTCGGTTGCCCAGCGTTTGCGCGCGGCCCAGGTGCTTGGGGGCAATGCGGAGGCTCGCTCGCGGAAGGATATTCGGCTGGAGGCGTTAGGCTCCGGATCTGACTTCACGCCCTTCCTACAGCATGCGGGCATCCCAACGCTGAACGTGGGCTTTGGTGGCGAGGATGGCGGCGGCATCTACCATTCTATCTACGACAGCTTTGCCTGGTACACGCGGTTCAGTGATACCTCGTTCGTGTACGGGAAGGCCTTGGCCCAGCTGGTGGGCACCATGATGATGCGGGTGGCCAATGCGGACCTGCTTCCTGCAGAGTTTGGAAATCTCTCGGAGACCACTCGTCGCTACCTGTCGGAAGTGACGACCCTGCGCGAGAACACCTCGAAGGAAATCGACGAGCTGAACCGGCGGTTGGCGGAGGGCGCGTACACCGTGACGAATGACCCGCGGAACCCGTTGCAGCCGCCGAAGGGCGAGGCTCCAGCCCCGTACCTGAACTTTGCGCCGATCCAGAATGCCACGGACTCTCTGGCGCGTGCCGCGGAGCGATACGAAAAGGCCTATGGTGCTTTGGCCGCTGGCGCGGCCTCGCCCGCATCGTTGGCACAAGTCAACGCGCTGTTGCGGCAGACGGATCAGGCCCTGCTGGTTCCCGGAGGACTCCCCAAGCGACCGTGGTACCAGCACGCCTTGTACGCGCCAGGGTTTTATACGGGTTACGGCGTCAAGACGATGCCCGGTGTACGTGAGGCAATCGAGCAGAAGGATTGGAAGCTGGCCGACGAGCAGATTGGCAAGCTCGCGGCGGCGTTAGGTCGCGAGAGTGACTTGATCATGCGCGCTGCGCAATTGCTCGAACAGGCGACGAATACCAAGCCGATTCCGTAGGCTCGTCAGGTGTCCGCAGACGAGGTGGCCATCCGGGACGTCATCGCCACGTGGCTGAGTGCGTCCCGGCGCGGCGATGTGGAGACCGTGCTTGGGCTCATGGACGATGACGTCGTCTTTCTGGTTGCCGGTCAGCCGGACATGCGAGGGAAGGCCGCCTTTGCCGCGGCATCCTCCGCGCAGGCGCAGCAGAAGCCGTGGTCCATCGACGGTGCCAGCGAAGTGGTGGAGCTGACGGTTATCGGCGAATACGCGTACGTGTGGACGCGCCTGACGGTGACGGTCGTGCCGCAGGCCGGCGCCCCACCGATCACCAGAAAGGGAAATACGCTCTCGATCTTTCGACGTCGCGATGGCCGGTGGCTGCTCTATCGCGACGCCAACCTTCTGGCCGTCGCGAAGGACTAGGGCAGCCGCTCGCTACTGGGCACCGCGATCGCGTCGAACGAGTAGCCGCTTGCCCTTGATGGTTGTTGAGCCTAACGCCGCGATCACTTCGTCCACGGCGCTGGCCGGCACTTCCACCACTGAGTGTCGGTCAAAAATCGTAATGGGCCCGATCTCCTTGCCCGACAGCCCTGCCTCATTGGCGATCGCTCCGACGAGGTCCCCCGCCGAGATCTTGAGCTTGCGCCCACCGCCAACGAAGATCCGTCCGCTCGGGCCTCCACGGAGCGCACGTTCACGCCGCTTCCCGGTCCGCGCCTTTTGACCGGGAGAACGCTCATCGCCTACTGAAGGGCGCGGCGGGCGATCGAGGACGGCGGGAATCTCCTCCTCCTCACCTGCACCGTCGTGCGACTCCGCCTGTTTGACGGCGGCGGCCGCCACGTCCATCAGGTCGAACTCCTCTGCCAAGGATTCGACAATTCCCCGGTAACGATCTAACTCGCCGGCAAGGATCGTTTCGCGCAGCGCAGCGCGCGTGACCTCGAGTCGCCGTGCGCGCAGGTCGGCAACCGTCGGTACGGGTAGGTACTCGATGGTCTGTCGAGTGGCCTGCTCGATGTTTCGCAGCATGCGGTGCTCGCGAGGCTCGGCGAGCGTAATAGCCACACCTTCCCGTCCGGCGCGTCCCGTGCGCCCGATTCGATGGACGTAGGCGTCGGCCGCCGATGGCACGTCGTAATTCACCACATGCGACACGTGCTGCACGTCCAGTCCGCGAGCTGCCACGTCCGTAGCGACCAGCAGGTCTGACTTGTGCGCGCGAAACTTCTTCATCACGCGATCGCGCTGCTCCTGCGTTAGGCCGCCGTGAATCGCTTCGGACCGGTAGCCACGGGCGTTCAGCGTTTCCGTCAATTCATCGACCTCCGTGCGCGTGCGGCAAAACACAATGGCCGATGTCGGGTGCTCAACGTCGAGGATGCGGGCCAGGGCCGCCATCTTGTTGGCACGCGACACGACGTACGCTACCTGACGCACCTTGGCGCGTTCACCCGTGGCCACCGTGTCGCGGTCGATCCGCACCGTCTTGGGATCGCGCAGGTGCGTGCGGGCGATCGTGGCGATGCGCGGAGGAATGGTGGCCGAAAAGAGCGCCGTCTGACGTTCAGTGGGCACGGCGGCCAGGATTGCCTCGAGGTCGTCGGCGAAGCCCATGTCGAGCATTTCATCGGCTTCGTCCAACACCACGACGCGGACGCTTTGCAGGTGCAACGTCTTGCGGCGGATGTGATCGAGGGCGCGTCCCGGCGTGGCCACGACTACATCGACCCCTCGCTTCAAGGAGCGAATCTGAGTCTCCATGGAGGCGCCGCCATAGATGGGCAGGGCAACCACTCCGAGTTCCTTGCCGTAGCGGTGCACCGCCTCCGCCACCTGCATGGCGAGCTCCCGAGTCGGCACGAGCACCAGCGCGGCCGTGCGTTCCCGCGCCGACGCATCCGGTTGTAGCTGATGCAGGAGCGGGAGGGCGAAGGCCGCCGTCTTTCCGGTGCCCGTCGCGGCCATGGCCAGGATGTCGCGGTTCGCGAGCAAGAGGGGGATCGCCGCCCGTTGAATGGGCGTTGGTTCTTCGTAGCCGAGTCTGCTGAGCGCGGCGAGAATCCGTTCGTCCAGGCCAAGGGAGGCGAAGCCCGGCGCCATGGGTGTGCCGGGGTCTGGCGCGGTGCGTTCTTTGTGTGGGGTCATGATGAAAGCTACAACACCCGGACGCTCATTGTCGGGGCCGCTGCCGACCGCGTGCACCGGCCGTCCCCGTCGAGGCCACGCACATGATGATCACGTCGTGCCATTGGGCTTCATGGACCGGTGAGGCAAACGCGGGATGAGGCGACGCAGGGAGTCAGGTGCGAGATCTGGCGCGGCGCGCGAGGCTGGAGGCAGCGGTCGGGGGCGCTATACGCTTGTTGCGGCTGATACGCAATTGAGCCGAGCCGGTCACGGGCTGCCGATTGCGGCACGGCTCGCCGTCGTTCATGGTGAAAGGGCGGGACGCGACGCGCGCCTCGCTGGCCGTCAACGTGAGGAACGTAACCATGACGCACATTCCCATCCGGAAGGACCTCGAATCGCAACAGGCGCTCCCCGTATTTCAGGAGCTGGCGCGGCGCATGGAGCAGGTGCAACAGCGCGCCTTTGACCTGTTTGAACGGCGCGGGCGAACCGAAGGGCACGACCTGGAAGACTGGTTGGCCGCGGAGCGCGACGTGCTCGGGTGGCCGGCCGCTGAACTCAAGGAAGGCGCCGGGGACTTTGAGGTTGATGTCACGCTCGCCGGCTTCGAGGCGAAGGACGTGGACGTGACCGCTACACCGACCGAGTTGATCGTGCACGCGGCCACGGAGCAGAAGGCGTCAGGAAAAAACGGTGACGTGGTGTGGTCGGAATTCGGGTCGAACGATGTGTATCGACGATTGGCGTTTCCCGAACGGGTCGATGCCAATCGCATGACGGCGGATTTCGACAACGGCACGCTGCACGTCAAGGCGCCAAAGGTGAAAGCCTCGTCGGCAGCTTCAACGTCTCCGACCGCCGGTTGACCACCTGCCGGTCATGGATGTCGCGAGCCTCCAGTTGCGTGGTCCCCGGCGGCACAAACAGCGCGTCGACGCTTCCACCCGACTGGCGGAAGAATCCAAACCGCCGGCGCGTTCGCCGGCGGTAGCCAAGGCCGGACCACTGTCGCCGGCCTAGCCGAGTATTCCCAGCTGCTGGGCCACGGCGAGTCGATCCACGACTTGCCGATGGCCCGTGAGGCGTCCGGCGGCCAGGTCGTACAGCGTCATGCCGCGCACGGCAATGCGGCGATGCGTTGGCGCGCGTTCGCCCAACGCGCCGGTATTCGTGCCGTGCATGGTCCACGTGACCAACACCCGATCGCCAACGGCGAGGCATTCGTCGATCTCAAATCGCAGGTCTGGGAAGGCGCCTCGCGAAATAGAGAGACGCTGCCGAAACGTCTCAATCGTCAGGGTCTGACCTTCCCACGGATCTCCCGGGTCGCTGTGGATGGTGTAGGTCGGGGCCACGTATTGGTCCGCGACGCTGCCATCACCCTGATTCCAGACGCGCTGCATGAACTCTCGGACGATGTCAGCTGGTTGTGTAAGTGGGGAATTCGTCAGCTGCATCACTCGGTGACCTTTTGTATGAGGGTCTTGGCGTGTGCCTTGATGTCCGCGGGCCAGCGCTCGATGTGACGAAGGAATGCGGTGCGGTTCCCCGCAAAGAGCGCGCGACTGGCTTCCTCGAAGCCCGGTCGGTCACCACCCATGTCCAGGATGAACCGATAGGTGGCATCGCGCGCCTTGCGCACGCGGTCCGATTCGACGTTGGATTGTCGCGCCTGATCCACCAGCTTGCGCAGGGTGACCGACGCACCACCCGGTTGATCGCTGAGCCAGTCCCAGTGGCGAGGTAAGAGCGTGACCTCGCGCGCGACGACGCCAAGCTTGGGTCGTCCCGCCGTGCGGGGGGCAGGGGGCACTCCTTCGAGGCGCGCTACCACATCCTCTGCGCTCCCTCGCAGATCCACCTCAATGCGTTCACTGGTTTCGGCGTTGAACAACACCACGTCGCCGCGCGATCCGCGACTGACGGCGCGCACCGCGGTCTGAATCACGTCCCGCAGCGGGCCTTGGCCTATGCGTCGTGAGCCTTCAAAGCCAACGACCGGAAGATCGAGAGGAATCTGCATGCCGAATTTTATCCGGGTGATATATGCCTGTCAATAACACCCGGGCGAAATACTCAACGCCGCGCGCGTGGCCCGGTGTCGCCGAGTCACGCGTAGCGTGCTAAGCTCCCGGCATGAACATTCGAATTCTTGTTGGTCCGGACCTTCAACTCGCCGCGCGCCTAGAGCATGAGCGTGCACCGCGCACCTGTGCCGCCTTTCTCAAGTTGTTGCCCTATCGGCAGAAGTTGATCCAGGCCCGCTGGAGCGGCGAATCGGCGTGGATCCCGCTGGGCGATTTCGTCCTCGAGAATGTCGGCGTCGAGAACGCGACGAGTCACCCTTCGCCCGGAGAGATTCTCTTCTACCCGGGCGGGTTCAGTGAAACGGAAATCCTGTTTCCCTACGGCCACGCCATGTTCAGCAGCAAAGTGGGGCAGCTGGCGGGGAATCATTTCCTGACTGTGACGGACGGCCACGCACTGCTGCCAGAAGTGGGTCGGCGAGTCCTGTGGGAAGGGGCGCAGGACGTGCTGTTTGAGCTGCTCCCATAACTGGCCCATATTCCGGAGCGGTCGACGCACGAGCCACGCCGGGGTGAGTCCACTAATGGCGTTACAGACTACGCCGGGCGAGCCCGCTCGTACGCTGAAGGCCATGGGACCGAGACTCCGAGCGCATGGGCAGCCAGCAAGGGCCAGCGCGGTTGTCGAAGGAGCTCGCGGGCTAACAGCACCATATCCGCTGAGCCGTCGCGCAGGATCGCGTCCGCTTGTTCCGGTTGCGTGATCAACCCCACGGCGGCCGTAGGAATTCCCGCGTCAGCTCGAACCCTCTTGGCGAAGGGCACCTGGTAGCCTGGACCAATGGGCACCTTGGCACCGTAGACCAATCCGCCGCTCGAGCAATCGATCAAGTCCACGCCTTCGGACTTCACGCGTCTGGCCAGCTCCAACGACTGTTCGATCTCCCATCCGCCATCCGTCCAGTCGGTGGCGGAGATTCGGAGACACAGGGGAAGGCGCTCCGGCCACTCCTGACGAACGGCGCGAACAACCTCCAACGTCAGCCGCAGGCGATTCTCCAGTGAGCCTCCGTAAGCATCTGTCCGATGATTCGAGAGGGGAGAAAGGAACTCGTGGAGTAAGTATCCATGCGCGCCGTGAAGCTCGATGACCTGGAACCCAGCGGCGAGGGCACGCCGTGTCGCTAGTCGAAATGACGTGATGAGGCTGTCGATCTGGGTAACAGTCATTTCGTGCGGCATCGGGTACGTGTCCGAGAACGGAATGGAGCTCGGTCCGAGCACCTCCCAGCCACCCTCGCCAACAGCGATTTGACCGACGCCTTCCCAAGGCCGTTTGGTGCTGGCTTTGCGGCCGGCGTGGGCTAGTTGAATGCCTGGAACCGCTCCCTGCTTGGCGACGAATTCCATGATGCGCGCCAGCATCGGGACGTGCTCGTCCTTCCAGATGCCTAGGTCCTTGGGGCTAATGCGTCCTTCAGGAGTAACCGCCGTTGCCTCGCAGAACACGAGCCCCGCTCCCCCTGTAGCAAGGCCTCCGAGGTGGACGAAATGCCAATCCTCGGCAAAGCCGTCGGTACTGGAGTACTGGCACATCGGCGAGACGCCGATGCGATTTCGAAACGTGACGCCGCGAAGCGAAAAGGGACTGAAGAGCATGGACGTGAAGATGTCGATTGGCTGGCTCACAGCCAGTCGTCGGCGAAAAATGTCCAAGGTCACATGTGACGACGGTCAACCTTTCGGGGACCGCACGCACCATGTTGTGGTAGTAGAGAGAGCCCGTCGTGCGGTATTCGCGCAGGGAGGACGGGTGACCGTTGGATGTGGAGGGAGTTATGACAATGTCTCGAAATGCAGGTCGCGTCGTGTTCGCGCTGACCTTTGGCGCGTTGATTTCGTGCAGTGCGTCGAAGGGCGGTTCGGCGCCCGTTCCGGTGTCGCCTGGAGCGCCCGTGGTGCTGGAGGTTCGGAACAATGCGTCCTTCGACGTCGTGATTTACGCCGTTCCGTATGCCGCTGATGCGGCCACTCGTATTGCCACCGTTTCGGCGTTCTCCGCGCGTCAGCTGCGCGTGCCGCACTCGGCTTTGCGATTGAACGATGTGTTGGCGTTGCGGCTGCACGCCATCGGGTCTCGCTACCAGTGGTCCACGCCAGAGCTTGTGGTTTCTCAAGGCCTCATGGCCTGCCTCGAGGTGAACGCGGACTACAGCGGCAACCTCAGTCGCTCCGTGTTCTATAGCGCCGTGCACGAGGATACGACGGCGCAGTTGTCCGTACCACACGGACTGTGCGGCAGGGAAGTGAGCACCGGCGCTCGTTGACCGCTGCAGTACGTCGCCGCCTGACGATGTCCCCGCCGCCAAACGCGATCTACGGGGTGACGGGGAGAAGACGGCGGACCTAGGAGACCGCGATATCGTCGCTCATCGCGTGGGGGAAAGACTGCGGGCCTTGTAACCATCGGCGGCAGGCCCGAGAATTCTGTCTCACGACTCTTTCCCCTACTTCACTTCCATATGACGAACGCTGGCGGCACTCCTGGTGGCGGCGGCATGTTCCTAGCCGGACTCGCCATGCTGGCGGGGGGTAGTTACCTACTGCTGGCGCACGTGACGGTCGCGAGTGGCGGATGGCAGATCTACGGCATGAACGCCTTCGGGCTGTCGCTGCTGCCGCTTCTTATCGGTGTCGGGATGCTCTTCTTCAGTGGGAAGTCGTTGATCGGCTGGCTGCTGACGTTCGTGGGGGCGACGATCATCTTTGCCGGCATTCTGATGAACATGAGTATCTATTTTCGGCCAACGTCGCTCTTCGACACGTTGGTGATGTTAGTGCTCATTGCGGGTGGACTGGGCTTCATCGCCCGGTCCCTTAAGTCGATGCCCGCCGAGAAGGTCTGAGCCGCATGTCGGGGTGACAATGCTGTCTCCCCTTGTTCAGATGGCGGCGGACTTGTCGCCGCTGCAGGCGGCGACGCGCCTGGGAACCGCGGCACTTCTTGGGTTGGCGGTTGGCGCTGAACGAGAATGGTCTGGGCATGCAACCGGTCCGAACGCCCGTTTTGCTGGGCTTCGGACCTTTCTGCTCTTTGGGATTTTGGGGGGCGCCGCCGGGCTGCTGCACGCGTGGGGATACGCGCTCGCCGCGGCGCCCCTGATCTTGGCCGGCGCCCTCTTTGTCGTCGCGAGCTACGTGATGGCTGCCAGACGACCCGGAGCCGATCTAGACGGAACCACAGAGGCAGCGGCTCTGGTGGTCATCGCGCTGGGTGCGCTGGCTGGCGTCGGAGAGATCGGCTTGGCGTCTGGGGCTGCGGCGGTCGTGGTCTTCGCCCTAGGGGAAAAGGCACGCCTCCATTGGCTGGTACAGCAGATCGGTGAGAGGGAGATGCGGGCCGCTCTGCAGTTCGCGGTTCTGGCCCTCGTCATTTTGCCAATCCTTCCGGAAGGGCCATTCCTCCCGGTGGTCGAGATCCGCCCCAGAATGTTATGGGGCATTGTGGTACTGCTGTCTGGGATCAACTTCGCTGGGTATCTGGCTCGGCGAGCGGTGGGCGCGAGCCGAGGGTACGGTGTGGCCGGAATGATCGGCGGGGTCGTCTCGTCGACCGCCGTGACTCTGCAGTTTTCCCGATTGAGTCGGGACTCTGGGGAGCCCGACGGAGCGTTGGCCCTTGGCGTGATTGGCGCCTGCAGCGTGTTGCCGGTTCGTGTGGCGTTGATCGCCATGGCCTTGGAGTCCGAGGTCGGGAACCGGCTGCTGGTCCTTCTGTTGCCGTCGGCCCTGGTCGGATTCGCCATCGTGGCGCTCGCTCTTCGCCGTCAGGCGCAGGCCGCCACACCGCAGAATTTGGACGATGGGAACCCACTCAAATTGCGGTCTGCCATCCAGATGGCGCTTTTGTTTCAAGCAGCCATGACGGTACTGTCGGTGACCGGCACCTATTGGGGGACCAAGGGCCTGACCGCATCGGCGGTGCTCCTTGGGCTTACGGACGTGGACGCACTGACCGTGTCGATGACCCAAGCGGCCCGCGGTGGGATCCTGACGACGCTGGCGGCGCAGAGCATTGCCGTAGGGATCCTGTCGAACACCGTTTTCAAGTTGCTCGTGTCACTGGTGGTCGGGCGTGGTCGCTTCCGACCGTTGGCCGCCGCCGGTCTCGTCGCGATTGGGGCAGCGATCTTGGTGACCATGCTGTTACTCGCGAGTTAGGCACCCACCATTGCCTCACTCCGGTGCGCCCCGTCACCGTGATTCTGACGAAGAACCGGCATCTTCTTCCGAACGGAAGAGCGCCTCGTCAGGCAGCTCGGGGGGAGAGTGGCAGAGGGGAGATGGGGCCGTTTGCGCGGTCGGTTTGTGGTAGAAAACAAGTTTGTTTCCCTAGAGCGTTTCGATGGTCAATGGAGAAATGGAAGTGATATCGCGGGTGGGGTGCGGTCCGAGGGTTCGAAGAGTCACAGTTGCACCTGTCAGGCAGTCCCCTCTTCCGAAACGCCAGTGGATGCGCCATTCTCCTTCCCCCCCGATTCGATTTGATGTCCCTAGCGAGCAACAGGGCATGCTGTCCGTAGAGGCCTTATGAGCTTCAAACTGGTTCGATGCGAGAGCTGCGGAGCAAAGGCGCACATAGCGGCGTCTCAGTGCCCGAAGTGCGGGCACATGCTCGAGCTGCGTGACTCGCTCGGGAAACCGATGCCCTTAGCGCATTGCCGGGGATGCGACACGTACCATCGCCGGGATCGCGGGCCCTGCCGCTTTTGTGTGGGAGATGCCGCCCCGCCCCCACGGCGCATCGCGCCATTCGTCTGGTCGGGCGCAGCAGGACTCATGTTGGTTGGCATGAGTTGGGGGATCTGGACGGTGAGAGGACATGAGTCGTTGTCCCTTCCGACGCCCACGTTGGCACTGGCGACGGCGGACACGGTTGGGGCGATCGTTCCCGCGGCACTCCCCACCGAGGAGCCCCTTCCGAGCGACACGACGACTCCGGTGCAGGCCACGCCGACCCCAGAAGCGCTGCCGACGTCTACTAGCGTTGCTCCGCCCCAGGAGAGGAGCGTCGGCGACGTCCGTATCTCGCAGGCCATGATGACCCCCGGGTCGGTGCCGTGGGTTGTGGCCACAGCGCGGACGTGGGCCAACGTGCGTTCGGACGCCGACCGGGGTTCGACCGTCGTTGGTATCATCACGCCGGAGACCCGCGTCCAACTCGGCGAGACTCGGGCCGGCTGGCACCGGCTTCGCGCCCGCGGCATCGAGGGATGGGTCGATCACCGACTCTTTGCCATGGAGACACAAGGCATCGCACGATAGCCTGCCTGCATTGCTGACGAGCCCGGCGACCTAACGATGGTGCCGGGCTTTTTCTTTGTGGGGTATCTCAGGGCCAGACTGTCGAGAGCCGGGTCGGATTGGCGTGCCGCGCAACGGATTCACGAGATGGGGACGGGTTAGCTGACCGTGTCACGCTCTCGTGGCAAAGTGGGGTGACAGCTCGCGTGGGGGCGCATTGGCGCGCTACCTTCGCGGCATGCGCCACCTTCTCGCTCTGAGTCTGCTGGTCGGCAGCGGCACCATGCTGGCTGCGCAGCAAGCCACTCCTCCGCGCCGTGAGCTACCGGACCCCGGAGTGATCGCCACAAATCAGCAAGTCAATCCGGCGGGTCTTCAGTCGGTGTTTGAGGGGCGCGTGACGGGAACGCGCTTCGCCGCGGAGGCAGGGCACGTGTGGGTGGCTGTCACAGGCGGCGCATTCTTGCTGGATTGGGTGCAGAATCGCGTAGTTGCGCGCGTCGCCTTCGACGGTCGGGCCGGAGTCCACGGTGTCAGCGTTGACCCAGTGACTGGAGCCGCCTATGTATCTTCAGTGGGGCGTATTCCGTCAGGCGCAACGGTCAACCGACTACCGGGCGCCGGCACGCTGTCGGCCGGTGCTCTCACGCAGTTGCATGTGATCCCCGCGAGTGCGCGCGGCGAGTCGTGGTCGGCGCGCTCCTCGGGACCAATCGGCGACTTTATGGCGGGGAATCCGGCGGTGGCCGCGACAGGTGGCTCAGGGTGGGGCGGTCGTCGCCTGGCGGTGGTCACGCTACCCGCCAATGACCAGCTGGCCATTTTGGATGCCGACCGTGACTCGGTCCTGACGACGGTGGCGGTTGGTGTGGCGCCGATTGACGCGGTGATTGCCCGCGACGGATCGACGGCCTGGGTGTCATCGTTAGGTGGACCGTCGCCACGTGTTGGCGATCGCTCAGCCAGCCAGTGCTGCGATGCCCGGGCGGAACGGGTGCGCATCGATGATCGTGGTCTGGCGGCGCCAGGGAGCGTTTCCCGAGTGGATCTGGCGAGCGGCAAGGTCACACTGACGCTCGCGGTCGGGCGGCATCCCACGGGACTGGCGTGGGACCGTCAGCGCGAGCGGTTGTACCTGGCCGAGGGGAACGATGACGCGGTGGCGGTGATCGATACGCGTGCCGGGTCGGAGCGCGTGTTGGGTCGGATCCCGATCAAGCCGTTCAAGGAGCAGCGCATCGGTCTGGCGCCCACCGCCGTGGCCTTGGCCCCGGACGGCCGGCGGCTCTACGTGACGTTAGGTGGCGTGAACGCCGTGGCGATGTATGAGCTGTCGGACGCCGAAAGCGCCACTGGTCCGCTCGGCACACTGCAGGGGCTCATTCCAACGGGTTGGTATCCAACGTCGGTCGACGCGAGTGCCGATGGGCGATACCTGGTGGTAGGCTCGCTCTTTGGCCGTGGATCGGGTGACGGCAAGCCCGGCGGAGCCGGCGGACGGTCGGGGAGGTATGTCCATGCCTATCGCGGTTCGGTGAACGTCATAGAGGTCCCGACGGAGTCGCAGCGAGCCGCATATACCACGGCGGTGGCCGCGAACAACCGCCTCGCTCTCATGGGGTCAACCGATGCCTCCGGGTACCCGGTCGCCGCGCGCAGTGGCGCACCGCGGCGCGCGGTGCCGGAACGACCGGGCGAGCCTTCGGCTGTACAGCATGTGGTGTTCATCATTCGCGAGAACCGAACGTACGATCAGGTCCTCGGCGACATCGGTAAGGGCGCCAGCGATAGCAGCCTCACGATGTACGGTCGGGACGTCACGCCGAACGCGCACGCGTTGGCCGAGCAGTTTGTGCTGTTCGATCATTTCTTCGCATCCGGAGGGAATTCGGCGGACGGGCACCAATGGCTCACGCAGGCCAATGAGACGGAGTATCCGATGTGGCCCCTGTACGAAGGGCGAAGCTATCCGTCCGAAGGGAATGATCCGCTGACCTATTCGGCGGGCGGATTTCTCTGGGAGACGGCGCAGGCGAGTGGCAAGCACGTGCAGGTCTTTGGCGAGTATGCGCCAGCGCCGTCCGATTCGCTGCCGCGCGTGCGTGCAAACCTGATGGAACAGTGGCTCCGTCAGCCAAAACAACCGTCTTCGTATTTCCGTGGGGTGCTCAAAACGATGTACCGCACGAAGTCGGAGATCCCGTCGCTCGATCGTGCCTTGGTGCGCGAATATCCGGGTTGGACCCAAGAAGTCCCGGATGTGGTGAAGGCCGAGGTGGTGCTGGACCACATTGGTGAATGGGAGAACTCGGGGACCATGCCGCACCTGGTAATGATCATCCTGCCGAGCGATCACACCGTGGGAACGAATCCAGGGTGGTGCACTCCGCGAGCGTGTGTCGCGGACAATGATCACGCACTAGGCATGATGGTCGACCGGCTCTCCCACTCCAAATTCTGGCCATCCATGGCGATCCTGGTCGTGGAGGACGACGCACAGGATGGCGTGGACCACATCGATGGTCACCGTACCGTGGCGTTGGCGATTTCACCGTGGGCACGGCGCGGGGTGATCGACAGCACGTTTTACAACCAACCCAGCATGGTCAAGACGATCGAATTGATGCTGGGATTGCCGGCCCTGAGTCTGTTCGACCTGACGGCGACCGACATGCGCCGAGCGTTCGTTCCGGATGGAGCCCGGCCCGACCTACGGCCCTTCGTGGCGCTGGCACCGCGCATCCCCCTGGATGAACGCAACGTGCGCGTCGGGTCGATTTCTGGGCCGCATGCGGCGGAGCGCCGGCAGGCAGCGTTGGCCTCCAGCCGAATGCGCTTTGATATTCCCGACGCGGCGCCAAGCGATCGACTGAACCGCATTTTGTGGCACGAGGCCAAGGGGTGGTCCGTGGCCTATCCGGGAGTCAAGCGTTCGCTGTTCTTCCCGCTGTCTGTGGACCTGGAAGATGACGAGCGAGAGGAGAAGAACCGCGACTTGCGACGGTAGCGTTCACGTCATCTATTCCCGCGTCCGCTGCAACGCCGTCGTAGCATTCCTGTACCTGCCCGCCGAACGATGACCGGTGCTCCTCCGCCCTCCGAGGGCGACATCATTCTTGTCGCCAGCGGCGATTCGCGACTGAGCGCGAACCGAGTCTGCTGGCCCGCCCAGGCGGCCCTTGAGGCTACAGTGGTGCAGACGTTCGCCGCCTTGGGGCGCCAGGTGACGCGCGGTCACGCCGTGGACGCCGTCAAGGGACACGGCTTCATTGATGGGCAGGCGCGGGGGATGGAGGTCTTTCGCTCCATTCCGCTCGATGCGCCGCTGATTGTGGCAGAGGCAGTGTGGCAGTACTCCAGCCATGTCCTTCCCGGACTCACCAAGCATCGCGGACCTATCCTGACGCTGGCCAACTGGAGCGGGCAATGGCCCGGGTTGGTCGGCTTGCTCAACCTGAACGGCTCGCTCACCAAGGCCGGCGTGCGCTATAGCTCGATCTGGAGCGAGGACTTCACGGACGACTTCGCGCTGAACGCGCTGCGTGAGTGGCTTCAAACCGGCCACATCGTGCATGACACGTCGCATGCACGTCCGGTGACGGGTGCAACGTTTGGGCCCGCGTACGCACTCGATCGGGCGCACGGCGAACAAGTGGGCGCTGCCCTGCGTCGCGAGCAGGCGATCCTTGGGGTGTTCGACGAAGGATGCATGGGGATGTACAACGCCATCATCCCCGATCAAGTGTTGCACCGGACGGGCGTGTTCAAGGAGCGTTTGAGCCAAAGCGCCTTGTTTGCTGCCATGCAGCGCGTGCCAGATGCAACGGCGAATGCACACTACGACTGGTTGCTGGACCGCGGCATGCACTTTGTGCTGGGCGCCGACGAGGCGACGGACCTTACGCGGCGTCAAGTGCTGGAAGGGCTCAAAATGTACGACGCCGCCGTCCGCATGGCGCATGAATTCGGATGCGCGGCCATCGGCATCCAGTACCAGCAGGGGTTGAAAGACACGTGCGTGGCCAGTGACCTGACGGAGGGGTTGCTCAACAATCCGGATCGTCCGCCGGTTATTGGAGCCGACGGCAGCGTCCTTTTTGACGGGCGCGCCGTTCCGCACTTCAACGAAGTAGACGAGTGTGCCGGCCTGGACGCTCTCATGACGGATCGGCTCTGGCGGGACTTGGGCTTCGACCCTTCGAATACGTTGCATGACGTGCGGTGGGGAGCGCCGGTGGAGGAGTCTGGCGTGAACGAGTTCGTATGGGTGTTCGAGATTTCTGGAGCGGCTCCGGCGAGTCACTTCATCGACGGGTACAATGGCGCCACGGGCGAGCGGCAACCCCCGATGTACTTTCCGAAGGGTGGCTCGACGCTCAAGGGAGTGAGCAAGCCGGGCGAAATCGTGTGGAGCCGCATTTACGTTGCCGACGACTTGTTGCACATGGACATTGGCCGCGGGGGCGTGGTGCAGCTGTCGAACGCCGAAACGCAGCGTCGTTGGGCGGCCACGACGTCGCAGTGGCCCCTGATGCACGCGGTGCTGTACGGCGTGTCGCGCGACCAGTTGATGGCCAAACACCAGGCAAATCACATCCACGTGGCGTACGCGCCAGATGCCGACGGCGCCCGGCGGGCCCTGGTCCGCAAGGCGACCATGGCGCAAGCGTTAGGCATTCGGGTCACCCTGTGCGGGGATTTTGACGATGAGCTGAGTCGCCACCAGCAGACCGCCATGCGTCCGAGCGAATGACGCCGCCACTGGTTGAGGGACGGGGGCTGGGCATGCGGTTCCCCGGCGTCCAGGCGCTGTCAGGGGTGTCCTTCGATGTACGAGCTGGCGAGGTCCACGCATTGCTCGGCGAGAATGGGGCGGGGAAGTCCACGTTGGTGCGCATTCTCTCCGGTGAACAGCGACCGACGGAGGGCGAGGTGGTGGTGGACGGTGCCCCCCGCCACTATGCGTCGCCTCGCGACGCGCTGGCCGATGGGATTGCCGTCATCCCGCAGGAGTTGCAGCTGGTGAGTTCGCTCACCGTGGCCGAAAATATCGCGTTAGGACACGAGAGCGTTGGACCGGGGCGGTTGGTCGATCGGGCGGCGCACCGGCAACGGGCCGCCGAGGTGCTGCAGGAGCTTGGGGCGGGCGACATCTCGCCGGACGCCACGGTGGCGTCCCTGGGCGCTGGGGAGCGTCAGCTCGTGGCCATTGCCCGCGCCCTGGGTTTGCGCGCGCGCTGCCTCTTCATGGACGAACCGACGGCCTCGTTAGGGACTGCGGACGCTGACCGGTTAGCCTCGATTGTCACCCGGCTCACCGAACGCGGCACGGGTATCGTCTACATCACGCACAAGCTGGACGAGGTGCGGCGGCTCGCCGACCGGATCACCGTCTTGCGCGATGGGGCGTGGGTCACCACCTGTCCGGCCGAAGGGGTGAGCGAAGCGGAGATGGTCCGCCTGATGGTCGGGCGCACGATCGCTCCGGCGACCCTGACGCCGGTTGCACCTGATGCACCCGAGGTCCTGCAGGTGGACTCGCTCGCGCTGGCTGACCCCACGCGGCCAGATGGCTTCCGTCTGCGTGACATCTCATTCTCTGTCCGCCGTGGCGAGATCGTTGGGCTGGCCGGATTGATCGGTGCCGGACGCTCAGAAACCTTGCTGGCGATCGCTGGTGCGGTGGAACGTGGGGTGAGCGGACGTCTTCGGCTGAATGGCCAACCCTATCAACCCATCTCGCCCGCTGAGGCCCGTGCTGCCGGACTGGTGATGCTGCCGGAAGAACGGAAGGCACAGGGGATCCTGCCGAAGCACTCGGTCCGATCCAACGTCTCGATTTCGTCTCTCCCACAGGTCTCGCGCGCGGGCTTCATCGACCGTGGTCGCGAGCGTCAAGCGTCGCAGGAGTTCACGCGCGCGACTGGCGTGCGCGCGGCTTCGGATCTGGTCCCGATGGAGACCCTGAGTGGCGGCAATCAACAGAAGGCGTTGTTGGCGCGCGCCATGTTCGCGGCGCCCAAGGTCCTGCTGTTGGACGAGCCCACGCGCGGGATTGACCTGGCGGCCAAGTCGGAGTTGTACGAGGAGCTTCGCCGGTTGGCCCAGCAGGGCTACGGGATCGTCATGGCATCGTCCGAGCTGTCGGAAGTACTGACCCAGTGTCACCGCATTCTCGTCTTCCGGGATGGTCGAATCACGGCCGAGCTGCATCACGACGAGGCGTCTGAGGAGAAGATCCTGGCTGCCGCGGCCAGCGGCACACACGCGGCGACGCCCGATCGCACGCCAGAAAGGATGCGTCCCGCCGGCGGCGGTGGCGCGCCCTCAGGACCAGGATGGCGAGAACGGCTACGTGGCGCCTCACACCTGTTGGGTCTGATGGCGGTGTTGCTGCTGGCGATCGTCACCTCACCGGTGCGAGGCGGACGTCCTGTGTTCCTTGATCTGGGGAACCTGAGTGACATCCTGCGGCAGGTGGCCGAGAAGGGCATTCTGGCCGTGGGCATGACCGCCGTGGTCATTGCCGGCGGGATCGACCTGTCCGTGGGCTCCATGTTGGCGCTGGGTGCGACGTTGTCCGCGTACCTGTTCATGCAGACTGGTGCCGGGCTTGGTGTCACGCTGCTGATCGTGTTGGCAGTCGGGGCGTTGTGGGGTCTGCTCAACGGGACCGTCATCGCGCGATGGAAACTGCCAGCATTCATTGCGACACTGGCGACCATGAGTGCGGCGCGCGGCGTCGCGCGGTACGTGAGCGGCGGGACGGCGATCCCACTGGGATTCGGGGCGGGCGGTGCGCCAGAGAGCGTTCACCGCGTCGCGGCCCCCGTCTTGCCGAATGTCCCCATGCCCGCTGTGATCTTCCTTCTCACGGTGCTGGCTGCCCACGTGCTTCTCACACGCACGCGCGGTGGTCGCTACCTGTATGCCATTGGCGACAACGAGTCCGCGGCGCGTTTGGCCGGCGTTCGCGTGGCGTGGCACACGACCGCCGTGTATGTGTTATGCGGGACGCTGGCGGCGCTGGCCGGACTGATACATTGCGCGCAGTTGGAGCAGGGCAACCCGAATGACGGGGTGGCTTACGAGCTGGATGCCATTGCCGCGGTGGTCATCGGCGGGACGCCGTTACGAGGCGGTGTAGGCAGCGTCGCGGGAACGCTGGTGGGCATTCTGATCATCGGGATCATCAACAACAGCATGGGGCTTAATAACGTCGATGCAAATCTTCAGCTCATCCTCAAGGGCATCATCATTCTTGGCGCGGTCTGGCTGCAGCGCCGGCGCTGACCGCGTTCGCCAGCTGCGCATGTGGATGCGTGGCGTCGCGCTGGCCTTGTTGGTGGTGACGGCGGGGTCCTGCGGGCGACAGCAGAAGGGGAAGTTCCTAATCGGATTTTCGCAGGCCAACCTTGGCGAACCGTGGCGTGTAGCGATGAATGCCGAGGTGGAGAAGCGGGCGAAAGACTATCCCGACCTGGAGTTCGTGTACGCCGACGCCCAGCAAGACAACGCCAAGCAGGTCGCCGACGTCGAGAACTTCCTGCGCCAGAAGATCGACCTGCTCATCATTTCGCCTAACGAGGCCAAGCCGTTGACGCCAGTGGTCCGACGGGCCTTCGAAGCGAAGATCCCCGTCATTGTGCTGGACCGCGAGATCGAGGGCGATACCTACACGACCTTTATCGGCGCCAACAACCGTGAAATCGGCAAGGCGGCGGGTGAGTTCGCGGCGAAACTCCTCAGCGGTAAGGGCGACGTCATTGAGATCAAGGGATTGCCGGGGTCGACCCCCGCGCGAGACCGCAGTGAAGGATTCCGCGAGGCCATCGCCGCATTTCCCGGGATCAAGATCATTCACGATCCCGTGGCCAACTGGCTGCGGGAAGAGGCGATGAGCCAGATGGAAGCCGCGCTGTCGGCGCACCCGCATATCGACTTGGTCTACGCGCACAACGATCCGATGGCGGTGGGCGCATACCTTGCCGCGAAGGCCAAGGGGCGCGACACCGAAATGAAGTTCATCGGCATCGACGGGCTTCCTGGCTTGGATGGCGGTGAGCAAGCGGTGAAGGATGGCAAGCTGGCCGCCACCTTCGTCTATCCTACGGGCGGCACCGAAGCCGTGGACATGGCGGCGAAGATCCTGAAGGGAGAGACGGTACCGCATCGCGTCACCCTGCCGACACGTACCATCACGAAGTAGCCAGAACGCAAAACGAGGGAGACGCCGTTTGGGCGCTCCCTCGTTCGCGGAACCTGTGGTGGATCAGGCGCCAGCGGAGATCGTGGCGCGAATGACCGGACGGAACAGCAGACCAAAGCGCTGAATCGACTTGCCGACGATGACGAACGACTCGTCGAGGCTGAAGTCAATGAGCAATGTGGACGCGTTGCCTTCAGTGACCTCGATTGGCTTCGTCAGCTTCACCTTTATGCCCGATCGCGCTGCGCTGGGGAAGTAGACTGCCGGCAGGCTGGTGCGCGTGAGCACGATCCCGTTCTTGAGCGTGATCGACGACTTCGACGGATCGATGACCAATCGAAGCGATCGGTAGGTGCCAACGGGCAAGGCCTTCTGGCCGATGTCGCTTACCTTGCCGCCGCGTAGGGCCACGAGGTCGATCGAACGATTCGGCTCAGCCAACGTGACCCAATCGGACGAATCCTTCTCGGTGTCTCCCAAGTGCCGCTCGCATTCGGCGGAATCTGCATCCGCGAGTTTGGCGTCAATGCGAATGACGAAGATGTCGACGCTTTTGACGGAGTCGAACGGGAAGGGTGCGTCGGTCAGCTGGATGCTGACCATCCCTTGGCCTGCGGGAATTCTCGTCGGTGAGTCACTGGCGCAGGCCGTCGCCGCAATCAGCGCGGCGCAGGCTACCCATCGAGTGTATGGCATCGAGTACCTCCGAAGTACGATCGTGAATGAATGGAATTTGCTTTAGCGAGGCGAATTGAGCCGTGAGCCCCGTCACGCGGTCGCACGGACCGTTCCATGTTCTGCCGTCATGGCCCGTCGTCTCGTCAGCTCGACACGGTGATGCAGGTGAGCACCTGACAGGTAGCGAGATCTCACGGGCCTGCGCCTCGCGGTGTGGTATTTGATCGTTAGGTTGGGTGACGCAGCACACATCTCTTGGCAATTGCGGACTGAAGCGCTAGGATCACACATGCGCGAAATCGCCGCCGCCCAGGAATACGACGTGCCCGCCTTGGCCGAGCTGAACAATCAGTTCTCGCCGCAAGGACTCACCCTGCCGCGTTCCGAAGCTTTTGTCGAGGCTCACCTGGATGACTACCGGGTAATTCGCGACGACGATGGCCGCATCGTCGGCTGCGTGTGCCTGGATGAATACTCTCCCTCACTGGTCGAGCTGGTCTCGTTGGCCGTGGCCCCGTCGCAACAAGGAAAAGGAGTTGGTCGGCGCTTGATCGCCGGCGCCGTCGAGTTAGCCGCGAAACGCGGCTACCCCGAGATCTTCGCCGTGTCGTTCTCGGACGCGCTCTTTGAGAAGTGCGGGTTTCACTTCGTGGATATCGTGCGGTACCCCGAGAAGAAGCGTCGTTACGACCGGGTGTCCGCCGACGAGTGGACGGTGGGGCAGAAGCACTGCTTCGCGATGCCGCTGGGTGGTGCGACGTGACGGCGATGCGCTCGGCACGCACCGTGGCGCTCACGCTCGGCTGCCTGCTTGCCAGTTCATCCATGGTGTCGGCGCAGACCATAACGCCGATCAGTGGAGGCTTCGTGCTCCGCTTGGGGCGCGACACCGTCGCCATGGAGCGGTACGAGCGTCGCGAGGATCGTCTGGAAGGGGACCTGCTTATGCGGGTACCGGCCACCGCTCGCGTGCGCTATACCACGGAGTTTGGCAAGGACGGACGGGTGACGCGGAGCACCGCCCGGGTGGAGCCGTTAGGCAGCGTGCACGGCGGCGAGCCCCGCAAGATCACCATGGAGTTCATGGCGGACTCGATCCGCATGACGGTCGACTCCGGAGCCTTGCATCGCGTGGAGATGCGGCGCGGGGCACCGGGCGTCGTACCGCTGATCGCTGGCCCGTACGCGACCTCCTACGCCACGTACGAATGGTTGATCGGCCGAGCGCACGACGGGGACACGGTGCAGCTGGCGGTGGTCTCCCCTGTTACGGCGCGGGTGGGCACGGCGCTGTTTATCCGACACAGCAAGCAGCGCGCGGACATCGATTTCTTTGGAGAGAATTTCATGCCGGTGTCCTTGGACGCGGAGGGGCGCTTAGTGGCCGTGGACGCGAATGCCTTGACCGTCCGCTCAAACGCCGAGCGCGTGGCCCCGATGGATGTGGGGCGTCTGTCGGCGCGGTTCGCGGCACTCGATCGGGCAGGGACGGGGTTGGGGGTGGTGTCGCCCCCGGATTCGGTGCGAGGCCGTGTCGGTGGGGTGCGCCTTGCCATCGACTACTCCAGCCCGCGCATGCGAGGCCGGCCCGTGCTCGGTGGGCTGGTGCCCTACGGCATGGTATGGCGGACAGGCGCGAACGCCTCGACGACGCTCCAGACCGACGGCGACCTGATGATCGGCGGCCAACGACTCCCCGCGGGCACGTATTCCTTGTGGAGTGTGCCGTTCGAGGACCACGCGGAGCTGATCCTCAACCGTCAGCATGGGCAGTGGGGCACGGAATACGACGACACCAAAGACGCGTTGCACGTGACGATGCAGGCTGCGACGGCCGAGGCGCAGGAGCGTTTCACCATTCGGCTCGCGCCAGAGAACGTGCTTGAGTTTCGTTGGTCGACGTTTCGGTGGACCGTGCCAATCGCCCAGCCCTAACGAGCACTAGCTGTGGCGCCGTCCCCAACGGTCTTGCGGGGTGCGACTGGCGCCCACGATGGCATCGACCGGCGTTCGTTCCTGCGATCTCTTGCGGCCGGCGCCGTGGTCTCCACCAGCCTGGCCGCCTGCAGTTCGGGGGTCGTGACGGGGGCGCAGCCGGGTGGTGCGCCGTCACCCAAGTCGGCCGACGGGCTGTTCTTGGCTGCACGTCGACATGGCGTCCTGTTTGGCTGCGGGGTGAACTTGGACACCCTGCGCCAGCCAGACCTGTTGGCCGCCCACGCGGTGGAGTCAGGACTGGTGGTGCCAATGGGGTTGGGACCGTGGCGGGTGACGCACCCGGGTCCTGAGGTCTGGGAGTTTCGGGTACTGGATGCGATGTGGGACTGGGCGTCGTCCGCTGGACTGCCCATGCGCGGGGTGCACCTGCTATGGCACCAGAACATGCCCGACTGGTTTGGGCAGGTGGTGACCAGCGACAACGCCGAGCAATACCTGCGCGCGCATATCACCGCGCTCATGACGCGCTACCACGGGCGCTTTCACTCGTGGAATCCGGTGAACGAGGCGGTGTTCCCCAGTGATGGTCGCGCCGACGGACTTCGTCACTCGCCATGGTTGCAGCTGATGGGGCCGGAGTACATCGCCAAGGCGTTTGCCATCGCGGCGGAGGTCGACCCATCGGCGACGTTGGTCTACAACGAATTCGGCATCGAGGATGACACGGGCGCGGCGGACCTCAAGCGGCGCCACACGCTGGAACTTCTCACCAACTTGCGGCGCCAAGGCATTCCGGTGCACGCGCTGGGCATACAGGCGCACGTGGGTGTCTCGTACACCTTTCGTGCGGACACTCTGCGCGCGTTCATGGATGCGGTGGCTGATCTCGGGCTCCAGGTCTATATCACGGAGCTGGACGTGAAGGACCAGCTGGCGCCGGCCGACATCGCCGCGCGCGATGCGGCGGTCGCGGCGAAGTATCGCGAGTTCCTGGACCTGATGTTGGGCCACCCGGCCGTGACCACCGTGATGACGTGGGGGTTGAGCGACCGGATCACCTGGCTGTCGCGGCAAGCGCCGCGAGCCGACGGGCTGGCGGTCCGTCCGCTGCCGCTGGACGCTCAGCTGCAACGGAAGCCCGCCTGGGCGGCGATCCGGGAGGCACTCGAGGGTCGTTAGGTCGGGCGCCGCCCAGCGTGAAATGGACCAAACGTCGGTCGTCGACGTCTTGACGCGACGCCAATCGTGAACAACTTCGGCCAGGCCTCCTGACCACTTTCGCCCATGCACTGGTCCCAGCAATACGATCCCCTCGACAGCGCCGTCCTGTCCACCAGCGCCGCCGCATTACCGTTGGTGATCCTCCTTGGGCTGTTGGCTTGGCACAAGGTTCGGGCGCACTATGCCGCGTTACTTGGCATGGTGGCAGCCATGGTGGTCGCGATCGGCGTCGTGGGGATGCCCGCGGGGATGGCGCTGCATGCGGCCCTGTTCGGAGCGGCCTATGGGCTCTTTCCGATCGGCTGGATTGTGCTCAATGTGATTTTCCTCTACCGATTGACGCACGAGAAGGGGGCCTTCGACCGATTGCAAGGCAGTATTGCCCGCGTGACCGGAGATCGGCGGTTGCAGCTCCTGCTGATCGCCTTTGCCTTCGGAGCGTTCTTTGAGGGAGCGGCCGGATTCGGGACGCCGGTGGCGGTCACGGGGGCCATGCTCATTGGCCTGGGATTTCCGCCGTTGGAAGCCAGTGGCTTGTCCCTGATTGCCAATACCGCGCCTGTGGCCTATGGGGCGTTAGGCACGCCCATTATCGCCCTGCAAGGCGTGACCGGTCTGGACCTGCACGACCTGAGTGCCATGGTAGGGCGGCAGCTGCCGGTCTTCTCGGTCATTGTCCCGTTCTGGCTCATTGCCGCGTACGACGGGTGGCGCGGTGTTCGCGAAACATGGCCGGCGCTGCTGATCACCGGTGTGGCCTTTGCGGTCCCTCAGTTCGTCGTCTCCAACTACCACGGACCCTGGCTGGTGGACGTCATTGCGTCCTTGGTGTCGATGGGAACGTTGGTGCTGTACATGCGCCTGCGAAACGGGCGAGCGGCCAGGCGAGCCCCAGACACAGGCGGCGGTGGGTTGGAGCCGTGGATTCCGTGGATCATCCTGAGTGTGCTCGTCTTCCTTTGGGGCACGCCGCAGGTCAAGGGTTGGCTGAATGGTGTCTTCGCGCCCAAGGTGGCGATTCCCGGGTTGGATCAGCAGGTCATGCGGGTTGCACCCGTGGTCGCGACGCCGACGCCTGAGGCGGCGGTGTTTAACCTGAACCTGTTGTCGGCGACGGGCACGGCGATCCTGCTGGCGGCGCTCATCAGCGGTCGTTGGCTGGGTTACCGGATCGGCGAGCTGCTCGCGGAGTATCGTCGCACGCTGTGGGTCGTGCGTCACTCTCTGATCACCATCGCGGCCATGCTCGCGCTCGGTTACGTCTCACGATACGCTGGGCTGGACGCCATCCTCGGACTCGCCTTTGCGCGCACCGGCGTGTTGTACCCGTTCTTTGGCGCCATGCTTGGGTGGCTTGGGGTGGCGCTGACGGGCTCGGACACCTCGTCGAACGTCCTCTTTGGATCCCTGCAAACGATTACCGCCCAGCAAGTCGGGGTGAGTCCGACGCTCATGGCCGCCGCGAATAGTTCGGGTGGCGTCATGGGGAAAATGATCGATGCCCAGAGTATTGTGGTGGCCAGCACCGCCACGCGGTGGTATGGGCAAGAGAGTCGCATCCTGCGATTTGTCTTTTTCCACTCACTCGCGCTGGCGACGCTGGTCGGCGTGCTGGTGTTGCTGCAAGCGTACATCCCGCCGTTCACGAGGATGGTGCTTCGCTAGGCAGCCGAGTAACGTCCAGCAGTCGCGTTGCTCCGCAGACCTTTCACTCGAGCGATTCCATGCGTCCCGTTGAAACGGCGTTTGTCGCCGTCGTGCTCATTTGGCTGATCTACCGAAGTCCGGGACCGCGCTCGCGCATCGCGGGGGAAACCTACCTGGGCTTCCTGCTGATCGGGGCCGTGCTGCACGCGTATTTCGACGGTCTGCGCTGGGAGATGATCCCGGCATACTTGTTAGGCGTGTGGGGCGGCGTGATGGCGTGGCGGGACTTTCGCCGCAGTGCGGGAACGCAGGTCACCCCCGTCGTTCGCCACCGCGCCATTGTGGGGGCCATCGTCGTGGTTGGTGGGCTCATTGCCGCCCTCTTGCCTGGATGGCTGCTGCCCCGCGTGACCTTCCCGCGTCCTACGGGCTACTACCCAGTGGGCCGCGTGGAGGCATTCTGGGTGGACTCGACGCGGGAGGAGACGTTCACCAAGGAACCCGGCGACAAGCGCTCGTTGCTGCTGACGATTTGGTATCCGTCCGATACCGTCTCACGCGGTACGCCCAGCGTCTACCACCCGAATCCCACCCAGTTGGGCAAGGACGTCTTCGAAGGTCTCCCCGGCTTCGTGATGTCCAGCATGACCAAGGCTCGGACGCATTCGATCCAAAACGCCCCGTTTAACCGCCGCGAAGGTCGCTCACCGGTCCTGTTGTTTTCCCACGGCTACGGTGGCTCGCGCGTACAAAACACGTACGAATTCGAGGAGTTGGCCAGCTACGGCTACATCATTGTCAGCATCGAGCACTCGTACGCAGCCTCAGGGACGGTCTTCCCAGATGGAAGACACATCCCCAACACGACCCAGGAACTCATCAAGAGCGACAGCGGGGCCAGTCGTCTGTTGGACACCTGGGTGAATGACGCCGAGTTTGTGCTGAATCGCTTGGAGAAGCTGCCGGTGCATGACGCGACGGACACGCTGGCCCGTCGGATGCAACTCGACAAGGTCGGGTACTTCGGCCACTCCTTGGGCGGTGACGCGGCGGCGGAAGCCATGAGTCGCGACCCGCGCATCAAGGCCGGCGTCAACATGGACGGCATGCTGCACGGCGCGTCGTGGAAAAAGGGGATCGACGCGCCGTTTCTGGTGTTTCGCAGTCACCCACCAGACGTCGCGATCATGGCCAAGCAGCTGAAGGCGTTGGGCATCACCGCGGACTCGCTGAAGCACATCTATCGGACCTTCAACATCTCGCGTGGACTCGCTGCTGCGCTTTGGTGGCACCGAAATCCGTATGGATGGCGTATACCACATGGGATTCTCGGACGTGGCCCTCTGCTGTCCGCCGCTCGCGCACCGCATGGGATTCACGCACACCGACAATCCGGCGAGTGCCCATGCGGCGATCGCCTCATACACGCTGGCCTTCTTCAGCAAGTGGCTGAAGGAAACCAAGGCGGAGTACCTCTCGGTCGAGATTCCGCCCGGGGTGCAGATCAAGACGGTCACCCACAAGCCCACCGGTACGGCCCCGGCCCGTTAGGCGCCGGCGCCTACCGGACCGCTAAACTGAGCGCACTCGGCTGATCCGGATGCCCGTTAGGCACCGGGCCGCAGCCTACGGCACGACCGGCTTGAACTCGCCGAGCTGCTTGTCGATGATCTTGCGATCACCCACGATTGCCATCGACAGCTTGGACGGGTCGATATACTTCTGCGCAGTGGCGCGCACGTCCTCCGGCGTCACCGCCATGACGTTCTTGATGTAGTTCGTCAGGTACGTGTCGCCGAGCCCGTGCAGCTCGGTGAATTCCAGTTGGTTGATGACGCCGGCGCGCGAGCTGTTCTGAATGGTGAAGAGGCCGGCGAGGTTGTTCTTGATGCCCATCAGCTCTGCGTCGCTCGCCGGCTCGGTTCGCAGCCGCGTGATCTCCTTCACGATTTCAGTCAGCGCCGGTCCCGTCACATTCGACGTCACGTCGGCGACCTCCACCCACAGGGACGCGCCCTTCCGCGTCCACAGGAAGGAGGAAGGGGAATACGTATACCCTTTGTCCTCGCGAATATTGGTCGTGATGCGGGATCCGAACGCGCCGCCGAGCAGGGCATCCGTCACGTTCAACTTTGTCCAGTCCGCGTTGGATGGATCCGCCACCGGAAGGCCCATCCAGATCGAACTCTGCACGGACTTCGGTCGATCGATCACGGCCACCTGACGCTTGGACGCGAGGACCGGTGGCTTGACCGTGGGCGGGGAACCGGCGGCCCACGATTCGAACGCCGTGCGTGCGGCGCGCTCCATGGCATCCGCATTGAAAATGCCGCTCACGTACAGGTGAGCCCGAGCGGCGCCGAAGTTCCGGGTGTAGAACTCGCGAACACGCGGCGCCGTGAACCCGCGCAACATGACGTCCGACGGGAAGACGTGGGCGAAGGGATGATCGGCAAACATCATCTCGCGAAAGGCCTTCTGGGCCAGCGTCCCCGGCTGAGCCAACGCCATGGCGTTGTCCCGCGCATGCCGGTCAATCACCTTCGCCAGGTCCGACGGGTCAAACTTTGGGTTGCGTGCCACGTCGGCTAGGAGCGCGACAAACCGAGGTCCAAAATCGCTGAGTACCTCGCCACTGAGCGCCACCGTTTCGGCACCCGATTGCGCCGATAAAGAACCGCCCATATCCGCTGCCTCGCGCGAGATCTGTTGCGAGGTTCGAGTGGCGGTGCCTTCCAGTAGGAGGTCGCCGGTGACTGACGACAGGGAGACGTCGTTGGGACCTTCGTCGATCACCCCGGTGCGAATCGACAGCTCAATCGCGGTCTTCGGCACGCGACCATACGGAATGAGGGTCACCTGCATGCCGTTCGGTAATTGAATCGTCCGGTGGGCAGGCATCCGGAAGTCTTTGGGCGTTCCCGGTGCTGGCGGAGCCTCCTTCTGCGCGGCAACCAGCGCGGGGACCAACAAGCCCGCCGCGAACATGCCGCGAACCAGAGCGCGCGAAATCGTCATGGCCATGTCTCCGTCAGTTGGTGCCGGCCGCCGGCGCATCCTTCGCGCCAGGGATGATGGTGTACACCGTGCGATTCTCCCTTCGCAGGAACTCTTGGGCGGTCTTCTGAATCAGCTCCGGGGTCACCTTGGCGAATTCCTCCTCCAGACGGTTGAATCTGGCGGGATCGTTGTCGAACAAGGCAAAGGACGCGAGCAAGTCCAGTTTGCCAAGGCCAGAGAACTCATCGACGATGCCGTACAAGGATGACCGCATCTTGGTGCGAGCGCGGGACAGCGTCGCTGAATCGACTGGAGCGGAGCGCAAGGACTCGATCTCTCGGTCGATCACCGTCATCAAGGAGTCAGGGCGCTTGTCGCGATCATGGTAGACCGACACCATCCACAACATGGGGCCTTCGTAGTTGAACATGTTGCCGAGTCCCCAGTTGATCCCCGCTTGCACGTCGCTGGTCAGCGCCGTCTGCTGCACCAGGGCGTCGTACAGTCGAGAGTCACGACCTTGGCCAAGGATCTGATCGATGAGTCCCATGGCAAACCATTCGGGGGTCCATCGCTCGGGCATGTGGTAGGCCACCCCAAGTGCCGGGCGATTCGCCAGGGCATCAGTCCGTGTCCCATGTCGCTCCGCCGTCTGGCGTGGTTCGCTGATATCCGGGCGCGCCGCAGCGTCGATCCGTGGAATGGAGCCGAAGTACTTCTCCACCCACTGCTTCGCCTGCGCTGGATTGAAATCGCCCACGACGGCCAAGGCAGCATTGTTGGGAGCGTAGTACGTCCTGAAGAACGTAGAGGCATCCTGCAACGTCGCCGCGTCCAGATGCTCAAGGTCGCCGTAAAAATTGTGTGCGTTGAACCAGTTCACGTTGGCCGCCATCGGCAGGTCAATCCACGGAAACGACCCGTACGGCTGATTCAGGACGTTGACGCGAACTTCGTTCTTCACCACTTCCTGCTGGTTCTTGAGGCTCGCCGTGTCGATCGCCAGCCCACGCATGCGATCTGCCTCCGCCCACAAGATCGGTTCCAGGGTGTGCGAGGGGACGAGTTGGTAGTAATTGGTGAAGTCGAAACGCGTGGATCCGTTCAGGATTCCGCCGTTGGACTCCACCAGCTTGATGAATTCCATCTTCCCCATGTTTCGGGACCCCTGGAACATGAGGTGTTCAAAGAGGTGCGCGAACCCGGTGCGTTCGCGCGGCTCGTTCCGGAATCCGATGTGGTAGTAGACTCCGACTCCCACCGTGGGTGCGGTGGTGTCGCGCGACATGACCACCCGCAGGCCGTTCGGCAGGGTGTAGTAGTCCACCGGAACGGACAGATGGTCGCTCGCCGCAGATGGTGCCGTGCGCGGACCGCAAGACGCGGACAAGAGTGACACCAGAACGGCGGCCGGTACGTGGAAACGAGGCACGTTGAGTGTGGGCCGGAGTGGGAGCTTGGAAGGCGGGAACTCAGTTGCAGGTTCTTTCAGGGCGAGCTTTTTGGCCCAACAACGACCAATAGATCAACTTGAGGGCCAAACTAAGGCGTCAAGGTGCAGCCCGTTTGACGGTTGACGGAAGAATAGGACGCTGGAGGCCTGACTTCTCATCGTATGGCACGAGCCGCACGTTAACGTGATGAGGCCCGAAAGATGCGCCCTGACGCGCGATTGGTGCGTCAGGGCGCGTTTAGGACAGACCCTAGTGTTGAAGATGCCCATCCGTCCGATCGTTGCTCCATTGTGTAGTTGTCGCCGTCTTGCAGCGCCACTTTGGCTTGCCGCCCTGGTCGCGGGAGTGGGCTGTGCGTCCGCACCCGCGGTCTCGGTCCGTGGGGTGCAGGGCACCAGCACGCGGCCGTCTGACCCTTGGCAGCCGGCGCCTAAATCGGCGGATCCGGTGCCCGTTGCGCCTCGCCGATGGTCGCCTCCCGACTCGTCAGGTCGGAGTGTGCAGTCGGCGGCCATGACCCTTGTGGACGTGGTGGATGTCGCGCTGCAGAACAATCCGCAGACCCACCTGAGCTGGGCGCAGGCACGTGTTGCGTCTGACGCTTTAGGCTCTGCTCGCGGCCGATACCTACCCACTCTTTCTATCGATGGGTCGGCCAGCCCGTCCAAGGTGATTTCGGCGAATCCGGCTCGCTTGCCAGCCGAGCGGACCACGGAGACCGTGACGGGCTCGCTGTCGTACCTGCTGCTGGATTTTGGCGGCCGCTCTGGAAGCATCGGCGCCGCCCGCGAGGCGCTGTTCGCGGCCGACTTCACGCACAATGCCACCCTGCAGAACGTGGCGTTGCAGGCGGAGCTGGCGGCATTCCAGTACCAGACGGCGCGCGGTTTGTTGCTGGCGGCGCAGGCCGGTGTGCGCACGGCGGAGGCGAACTTGGTGGCGGCCGAGCGACGTCACGACGTCGGGTTGGCGACCATTGGCGATGTGCTCCAGGCTCGGACGGCGCTCTCACAGGCGCAGCTGGTGGCACAAGGCGCGGAAGGGAGTGTCCAGATAGCCCGCGCGAGTCTGGCGGCGGCGCTTGGCATTTCGCCCACCATGCCGTTTGACCTGGTGGTGGACACGCTCCCGCCGGCTGTTCAAGTAGTTGCCACGAGCGTGGACTCCCTCATTGCCCGCGCGGAACGCGAACGGCCCGACCTGGCCGCGTCCCGTGCACAGGTGCGACAGGCGAACGAATTGGCGCGTGTCGCCCTCTCGTCGTCCTTTCCGTCACTGACGTTAGGTGCCAACCGCGGGCGTTCGTGGTCCAGCACACCAGCCTTGGTTGGGCAGACGTATGCACTCACGGTTGGCGTGAGCATTCCGGTGTTCAACGGCCTGTCGCGGCAATACGACGCAGCGGCAGCGCGGGAGGCGGTCGGCGCGGCCTCGGCGCGGGCGGAGCAGGCGCGGTTGCTGGCGGGTGCGCAGGTGTACGCGTCGTACTATGCCTTACGCACGGCCGCGCAGCGCGTGACCACCTCCACCGAGTTGCTGGCGAGTGCCACGCGATCGGAAGAGGTAGCGCGCGGCCGCTACGCCGAGGGCGTCGGATCGATCCTAGACGTCCTTACTGCGCAGAGCGCCTTGGCTGACGCGCGCGCCCAAACCGTACAATCTCGGTGGGCGTGGTCGGCGGCGTTGGCGCAGCTGGCGCACGATGCGGGTGCGCTCGGCCCGCGCGGTGATTCATCCCTTCCTTTGATCCCTGCCTCCTCGAACGGGGGACCCAAGTAAATGTCCGTGCTTCTCTCTGTCCCACGTGCAACGGTTGGGGCGTTGGTGCTGGTCGCTGCGTGCTCGCCGGCCAAGGTGACCACCCGACCGCCAGCCAATGTGAAAGTCGCGACCGCACAAGTGGGCAGCGCTCCGTACATCGTGCCAGCCAATGGGATCGTGGAACCCGTTCGCACGGTAGCCATCCAGTCCCAGGTGGGCGGCGTCCTCAAGTCCGTCAGGTTCAAGGAGGGGACGGAGGTCAAGGAAGGGGATGTCCTGTTCGAGGTCGATCCCGTGCCATTCGCTGCCGCGCTTCGTCAGGCAGAGGCCTTGCTGGCCAGGGACGAGGCGCAGTTCCGCAATGCCACACGCGACGCTGAGCGTTACGCCGCCTTGGCGCAGAAAGACTTCGTGACCCGGAGTCAGGCCGATCAGGCCGCAGCCAATGCTGAGGCACTGCGATCGGTGGTGGACGCGGACCACGCCAACGTCGAGACGGCGCGGTTCAACCTGGACAATGCCACGATTCGCGCGCCTGTGAGCGGCAAGACGGGAAGCTTGCTGGTTCGCGAAGGCAATCTGGTACGTCCCGGAACCAATCCGCCGCTGGTGGTCATCAACCAGATCCACCCGATCCTGGTTCGCTTTGCGGTTCCCGACCGCGAGTTGCCCAGCGTTCAGCAGTATTCCCGCGGCCGCAGCTTGCCGGTGTCCGTGGTTCCACGCGGCGACGCCAAGGCCGTGGCGGGGGTGCTGGACTTCGTGGACAACGGCGTCGATACGACGACAGGAACCGTGACACTGAAGGCCCGGTTCGACAATGCCGATGGACGCTTGTGGCCGGGACAGTTCGTCGCCGTTTCGCTGGTGTTGCACGTGGACTCAAACGTCGTGCTTGTCCCGAATGAAGCCGTGATGAATGGCCAGGATGGACCATTTGTGTACATCGTGGACGGCGCGAAGAAGGCGCAGATGCAACGAGTGACCATTGCCCGGGTGAGCGGCGACCAGACCATCATCGCCACCGGCGTGTCGTCAGGGGCAACGGTAGTCACTGACGGACAGTCGCGTTTGACACCGGGCGCGGAAGTTGAGCTGGCGGGCGCTGGATCCAAGGCCGCCGCCGAACCGGCGCGTAGCCCGGCCAAAGGCGGGACGGGAGGCAGGAGCAGTCCATGAACTTTACCGCACTGTTTATTCGACGTCCGGTCATGACCACCCTGGTCATGGCCACGATTCTGGTGTTCGGCATCATGGCGTATCAGCAGCTGCCAGTGAGTGACCTGCCGAACGTCGACTATCCCACCATTACGGTCTCGGCTGGTCTGCCCGGCGCGAGCGCGGAGACGATGGCCGCCGCGGTCGCGACACCGCTGGAGAAGCAGTTCACGACGATCGCTGGCATCGACAACATGGTGAGCACGAGCGCGCTCGGCAGCACGTCGATCACCATTCAGTTCGCGCTGGATCGCAACATCGACGCGGCGGCGCAGGACATCCAATCGGCGATCTCCAAGACGCTGCGAGACCTCCCGCCAGGCATCGTACCGCCGTCGATGAACAAGTCGAACCCGGCCGATGAACCGATCCTCTATTTGAACCTGCGCTCGCCCACGCTGCCGTTGTCGACACTCGACGAGATCGGACAGACCATCATTGGTCAGCGACTGTCGATGGTGAACGGCGTGGCCCAGGTGACGCTGTTCGGTACCCAGAAGTATGCCACGCGCATCCAAGTGGATCCGCGCGCGCTGGCGGCACGAGGGATCGGCATCGACGAAGTCGCCGCTGCGGTGAACCAGAACAACGTGAACCTCCCCACCGGGGTTCTGTGGGGAAAGACGCGGGCATATACGCTCCAGGCGAACGGCCAGCTCTCCAACGCCCAGGAATTCGGCGACGTAATCGTCGCCTATCGTCATGGTGCGCCGGTGCGCCTCAAGGACCTGGGGCACGTGAGGGACGACGTGCAGAACAACCGCGTGGCCGCCTGGTACAACGGCACGCGATCCATCACCGTCGCCATCCAAAAGCAGCCCGGAACGAACACGGTGCAGGTGGCCGACGCCATCAACGAGATGATGCCGCGCATCCGCGAGCAGCTTCCCGCGGCGGTTGAGCTGTCGACCTTCTACGATCGATCCGCGGGCATTCGGGCTTCCGTGCATGACGTCAAGTTCACGCTCGTCCTGACGTTGTGCTTGGTGGTCCTGGTGATCTTCCTGTTCCTGCGGAACGTCCCGGCGACGGTGATACCGAGTTTGGCCCTCCCCATGTCGGTGGTGGGGACGTTCGCGGTCATGTGGCTGCTCGGGTACAGCCTGGACAACCTGTCCTTGATGGCGCTCACGCTCGCGGTCGGCTTCGTGGTGGACGACGCGATCGTCATGCTGGAAAACATCGTGCGGCATGTGGAGATGGGGAAAGCGCCGTTGCAGGCGGCGCTCGATGGCGCCAAGGAGGTTGGCTTTACGATCCTCTCGATGACGTTGTCGCTGACGGCGGTCTTCATTCCCATCCTGTTCATGGGGGGCCTCATCGGCCGGTTGTTCCATGAATTCGCCGTCACCATCGGTGTCGCGATTCTGGTGTCCGGCGTCGTGTCGGTCACGCTCACTCCCATGCTTGGCGCGCGCTTTCTGCAGGGAGGGAAGCACGAAGAGCACGCGATTCACAACTGGCTGCTGGACGCCTTCGAGCGTGGATATGAAGCGACCCACGGCTTCTACGGGCGCACATTGCGCGCGGCGATGAACCATCGCCCGCTTGTCATGCTGTTTTCGGCAGCGACGCTCGTCGGCACGGTGCTACTCTACATCTTCATTCCCAAGGGCTTCATTCCATCAGAAGACACGGGTCGCATTCGCGCATCTACCGAGGCAGCACAGGGGACCTCGTTCGAGGGGATGGTGGACAAGCAGAAGGCAGCCGCCGCCCAAGCGCAGAAGAATCCGTATATCGAGGCCGTGCTCTCCAACTTGGGTACGGGCTCCGGGAACAGCGTTGGGCTGGCCAGTCAGGGCCGCCTAACGTTCGCCATGATCGACCGCAGCAAGCGGCCAAGCGCCGACGAAATGGTCCGCATGCTGTCAAAGGAGTTGAACAACGTGCCTGGGCTTGCCGTCTACGTCCAGAATACGCCAGCGCTGAACATCGGCGGACGAAGCGCCAAAGCCTTGTATCAGTACACCCTTCAAGGCTCTGACCTGAATCTCTTGTACACGGGTGCGCGGGCGTTGGAGAAGAAGATGAAGCAGCTGTCGGCGCTGACGGACGTCTCCACCGATCTTCTGGTCGCCAACCCCCAAGCTTCGGTCATGCTGGACCGAGACCGGGCGGCACAATACGGCGTGACTCCGGACCAGGTAGAGAACGCCCTGTACAACGCGTACGGTTCGCGACAGGTCTCCACGATCTACACGCCCAACAACGAGTACTGGGTCATTCTCGAGTTGCTGCCCGAGTTCCAACGCGACTTGTCAGCGCTCGAGTTGCTGTACGTGCGCGCCAAAAGCGGAACGCTCGTACCGCTGTCGTCGCTGACGACCGTCACCACCACCGTGGGCCCGACACAGGTCAATCACACGGGACAAGTTCCTTCGGTGACCCTATCGTTCAACCTGGCGGCGGGGGCGTCGTTGGGCGAGGCGGTGAGCCAAGTGCAAGCGGCGTCGCAATCCACGTTGGCCGAAGGCATCACCACCGGATTCTCGGGGACGGCCGCCGCGTTCCAAGCGACGCAGCAGGGCCTGGGGCTGCTCTTCATCGTGGCCATCTTCGTCATCTACGTCGTGCTGGGCATTTTGTACGAGAGCTTCATCCACCCCATCACCATTCTCTCAGGAATTCCGTTCGCGGCCTTTGGGGCGCTCCTAGCGATGATGGTGACACGCACCGAGCTGACCATGTACGCGTGGGTGGGCGTGATCATGCTGGTAGGGCTGGTCAAAAAGAACGGCATCATGATGATCGACTTTGCCATCGAAGCCGAGCGTCAGCACAACTCCACCGCCACCGAGGCCATCATTGAGGCCTGCCTGGTTCGCTTCCGGCCTATCATGATGACCACGATGGCCGCATTGGTCGGCACCTTGCCCATCGCGCTTGGCACCGGGGCAGGGGCCGAGTCGCGCCGGCCGCTGGGCATTGCCGTGGTCGGCGGTCTGGCGTTCTCGCAGCTCGTGACGCTGTACGTCACCCCGGTGGTGTACACGTACTTCGACGAGTGGGGCCGCCGTTGGAAGCGCGCGCCAGCCGAGGAAAAGACGGCGCCCGCATCTGGCATTCCCATGCCAGCACACGCGACATCCGTCGTGGCGCCGTCGCTCTCAGACCGACCCGCCTAGCGATCTCGACGTTGCCCTCTTTACGCGGTACAATCGGGGAGTCTGATCGGTCGCTTCGCCGGCCGATTTTCTCCCCGCCGACGTAGGAGCCGACGATGGTTGTTCGCAACATGATGCGAGTGCTGGTCGCCCTGAGCTGTGCCGTTCAGCTGTCCGCCCAGCAGATGAAGCCGGCCCCCAATCGTACCGAGGGCGAGGGCCCCTTCGACAAGCTTATCATCCGCGGCGCGACGCTCATCGATGGGACCGGCGCCCCTCCGCGTGGCCCGGTCGACATCGTGGTTGAGAAGAATCGCATCACGCAGGTCGTCGATGTCGGCTTCCCGAACATGCCGATCGATCCCGAGAAGCGGCCTAAGGGACCGGCTCGAGAGATCAACGCCGAAGGGATGTATGTCACCCCTGGCTTCATCGACCTGCACCTGCACACCGGCGATCCGATTAAGGATCCCGACGCCGAGTACGCCTACAAACTCTGGATGGCACACGGCATCACCACTGGGCGTGGCGTGCCGTTTGGCCCGACGGATTGGATGTTGAAGGAGAAGGAGCGTTCCAACAAGAACGAGATCACCGCACCGCGCATGTGGGCGTACGAGAACCCCAGCGAATGGTCGTACGGCTCGGACTTCCAGACGCCCGAGGAAGCACGGGCCAAGGTCCGCGAGTTGAAGGCGAAGGGGGTCGATGGGTTGAAGCTGACCGCCTTTCGCCCAGAAATCATGGGCGCGCTGATCGATGAGGCGAAGAAGAACGGCATGGGGACGGTGGCGCACCTGGCCCAGATTGGCGTCAATACCATGAATGCCGGCGATGCCGCTCGGCTGGGACTGGGGACCGTGACCCATTTCTACGGCATCTTTGAGGCGATGTACGAAACCAACAACATCCAACCCTATCCCGACACCTACAACTACGCCGATGAGCAATGGCGCTTTGGCCAGGTGGCTCGCCAGTGGAGTCTGGTCAAACCGCACGGCGAAAAATGGAACGCGCTTCTGAAGACCCTAAAGGACAGCGACTTGACGTTGGACCCGACGATGACGGCGTACCTGACGGGTCGCGACGTGATGGCGCGGCGTCAAGCTGAGTGGCACGAGACCTATACGCTGCCGTCGCTGTGGGACTTCTACACGCCGAACCGCACAAACCACGGCGCCTATTTCTACAATTGGACCACCTGGGACGAGGTAGCGTGGCGCAAGTTCTTCCAAGTGTGGATGGAATTCCTGAACGACTACAAGAACATGGGGGGACGCGTGACCCCCAGTTCCGATGCGGGCTTCATCTATAACACTTATGGGTTCTCTACCATCCAGGAGATGGAGCTGCTGCAGGAAGCCGGGTTCCATCCGCTGGAGGTCATTCGCGCCGCGACGATGCATGCGGCACAAACACTGTACAAGCCCACAGGCAAGCCGCCGGAGATTGGCGTGGTCCGCCCCGGCATGCTGGCCGACCTGTTGGTCATGCCAGAAAATCCCATTGCCAACCTGAAGACACTCTACGGCACCGGCTTCGTCAGGCTCAACGACAAGACAGGCAAGGCCGAGCGGGTCGGCGGCATCAAGTACACGATCAAGGATGGCATTATCTACGACGACAAGAAGTTGCTCGAGGACGTTGCCCGTATGGTGGAAAAGCAGAAGCGCGAACGGGGCATTCGCGCGTTGCCCGTCGTGCAGTAACCCGTTCGTCACCCCGTCACCGTCAAGATTAGGATCCCCCCGCCTATGCGCGTCCAATACACCCTGGCGCTTGTTGCAGCTGCCACGCTCATCCTCGCGCCCTCACGCGCGCCCGCCCAGGGCGACGCCAAGGGTGCCCCCAATCGCGCTGAGGGAGAGGGGCCGTTTGATAAGCTCATTGTCCGCGGCGCCACCTTGATCGATGGTACGGGCGCTCCGCCACGTGGCCCGGTAGACATCGTAATTCAAAAAAACCGCATCACGCAGGTCGTGGATGTCGGGTTCCCGAACATGCCGGTCGACGCCTCCAAGCGGCCTAAGGGTCCGGCCCGCGAGATTCAGGCGGAAGGCATGTACGTGACGCCGGGCTTTATCGACTTGCACGTGCACACGTGCGGCGAGCCCAAGGCCCCAGAGGCGGAGTACTGCTACAAGTTGTGGCTGGCGCACGGAGTCACCGCGGTTCGAGGCGTTCCGTTTGGCGGCTTCGAGTGGTCCCTGAACGAAACCAAGCGCGCGAACGCGAACGAGATCACGGCGCCGCGGATGTACAACTACCAGCGCATTGGAACCGGCAAGGGGTGGGGCGGCAAGCCCATCCTCACGCCCGACGACGCCCGGGCCTGGGTGCGCTGGGCCAAAGAGCAAGGCATTGATGGGTTAAAGCTGGGTGCGCATGAGCCGGCGATTATGGAGGCGACGATCGACGAAGCCCGCAAGCTCGGGCTCAACACCACCGCCCACCTGGCCCAAACCGGCGTGGTGCAGATGAATGGGGCAGACGCGGTAAAGCTCGGACTCGGGGCCATCACGCACTACTACGGCATCTTCGAGTCCATGTACGACAAGAACTCCGTGCAGCCGTACCCCGACACCTACAACTACAACGACGAGCAGTGGCGCTTTGGACAGGTCGCGCGCCAGTGGAGCCTGGTGACCCCGCACGGCGAAAAGTGGAACGCGTTCCTGAAGTTGTTGAAGGAGCATGACGCCACGCTGGACCCGACCATGACGACCTACATGTCGGGGCGCGACCTCATGCGTCGCCGGACGGCGGAGTGGCACGAGAAGTACACGCTGCCCTCACTGTGGGACTTCTATACGCCCAATCGGGCCAATCACGGTGCCTACTTCTACAACTGGACCACGTGGGACGAAGTGGCGTGGCGCAATTTCTATCGCGTGTGGATGGAGTTCATCAACGACTACAAGAACATGGGCGGCCGCGTGACGCCGTCGACCGATGCGGGCTTCATCTACAACACGTATGGCTTCTCCTACATCGAGGAGCTGGAGAACTTTCAGGAAGCGGGCTTCCATCCTCTTGAGGTGATTCGCGCCGGTACCATGCACGCCGCGTATGAGCTGAACAAGGTGAATGGCAAGCCGGTCGAACTCGGCGTGATCCGTCCCGGCATGCTCGCTGACCTAAACATCGTGCCGGAGAACCCGATCGCGAACCTGAAGGTGCTGTACGGATCAGGCTTCACACGCCTAAACGACAAAACCGGCAAGGTCGAACGCGTCGGTGGTATCCGATGGACCATCAAGGACGGAATCATCTACGACGACAAGAAGCTGCTGGACGACGTGGCCAAGATGGTCGAGAAGCAGAAGCGCGAGCGCGGGATTCAACGACTGCCCGTGGCTACGTTCACGCAGGACGCGAAGTAGCCGGCGATACGGGTAATGGTGCAGCTGGCGGAACTCGCCACTCTGCCCGAGGCCCGTCCGCGCTGGGCCTGAGCAAAGACCGCAGCCGACTAGCGGAGAGTGAAAACAGGGGAGCGCATCCAATCGATGCGCTCCCCTGCTGCTCTCAGAGGCCGATTTTCGCCAAGTCCCGCGTCAGCTCGGCCCGGTAGTCGGGGTGGGCGATCGAAATGAGCGCGTGCGCCCGCTCCCGCAACGACTGCCCATGCAGGTTCACCGCACCGTACTCCGTGACAATCCAGTGGACGTGCCCGCGGGTGGTGACGACGCCGGCTCCCGGCGCGAGTTCTGGGACAATGCGGGACACTGTCCCCTTGGCCGCGGTCGAGGGCAGGGCAATGATCGGCTTTCCTCCGCGTGACCGCGCCGCGCCGCGGATAAAGTCCATCTGTCCACCGATACCGGAGAAGATCCGATGGCCAATGGAGTCCGCGCAGACCTGCCCCGTCAGGTCAATCTGGATGGCCGAGTTGATCGCCGTCACTTTCGGATTGCGTGAAATCAGCGCCGTGTCGTTGGTACGATCGCACGAATGGAATTCCACCTGGGGGTTGTCGTCAACAAACTGGTACAGGCGACGGCTGCCGTTGATGAAGCTGGTGACCGTCCGGCCGGGGTGCACCTGCTTGAATCGATTGGTCACCG
>JAXLXV010000027.1:0-92240 GCA_046327745.1 Gemmatimonadaceae bacterium | reverse complement strand
CGCCCTGTCCTTTCCCTCACTGTCGTTCAAGGATCGCGTGGTCGCGACGGCCTTGAACGCCGCCCGCGCGTTCGGCATCGACGTCGTCGGCTGTGCTTCCACGGGCAACTTGGCCAACGCCGTCGCTGCGCATACCGCGCGGACAGGTACAACGGCGTGGATATTCGTCCCGGAATCCCTGGAGCATGCCAAGGTGGTGGGGACGGCGGTCTATGGCGCTCGCCTGGTCCGTGTTCGTGGCACCTACGACGACGTCAATCGCCTGTGCGCACAAGTGGCCGACCGCTTCGGTTGGGGAATCGTGAACGTGAACTTGCGCGCGTACTACGGCGAGGGCTCCAAAACGGTCGCGTTCGAAATCGCCGAGCAACTCGGGTGGCGCTCGCCGACGGCCATTGTCGCCCCCATGGCGGGGGGCTCCCTCATCTCCAAGATCGCCAAAGGCTTCAAGGAGGCACGCGCGGCCGGTCTGGTGGATGACACAGCGCCGCGACTCTTTGGCGCGCAGGCGGAAGGATGTGCCCCAATCGTTAGGTTGGTGGAGTCGGGCGCCGACGCCTTGGTTCCGGTGAAACCGGCGACGGTCGCCCGCTCGCTGGCGATCGGTGCGCCTGCCGACGGATTGATTGCGCGGGACGCCATCCGGTCGACGCAGGGGTGGGCGCGCGCCGTCAGCGATGCGGAATTGGTGCATGGCATACGCGTGCTCGCCGAAACATCCGGAATTTTTGCAGAGACCGCGGGGGGCGTCACCGTTGCCGCCGCTCAATCGCTCGTCGCGAGTGGCCACCTGACCGCAAAAGACGAGGTCGTCCTTTGCATCACCGGCAACGGACTGAAGACAGTGGACGCGCTGGATCAGGCATTGGTCGGCGCGCCCCTCATTGACCCACGCCTTCGGGAGGTCGCCGCGCTCGCGGCCGCACCGGCCCCGGAGCCAACGCGTTAGGCATCCATGGCTATCACACTCTCCCTTCCCGCGGTGCTCGCCCCCTTTGCGGCTGGAGCACGCGACCTGTCGGTCACTGGATCTACGGTCGGCGCCGCCGTCGAGGAACTCGGCGTGCGTTTTCCCGCGCTCAAGCCGCGCCTGGCGCACACCGATGGGCGCCCGCATCCCTTCGTGACGTTCTATGTCAATGATGAGGATGTGCGATTCCTTGGCGGATTTGAAACCACACTCAATGACGGGGACGAAATCACTGTTGTTCCCGCGGTTGCAGGAGGTTGATCATGGCGACGCTTCTAACCGAAGACGTGCGCGACGCGGCGTCTCCAACCACCCTGTCGTCGGACGAGCTCGTTCGATACAGCCGTCACATGCTGCTGGCCGAGGTAGGCACGGATGGTCAGCAGCGCCTCAAGGCCGCTCGCGTGCTGGTGGTGGGACTCGGCGGGCTCGGCTCGCCCGTCGCGTTGTATCTGGCGGCAGCCGGAGTCGGCACCCTGGGCTTGGTCGACGATGATCGCGTCGATGCGTCCAACCTGCAGCGACAGCTCTTGCACGGCACACGCGACCTCGGGCGCTCCAAGCTGGACTCGGCCTGCGATCGGCTGCGCGACGTGAACCCGCATGTCACGCTCGTTCGTCACCACACCCGACTCACGGCCGCCAACGCGAAGGAGATCGTTGCCGCCTACGATGTCGTGGTCGACGGAACGGACAACTTCGCCACGCGCTATCTCGTGAACGACGCCTGCGTCTTGCTCGGCAAGGTCAATGTGTACGGCAGCATCTTTCGCTTCGACGGCCAGGTGTCTGTGTTCGGTGCGGCTGACGGACCGTGCTACCGGTGCCTGTATCCCGAACCTCCACCGCCAGGACTGGTACCCTCGTGCGCCGAAGGAGGTGTGCTTGGCGTCCTTCCGGGACTGGTCGGCGTCTGGCAGGCGACAGAGGTGTTAAAGGTCATCCTGCAGATCGGCGATCCCCTGGTGGGCAGGCTGCTACTCGTGGACTCGTTGGGAGCGAAAGTGCGGACCATGCGCGTACGGAAGGATCCCTCGTGCCCCGCATGTGGCACGCGCACCCTGACGGCGCTAATCGACTATGAACAGTTCTGTGGGTTGACGTCGAGCGGAACGCCCGCCGTTCCCGAGGTCACGCCCGCCGACGCGGCGCGACGGTGGCAAACCGAATCCGGGGTGCAGCTGATCGATGTTCGCGAAGTGCAGGAACACGCGATTACGCGAATTCACGGGGCCCGGCTGATTCCGCTGCACACGCTTCCCGATGCCATCGACTCGTTGGATCCGGGACGCCCAGTGCTCGTCTTCTGCAAGGGAGGGGTGCGCAGCGCCCGTGCCGTCACCTTCCTGCAGCAGGCGGGATTTGACGACGTGTGGAACGTCGCCGGCGGCATTCTTCGCTGGTCGGATGACGTCGACCCTACGATCAAGAAGTACTGACCTCTAGATTGGCGACGCGTATGCCCCGCGACGTCGTCATCGATCCAGCGGTCGCGCGGAAGGTCTCGCGCACGCTCCGTGCCTGGTTCCGCCGGCACGGGCGAGACCTTCCGTGGCGCCGCACGCGAGATCCGTATCGAGTGCTGGTGTCGGAGCTGATGTTGCAACAGACGCAGGTCTCGCGCGTCGTCGACTTCTACGAGCGATTCCTGCAGCGCTTTCCAACGCTGGAGACAGTCGCTCAAGCGCCACGAGGCCAAGTCATGGAGCGCTGGGAGGGGCTCGGCTACTACGCTCGCGCCCGGAACCTTCATGCCTTAGCACGCGTGGTGCGCGACCAGCACCAAGGTGCCATTCCCGACCAGGTCCCCGCCTTGCGCGCACTTCCGGGCGTTGGGCCGTACACCGCTGGAGCCGTTGCGTCATTCGCCTACGAGCGCCCGGCGCCGCTGGTGGATACGAATGTAGCACGCGTCCTGAGCCGACTCTTCGCCCCGCAGCTCAAACCAAAGCGCGCGCGCGACCTCTCACAGCTGTGGCGCATCGCGGCGTCCATTCTTCCGAGGACCGGAAAGGCGGCATGGGCGCATAACCAGGCCTTGATGGAACTCGGCGCCATGGTCTGCACGGCGCGGGTCGCGCACTGCGCACGCTGTCCGGTACGCCGGTCCTGCGTATCCGCGAAACCACCGACTGCGTCCCCACGCCGCACCACATCCCCGTCCACCGGCAGGACTCAATAAACCACGGGGCGCGCGATGATTCGCGCGCCCCGTCTGTGCCCTTGCGCAGGCAAGCCTTCCGTCAGGTGCTACTTTGCCGACCGATGGCGGAGGTTCGCGGTGTAGGGCCGCTCGTCATGCCCCGTGTAGATCTGCCGCGGCCGAGCAATCTTCTGCTCCTTGTCCAACAGCATCTCCTCCCACTGGGACAACCAACCGGCCACCCGCGGAATCGCGAACAGCACGGTGAAGTAGTCCGTGGGGAACTTCATCGCCCGATAAATAAGTCCCGTGTAGAAATCGACGTTCGGGTACAGCTTGCGCTGGATGAAGTAGTCATCGGACAGCGCAATGCGCTCGAGTTCCAGGGCGATCTCCAAGTCCTTGTCCATGCCCACGACTTTGAAGACGTCGTCCGCCAGCTTCTTCACGATCTTGGCGCGCGGGTCGTAGCTCTTGTAAACGCGATGGCCGAAACCCATCAGACGCTGCCCCTTGCCGCCTTTCACCTCGTCGATGAACGCCGGCACGTTCTTCACGTGGCCGATGCTTTCGATCATGCGGAGGACCTGTTCGTTCGCGCCACCGTGCAACGGCCCATAGAGCGCCATGATGCCGGCCGCCACGGCGCTGAACGGGTCGACATGCGAGGAACCGACCGCGCGAACTGCGTTCGTTGAGCAGTTCTGCTCATGGTCGGCATGCAGGATGAACAGGATTTCGATCGCCTTGGCAAAGACCGGGTTCGCGACATACTTGGATTCGCTCATCCGGGCGATCATCGACAGGTAGTTCTCGGCGTACGGCAGGTCGTTGTCCGGATAGACGAACGGCAACCCCTTGACGTGCCGATAGCACAATGCAGCGATCGTCGGCACCTTGGCCAGCAGCCGAATGATCGAGATGTAGCGCTGCTCCGGGTCAAAGATGTTGCGCGCTTCCGGATAGAAACTGGAAAGGGCAGCCACCGAGCTGCCTAACATCGACATCGGGTGCGCGTCGTAGCGGAACCCTTCCAGGAAGTGCTTGATGTTCTCGTGCACGTACGTGTGGAACGTGATGTCGTGCACCCAGCGATCGTACTCAGCTTGCGTCGGCAACTCACCATGCCGCAGCAACCACGCGACTTCGAGGAAGCTCGCCGTCTCTGCCAGCTGCTCGATCGGATAGCCGCGATAGCGCAGGATGCCTTGATCACCATCGATGTAGGTGATTGCGCTGCGGCACGACGCGGTGTTCATGAACGCCGGATCGTAGGACATCAGTCCAAAGTCATTCGCGTCAACGCGAACCTGTCGCAGGTCCGTCGCCCGAATGGCGCCGTCTACCACCGGGAGCGTGTACGCTTGGCCCGTTCGGCCATCGCGCACTTCAATCGAGTCGCTCGTGGCGCTGGACGGCGCAGAGGTGGTCGCCGTGGTCGTCATACCCTTCACTCTCCCTTTGTCATAGAGTCCGCCTGCGCGGAGTAGTCGCACACCCGAAAGCTATCGTCGTACGGCCCGGCATCGTATTGCTGCCCGCGGTGGAAGCCGCTTTCTTCTGCGTGTGTGAAGCTTCCCTTCGTTTCGTCGGACGTCAGCCAGTCAACACCCGACGGTAAAACCGGCACTTCCTGACAACACCTGAAGAGTAGCATCGGTCAGTGCTGATCTTCGTCCATGCCGTACCGCTGACCTCGCCCTGACAGGAGACCCCGTCATCCCCGTCCCAGACACAAACGCTGGCCAGCTGTCGCTCGTGGTGGTTGCCGCGATCGTCGGTGGCGCCATCAACTCCATTGCCGGCGGCGGGACCCTACTGACCTTCCCCGCCCTGGTCGGTCTGGGGATCCCACCGATCGTGGCAAATGCAACGAGTACGGTGGCCCTGTGGCCGGGAGCCCTCGGCTCCATGCTCGGATACCGTCGCGAGCTGGTCGGCGCCTCCGGGTGGGCACTGCGGTGGGCCATACCGAGCATGGTCGGCGGGCTCCTTGGCGCCCTGCTCCTGCTCCGGACGCCCTCCGATCGATTTGAGTCCTTGGTACCATGGTTGGTGCTGGGAGCCACCACGTTGTTTGTCGCGCAGCGACCGGTCATGGATTGGCTCCGCGCCCACCGCGGCCCGGCCGAATCGACGGACGACGATCGCACGTCCCGCCCCCCGCTCCTTGTCCTGATCTTCCAGTTCTTGGTCGCCGTGTACGGAGGGTACTTCGGAGCCGGGATCGGCATCCTGATGCTCGCTGCCCTCGGCTTCATCGGCTTCACCAACATCCACCGGATGAACGGACTGAAGAACTTTGGCGGGTTGTGCATCAACGCGGTGGCTGCCTTGACGTTCGCTCGATCGAGCCTCGTCTATTGGCCTGTTGCCATGGCCATGGCGGTGGGCGCCGTCGCGGGGGGCTACGCCGGGTCCGCGCTCGCCCAGCGAGTGCCGCAGCAACGGGTCCGTCAAGCGATCATCGCGATCGGGTTCGCTAGCGGCATTTGGCTGCTGAGCGGCCGATTCTAAAAGGAGCCAGCCGGCTGCGATCGTCGACGGCTTCACCCACGGCTTGGGCGCGACGTCGGAAAGACAGCTGGAACACGCGAAGGAAGCCGTGGATGCACCGCTCGCGGACCTTAAGTGTCTATACCCGCGCACTTTGCCTCGGTATTGCGAGCGAAGTGTGCCTTGGGGCCTTTGCTACGGTTTCAGGCCGTGCGGACCGATACTCCTGCTAGAGGGTTGGCAGGCGACGTTTTCGGGGACGTCGTTCCCCGCGTCTGTCCCCATCGAAGCCTTACAGCCTGCGGCTCACGCGAAGGACGTCGATCACGTGCTGTCCATCTTCCGCCAGTCAAAACCAACCAGCCCCGCGCCTGCGCCTCCGTCGACTCCCGCGCCGGAGGATACGAGCGTGCCGGCCAAGATGTCGCCAGAGACATCGTTGGTGCTGGACACGCTGGGCGCGGTATTGCAGCTGTACGGCAAGCACGCCTTTGACACGGACACCGCCGGCGCCGCGGATACGCGCAACCTGGTGCATGCGTGGATGCTCCATGCGACCATGGGCGCGACCCGTCCCGGCTCCAGTGAGGAGCGCCCCGCCGGTGGCGTACTGTACCGGGACTGGAAAGGCCTGGTGCAGTATTTCGGGGGCACGCGGCGCGACGAGGCGGCGTACGTCACCCGGGCCCTCGGCGATTTCCGTGACAGCATCTGGGCGTTCGTGTCGGCCCTGCACCAGTTGGTCCTTGAGGAACAGGAAGAGGGCCGTATTGCCACGGAGCATTTCACCCGTGTCAAAGCTGCCGTCACGAGCAACTCGACCGAGCAGCTCAAACGCGAAACCATCGCCGCGATCTCCGTCATGGAAAACCTCATGGTGGCTCGTCGCGAGCGTCAGCAGCGGCAATTCACTGTCCTGGCCGACAAGCTGAAGAGCCTTGGGCGCGAACTCGAGGACGCGCGGCGCGAGAGCGCTCTCGATCCGCTGACGCGTCTGCCCAATCGGCGTTCGTTCGACGACTACATCACGCGTAGCATCGAGCTGCACTCCCTGCTTGGTCAACCCGCGTGCTTGATGATGGTTGACGTCGACAATTTCAAGCAGATCAACGACGCCTTCGGGCATCCGGTGGGTGATGAGGCCCTCCGTCAGGTCGCACGCGCCTTGTCCCGAACCTTCCTGCGCCGCGTGGACTACGTTTGCCGGTACGGCGGTGATGAATTCGCCGTCATTTTACAGGAGACGTCGCACGACGGCGCGACGGCCCTCGGCGAAAAATTGCGGCGTGCCATGCGCGAAGTACTCGCGGCACAACAAGGCTCCGAGCCCAAATTGGAGTGCACCTTGTCTGTCGGCATCGCCGAACTGCAGCTCGGTGACGACGCGATGTCCTGGACGCAGCGAGCGGACGCCGCCCTGTACACCGCCAAGCGCGCCGGTCGCGACCAAGTCGCGCACCTCGCCGCCGCTCCCTAAGAAAAACGCCCGTCGCTGGGACGGGCGTTTGTTCGACGGAACGGGCGCCCGCGTTACACGGTGATGCCCGAGCGGATCGCCTGGACCATCATGTCACCAAACGTGTCGATGTCGCTGAGCGTGGTGTAGATGCTCGGTGTGATGCGGAGTCCATGGAATTCTGGGTGCACAATGGTCGTGGTCATGATCCGATGCTTCGTCCACAGCCACTGTTGCAGCTTCGGGGTCTCGATGCCGTCCACGTTGACCATCGCGATGCCGCACGAGTGCTTGTCGTCGCGCGTCGTCAGCACGTGAACGCGGGACGATTCCTTCTCCAAGCGGTCGGCCCATCGATCACGCAGAAAGCGTAGGCGCGCCGCCTTGCGATCCAAGCCAATGCCGCGTGTAAAGGCCGCGGAAACGGAAATCGCGTTGTGGTTCGCGGCGGGGTGCGTGCCGATCTCTTCGTACTTCCGGATATTCTCGTCCATGGACGACGGCGCCGCCATCATCGGCCACAGGCCCTTGATCTTGCTACGGCGCACATACAGGAAACCGGTGCCGATCGGCGCGTGCAGCCACTTATGTAAGCTCGTACCGTAGTAATCGGCGTCGAGTTCGTCGCGTGTGAACGGGAACTGCGCGAACGCATGGGCGCCGTCGACGAATACCTCAATTCCCTTCTCGCGTGCCATCTGCACGATCTCACGCACCGGGAAGATGTGACCCGTGAGGTTCGTGATGTGCGTGATCTCGATGACGCGCGTTCGCGGTGTGATGGCATTCCGGAACTGGTCTACGAGATACTGCTGCGACGGAACAGGCACCTTGAACGAGATTTGCTTCAGCACGATCCCGTCGCGGCGCACGCGCTGATCCCACGTGGTGAGCATGCGGCCGTAGTTCTGATTGGTGACCAGCACCTCATCACCGCGCTTGAGATCCAGCCCCAGGATCATCGTCTCGTTCGCTTCCGACGCGTTCCGCGTGATCGCGATTTCCTCGGGATCGCAGCCAAACATCTGGGCCAGGTCGCGCCGACAGCTCTCGATCCGCGGTTCGAGCACGCCCCACATGTGCTCCACTGGAATCTCGTTGGAAAAACGCAGGTCGCGAATCATGGCTTCCATCACGTGCGACGGCGCCGGGCTGCACCCGCCATTGTTCAGGTTCACCAACGACCGGTCAGTGTCAAACGCGCGGGCGATCTCGTTCCAGTAATCCTCATCACTCGCGATGGCACTGGCGGACTGGCCGCGGGTCATCGCGTCCCCGTTGAAGAGATGCCGAAACGCGCGGGCATTCATCACGGGCAGGGCGACGCCTGCGCGCATGAGAGACGTGACAAAGTCGCGGCGTTGGGTCATGGAATGCCTCAGCGGGTGGTGATGGTCGAACGGCGAGAGGGCAACGTCTGAAAATTGCAGCGTCTCAGCGCACGCGTCCAGTGAACGCGCCGGTCGCGGGACGGCTAAAACCGTGGTGGTTGTGGCAGCTCAAGCGCGAAGAAGAATCGCGTGCCCTTTTCCAGTTCTGTCTCGACGTGTAGTTCACCGCCCATCGCCCGCACCAGCTTTTCACAAATGGAGAGGCCCAGGCCGGCGCTGGAGAAAGCGTAGTCGCCCGGCGTCTGTCGCTGGCGAAACGCCTCGAAAAGGTTCGCGCGAACGTGCGCCGGAATGCCGCGCCCCGTGTCTCGCACCGAGAATTCCACGCGCGTGCGATCAAGCTCGCTGCAGACCACTTCGACCGAACCCGTGTTGGTGAACTTGATCGCGTTGGTCGCCAGATTCAACAATACCCGATTCAGCGCGGCCGAATGGCCAATGCGGACATCAGCGAGCGGGCCTACGCAGCGCATTGTCAACTTCTTTTCCTCAGCCATCGGGCGAAGGATGTCGAGAATCGACTGCAGCACATCGGATACCGCGAATGCGAGCGGCTCCTGGTCAATCAGCGTGGTTCCCCCGCGTGCCAGCTCGATGACGTCGCCAGCCAACGCGCTAAGGCCAAACGCCGCGGAATAGATCAGTCCGAGCTGACGGACTTGGATGGGGGACAAGTCACCGCCGGCGCCGGCGCGGAGACGTTCGGCAAGGATCAAGATAGACCCCAGCGGAGAGCGCATATCGTGCGCCATCTCCACAACCAACTGCTGCGCTTCAGATCCCGTCAGGCGCGACGCGAAGCGATGTGCGGCGTCGGCATCCATGGACTCCTGCAGACGCTCCATGGCCCGCGTAATCGCCACCACTTCGTCGGAGAATGGACGAACGTCGGGCGCCTGCGCGTGATCCAAAAACGACCGGCGCAGCGCCTCGAGCACACGTCGCACCGGCACGAACACCGGAATGAGCGCCAGATCTGGAGCCCGACCCTCCACCACCGCACGCAACGACTCCACGATCGTCGTGACCGCGGTGCGGATGTCCGATGTGGTGATCCGCGCGTGCTCGTCCACCGGCCACGTGGTGGCCACGTCGGCTGCCGCGGCCGTCAGCGCGCGCCATGGGGGTGACGGCGTTCCGCCTGGCGGCGAGGACGAACCTTGCCCTCGCGACGCCCCCGGAGATCGCGCCGCCTCTGCGCGAACCAGCCGTCCTTCAGCGACGGCCGGCACCACAGCGGAATGCAACTCGTGTTTCGTGCTTCTCACTCCTCGAACGTACCCATCATCTCCTCTCGGCGGAACCCATGTTTGTCCATCAACCGGTACAGCGTCGTTCGGTCGATGTTCGCCAAGCGTGCCGCCTTGGACATGTTGGAACCAGCTCGGGAAATGAGCTGCGAGAGGTACTCTTTTTCGAAGTGGGCGATCAGCTTGTCCTTGGCGACGTGGAAGCTGTCGGCCAACACGTTGGCGGGAAGCCCGGTCGTAGGAACTTCGGTCGTCCCATCGTCGTAAATCGGCACGTCCTCAGCCGTAATCACATGGCCGGGTTCGGTAAGCACCGTGAGCTGCTCAATGACGTTCTGCAGTTCGCGGACGTTGCCACGCCACGGGCGAGTGCGCAGGAACTCGATGGCGCCGTCAGAAATCTTCGGCGTCGGTTCGTTGGCCCCGCGGTGACGCTCCCAAAAGTGCGTCAGGAAATGATTCGCCAGCAGCGGGATGTCTTCCTGTCGCTTTCGCAACGGCGGCAGGTTGATGGGCACAACGCGAAGGCGATACATCAGGTCTTCGCGAAGGGTCCCCTTAGTCACGCAATCTTGGGGATTTCGATTGGTCGCCGAGATGAAGCGCACGTCCACGATCGCGTCTTCTTTCTCTGACCCCACCCGGCGCACGACGCCGTCTTGTAGGACGCGAAGAAGTTTGGCCTGCAGCGGGAGTGACATTTCCGTCAGCTCATCCAGGAACAGTGTCCCCCCGTTGGCGATTTCCAGCAGACCGGGCTTGTCGCGCTCGGCGCCAGTGAACGCACCCTTCCGATGCCCAAACAACTCACTCTCCAGCAGTCCCTCCGGCAGCGCTGCGCAGTTGATCGGCACCATGGAACGGCTGGCGCGGCGGCTGTACTGATGAATGAACTGAGCAATCAGTTCTTTGCCGGTCCCGCTCTCGCCCATGATCATGACGGACGCATCTGTGCTCGCCACCTTCCGAGCCAGGTCGACCGCTTTCCTGAACGCCGGAGACACACCCAGCAGGGTGAGCTTGTCCGAGTTGCCGGTCTGCTTCAGGAGCTGAACACGGAGATCTCGGGTCTCTCTCGCCACCATCACGGCGTGGGAGGCTCGCCCAACTAGTACCTGCAGGTGCGTCGCGGAGAACGGCTTCGGCAGGTAGTCCCATGCACCGGCGCGGAGCGCTTCAATGCTGGTGGTGACGCTTGGGTTGCCGGTCATGACCACGACAATCGTGTCCTTGCTGGACTCCATCGTCGCCTTGAGGATCTCCATCCCCGAAACCGGGGTCATGTACAGATCCACCAAGATGATGTCGAAGCGCCGACGCTTAACCAGGTCGATCGCTTCATCGCCTCGACCCAAGGTCGTGACGTTGTAGCCGTCCATTTGCAGGACACTCGCGCACCCTTCGCGCAGCGTCCGATCGTCGTCGACTATTAAAATATTCAGACTAGCTTTGACGTCAGGCGATATAGACAGCGGATCGCGCGACTCACCGGCTTCCTTCGGTCGATCTTCGTCTTGGACCACAGTGCCACTTGCCATGTCTGGCGCTCCAACCGGAGAATAGAACTCTGTTTCCGAGGGACTAGGAACGGACTTCGTAGAAGAAATGATGCCAACGTCCTACAGGGCGCGATCCACAGCGCCGGACAGAAACAGCAGCTCGTGAAGCCGAAATATCGCTGAAAATCGAAAAAGTGAGGCGTGTTCGAGTCGGGAATCGGCGGACTGTGTGGCCAATTCACTACATGTCTGTTGTCACGCGACTACAGATAGTAGCTCCGCGACAGCTTCGAACTCTCCCACTTTAGTGGGCCCAGAATTGCTAAAAAGACGCTCCGAACGGAATTGCGTTACGTATCACAGCATGCGCGCCCTTTTTGCGTGGTAATCGTCTAGGTATGGTCGTACTCAACGTCTTCCAGGCATCACATGTCCGCTAACATCGTCCCGTCTTCTCCCGGTCCGGTGGCTCCCCGACACGAGGCGCTGCCGTCGCTGCAGAGTTGGGGGGCGGCGCCACCCCAGGCCTCCTTCAACGTCGGCGAACAGATCCAGCGATCGGTTTCCGCCATTAAGCGCTACCGCTGGCTCATTTTGGCCATTGTGGCGGTGGGTGCGGCGGTTGGCTTCGCGGTCACCCAGTTCGTCAAGCCGAAGTACGGCGTGAATGCGACCATCTGGATTGCACAGAATGGTGGCAAGAACGGGCCAATCGTTGCGCCCGGGCTGATCTCCTCAGACTTGGCTTGGCCGGAACTCGCAAAGAGCTACCTGGTCCTGGACGACGTCGTCTCAAAGCTGGCGTTGTACGTGACGCCAAAGGATCCCGCCGATACGCTCGTTTTCCGCAATCTGCTCCCTTCGGACTCGCTCCGCGCGGCTGGTTACCGGTTAAAGGTCGACGGCGCTGGAAAGTCCTACCAGCTCATTCGATTGGCGGATGACCGAAAGGCGCAGGAGCGTGTCGTTGAGCGAGGCGCGGTCGGTGACTCGATCGGACGGGCCGTCGGCTTCCTGTGGCAGCCTGCGGCAGACGTCCTTCGCCGCGGACGTGCTTATGAGTTCGACGTCGAAACGCCCCGCGAAGCATCGCTCGACCTAGCCAAGACGCTTCAGGTGAATTTGATGCCGCAGAGCAACCTGATGACTCTGCAGCTGAATGGTGATGCCCCCGGTCTCTTGGCCACGACGCTTAACACGCTTGTCCACGTGTTCGTGGACCAAGCGGGCCGCCTCAAGAAGGAAAACCTGACCGCGGCGTCGAATACCGTCGAAGAACAGCTGAAGCAGGCCAAGCAGCAGCTCGAATCGGCGGAGATCGCGTACGAGTCGTTCAAGATCAACACGATCACGCTGCCGACGGAGAACACGCCATTGGCGCCAGGCATCAGCATCACGATGAACCCGGTGCTGAATGCGTTCTTCCAGGACAAGGCCAACTACGACGGCGTTCGCCGTGACGTCGAGGCGGCCGTGGCGATGAAAGAAGATGCCAAGTCGGACAGCGGACGCTACAAAGTCGAAGACATCCGGTCCGTACCGGCGTTGCTTCAGAGCAACACGAATCTGGCGTTGGCGGTGACGGACCTGCTCACAAAGCAGCAGCAGTTGAAGGTGTTGCAGCAGACGTACACCGATGAATTCCGCCTGGTGAAAGAGCTAAAGGACAAGATCCACGTCCTGGAATCCGAGACGATCCCGCAACAAATGGAAGTCTCAATTGCCCAGGTGCAGGCCCAGGAACAGGAGATGAAGCGCCGTATCGATGGTGCTGGGGTTGAGCTGAAGCAGATTCCGGCCCGGCAGATCGAGGAAGGCCGCCGGAAGCGCGACGTGGACATTGCCAACACGATTGTCGGCGACCTGCAGACGCGCGCCGTGGCCGCGCGCCTAGCTGACCTCACCACACAGCCCGACGTTGCCATTCTCGACTCGGCCGTCGCTCCGCGTCGTCCGTCCACCGACACCGCTGTTTCGATCTTCCTAGTAGCCCTGGCCGCGTCAGTCGGTATTGGGTTGGGACTCGCCCTGCTGCTGGACCGGATGGACAAGCGATTCCGGTACCCCGAGCAGGCCACGAATGAGCTTGGGCTCGATGTCGTGGGAGCGGTGCCGACGCTCCTCAAGGCGGTTAAGAATCCGACCGCGCGCCTGCATAACCAGACGCAGATGGTCGAGTCCTTCCGTTCCTTGTCGCTGACGATTCGCGCAGCTTACGAAGGGATCGGGCCGGTGCAGCTGACGATTTCCTCGCCTGGGCCGGGCGACGGCAAGTCCTTTGTGTCGGCGAACCTCGCGACGGCGCTCTCTGATGGTGGATACCGTACTGTCCTGATCGACGGGGATATTCGTCGTGGATCACTCCATACCATCCAGGGCATGGAATGCGACCAATCCCCCGGCCTGCTCGACTACTTGGCTGGCGAGGCGTCGTTGTCGGAGATTGTGCGCCCGACCACGAACCCGAATCTCTTCCTCGTGCCTGGCGGCGCGCGTCGTCAACACGGACCCGAAATGCTGGCGTCCGACGCCATGCAGCAGCTGATCCGTGACCTCCGGAACCAGTTCGACGCGATCCTCGTGGATACGGCACCGTTAGGCGCTGGTATCGATGCGTACGCCTTGGGCGCGGCCACCGGCGCCATGGTGTTGGTGCTGCGGACCGGCGAAACAGATCGGCGCCTGGCTCAAGCCAAGCTGAACGTGATGGATCGCATGCCCGTCCGCCTGCTGGGGGCAATCCTGAACGACATGGGTGCCAACCCGCAGTTCCGGTATTACTCCTACCTGGAAGGCTACGAAGCCGCCATGCCAGAGACTGGACCGGGGTTGATCACCGCGGGAAGCAATGGCAAGGAGAACGGGAAGTCCAAGTCGAAACGTTAGGCACCACGGTAAGAATTCGAACAAGCGGCGCGTCGGGGATCCCGGCGCGCCGTTGTTCGTTGGGGCAACCGCCTCCGCGAACCCAACGCGGGATGCGTTAAACGGCCCTCGCAGTAAGCGTGGATGCACCTCATGTCCCACGTATGCCGCTGGTACCTGTTGAAATTCAGCGCACCGTGAGTCAGTGCCGGATCAAAGAAAAAAAGAACGCCCGGCGCAGCCGAGCGTTCCCAACAACACAAGGAGTCTGCCCTACTGCACGAAACGCAGCGGCACTTCCTCGAAGGCGGTGATGGTTCGTGACTGCTCGCCGCTTCGACCATGGCGGAGAGCGGTCGCCGCACGCAACAGCAGCTCGACGGCGTCGACCGATGCCTGGGCGAAATCGGCCACCGCGCAATATCCGGCCCGCACTCGCAATTGGCGCGGCGCTCCGTCTACGGACAGCGGAATGGTCTCCACCATTTCTCGCAGGCGCTCGACTAGACGCACTGCTCCCTTGTCGTCGGTGGCCGGCGCGATGATCGCAAACTCTGAGCGCCCAAGGCGTCCAACGACGTCTGACGAACGTGCGGTGCGGCGACAAATCTCGCTCAGGTGCTCGGTCACCACCGGATCCACATCCTCACCTAGCGATGCGTCATTGGCCTCAGGGATCGTCATGATGGCCACACACGCCAACGGGGAATGACGTCGCGTGGCATCGGCACCAATTTCCCGAGCGCGCCGTGCGAGACCGCGCACATTGTACAGCCCAGTCGCGGTGTCCAGCAGGCTCTCCTCACGTGAGCGGTCGATCTCGCGCTTGGCCTTCACGTACACGGCCAGTCGAAGGAGGAGCGCCTCGGAATCGAGCGGTTGACTGAAGAATTCCCAGGCACCCGCGCGATATGCCTCGAGTCGCTGCGCTCGTGAGGCCGGTCCCGCCGTAGTGACGACGATCGGCGTGCTGGCGGGGAATTCGGGATCGTCGCGGAATCGCTGGCAGAGCTCAACGCCGGCGATATCGGGAAGCCCCGCATCCACAATGATCACGTCCGGGCGAGTGCGCCGCGCCAGATCCAACGCCTGACGGCCAGTATACGCACGTACCGACGCGAAGCCGTGCGGCCCGAGGATGCTCTCCAGCGACCGTGCCGACCACTCCTGATCGTTTGCGAGCAGGACAAGCGGTGGCGGTGAGTCGCGTTCGATATCTACCATCGGAGCCCGTTGGGCACTTGCAGGAGTGGCCGTGGGAGGGGTGACAAGGCGCATATTTCCACGAACACAGCTTGCAGAACTCGTGCGGGCCATGCAAGTACCGCTAATTGCTTTAGCAGCAACAATTTAGCGTAAATTAACTTTGCCTCAGATGTGTGGCGTGAGGCGTGGTCGCCACACCTTGCGCATCGCACCGCTCAGGTTTCGCCCTCAAACCGGGCGAAATCGAGCTCTGGTCGGCTGAAGACGCGCGCCGCGCGCCGAGTGCCGCATGACTGCTCTTGCCCTCGGAATTTGTGCACCGGTCGATAAATCAGGCGACGGCATCATGTTGGAGGGAAGCAGACCGAGTTCTCAAGTCGTGTGCGGCTGTTTTTCGGTCCCCAGCGGAGCAGGTGTTGCATGGGATCGTTGGACGGCAATCGAGAAGATGTTGTTTTGTTGCCTACACACCACACGTTCACTTCGAAAGCCCGAGATGTGTGGAAAGTCACGATACCGAAGTCATTCGTGTGACTAGATTTGACGAAGCCAAGTAGAAACGCGTCCTTAGCACGATCAGTGCATTGCTGACTCGCCATCATGAGCCCTCTAAGACTCCAAATTCCACGTACGGTTGAGCGGGTCGCCGTAGCAGCGATTCTTTGCTCAACATTGAGCTCGCCAGTGTGGGCGCAGGCGTCCCTTGGGGAGCAGCGCCGTCAGGCCACTCGTGCCGAGCTCGAGCAGATCGCCAAGTCCGCAGAAAACGCTGCCCAAGTGGCACCGGATTCGAAGACGCGCGACAAGATGATTGGCGACGCTAGCGCCATCCGGATGAGGTTGAAGAACGGCGACTTCGTCCCGGGAGATCGTATCCTGGTGCAGTTGCTGGGCGACTCCCTGTTCTCTGATACGTTTACGGTGCGCGGCGACCGCATGTTGCAGCTGCCGAATCTGCCCGACATTTCGCTGGCCGGCGTGCTGGATTCGGAGTTAAAGGATCACCTCACCAAAGAAGTCGGAAAGTACGTCAAGAAGCCCGACCTGAATGCGACCCCACTGCTCCGCCTGGCACTGCTCGGCTCCGTCGGCCGCGGCGGCTTCATGACGGTGCCGGTGGATCAAGCGATCACCGACGTGATCATGGCGACGGGTGGACCTGGCGGGACGTCAGACTTTAACAAGACCACGGTGCGGCGATCCGGCAAAACGGTGATCGACGCGAAGGAATTTCAGGAGGCCGTGCGATCCAATCGCACGGTTGGGGACATGTCGCTCCGTGACGGCGACGAGATCTACATCCCCGACCAAAAGAAAGGCACATCGATCTTGCAGACGCTGCAGTTGGTGTCGGCCCTGATCGGATTCTATTTCATCCTTCGTTGGGGTCGGCGTCCGGGAACTTCCGGAACCGTCCAAACGCCCTAAGAGTTCGCGTTAATACCGCGCCACCCCGACAACGAATGGAGTCATCGTTGCCGCAGTACGTCGATGGTCCAAGTACCCGAGTCACGTCGCCGGCCGGCCGTTCAACGCGTCGGTCGGACACGGGGGAGGGCGCGCGCATCATCGAGCGTCCTCGTTCGGTGGATCTCGCCAAGACGGCTGATCGGATTCTGTCCGTTGAGCAAGTCTTTCCACGCGAGCGAAACGAAACACTCAGTCGCGCGCTGAATGTGTCGGCGGCTGTCACGGCTCTCGTGGTCTCGGCGCCCGTCTGCATTCTGGTCGGCGTTTTGATCAAGATGTCATCCCGTGGACCCATTTTTTACGCGCAGACGCGCGTGGGGATGGATCGGCGCTGGAGGGAGACCCTGGCACTACGGGAGCGGCGGCAGGAAGATCTTGGCGGTCAGGTATTTACGATCTACAAATTTCGCACGATGCGCGTCGACGCCGAACGAAAATCCGGCGCGGTGTGGGCGCAAGAGAACGATCCGCGCGTTACAACGATCGGCAAATACCTGAGGAAGTTCCGAATCGATGAAGTGCCCCAGTTCTGGAACGTCATCCGTGGCGACATGAATGTCGTTGGTCCGCGCCCTGAGCGTCCGAGCATCGTGGCCCGACTTCGAGACGACATCGCCGAGTATCAATTCCGCCATCGGGTCAAGCCAGGGCTGACCGGGTTGGCCCAGATCAACCAGAAGTACGACGCGTGCCTGGAAGACGTGCGGGGCAAGGTGAATTGGGACTTGCAGTACCTTCGCAGCCAGAGCTTTTGGACGGACGTCAAGATCATGCTGCAGACGGTTCCGTCCGTGCTGATGAAGTTCCGCGGCTGGTAGCAGAGTTCCACGTCACCAACGCAAAGAGGCGCCCAAGGGCGCCTCTTTTCTTATGCTGTTGGGGCAAGCACCCGTGCGCAGATTACCGTAAGGTCAGTCGGTTGTACACCTCGCCAATGATCCTGCCTAACGCGTAACCGAGTACGAACGCATAGATGAACCCGACAAAAGCGCCAAGCCAGCTTACCCGGTATCCTGGGAAGAAGGCCGAGATGAGGCTCAGGTGTTGACCCACCATAGGGCCGCCCTTGAGCACGAGGACGACCGTTGCCAGGAATAGCCCGCCGCCCAATAACAATCCGAACGAGATTCCCCACGCACGAGCATTCAGTTGCAACAGTGTGGCCTGAACCGCCGTTTCACGGGACTCTTTCATAGTCTGGCTAGCGGGACGCTAAATGTGGTCGAGAAATTCGCGCGTGGCGTTGAGCTCAGCGCGAGTTCGAATAAAGAAGGCAGAAATGGCCAAGGCGAAATTCCTGCAGAATGCCGCAAACCACCCGGCGACGAATCCGACGATGAATCCCCAGAGGGTACCGACCAGCGCCCCGGGCCACGACACCGAATATCCGTAGAAGTACTCGCCCAGGAGATAGAGCGGGAAGCCCTTTGCCAGTGGGCTGAGTTTCGCGACGACCGTGAGCAACAACATGAAGGTGGCGCCAGCCGCGCCCGTCGCGAGCCCAAACGCTCGCTTGTGCAGCGGCGCAAACGCCAGCTGGAGCGCCGGAATCATCAACTCTTCCGTGTCCGGACGGGGACGGGGCGATCCGTCGCCTGCCGACGCTCGTGATTGGGGCGTGACCATGCGAAGCACTCCTCCGCGCGATCCCCGCGCTGCTACTCGTTGCCGGCCGTCCACGTGCTCCTCCTATGTTTGGAGGGGATGGGCGGCCACCGTTGAACTCCCACTTCGTGCCACGCTTCAATCGTGGGGTCAGGAAGCGGTGCGCCCACTGCCTGTTGCAGCAGTAAGCCCGTACCGAAGGATATCCCGTTCAGCAGATAGTACAACAGGTGGGGCGGAATCACCCGGAGCGCAAAGGCGAGGCCGCGCACCCGCGCAAAGAAAGCCCAGAGCCTCCAATTGGTCAGCACCACCACGCCGACAAACGCCAGCGCTGCATAGATCAGCCGGTTGTCCCTGAAGGGGACCCACAGAGCCAAGAAGAGCGCGGCGGCCCAAACTAGAATGACGTTGAGCTTCTCCGTCCACTTCAGGTTGAGCGTCCCCACTTTCAGCATGCCTCCGCTCTGCGCCAGCAATCGCGCCCAGGGAATCCCACGGTCACGCAGGTCGGTGCGCACGACGGAGCCAAACGTCCAATGTTTCAGGTGCGTCACCTGAATGTTGGGCTGGAGGACGAGTCGTTGGCCCATACGACAGATCCGCTGACCGAGTTCGATGTCCTCGATCTGGGGGCGTGCAAAGTGCCACTCGTCGTACATCCCTGCGTCGAGAAACACGTTGCGACGAATGGCACCAGCGCCAGCCCAGAAGGAGGCGACGTCGCCACCGTTCTGCTGATGCGTGTAGTGGTGAAGCAGATTGCGATACTGCGACATAACGCCCTTTGCCGGCGGGCGATCATCGTACGAACCAAAGGCGCCACCAATTTCCGGCCGGGATTCCAACAGCTCGGCAAAACGCCGCAGAGTGTCCGCGTGTACGACCACGTCAGCGTCGAAGAAGACCAGCACATCGCCTCGAGCGACTTCTGCACCTCGATTTCGCGCATAGGCGGGCCCATGGGCGCGGCCGGGAATCCTGATGACGGCGTCGGCGTAGCGCGCAGCGATCGTCGCGGTATCGTCGGTGCTGGCGTCGTCAACCACCACCAGCTCCCATCGATCTCGCGGAAAATCACATTGCGCGAGCGCTTCCAGTGACAACGGCAATACGTCGTGTCCGTTGCGAACTGGCATGACGACGGAAAGAAAGAGTGGGCTACTCATGATGCGCTCCCAGTCCCTGAGCACCGGCGACCATGGCACGCACGCGCCGACCCTGCGCCCGAAGCCACAACCTTTGCTTGAACGACCGTCGGCCCCAGGCCTCGAGCTGCCCCGGCGAGCGGAAATAAAACATGTCGAGACGAGGAAGGAGTGCGAGGTCTTCGGAACGGTCGAGTAGCCGAAGTTCAGTGGTGACAGCTTGCTGGTAGACATCGCGAATCGCAACGACGGCGTCGGCTCCGACGCCACCATATGGATAGGCGAACGACGCGGGACGGACCCCGGTCTTAGCGGCAATGACCTCGACGCATCCGGCCACTTCGTCCTCGAGCGCGGCGCCAGAGACAGTCGTGAGGTCGCGGTGCCGTCGCGTGTGAGCACCGACTTCTAGTCCCGCCTCACGGACGGCGCCGAGCGACGTCCAATCCATGAGCGGCAAAGTGGGTATTCCCTGCACCGATCGTCCGCCCCAATCGTTGAATCCGCCGACATGCTCGGTGACGGCAAAAATCGTGGCGGTCAAGGAGTGCTCACGAAGCAAGGGCACCGCGATATCACCGACGTTCGCGAATCCATCGTCGAACGTTAGGGCCACTACGTCGGTTCCATCATCCGGGCTGTGCGCCAGCTCGGTCAGGGAAACCACGCGAACGCGCCCAGAGGCCAGAAATCTCACCTGTTGGCGAAACACGTCCGGCGCCACGGAGATCGGGGATCCGGATGTGTCGAGCGAGTGCCAGGTGAGAATGCCGCGCATACGATGCCTAACGCGAGCCAGCCGGAAGACGCCATTCACCCGCTTCGCCGTTGATGCGGGCGCGTTGGTCGGCGACAACGTCGGCGATGATCTGCGACAGGGGCGTGCGCGGACGGAAGCCGGTGACGCGCTCGAGCTTCGTGACATCGGGGACGCGGCGCATCATATCCTCGAAGCCGGCGGCATATGCCTCGCTGTAAGGCACGAGCTGAATGTGCGACGAACTTCCTGCCGCTTCCCGCACGAGCTCCGCCAACCGCAGGATAGAGACTTCCTCGGTAGAGCCGATGTTGAACACTTCACTGAGCGCCGTTGGCGCTCCGATCAACCGGAGCAGGCCTTCGACGGCATCCTGCACATGCCCGAAGCAACGCGACTGATCGCCCGTCCCGTACACGGTAATCGGTTCATTCAGGAGCGCCTGACGAGCAAAGTTGGGCAGCACCATACCGTAGCGTCCCGTTTGTCGCGGGCCAACCGTGTTAAAGAAACGGACGACAATCACCGGCACCTGCTTCTCATGCGAATAGGCCAACGCCAGCCACTCATCCAGGGCCTTGGAACACGCGTACGCCCACCGGGAGTGTGACGTCGGTCCCAGCTGAAGGTCGTGGTCTTCCCGGAAGGGGATCATCGTGGACTTGCCGTACACTTCCGACGTGGACGCGACCACTACGAGCTTCTGCTTCTTTGCGGCGGCCGCAAGTACTGTCTCTGTGGCCCGAACGTTTGTTTCGATGGTGTGGACGGGACGCTCCACGATGAGGCGCACGCCGACGGCGGCCGCGAGGTGGACCGTCAGGTCACAGCGATCCACGAGTTCCGTGACCAACGGAAGGTCCAGCGCGGATCCGATGCGGTAGTCAAAGCCGGGATGACCGATCAGGTGAGCGATGTTCTCCATTCGACCGGTGGAGAGGTCATCCAGCACCAACACGCGATCGCCACGCGCGAGCAGCCGCTCGGCAAGGTGAGAACCGATGAAACCACAGCCGCCGGTGATGAAAACGTTCACGCAACCTCCTGAGTGGCCAGTGCCTCGAGCACGCGCGATTGTCCGCGTCGCTCCGCCGCACGCCTAACTATTTCAAGATAGCGCGGCACGACCGCGCGTTCGGTCCAACGATCGACATATGCCTGATAGCCGGCCTGCGACAGCTGGCGGCGATAGGCGGGTTCATGCTGCAATCGCTGCATCGCGACGCGCAGTTCGTCCGACGTCCAGAAGAGTTCACCGCCCCCAGACTGCTCGATGATCTCGGGAAAGGGGCCGAGTCGCCGGGCCAGCACAGGGGTGCCCTGCCGGAACGCCTCTATAAGGACGATGCCAAAGGTCTCGAAGCAAACGGACGGGACCAAGGAAGCCACTGCGTGCTGGTAGTAACTTCGCAGGTCATCCGGCGAAATGCGACCAAGAAATACTACGTTAGGCATGCCGGCGGCCAGGGCGCGTAGCTCTGCGGCATAGTCACCGTCGCCGGCGATGATCAGATCAGCGTCTGGGTAATCCCGGAAGAGCGGGATGACGTCATCGAGCCCCTTAATCTTCTCCAGGCGGCCGGCGAAGAAGAAGTATGGCCGCGCGTGCGGAGACGGGCCCGTGGCCTGTGGGGCGCTGCTGGATTCAGGATCGGGCAGGAAGTAGGGAAGCACTTCCATGTCGCGCTGCAGCCCAAACTCCTTGTGCTTCGCCCGACTGAACTCGCTCATCGCAATGATGGCGTCCACGTGGGAAAGCTCACGCTCGAGCAATCCCGTATGTCTCCATAGCTGCGGCGGGCGGCGATAGCTGATGGCGCAGCGCGTGCACTCGCGCCCGGTGCAACGTTCCTTCTGGTAGCGCCACAGCACGTGCATCGGGCACACCAGCCAGTGCTCGTGGGCCATATAAAGCGACACCGCATCGGCGGCGTAGCGAAATAACCCCGGTCCCCCAATCAGGGAGACGTTGTGGAAGTTTACGACGTCAAACGCGCCACGTTCGATCACCCGTCGGATGCGACGCCCGTTCACCACGGGACGGCCAGTCTGCTGCGTCAGCAGGGTAGACATGACGGGCGTCGACGAGCGCAGCCGGACGACCTCGACACCTTCATCGTTGTCGAGATCAGGAACGTTCGGCTCGGCGCCCCGGCGAAGGATGTTGTAGGCGTCGGTGTCATGCACCACGGTCACATGATGCCCGCGCCTGACGAGTCCGCGAGACAGCCGCTGAATCCCGATGGCATCGCCCCCGAACGAATGCGGAGGATAGAACGTCGTCAGCATGCAAAAGCGAAGGGCGCTCATGCCGCTGCCTCGAGAATGGCATCCAACGCCGCCTGTGCCCCCGCGCGCCACGTCAGGGCGCTGGCACGCTCGCGCGCCCGGGCCCCGAGGTGATCCCTGTATCCCTGATCGCAGAGCAGTTGCTGCATGGCGGACACCAACGCGTCTTCATCGCCGGGGCGAACGAAGATTCCCCCGCCGCTGAGCAGCTCGGGCAACGGGCTTTCGGTGGTGGCGATCACCGGAGCACCGCAGGCCGCGGCTTCTACCGCTGGCAGCCCAAAGCCCTCGCATTCAGACACGAGCACGGCCGCCGTTGCGCCGCCGTGGAGCTGACGGAGTTCCTCGTCCGGCAGGAACCCGGTCCACTTGACCCACTCCCCGGTGCCCAATTCATCGATCAACGCGCGTATGCGCCCGGCCTCGCCGTGGAAGACATCGCCCTGTAGCGTGCCAACCAACAGCAGGTACGGAGGGCAATCTGCTGACTTGACCACGCGGGCGTGTGCCCGGACGATGACATCGAGTCGCTTATGCGGGTTGAAGCCGCCGACATAGACAAACCACCGCGTGGTTGGCGCGACGGGCAGCCCGGCGCGTCCCGCCGCGGCCAGCGTTTCTTGGGCCGACGAGGGGAAGTACGCGCTGGCGGGCGCTTCCACTGCGACGCGAATGCGGTCTCGTGACAGGTGAAAGACGTCAGCGATCGAACGGGCCGAGTAATGCGACACGGTCAGGACTAGGTTCGCCTGACGAATAGCCAAGCCGACCTTGAGTTTCCAGAACAGCCGCGCGCGAGCGCTGGGAAGCGTGAGCTCGGGGAATCGTTCGGCGATCGTGTCGTGCACGGTCACGACGGCCCGCAATCGCGGGGGCAGCGGGAAGTAGGTGTACACCGTGGGCGAGAAGAACACGTCGAGACGCTCGCGGGCCACCGCTCTCGTCAGCCGCAACATGTCGGCCGGCGATCGGTTGCCGTCGGACGATGCGGCGAGCGTCGGGGACTCTGCGAGGGCTACGCGCCGGGGAATGACGTTGCGCGGCGGGTGGTCGAACGCCGCGATCGCGCGATCGTCACCAAAGCACACGTACTCGTGCTCGGGACTCAGCTCGGCCATGGCGCGGATGATCTCGCGCGCAAATCTCCCGTACCCTCGACCGTTCGCCCAACTGGTGGCGTCGACACCGATCCGCACCGCGCGCTCACGCGCCTGCGGAGGCGCGCGCGGGTGGAGGCGCCGCGTTGCCCTTGTCTTGCCCGTCGATCCGCTGTTCTTCGTGATACTCGAAGTCCGTATTCACGGACCAGACGTCGTGCGAGGCCCCTCGCATGTTCTCCAAGGCCATCATCGCCGTCAACATGGAGTGGTCGGCGTTGTTGTACTTGTGCATGCCGTTGCGCCCGACGGTGTGCAGGTTGGTCACCTGGTCGATGTGGCCACGCACGGTTTGCAGGTGGTCGGCGTACACCGAGTCATACACGGGATACGCCTTGGGCATGCGCACCACGGTACCGTCGAAGACGCGGCTCTTGTCCGCAAGATTCAGCGCGGCCAGTTCGTCTTTTGCCATCGCAATGAGGTCTTCATCGCGACTGTTCCACATGCCATCGCCTTCGAAACAGAAATACTCCATGCCCACGCAGGTGGTACCCGGCTCCGGGACCATGGCCTTGCTCCAGTTGTTGAAATTCTGGATGCGGCCAACCTTCACTCCCGGGGTGTGGATGTAGATCCAGTTATCCGGGAAGATGTTCTCCTGTCGGATCATCAAGGCCACCGTCAGGAAGTCACGATAGTTGAGGCCCTCACCGGCTTTGCGCACAGTCTCGGACGGTGCCGGATCCAGCGATCGAACGAGGTGGCGAATCGGCATCGTGGAGATGAAGTGATCCCCTTCGATGCGTCGCTCGCCAACCGGAGTTTTCACGCGCACGGCGACGACGCGTCCGTTGCGATGCTCCAGCTTCACGGCTTCGTGGCGCATGAGGACCTCGCCACCCAAGGACTCCACTCGGTTCGCTGCTGTTTCCCACATTTGGCCAGGACCGAAACGCGGATACTGGAATTCGTGAATGAGCGTCTTGATCGCATCTGAGCGCTTCTGAAGTTGCGCCGCGTGCAGGATAGCCTTTGCTAAGGAAAGGCCCTGGATGCGCTGCGCCGCCCATTCGGCGCGAATTTCACTGCACGGAATGCCCCAGACCTTCTCCGTGTACGTCTTGAAGAAGATGCGGTACAGCCGCTTGCCGAACCGGTTGGAGACCCACTGCTCGAACGTCTCCTCAACGGGATACGGACGCACGTGGGCCCACAGATAGCTCAGGACGATCAGCCCGGCGTTCCAAATGCCAAGTCCTGCGAGGGCGTTTCCGGCCTTGAGCGGATAATCGAAGTACTTGCCACCGTAGTGAATGCGCGACAGCCGTGGCACGGAGAGGAAGTCCTCTCCAAGTATCTCGTGCCATAGGGCTTCAACGGGGGCGATCTTCGTGAAGAAACGGTGACCGCCGATGTCGAAGCGGTAACCGTTGTACTGCGCTGTCCGAGAGATGCCGCCAACGACGTCGTCTGCTTCGACGACGGTGACTTTTACGCCGTCTTTGGCTAGCAGGTATGCTGCCGTGAGCCCCGCGGGGCCGGCGCCTATTACGACGACACGTTCCCCAGGCTTGAGCTGATCCACCGTACGAGCTCGTCCCTGCCCTTCAATCGTTCGGCTCACGCTTACAGACCTTCCTGGTAAAGTTTGCTCAGGGACACCGAGCGGTGGACCTCGCGTGCCAACTCCTTGCGACGACGAATAAGTCAAGCAACTGCAACGACCTGACCGATTCTCAGGCTACACATCACCTCGCCGGAGCGCACGGTGTTATCAGCAGGAAAGGGACCAACAGAACGCGCTTTGGATGGGACAGTAGAATCGGCGTCACTTGGGTCAGGATTGGATCGGCCGCCTAGGGTCGTCGCCTTTCGATCGGGGGTTGGCTACCGGATGGCGCTCGAACGCCAACTCGGCCAAGCGATTACGGGCGTGAGTTGCGGCGGGTACAGTCGCCGCCCGATTTCAAATGGAAATCACTGTGCCGAGCAGCATCAAGCGCTGCCTGCAACAGTGTGGGGCGCAATCTCGTCACCTTGTTGTACTGGAGCCACGACGGCGCCCACCACGTCACAATCGAGCCTGGCCGGACGACGATAAAATCACCGCCGACCGGCGATGGCCGCATCGCGGCCGACGTGCTACGCGTCCCTGGCGACTACCCGCCGACTTTCTGAGCGACGATCCGAGAGCGGGATCGAAATACGACCCTTAGAAGCGGGTATCTGCTCTGATGCCACCGCCACCTCCGGGAGCACCTGATCGGACGGTGGCCCCTGAACGTCTGACGTTCGGGAGCTGCTCACTACGTTGTGGTCAACGACCACGGCGTCCATCGGACCGCTGATGCGAACCGTTCCAGAAAAGGACTCCATCCATTCAGAGTCACGAACCGACGTATCTTCGCGTAGAGCAACGATATCGCCCGTTGCCGCCGCCATTCCAAGGTCGCAGAGCTCAGCCCTGTTTGCCCCTTTCGGCGCACGGATGAACGACACCGACAGATCCTGGTTCATGGAGGGGGCGGTCACGTCATCTTCGGCACGCGCAACGACCAGTTGAGCGCCAAACCGGCGGAGCGACGGCGTTAACACAGTGACTGCACGCTCGAGATCGTTTCTGGATCCCATCGAGAGAAGAACAACCGAGAGGCTTGCTCTGTCCCGAGAGAACCGCGTGTTGACTGATCTATCACTGAGTGAGGCTTGCGTAGCGAGCATTGGGTCGCGAGTTGAGAAGTCTTCCAGAAGAGCGCCAAACGAGAGCGGAATCGGACATTCTCGTCGATGCAGGCGGCTAGGAAAAAAGTGACCGGTGCTGGCAACTGCTCATGCAAGGTTGGAACCGCCTTAGGATTCCTGCGTGAGATTGTAGGGAATCCGATACATGTTGTTATGCACCAACCAGCTGCAGATCAGCGCGACGCCAATTGGCCGGCTACATTTCTTCGGCCCGGCGTGCTGTTCTGTTGGGACAGGGCGACAGGCTGATGGAAGCTGTTGCCAATCCGCCACGCACTCGATAGGTAACATCGACGTCCGCTGACGCCTGAGCTGCACGTAAGTTCATGGCACGTCGTTGCTTTTGAGGCCTGTTGCGCGTGAAATGGTCGGGTTCACAGAACTTGCGACCGACGGACTGAATCCATTCGACCCTCGCCTGCCCCCCATCAGGATTTCTGACTTGCACGCCAACCTGTCCGCCGCATGCCCGAGACCGTGAACGACCGACCCGTCGCCATCGGCGCGACGCCCTCGGCGTCAGTGTCCGGCACCGCGCCCAAAGGGGGAGCGGGCGCAGCGGTGGGCAGCGCCTGGATCCGAATGCTGCGTCCGCGTCAGTGGATGAAGAACTTCTTCATCCTGCTCCCGCTGTTGTTCTCGGGGAGAGCGACGGATCCTGGGTTCGGCATTCGAGCGATCGCTGCGTTCGCGATTTTCTGTGTGTTAGCGAGCGGTGTGTATGCATTCAACGATGTCATTGACCGCGAATCCGATCAGGCGCATCCGGTCAAGAAGCTCCGGCCGGTCGCGTCCGGTCTGATCTCGCCGGGAACGGCCCTCGCCACCGCCTTCGTGCTGCTACTCGGAGCGGTGACGGCAGCGTTTTTGTTGTCGCGAAACGTCGGCGTCATTGCCGTGACCTACCTGGTCATCAACGTCTTCTACGGCTTGTACCTCAAGAAGATCGTGATCGTGGATGTGTTCGCGATCGCTTCATTCTTCGTGTTGCGCATGCTGGCGGGGGCGGCCGCGGTACAGGTGACGCCGTCGGTTTGGCTGCTGCTGTGCGGCGGGCTCTTAGCGTTGTACTTGGGCTTCGCCAAGCGCCGGCACGAATTGGTTTTGCTAGGCACCGACTCGGCCGACCATCGAGCGGTGCTCTCGGAGTACACCATGCCGTTCCTGGACCAGCTATCGGTGGTGCTGCTGGCGGTGACGGTGGTGTCCTACATCATGTACACGGTGGAGTCCGAGACCTCGCGGCAGGTGGGGTCTTCCGCGCTTTCCTACAGCACGGTGTTCGTCCTGTACGGCGTCCTTCGCTACCTGTACCTGGTGCACCGGCGCGAGGGGGGGAATCCGGCGGAGACACTGCTGACCGACAAGGCGTTGTTGGCGGACGTGGTGCTGTGGGGGTTGTACTGCGCGGTCGTCCTTTATCGTCCCTTCGCATGAGCCGCCTGCCTAACGTTTCGGCGTGGTGGGCTCGATGACCGCGCCCGTCGCCGGTCGTCGCCCTCCTGAGCTCTCCCTCGTGATGCCGTGTTACAACGAGGAGGCTATCGTCGCGCAGACGATCAAGCGCGTGCTGGCGGCGTTCGAGCGGGCGGAGATTGCGCTTGAATTGGTCGCCGTGGACAACGGATCAAAAGACCGAACGGGGGCGCTGATCCGCGAGGCTATGGCGCAGCACCCCAACATCGTGTTGGAACGGGTGGACGTGAACATGGGTTATGGGAACGGCATCTTGACGGGCATTCCGAAGTGCTCGGCGCCGTGGATCGGCGTGATCCCCGCCGATGGGCAGGTGGACGCTGAGGACGCCGTCCGGTTGTTCGAGGATGCCGTGGCCTGTGGCGAGCCGGTGATCGCCAAAGCGCGGCGCCGGTTTCGCATGGACGGGCTGTCCCGGAAGTTCGTCTCGATCGCTTACAACACCTTCTTCCGCCTGCTCTGGCCCGGCGTGGAATCGCTGGACATCAACGGGCTGCCGAAGATCATGCCGCGCGACGTCGTGATGCGCATGGCGCTCACTAGTCGGCAGTGGTTTCTCGATCCTGAAATCATGATTAAAGCGCACTATCTGGGAGTTCGCGTCCTGGAGTACAACGTCTTTGCCCGGATGCGCGGGAGTGGGCTGTCCCACGTGCGCGCGACCACCTGCTGGGAGTTCTTTCGCTCGCTCCTGCGGTACCGGTTCTCGCGCGAATTGAGTCAGTGGCGGAAGGAGCAGTCGCTCGGCCCGGCGTTGTCTCTGACGACGCGCGGGGGGACGCCATGACGGCCTTGAGCCCAGGCACCGGCGCGCGATCCGACTCATCTTCTGGAGTTCACCATCGACGCACACTGTGCCGCGCGTGTGGCGCTGCGTCGCTGCGTCCATTCCTGGCGCTGGGAAATCAGCCGCTCGCCAACGCGTTCCTTCGTACCAAAGCAGACATCGCCCAGGAACAGTTCTTTCCGCTGGACGTGTATTTCTGCGAAACGTGTTCACTGGTGCAGCTGGCGGATGTGATCGATCCGGAAGTGCTATTTGGCCACTACATCTATGTGACCGGTACGTCAGAGACGATTGCCGCGCACAACGTGAAGTATGCGCAGGCCGTGGTGGAGGACCTGTCGCTGGGGCCGGCCGATCTGGTGGTGGAGATTGCAAGCAACGATGGGTCGCTCCTGTCCTGCTTCACTGGCCATGGTGTTCGGACGCTGGGCGTGGAACCGGCGCGCAACATTGCCGAGATGGCGCGGGCGCGCCACATCGACACGGTCAACGAATTCTTCAACAGCGCCACCGCGCGCGCGGTGCGGGAGAAGTACGGCACCGCCCAAGCAGTGATTGGAAACAACGTGCTGGCGCACGTCGACGAGACGCGGGACTTCCTGACCGGTGCGCGCACGCTGATCTCAGACACGGGGCGGGTGATTGTAGAGGTGCCATACGCCCAGGACATGTTGGACCGGCTCGAGTACGACACGGTCTATCATGAGCATCTGTGCTATTTCTCGATCACGTCGCTGGCACGGCTCGGCCGCGAAGTCGGGCTGGGTGTCGCGCGCGTAGATCGCGTACCGGTGCACGGCGGGTCCATTCGCGTGTGGTTTGCGAAGGACGTCCCGCACTCCGAGCAGGCGGAAGCGCTGATGGCCGAGGAGCGACGCGTGGGCCTGACGACGTTTGCGGCATGGGAAGCCTTTGGCCGCGCCGCGGCGGAAAACAAGACCGCGTTGCGGCTGCTGCTGGAACAACTTCGCAGCGAAGGACGCACTGTGGCCGGTTACGGGGCCCCGGCCAAGGGCAACACGCTGCTGAACTACTGCGGCGTGGATACGGCGCTGCTGCCCTACACCGTCGATCGGAATCCGCTGAAGGTGGGCACCATGACACCCGGCATGCACATTCCTGTGCTCCCGGTAGAAACGCTGTTGGCACGGATGCCTGATTACGTCTTGATCCTTGCCTGGAATTTTGCGGACGAGATTGTCCGGCAGCAGCAACAGTATCAGGAACGCGGTGGGCGTTTCATCCTTCCTATTCCATCTCCGCGGGTAATCTGACCATGCAGGTCGTCATACTAGCGGGCGGGCGCGGAACGCGACTGGCGGAGGAGACGCAGACGCGGCCCAAGCCGATGGTGGAGATTGGCGGTCGGCCGATCCTGTGGCATCTGATGGCGTTCTACGCTGCCCAGGGATTCAAGGACTTCGTCGTTGCGTGTGGTTACAAGGGTGAGATGATCAAGGAGTACTTTCGGAACATCGTCCTGCACGAAAGTGACTTCCGGATTGATCTGCGCGATGGATCCATGACGGTCCTCAACGGCAGTAAACTGGACTGGCGTGTGTCATTGGTGGACACGGGGCTGGATACGATGACCGGTGGACGTGTGCGTCGTGTGCATCCCTTGCTGGGCAACGCGACGTTCATGTGCACGTACGGGGACGGGTTGTCCGACGCCAACGTAGCGTCGCTCCTGGAATTCCATCGATCGCACGGCAAGTTGGCGACGGTGACGGGCGTGCGCCCGCCCGCGCGGTTTGGTGGCCTGGCACTCGACGGCAATGTGGTGCGTCGATTCTCCGAGAAGCCTCAGGCGGAAGGTGGTTGGATCAACGGCGGCTTCTTCGTCTTCGAGCCAGGTATTTTCGACTACCTGAAGGGTGACGAGACGGTTCTCGAACGTGAACCACTCGAGCGCCTTGCAGCCGACGGCGAACTGCGCGCCTATCTGCATCCCGGCTTCTTTCAGCCGATGGATACCCTTCGTGAACGTGACTTGCTCGAACACCTGTGGGTGAGCGGGCAAGCTCCTTGGAAGATCTGGACATGACTTTTTGGAATAGCCGTCGCGTCTTCGTGACGGGGGCGACGGGACTGCTCGGGTCGCATATGATTGCCGAGCTGCTGCGACGCGGCGCCACGGTGACCGCGCTGGTGCGGGATTGGGTCCCAGACGCTGAGGCGGTCCATGCCGGCTCCCTGAATCGCTGCCGACTGGTGCGCGGAGAGCTCGAGGATTTCGAGCTGATGCTTCGAGCGCTGAACGAGTACGAGATCGACACGGTCTTTCATCTGGGCGCCCAGACGATCGTGGGCACGGCGAATCGATCCGCCCTGTCGACCTTCGAGGCAAACATCAAAGGAACCTGGACGGTGATGGAGGCGGCGCGCCAATGCGGGACACGCATCGAGCGCGTCATCGTCGCCTCCAGCGACAAGGCGTACGGCGCGCACGAGCATCTCCCGTACACGGAAGATGCCCCGCTGATCGGCCGCTTCCCTTATGACGTTTCCAAATCGTGCGCCGACCTAATCGCCCAGTCCTACTACCACGCCTTTCGAGTACCGATCGCCGTCACGCGTTGCGGCAATCTGTACGGTGGCGGCGACTTGAACTTCAACCGGCTGATTCCGGGAACGATCCGATCGGCGCTGCGCGGTGAGTCACCGGTCATCCGCTCGGACGGCTCGTTTGTGCGGGACTACTTCTACGTTCACGATGCCGTGGACGCCTATTTGCAGCTGGCGGAACGGGTTCCCGGTGATGGATTCACGGGCGAGCCATTCAATTTCGGCACCGAGACGCCGCTCTCGGTGATCGAGATGGCCCAGATGGTCCTGCGCGTGATGGGGCGTGAGGACTTGCCGTTGACCGTGCTGAACAACGCCACCAACGAAATCCCACGACAGTACCTGGACTGCACCAAGGCACGCACGCGCATGAACTGGAAGCCGTTGCACACGACGGAGGAAGGCCTGGCGGCGACCGTGCGATGGTACGCGGATCACGAAGCCAGACTTCTGGCAGCACGTGGCGAGGCTGCGCATGCGTGAGAGCCACGTGGTGGTCCTTGGCGGCGGACCCGCAGGATGCGGGGCGGCCTATCAGTTGCGCCGGACCAAGAAGGCACGCGTTACGCTGCTCGAGCGGTCCACCGCACTCGGCGGCAATGCCGGCAGCTTCTACTGGGGGAACCAGTGGCTGGACTATGGCAGCCACCGCTTGCATCACGCGGTGGATCCCGAGATCCTGGTCGACATCAAGCAGATGCTTGGCGAGGATTTCCGCGATCGCGTGCGGCACGGACGCATCCGACTTCGGGGCAAGTGGCTCCATTTTCCGATTCAGACGCTGGACCTGCTGAAACGGCTGGACAAGGGGTTCGCGTTCGGCATGGCGCGCGACATGGTGATGCGAAAGCTTCGCAAGGCAGACGAGGGGGACTCGTTTGCGTCTGTGTTGCTGGCGAATCTTGGTCCCACGATGTGCCACCACTTCTACTTCCCGTACGCGAGGAAGCTGTGGGGGGCCGAACCAGAGGTGCTGTCCGGGATTCAAGCGCGCAAGCGCGTGTCGGCGGGATCGTTCGGCAAACTGTTGAAGCGACTGATCAAGCCGCCCGGCGGTGGCAACTTCTACTACATGCGGAAGGGCTACGGGCAGATCAGTGACGTCTACGCTGATTCCGCACGGTCGTTAGGCGCTGAGATCCTGACCGGTTGGGGCGCGACCGGCGTGGAAGCGACCAAGGAAGACGGCTACAAGTGGAAGATCACCGCGACGCATGAAGGGGAAACGCGAACCCTGCTGGCGGACCACATCTGGTCGACGATTCCGATCACGGTCCTGGCGAAAATGATGACGCCGGCCGCCCCGCAGTACGTCCTGGATGCGGCGCGCCAGATCGACTACCGTGCGATGGTGCTGGTCTATTTGCAGCTGCCGGTTGACCAGTTTACCACGACGGATGCCCACTACTTTCCCGAAGCCAATGTTCGCGTGACGCGACTCTCGGAGCCCAAGAACTACTTTGGGCTCGGCGAGCCGAAAGGCACGACGGTGCTCTGTGGCGAGTACCCGTGCGCTATTGGAGATGAGATCTGGTCGGGATCGGACGATCAGCTGGCGGCGCTCATGTTGAAGGACATGGCGACGGCAGGCATTCCTGCGCCTAAGCAACCCATCGACGTGCATGTGCGACGCTTGGGACAAGCGTACCCGATCTACCAGAATGGTTATGAAAGGCCTCTCGGCGTCCTGGACGACTGGGCGGCAAGTCATCGCAACCTGCTGGTGTACGGGCGCCAGGGATTGTTTGCTCACGACAACACCCATCACGCACTCTACATGGCCTACTGCGCTGTCGATTCGTTGCGCGATGGCAAGTTTGACATCGGGCAGTGGGCGAAGCACCGGCAGGTGTTCAAGACACACGTGGTGGAGGACTGATGGAGGATCGCGCACCGGAAGAACGTCCGGACGACGCATCGCCTTCACCAGGCGACGGACCTCGCGAGCGCTCGCGCGGTGAGGGCGGATCGCGCCCCCGCCGTCGACGAGATCGGTCGCGAGGGCGCCGACGCAGCCGCCCCGAGTCCGCGGAAGCGTCAACAGCGTCCGTCGAGGACAAGGGTCCTGAAGCTCCGCCGCCTAAACGTGAGCCGAATGACCTGAAGCGCACTCGTCGCCGGGATCGACAGGGCAACCGTCGCACCGGTCGGCCAGAAAAGTCCGCTGACGCGTCAAACACGGGGGAAAGTGCCACGACTGCGCCACCGCCCACCCGCGTTGCGGCTGTCGAGTCGAGAAAGCCACCGGCACGGGAGAGCGCACCCAAGCGCGCGCCACGCCCGCGAGCGCGAGCAAGCGCGGCGGCTCCCGGCCAGGCGTTTTGGATTGCCGTCGGCCTCCTGACCCTTGTCGGACTGCTGGTTCGGTTGCCAGGACTGAATGGTGGGCTTTGGACGGACGAGATCTACTCGGTCATGCAGTCGTTCCGTACTCCGTTCCCCGAGACACTCTCCGTATTTCCGGGCGACAACAAACATCCGCTGTACTCGCTATTGGCGCACGTTTCACTGACGGCGTTTGGCGAGTCGGCGTGGTCGGTGCGCCTTCCGGCGATGTTGCTCGGTGTGGCGACGATCCCGGCGCTGTACGCGTTAGGCGTGCGCATTACGAGTCGAGCCGAGGCTTTGGCGGCATCGGCGTTGCTGGCATTGTCCTACCATCACGTCTGGTTCTCCCAGAATGCGCGCGGATATTCGGCGCTGGCCTTTTTTGCAGTGGTGGCCACGTGGATACTGCTGCAGGCCCTACGAACCGATGAATACCGCTTGTGGATCTGGTATGGCATCGCGGCCGGACTTGGCGCGTACACGCACCTGACCTTTGTCTTCACCGTAGTCGGACAGTTTCTGGTGGTCGTGGCCGCCGTGTTGGGTTGGCCGTCAAAGGATCGCCGGATTTCGTGGCGGGCGCCGTTGGCGGGATTCGCCTTATCGGCGGTGCTGGCTGTCGTGCTCTACCTGCCGATGTTCTCGTCCGTCATGGCCTTTTTCCTTCACAAGCAGTCGAACCTACGCGGGATCTCATCACCGTCGTGGGCACTGACGGAGGCCTTCCGCGTGTTGCGGCTGGGATTTGGTGGGGCGTTCGGGATCGGGTTGGTGGTGCTCGCCGTTGGGGCAGCGATCGGTATTGCCGGCGCGGTGAGTTACGCGCGCCAGAACCTTCGCACCTTCCTGTTGTTGGTGCTGCCGGCCGTCACCACGTTGATGGGGGCGTTTGCCGCACGAGGAACGATGTATCCTCGGTTCTTCTTTGTGCTGGCCGGGTTTGCGCTCTTGATTGGCATCCGGGGCGCATTCGAGGCGGGCGCATGGCTAGCCAGCCGGCTCCGTTGGAGCGAGGTCGCGGGCTATCGGCTCGGTGCGGGCATCGCGGCCGCCGTCGTCCTGGTATCGGCGTTGTCCGTGCCATTGAACTGGCGGGCACCGAAGCAGGACTTCGAAGGGGCGGCCCAGTACGCTGAGCGATCGGCGGGGCCAGACGACGCGATCGTGACCGCTGATGTGACGACGTCCGTGTATTCGACCTACTATCAGAAGTCGTGGAAGGGAATTCACACCGCGGCGGACCTCGACTCCCTCCGTCACGCGGATCCGGCGACCGGCGCTGCAGGCCATCGAGTGTGGTTCATCTACGCCTTTCCGCGCTACCTCGAGCGCTTTGACGCCAGCCTTGCTGCGTACGTGCGCGACGCGTGCACGGGCGGGAACATCCAGCGATTCCCGGGAACCGTCGGTGACGGGGACTTGCTCGTCTGCCGATTGGAACGCACATGAAAGTCATTATCCAGATTCCCTGCCTGAACGAGGCGAAGACGCTGCCGGCCACGGTTGCCGCGTTGCCCCGCACGTTGCCTGGCGTCGACGAGGTTGAACTCCTTATCGTAGACGACGGCAGCACGGACGGGACGGCCGAGGTCGCACGTTCGTTAGGCATTCGCCACGTGATTCAGTTCGAGCGCAATCGCGGGCTGGCGGCGGCCTTCATGGCTGGCTTGGAAGGGAGTGTGCGGGCCGGGGCCGACATCATCGTCAACACGGACGCCGACAACCAGTACCAGGCGAGTGACATCGCGAAGCTCGTTGAGCCGATCCTCGCGCGTCGGGCCGAACTGGTGGTTGGTGACCGCGGCGTCGGTTCCCTGCCGAACTTTTCCTGGATCAAGCGAAAGCTGCAGGTGTTCGGTAGCTGGGTCCTGGGGCGGGCGGCGGAACTCCGGACACCGGATGCGACGAGTGGATTCCGCGCGTTGTCGCGTGAGTGCGCCTTCCGCACCATGATTTTGAGCAACTACTCGTACACCCTGGAATCGTTGATCCAGGCCGGTGCTCGTCGGGCGGCGGTGGAGTTTGTGCCCATCGGGATCAATCCGCAGACGCGGCCGTCACGCCTGATGAAGAGCATTCCGCATTACATCCGGAAGTCGGGTGTCACGATGCTTCGGGCGTACACGATGTATCGGCCGATTCGGGTGTTCTCGTCGCTGGGAATGTTCTTCATCGGTTTAGGCATTCTTCCAGGTCTTCGCTTCCTGTATCTGTACTTGTTCGTCGACAAGGTCGGCCACATTCAGTCGTTGATCCTGGCGGCGATCTTCATCATCGTCGGATTCCAGATCCTGCTGATTGGCGTGGTGGCGGATCTTATCAGCTTCAATCGTCAAATCGTCGAGGAGGCGGTGTACCGCCTACGCCGGATCGAGGCGACGGTGGAGAGTGAAGGCTCACGGGAGGGCGTCGCGAAGGGGTGGCAGCGACCGACGTTGGCTCGCGTCCCAGACAAAGGAGCCCAGGGATGACGGCGCAAGTCACCCGACGTCCCATGTGGCGTCACCCGATCGTCCGCATCGGTGGGAGTGCCCTGATTCTCGCGATGCTGTTGAAGGTGCTTCCATTCAGTGAAATGAAGGAAGCGCTGGGTAAGGTCCCGTGGACGGTGTGGCCGATCGCCATCGGTGTCTACATGTGCCTGCACCTGATTGGCGTTGCCAAGTGGCGAATTCTTATCAACGTGGCCGGTGCGGAGCTGTCGTTCGCGGAGTCGGCTCGGGCGTACTATTGGGGGCTCTTCGGCAACACGTTCCTTCCGTCGATCGTGGGCGGCGACGTGGTCAAGGCTGGCGTGGCGATGAAGGCTGCCAAATCGAAGAGTGGCCTGGTATTGGGAAGTCTGGTTGACCGGTTGCTCGACATTGTGGGCATGGCGGCGGTGGCGGGAATTGGCGCCTTGTTGTCTCCTCGTGCCCTCGATGCCCAGAGCCGGCGGATCTTTATCGGCTTGGGGTTGTTGCTGACGGTGGCAGGGGTTGGCGCACTGGTCGGCGTGGCCATGCTGCCCGTCCGCCGATTCCCGTTCAAGGTGCGGCGCAAGCTGGTCCAGGTACGGCAAGCCATTCGCGCGACCGCAGGCAACACGCCGGCGCTGGTCGCTGCGCTCCTGCTCGGCATGCTGCTCCAGTCGACGCTGGTGATTCTGAACTACTGGCTCGGCATTGTGATCGGCATCTCGATCCCATTGTACGTGTGGTTGTTTGTGTGGCCACTGGCAAAGATCTCCGGATTGCTTCCCGTGACGCAGGGCGGCATTGGGGTTCGGGAGGCCGCCCAGGCCGCGCTCTTCGCGCCGTTCGGTGTTTCGGCCGTCAAGGCAGTCGCCACTGGCTTGGTATTCGAGGCGGTGATCATCTCCGGTGGCTTGTTAGGCGGTGCTGTTGCCTGGGTGCTCGGACGACGCGGCCTGGGTGCCGGCTTGGACGTGCCGGTGGAGCCGCAGACGACGACGCGATAGCCGCTCATGTGCATGCGCGACGGTCTGACAACAGCGTCCGAGCCCTGTCGCGCCTCATGACGGACAACTCACCGCCGGCCGGCATGAATACGGCCACGCTGGGCGTGGGGGAGGCCCTCGCACGCTTGATCGCCTTCGGCGCGTCCCTGCTCATCGCTCGCCGACTAGGGCCGGACGCATTCGGAGTCATAGGCGTGGCGTCGGGTCTCTTGTTGTACCTGACGCAGGTCGCCGACCAGGGGATCGAGCTGGTGGGTGTGCCGTTGGTCGCACGCGACGAACTTCGGGCGCGTCCGGTGGTTTCGGCAACGCTGGCGTATCGGATGCTGGCGGCACTCGGATTGGCTGCGATCGTCGGCCTGATCGCGCGAGTGGTCCTCCCTGCGCCGGACGGGAGGGTTCTGGCCCTGTACGCGCCAACCCTTGTGCTCGCGGCGGCGAGCACGCGATGGGTCCTACTGGGGCTTCGCCATCCCGGCGTGGTCGCCGTGGCCCGCGTTGCCGGTGAATTGGTGGCGCTGGCGATGGTGGCCATGCTGGTGCAGCTGCCGGCTGACCTTCCATGGGTGCCGCTGGCCGCCATTGCTGGCGGCCTTCTGACTGCGATGGTCATGCTCGTCGGCACCTGGCGCGCCGGGATGCCCGTCAGCGTCAGTTTCCGCTGGGCAGATTGCCGCGAGCTGTTCGTCCGCGGTCGGCCGATTGTGGCGTTCACGCTGCTCGGCCTGATCCTCTTCAACTTCGACCTGATATTCCTTCGTTTCGTGAAGGGTGAGGCAGCCGCCGGCGAATATGCGGCGGCGTACACGTTCATTGCGTTCGCATCGAACCTGATCGTCGCTTTCGCGCACTCAGTCATGCCGTCACTGGCGCGGAGCCGCGATGCCGAGGCGGGCGGAGACGGCGATCGCCTGTACGGTGGAGCCGTGACGCAGGTGGTGGCACTCACCCTGCCGGCGGCCATCGGCGGCGCGGTGGTTGCTTCGTCGCTGGTGACACTCGTCTTTGGCGACGCCTTTCTTCCCGGAGCCGTGGCGCTGCGCTGGCTCGTGCTTTCACTCCCATTCGCCGCCATCCGGGAGATTGCGGTTGTGGCCGTGATCGCCTCCGGCGGAGAACGATCGCTGGTACGCGTGAACCTCGTGACCGTGGTCTGCAACGTCGCGCTCAACCTCATACTCGTTCCGACGTACGGCTTGGCTGGAGCGGCGGCGGCTACCCTTACGACGGAGGTCATCCGGCTGGCATTGGCCTACCGAGCTGCCGCGCTGGTCGGGTTTCACTTTTCGAGCCTGCGGCGCCTGGTGAAGCCGATCGTCGCCACGATCGTGATGGGCGTGGCGTTGTATCTGACGGGTGGCGACTCCCTCTGGCGGGCCGTCTTGGCCGGCGCCGCGGCGTACGGCGTCGCCCTCGTGGCACTCGGCGGCGTGCGCTTTCGCGGCCGGGCCCTTCCCGACCTCACCCTTTGAGTTGCCATGGTCCACCGACGCGATCTGGCCGCCTGTGGGCCGGTAAACCATGGCTGTTATCATGTCCGGGCATCCGATACACCGTGGCACCGAGCGTCGCACACGACGCAGCCCCTTGGGCCTGCGCGATGTCTTGGCGTAGTTTGGACGACGCCATGACGCCCGCTCTCTTGCTCCTTCTTCCCATGACCGTCGGAACGCGGACCGGCCGGTTCGACGCTGGACGCATTGGAAGAGAGATGCGCGCATGACCGCCATGGCAACGCCGGATGGCGGGCGACGGAACTCGCGCGGCACGGCCGTGCGATTGTTTGTGACCGTCTGGTTGATCTTCGCGATGCACGCGACCACCAACGTCGTGCGCGAGACGTACCTGGCGATCGCGTTAGGAACGCACGGCTCCGTCCGCGTCGATGAGTACCTCGGTTTGCACCCGGACCTGTTCGAGGTCCCCGGGCGTGGCGGGTACATCAACAACAATCCCGGTGCGTCGATGTTTGGCGCGGTGGCCTACGTGTTCGTGCGGCCGGCCATCGCACTTGCCGTGCGAATAAAACCGGAGATCGCTGCACCAAAGCCACCCGCCGTATATGACGATCCACGACCCAACCGCACGCGCTTCATGAATGCGGCGCGCGCCCGTGGATTGGACGTGACGTTGGGGCTGGCGGCCATCGGCATCCAGGTCCTGCTTATGGCGCCGTTGGGGGCATTGGCAACGCTCCTGATGTGGCAGACGTTACGCGGCCGCTTGGCAGACGAGCGTCAGGCGCTAGGCTGGGCTTTGGCGTATGCGTTTGCCACTCCGATCCTCTTTCGGTCCGCGTTCCTGAACCAGAACGTGATCATCGCCCACCTGGTGCTTGTTTCCTGGGTGCTCATGACGCGTAGGCGAGAGGTTCAAGGCGTCGAGGACCCGCCGATGCCGCGCTCGATGTCTGACGCCTGGCACCGGCCACGTGACTTGTTCTTGATTGGGTTGTGTCTGGGACTCGGACTACTCAACGATTATAGTGCCGTGCCGTTGTTGGTGGTCTTCGGGTTGTGGATCCTGTCGGAAGGCTGGCGTTGGGGACGCATGACGGGCGCCCTTCGGTTCGGCCTGACGTACGTCTTTGGTGCGCTGGGCCCCATCGCGCTCTTGCTAGGCTATCAGTGGGTCGCGTTCGGGAGCCCGTGGTTTCCCGGCCCAGCGCCAATGCCACCCACCGAGTTCAGTGTTCGCGGGTGGTTCGGATTTACCTGGCCCACGCTGGACTTGATCTGGGGAAATCTGTTCGACCTGCGGTACGGCGTGTTTGCGTTCTGTCCGTTGCTGCTGGCGGGGTTGGCCACGCCCTGGATCCGACCATCGTCCGACACGCCCTCGCGAAGTCATTTACGGTGGGCCTACGCCTGCTGCGCCGCCCTGTATCTCTTCAGTTGTGCCAACCAGTTTGCCAACCTGCAGTGGAATACGGGTGTGCGTTACATGGTGCCAGCCGTTCCACTGTTGTTCCTGGCGGCCGTCCCCGTCCTGCGTCGCATGCCAGCGCTGGTACGCTGGGTCGCCATCGGGCTCTCCTTGGCCGTCTCTCTCGCCGTCACCATGACTCGGGAAGACATTCCCACGGCCTTGGCCGTGCTGTCGCGCACGGGACCCACGCTGCCTGTGCTGATTGTGGCCGAGAAGATGGCGAGCGGATACGCCCTGCACTTCCCCTGGTGGACCATTGTGGTTGTGTACGCGCTACTCGCCGGCCTGTTGTGGCTGGTGTGGCGCGGGTGGAACGTGGCGAGTAGCGCCGATGCCTGACGCGGTGACGGTCGACGCTCCGGGCGCGAAGGGATTCCGGCGAGCCCTCTTCTGGTGCGGTGTGGCGGCCATGATATGCCTGGCGTCGGCCGCCGTGCTGTCCTGGCTGTTGGCGCCGTTTGCCTCGTACGAGACGCGCACGTATGGCCAGTTTGAGTTCTTCGCTCGCATTGGCGAGGCATTCCCATGGCTGCAAGGACGGAAGGATGACGGACTTCCGGCGTGGCGCTGGGGATTGCAGCTGGCGTTTCGGTCACGGGGACTGATGGAAGACCGTCGCTTGTTCCTAGCGACATACGGACTACCGTTGATGGCTGCATCGCTCGCGGCCCTCGGAGCGGTTGGATCGGCGTGGCGTCACCGCTTGGCGCTGCAACCGTCGGATGCCGACCGTGCCTTGCGATGGGGCGTGGTCTTTGCCCTCCTGCTGATTCCTGCCGTCCCCGTACTAGTTCCTGATTTCTGGCTTTCGGTGGCATGGGGACGAACCTTGGCCGCCGGCATCAACCCGTACTACGAGGTCCCGGCCGCCGCCACGAGCTGGTTGCCCCTCGATTCGCCGCTCATGCATATGACGTACGGCCCGCTCTGGGCGTACGTCTCGGCGGCCATCATGTGGGTGACGGGAGGCCACGCCCTGTGGGGTGCCCTGCTCTTCAAGCTCGTCTTGGCGGCCGCGTGGATTGGGTTGCTCTGCGTGGTGCGCGGTCTGGTCCGCGATCGCGCTCCATTTGAGCAGGTGCTCGCGGTCATCATGGTCGCTTGGTTGCCGATTGGCGTCGTGCAGACCGTGGGCGACGGACACAACGACGTGGCGATGGTCGGATGCGCGCTCCTGTGGATGTATTTCCGTCGGACGGGCCGGCCGATGGCGGCGACTGCGGCACTGACGGCCTCCGTCTTGTTCAAATACGCGAGCGCGCCACTCTTCCTGCTGGACGCCTTGTATCGCGAACCAGAAGAGTCGCGAGATGTCTCGCGGTTTGTGCGCGCCTACCTACCGAGAGCGGCGCTAGCCGCCGTCCTGACTGTGGCCGCGTTCGCCCCGATCTTTCGTGGCTTGGATTTCTTCGCTACGACATCCGAGGTGCACGGGGGACACTTCTATCTGCCTTCGGACGCGGTCCTCGCCGTTGTGGAGCTGACGGGGGCACCGTTGCGTTTCCTGGCGTATGTAGCGGTCGGGATATTCCCACTGCTCACCGTACTGGAGCTGTATCGCTATCTCAGGGACGGCGGCGGGCGGCTTCGTGAGGCTGGTGCCGCCGTGATGATGAGCATGTTGCTGCTGGGCGCTTCACACGCTTGGCCTTGGTACGTGATCTGGTTTGTGGCCTTGGCCGCGCTGGTGCCGACGTCTGCCTACGGCCGCTGGGCGATGGGGTTGGCGCTGGCGATGCCGTTTCCGCTGTTGGCATGGACCGTCGCCCCATACGCCGACGAGCTGAAGCGTTTCTACCTGCCGTCGCTCCTTGCATATGGTCTTGCGTTAGGTTGGTTCCTTGTCATTCGCTGGCGCCCAGCGAGGACATCTTAGGTTCCCGCCCAGCCGACGGATTGCGCCGCGGCCACCGCGCGGGACAGCACAGTGGGCAAGCGGGAACTGAGAGGTGCGCCGGTGAGCGTCGTCAACCGGTCTACCGAGACGCCGGTGTGCGACATTTCCTCGGGTCGAACAGCGACCTCACCGAAATGCAGGCGCGCCGTTTGGATCTGCAGCACGTGGGCCGCTGCGAGCACGAAGTCGTGCACGGTGTGCATCTCCCCCGAGGCAACGTTCACCGCCTCACCGGGTTGCACTGTAGAACTGGCCAGCTGCAACAAGCAGTACGCAACGTCACCAGCGAAGGCAAAGTCCCGCGTTTGGGTTCCCGATGACAAGGGAATCGGCTCCTGGCCATGGGCAGCGGCCACCAGCGTTGGGAACAAGCGCCCAGCGTGCTCCCCAGGACCAAAGACGGTAAACAATCGTCCGGTGAAGGCACGGAGGCCGGTGCGCCGCGCCACTTCCGTAACCCGCGTCGTGCCCCTGAGCTTGGTCACGCCGTACAACGTCGTCGGCGCCATCGGCGCGTCCTCGCGCAGCACGCCACCGGTGGTCCCATACTCCAGCGCGGATCCAATGTGAACCAGCCGGACGCCGCGCCACGCCGTTTCCGGAAGTTCGGCGCAGCCTTCGGCCAGCGCTCCGGGCAACGCGGCGTTGATCCGTTCCGCCGTTGCCGCATCGCGTTCATTCCGGTCAACACCGTATCCCGCCAGATTGAACACCACGTCGGGCGACTCGCGACGGACGAGGGCCTTCACGCTCTCCAAATCGCTGAGGTCCAGTGCCACGCGACGCCCCCCGATTCCCCACTGGCGCATCATCGTGTCGTCGAAAGCCCGCGATACACCAACCACGTCACTCCCAGCCGCAGTGAGCGTGCGCGCCATCCATCGTCCGAGGAAGCCATTGGCCCCGAGGACCAGCGCGCGCGGTGGCGCGACGATCGGACTGGTCAAGGAAGGGCCAACGCCTGCGCCGTGGTCAGCGGGCCCGCCGATACGCGAAAGGCCCCGCCGGTTACGGTTGTGCCCTCCACGACCCAGACGGGTCGATCGGGATAGGCCGCCAACGCCTGTCGTCGCACCTCTGGCGACGCATCCCAGACGAAAATCGGAGCGTCTGCCCGCAGATCGATCGGGTTGTAGATTGCAGCTGACGCGTAGTCCGGATGGCGATTGCCTCGCACCAGGATGAGGCTTCGACCGAAGTGGTGCTCCGATGCCAAGGTGCGCACGTCAGCACGCATGTTGCGGAAGTGATGGTACTTCGCGATTGAACGCCACGGGACGAAACTCACCAGTGCTGCCAGCATCAGGCCTAACGTGGCCATCAGGGCGCGCCCGCTGGCCTGCGCCGCGTACGGCGCGGCGGTCGCCGCGATTTCCTCGACGCCGCGGACGGCGAGCACCACCGCCGGAACGAGTACCAGGTACCAGTATCGCGCGCCAAAGTCTGGACCGCCGCTGAACCAGTAGAACGAGTGAATTCCGGCGACCATGGCAATCACGGCCACCATCCACCAATCGGCCCGCCGCAGGCGCCGCCCTGCCAACAGGAACACCACGACGCCTAACGACCCGATGGCCCAGCCGAGCAAGTCGGTGTTAATGGAAAACACGTTGAGGTCCGCGTTCACGATCACGTCCAGGGGCCCGTGCCCAGGAATAGGATCGAGACCGGACCAGCCGAGCCCGCGATTGGGACCGAAGCCGAGGTCATTGGCCCCCTTGGCGTAGTACTTGTCGATGTACGCCATGATCGGAAAGTACGAGGGATCGCCGGTCATGAGGGCGTTATACGGACGTGCCAAAAGGCCGCTCAGCACGGATCCGACGACCAGCCAGGCGGAGGGCGAGAATCGGAAGCGTCGTCCCGTGATGGGCAGGGACCATACACCCAGCAGCAGGGCCACGGCGAGTCCTTCTAACGGACGCACCAGACTCACCACCCCAATACAGAGGCCGCCGACGAGCATGCGCAACGGTCGTCCCGCCGCTACGCGTCGCGCCCGGGCCACCGCCAGCGCGGCGCCTAACGCGGATACCATGACCAGTTGATGGGTCATGAAGTTCATCGACATGAAGAGAAACCATGGCGATGTCGCCAGCAGGAGCAACGCGACTCGGCGCGTCCGCACCGGGTAGAGCTCGGCCAGCACGCCGTTGGCCAGCAGGACGCAAATCGCTCCAAGTACCGGGTTCACCAGCCATGGGACACCGAGCCATGCTCCGACCGCCAGGACAAATGGCCACCCGGGATTCACTGGCGAGAACCATCGGGTAGCGTCCGAGTACATCAGGTCCAGATTGAACGCCTCCGGAACGGGCGGGAGCGGCAACCAGAGGTGGCCTTTGGCGAGGTATCGCGCCTGCAGCAGATACACCACCTCGTCAGGCACATGGGGGTGTCGTTCATAAACGACGACCGCCAGTAGTGCGGAGACTGCCAACACCCATGCGGCCAATACCAGCGAGAACGGCTCTACCGCACGGTACGACCGTTCGGCCGTGCCGTGCGGTGCGAGCACGGCGTCGAAGGCATGGGCAGCCGACGCCGGCATGGCCCGCGCAATGCAGATGACGTTCAGCACGGCGACGCCCTGCACCAAGGCAGCGACAAGTAGTTCGCCGACGTACAACGCCGGCATGCGGGAGAGGGTCGCACTCGTCAGCACAAATCCCAGCACAGCCAGCGCGCGCGCCACGGGCGACAAGCTCGACCGCCACCACGCGATCACGCCTCCACGGGTGCCACGCAGTCCCCAGAGCACCCATCCCACCTGCACGCCGATTACCAACAACGGCACGATCGGGAGCACCGGACCGGCGCCTGTGACAAAGCGGTAATGCTGGTAGACCACTTTGTTAGGCGCGTCAATGAGCTGCAGCGCCGCACCCTGTCCCGCGATCAGGAGGCCAGTCCAGAGACCTGGGCGTTGCCACACTGTGGTTGCTGTCAGCGCAACCACGAGCATGCCGATCGCCAGTGTGAGCGGAAATGCGCTCCCCGGCGCCAGCGTGCCGTCAGCGTTCCGGAAGATCGGGGCAACGAACGCTGCCGTCGCCACGCCAACAGCGCCGGCGGCGATCGCGAATCGGGCAGCCGGCGTCTGGAGGAACGAACCTTTCATTCAGTGGGCGTAAATCGTGACGAATCCGGCGCCCGGAATCATGGCCTTGAGGCGGCCATCCGTCGCCACTACGGCGTCGTGGCTCTCCGAGTGGCCGTTCGCGCTGGTCGTCCACAGCACTGCATAACGACCAGGAGCCAGCCCAGCGACGGAGAATGACCCGCCGCGACGCGTTCGTAATATGACGACCTGAGACCCGTTCGTGTTGCGAAAGGCCACCGGGGAAATTTCCTGGTCGGTGGTGGCGGCGCCGATCCGTTGGGCACCTTCTCGCACAAAGGCGAAGTAGTGCCGGAGAAGACGCGCCTCATTCGTGAACACGACCTGCGGCGCCTGCCCTCGTTTGAGCGCTATCTGGAAGTACACACCCTCAGCATCAGGGTTGACTCGTTGGCTGCAGTAGGCCAGTGCGAAGCGCTCCCACGAGCCGACGTGCCCAAGCGTCAGGTCATCATGCAGTTCTTCAGCTGTTCCCCCCATGTGCTCGAGCATCGCCATGCCAAGGTGGTCGCGGCGAGCGCGAAGCCGCAGTTGATGCAATGAGGCACGGCTCACACCTGAGTAGCGATGATACACGAGCGTGCGCACATAGTCGTTCACGCGGGGCACGCGATGCAGCCGGTCGTAGAATCGTACCGCCGCGCCGAGGTTGGTGGTGGATGGGGCCAGAAACTGGGGACGGAAGCCCGCGGCCGCCAGGCGATCGCCCGCGGCCACAATCGCCGCTCCGACCTGCTCCGGCGTCCATGGCGTGTTATCCGGTTCGAGGATCGTTTCGATGGCGTCCGGCACAAAACCAAACACTCGCTGCATGTGATCGAATGTCACCGCGAGCAATTCGGCATACTCGCGCGGGTCGCGCATCTGCTCAAACGGGGTGCTTTGGAAGAAGTCGACGTAGGTAAGGTTGACGAACAAATGCTCACCACGCTTTGCCAGTCGGTCGCGCAGCGGCAGGATCGTGCTGGTGACGTTGTAATCGAACCAGTCGAATTGAAAGCCCGCCGGGTTTGCGACTGACGGGTCATCGTTGTCATTGACTGGCGAAAACCAAGGGGTGCCAAAACTCACGGCGCGGCTCTGCGCCTCGTTGCCGCCAGGGTTTCGCAGATGCGGCGCCTCCATGCCACTCCGCACCTCGAGCCTTAGCCGATTGATACCCAGCGTGTCAACTGCGCGATCGAATAGCTCGTTCTGGTAGCGGACGAAGTTCGCGGGATTGCAGTCCAGTTCCCCTGACTGATGGTGTGCCTCCCACCCCTCCATGCGCTGGAATTCCTGCTGCGGGAAGATGTGGACCAGAGTCGTACCCTGCTCGGCAGCATCAACGGAAATCGGAATCGTGTCACGCGCGTCCTCCACGGACAGTTCGATGCGGGAGCTCCCGACGGCCTTCGCATACACGCGGCCCCGGTCGTCCACAGTTGCCACAGCCGGATTGAGGCTGACGAAAGAGATCCGCCGATCGGTGAGGGGTACGGCCGTCGAGTCATACGCCGTGGCATTCAGCGTAGCGTGTGCCCGAGGCGCAAGGACAAGAGACTCGGTCGCGTGATCGATGAATGCGACGCGCGAGGCGGCCGCGCGCGCGGCCTGGCGTGCGACGTCTGGGGCGATCTCCGAGTCGGGATAACGGCACCCAGCGCACCACACGGAGCAGACCAACCCGCCGACGCGCCGAACGCGCGCGGACCAGTCTGCGCGCGCCACTATCGCTGGTAGAACGTCATGACACCCTTGGAGGGTGCCGCCGCGTTCAAGACACCACCACCCGTTACCACCACGTCCGGCATGTTCACTCCATTCTGTGTGAATGAATTGAAGTTGACGCCGTACGTGCCGGCCGGAAGCCCCGTGATCGAAAAAGCTGCCGCAGACTGCGATCGGACGACGGCCACGTGTTTCCCATTCGCATTCCGGAAGGCCACGGTCGTGAGCACCGAGGGATTGCCAGAGGTCGCGCCGATTCGCACGGCGCCCGCCCGCACGTACAGGAAGATCTGACGATAGTCCCGGGCGTTGTTGGTCATCGTGACGATCGGATTCGACGGGTTGCTCTGGTTGACCTGATAGTAAATCCCCGTCGCGCCCGGTTGTGTCGCCTGCGCGCAGTAGGCCATGCTGAACTGCTGCCACGCCGAAACATTCCCTACCGTCAGGTCCTCGATCAGGGTGTCGATGTTGACCCCCTGATTCCACTCGAGCATGGCCGTGCGCACGTGATCCCGCTGCCCGCGGAAAGCGATCGCCTGCAGCGCAGCCAGTGACACCCCCTGATACCGGTGGTAAGACAGTTCCTTGATGAAGGACAGCGCCCCCGGCGTGAGAATCATCTGGTCGTAATACGACACCGACCCGCTCATGGACGCGTCGGACGGCGCGATGATCTCCGGGGTGAAGCCTAACGATGATAGCCTGGTGGCCGCAGCAACGACCGCCGGGCCGAGGTCAGAGCCGTAGACGCCCGTGGTGACGTCGCCAGCGTTAGAGGGCTCGAGAAGGATCTCCAAGGCATCGGGGGACCACCCATACTTCTGTTTGATGTGCGTGAAGGCGGCGGCAATGAACTCGGCGTACTCCTGCGGTTGCTTAATCTGGATGAAAGACTTTGTCCTTCCCTGCGCAAAGTCGATGTAGTTCAAGTTGACGTACAGCTTCTCGCCACGCGCCTGCAACTTGGCCATCAGCGGCACTACCACCTCATCGATCTGGTAATCCAGCCACCCCCACTGAAACTTCGTCGGATCCGTGTTGTTGGCGTTGGTATTGTCATTCACCGGCGAGTACCAAGTCGCCTGCCATTGGGCGTACGTGATCTGGCCACTGCGAAACTGCGTGAAATAGTCGACCGGCGATTCGTATCCGCTCCGCACCTGCAACCGCACGCGATTGAGGCCCAGCTCATTGGCCAAGCGATCGATGACGGGCGCCTTGTAGTTCTGGAATGCGGTCTGATCGCACTCAACCTCACCGATCGAGCCGGTCCCCTCCCAGCCGTTTATGGTCTGGAATGTCTGAGCTGGGTCCACGCTGATGGAATTGCCGCCCGGGAGCGAGACGACGGTGACCGTAGAGGTGCCGACAACGCCGTCAACGGTCGCGGAAATCACGGACGTGCCCAGCGCCACCCCAGTCACCACTCCGGAGGCGCTGACGGTCGCAACGGCAGTCGTCGCTGAGGACCAGGTTGCGGACTTCCCCGCAATCGTGTTCCCCTGGGCATCCTTGGCCACAGCCGCCAGCGTGCTGGTGTTTCCTAAAATCACGCTCACCGGACTGGGAACGACCGCCACGGACTGCACCGCCCCCGAGCCGGGCGCCTGAACGGTGATCGTGCTCGTCCCGTTCACGCCATCTATGGTCCCGGTGATCGTCGCCGAACCGGCAGCCACACCGGTGACTACGCCAGCCCCGTTCACGGTCGCCACAGATGTGTTGGAGCTGCTGAACGTCGCCTGACGCCCAGCAACTACGGTGTTCTGTGCATCATAGGCCGTGGCCGTCAGCGTCGTGGTGGCACCAACGCTCACCGTCGCCGTACCAGGAGCCAGCTGGACGCGGGTCACGGTCCGCGCTGTTACGGTGAGCGATCCAGATCCGGAAACTCCCGCCGCGGACGCGGTGATTGTGACCGCGCCAGCCGCAACACCCGTCGCCAATCCGGCGGAGCTGACGGTGGCCACCGATTGGTCCGACGTGGACCACGACATCGAGTAGCCCGACAAGACGTTGTCATTCTGATCGTATAGGGTGGCGACCAACTGCTGCGTCCCACCGATGGCGACCGATGATGACGACGGAACCACCGCCACGCGTGATGGGGTGGCCGTGACGATGCTTGGCGCAGCACTGCCCCCGCCCGAACAGGCGACAAGGACCGTGAGCACTGCGGGAACGCATATGAACGCACGGCGATGGACGGCCGTCATGTCTTCCTCCGAGAGCCTGGTTCGCCCCGAATCTGCCCCGCGAGGCACGGGAAGCGACGTTGGGCAGAAAGGCGCGTCGCTACGGGCACGATTATTGGACCCCCGACTTGACGTGTTGCCCCGACGAAGAGTGGCCCTTACGGCGCCACAACACCAGTCGCCCGCAGCTCATTCCAATCATCCCCTCCTGCGCCATCCCTTGCGACACCGGGAAACGTGTCACGGAATGCGCGAACAAAGTGAAGCAGCTCACAACTTCGAGGAGAAATCCCGGAATCGACCTTCAGCTGCGCGGGGCCCAGCCTGCATGCATGGATCTCGTTGTGTAAAATAGCGCAACGACAGGCCGCGTCGCCTCCGCCGCTTATGCGAATTACGCTCCTGGACGGATAGCGTTCCCTCCCGTCGGTTGCATCGAGCGAAGCGGTGCACGACCATAGCGTCGCGCTTGCCACCTCGAACGGCGATGAAGCGCGCCGATGCCTCCGAGCGGGCAACCCGTTCCGGCAGCTTCATCGCGCCACGAACCGCCGAGCGACAACCAGCGCGGTTCGGCTGCAACAGGCGAAGTGCGTTGGCGCAGCGCCAAGTCGTTCTTCCGCGACCCCCAACGGCCGCCCCACCGACGGGCACTCTGGCGTCGACGGAATTCGGCCACCCGATGCGGGCCGTGCTGGCGTCATCGCTCCCTGCGGAAACGCCGTCGCGCGCTCGGCGTGGAAGAGATTCCCGCCCCCTCCAACTCACGGAGTGTCGACCCGGCGCTCCTTCTGACCACCCGACAGACGGTATTGCGTGTGGTTGGCAGACCCGGACAGATTGCCGGAGAACACAGCAGCCTGCTGGCGTGATGTTCGGTGATTGATCCACGGGACACAAGCGCCTCAGGCTCGCCACGTAGACGGTCAACCGATCCTCCACGGGAGTCGCCGATCCGCAGTCCCCACCAGCCGATGGCCGGCCGCCTGATGAGGCCCGCACATGGATCGCTCTAGGTCGGCGGGCTTCGGAGTGCGTCGTAGGGTCATTCTGCCCGTCTAGACGTGCCCATTCGCCATTTATCGGAAGTAGGGCCGTACCATCCCCCCGGCGTCAAAATTGCCAACGCTAGTAACCTGACTCAGCCTGCATCCTTCCGTCGTGGCGCTGACTGGCTGTCACCCGCCTCGGTAACATTGACCCAATCTCGCGCCAAGCGCTCCAACATCGCGTGGGATTCGGCGGCTCCGGACATATGTGGCACGGCCCCTCCGAATCGAATGTCCGCTCCCCGATGCACACCGTGACTGTTTCAGGCATGAGCCTCGCTTGATGGCCCTCTCGCTTTTTGCGGCGCTGCTGCGGGTGCTCGCCACGTGGGCGCTGTTGGCCAGCGCGCTGTGTGGCCTAGGATTGGGGGTGCAGCGCTTGTTGTTGGGGTCTCACCCGACGCGGCAAGACCTCACCGACGCTGCTTGGCTTGGCTTTGCCGCGTTGCTCTTCGCGTTGCTGTCGTGGCACCTGTTTTTTCCCATCAACAACATCATTGCGACGGCCCTCCTCGGGGGCGGGCTCGCACTCAGCATCGCGTATCGCAGGTTGATTGCGGGGGCCCTAACGTCGGTGCCCCGCGCGCCGTGGAGCGTCGTGATGGCGGTGGCGGTGGCGACATGGATCGCCATGCGCAGCATGGGGGAGATGACCCTGTACGACTCCGGCATGTACCACGTGCCGTTTGTTCAGTGGGCGAAGGCCTACAGTGTCGTGCCTGGCCTGGGCAACCTTCACGGCCGCCTGGCGTTCAACCCGGCGTCCCTTCTCTTCGCCGCACTGTTGGATCGTGGTCCGTGGCAGGACGGGTCCCAGCACGTGGCTAATGGGTTCCTCGTAGCGCTCTTCACCGTGACCGCGCTCCGGCGCTTGGCCGCCGTTCGTCCGCCAGCGCCCATGACAGCCCGCGTGGCTTTTGAGCTGACGATGACACCGGCGATCCTAGTGACCGCCTTGCGTCAGGACGTGCGCTCCCTGTCCACCGACCTGCCCACATTCGTTCTCCTGGCCGTCGCCGGCGGCATGCTGTTTGAGCTGCTGGCGGAGCGTGTCGATGATGCCGCACGATCGCGGGCACGTCACCTCAGCTTCTTTGCGGTGCTGGGGGCGATGGTGACCGTGAAGCTCTCTGCAGCGCCGTTCGCTACCGTGGCGGCACTGGTGTTGTTGCTGGCCGATCGACGCTGGCAGCGGAAGGACCTGGCTCGCATCCTGATTCTCCCCGTCCTGTCCGGCATCGTGTGGATGGCCCATGGCGTGATCCTGTCGGGCTATCCCCTGTACCCGTCACGCATTCTCGCGCTTCCCGTCGATTGGCGCGTGAGTGCTGAGCAGGCGGCGGCCGAGGCCGGGTGGATCACGATGAGCGCGAGAACATTGAATACGAACGTGCTCGTGTTATCGCACGAGTGGATTTCGCGCTGGCTTGGTCAGGTGGTGACTCGAGGTGACCTGTTTCACTTCTTCCTGGCACCGCTACTGGTCGTCGTCACGGCCGTGTGGCTGCTGTTCCGCAGATCGGGACGCCTGAGCGCCGCGCCTTGGCGGCGCGGCCTGCTGGTCTGCATCCCGATCGTCCTTTCTGTGCTCGTGTGGTGGTACACGGCACCTCATCCTCGCATGGCGCAGGGGCCCTTCTGGATATTGGCGAGCGCGATGATCGCCGTGGCTGTCGGAGGCGCAACGACACTGACCGTTCGCCAGCTACACAGGATGTGGCTGGCAAGCGCCTTCCTCTTAGCGATCCTGATCGCGCGGATGACGGCCGGTGACATCGTACGAGCCCCTGCTGCCGAACGCCCTTCCACGATATTGCACGCGTTGGCCACGATACCCACGCGGTCTGGTTGGTTCTGGCCGACACCCGAACCGGATCTGTTGTCCGATTCCCTGGCCACGGGGCTGCAGCTGGCGGTACCGCGCGTCGACAACAGTTGTTGGAACGGCCCGCTCCTCTGTACCCCGCACCCGACGGTGCGCCTAACGTTGCGATCGCCTGGCGATGTCAGTGCAGGCTTCCGCAACGCCGCCCCGTGGGCCCCGGAGTGGTTCCCGAACCCCTGGATTCCGTTTCTCGACTACTGGCGATGCACGCGGCGATCTGGCCCGTCGCTCTCCCTGAACACACTCGAGTCCAGCTGCCGCGACGCGACCCGAGGAGCGCGCTCGCCGGCGACTGGTACATAGCCTAACGCAACCTGGTGAGGTTGGCCGCTCGGATCGACGCCGCGCGGAGTGCGCCTACCCGTGTGCTGTCACTCCTCGCTAGGTCGCGGTTCTCCGCCGGATCTCCCCGATAGTCGTACAGCTCCTCCAGGCCGTCTCCATTTCGGATGTAGTGCGACGTGCTGTCGATCAGGGAGCGCATGGCGCCGCGACTGACCGGAAAGGATGGGTCGGTGTTGATCCCCACGCTCACTTCGGAAAGAACCGGACTGCGTTGGCTGGAGGAATCCGCGGCGGCCCAAGTAGTGGCCAAGGATCCACCGCCACTCCACGGAGGCAGTCCCGCCAAGTCAAACATTGTCGCCCCAAGGTCACGAAGGCTGACGGCCGCCTGCACGCGCTGGCCAGCAGGCACTCGGCCTGGATAGCGCAGGATCAGGGGCACGTGCAGTTCGGGGCGATAGAGCGAGTTCCCGTGGCCGTGGAGGCCATGCTCGCCGAACCCTTCACCGTGATCCGACGTCACAACGACAATGGTTTGGTCCAACACTCCGCGTCGTTGGAGCTCGTCGAACATGCGACCCAGCTCATGGTCCATGTAGGCAATGGACCCATCATACCGGTCCAGGGGCTCCGGCGACTGGGCAAACGCGCGCCCCCAAGGCGCGGGCGGATCATACGGGAGGTGCGCGTCGTACAGGTTGATGAACGCGAAAAAGGGCCGCTCGCCGCGCGTGCGTTCCCACGCCAGGAACTCCGCGGTAGCCTCGCCGGCCAGCTTCCGGTCACTGGTCCACATGAGTTGCGTACGCAGGTCCATGCGCAGCAGCTGACGGACAAGATTCCCGGGTCGCAGATCGTGCACCACCGTCCAGAAGAGGTTCGTTTGCAACAGCGAGATGCTGAGCAGCGCCTGCTTCCACGTGCGTCGATAGTCCTCGTAGTGCGCGAATCCCCGCGTCAGCCCGGATTCCCAGCTAGTATAGAAGTGGTTGGCAGCGAAGCCCGCGGTGGCGAACCCGCGTTGGTTAAAAGCTTCAGCCATGGTGGCTGGTCGCGCATCGAGTGGCACACGCCAGTCCACCGACAACGACGAGGGGTAGCGCGCCGTGAAGATTCCGGCGTGCGACGGCAGGGTCCACGGCGCCACACTGTACGCTTCGTCAAAGACTGTACCGCCAGCCGCAAGCTTTGCCAGTTCAGGCGTGGTCGGGCGCCCGTATCCCATGAAACTCATGCTTGCCGCGCGAACCGTGTCCAGAATGATCAACAGCACGTTTGGCGAATGCTGCGGCGCTGCCGCCAGGCTCGACGTCGCACGTGCCTCCGTCCGACGGTAGGTCATTTCGCGCCAACCAGCGACCAACGCCAGACTCGCCGCGGCGCCCGTCCACCAACGCCACCGCCGACCGATAGCCGCCGGGCTCGCACTCATGGCCAGACGCACACCGGCCCCGACGCTGATGATCAGAGATGCCAGGGGATGCACCCCCGGAAACATCAGGACCACACCTAACGTGGCCAACGTGCCGAAGCAGAACACTGGTGTCCGGTCCGCGATCTGGTTCGGCAGCACGAGCGTGATCAGGATGAGCGGCAGCGCCAGTCCAACGAACACCGTGAGGTAGCCGACCGGAACCATCCACACGAAGTCCCGGCTGACCCAAATGAACTCCTGCAGCGCAAATCGCCGGGTCGAGGCAATGACCACCTGAAGCAGAGCCGCCGCAATGGCGCTACTGACCGCGCAGACGAACGCTGAGCGAACGCGATCTCTCACGGCGATACCTTGGCACTCGCCGGCACTGGCACGCACGACGCGACGATCGGCGCACGTCGCGCGAACTCCGATTGCGTCCGCAGTCGCTGTAGTCGCTCACGCACAGCGCCACAATACGCCGCGTCCTGCGATAGGTCGTGCGCTTCGCCGCTGTCCCGCGTGTACGCATACAGCTCGGCGCGTCCATCGCCGTTGAGGATCAGGTACAAGGAGTCATCGGCCAACGCCGCCATGTCAGCGTGCGCTGCGGGGTGATCCCTCCCACTCCAATCGGTCCTTTGCGTTTCGATGAGCGCCTCGCGATCGGGAGCATCCGACGGAGGCAAAAAGGAATGGCCGCGCACACCAGTGCTGCGCCGGCTCCCCGACAGATGCAACAGCGTCGCGCCCAGATCGCGAAGGCTGACCACCCGCGGTTCGTGTTGGCCGGCGGCAATCGAGGCGGGATAGCGTATGATCAGGGGCACGTGGGTGAGCGGGAGATACAGGCTGTTGCCGTGGTTGTGCAAGCCATGTTCACCGAACTGTTCGCCATGGTCCGCGGTCACCACAACGACGGTGCGGTCCAACACTCCGTCGCGCGCCAAGCGCTTGAGCAGGTCGCCCAGGGCCCAATCCATGTACCCAATGCCCCCTTCGTACCGAGCCTCACCGGACGTGCCAAAGCGCTGATCCCACGGTGGTGGCGGGCGATACGGATCATGCGCATCGTATAAATTGATGAACGCGAAGAAGGGCCGGGAGCCTAACGATCGTTGCCATTTGCTGAATTCATCAAGGATCTCAGTGGCCAGCCGTCGGTCGTTCTCGGGCTCGGTGTGCTCCGTGAGATCGAAGTAGCGCAGGGCCTTGCGGATGTCAAACAGGGCGCGGGCGTTCAGGATCCCTGCACCGGTGGGTGTTTGCACGAGCGTGGTGCTACGCAGCACCTGCGACAACGAGACATCGAAATCGCGAAAGGCCGTGAACCCACGAGCGAGCCCTGACTCATGGTGAGTGTAGAACGTGTTGCCGACGAACGCGCCGGTCGCATACCCCTCTTGCCGGAAGACCTCGGCCACTGTCGGAACGGCCCCATCAAACGGATGCCGCCAACTCGCCGACAGCTCCGACGTCGCCAGACCCGTGAACATGCCCGTGTGCGACGGCAGCGTCCACGGTGCCGTGGAGAATGCGCGCTCGAAGACGATCCCTTCACGCGCCAACGCATCCAACGCGGGCGTGATCTGGCGGGACGAACCATATGCACCGAGCGATTTCGCGCGGACGGCATCCAGCACGATCATCAGCACGTTGGGGCGCGATGAGGCGGCCTGTACATCGGCAAGGGTCGACACGCCTGACCGATGGGCGAACCAGCCAGCCACCGCAATCGCGCACGCTAGCAGCAACGTCAGCCGTCGCATGCCGTTTCGCCATCGCGGCCCGTGAGTGCTCAGGAATACGCCTGCCTGAAACGCCAGACCGAGGGCGAGCACCACCACCGCGCCCCAGTGCAGTCCGCGGACAATCAAGCCCGCGCCAGTCAACGCGATCCACGACAGAACGACCGCGGTCACACGCCACGTGGCCACCCGCCATCGGCGCCAGGCGGCCACGGACAGCAGCATGGCAGGCACCAGCAACAAGAGCGCGTTCCCCAAGGGGGACATCCAGACGATATCCCGGCTGGTCCAGGTAAAGAGCTGCAGCCAGTGGCGACGTGCCAAGACGACGCCCACATGAATCAGCCCGGCCAGGAGTCCAAGCAACACCGCCAGCACCAACGGATCGGCGGGACGAAGCTGCCTGGTTTCCTCCACATCGACGATGGGGGTGGACATCGCCGCGTCAGCGAAGGGTGGCCGTCACCGCGCCTGACGGCGTGGACGCTCGCCGCAGCGCATTACGCAGCGCGGACCTCTGTGACGTCAAGCTGTCGCTCGTCGCCCGGTCTCTCAGGCCCAGCGGATCTCCCGTCAGATCGAACATTTCCTCGTGACCGGCGGCCGTGGCGACCAGCTGCCACGAGCCCACCGTGATCGATGACAACGAGTCGGTGCGCGCCGGCTCCTTCCCCCACCAGTTCTTTCCCCGCTCGACATAGGAAAGCGCCGCGCTGACCACGGCCTGGCTGCTGTCCTGCCACGTCGCCCTGAGTGATTGGCCGCCCATTCGCGGATCGGACGCGCCCAGTAAGTCCAGAATGGTCGACGGCACGTCGCGGAGAGAGACGGTGCGTTGCACGTGTCGCCCGGCGGGCACCTGCGCAGGGAAACGGATCACCAAGGGCACGTGCAGGAGAGGCCAGTAAAGCGAGTTGCCGTGGCCGTAGAGGTCATGTTCGCCGAAGAGCTCTCCATGGTCCGACGCGATCACAATGACCGTGCGATCGAGCACTCCACGCTGTTGTAGTGCGGCCAACAATGTGCCGATCTGCTGATCCATGTAGGCGATGCCGCCGTCGTACGCATCGCGATCGTGCGACGCCGCGGGAAACGCCCGATCAAACGGTGGCGGCGCGCGATACGGATCGTGGGCGTCGAAGTAATTCAGGAACGCAAAGAACGGGCGGGTAGGATCAGCATCGACCCACGCGAGAAAATCGCGATTGACCGTGGCCGCGTCTTTTCGGTCATGTTCAGGCTTGGGATCTCCACGTAAGCGAAGTCGAAGGAGGCCGCTCACACGCTGGCGCGGCGTGTCACCCCATAACGCGCTCCGCACGATCCCCGTCTGCACCAACACCGTGCTACAGAAGATCTCCTTCCAAGTCCGCTGAAAATCCATCCACCGATCGAAGCCACGCGAGAGACCGGTCTCCCGGGTGGTGTAGAAGTGGTTCGCGACGAATCCACCGGTGCGCATCCCGCGGCTCCGCAGAATCTCAGCGAGCGTTGTCCCCGCGGTATCCAGCGGCGCCGACCATCGACACGAGGTCTGCTGCGCGTCTACACCGGTAAATAGGGAGCAGTGCGATGGAAGAGTCCACGGCGCCGTCGACACGGCGCGATCAAAGACAACGCCTTCGCGTGCGACCGAGTCCAGCACCGGCGTGGTGTGAAGCGCATAGCCATAGAGGCTGGTGCTGGACGCACGTACGGTATCGAGAATGAGCAGGAGGACGTTTGGCGTCCCTTCGCTCGCGGTGACCGTCGCCCCCTGGTCGTCCGCTTCACCTTGGCGAATGGAGCGAACCGCCAGCAGCGTCGCGGGGACAGCGGCCACCAATGCCACCTGCTGTGTGCGACGCACCAGCAACTGCGGTTCAAATCGGGCAAATCGCGCGACAGTCAATGCCACACCGAACGAAAGAGCCAGCGACGCATACTGCCAGATCTCGGTCACCAGCAACATCACGCTCAGCGCCAACAGCAGGGCGAAGAGTCCGGCGGTCACACTTAAGCGACGGGCCACCGACCACCATGTGCCCAACACGTACCATAGGAGCGCCACGCCGAGGAAGATCACGGTGTTGCCGACCAACGTCATCCACGGCAGGTCCGAGGACATCCACGTGAACTGGTGGAGCAGTCGGCCACGCACCATGGTGGCTCCGTCGCGCGCCAACGCCGACACCGTCGCCGCACACAGGCCCATGGAGACGAAGTCGATCAGGCCACCCTGATGAGGGCGCGGGTCCGGCGACTGATCGATCACGGCCGTCCTGCAGCGTTCACTTCTTCCCCTTGGCGGCCGGTACGCGGTGCATCGGGCGGTCGGCCAGCATGGCGGACTTCATCAAGTCACGGAGCACGGGGGCCACCAGCTTGGCGGAGTCCGAGCCGATGAGATTCTCCGTTTCATTCGTGTCGCGCTTGTACTGGAACATCTCCTCCATGGCGCGCGGCGTCACTCGCACCAAATGCCATCGGTCGTCGAAGGCAGCGACCATTGTCGAGTCGCCCGCCGGCTGCGAGGGATCGTCCTCACTGACGCGGCTCAGGAGTGCGATCGGTGCACTGAGTGAATCAGGTGTGGTTGACCAGGCGCGCGTGAGTGATGTACCCGGGAAATTTGTCTTTCCCTGCAGCCCTGCGAGTTCGAGTATCGTCTTGCCAATGTCGCGCAGCGATACCGGTCGTTCGACACGCTGCTCGGCCGGCACCGTTCCGTCGAATCGAATCACGAGCGGAACGTGTACGAGCGGAGTGTAGACGCTATTGGCATGACGAATGAGCCCCCGTTCGCCGAAATGCTCGCCGTGGTCGGCGGTTACGATCACCACGGTGTTCTTCAGGTCTCCGCGGCTTTCCAGTTCGCGGAACAGCCGTCCCAATTGGCTGTCCATGAAATAGATCTCGGCGTCGTACAGATCGCGCTGCTTGGGAGGCTTGGCAAACTTGCGGCGCAACGAATCGGGCGGCGTGTACGGATCGTGGGCGTCGAAGTAGTTCAGGAACGCGAAATAGGGCCGCTTCGTGTCGCGCTGCGAACGCCAGCTCAGGAACTTGTCCGTGACCTCACGCGCATCCATCAGGTAGTGCGCATGCTTTGGCATGACGTCAAAGCGAGCCTGGGCAAGCAGCTGCAACTTTTCTTGGTTGGACTTCGCCCGATACCAGCGATCCGCGATCGTCGACGATCCGTAGAGCGACGTCCGCAGAATCTGCTCGATATTCACCGGATAGTCGTGGTATTCCGTGAATCCCCGCGCGAGACCCGACTCCCAACTCGCGTATCCCATGTTGGCGGCGATACCGACGGTCGAGTAGCCAGCGCGGCTCATGACCTCGGCCAACGTGGGCTCCTTACGATCGAGCTTCCGCTCGAAGTCCGTGCTCAGCCATGCTGGGTAGTGACCCGTGAACATCGACGCGTGCGACGGCAGCGTCCATGGCGCCGCGGAGATCGCCGTCTCGAAGACCGTTCCGCCCTTCGCGAAGGCGTCGATTTGCGGTGAGGTCTCGCGCGAATAACCATAGAGGCTCAACCCAGACCCGCGCACGGTGTCAAGAATGATCAGCAGCACATTCGGGGCACCGGTCGGAGCTGCCGGCAAGGCAGATACGGCCCGGCGGTGCGACCACATCCGCCCGACTCCGACCACTGCAGCCAGGCCGAAGCAGCACGCCAGCATGCCCAAGGTCCAGCGACGCCCCAAAGCGACCAAACGATCGGCTTCCGGCGGCAGCAGGCGCATGATCTGCACCGTGAGTCCGATCGACAGCAACAACGCGGCAAGTCGCGTGAGTTGCGTCCATGGCATCAGGGCGCCAAAAATGACCAGGGCGCCGAGGATCAGGAGCGCGGTGCGAACCGCGGCCTCGCGCGAGACAAACACCGCCACCACGGCCGCCAGCGCGGCGAAGGGCGCGAAGAAGAACAGGTGTGACAGCGGCGCCATCCACAGCACGTCGCGGCTGACGGTGGCGAAGCCGCCACCGACGGTCAGGTAGCCGGCGGAGCGGATCAGAAAGTACAGGGTCGCCACCATGGCGGTACCACCGTAAATCCATAGCACGTCACGAACTTTGTGCATCACTGTAGGCTTGGTGTCCATGTGCCGTTATGGGGTAGATCGGGACGACACGACGGAACGACGCTTCAACTTGGTCCGGACGGTGTCACGCGTGATTTCCGACGTCAGTTTGTCCTGCATCGCCTTCACCAGCGGTGCCCCCATCGTGGAATCTGCCTGGTTCGCGACTTCTGGCACATCTCCCCGGTACGCGTACAACTCTGGCTTCTGTGTGGTGCGCCAGACGAGGTGCCATGTGTCATCCAGAAGGGCGTACTGTCGCGACCGACGCATGTCGGTCGGCGGGGTCAGGTCGTCCGAGCGATACAACTCGGAAAGGACCGTACTGCCATGAGCAGTCGAATCGGACGTCCAGAACGGAACAAGTGAGGTGCCCGGCAGCTGCACCGTCGAATCCAGCCCCGACAACTGGGCGATGGTTGCCGGCAGGTCTCGCAGGGAGATCGTGCGCTGAACCCGCACCCCCGCCGGCACCTGCCCAGGACTCACGACCACCAGCGGTACGTGCAGCAAAGGGAGGTACACGCTGTTGCCGTGGCCGTACAGCTTGTGCTCGCCGAACTGCTCTCCGTGGTCTGCCGTGATGATGACCACTGTGTTCTTAAGGGCGCCTCTCTCCTCCAGTGTCTTCAGCAGTCGTCCGACCTCGGAGTCGATGTAGGCAATTTCAGCCTCGTACAGATCCTTGGACTTTGGCGACTTCGAGAACTTGTTTCGCCACTGCCGCGTTGGCGTGTACGGCGCGTGCGCGTCGTAGTAGTTCAGGAACGCGAAGTATGGACGTGGAGGCGACGGTCGTGCCGCTTGCCACTCCAGAAAATCGCTGGTGACGCCGGTCGCCGTGTGCTCATCCCCAGGCGGCTTTGGCACGACGTAGAGTTTGAACTGGCGAATGGTCTTCAGCACGTCGTCCAGCGAGCGTGCACGATAGAGATCATTGGCGATCACCGTCTGACCATACCACGAACTCTTCAGCATCTGAATCAACGTGCGCGGGAAGTCGGAGTAATACAGGAATCCGCGTGCCAGACCGGAATCCCACGCCGTGTAGTGCTGGTTGGCGATCACGCCAACGGTCTCGTAGCCGCGGGCCCGAAAAAGCTCGGCAAGTGTCGGTTCCTTGGCGTCGAGCGTCTGCGTGAATCCGGTGGAGAGTCGGCCGACGTATTGCCCTGTCATCATCGAGGCATGCGACGGCAGAGTCCACGGCGACGCTGACATGGCCCAGTCGAAGACGACGCCCCGCTTGGCGAATGCGTCGATCTCGGGCGTGGTCGATCGCTCATATCCATACAGGCTCAGTGACGCCGCACGAACCGTATCGAGAATGATCAGCAAGACGTTAGGTGCCGCGCCGTCCGCCAGCGGCGCCAAGGACGCATATGCCTGACGCGTTGACCAGACTCGGTAGATCGGACTTGTCACCCCAACGACCAGCACGGCAGCAAGCAAACCTCGACGAAAGCGCCGGATTCGCTCCATCCACGTGTCAGGCCTCGATCCCACCACGCGAGCCGCGGCCACGCCAGCACCCAACGCGAGCACAACGGCCGCAACGCGGTGAATCGCCGTCTGCGGAAGTAGAAGGGCAAATACCGTGAGGCCCACTGAAAGTGTCACCGCAGCCCGCAGTCCTTGCGCGCGCGTCTGGCGGCGAACATACAGGGCGAGGGGTAGCGCCGGGACGAGAAAGAACAGGAGGTAAGAGAACGGAGACATCCACGCCGAGTCGCGGCTGGCAGGAACGAACGTGTGCGCAAGAAAATGTCGGTAGCCAACGACACCGACGTAAATCGCCGCAGACAGGAGGGCCCCGGTGACCGCCAAGGCGAGCACCTCGCGGGGGCGGCCGCGGTCGGCATTCATTGAAACCGGATTATCCACGACGTACGCTCATAGACGTAGAAGTCTGGGGAGGCGACGGAATCCTGCTGGGTGAACGCACAAGCCGCTGCAGGAATCGGTCCTGCCGCGACGAATTCGATGGCCCTCGTAGCTAGGTGGCCTGCAAGGCGGCTGTTGTAGCGTCGGTGCCGCACTGAACCATCGGACACTTGCCGCGAACCCAAGAAAAGACGGGGCCACGTCGGCAGGCGTCACGCAACACACACGCACGTATGTTGTTCAGGCAACTTCGCTTGGACCATACCGGGCCACGCCAGCCGGAACGTCTATTGCTGGTTGCGACCGATAGTGTATCCGAATCTCTTGCCCGCCCATTACCACCTTACTGAAATCCCCACACGACCCAGATGATCCTCCTTCAATTTGTCTTGGCGCAGGCCGCCGTCATAGGGATCTGGGCCGTGACCGGCCTCGCGCTCATCGGCATCGGACTAGGTTACCGGCGCCTCTTCACCACTGCCCCGGCAGGGCCCCATCAGTTCCTGTTCGCATTTTGGGGCGGATTCGCTGCCACCTTGCTCCTGCTGCAGCTGTGGAATTTCTGGCAGCCCGTGAACGCGCTGGCCCTCCTCATGATCCTCGCGTTAGGTGCGGCTGGCCTCATGATCCATCGGGCAAGCGTGAGCGGTTGGCTGAGTACGCGGCCGTGGAACGGAGCCACCACCGGCATTGTGCTCACCGTCATCCTCGTGCTCTGGGCGGCAAACCATGCCATCGGTCCGGTGACCCTGTATGACAGCGGCATGTATCACCTGCCGGTCGTGAACTGGGCAAAGTCGTATCCCGTTGTTCCGGGGCTGGGGAATCTTCACGGCCGCCTCGCGTTCAATTCCGCTGGCCTGTTGTTCGCGGCCATGCTGGACCACGGACCCCTGAGCGGGCGTTCCTTTCACTTTGCGAACAGCCTGTTGCTCGTAGTTTTTGGCCTGCAGGGTGTGCTTGCGTGGTCTCACCTCATTTCGCCCAAGATCAAGGTCACCCGAGCGGATGTGTTTGACGCCCTCCTCCTGCTGCCGGTGGCCGGCCTGTTGATTGGCAGCGAGATCAGTTCGTTGGACACGGACATGCCGGTGGCGCTGATGTTGATGGCGGCGGCAGCTCGTTTGTACCGATCACTGTCAACGTCGGTTGCTGCAAGCGACGACGTCCAGCGTAGCCACTTCGCGATGATCGCTTTGGTCGTCGCCGGAGCCATATGTGCGAAGCTCAGCGCTGTGGTCCTCTCCGCGACGCTCTTTTGCGCAGCGGTGTGGACCTTCCGTGATCCACTTCGTCGCAGCTGGAGTCGCAGCGCCTTGGCCACTGGCATTCCTCTGGTGATGGGCATCGTGTGGATGGGCCGCGGTGTGGTGTTGAGCGGATATCCGGTCTATCCCTCGACACTGTTCGGATTCCCTGTCCTTTGGCGCGTGCCGGCCGCACAAGCGCAAGCCGAAGCAGCCTGGATTCGGATGAGCGCCCACGAATTGAACCACAATCGCATCGTGGCGGGATTCGACTGGATTGGGTCTTGGGCGTACGAACTGCTCACGGACATCCAGTTTACCTTCATGGTCCCGGTTCCGGTTTTTCTTTCCGCAGTCCTGTTCATGGCGCTCGTGTTTCGGCGACGCCGACAAGCATTGGCCGCCGTCGTTCCGATCGATACGAGCGCGTGGTTGTTGCTGCTCCCCGCCATCGCCGGAGTGCTCTTCTGGTTCGTGGCCGCTCCCCATCCCAGATTCGGCATGGGCCCCCTGTGGATAGTCACTGCCACCGTCGGAGCCACCTTGTTTTCCACGCTACCGCTTCATGAGGGGCGGCATCAGGGCCTCATGCGGCGCCTCGGGCTCGCGCTCGCGGCTTGCGTGCTGATCGTCGTGGGAGGGCTAGCGCTCGGCGGCAGTGGTGGGCCGTCCAATCGTCGCGGCGGGGTGCGGGCCATCGCGGGACAGATCATCCCGCCCGGTAACGATCACGGGTTTCATCCACCGGCAATCCCTGACCTCGTCAGCTACACCACCATATCCGGTCTTCAGCTCGTCGTGCCGCGACAGAACAACTTGTGCTGGCAGTCGTCGATTCTGTGCACGCCGCATCCCGCCCCGAATCTCAGGCTGCGAAACCCCGCCGATGTGAGCGCTGGCTTCCTCATCGACGATGGCACTTGGGCCCCGGTGCGGTGGCCGAATCCATGGACGCCGTTTCGCCCTTGGCTCGCCTGTCGCGACTCCGGCGGTCCGCCGTCGGTGACGAAGGACCGCGCCTGTATTGCCACCACCTCCAAGGTCCCCACCGATTCGTTAGAGCGGTTCACGACTCCGCTCCCTGGCGCGCCACCTCGGTCCGACGATAGCACTCGCGCCGGGGACGAGACGCAGAATCGTTAGGCTTTCGGCCTACTGGCCGCCTGTCGCGGACGTCTTGGGCGTCTTTCCGTGGTTGGTTAGTTCGGCACGCATGCGTCCCATCACGACGCCGTACGCCGCATCCGCCACGAGGTCTCTTTCTTCCTGCGGATCCGCGCGGAAGTCAAATAGCCACTCCTGCCCTTTGTATCCCTTGATGTACTGGAACTGCTGGTCGATCGCCGACGACATCGGCGCAAAGTGCGTCGGCACGCCGTTCCATTTCGCCGTTTGCTCCGTTTCCGCGATGATGGCGCTCGTTTCATGGCTCGAGTCGCTGATAGCAGCTACGAGCGACGTGCCAAAGATCCCCTTTGTGTCCTTGATACCGGCAACGTCTAGCAACGTCCGTGGCAGGTCACGAAGTGTCACCGCGCGATTCACACGCACTCCCTCCGGTATCTTGCCTGGTAGCCGCATGACGAGTGGCACGTGCAGAAGCTGGATATAGAGGCTGTTGCCGTGCGTTTGGAGTTTGTGCTCGCCAAACTGCTCGCCATGGTCGCCCATCACCACCACCAAGGTCTTATCAAGGATCCCTCGTCGGCGTAGTTCGCCAAGGATGCGGCCGACCTGGTTGTCCATAAAGGCGATACCGCCGTCGTAACGGTCTTGCTCCGTCGGCTTCTGCTTCACGAAGTGCGCGCCGTACCCTTCGGCTGGCTCATACGGCTCGTGCGCGTCAAAGAAGTTCAAATACGCGAAAAACGGGCGCTGCGAGCCAGTGCCTAACCAGTCGATGAATGGGCTTGCCACCTCGCGCGCACTTCGCCGATCTACTTCGGGCTTTGGATCGCCCTTGAGAAGAAAGAGCCGAAGCGCCTTGTAGCGTTCCGTGGACGAAGTGTCCCAAACCGTAGTTCGCACCAGTGCCGCCTGCGCCAACGTCGACGAACAGAGGATCTGCTTCAGGCTGACCTTGAAATCCTCCCAGCGATTGAACCCGCGCGCTAAGCCCGTTTCGTGCGTCGTGTAAAACAGGTTCGCTGCGAATCCTGCGGTGCGGTAGCCGTGATCCCGGAACACCTCCGCCATCGTCCGCGGTGTTCCGTCGAGCGCAATCTCCCAGCGACAAGAATGATTGGCCGGATAACGCCCAGTGAAGAACGAGCAGTGCGAAGGAAGTGTCCACCCGGCTGTCGCGAACGCTTGGTTAAACACGGTCGACTGTGGCACCAGGGAGTCGATCGAGGGCGACGTTGGCCGTGTGTACCCATACAACCCTAGACTCTGCGCCCGAACAGTGTCCAACAGCAGGATGAGGACATTCGGCGCGTCGGCGACGGCAGCTGGTGCCCCACGCGCCCATCGCCACTCGGCGGTATTTCGCCACACGCGACTCGCCGTTCCGGCGACCAGAAAGATCGCCGAGAGAGCCACCGAGACAAACTTCAGCCGCGGAAGCCAGCGATCGCCCGATGCGCCGCCAATGACGCGAGCACACTGGGCGCCAACGCCTAACGCCAACACCCAGATCGCGTAGTTCTCGAGCCCGGGCACAATCAGAATCATGCCAATGGCGGCGAGAAAGGCCGGAATGAAGGCGGCCAGCCAGCGCGGGACCAGGCGAGGCGACACCAACGTGAGAAGGATCAGGATGGCCGTCGGTACGCCAATCATGATCAAGTTGCCCACCGGCGACATCCACACGAGGTCTCGTGGGGCCCACGTAAAGCGGTGCAGGAAATACTGTTTGATGGTCATCTTGTTGACGTGCCAGGTGGCCGTCACCAGAGACCAAAAGAACCAGAGGAGGACGATCTCGCGGATACGTACCGCACGCGACGCGACAGGTTTTGCTGATGCAGTGACAGGTGTCGCCTGCACCGCTTCGTTAGGTATTGGCAGCGGCGCCGCACTCATCGACGTCCTCCACCCACCAAGGAGTCATGAGTCGCCGCACGCAACGTCTCCAGCACGTGGGCATAGCCGGGCACCTTCGCGTACTCCGTGGCTTCGCGATTGTCGGATTTCCACTTAAACAGTTCCTCACCGCCATCCCCCAAGTTTCGGATGTAGTGCAGGGAATCGTCGATGACACTGAACATGTCGCCTCGGGCGGCAGGAAATTTCGTCGGTAGGTTGATCGTGCGATGTGCGTAGGATACGGCAGGACTCAGTACAACGCTGTCCCGTCCTTCCATGAGCGGGACCAGTGATGCACCAGGCAACCATTGGGTGCGCGGAACGGCCGCGAGATCGGTGATCGTCGCCGTTAGGTCACGTAACGAAACCTGGCGGCTTACACGGACACCAGCGGGCACGCGCGGAGGATACCTCACCATCAACGGCACGCGCAGAACATCCAGGTAGAGACTGTTGGCATGCCCCCACAATTGGTGGTTGCCAAACAGCTCGCCGTGATCTGAAGCAACAATTACTACGGTATGGTCCAGCGTGCCACGTTGTTGAAGGGTCTTCAGCGCTCGGCCGACCTCCCGATCCATGTACGCGATAGAGGCATCGTACCAGTCCCGGTTCGAAAAACGGGAGGTAAACTGTTTGCGAATCGCCGGGGGGGCATAACGCGGGTCGTGAGCGTCATACAAGTTGAGAAACGCGAAATAGGGCCGGGCCGGTCGGCTCGCGTCCCAAAGAAGGAACTCGTCCACGACCTCCTCCCCCCGTTTCAGGTCCGCCCACGTTTTGGGTGGGACTTGAAGGGTCTTGTCCACGTCGGTCTGAGGAGCGGTCGTGTGAAGGCCGAAGACGCTCGGGAAATAGAAGAGCAGCGCCTGCGTCGCCCAGGCCGTTCTCGTCACCTGAGTAAGAGTGACTTTGTAGTCTTCGTAAACGGCGAAGCCGCGGGCGAGGCCGGTGTCGTGCCCCGTGTAGTGATGGTTTGCTACAAACCCGGCGGTTACATAACCCCTCGAGGCCAACCGTTCGGCCAATGTCGGCGGGCTAGCATCGAGCGGCGTGACGTAGTTAGCGGACAGCGTGGCCGGGTAGCGCCCGGTGAACATGGAGGCGTGCGACGGTAGCGTCCACGGCGCCGTCGAGATCGCGTTGTCGAACACCGTCGCCGACGCCGCCAACGAATCGAGCATGGGAGTATTCTCGCGCTCGAATCCATACAGGTGCATACTGGCCGAGCGCACCGTGTCCAAGATGATCAGGAGCACGTTAGGCGCTCCAGGTGCGGCCGCGGGCAAGTTGTCGATAGCCTGTGACGTGGCCCGCGACCTCGTGATGCGCAAGCCGGCGCCCACCACAATCACGGCCGCGGCCATCACGCTCGCTTGCCAGCGCATGCGTCGCATGCCAGTGACCGGTTGGGCGGACAGCGCGCGCCCGAGGACGATAGCAATGCCGAGCGTCAGGACGGCGGATGCCCAGCGCGCAATGTGCCCGTATGGTAGCGTCAGCGAGAAGAGCGCACCCCACGCGAGCCCCGTCAGTATCAGGCGCTGAGCCCTCGGGCGCGGTAGCCACGCCGCGACCACCGACAGGCCCGCGGCGAGCGGCAGGAGCAGAATCAGGTATGACAGCGGCGCCATCCAGTAGACATCACGGCTCGCGTACACGATGCGATGGCGCCCATAGACATCTACGGCGGTGATCAGACCCTGTCCCACACCCGCACCCAGCGCACTCCAGATCGCCGCCATGGCGACGAAGCCGATTAGCGTAGGGCTCTTCGCCCCGTCGTGATCGACGGGGGTCCTGACGCCGATCGGTGCGCTCATTTCGTTGGAGCTGTCGACGCGGGCGCCGGTGCGGTGCCGAGGGGGGTCAGCAACTCCGGACGGCTGGTGATCGCGTCGTAGAGTCGGTCCGCGATCATGGCGTGCGCTTTGGCATTGGGATGGTAGTCCCACGGAGCCACCGTGAGAACGCGCGAATCGCCGCCTTCGAACACGCTGTCGATGTTCAGCACCTGGAAGCCACTGGCCTCCGCCGCCTTCGCCATCCCCGGCCCCGCAGCTCGCGAGTTCGGCCAAGTGGGCGTCGGGACCAGGGAGAAGAGGCATCGGACGTGATGCACCGCGCACAGGTCCGCAATCAGCCGCAGTTCATGCGCGATGAGCGGATCGGCAAACGGCTTGATCACCTTCTGCACTTGATCGTCGGTCATCCCTTTCTTCACCCCAGCCTGCACGGCCAGCGCGCGCATCGCCGAGTCTTCGGGTTCGGCGCGACGCTCGAACTCCTGCACCAGGTAGCGGGCGATGAAGAAATACTCAACCGGATGTGCCACCAGCAGAATCGCGTCTGGCTGGAATTCCCAGACCCGCGGGCGCTCCAGCAGCAACCGTTGCTGGGTAAGTCCAAATCCTTCGACAGCAAAGTTCAGGATGTCGTAGTGCGCCGCTGGATTGCCGGCCCGCTCGCGATTCAGCCGTGATTCCAACAGCGACTCGAAGGTCTCGTCATCTGCAACGCCGCTCCCCATGGCGTGCGAGGGGCCCAGCATGGCGATCCGATAGGTCCCCGGCGCCTTGGCCTTGTCGTATTCCTTGTCTCGCATGCCCCAGCGGTTCGTGCGCAGGGATGCCCCGTGGAACACCACGCCTTGATTCGGCCGCAACTCGGCGTGAATCTCGTCGTCGAACCGACGTTCGACACCGACTTCGTCCAGACGACGCCAGTCCGATTGCGACTGTCGGCTGTACACTTCCCACAACTCGGCGTTGAAACGGGAGACGCCCACCAGATTTTCGTAGTAGCCGCGTTCCAAGGTTTGGGTGTCCCGCCGGCTCAACTCGGTCACCCGCATCTCACGCAGTGGCCCAGCCACCATAGTTGGCAATCGGTCGGAAATGCCCGGCAGGCCAAGCCCCCATGCAAAGGCCAACGGCAACCCCGACGTGATGAGTGGATTCGCCCACCATCCCCGCCGCGCCTCACCCACGCCTTGGACACCTAACGACAGCCGCTGTGCGCCATACGCCAAGGCAAGCACGCCGCCGAACAGGGCCAGCACCGCCACCAGGTCAATCGGCCGGAACGTCACCGCCGAGAAGATCTTGGAGAATCCAGACACCGTCGGGCTGGTCCAGAGGGCCCACAGCACGGCCAAGGGGATCATAATGATCGTCGTGCGAATCGCGGTCCGCATGGCCTGGGCATGCGTGGGCGCCTGAAGGCCGCCGACCACGCGTGTACGCCCCTTCCTCGACTCCAGCACCACGTTGATGACCAGCGCGATACCCAGAATCACCCAGAAGAGCGCGTCCGTGACGCTCCACAATCCGTGCCCCAACAGCCAGAACCACTGATACGAGTGATAGAACCAGGTCGCGACGATCACCAAGGCGGTCGCCAGCATCAACGCCTTGGTTTCACCGAGCTTCCGACGGGACCGGAAGAACACCGGCATGTACACCGTCTTCTGCAGGAAGTCCTTCCAGTAAATGTTGATACGCCGCCAGATGTCAGTGAAGCTGGCCGGCAAGAAGTAGAAACGGTGCGTCTCCGGCATGTGGAAGCCGAAGAGATAGAAAATGCCGCACACCATGTGGAAGATGCCGCTCACCCGCAGGTACAACATGAAGTTGGCGACAACAAACCGCAGGATGTCCGTGGTGTGCTGGATTTCGACCGGCGAGATGATCAGGTACTGGTACACCAGGCGATAGATCACCAGGTGCGTGATGCCCCGCAGCATCCAGTGCACGCCCTTCTGATACGTGTCGTACGCCGGCGAGGCGTAGTGCGACCGCTTGAACGTGTGGTAGTCGACCACCGGGAAGAACGGAAAGACGACATTCGGCAGGACAAAGAAGTACGACAGGGTCTCTGTCAGCCCCTGACGACCCATGTGCTTCGAGTCGTAGAGATAGATGATCATGCGGAACATGAACATCGATCCCAGCACCGGCCAAATGGAGGTGGGCCACGGCGGCACCACCGCACCCGTGCGCAACACCGCCAGAAGCACCGCCGCCAGTACCATCAGTCCTGCCCGCCAGCTCCAACTCATGGGCAGGTAGCAAATGCCGATGAGCGCCAGGCTGATACCAACCATCCACGCCCCGCCCACCACGCCGAAGATCAACGGAATCGAGGCCACCGACAGCGCGCCAAAAAACGCCATGCGGAATCGCGGAGCCAGCACCGCGTTCACCACAAACCCGGCCAGGATCAGTGGCAGCAGACGCCCCGTGTATGCCGCGTTCTCGATGTTGAATCCGCGACAGATAACCACCAGGAACGCCACCTGAGCGACAAGTCCCGCGAGACGCAACCAGTCGGTGCGTGTCGCGGGAAGTGCCAACCACGTGCTCTGCCCTGTCGTCTCAGTCTCTCCCGCCGTCCCAGGCGCGCGCCACTCAGGCGTCGCGGGACGCGGAACTCCTGCTGCCCGCTCGGTCATTCAGTTTCCTATACCGCCGCCTGACTCTGTTTGGCGCGGATGAAAGTCGCGATCTGATCGAGCGTCCCGAAGTTGTCGGCGTTCACTTCGTGCGGGTCGATCGTGACGTTGAACTTCTCCTCGATGAACTGCCCCAACGCGATCGCCGCCAGGGAATCAAGGATTCCGCTCTGCATCAACGGCGTGGTCGCGGTGAGTTCCTCGATGTTCATGTCCGGGACAAACTCCTCGTGGATGTAAGTCCTCAGCGTCTCGACAATGGAATCCATAAGGCCTCGTGCCTCCTGCGATTTCGGGGGCGCAGGATAGTGACTTGTTGTTCCAAACGCGTTACACGCCAATCGGTTGCAGCCCACTGCCGCTCGGCGGAACGACTCTCGACCACACAGCGGTGCAAGTTCGATGCTCGACCCGTCACGGGATGCGTCCCAATGACCACGACGAATCCGTACTGCGGGCAGCGCCCTTAAGTGGGCGCAAGTGACGCCATACGCTACGCTTGCGCGCCCCTCGGCCACTCCCGCCGACCCCCTCAACGACTGCCATCGTGGGCCCGCGTAACGCCTTGCGCCTTCGGTATGCTCAGGGGTGCGACTTGGGTGAACGCATCTCGCGTCAACTAGCCCGCCATCGACCCTGTTGTGCCTGAGCGACAATATCGCCGCAGTCGCTGCATAAGGACAACAGCTGGTCGGACGCAACTACTCGATCAAGGAAGCGCCCTCCATCTGTGCCCCAGCCGATACGCCGAACCAGCCGAGTATCGTCGGCGCGAGATCGACCATGCGAGCTGCCGAGCTTTGGAAGGGTCGATTCATGAACAAGACGCCTGGCACCAGCTCGGGGTCGACGATGTGGTCGCCTCCCCACTTTCTCGTGTTGTCTTCAAAGAGCTCCCCAGCCACGCCGCCGAGGGCGGTCGACCAAGAGGCCCGGTAGCCCGCAGCACACCGGACCACCAAGTCGGGGGATTCGTCAGCGAAGGCTCCGCTGTAAACCTCGCGACGCGTGCTGACACCGCGGATCGCCACCGTGCCCGCGGAGTCGTCACGCAAACCGGACAAGCCACGCGCAATCTCCTGCGCGAGCCCTTCGGCGTCGGCCACAGGAACAATCCCCTCCCCCTCCCGACCCTTCAGGTTCAAATAGATGCTCCCGAGCCCGAGCGCGTAGGCTTTGGTGCGCCCCCAGTCCACGTTGCCCAAAGATGCTCCGGCTCCGGCCCCCGCGATCGTGCCATGCTTGAGTGTCAGCAGGCCTTGGGCATGGAGCCAGGCATTGAGGTGCACTCCTCGCCTGAAGGACGCGAAGCCATGGTCCGAGAGTACCACGAACAGGGTGTGTTCATCGACGTGTTCCATTGCCCGCCCCACGATGGCGTCGCACGCTCGGTAATGCTCGTCGATGACTGAGGCGAACGCCTCGCGCCCGCTTCCATGATGGCGATTGGCTGGGTGTGACGATTCGGTGAACCGCCAGAACATGTGTTGCAGCCGATCAGGCGTGTCGAACAGGCAAAAGAGCAACCCCTCGCGATGCCGGTTCAGCTCAAACTGCAGCATTCGTTCGCGTTCGCCCAGCACATCTTGGCACTGCTGAAGAAAGTCTTCCTCGCTCAAGCGGCCGTTGGTCAGCCCGGCGTGATCCTCGATCATGCCTGTGGTGTGATAGCATCCAATTGCCCGCGTCAGCTCGTTGGCGTACTCCCAGGGCCGAGAGATCGGAAAGGGAGGGCTTGCCGGATCAAAATTCACGGGGGACGCGTACACCTCAGTCGCCTCACGATCATCGCGCCAAAGAAAGCGTACCATGCCCGCGGTCGTTTGCAGTGGACCGCTGGTGAACGCGAGGCGCAGCCAATCGCTCCAGATGCCGCGGCTGAGTTGAATTGCGCGAGGGCGCCCATCGCTCTGAATCGTGATCCCTTGGCCGTTCGGATGCACCTCGATCGTGATGGCCGCGCCAACCGACCCCTCACACTTTGGCCGACGAGGCCCGGGCAGCGTCGCGGTGTAGGGAGATGAACCCGTCAGCTGCACCACCTGCTCGGCCTCGCCCTCACCGATACCGCTTCGCGTGGTGAAGAGCGTCGAAGTGCCGAGTCCCCCGCGCAGGTCGGGGACGCCCATGCCCGCCAACATTCGGCCCTTGCCAGTATCAGGGGGAAAGGTGCAAGGCATCCGAAGAACTGTGGAGGGAATGCCTTCTGACGCCAGCAGCTCCCACACCGTGGTGCCCCGTCGGAGATTCACCGCCTTTGGCGGCAGTAACACACTCCGGCGCTCAAACCGACTGAAGGAAAGATCTGGCGCGTACGTGTCGGGATCTCGACGGAGAAAATCATAGATCCCGTGCCCCCCCGGATTTGTCCCCGTGGAGAACGTCGACCACGCCACCGGAGTCTGCGCGGGTAAGGTGGTGGCCACTCGACCGTACCCACCAGACGCACGCAGGCGGGCGAGGTTTGGAAGCTCGCCCGCCTGAAGCAGTCGATCGACGATCTTGGGCTCTAGTCCATCTAAGCCGACGACGACGACTTTCCTGGTCGCCGGCATTCGCCCGGCCCGACTAGCGCTTGGAGAAGATCCCCGTCACGCGCTGCGCGATCATGCGCGCCGCACCAACCACCTTGCGCCAGAACATCAGGATGAAGCCGGCAATCGCCGCGAACGCCGAAGCGACGGGCATCAATGAGTCGGGTCCGATATACACTGGTCGAGTACTCCGGGTTTTCGGGCCAGATGGACGGCCCTTCGTTTGGCCACAAGCAAGCGTCCGGTGCCGAATCTGGCGCCGATCTGCAAGGCAACGCTATTGCAAGAAGAGCGCACCTACAAGACGCGTCACCGGAATGCCGGATACCCGTCGCATTGTGCCTGCCACTAGGCCGACTCAGTGAGACGCCGCCAATGGTTATGCGTCCTAATTAGGTTCAACTCGTTGCTACGGGCCGAGATTCCCTCTCGCACCGACTTCACGAATCCCCCTTGGATCCAAACATGAGCAAAGGCGTAACCGTCTGGTTCACCGGATTGTCCGGTTCTGGCAAGACCACCGTTGCCCGTCGCGTCCACGAATTGCTGCAAGAACGCCACATCCTGTCGGAAAGGCTCGACGGCGATGTTGTCCGGCAGTCACTCTGCCGCGACCTCGGCTTCTCGAAGGAAGATCGGGACAAGAACATTGAACGCGTCACCTTCGTCTCCAAGGTGCTCACCCGAAACGGGGTCGTCGTTCTTTCCTGCTTCATTTCGCCCTACCGCAAGATGCGCGATAACGCGCGTCATGAGATCGGTGACTTCCTTGAAGTCTACGTGCGCACTCCGCTCGAAGTCCTCGTTGAGCGCGACGTGAAGGGCATGTACAAGAAGGCCATGGCGGGCGAGATCCAGGGCTTTACGGGCGTCAACGATCCATACGAAGAACCGACCAACGCGGAACTCGTCCTGGATACGGCAGCGGAGACCGTGGAGCAGAGTGTCGCCCGCGTCATCCAGCTGCTCGAAGACAAGGGATATGTGTCGTCGGCGACCACCGTCGCCGCCGCAGATCGCGCGGAAGTGGCCAAGAAGGTCGAGCAGGGGAAGCGTGTTCCTGGTCCGATCGCACCGCACGGCGGCGCGCTCATTGATCGTGAACTGAAGGGCGAGGCGCGCAAAGAAGCGCTCGAGCGCGCGAAGGGACTGCAGAAGTTTGGGCTGGACGAGCGTGAACTCGCGGACCTCGAGATGATCGGCTATGGCGCCCTGTCGCCTTTGACTGGGTTCATGCGACGCGCCGACTACGACACGGTCGTGGACTCCATGCGCATGACCGACGGGTTGATCTGGGCCATGCCGGTGAACATGGCGACGTCCATCGAGCGCGCCCGCGAGATCAACGAAGGCCAGGAAATCGCGCTCACGGATAAGCAGGGGAAGATCCTTGCCGTGATGCAGGTGACGGACAAGTGGACGCCCGACAAGTCTCGCGAGGTGAAGGCCTGCTACGGCACAGACGATATGGCGCACCCCGGTGTCGCCCGCGTCATGAACCAAGGCGACGTCTATCTCGGTGGACCGGTGTGGATCATCGATCGCCCCGCGTACGACAACTTCCAGTCGTACCGTCAGACGCCACTGGAACTGCGACAGAAGTTCGACGAACTCGGTTGGAAGACGGTGGTCGGCTTCCAGACGCGTAACCCGGTCCACCGCGCGCACGAGTACCTGCAGAAAGTGGCGATGGAGATTGTCGACGGGTTGCTGCTGCACCCGCTGGTTGGCGCCACCAAGTCGGACGACGTGCCGGCAGATACGCGGATGAAGACCTACGAAGCGATTCTGGAGCACTACTATCCGAAGAATCGAGCGATGTTGTCGGTCTTCCCCGCCGCCATGCGCTACGCGGGTCCGCGTGAAGCCGTGTGGCATGCGATCGCGCGAAAGAACTATGGCTGCACGCACTTCATCGTCGGCCGTGACCACGCGGGCGTGGGCAACTACTACGGTTCGTACGATGCCCAAATCCTGATCGACAAGTTCCCACCCGCTGAGTTGGGGATCACGCCGCTCAAGTTCGAGCACACGTTCTTCTGTGCCACGTGCGGCAATATGGCCTCCACGCGGACCTGCCCGCACGACAAGACGCACCATGTCACGTTGAGCGGGACCAAGGTACGCGAGATGTTGCTGGCGGGTGAGCTTCCGCCGCCTGAGTTCACGCGTCCGGAGCTTGCACGCATCCTGATGGAAGCGTACAAGGCCCAGGCCGGCGCTCGTTAGGCCCTGCATGACGAATGACGGCCAGTACGCGGATCTGCAGCTGCATTCCACGGCATCTGATGGATCCGATGCGCCCGGCGAGGTTGTCCGCCGGGCGCAGGCGATGGGCTTTGCCGCCATCGCGCTGACCGATCACGATACCACCGCAGGCCTGGCCGAAGCCCAAGCCGCGGCGGCGTCGGTGGGGATCGAGCTCATACCAGCATGTGAGATCTCGACCCTTGATCCTCAGGAGCGTCAGGTCGACCTCTTGGGGTACGGCATCGACGCCGAAGATCAGCACTTCAATCACACCCTGCGCAGCTTGCGTGATGGGCGTTTTGCGCGGGCGTGGGGCATGGTGCAGCGCCTTGGCGAGGTCGGACATCCAATTTCGTTCGATCGCGTCGTGGAGATCGCGGGCGGCACCGACAACATCGGTCGCCCACACGTGGCCAAGGCGATGGTGGAAGCGGGCATCGTCCCCGATGTGAAATCCGCGTTTACCGAAGAGTTCATCCTCGATGGCGGACGCTGCTACGTCCAGCGCGTGAAGATTTCGCCAGAGGAAGCCATTCGGGCGGTTCACGCGGCGGGCGGTGTGGCTGTAGCCGCCCATCCCGGGCGAACGCAGCTGACGGACGACGAGGTCCGGCACTTGGCCGACGCCGGTCTTGACGGCATCGAAGTTTTTTACTCGCAGCACAGCGACGCGCAGACGGCGCATTTCGCCCAACTCGCCGAATCGTTAGGCCTGCTGGTCACCGGTGGGTCGGATGACCACGGCAGCGTCAACGAGGGCCGGCTGATGGGCACCATTCGCCTTCCGTATCGCTATGTCGTACGCTTGAGGGAAGCGATCACGCAGCGGCAAGCGCGCGCTCGGGAGAACCGCGTTGCCGTTTCGTGAACGGCGGGGAGCGAGTGTCGGCGGAGGTACAGCGTCCGTCGGCGCCCCGGCAGGCACCTTTCGGTGGCCCGGTGAACGACGACGGACAACACCCACCGCGCCTCCGCCAGCCGGCGGCCCCACGCTGGTCGAGCAATGGGGCCAGCGCGTCGGCATCGCCGTGGGACTGCTCCTCGCGCTCTATGTCTACCTCCGGCCGGCACCAAGTGGCCTAAGCACAGAAGGCGAACACGCGATTGCCGTGTTCATTGTGGCCATCACGTTGTGGGTCACCAACGCCCTCCCCTATGGCGTCACTGGCCTGCTCGGCGTCGCCTTGCTCGGCCTAACGGGCGCCATTAAGCCATCAGATGCTTATTCGGCGTTCGGCAGCTCCGCGATCTTTTTCCTCATGGGCATCTTCCTGATCGGCGGCGCCCTGGTGGAGACTGGATTGAGCAAGCGCATGGCCCTGCTCTTCCTCAGTCGGTTCGAGGGATCACCGTATGGATTTGCGTTCGGGATGATGCTGGCGGGCGTCTTTGCCACCATCTGGATGCCTAACCAGGCGACCACCGCCATGCTCTTCCCTATCGCCACTGAAGTCGCCGTGGCGCTCCGACTGCGACCAAAGGAGAGCACCTACGCCAAGGTCCTCTTCTTCTCCATGGGGTGGGGAGCCCTCATCGGTTCCAACGTCTCGTTCCTAGGCAGCAGCCGCGCCGCCTTGGCGCTCGGCATGCTGCAGAAGAACTATGGAACGAGCATTTCCTTTCTTGGATGGGTTGAGGCGTCGTGGCCCGTGGTGGCGTTGGGCATACTCACCACACCGTTGATCCTGCGTCTGGTCTTCAAGCACGAAGAGGTGGAGTTCAGCTCGGCGCGTCGACTTCTGGAGCGGGCGGTGGACGACCTGGGCCCGATGCAACGACCGCAGTACGCGACCCTGGCCATCCTTGTCCTGACCGTGGCAGCATGGGTCTTCCTCGGCGGACGCAAGGTAGATCTGGCGGTCATCGCTTTGCTGGGCGCTACGGCACTATTCGTCTTTGGCGTGATGAAGTGGGAACGCGGGGAGCGCCACATCTACTGGAACATCATCCTGATGTATGGCGGTGCCATTGCGCTGGGCGCTGCCTTGGAACGCACCGGCGCCACAAAGTTCTTGCTGACGACTGCTCTGGACGGCTATCAGCCGTCGCGCTACGTGGCCGTGCTCGGGACGGCCGTGATCGCGCTGATCCTATCCGAATTCATGAGCAATGCGGCGGCCTTGGCTGTTATTCTTCCCTTGGCATTCACGCTCGCCAATCAGGTCGGGGCATCGCCAACCGCCCTCGTACTGGCGACGTCTTTTGGCTCGGGATTGGACTTCATGTTCCCCATCAGCACCGCTCCCAACACCATCATTTTCTCCAGTGGCTACTTGAGTCCTAAGGACTTTGTGCGCGCGGGGGCACTCATGACGCTCGCCTCCATCGCGATCCTAGCCCTGGTGATCAAGTTCTACTGGCCACTCATCGGACTCCAATGAACCTTCAAGGTGCAACCCTCTGGTTCACGGGAATTCCGTCGTCAGGCAAGTCGTCGGTGGCGCGTGAGGTCTACCAGCAGTTGTACGACCGCGGGCATGCGGTTGAGCTGCTGGACGGTCACGAAGTGCGCGAAAGTCTTTCACGAGGACTTGGCTTCGCTAAAGAAGATCGTGAAGAGCACATCCGGCGCATGGGCTACGTGGCAAAATTGCTGTCCCGCAATGGCGTGATCGCCATTTGCTGCGCCGTGTCGCCATATCGCAGCACACGCGATGAAGTGCGCCGAAACGTGACGAACTTCATTGAGGTGTACGTGGAGTGTCCGGTGGACGTCGCCGAACAGCGCGATCAGGATGGCATGTACGCTCGGGCCCGCCGCGGCGATGTGGAGGAGTTCACCGGGGTCAACGCGCCGTATGAAGAACCGACGGCACCCGAAGTGCACATCCACTCCGACCGGGAGTCCGTGCAGCAGGGCGCCTGGAAGGTCCTGCGGACCCTCGAGATGATCGGAATTATCCCGGCATCTGGGGAAGAGGAACGCAGTGCATCGGAAGAGGAGATCAGGCGTCGCCTCGCGGCCCTTGGCTACATTTAACGAACGGATAGGGGCGTTGCGGACCCATCTCTGCAACCGTCTTCATCTTATGGGATTGTCCGTGGAACGTTTCGGCGGACCGGTCTTGGTTGGGCGAGACGTAAAGGTTTTTGGAGGAGTGAATGGCGCGTAGTCGGAATGTAGGGTGGCGATCAGCACGTTTTTACGGGACGCCAGCGGCGGCCGGCGCGGCTGGAGCGCTCACCCGCCCGCTTCCGGCGCCCGCTGGCTCGACGTCCGCGGATGACGCTGACCTCCCAGCCGGCGCAATTGACGAGCGTCTGCTGGTGGCCAAGTGGCCGTGGCAAGGCGTGGACTGGTCGCTCGCGTATGTGTCGTTTCTGATCTACGTCTTCGTCATCACGTCGTACACCATTCCGATTGGCACCGCCTCGATGGTGACGGCGCTTATCGCAGTCTTCATGGGTGAACGCGTCCGATTCACTTCAGCGGGATCGCTGTTTTTGGTCTTCTTCGGCGTCGCCACGGTGTCGTACCTGGGTTCAGACTGGAAGGTCTTTACCTACGAATTCTGGAACGGTATGGCGAAGGTGATCCTCGTGTTTTTGGTAGCACAGATCGTCCTGATCAACCGCGAGCGAGTTCGTTTTTTCATCTTTTTCTATCTCGGTGTCCACGCGCTGTTCCCAGTTCGCGGTGCGCTGTTCAACTACTTCCTCTACCACGCTACGGAAGGTGGACGTGTAGGCTGGAACAACATTTTCGAGAACCCGAACGACATTTCGGCGCTCCTCCTGTTCCCCTTCGCGCTCGCGATCGGTCTGATTTTCGTCGAACGAAACAAAACGCTCCGATTGTTGGCGATGGGGGCGCTTATCTGCATTCCGCTAGTGCTGGCCCTTGCTCAGTCTCGCGGAGCCATGCTCGCTCTTGGAGGTGGGTTCGGGCTGTTCTTCCTTCAGACCAAGCGCGCGCGCATCATGATGCTCGCTGGTGTGGCGGTAGTTGGAATAGTGTTCGTGACTCTCGCACCCAGCCAACTGTGGCAGCGACTCGGATCGCTCGAAAATGCTGCCACATCCGGTAACCTCGCGGCTGCGAATGACGCGGGTTCCGCTGAACAACGGATGGAGATCTGGAAGGTCTCGGTCATCGTGATCGAGGAAAACCCCCTTATTGGGGTTGGACCTGGGTCGTATCCGTTTGCTCACGTGTTTGCAGCCCGCGACCCTGAGATCTTGCGGACTGCAGCGGGTTTGAGAGACGCGCACTCGACGTACTTCACGCTGATGGCAGAGTATGGAGTTTTCGGCTTCCTTGTTTACATGCTCGCAGCGGGTACGGTGTGGCATAAGAGCCGAACGGTACGACGGCAGATCGAGGCGGTGCTGCCAAGACACTCTCAGCAGCTGCTTCTTGCGGAGATCGGCTTAATCTCATTTGGTGCAGCGGCGGTTTTCGGCTCGTTCATCAACCTGGTGTTTACGTATCTCCAGTTGGCGATCGTCTGGGCACTCGCCGAGATGGCCGAAAAGACTGCCGCTGAACTTGCCGGTACCGACCGAACCGCAGCAGGCACCCGCTAGACGGCACGAAACTGAACGCCAGCGGCGCCCCGGAGCAACAGCGGCAGGCGCTTTCTTCGACGTCCGATGGCGCTGCAGCGAATTGGGCGTGCCAGTTACGGTCCGTGCGTTGTTGCAGGTGAAGGCTTCGCAAAACCGCATTTCTCGTCGCCGTCCCTTTGGACATGGCACAAGACGGGTCCGGGAACGTCGGGCGCACGAAACGTACTCGTCGCCACCAAGTGCAATGCGGCACCGCGCATCTCGCCTTACCTCGGAAGCGCGTGCGCGTTCGGTCAGCTGCGACGAGAGCTGTAAACACTCAATCAAACGTCCGTACGCGTCCTTGAGATTCATAGTGGTGCACCGGACTCAAGGAACTTGCACCTGAAAACGCGGATCGGCGACACACCTGTGTCGCCGATCCAGCGTACGTTAGGCTGCCGGTGGTTACGGAATGATGACGCCGGCGATCTTCGCGTTTATCGTTGCCTGGTCTGCGCCGGCGCCCGAAGGGGCGCCTCCTTGCGATGAAATGAAGTTCGTGCTCGGAGGGTAGATCGACGCGCGTGAGGTCCCGATCAGGTAGTTGTTGTTGAATTGCCAGCCACCGATCACCGCCGCGAGTGCTGACGTGCCTTCCCCGCGGTTGGTGGCCAGCATGCCGTAGCGGCCCAGCGTGAAGATGTTGTCGTTCTGGACCAACCGCGTCGCCGTCGTGAACTCGTCGAAGGCCATGAACTGATTCAACGCCCCCGTCGTCGTGAACGTGTTGTGCACAATCTCCACGTCACTCGCGTTCCCCAGCACCTGCAACAACCGGTTGTCCCCCACGTAGATCCCCACGTTGATGTTGTCCATCTCGTTGTTCTGCACCGCAAACCGCGCCGACAGGGTCGTCACCGGGTTCGGATTCGACCCCTCCTTCCCGCTGATCGCTATCCCCGCCCCCGCATTCGTGATCCGATTGTACCGGATCGTCACGTCCGACGTCGTGCACCACGTGCAGCGCCCCGACTGGTTCTCCGACTTCAGCACGAACGCCCACCCCGTCTGCCCGTTCTGCCACGACCCGTCAAACACGTTCCCCTCCACCAGGATCCGCTGCCCCATCTTCAGCTCAAACAGGTTCTTCTTCACCCACGCCGCCCCATGCCACGCCGCCGGCGTGTACACGTAGTTCTGCCGAATCTCGATGTCGCTCGGAATCAGGTTCGGGATCCACGGATCCGCCCCCCCAAACATGATGTTCTCCGTCGACCCGGCCAGCGTGTTGTTCACAATCTTGTACGGCCCCGGCCCATTCCACCCCGCGATCGCCTGCGCGTCCGCCCCGATCGCGTGACAGTCCATCAGGTACGAGTCCGACACCTGCGACCGCCCCGAGTTCAGCCCCACGCACCGCGACACGTCCGTCGTCGGCTGCCCATGCACATACAATCGATCCAGCACCAGGTCCGTCGGCACCGACGCCAACGTGCTCTGCGCCGACGTCCCATCCCCTAACCAGATGATTCCGTACTGCGGGCCCGTGTACGCCGCCGCCACCGTCACCTCCACCCCGGCCAGCCGATACCCGCTCGCACTCGCCGCCGTCTTGATCGCCGGCGCCGAGTTCACCGTCTGGATCCGCGGCATCAGCCCTGCCACCGCCGGCGTCACCCGCGTCCCCAGCGGCAGCTGGTTCAGCTGGTCCGACCGAATCGTGATCCACCCGTTCGCCGCCGTCCCCGACTTCGCCGGCAACGTGAAGTTCCCCGTGTACGTCGCCCCGGCCTGCAGCACGATCTCGTCCCCGCGCTGCGCATTGTTCAGCGCCGTCTGCAGATTGCCCCCCGCCGGCACCGTGATCGTCGCCCCCGTCACCGCCGGGTACGGATAGTTCAGGTACACCTGCGGCAGCGCCGGCGGCACCGTCAACCCGTTCGGACCCGGCGGCGGCGCCGGCGAAGAAACCGTCACTGACAACGACCCGGTTACGCCAGCGGTGGTTGCGCGAACTTGTGCTGTGCCGTTTGCAATTCCCGACACGAGTCCGGATGCCGTCACGCTTATCACTGAGGTGCTGCTGACGGACCAGGTGAAGACCGCGCCACTCACCGGGTTGCCAGCTGCATCTTTCGCAACGGCTGTCGCCTGGAGGCTTTGGCCAGATGAAAGCGTGGTGGAAGACATGGATACCACGACCACCGATATCTGTGGCGACGGCGCGGTGACGTTGATTGCCGCGCTCCCTGTAATACCGGATGTGCTCGCCGTGATTGCGACGATGCCTGTTCCAACTGCGGCCACGAGCCCCGAGGAAGACACGGTCGCGACCAAGCTATTCGATGTTGCCCAAGTGACTGTGGCACCTGGGATGACATTCCCAGAAGCGTCCTTCACCGTCGCCGTCGCTTGTGTCGACTGCCCCACCTGCAACGCACTGGCATTCACGGTCACGGCGACCGAATACGCCGTGGGTGGCGGCGGCGAACTTGACTGCACGGTCAACGCGAGAGCACCTGTGACGCCCTCACTCGTCACGCTGATTGACACTGATCCGGCTGCAATAGCCTTGACCAGCCCGGTGGCCGAGACTGACGCCGTCGCAGTGTTGGAGCTGGCGTAGGCGATACTGCGTCCGGTAAGGACGTTGCCTTGCGCATCCTTCAGGACGACCGCCAACTGCGTGGACTGCCCAATGGTTAGCGTCGTGGACGGCGCCGAGACGGTCACCGAAGCGACCGGCGCGACCGGCGGCGGATTGACTGTGACCGACGCGTTGCCGGAGACGCCTTCAACGGTGGCTACGATCGCAGCGGTTCCTGCTGCAACTGCCGTGACGAGGCCGGTCGACGACACGGTCGCCACGTTGGACGTAGCACTCGACCACGTGATGGGACGCCCAGTCAGCACGTTTCCTTGCGCGTCCGTAACCGTCGCGACGGCCTGGGAAGACTGGCCGATGTTCAGTGTGCCGTTGTTCAGCGTAACCACGACGTTCGCCGCAGGAGCGGGAGGCGCGCTGACGACCGTGATGGCCGCGCTTGACGACTTGCCCGACGCGGTGGCCGTAATGGTCGTCGTGCCCAGATTCTTCGCCGTCGCGACGCCTAACGCGGATACGGTCGTGACGTTGGGATCGCCAGTGACCCAGGTGAAACTCGTCCCCGGAATCGCCTGGCCATTGGCATCGAATGCGGTTGCTGTTAGCTGCGTGGTTGTTCCTGCTTGGAAAGAAACACTGCTCGGCGTCACTTGGACCGAAGCCACGCTCTGTGCCGTCACGTTGACCGGAGCAGTCGCCGACACCACCCCACTGGTCGCCTTGACAGACGACGTGCCGATCGCAACGCCGCTCAACACGCCGCTACTAGAGACCGACGCAATACTGGGGTTGGTTGACGACCAGGTGACCGCGGCGCCGGGCACCGAGTTTCCCATCTGGTCCTTCACATCGGCCACTAGCGCGGCGTTTGAGCCCTGCTTGACCGATGGCGTAGCCGGGACGATGGAAACAGACGTTACGTGCTGCTCCTCCACCTTCAGACTCACCGTGGCAATATGACCATCGCAGATCGCGGAGATGTTCGTTGCACCAGCGATCAATCCCGTGATGACTCCCTGGGCATCAATCGTGGCAACGGAGGGACTGGAGCTTTGATAGGCGATTGGTCGACCGACGATCGGATTTCCTGACGCATCGCGCGGAACCGCAACGGCCTGTACCTTCGCGGCGATGACGATGGGGTTTGGGTTGATGTCAAGCGTGACGCTCGAGGCGGGCTGTGAGGAGATGTTCACCGTCGCGGTCGACGACACACCACCACTTGTTGCTGTGATAACAACACCACCTCGCCGTAAGCCTTGGACCGTGCCGCTGCCACTGACGGTAGCGATCGAGGAATTCGACGACGCCCAGCTCACACTGCGAAAGAGCAGCCGTCGGCCGTTCTTGTCATAGACTTTTGCGTCGAGATCGACTGAAGACCCGGCGGCTAACGACGCGGTCGACGGCGCGATCGCAATTGAGCCGACCGAGGAAGCGAAGACATTGACGGACGCTGTCGCCGTCATCTCGCCGACGCGCGCCGTCACCTGAGCATCGCCGACGTTGGCGAGCGCAGCGCGCCCGCCATCCATGAGGACGACGGCCGCTGAATCGCTGGCGGTCCAACTGGCGGGTTGCGTCGAGAACGTCGCGCCGCCGGAAGTGACCAGTTGAGCAACAAAGTTCACGGTGTCACCCATCGACGCGCTGATGGCGTTGGGACTGACCTGCAGGTGCACCGTCTCAGTGGTCACGACAATCACAGCGGTATCGGCGGCAGTCCCGTAGCGCGCGACGATTTCCGCTGTCCCAGGCGAAAGCGACGTCACGACACCCGATGCAACGGTGGCGATCTGCGGCTCCAGCGACGCCCAGTCTACCGGGACGCTTTGAGCTGCTCCGGCAGCGTCGACGACTTGCGCAGCCAGCTTGCGCGACAATCCAACGGGAAGCGAATCGCGCTTCGGTGTGACCGAAACAACGTACTTCGCCTGCGCATCTGGGCCGTGAGGGTCGGGCGCGACGCCAAGTTTCTGGTCACCGGAGCAAGCAACGACTCCGATCAATCCGCCGACTACAAGTGCCCTAGCACGATGAAGCATCAGGTGCATGACAACCAACCTCCAACTAGACCGTTCGGCAGCTCGACCAGCATGGCGCGCATTCGCGCGCTGTAACCTCGGAGCTTTGCGTCGCCGGCTTTCGCCGGGTTTGCCATTCTCGCGAGCCTCGTTCGAGGCACCGCAGGTCATCCGCACAACGTCTGACCTCGTGCGATCGACGAGGCTCAAGTTGTTGAGTAACAACGGATTCTGAACACACGGCGGGCATGACAATTCACACGCGACGCGGGTGCGCGATGTCACCAAAGGGCCCTTTTTGCTCAGAAACCGCCAACGAAAAGACGGTGGGGTACTAGGGCGTTAGCTCCCACGCAGGTACGGACCGTCGGACGACGTGCGCCTCATCACGCCGAAATCAGGTCGGTATTCACGTTTCCTTGCGGCGCACGGCGGAATGCACATGACGCGAACCATTTGTTCGCTGATGAGATCTGAGACTATCTTCTGACCATGCATTGGCGGACGACGGCGAGCGGCGCCCTAACCGCATTTGTTCTTGGCAGTGTCGCGCGTGGGCAGGAACCGGCCGCCCTTCCAAGAGACTCGGTCCCGATCCCTGAGGCAGTCTCCGCGTGCACTCACAACGTAGCACCTGACGGGAATCTGCAGGCGGCCCTACGAAGGGCTCACGGTGGGGATGTCATTTGTCTGACGCCCGGCGGTACGTACGGCGCGATTGTGCTGCCCCGGCGATCTGACAGCGGCTGGGTGGTCTTGCGGACGGCTGCACCCGATTCGGCGTTCGCTGCTCCAGGTGAGCGTGTGCGGCCTTCGCGCGCACGCGCCCTCGCCCGCATCGTACAAAGCGCCAATGAGGCGGCAATTCGCACGCAGCTATCGGCAGTGGGCTGGCGTTTGATCGGGCTCGAGGTGACGACCAATGTCATGTCGTACGGCATCGTGACCTTGGGCGAACCTTCGGGACCGCAGAAAACGATGGGTGATGTTCCAAGACGAATCATCCTCGATCGTCTGTGGATTCATGGTGCGCCTTCGCAAACGGTCCGCCGATGCGTGGCCCTCAACTCAGCGTGGACCGCCATTGTGAACTCGTGGCTCGACGACTGCCACGAGAAGGGTTCTGATTCTCAAGCCATTGCGGGTTGGAACGGACCAGGCCCGTATCGTATCGAGAACAACACGCTGGCAGGCGCTGGTGAGAACGTGATTTTTGGCGGTGCGGATCCGTCCATTCCCGACCTTGTAACGGCTGATGTAACCATCGCGCGCAACCACTTCGTGACGCCATTCAGCTGGAACGGACGGTGGACGAAGAAGAATCTCTTCGAGCTGAAGAACGCGAAGCGCGTTTTGATCGAGGGGAATGTGATGGAGGGCTCTTGGGGCGACGGACAGACCGGCTTTGCCGTGGTGCTTAAGAGCACGAATCAGTCCGGGAGATGTCCGTGGTGCTCAACCACGGACGTTACGTTCCAGCGGAACATGGTGCGTAACGTAGGCGCTGGCGTCGATCTGATCGGCAAGGAGGGTGGCCATCCATTCGACACCGACTCGATAACAAAGCGCCTTGTTCTTCGCGAGAATCAGTTTGAAGTCGAAATGCAGCGACTGAATGGCGAAGGACGCCTGCTGCAAATGGTCGGTGGACCTCGCGAGATTCTGTTTGAGAAGAACGTCATGCTCGCCAAAGGCTACCTCAAGAGCGCCATTGCCCTTCAACGTCGCAACAGTGCGTTCAATGTTGCCGTGAAGAACAATGTGTTTGCCCACGGGCAGTATGGACTGGTGGCTGACGACTTGGGCTCTGGCGCGCCTGCGCTTGCGGCACTGACCGGTGCCAATTTTTCGGCGAACGTTTTTCTCGTCACGCCGACCTCGGGCCGCGCTGGAAACGTGCCAGGGTTTAGCTATGTAACCTCGTTAGCGAACTCGATCGTTTTCCGAGGCACTACGCAAGCGGTTCAGAACGCGACGCGCGGCGTCGTTGTCGATCCCTGAGCAACGCCGGCTGCGGCCGTGCTTACCGTAACCTGATTACAGGAAACGCCGCAACTGTGATCGCAGGGGCGCCGGCAATGCTCTTCCTATAGGGCCGCTCCAACGCTTTATCGTGCGCAGGACACGCAAAATGCGGTGCGATCTCGCATGCAGTGTCAAATAGTGCTGCCGAAGTTCCGCTGAGATCACGCCATTGGATGGCAGGGTCTGGCCGTCCTTATGGCCGGAAAATTCCCCCAGTTGCAACGCGGCGAGAATCTCGCCGGGGTTGACCCGGTCCAGCTCAATTGTGTTGGTCAGACCGCGATACTGTCGGCGCCAGTGAAGGTCCTGACCATAGAACGCGAGCAAGTCAGGCCGCCGCTTGCGAAGCCTCTCGATGAGGTCAAAGACCGCCGGCCGCGGTGCGTACCGACCATCGTACTTCGAGTTCCATGCCTCGATGCCCTTCGGCAGCGTCTGGAATCCTTCGATCCGCGTGAGGTGCACCGTCTGAGGATGCGCAATCACGCTGAGACCTTCTGCTCGATTGATGTGCGAGATGACGGTTTCTGGATCTGTTGAATTCACGAGTGCAGTCGTACCGTAGCCGATAATGTGCATCCGCTCCTCGCACCCGAACTCAAGACCTGGAACGAAGCAAATCTGATCGTCCGACGCGGCCTCACACGACTCGATATACGCCGCAACTCGTTGATCGTCGAATCCGTCCGCGTGGTCCGCCATGCACACAACGCGAAACCCCTCAGCCAGGAGGACCTCGCGGAGTTCGGGAATGGTCAGCTCGCCATCTGAAAACGTGCTGTGCACGTGCAAGGCAGCTTTGATGGTCGTCATCTATCTCACCTCTTCGCGAGGGGCGGACGCTGGCTTTGACGCGTCAGCAATGCTGCCCGCGTTGCGCGATCGACGCTTCCGAAGCTCGCGAGGTATACGTCGCGCCAAGAAGTGAATCCAGTCACCGACTTCCGGCAGCGGGTCGTCCAACGTGAAATTGTCGTGGAAGGTCCCACGCACGGGGCGCAGCAGACGCGCCACCGTACCAATCCTCGACGGGAACTGATCTGGATACCCGGCAGGCGGGCCTTTGAAGACGGCGACGAGATGCTGTAGATCGCCGACCAACCAGCGACAGCGGACACCGGGTCTGTGAGGTGCACTTGCCGCGCATGACTTTCCGATCGCCATATCCGCCAGCAACGCCGGAAAATCAGTACCCGCGTGTACCGCCAGTGCGAGGGAACCCCAAAATCGCCCGTTGATCTCCAGAAAGACCGGCCGACCATCACCCGGATCGCGAAACTCCACCATCGCAACGCCGTGCCACCGAAGTGCCTGCAAGATGCCGAGGCCCGCTGCACGCAGTTCGGGATCGATCGCGATCGACTCACGCAGGGCGCTCCCCGAGCCACTCGGACGAACATCGCGCAGCCGACGGTGCGCGAATTCCGCACGAAGTTCGCCGTGTGACATCAGAGCGAAATACCCCTTGCCCTCACCGCGAATGAACTCCTGAATCACGACGGCAGACGCGCGCCGACGCATGAGCTCGAACGCGTCCAGAAAACTTGATGCGTCCGCGTAGACGGGCGCGCCGGTCGACCGCGTTACGCCCTCCGCTGAGACCTCTTCTGACGACGCAGCCTTCAGCACAACCGGGAATCGCGCTTGGGCGCTGATCCGGTCGGCGTCGGAGCGATCCCTTGCAAGCCATGTGTTTGGAACCGCAATGCCGAGGGATTGGGCGAGCTTAGTCGTCTCACCTTTGTCCATGGCGCGCTGAAGGACATCGTGTGGCGGAAATACATATAGGGCGTGTGCTGCATCAAGCTTGTCGCGCGCAGCCGAGAGACACAGGGTGGCTCGCTCCGTCATTGGCAGAACCAACGTGCCTGGCGACCTGCTGGCCATCAGAGCGATCGCGTCGACGAAGCTGGCGGCATCAAGCTCCGGACCTGGGTAACGAAAGGTCCCGCGTGCGTGCCTCGACCAGCCCGCTTTTGACCACGCCGTATCGGCGCCGACCCACACCGCGTGGCCTGCGTGAGCGAGCGAACGCACGCATGCCACCGCCTGGTTTTCATTTCCGTCAAGAACCAGAACTCTCAACGGCGCCGGCTCCTCTCTGGTTCGGCATCGCGCAGAACGGTCGCGATGGCGCCTTCGAAGTGTTCGACCACCTGAGACCAATCGTGCCTATCGGCAAGCGCGCCGGCAGCCGCACCAAGCCGCCGAGCCAGTTCATCGTTCCCCAAGACATCAATGACCGCCGACGCAAATGACTCAGGGGTGTCGGCAATGAGAATGTCCTTGCCTGCCGTGTACTCGAGCCCCTCAGCTCCAACTGTAGTGGAAATCACCGGTCGACCGGCCGCCATCGACTCATAGATCTTGAGCCGTGTACCGCCACCGATGCGCAAGGGAACCACAACGGCGGACGCACTCGCCAGATGTTCCACCACGGATGGCACCGTCCCGGTTACGCATACATGGTCACTCGCCAATTGCCGTACCCTGGCATGGGGGTTTCGCCCGACAAGTTGCAGCTGCGCTGTAGGCACAGCTCGGCGCACAAGCGGCCAAACCTTCTCACAGAACCACTCTGCTCCGTCGATGTTCGCCTCCCAGTCCATGGACCCGAGAAAGAGCACCTCGTTCTGCTTCGGAGTACTGGTTCGAGCGACGCGGAAGCGTGAACCGTCGACTCCAGTTGGCACAACGGTGATTCGCGATGGATCGAGGCTTTGAGACATCAACTGACGGTCGTGCTGGGAGACGGCAATGACTTGGTGAAACCTCCGCAGCGCCGTCGGCTCATATCGCTCCATCTTCGCCGCTTCCATGGCAAAGATCAGACGAACTACTGAGTTGCGCTCGTGCTCCGCTTGTCGCTTCCAGAGGGCAGATTCAACATTGTGCTGGAAGAGGAGCGTTGGCGTTGAAAGCGGTGGGTCGAAGTTGAGCGACGCGGACAGGAAGTCACATACCACAGCGTCAAATCGGTCCTCGCGATACCACTGGCGTAACAGTCTTTTGACCGAAGCCGACGTGAATTTCGTTACCGCGTAGGGCGCGGGCGAAAATAGGTGTGCGGCATAGTCGAGGACGTCAACCAGCCTGCCTTCACCGGGCAAGCCATGCCGAACGAATACGGCGCCAGGAAATTCACCCGACAAGGCCGATTCATACTCCGCGTCTTTGCGGCCGCGATAGTATGATAGCATTGTAAGGCTGTGTCTCTTTGATAGTTCACGCGCGAGATGATAGGACCGGAGCTTTCCTCCGGTATCAACGGGCAGGAGCTTTCCGCCCTTCACCCACAGCAGTCTCAGGGAATCAGCGCCAGTGCGAGCCATATTCGTTGGTAGCGCGTTCAGGTCTCCGGAACGTCAATTTTCGACATGTTGCTTGTTGGGGACCCATGAAACGAGCGATTTCGTAGGCGCCGGTAAGTTAAAGCGACCTGCCGCTTGATAGGACGAGGTAACACGTCCATAAAGTAATAGGACGGGCCGTATCCCCATGCCGTCACGCGGGATACGATTGAGTCACTGATCCAATCCGGCTCACCAAGTTACTATCGTTTGCCCAAGTCGGTCTCTGAAAACGTTGCCCCGTCGCAACGCCCCAGCAATGCCGAAAGGACCTGCGAATCGTGTTTGCTAAAAGCCGCGCCGTGCTCTCCAGTGGATTTCAGGCTCTCTCGGAGCGTCCTTCGTCGCAGCTCCCTGCGCTGGATGCGCTTCGGAGTTTCGCGATCCTGCTGGTCGTCTTCGGCCACTGGGCCGGGGTTGAGTATTCGAAGGCCGGTGGGATTGCGACCCCCTTGCAGGATTTTCCGGTCTTTTATTACGGGTGGATCGGCGTCGACCTCTTCTTCGTTCTCAGCGGCTTCCTGATCGGCAGGCAGCTGTGGCGTGAGCTGCAACGCACGGGGTCAATTCGCGTCGGGCGGTTCATTCTCCGGCGCGGACTTCGAATATGGCCGATCTACTTCGTGATGCTCCTGTATTACGCGCTCTTCAATCCCGCCATTCAGCCCCGCTTCATCGACTGGGCGTTCCTGTCGAACTACTTCCCAAGTCAGTTCTCTCGCGGTTGGTCGCTCTCGACGGAAGAGCAGTTCTACATTGCCATTCCGATCTTGCTTCTACTTCTCAAGGATCGAGTGCCGCTCAAGCGGTTCATTGGCGTCCTGTTGGGAATTGAAGCTGCCGTCTTGCTGAATCGCTATCGCGTTCTGAGGTCGTTCTTGGCTGCCGGCGGCTCATACAATACGTCCGACTTCGTGCTGATTTACCCCTTCCACGTACATCTCGAAGGGCTACTCGCCGGCCTACTCATCGCACTGCTCTCGGTGGTCGTCCCATCCGCCCTCACGCCACCTGCAACTGAAAGCGGTGTTTCATGGAAAGGCCTCGCGGTGTTGGCGTCGACCTTCGCAATTGGATTCGCGCTAAGGCGAGTCAGCCACGAGGCGTTCGCCTTCCTAGCCTTGGGATTGATCTTTGGAGGTTTAACATACTTCGCGTTGGTCGATCGCTCGGCCCTAACGCGTTGGTTGGGCTGGCGGTTTTGGCATCCGATATCCCGACTCTCCTATAGTATGTACCTTAATCACTTCTGGTTCTGGCCCGCTTCGAACCACTGGATAGTCAGCGAGGTATCTCACTTTACGACGAGCCCTAACGTGCTTCTCCTGGTAACAATGGCGCTGGGTACCATCGCGTCATTCTTGTTTGCCGGTGTCATGTTCATCACGATCGAGCACCCATTTTTGTTGTGGCGTGATCGGATTCTGACAACGCGGTCAGAGCCGGATCACGCACGCGTTTCGAGTCCGTCCCTCGGCTCCGCCGTTTGATGCGCATGGCAATTCATTCGAGAGGTCGTGTTGCCCGTTCCCTCGCTTTCACCACACGTGACGCTTCGTTGCCTTGCCCGAAACACGCACGATGATCGGACGTGACGCTATTAGCCGCGCGTTCACGAAGGCGATCGACATCTCCCGATATCTTCGCCCGAGTCTCCGGGAGGGAGAGCGACAGTACTTCATGGGAATGAAGTTTCGCCGCGGCGCGCAGGGCTGGGGTGAGGAGCAGCGATCCGCTTGGGTGCTGCAACGGCTCCGCGAGACGATTCGTTACGCAGCGGCGACGCCGTTCTACCGTGATCGTTTCCGCGACGTAGGCTTCGATCCGATGTCAGATTTTTCGTTTGCGGATTACGCCCGACTTCCCATCCTCGAGCGCTCCGACGTGGCTACACACCGTGACGCCATGTGTAGCGACAGCGTATCCCCCGCACAGCGGCGAAAGGACGGCACTGGCGGATCCACTGGAGTTCCACTTGTCTACTTCAGCGGGCCCGAGGAGCGCGGTTGGCGACTTGCCGGACAAGACGTATTCATGGAGCGCATCGGCATCCTACGAAGTTCGAGTACCGCGTTCCTGTGGGGACATCACATCGATCAAAGTGAACGCACGCAGTGGCGGGAGCAGGTGCGGGATACTTTGACCAACCGCCGCTGGTTCGACTGTTTCCGGCTCTCGCCGGACATCCTGCTCGAACACCACAAAGCCATGACGCGATTCGATCCCGAGTGCCTCGTCGCATACGCGAGCGCGCTCGATGCCATGGCGGTTGCACTTCTCGAGAACGGGCTCAAGGCAACCTATCCTCGGCGGCGTATTGTCACCGGAGGCGAAAAGCTCTGGCCCAATCAGAGGGAACGTATCGAGCGGGTGTTCGGCGTACCCATTCACGAACGATATGGCAGTCGCGAGCTCGGACTTGTCGCGGCACAATACGATCCGACGTCCAGCTTGGCTTTGGACATCGATTGGGCGAACCTCTTCGTTGAACCGGAAACGGAGGGTGACGTTTCGCCAATCATTGTGACGAAGCTGCACGCCGACGCCATGCCGATGATCAGGTATCGCGTTGGCGACCAAGGCCGATTTCCAGCGCGCACCGGACCGGGTACCCCAGTGTGGCAGCTAGGGGAAGTTCTCGGTCGGATTCTGGATGGTCTTCACACACCCGATGGACGATGGGTGCACGGCATCGGTATTCCGCATCTCATGAAGGAAATTGCCGTGCGCGAGTACCAGATTCGGCAAAACGCAGACTACAGCGTCGATATCCTAGTCGTTCCTGACCGAAACTACTCTGAAGCAGAAGGACGCAAGATCCTCGAGGTGCTGTCAAAGAACTTGCCCGGCCTCCTGCTTCGACTGCAACTCGTTGACGAGATTTCACGCGGCAACTCGAACAAATGGCGCCCGGTTGTTACGCACGCGGTACCTCGCGGAGCGCCGGGCGTCACAGCCCCGGAGAGCCAATGAGCCGTCCACAACTAGTTGCCGCGTCACGCCTCCCGTCTGCGTCATATTCGCTTGAGACGG
>JAXLXV010000026.1:0-95858 GCA_046327745.1 Gemmatimonadaceae bacterium | reverse complement strand
GGAGGCACTCGGCTTCGTGCGCTACGACGCGGCCAAGGGAGTAGTTGTGTTGTCTGAGCTGGCGGGGGGCGAACGTCGGAACCTCGAGTTGGACGGCAACGCCTTCGCGCAGCGTGTGTCCTTCAACGCGCAGGCGATCGGCCAGGGCGGGGACACCTGTGGCCGGGCCTTTTGGAACGCCGAGGCGTACAAGAAGGCGTCGGCGGCGATGAGCGGGAAGTAGTCAGGAGAAAAGAGCGCGATCCTGTGCCCGGATCGGATCATCATAATCCTTCTGCCACCACGGCTTCTCCCCCGGCTTCTCAGGGGGTAGCTGCAACGTGAGCACTTTCAGCTTCTTCTTTCCCGCGTTCTCCTGCACGGTGCGGAAGCGATAGTGATCGTAGAGGCGCACCGCCTCGATCATGTAGCTTGTCGCCACCGTGCGATCCTTGATGAAGACGAGGTTCTCACCGTTCTCTTGGTCGGCCGGTATCGAGAAGTTGTACGAGCCGAAATAGACGCGTGCGTCCGGCGTGTCGAAGTCGATCACGACGAACTTGTGGTGCATGCGCGTGCCGCGCTCCGTGCCGTTTTCACCCGCGAGCCCGCTGGGCTCGTCGGCGAACGGTTTCGGCGCGCCTTGTGTCAGTGCGGACGATTGCACGATGCGCCGCTTGTTGTCAGGACTGAGGACTTTCACACCGAGATTGTTCGGTCCGACCCTGGCATCGGCGATGCCGAGCGTGAACACGGCCTTGCTCTTGAGCTTCTTCCCAAGCGCGGGGCCAACAGTGCCTTTTGTCGTCTGACCGAGGAAGGCCAGCGAGAAGAGGATAGATGACTTGGCCTTGTCGATGTCTTTCGCGATATCGTCCAGCAGGCCGTTGTCCTCGTCGTGCGGTGAATAGCCGACGCGCGCCGTGAGTCCCGGCACGCCGAGATTTTGCCAGCCCTTTGCTGCCGCCGTCGCCTTGAACGCCTTCACTGTTTTCGAGTCGAAGTAGCTGTCGAACGCCTTGAAATAGTCGTCCACGCTCTTCTTGCTATTGACCACGGCCGCATTGTTCGATTGGACGTAGAAGCCCCGCCACGTGAGGTTCGTAGAGCCGTAGACGACCTTGTTGATGCCGTTGCCGCTGACGGCGATCGACTTGTGGTGCTGCAGGTTCGACATGTGTTGCCGCAGGACGTTGGCTGTGCCCGCGCTCTTCCGAAGACGCGCCTCCGCCATGCTTTCCTGGGACGTTGCCGGCTTGTGGTCCTTGGAGTCGTCGATGATGATCTTCAGGCGCGACTTCAGCTTCTCCAGCCGTGACAAGATCTCCGGCAGGTTCAGCTCGTAGGCGATGACGCGAACCTCCGCTTTCTTCTTGATGGCCTCATCGAGCAGCTCGGTGATGGCCGATCGCGCCTCGAAGCCCATCCACTCATAGGCTTCCTTCGCCTGCTTGTGAGTCGGCTTGAAGGTGAGCCCCTGACTCGTATGGGCGGGTACGAGCGTTGTTATTGCGCCGCCAGGCTTGAACCGCTTCACGAAGGCTTGTGAGGAAACGAAGCCGCGAGTGAAGGCAACGTTCAGCTGTCCGGGCAACGTTTCGCGCTTCAGGGCGATGGACACCATTTGAGGCTCGCCGCTGCTCAGGGCATGCTTCGCATCCATGAACCGCGGGGTGACCCGATAGGTGAACTTCCCCTCGATGTTCGGATTGTTCGGAAAGTGGACCCAGCGGAACTTCTGCAGCGGGGCTTGCAGGCTCGACACCGGGTCGTCGTCGAACGTCTTGCGGTCCCCGGGGAACGCAATGCGATTCCTGACGGCCCAGAACACACTCTGGCCGGGCTCGCGGAATTCGATCGAGAAGCCGACGAAATTGATGGGTGGCTTGCCTGTGCGCCAATTCATGGCGAGCAGTGCCATGCCGTCGCCGCGATGGACTTTGAGCGTGAAGAGCGCTTTCGAGTTCTGGCCGATGACCTGGAATTCGGTGCTCATGAGCCCTCCGTTAGGCTGCTGGCTTTCTGCAGATGACAATCACTGCATAAACGGAGGGAGTGCGCAATACTTCGCATGTCCACTTGACCTCGACCGCGAAACCCGTCGGCATGACCGATGTCTGCCGCGACCTAGGTACGCCTGACGCGATGCCGCACGCTCGCCCTCCTAGGTACTTAGCGACGTCAGGTTGCTGATCTAAGGGTTAGTGGTCCAGCCGGCCGGTGTCGCCGCACCCCCCTCACTCCGCCCTCAACGCCTCCGCCGGACTCGCCCGACTCGCACTCAACGCCGGCCCAAACGCCGCGACTAGGCCCGCCACTAGCAACACCCCCACCGCCGCCACCAGACTCGCCGCATCCGTAGGAGCTACACCGTACAGGAAGCCTCGCAACGCCCGCGACATCAGCAGCGTCCCCACCATCCCAAACACCGCCCCCAACACCACCGGCCCAAGCGCATCGCGAAGCACGCCGCGGAACACCCGCGAGGGCAGGGCGCCGAGCGCCAGCTGAATGCCGAACTCCGCGCGGCGACGCGCCACGGCGTAACGCACCGTTCCATAGACGCCGACGGCTGAGAGCAGGATCGCCAGCGCGGCGAACACGCCAAGGAAGAATCGTAGGCGAAGTGGCTGGGCCAGCGCCGACGCCACGACGTCGTCCATGCTCTCGATGTCCGACACGGCGACGAGTGGGTCAAGCTCCGCGGCGACGGTCCTCACTCGCGCCGCAGCGGCTGCAACGGGCCCCTTCGTGCGCACGGCGAGCACGGCCCCGGCCTTGGGCAGCGACTGCTCGAACGGGACGAACATCGCGAATGGGATCGTGCCTACCATGTTCGTCATGCGCGTCTCGCGGGCCACGCCCACCACCTCGCGCGCAATCATGGTGCCGGTCCAGCCGGTCGTGATGTGCTTCCCGAGCGCGGGTTGACCTGGCCACATCGCCCGCGCGAACGACTCCGTCACCACGGTCACTGGCGTGGTGTTGGCCCTGTCGGTGGAGTCGAGCCCTCGCCCCTCCACAATCCGCATCCCCATGGCGGCAAAGAATCCGGTGGACACGATGCGATAAAGCGCGGCCGGCTCACTCGGCCCTTCGAGGTCCGGACGCCCCTCGATCTTTACCTCGCCCTGGTAGCCACCGTCGCGCACAGGGAGACGATTCACCAGACCGACAGCGGTGACGCCGGGGAGCGCCGCGGTACGCGCGACAAGGTCGCGAAGGTACTGCGTCCCAACTTCGTTAGGCTGGTCGCCGCGCGTATTGATCGTCATGGTCGCGACGCCGTGAGGATCAAAACCAGGATCCAACGAGCGGATGCGGTCCACTGATCGGATCAGCAGCGCGGCGCCCACAGCCAGCATGACGGCGAACATCACCTGGGCCGCGACAATGGCAGCATGAGCGCGACGTGCGCCGCGCCGCAAGCCAGCTTCACTTCGCTCCCTTGCGAGCGATGAGTCGAAGCGCCGGCGGAGAAGCATGCGCGCAGGTGCAATCGAAATGGCGCACGCAATGACGAGCGCCAGCGCGAACGCCACGGCGGGTACTGCGAATCCCGCCGTCACCGCCTCTCCCACTCCGCGACCAAACGGTAGTCGTGCCACCAACAGCCTGAACCCGGACGCAGCCACTATCGCGCCGACGCTCGCGGCGGCGAGGGAGAGCGCGAGCGACTCGGCGGCAATCTGCCGAATGAGCCGCCAAGACCCCGCGCCCATCGCCGTGCGCACGACCATCTCCTGCCCGCGGTCGCTGGTGCGCGCCAGCACCAACGCGGCCGTATTGGCGGCGGCGATCAACAGCAGCAACGCTACCGCTGCCAGGAGCAACAGTATGGGATCACGGATGTCGCCGAGCAGGTAGGTGTGCACCGGCGTGACATGCGCGTTCTTCGTCTTGTCGAAGGCCGCAGGATAGGTGAAACGACCGCCAAGGTCGTGCGCCATGCGCTGCACTTCAGCATCGACGCGGGCTGGGGGCGTGCCGGGGGGCGTTCGCCCGGTGAGCACGAGGTACCCTACTTCGTACATTTGGCTCGCCGGGTCCAACTGGAGCGGCCGCCACGCGCGGTAGTATGGCGTGGGGAAGTAGAAGCCCTTCGGCATCACACCGACGACGGTGACGAGAGCGCCGCCCACCAGGATACGGCGACCGATCACGTTAGGGTCGGCACCAAAGTCGTCTTGCCACATGGCGTGGCTGATGACGATGACCGGTGGGGCGTGGGGACGGTCGTCGTCCGGCGTTAGGCCCGGACCGAGTTCGGGACGGACGCCCAGTACGTTGAAGAGCGAAGGGGTGGCGACGACGAACGGGAGCAGGCGAGCGCCAGCCGGCGAGCGCGGGTCGGCGACATAGGTGTCGCCGTTGGTGGAAAACGCCGCGAGGTCAGTGAAGATGCCCTTTCGTTCGCGCACGTAGTCGTACTCGACACCCTGCCAATAGTAGTCCGACCAGAAGACATGGATGTCGCGTTCATTCGTGTAGGGCAGGGCGCGCAAGATGACCGTGTTGGCGACGCTCGCGAGGGCGACCGTGGCGCCGATGCCGAGTCCGACGGTCAGGACCGCGATGGCGGTGAAGGCCGGATGACGTCGCATCTGACGGAGGGCGTAGCGCACGTCCGCCACAAACTCAGTCACGTGCGAGACGCCCCACCCCTCACGCGCGGTCTCGCGCTCACCGGCATTGCTCCCCATGCGTCGACTCGCCTCACGCTCCGCCTCGCTCGCAGATGCGCCGTGCGCGCGCAACTCGGCGACGAGCATGGCGCGGTGGTGCGCGAATTCCTCGTCCAGTTCACGGTCGGCGCGAGCGCGCCCGAAGATGGCGCGGAGGCGAAAGGCGAGGTCACCCAGGATGCGCAACACGTCGGCCTCACTTCGCAGAGAGAATGAGGTCGACGCCATTCGCGAGCTTGCGCCAGTTGGCCGTCTCTTCCTCGAGTCGCCGTGCGCCGGCAGGAGTAAGCGCGTAGTAGCGCGCGCGTTGCCCGTTTTCGGTGGTCTTCCACGAGGAGCGGATCCATCCTTGGCGGCTGAGCCGGTGCAGGGACGCGTAGAGCGCCCCCGGCTGGATGCGGATGCTTTCCCGCGACCGCTGCTCGACGTACTTGGCGATCCCCCACCCGTGCATCGGCTGGATGTCCAGCAGGCGGAGGATGAGCATGTCCGCTGTGCCGCGAATGATGTCTGTGGATCCAGTGCCCATTGATGTCTCCGGCCGCGAGGCTCTCAGTTAGTGAGAGGTATACGAGCGGTCTGACATTGGGTCGTGGAAAAGGGTTTGCACGCGACCTGAAGAGGGCTGTAGTCGGCTGACGTCCACATTTGGACCGAATTGGCGCCCCCTTGAGTTGAGCCCCGGCAACATCTCCCGGCCGGGCGCACCGCAAACTCGCCCTGAGGCCGACCATGTTGAGCACGACGATTGGCAGTCGCGAACGAGTGTCATCCACTCGCGCACATCTCTCCGTTCGACTTCCATCCGGTGTGATCCTGGCGGCGTGGCTCCTTGCGCAGATCGCATGTCAGGGCGACCAACCGATCGGACCAGACCGCATCCTGCCGCGCCCCCCGGCTAGCGACTTCTCGGCGCTTGGCGCGTCCGTCTCCGCGTTTCCCGCGTGTACGCACCATTGGAAGCTGGGAGTGAGCGGGAATTTCAGCGACGCGTTGCGATGGAATCCCGGGTCGGTTCCTGGATCGAGCGATGTGGCCTGCATCGATGCCTCGGGCACCTACACCGTGACGCTGTCTACCAACCAGCTGGTGAACGCCGTCAAGGTCGGCAATGGGACCGCCGCGGTGACGCTCCTGACGCCGACCGTACACGCCGCCCTCAGTGTCACCGCCGGGTTGCAGGTGACGAGGAACAGCACGCTCACCGCCACGCCGTGCGGAATTGACATCGTCGCCAACGCGGGAGGCAGCGTCGTGGTGAATGGAACGCTCAACATGACGTATTCCAACTGCGCAGGGCCCCAATCGAGCACGATCGTCGCCGACACGGTCATCAACAGTGGCACCATCAACATCGATGCGTTCACTACGGCCACCATCACGAATGGAGGGGCGTTCACCAATAGCGGCACGCTGTCGCTCGACTCCAACTTCACGGTTCGCACCGTTGCGCATCCGTTGGTGAACCTTGCGGCCGGCGCCGTGACCGGTGCGGGCGTCCTTGATGTGATCCCGAACTCTTCGTCTCACGGTGACCTGCCGCGCGCCGAGTGGAATGGTGGGACGTTGCCTGCGGTGGTGCCGTTGCAGTGGCCGACGGTTCGGGTCCGCGCGGACACCTTTGTCTTTGGTGCACCTTCACTCACCGGCGGCATCCTCATTTCCAAGCAGCCCGCCGAGACGACGCTGGTGCGCGGGAACATTGGGTCAGCGGTTGATCTGTTCGTGATCGGTTGTGATCAATCGCTGTATCGCTTCGAGCGCATCGGCGGTGCGCCCACGCGAAACGATGGCAAGGTCACGCTGGATGCGCAGAACTCCAGCTGCCCTGCGACGTCGACCACCGTCACGGGTCCCGGGTTCCTCAACAACGGAACGTTGACCATTACCTCGCATCAGACGAACGCCGTCAGCATCCAGTTTGACAGTCTGGTGAACAGCGGCACCACAACCCTCGCCACGTCGGCGACGTTTGGTGGCAGCGGCAAGCTCCTTCGCAACACGGGCTTCATGCAGGCGACGGGCGTGTCGCAGCTCACGGTTGATGCGGGCTCGACGCTGATCGCTGAGTCAGGGAGCACGCAGACGGGAAAGCTGCTGCTGAATGCGGCGTCGGTGTACGGAACGGGTACGCTCGGCTCTGTGACCTCGACAGGTGCATCCGTGTTTCCTGGTGCGGCCAGCGGCAACACCGTCGGAACGCTCACCGCGTCGTCCATCGTCTTGGACGCGGCGAGCAAGCTGAACATCGATGTGACTGGCGCCGGGTCGGGTGCCCACGACGTCTTGGCCGTTACGACCATGGTCACGTACGCGGGCAACCTTACGGTAAACACGATCGCACCGTTTGCCGGCGGAGTGTGCGGCGATGTGGCGCCGATCATCACCGACGCTGGGGGCCATAGTGGCGCCTTCGGCAGCTTCACTGGCTTCCAGCCGTCGGGCACGTCGAACTGGCGCAGCTACAACCCAGTGCACGAGTACGATCTGGTGGCGTTCAATCCGAGCATTCCCGTTGACGTGGTGAGCTCCCCCATCGCCGTGTCCGAAGGGGGGAGTGGGCTGAGCTACCCGGTGTGTATCTCTCGTGCGCCCGCTGCCTCGGTCATCATCACACCTCTTAGCACCCTCGGCCAGACCACAATCTCACCGAGCTTGGCGATCTTTCAGGTCACGGGATGGGAGGCGCCGAAGCGTTTCACGGTGTCCGCGATCGACGACGCCGTCGTGGAGGCGCCCATGATCGACGTCGTCACGCACACGGTTTCAAGCACCGATCCAACCTTCAACGGTGTCCCGACCAACAACGTCTCGGTGACCGTCGGTGACAACGACGGCAATGCCGACCTGGCCCTGACCATCACCTCGGGCCCGTCCACCGTACCGCTGGGCACGCAGTTCACCGCGTCATTCGACGTCAGCAACACCGGTCCCACAATCTCGACAGGGGCGACGTTCACCATTCCGTTGGTGGCCGGTTTCAGCTACGTCAGCTCAATTGGCGCGACGTGTGGTGTGCAGGCGGGGGTGGGCGTTACATGCGCCATTCCGGGCATCGCGTCGGGAGCGAAGGTGTCCTTCTCGATCGTGGCGAAGGCGAAGACCCTTGGGGCGTGGCCGGTGACGATGAGCGTGAGTGGTCAGCAGCCGGACCCGAACTCGGCGAACAACACGAAGCTGAAGACGGTGACGGTGAACTGAGGGGGCAACGATTCGAAGCTGACCCCCTAGCGGTCGCACCACAGGACGGGCTCAATCGCTCGGAGCGTGTGGTGCTCGAGCACCTGCCAGGTGCCGGGCACCGGCTGCAACAGCGCTGGGAGAGCCCAGCGAACCAGCGCGGACTTTTCGTCAGGGCCGGTACTCCAGATCAGGTGATTGGTCCCACAACGTCGGGGTGAGCCCAAGGAGCTGGTCAACACGCGGGCGCGTTCTTCAAACAGACTGTCGCTCGTCGCCTCATCGACGTTCCACGTGTTGGTAACCCGGAGGACCGTTGTATCTGCAGACAGATCGATGCCCACCTCGTGTATCGCGTCGCGAGTGACGCAACGAATCGCCCCCGCACCGACGCTTCTGACGCTCGCCGAATCCAGTTGAGCCGCACATAACGCGAGGGAACGCGGTCGCCACGTCACAAGGTTGGCGATGGGGCCGCGGAGCTCGACGGGTTGACTCTTTGCCACTGGCTTACGCTCCGCCGCGCACGCGAGAATACCTTGGGCAAGGCACGCCGCGAGGATGACGCGGGACCCCGTTGGCGCTTCAATTAAGCTGTGCATAAGACCAACTTCCGGGAGCGTCTGCGCGTTGATCGCTTTTTAGGTGCCTCGGTCATGCAGATAAGCTATAGAACATGCCGATCGTACGGCACTCATCTGCTGAGTGGCGTTCTCATTGCGTGCTCGTCACCCGGTGACCCATCGTCCTCGGGCGTCAACAGAGACGAGTGGAGCACCCCCGCACCGCGGCTTTGGGGAACACCGGCCGTCGATGACGCGCGCATCTATGTCGGGACGATGGGTGGGCAGTTGGTTGCGATTGACCGACGATCGCACCGGATCGCATGGACCGCGACCACCGCGCAGGGAACGTTCCGGACGGCTCTGGCCGGCGTGGTCCTTAGTGACTCCATCGTTGTTGTCGCAGACGGGGAGCTCTTTGCCTACCGTACGACGACGGGCGCGGCGCTGTGGGCGTATTATCCCGATGACTTGGGAGCAGCTGGCGTCTTTGGGATTGCTTCTGACGGAAGGACGATCTATACGGGGTCAAATAATGGGAGCGTCTATGCTGTGGACATTCACACGGGCGCCGAGGTCTGGAAGACCGTCATAGAGAAAAGGGTGGAAGGCGTGAGCGTCTTTGGCCCAGTCGTCACGGACGCAGCGATTATCACCGGGTATAAGGTCTTCACGAACCCGACGACGGGAGGTGTTGTAGCTCTCGACCGGGCGACGGGCGCGCTGCGTTGGAGGAGAACATTTGATCCCGACGTCCCAGGGCATCCGTCAGGGGTGTCCACCGTGCCCGCCGCAGCAGGCAACACGGTGATCATACCTAACGACGACGGTCGCGTCTTCGCACTCTCGGCACAGGATGGCGCGGTGTTGTGGATTGCGCCGCGCCTTCCGGAGTTGCAAGGCACAACCGACTTGCGTTACCCGGCTACGTCTGGCGGCATGGCGCTTGTCGGCTCGCTGGCTGGAGCCGTTTCCGCGTACGACCAGGTTAGTGGCGCACTGCGCTGGAAGCGGCAACTATTTCTGGGAGCGATCGCCTTCCCGCTGGTTGCAGATTCGGGAAGCGTTTACGTCGAAAGCCTGAACGGACAACTGCTCTCTATTCGTCTGTCCGACGGGGAAGTGAACTACGTTCTTGGGATGCTGCCCAACGGGCAAGAAGGGCCGTACAACCCGAATCCGATCGTGGTCGCAGATACGCTGTTCGTGCCGGGAGTCGCCGCGATGTACAAGGTGTTGAAGAGACGCTGACTCACGCCAGTTGAACCTGGTGGAACAGCGGATTGACTCCACGTCCGACGGCTAGGCGAAATGTATCGCCCTTAACGAGGGCCCCTTCGCCATGGATGCTGAGATTGAGTGTACGGGCGCCGCATACCGGGCCCTGAGCATGCCCCTTCTATATGGAGGACCTGCTGCCGGTCTACTCAGCACGTTAGGATTACAAACGCTTCGGCAATTCGAAATGCAAGCGATTGTCTACCGCGAGTACGGCGACCCACGAGACGTCTTCCACATCGAAGACGTCCCAACCCCCGTGCCCGGCGACGGCGAGATCCTGGTGCGCGTGAGGGCTGCATGTCCAATCCCCTCGACTGCTTTGTCCGGGCATTCCGTACATCGCCCGCCTGGCGATGGCCTTCGACGCCCTGCCAACCACACCAGGTGTCGACCTCGCCGGCGTCGTTGAAGCTGTTGGTCCAAACGTCACTCGCTTCCGCCCCGGCGATGAGGTGTTCGGCAGAAGTGCGTGGTGCGTTCGCCGAGTTTGTGCGCGGCAAAGAGGATGGATTTGCCCCTGGAAGCCGTCGACGATGACCTTTGAGCAGGCGGCGGCGATTCCGGTGGCCGGGCTTACGGCGCTGCAGGCACTTCGCAACAAGGGACAGCTGGAAGCAGGACAACGGGTGTCAACATTACCGGCGCTGGGGCGGGTGCGGGGTCGTTCGCCGTGCAGCTGGCGAAGGCCTTTGGCGCGCACGTTACTGCAGTGTGCGGTCCATCGAGCGTGGATACCGTGCGCGCGATTGGCGCGGACCGCGCCATCGACTACACGCGCGAGGACTTCACCCGCGAGCGAGGGGTCATCGACCTGCTGGTGGACTGCGCGGGCCGCGCACCGATCGGCGCGATGCGCAAGGTGCTCAGACCGTTAGGCAGATGTGTCGTCGTTGGTGCGCCGCACCGGCGCGTCATAGGTCCGATTCCGCGCCTGCTACAGGTCGTGGTCCGTCGCCTGCTCCCTGGTCCGCGGCCGGTGTTCTTCATTGCGAAGATGAACGCCGCGGACCTGGACACGCTCGCCGGTCTGGCGGTGGCGGGGAAGATGGCGCCGGTGATCGGGCGCGTGGTCACCCTCGCCAATGCTGGAGAGGCGGTGGCGCACATCCTCGATGGGCACGCGCGTGGGAAAGCGGTGGTGACACTCCGATAGCGAGCGCGCCGCGCCGTCCACCACGAGTGAACCACGCGCCCTGATGCGTTCAGTTGCGCCTGGCGGGAGCGTCACCGCCAGCCACCACCAAGCCATCGTATCACCGGCCCGTCTTAGGCTCAACGCGATGTAAGAAAGGCCCGTGGATCCAGGAAATCGCTCACAATGAACGTTCTTTGAGCACCACAGGGACCCACTGGGCCGGTATGTCCGTTGGCGCGCACAAACCAAGCTGACTCGCCGTCATCCACGGCGAAGCCGTCGCTCCAGCCGCCCACGGCTGAGAAATCCGGCATCTCCAGTTCCGCCCGGCGGCCGCCAAGGTAGCCTTGGCTCGCGCTGATCGAGATTCGGCTGGTTGCTGACTCGAAAATAATGGACGCGACATCGACGTCAGGACCGGTATCAAACTCAGCGTGTGCCCAGGCGGAAGGGGCGGACATCCATCGAAAGTCATCAACGCGAAGCCGATCCGGCAGCTGCACCGTCCACTTCGTGAGGTCGTCGAATGTCTGGGTGACTTCACGGAGGATGTTGGTCCCGCCGCTCGTGCGTATGCTGAGTTGATGCCGGTCCGTCGGGCGGCGGAGCGCACTTGGTATGCCGAAGCCAACGAGGCCTTCAGCGAGCGGACCGTACTGGTAGTTCGACGCGACGCAGGCGGCCTGGTCCAAATGCGCGACCAAATACTGATCGACTGGGCCGATACTCACGCCGGGAATCGCGATCGGTACCGAATCAGGGACGAACGCATCTGCCCCCGAGAAGTCGACCAGCGGAAGGCGGCCGCTGGGGAGAATGCTGGTGTCCACGTCACGATGTAGCACCATCCGCGGATTGGACCATGATGGCCATTTCGCGGCGCTGGCCAGTCCGACCATGTCGAACAGGCCGCGGGGAACGCGCGCTTGGCTCCACGTGCGCTCTGTCCCGAGCGGGCGCCCTCCGAGTGAGACCAGCGCGTGTGCGTCCGGTCCTGCCGGAAATACCGCGGTCCCCGATACGCTCACGGTATCAGCGGATGGCGAGTAGTCATAGACCAACGAGAAGGAACACCGCTCGATGAACGAGAGCGACCTGATTTCCGCCGGTGTCCGGAAGAGGACCGAGACCTGCCCCCAGCTGCCGGAGCCAGCGGAGGCATATGAGAAGAACGCAACGCCCATGGGATATGCACCCTGAATACGATATTGGTCCCCGTCGCCGATCACTTGTTGCCAGGACGAGGTGGCGGGGTCGAATGCGGCGAACCACGTCGGTCGGTTGTCCTTCGGACAGTCACTGAAGTCGATGGACGCGTTTCCGGCCTGCTCCTGTCGCGGCGTCACGACAAGGTCCAGCTGATACTCAATCGACTGAGTGGTCCCTTCCGGAGTGGCGACTTTCACCGTGGGAGAGAACCGACCAACCTCTGCGCCCTTTCCCGCCACAATCGTTAGGTATGTATGGCGGCCACTGCCTTCTTCGTTCAGGGACGGGTTGCTGGAGGTGGTCACGTCGGAGGGCAGGTCTGTGACCACCAGATGAGCAGCTTCGTGCCCGAAGGACCACTTGAAGTCGATGGGCACAACGACTGAGCCGAGCTGCGAAACCACCACGCTATCTGGAAGCTTCAGAGTGACCAGCGGTGGGTTTGGCCGCGGAGTTTGGACGGGCTCGGAAGGGGGGGACTGAATGTCTGGAGCGCAGGCAGCGACGACGGCCACTGCGGTCAGAAACAGCATTCGCGAGCGATTTGACACTTGGTGCCCTCGGCTTGGGTATTTCCGCGAAGCTGCGGCCCTGCCGTGAGCCGGCCGTGGCGCAACGGTCTCGTGGTCAACTCACGATCAACTCACGGTCGACCCCCGGTCCTGGACGCGATCGGAAATGTTCGCTCGCACAGAGAATCGTGTTCCGACCGAGGTCAGGCCAAATCGCAACTTTGTTATAGCCGAATTCCATCCCGCGAGCGTTCGTTCACGACATGTATCGACCTTTGCTCGTAACCAGTCTGGTGGCCGCACTGGTGTGGCCGCCAAGTGTCCCGGCATCAAGCCACATCGGCCCGTTCGACTACGATCGGGTGGAAGTTGCACCTGGCGTGACCGCGTACATCGAACAGCGCTTTAACCCCGTCGTGAGCGGGAACATCACCGTCGTTCGGGGCAGCACAGGCGCCGTCATCTTCGACGCAGGGCAGTATCCGTCGATCGCGCGGCGTATTGCGGAAGAGCTCCGTCGCGACAAAGTGCCGGTCAAGTATGTCGTCGTCTCCCACTGGCATGACGACCATTTCATGGGCTTGGCGCAGATCGCCGAGGTGTTCCCGCGCGTGCAGATCATCGGACATCCCGAGACCGCGCGGCTCATGGCGACGCGGCGTGAGACGATGAGCGGTGAGCCCTGCAGCAAGCAACTCATCGAGCAGTCGCAGGAGATGCGCGATGCCTTGCGCGCCGGCAAGCGCGCGGACGGCTCACCCTTGCCGGCTCCGTCGCGCGAGCGACTCGCGCGATTCGTTGAGGCGATGGACTCCGCGGCCGTCGAGTGCAACGCGAAGGTCTACCGACCGATTGACCGGACGATCACGGATTCGCTGGTCCTTGACCTGGGCTCCCGTTCGGTGGTCGTGCGCCACCTGGGGCGGGGGAACACCGCCGGAGACCTGGTGCTGTGGGTGCCTGACGCGCAGGCGATCCTGACCGGCGACCTGGTGGTCTACCCGTTCCCGTTCTGCACGCAGCCGTACATCACCGAGTGGACTGCCGCGCTGCGCAAGGTGGAGGCGTTGCAGCCGCAGACCATCATTCCCGGTCACGGCCCCGTCATGCACGACCTGGGCTACGTGCGAACACTGATGGAGCTATCCGAGTCGATCGCCACGCAGGCGAAAGCGGCGTACAAACCGGGGGTGAGTGCGGACTCGTTGGCCGCGCATATCGACCTGACGGCGTTTGCTACGCGGATCACCCACGGTGACGCGTTCCTGCGCGCGAACTTCGACGTTCAAATGCAGTCGGCGATCGAACGCATGCGGCAGGAACTCAGTGGCACGTGGAAGCCGGAGGGGATCGACGGCACCTGAAACCGGTCAGCACGTTAGCCCCTGGAAGTGATGCAGGTGCCCGACGCACAGGTCATCTGCATCACTTCCAGGAATGTGACAGGGGAGCGGCGACTATTCGGTCACCACCGCGGATGGCTCATGGCGAGATGGTCACCGTGATGGTTCCGGTGCTCCCCGCGATCGCCGGCAGGATCCTGAGATTGTAGGCATCCGCAAGTGCCGTCGCCTGAAGCGGAATAGTTGCGGTACCTCCTGGCCCCGCCGATGTTGCCGTCGCGACCACGGCCCCACTGCTGTTGTTAATGAAGTCGATGGTCACGGCCATGGTGGCCGACGTGGCGGAAATTCCCACGCTACCCGTGCGTGCGGCGAGCAGCGCCAGGTGCGACGTGCAGCTTACCGTCAGGTTGACGCTAAAGGTAACGCCGTAGTCCGACGAAAACGGAGTACAGACGGGAAGCCCGCTGATCGTCGTGAGTCGCGCGCCGGTATAGAAGTACTGGAAGGCGAACGGATTGGTCCCCTTCTGCAGGTTAAACCGATTTTGGCCAGCACGTACGAAGGCAAACGCGGTTTGGGTGAGCGAGCAGCTACGCGAGTAGGCGCGTGATGTGCTCAGGATGCCGACGACGTACTCGAACGGGGTGAAGAATGCGCCGCAGCCGTTCTGCGCGAACATCGCGGCCTCGAGTTGCACCCACGTGTTCACCGGCGCGGTATACGAGTACGTGTCCTTGCCGCTGACGCACAAGAACGTCGTGGGCATCATGTAACCAACGGGCACCGGCATGATGTTGGTGCAGCCGTCGATGACGGTGACGTCATACGTGCCAGACTTGGTTGGATCGGCCACTGACGTCGCCGTTATCTGCGTTTGCCCAGCCGCGTTAGCTACGACCAGCCCGCTCGCTGAAACGCTAGCGATATTGCTGTTGCCAGAGGCCCAAGTGACCGACTGGTCAACGCCCGGCGGGCCGTTCACCACGGCGGCCAGCTGCTGCGTCCAGCCGAAACCCGGCGTTGACGAACGAAGTGATCCGGAACTCGGCGTGACGACGACCGAGGTTACGCCGCCGCTTGCGACGGTGATGGCCGAGGTGCCACTGACGCCCTCTGAAGTCGCGGAGATGTTGATCGGTCCGCCCGCGCTGACAGCGGTCACCAGACCGGTCGAGCTGACAGAGGCGATGGCCGGGTTCGGCGAGGACCACTGGACTAGACGGCCGGTCAGGATGTTGCCGTTCGCGTCCCGCAGGGTAGCTGTCAGCTGCTGCGTCGCGCCGACGCCGACCGTTGCCGACGACGGAGCAACGGTCACGGACGCCACGGCAGGTGCAACATTGAAGACGACTGTGAGTTTCTGCGGCGAATTTGAGGCGACCGTGGACAGGATAGGGATGGTTGCGGTGTATGAACCCGCGCCGAGTGCGCCTGTCGTCGGCTGCACCGTGACAGTCGCTGACGGGTTGGCGGTCGGTGCACTGAGTACTGGCACCTGGAGCCAGCCAGTCGCCCCGGGCCCGTACGTCACGACTCCGAGACTCAGCCCGCTAAGGGTTCCTCCACCACCGTTCGTGATCGTGCTGAAATGACTGGATGGATTACCCTGGTTCTGGATGGCGCTGAAGGTGAGTGTGGTAGGGGCCAAGCTGATCAAGGGCACGTTGCCCGAAAGCGAGCATCCGAGCTGGCTTCCCACATTCGGCCCAATGCGCCAGTTCTGCTGGATCAGGTAGTCCTTCCCACCCAACATCACGTTAGCCGTGGATCCATTTGCCGCTGTGAACGTGGGGGTGAACTGCCACGCGCACATGGCTGAATTCTCGAGCCCCCCAGCGTCGAACCAAGCATTCGCGCCAGGGTCGGTGTAAGCGCCATCGAGTGTGGCAGCGAGCAGGTTCACCGTCGCGTCGGACGCAAAGTCATTGGGCGACCCGGTGCCCGGCGTGTTGATCGCGGTGCAGGCGGCCACTTGATCCGCGGCGTACGGCACGACGGCATAGAGGATCCACTGGCCCGGGTTATTCGGGCGCGCGAAAAAGCCATGGTATGCGCAGTACGTCGTCCCGAATCCACCGCCAAGGTTCACGGTGGTCCCTGAAAACACGACGTAGATCGTCTGCTGGTCGAAGGGCAGGTTCGCGGTTCCGACCACCGACTTCAGCATCGTGCGAATAGACGCGTCACTGACCACGGCTCCAGGAGCGGGGGCGCCGATGTTATTCGCGAGGAATCTCGTGTAGTTCAGCGAGTTCGCCACGCGATGCAATGCGCCAACGTTGTCGGTGTAGTCGTTCAGGACGCTCCAGTACGAGGAGCCGCCGAGCGAGCGCAGGAATCCGCCGACCACTGATCCATCGCCGGTACCGACCCCGCTCGTGCCGGGCCCTGGGCCGCCAGGGTAAACGACGCTATTGCTCCAGTAGATCGTGGCGACCTTTGGCTGCGGAATGATTCGCCCTGGAGCATGATACACGATCGGCCCAGGGGCGGCCGACGTGCGGGGAACGCGCGCACTCGCGGCCATCGCAACAGTCGGCACGATGCGTGGCGGTGTGATGTCGCTGCCGTATCCCAATGAATCGCCAGCCGCAACACTCAGCGACGTCGAAACGGGCGGTCGCAGCCCGCTCGGTGCGTCAGTACACGCCGCGAGTAGAAGCGCGGTCACTGCGGGTAGCGCTGCCAACCGCATGATGCGTCCTCCGGAGGAACGTTCAAGTCGCGCCCGCGTTCGCGAAGCTAACCGAACACGCCCGAGATGAACAGGGCGAGGGAGCCGGTGACTCATCGCGTGGATCCGGAGCGGTGGTAGGTGCGGACAGGCGCAACCTACAGCACTGACACGAGTTGCACCCGCTCTACACGTCTCCGATCCCGGCTGCCCCTGATCGATCAGCTGTTCACATCCCGGTTGGCCCTACGTCGAGGAGCGGGGCGCCACGCGGGGCGAGATCTATCGCATGATGTTACGCCAACGCCAGCTCCCAGCGGAGGCACTGTGTCGTGCGCATGTTGCGCGTCGCGTCGGCAAAACCGACGTTCGTCCGCGAGCGCGTTGACTGGGAACTGGCAAGAGAGGCGTTAGGCGAGCGGCGTCGACACGCCCAGCTTAAACCCGTCCAGATCGAGGAACTGGAACACCCGTGCACCCCACGGCCGATCTTCCGGTTCGCTCAGCAGCGCTACCCCCGCCGCCTTCAATCGCGCGGCGGCCGCGTCGACATCAGCGCGGGCGGCGACATTGATCTGCAGGTAGAAGCCCTGACCCTTCTTCCGATCCCAACCAAGCTTGCCGTCATCCTGATTGAGCACGATGCGGCAGTCGCCGGCGACGATCACGGCCGCCGCTGGCTTGCCTTCGGGCGGAAAGGTCATGGCGACGTTGAAGCCGAGCGCATCGCGGTACCAGCGGATGGAGGCTTCGAGATCCTTACAGGTGAGGGAGCAGCCGAGGTTCGTCGCATTCAGGGCGGTCATGGGCGGTGTCGAGAGGAAAAGGTGTGGTCACTGGAGCGCGAAATGCTAAGGCGCGGGGCACCTGAGCGCTACGGGGCGACGGGCCGCACCGCGCTTGGCACAAGCAAGATCGTTCAAGCGCCACCGCCTCCCTCTCGGCGACTCTTCGCTCACACCGAGGAGCGCCAAGGGAATGCGCTCGAACCGGTCACCGCGGATCTCCTTATGCACGAATGCACGCACGTCACGCGCGTCAACACCCACATTCCGTTCGAGATTCTGCGTGGCACGTATACGCGCCAGCGGTTCGCACCGCACGCGCATGAGACGTACGCCATTGGCGTGATCGAGCGGGGGGCCTCACGCGCGCAGATCGGCACCAACGAGCACCTGCACAGGCCGGGCGACGTGATCCTGATCGAGCCGAACGTGGTGCACACTGGAGGCGCTGCCGCGGAGGAAGGTTGGAGTTACCGCATGTTCTACGTGCCCCCCGGACTACTGGCCTCGATGGTGGGTGAGGACGAATCACCGGCGCATTTTCGTCGCCCAACCCGTGCCGATCACTCGATGGCCGAGCAGATGGTGGACGTTCACCGCGTGCTGGAAGGGGAGCGCGACCTGTTGGAGAAGGAGAGCGCACTCGCGCAGTTGCTGAGCAACATGCTCGTGCGCTATCGCGACCGGGCGCTCCCGCGCGAGGCGCCAGCGCCTAACGCCAGGCTCGCGAGGGTGCGGGACTACCTGACGGAGCACTTTGCCGACACGGTGCGACTGGACGAGCTGTCGCGGCTGGCCGGATTGAGCCCGTTTTACCTGATTCGCCAGTTTCGGAAGGCGTATGGGTTGCCGCCGTACATGTACCTGGAACTCGTGCGCGTCAACGTGGCCAAGGCCATGCTGCAACAGGGCGCGACGCTCAGGGACGTCACCTATTCGACGGGATTCAGCGACCAAAGCCACTTCACTCGGCGATTCAAGCGGGTGTTCGGGTATCCGCCGGGTTACTACGCTAAACGATGTATTGCGACCTAACGATGTGACGAATGCACAAGCGCGCGACGCGGAACGTTACATGACGCAAGATCGGACGCTGCAACACCGCATGGCGCCACGCCGCGGCCAAGGCCTGACGATCGCCTTCGTCGTGACGACACTTGCCGCAATGCGCGCGGCCGCGCAGCCCGCGCCACCGTCGTCTCCGGACATGATGACGCTCCGTGCGCCGTTCGTGACTCCCGCGCCACCGCTTCCTTCGGCGGGAGGTGCGATGTGCCGCGATTCCACGCCGCGCAGTGTTGGCGAGACCTGTTACCGATCGCTGATCCAGCAACTCGCCGGCGAGGACCTCCCGCTCGATTCACTCTACCGCGCCGCCGTCCGTCATCGAGACGAAATGCTCGCGCAGCTCGCGGCGCCGGTGCGCGCGCTGTTTGGTGACACCATGCGCGTGATCGACGCATTGCGTGTGCTGCGTAGTGACGACCGCTTTGTGATGCACGATCCGGAGGAAATCCTCGCGGCATATCGTGCCGCGGTCCCAAGGTTCCGCGATGGAAGCACTGGGCTGTTCAAGTCATACAAGGATGTGCCCCTGACGGTGGTCAGCGTCCCACAAGATCAGGCGGCGAACTTCGCACCTGCCGGCTATGGGATGTCGCCCGACTCGGTGGCCACGCTGTATGTCAACGCCTACCAGCCCGGCGGCATCGCTCGGATGAATGTTGAGCTGGGCGTCGCGCACGAAGCGTATCCGGGACATCACCTGCAACGCATCTACAATCTGCAGTTCGGCGCGGCCCAACCCGTCAACGCCCAGACAATGGCCTTTGTGGAAGGGTGGGGGATATACGCCGAGCGCTTGGCCGATGAGGCGGGGCTGTACGAGACGCCGTTGTCGCGCTGTGGGTATCTCGTGCACCTGCTGGATGTGTTCATGGCGTTGCAGCTGGACATCGGGGTGCACGCGCGCGGCTGGACCGCGGATCAGGCGGCGGACTCGATGATGATTGTTGCTGGGCGACCACGGGTGCAGGCCGAGCAGTACGCCCGACGGCACCTATCGACCGCTGGCCAACTCGCGAGCTATGCCATCGGCTTGGCATCGATCGTGGACGCTCGCGAAGTCGCGTTGAAGCATGGCGCGCACGACGTAGCGGCCTTCCACGATGTGGTGCTTCGCATGCCCATGCCAACGCTGCCACAGCTCCGCGCCCTCGCCGCCTCAGGCGAGATGAAGCAGCCCGGATAGACGTCACCACCTTCGAGCTGTCGGGGCAAGACCGTCCAATACCACGCCGTGCACCGCGCCTAAACTTGACGGAGCGCACCTCGTGCAAACGCCGCGAGGTGGAGCGTTGGCCGACTTCTAGGCGCACGGTGGAAGCGAATGACGAAAGCGAAGGTGTGGGGAGTACTCGAAGGCATCGCCATCGTGGCCGTGCTGATCCTCAACGTGGCCAAGGTGCCACCGTTCGCGACCGGGACGCTGCTCTTTGTCCTTCCCGTCGCCTGGCTATCGCTTCGGCTGCGCCGCGTTCGGTGGCGTGACCTCGGCCTCACTCTTCCGGCCCACTGGCGGCGACTCGCGTGGATCGGCGCGTTAGGCGCCACCGGGCTGCAGGCCCTTGGGACATGGGTCATCGAGCCCGCCCTCAAGGCGGCTGGTCTTCAGCCCCCGCAGGTCGAAGGACTCGCGAAGCTCGCGTCCGGGGGCATCGCCGGCTTTGTGCTGAGCATCCTGATCGGCGTGGTGATCGGCGGATTGCTCGAGGAGATGGTCTTCCGCGGCTACATGATCTCACGAGTGGGCGATGCCATAGGCACTCGGCGCGGTGCGACGGTCGGTGTTGCGCTGTCGAGCTTGTACTTCGGCTTGAGCCACTGGTACCAGGGAGCGACGGGGGCGATTGAGGCTGGGCTGGTGGGGGTCATGACGGGCGTAGGGTATGTGCTGACGGGGGGGAATCTGTTTCTGCCGATCGTGGTGCATGCGGTCGGGGATGTGGTGGGAATTGCGCTGTTGGGGATCGCGCACCATTGAAGAGCCGGAGGACGCCTGAAGCAGCGTTGCCATGTGTGAAGCAACGGGCGCGGACCGGAATCTCCCGGAGCAGCCGTACAGAAAAAGGTTGGCTATGATTCTCTCATGGCCTACGACGAAAAGCTCGCCGAGCGAATCCGCGCCGTGTTTCACGGCAACAAGCACGTCACCGAGAAGAAGATGTTTGGCGGCATCGCCTTTCTGCGGAAGGGACTGATGTTCGTCGGAGTGTCGGACACCGCCCTTATGGCACGCGTGGGGAAAGAGCATCACGCGGATTCGCTGGGTCGAAAGCACGTGCGACCGATGGACTTCACGGGGAAGCCGATGGCGGGCTATGTGTTCGTTGATGCCCCGGGCTTGAAGACGGAGGCACAGCTGCGATTCTGGCTCGAGCGCTGCGAGACCTTTGTTTCCACGCTACCGCCAAAGAAGACGAAGTGAGACATCCGCCAGACCTCCTCGATACGTTGGAGGTCCTGGTGCCGGATCAGCGCGCCTTGGCGGTTGCCGGGCTGCGCGCGCGTAGCAACAAAGCGACGCCGACGAGCAGTACCCACAGCGCGAACAATCCGCCCGCTGTTGGAATGCCGAGTCCGTTGATGCTGAAGAACCGCGTCGGATCCACGCCCGAGTAGATCGTCGGGATCAAGACGACATCAAGCGCCGAGATCGCGAACGCCAGCCCCGCGAGCCAACGCGCCAGAACCCGCGTGACGAGGATGGACGCCGCGGCGCTACTTAGGAACAGCGCCGTAAGCAAGCGCGAGAGCGGGCCCCAAATGAGCAGGGAAGTCTCACCGCCAGATCCAACGAGTGTGGGATCCACCGGCTCCGTGTGCGCCAGCACGGTGCCCACCTGGACGGAGTCGGCGACCAAGATGAGCAGCACGTAGGCGAATCCGGCGTGAAATGTGAGCGCAGCCAGAAACTCATGATCGGGGCGCGCGCGCCGCAGTATCTCACGGAATCCGACGAGGAACACGAGAAGGGTGGCGCTCGTGAACATGCTCACCAGAACCCGCGTGAGCACATTGCTGTCTGGCGGCGCGCCGTCGTACGCGAAGAACAGGGGAATGACGGCCATGACCGTGAGGTACATCGCGATGCCTGCGAAGCCCGTCACTCGTTGCAGGGCTCGATCCTTCATGCGTCACGTTCCTGTGCGATGGATGTCGGCGCCTTTGGGCGTCGCGGCCGCATAGCGTGCCCTGCCTGCATGCGTGTGTCAATACCGCCGATGCGTGTGGCGCTGCTCGACATGTTTGGGCGGCGACATCATCGGTTGGTGCGCAATTCCGTACAAGACACGATGTCACCGTCTGGTAGGTTGCGTAGAGAATCGCCCTCTACACAGAGCTTCGCCGCATGCGACACCTGCTCCAAACACTTGCGCTAATCATCGCGGGTCCCGCGTCGCTCGTGGGTCAGGCCATGGGGACCATCGCGCTCGACTCGACAACGAAGCTGACGGCGACGAATGCTCGCGTCGTGTGGGTCGACTACCGCGGCCGACCGGCGCTCAAGCTTGCCCCTCGCGAGGGACACGAGCACGACACGGACCAGGAGATGTCCGCCGTCCTCACCGACACAGACTTCAAGGACGGAGTGATCGAGGTGGACGTTGCCGGCGCCCGACGTGGGGGATATTCGACGAGCGCCGACTCAACCGGGTTCAAAGGCATTATCGGGCTGTCTTTTCGCGTGCACGGCGACAGCGCCGAGCGATTTTACCTGCGGCCAGAGAACTCACGGGTGAACGATCAGCTGTACCGCAATCGGTCGACGCAGTATGAGTCCGACCCGGAGTTTCCCTGGCAGCGGCTGCGCCGAGAGAGTCCGGGCGTGTACGAGTCGTACGTGGACATTGAGTCGGGGGCCTGGACAACGTTGCGCATCGAGGTGACGGGGGCGAAGGCGAAGCTTTACGTCGGCGGAGCGTCACAGCCGACGCTGGTGGTGAACGACTTGAAGAACGGGGAGGGAAGGGGGAAGATTGCACTGTGGGCGCGGATCTCCAGCGACGCGTATTTCTCGCGCCTGCGCGTGACGCCACGGTAGCTGCGGGGCGTTAGGCGATCCGGCGGCCTTCCTCGGAGCGTAACGACATGAAGCGAGTACTGACGCTTGGCATTGCACTCTGGACCGTGGTCGTCGCCGGTCACCGCGTGGACGCGCAGACCGCGACGCGTCGCCAGGTCATCCAGCCCGACTCGGCGCCCTTCACGATGGTCCTGAACGGCCACGCCGACGTCGTCGACTATCGAGGGCGGCGCGCGGTGAAGCTGACGCCGTCAGCCGAAACCAAGGGGAAGGACGAGGACATGCTGGCGATCCTTGCGGGGAGCACGTTCGGTGACGGCACCATTGAAGTCGATGTTGCCGGTGCCCCGCTTCCCGGGACGCCGCCGGACTCACGCGGCTTCATCGGCATCGCCTTTCGAACCGGCGCGCGCGGTGAATGGTCCGACGTCTTCTACATTCGACCGACGAACGGACGTGCGAACGATCAGCTCCGACGGAATCACTCGGTCCAGTACATCTCGCATCCCGAGTTTACCTGGTCTCGACTGCGTCAGGAGAGTCCGGGCGTTTATGAATCCTACACAGACCTTGAACCTGGTGTGTGGACGGCGCTCAAGATCGTGGTTTCGGGAGCTACCGCGCGATTGTACGTGAACGGCGCAGCGCAGCCCTGCCTAGTTGTCAACGACGTGAAGCATGGCAGTGGAGCCGGTCAGATAGCGCTCTGGGCGCACGTGGAGACGGATGCCTACTTCGGTGCCATGACGGTCACGTCGAGGTGACGACGGTCGTTGTCCCGGGCCGGTCCTACGGCCGGTGATCGCGGCGTCGTGCTGGCAAAAACGCCCAGTTTGAACGCGCGACTTCCTCCCAGTTGAGTTTTCAGTTTGATGCGATGGTGATCGTTGGCCTCGCCGCTGGCGTTGCATCCTCGCTAGAAGTCGCTGAAATTCCTGCCCCATGGGCGACGCGTTCCGTGAGCACGCATTCAGGTCATGGGTCAGGCACAACGCGATCGCGGCGAAGGGATGAGCGACATACCGTCGTTCGACGCCTTCCTCAGCTACGCGAGCGCCGCCGATCGTGCGCTGGTCCGCAAGGTCGAGCGCCTCCTCGAAGGTTTCCACCGGCATCTCCCGTTCCGGCGACAACGTCTCCGGCCGCTGTCCGTTTGTGTTGACGGCAGCGACCTGCAGATTCGTTCGGACGATAAGCTGTCGACGGTCCAGGAGACGCTGATCGCGCATTTAAAGGCGTCGCGATACCTCGTGGTCTTCTGTTCATCCAGTGCCAAGGAATCACGGTTCGTCGACTTCGAGATTCGATGGTGGCTGGCGAATAAGACCGCGCAGTCCATCGTCCCCGTCGTGACGGAAGGCTCGAATGAGGCCAGCATTCACGCACAGGTTTTTCCGCCAGCTCTGATCGAAGCCGGACTGGGCGATGCGGTGTGGCTCGACTTGCGCAATGCTCGGAAACCGCGGCTTGGCCGCTTTGGCCGATCGCCCGAGGGCCGAAATCCCGCAGAGGAGCAGTTCCGCCTGGCCGCGCTGCTGCACGACTACACGGCCATCCCACCTGCGTGGCAGCGAGCCAGGCGCCTGCAGTTCGCACTGGCCTTAGGTGCTCTCCTACTCGTTTTCATCGGCAGCTCAGCGTGGTACGCATGGACGAAGACCGACGCGTATGCCGTGCACCAACTGCTGCTCGCCAGCCTTGATGAATCGGACATCCAGCTCGGCCGCGGGTTGGGCGCCCGGGCTGAAGTCCTCGTGGCCTCGAATCGGAGTGCCGCAGCGTTCGAGCTGCTCGACAGGCTGAACGAACAGGCACTGTCGGACGCCGCGTGTCGTATTTCCGCGGATGCGCCCCACCTGGATGAAGGCGGGCCCGAGCTGGTGGACCATCTGCGGAAAAGGTTCGTATCGCGAGGGCTGGAGCAGCCACCCTGTCTCACTGCTTCCTCGAGTGAGGACGAGGGAAAGCGAGGGTCAACCGGTGACTTGTGCTCAGATCTCGGAAAAGAACTCTGGGCGATGTCGCCGCGTGACGTTACCCACTTGCTGTCTCGTGCTCCCGGAAAGTGCCACGACGTGTCATTGCCCAGCGAATATGACATGCTGAACGGTGGAGCCGACGCCGACGCTCGCTTGCTGAAGAATGCTATGCTGGCGATGGACAGCCAGGTGCTCGATGACAGCGCGAAGGCTCATCTCTATTCTGGCCTCGTTTCGCACTTGGCCAGTGACTACGATCAACTTCCGATCGTGCGCAGGCTGGCGAGTCGATATCACTATCCGTTCCGCGTGACGCGTCCCCGGACCAGCGATTTCGGCGCCGCTGCTAATCCACTTCTGTTGGGAATGGAACCCGATGCGCCGCCGGAGCCGGATCCCCCTCCGCAGCCGTCGGACATTGGACTGGGTTGGCCGTACAAGAACACCGTCTGCGTCTATGCCATGTACGGGCTTGGGCGCAGCTTCTCCGGTGATGCGAGCGCTGCTAGGCGCGCGGTGGGCGAGGCGACCGCACTCGTCGCGGCCAACGCCGACAACTACCAGGTTCGCACGTACGGGACCAGGTGCATCGCTGCGTCACTCGGCGCCCAGGGCAACTACGCCGAGGGGATCGCGTTCGCACGTAAGTACGGCACCGAAGAAGGTAGTGCGGAGAACACTATCGTTATGTTCGCGGAGATGCAGGCCGGAGAGGGCAAGTATGCACTCGCGCTAGACACGTCGCGCCTCTTGAGGGACCGCGCCCGGCAGTTCCAGACACAGACGAGCATCCTCGAGATGTGGCGGTGGCGTTAGGCGGCAGGAGCTTGCGATTCTGGTGACAACAGCAACACGGCCGAGGCCGCGACGTCGACGCACCTCGTCCGTTCCCACGTGACTACCATCGCTACCGCTTGCCCACTTCCCCTCGCACCTCGCTCGTCACACCACTTCGACCTCACCTCAATCGCCCACATGGCGGCCCACGCATGAGCGAACCGGCTGACAGCCTGCGCGCACAGTTCGGCGACATCGACGTCTACCTGTTCGATCAACTGCTGCGTGGACGCATTGTAGCGGGCATGAAGGTACTCGATGCCGGTTGCGGCTCGGGAAGAAATCTCATCTTTCTCCTCCGCGCCGGCTTCGATGTGTGGGGGGTGGATGAGCGCGCGGAGGCGATCGCCACCGTGCAGCAGCTCGCAACCCGTTTGACATCGACGGCGACGCCGGGGCGATTCCAAGTCGAGTGCGTGGAGTCGATGTCGCTCGAGACCGCGTCGATGGATGTTGTAATCTCAAGTGCCGTGCTGCACTTCGCGCGCGATGCCAGCCATTGGTTGGCGATGGTCCACGAGATGTGGAGAGTGCTTGCACCTGGCGGCCTGTTCTTTGCTCGGCTGGCCACCACGGTGGGCCAGCCGCATCTCACGCCTCTCGGGGATGGTCGTTATGTGATGCCAGACGGAACCACGCGCTTTCTCGTCGACCACGAGCGATTGCTGAACGTGACGAGGGAGCTAGGTGGGTTGCTACTCGACCCACTCAAGAGCACCGTGGTACATGAGCAGCGGTCCATGGGAACATGGGTGGTGAGAAAGAGCGAGCGCGAGGGGCGGTCCGGTTGACGTCGACTCGGCGCTGCCCGCTCCGTCAGCTACTTCGTCCCCTCCACCTTTCCCAGGAACCCGCGCACCGCCGCCAGCAGCGCCTCGAGATTGTCATTCTGCGTGACGTGCCCACTCCCGGGAATCATGACGAACTCGCTTCCGTTCACGAGCTTCGAGAATTCCTTCGTCGATGACGGCGTGGCTTCGTCAAACTCGCCAGCGATGAACAGCGTGGGCACCGTGACTCCCCGCAGCCACTGCGTGGCGTCGAACGTCTTGAGCGTCCCCGTCGACGTGAACTCGCTCGGCCCCCACATGTAGTTGTAGACGAGCGAACCGCTCGATTTCCCCGAACTATCGGCGTCGGCGGGGCGTTGCGGCGGTTTGCGAATCACATACTGCGAGTAGTACGCACGCATCGCCATCGCGTACTCGGGCGAGTCCGTCGTGTGTGCTGCCTCGTTGGTCGCGATCGACTCTTGGATGGAATCGGGGAGGAGCTTAATGAGCGAGTCCGCGTCCTTTTCCCACTGCGCCGTCGTCACGAGCGGGTCGGCAAGCGTTAGGCTCTTCACTCCCGCCGGCTTCGTGCCCATGTAGGCTTCGGCGAGCATCGCTCCCCACGACTGTCCGTAGAGGTGGATTTCGGTGAGGCCCAACGAATCGCGCAGCGCTTGCAGCTCGCGCACGTAGCGGTCGACCGTGAACAGGGTGGTGTCGGTGGGATGATCCGACTTGCCGCACCCCAACTGATCGTAGATGATGACCGGGCGATCATCGGCGAGCGCCAGCAGCGGCTTGAGGCCGTAGCTCGTGGCACCCGGGCCGCCGTGTAGCAGAAGGAGTGGTGTCTTGGGGCCGTTGCCGACGCGGTGATACCAGATCTTCCCCCCTTCCACGTTGATGAACCCTTCGTCGGGGCGTGCCGCGGATTTCGATCCCGCGGAACAGGCACTGAGTGCGAAGAGCACAACGAGCGAGGGAAGGCGCTTTGCCCGTGGGCTCAGGCGAGAACGACGGGCGCTGTCGCGCGGCGATGCGGGGAGGTCAGTGCGTTCCATGGCTGGGCACGGGGCGGGAGGGGATGGTCTCACCAGTAAATGACACCGCGCGCGCCCGAACGCTATGGGCGTCGTTGTGTTCGTGAAGGGTCAGCTCCCGGCGGCCCTTCAGCCCAAGGCGTATATCGGATTGGGTGAGGCTGACAGGGCCTGCTAACTCCACGCCGGGTGCAATCTCGGTCAATTGACTCGCGCGCGGGCGCCCGTCGGCGTACCTCCTCACCACGTGGGCGGCCTAACGACTGCGTTAAGCCGCACTCGGCGGGACGAGGGCGAGTGAAGCGAGCCCCCCCCAACGATGAGCGGTCTGTGCCAGTGCATGTGCGCCATCGTGAGTCATTCACCAAGCAGCTTCAGAAGAAGCGCGCGCTTGTGCTCCGTCTGAAGTATCGATGTGCGACAACACCAACGTCGCCGCGCTGATTTCAAACGGGGTACCAAGCACGAGGCCGGAGTGGTGGCATGTTGGACCTGCGACGTAGGGAGAAACCCTTACAGCCTCCGCACTCGCTAGCGGCAGTCGCAACTCACTTACGGCGGTGGCGGCGGGCCCCGGTTGTACGGCTACAGCTTATCGCTGCGCGTGGGCGGGCCGGCCACTATTGAATTTGGAAACAATTGCGATATACTAGCGGCCGCGCTGGGCACGTTGGTCGCGACCGAGGCGTTCGTGGCAAGGTGCAACGCCCGAGCCCAGGTTGGAAGGCGTTGGGCGGTGAGGTCAATCAGGTTTGCCTGGTGTAGTAGACGCTTTGGCGGAGATGCCGATCGGCGTTGCTACTGACGCCTGAGTTGTGCTGCAGGGGCAACGCCAAGTTGCTTTGCTGGTAGCGTTTAGCTGCGGTGAGCACGGACCTGCTCGGCGGGGTCCGTTGGCGCCTTCACGGTGTGGGAAGGTGGGTGTCGTGATGAGTGGGGGGTGCGGATGAGGCAAGGGGGAAGTGAGTCGCAAGCCGCGTCGCGGCGCTCTGCACCTAAATCGTGTGGGCCGACACGCCGAGCGTTGGTGCGCAGCGTGTTCTGCGCACGGCTCCAACAAGTCGCGGTCATCCAGGCCCCCCGGGAGCGCGCCGGTCTCGAGATGGCGCGTGCCGTTCGCTGGCAGCAGCTCGATCAACGGGCTGAGACGAAACGAAGTGCGGGATGCTTCGACGGCCCTGATAGCCAGGCGAGTGGGTACCTGACGGACCCCTTTTTCCAATGCCATGGCTGCCTTGTTCGATGACGTGCGGTTCGCCGCAAGGCAGCTCGCGCTGCATCCGGTCGTTGCGCTCGCAGCGCTTCTCTCGCTTGCCGTGGGTATCGGCGCAAATGCCAGCGTCTTTGCCGTCGCCGACGCACTCCTTGTCCGGCTTCCGCCAGCCGGGAGTCCAGAGCGACTCGTGCATGTTTACGTCGATCATCACAACGCGTTCCGGTTTGATGACTACCGCTATTTCAAGGCACGAAACAGGACATTCTCGCACCTAATCGGCGAGGACGCTCGGCTAGTCGGCTGGTCATACGGATCCGACACGGGAAGGGCACAGGTATCACTGGTCAGCGGTGACTACTTTCAGGCCTTGGCGATTCGTCCGGTGCTGGGGCGCTTCTTCGCTCGAAGCCGGGACGACACCGCCGAGGCTACTGCGGAAGTAGTCGTGAGCTGGCGTTTCTGGCGGACGCGCCTCGCTAGCGACCCATCTATCGTTGGCCGGTCGGTCCGGCTCAACGATCGGGCGTTCACGATCGTCGCCGTTGCTCCACGCGGCTTCACCAGCACCGTCACGCTCTCGGCGCCAGATCTCTTCGTGCCCATGGGGGACACGCAGATCTTGTTAGGCGAGGGTCAGGGACACGACAACCCACGCCGACAACATCCCCTTCGCCTCCGTGCGTCGGGTGGAGCACGGCTGAGTAGCGGCGCGATATACGTCACCGCTCGACTCAAGCCGGGAGTTTCGCGCGTACAGGCCAACGCCGACGCCGCAGATCTGATGCGCCAGCTCGTCGTCGCGGACTCCGCGACACATGCGAAACTGACGGCGCGTATCGACACCGCGCGTGGTGTGAATGCGGAGATCAAGGTTCCGGTCCTGGTCGCGGTGGCAGTCTTGCAGTTTGGTGCGCTTCTCTTGTGGCTGCTCGCCTGCTCGAATGTGCGTCAACTCTTCCTTGCAGTGAACGGGGCTGGGGCTCGCGAGTGGGACGCTCATGAACGTGGCGAAGGACGCAGTTCCTCGCTCGTTAGGCGACAAACGACAACGACGATTGTTGTCGTGGTAGCCTCCGCGCTCGGATTGTGGATTGCATCGCACGCGGGGGACGCGGTCAATGGGCTACTTCCCAGCGAAGCGAGTATCGAAACGTTCATTCCTGCCAGCATGAATGGGCGGATCCTGCTCTTCACCGTGGTGCTGGGCGTCCTCACAATGTTCGTCGTCTTCCCACCCGCCTTTCGGATCGCCACCAGCGATGTCGGCGGCAGGTCGGACACGGAGCCGTCGCCCCGCTCCAACCCGCACTTCAGGCGCCGCTCCGTCTTGTTCGTGCAGGTCGTGACCTGTACGACGCTGCTCACGGTTGCCGTGCTCGCCGGTCGAAGCCTACAGCGCAAGGTCGATCCGGGTTATCCGCCTGCAGGGATCGTTGACGTATCGGTGCACCTCACGAGTTCGCGCGTCACGCCGGAACGCCGCCGGGCGATTTGGGAAGCATACCTCAGTGCGTTGCTGTCCGAGCCGATGGTTCGAAGGGCTGCGATGATCTCCTCGGTTCCACTCACCGGGGCGGGCAACGAGAGCGTCGCGATGGTCGAGGCCGTCCCCGCAGGCCGTAGGTCCGGCAAGCACCGAGTGCAGTTCGTCAGCATTTCGCCCAGGCATTTCTCGACGCTGGAGATCCCCATTCTGGCCGGGCGCGACTTCAGTGACTCTGATACGGTCGGTTCGCCTCTTGTCGTGATTGTTAATGAGACGTTTGCGCGCACCGTGTACGGGGGCAACGCCCTTGGGCGGCGGATCACGTCCGCCGGGCTACTGCACTCGCCAGCGGAAATCGTTGGTGTGGTCAAGGATATCCGGTACAATTCGTTAGGCGAAGCGCCACATCCCTTCCTTTATCTTCCTGAGTGGCAGGGAACGCACCTGCGCGCCGTTGTGCAGCTCGCCATGGCGTCAGGCGCAACGCTGGCTTCCGCGCAAGAGGCCGCGACCCGCGCCGCACGTGCAAAGGAATCGTCGATGGCGCCGCCCGAGGCCGCCTGGCTGGCTGACGAGCAACGGAAGGTACTGTTTCCGACGATGGCCGCAGCCGTAGTGCTCGGGGGCTTTGGCGTACTCGCGTGGCTTCTGGGGACGATTGGCATTGCTGCCGCGACTGCCGTGGCCGTGACCCAGTGGCCATGGGGCAACACGGCCGACGTCACGTTAGGCAGCCAGGCGTCAGCGATCCGTCGCGCCGTTGCGACGGAAACGATGCGGATCGTGTGGATGGCCGAGGCCTTGGGCGTAGCCCTGTCGTTCGGACTGGCCTTTCCGTTTCGGCACCAGCTGAACGGGATCGGGCCAGCCGATCCGACTGCCTTGGTCGGCGTGCCACTCGTGATGGCGCTTGTGGCGACGACCGCGACGTACCTCGCCGCGCGCGGTGCGCTCTCCCTGCGCCGCCGGTCCCTGCCAACAACCGAGTAGAAGCAGCGCCCAATGCTCACACCGCTCTCCCATTCCCAATGCCGATATGCGTACCCCCAAACCGCGCCTCGGGCATGCGCTCGCCCTCGCTGTGCCGAATGTGCGAAGCACTTGGGCGGCCCTAACTGTAGCGGTGTTTCTGGCCACAATCGGTAACCTGCGACTGTGGCGCGCGCTCGCTACCGGGCCTTCCGCCGTCTCGTGGGCAGCAATGGTGGCCGCGTGCCTCGGCCTCCTGGCATTGTTGAACGTGCCGCTCCAGGCCATCGCCGTTCCGTGGCTCTTCAAACCGCTCAGTATTGCGGTCGTGCTGTTTAGCGCCATCACGTCGTACTTCATGCTCGGATTTGGAACGCTCATCGACGTGAACATGGTGCGCAGCGTCTTGCGGACCGACGCAGTGGAGGCTGGTGAGTTGATCACGCTGCGGTGCGTTGCATACGTCGTCGTGGTGGGCGTGGTGCCGGCGGCGGTGATCGCGCTGAGTCGTGTACGCTACGGGCCGGCGCGCACCGAGTTGGCACTGCGCGCGAAAGTGGTCGTGGCGACACTCGCCGTCGCGATCGTCGCGGTCCTCCCGGCCTACAAGCAGCTGAGATTCGTCACTCGCGGTGATCCGAGGCTGCGATTCATGGCGAATCCGGTGTCGCCGCTCGCCTCACTGATTGTTTTGGCATTCGGCGAGCATGCACGGCATTCGGCGACGCTGAAGCCTATCGCGGTCGACGCGCACCGTCGCGTGCCTTTATCAAATGACCATCACAAGCGGCGCGTCGTGATATTCGTGCTCGGCGAGACGGCCGCCGCGGGCCACTTTTCGTTGAACGGCTACGGGCGCAACACAAATCCCGAGCTTGCTGCACGTGGCGTCTTGAATTTCCCGCGGGTCACGGCATGTGCGACGGCAACCGTCAAGTCCGTTCCGTGCATCTTCTCGCCGCTAACGCACAAGGAGTTCTCGCGCAGTAGAGCGCAGGACCAGCAAAACATGCTTGACGTGTTGCAGCGTGTCGGGATCACGGTGTTCTGGCGTGACAACGACGCTGGCTGCGAAGGTGTTTGCGACCGCGTGCCCTCCGAGGCGGTGCGCGGACCTCCGGAACTGCGCCACCAGAACGAGTACTACGACGAGGCGTTGTTGACCGGCCTTCAGGAACATATCGATGTCACGAGAGGTGATCTCTTCATCGTCCTGCATCAGAAGGGCAGCCACGGCCCCGCGTACTATCGGCGGTCGCCGCCCACGTTCAAGCGGTTCTTGCCGGAATGCTCACGCCCTGACCTGCAGAACTGCCAGCGCGATCAGCTGTTGAACGCCTTTGACAACTCGATCCTCTACACGGACCATGTTCTTGCAGGCGTCGTGGACCTCCTCGCGGCCAATAGCGCGAAGGCAGAAGTCGCGCTCTTGTACGTGTCCGACCACGGCGAGTCGCTCGGCGAGAACGGCATCTTCCTTCACGGCTTCCCGGACTTGATCGCGCCCGAAGAGCAAAAGCGCGTGCCGATGGTGTTCTGGGCATCGCCCGACTTTCTCGCGGCCAAGGCACTGCGACAAGAGGACATTCGTGCGCTGGCCGCACGGGAGTACAGCCACGACAACATATTCCACACTGTGCTTGGGATGTTTGACATCGAGACCGCTGCGTACGCCCGGAACCTGGATATCTTCGCCTCTCGATTACCGTGATCTCGACATTCCGCACCACTCACTTCTTCCTCACCTCATCCCGATATACCACACCCCCCTTCATCACAAACCCCACCCGCTCCAACACCGCAATATCCGCGAGCGGGTCACCGGTGACCGCGATCAGGTCCGCATACCGCCCCACCTGAACGCTCCCCACCTTGTCCTCCCACCCAATGATCTTGGCGTTGAGGCTTGTCGCCGACACGATCGCGTGCATCGGCGACTCCCCCAGCTGAACGCGCACGCCAAACTCCTTCGCGTTGTCCCCGTGCGGCACCACCGCCGCATCGGTCGCGAAGCCGATCGGAATCCCCGCCGCCAACGCGCGCTTGAAGCCGGCGTCCTTGATGCTCTTCACGGCTCGGCTTCGCTCTAGTTCTGATTGGGGTGTTGTGCCTGCCGCAGCGGAGACCTCGATCGCGGTAGACGTGTACAGCGTGGGCACGTAGTACGATGCGCCGTTGGATGCCTTGAGCATCGCGATGGCCTCGTCGTCCAGCATGGAGCCGTGATCGATCGTCCGCACACCGGCGCGAATCGCGGCCTTGATCCCGTCGGCCCCGTGCGCATGTGCCGCCACCTGGCGCCCCCAACGATTTGCCTCCACCACGGCGGCCTTGATCTCCTCATCCGAATACTGCTGCGCCCCGGGAGCGATGCCCTTGGACAACACGGCACCGGTCGCCAGGATCTTGATGAAGTCGGCGCCGTTCTTGAGGTTGGTCCTGACGGCCTTGGTCACTTCTTCGGGGCCGTCCGCCAGGTTCTTCACTACGGGCACATCCACGTAGATCGAGAACTGCCGCGCGTCGCCGGCTCCACCGGTCGACGACACGTAGTTGCCGGCCACCAGCAGCCGGGGACCAGGCACGACACCTTCATCGATCGCACGCTTGAGGTCCACGTCCACGAATGGCCACTCGGGGCCCATGTCGCGACACGTGGTGAAGCCGGCCATCAACGTCACGCTGGCATTCCGCGCTCCCCACAAAGCGTCGTGGCCGGGCGTCACGCGGGTGAGCGCATCTTCCCAATGCACGCGCGCATCCCCGGTCAGGTGGGTGTGCAGGTCAATCAAGCCGGGAAGCAGCGTAGCGCCGCCCAGGTCAATGACCTTTGCGCCTGCAGGGACGGGAAGGGTGTTACCCAGTGCAGCGATGCGATCCCCCTCGATGCGCACCACGGCTGGTGACAGCGGAGGTCCGCCGAGTCCGTCAATGAGCCGCGCGGCCCTGACGATCGTGACGCTTGGAACGGGCGGTGATTGCGCAGCGGACGTACGAGAGGGAAGGCTGAAGAGGAAGGCTATGACGAGTAGGCGGCGGAGCATCGGTCGCTGGTGGTTGGGTGGATTGAATGTGTTTGCGAGGGCGGGACTGGTAATTATGCTCGCCGCCGGCAGCCGGCGCGATCACGGCCCACCCTTAGGCCTCAGGCGGCGGTGTTTGAGCCCTGTCGGATGGACTGAGCGAATCCGTTTGGCTGAGCGAACGACGGTTGCCAAGGCGCCACCGGACAACTGAGGCTACGGATCCGGCGGAATTGTGCTGCCGGCACGGCGAGCCCTACGAAGGAACAGCCCGCTCAATCATTCAGCTGTAGCGCTTCTAGACATCTCGGATGTAGCTGTGCGATTGACGCGGATCTAGTCGTGGACGAGGCACTGGTGATAGACTGAGAGCGCCGCCCGCTTCAGCGGACGGGCATCGGCAGGTCTGGGCCCTCTTCACCATCGCAGGCGAGGTACGATATGACCGCGACCGCAATTCTCGACGCGCGCGCCGGCACGGAGCAGCTGACGGGCGAAGATCTCCAGGTACGACCACAAGACATCGACTTCTATAGTCCGAGGCCGGGGATTGTCGTCGCCACATTCACTATCCGCAACAACGGCACGGCGCTGTCCAGGCCGACGGTTGCATTGGTCCGCTCGGCGCCACTCGGCGCGTTTGTGCCCTGGCAGCCGCTGGACCAGCTGAAGATCCCAGCGTTGCTGCCGGGCGAGTCTTTTGTAATCGAGCGAGAGTACCGCGTGGCACAAACGCAGGCGTTTGGTGGTGCAGGCATGATTCCGCCCGATCAATTGCTGTCCGCGTTAGGCCTCGGCGCAGGCGATGCGCCGCGCCGGCCGCGTGGCGTGTTGCCGCCCGATCCGTTGACTCTCCTTGGCAGGGGCGGCCTCCACTGGGCTGGAAACTTCAACATATTCTTTCCCAATCGGGATGCGGAACGCCACCTGGCCCGGGCGCTGCGCATGTATCCAGGTCAAGTCAACGTCGCGCAGTTCGTCGTAGGCTCGCAAAAGACGGATCTATACAAGTTCCGGCTGACGGGAGACGGCGCTGCGTGGAGCCCGTGCCTGCTCGAGGCGAGGACGCTCGGATCCTTCCCCTCGCGTCGCGACGACGACAGCATAGTTGAAGGGCAATGGTATCGCCCGGAACGTGGCGTCTTCCACCTGTTCGTCACTCCGCCCGAGGACGCCGAGACCGGGAGGCTCAACGTGCACGTTTGCCAGAAATCAACGGGGCGCGAGGCGCTCGTCGAGTTCTCCTTGGATAGCAGCGCCGCCGGACCGGGGTGCTACGTGGTGTGACGAGTACCATCCGAAGAACAGCCCCAAATTCATTCAGCTGTAGAACGCTGGACAACCGGGCCGTTCGCTACGCTCGTCGCCCTGACCTAGTCGTCGGCGAGGTTCTCGAGATAGACTGAGAACACCGCCCGATTTCGCGGGCGAGGCGTTGCAGCTCTGGTTCCTCTTCGTCATCGCAAACGAGGCATCCTATGTCCGCGACCGCGTCTCTGGCGCTCTAACGGAGCAGCTGATGGGCGAAGATCTCGAGGTACGGCCACAAGACATCGACTTTCACACCCGGTGGCCGCAGATCGTCGTCGCCGCATTTACCGTCCGCAACAACGGCACTGTTCTGTCCAAGCCGACGGTTGGCCTCGTCCGCTCGGCGCCGCTCGGCGCGTTTGTGCCCTGGCAGCCGCTGGACCCTCTGACGATCCCAGCGTTGCGGCCGGGCGAGTCAGTGGTGCTCGAGGATGCGTACCACGCGCCGCGGCCACAGAGGCTCAGAGGTGTGGCCAACATTTCTCCCGACCAGTTCCTGTCCGCGTTAGGTCTCGATGCGGGAGACCAACCACATCGGCCGCCGGGCGTGTTGCCGCCGGACCCGTTGGCGCTCCTTGGCCGGGGCAGCAATCACTGGGCTGGGAGCCTGAATCTGCTATTTCCCAATCGGGATGTGGAACGCCACATGGCCCCAGCGCTCCGCATGTATCCAGGGCGAGTCAATGTCACACTGTTCGCCGTTGGTTCGCACGAGACAGATCAATACAAATTTCGGCTGACGGGAGACGGTGCCGACTGGGGTGCGTGTCTATTCGAGCCGAGGACGTTCGGGAAAATGATCGCGGCTTTTCGCAAGGACGACGCTGTCGCTGAAGGGACGTGGTGTCGCCTGTCGGGCGGAGTCCTCTGCCTTTCTGTGGTTCCGCCGGAGGACGCCGTGATCGGGAGAGTCAACGTGCACGTGCTCCAGGAGTCGACGGAGCGCGAGGCGCTCGTTGAGTTTTTCCTAGATAAAAGCGCTGCTTGGATGGGGTGTTACTGGTGTGAACCCCTCTGAGGGCGAGAAAGGCGCCTGAATGAGAGCCGTCGCGTGCCCATGAACCGGCGATCGAGAGGGCGGGCCATCGCGAACAAGGCGGCGAAGCGGTACTTGGCGTTCCCATCGCGAGCTCACCACGCCCCCTGAAAACGCGTCGACCTCGCGGTGATCGCCGCGATGTACGCCTTCGGCTTCGCCCGAACCCCCCTGAGAGGCGACCCGCTCATCTCCAACGCTGCGTATGACCGAGGCGAGAGCTACCTTTGGACCGTTCCACAGCTCCCGCGCATGCGCCTTACCCTCCTGGCTCTCGTGTCACTCGTCGCCACCTCCACCCTTTCGGCGCAGAACCCCGAACGGGTGCGCGCCCGCGCGCTCGGGGTGGCCCCCGGCATCTTCAAACCCGGCGCCTTGAACGCCATCACCGACGTCGCCGGCGTGCGCGTCGGACAGACCACCGTCATTGAAGGCGACTCCATCCGCACCGGTGTCACCGCTGTCCTGCCGCACGGTGGCAACCTCTTCACCGATCGCGTCCCCGCGGCCCTGCACGTCGGCAACGGTTTTGGCAAACTCCTCGGCGTCACCCAACTCACCGAGCTCGGCGAGCTCGAAACACCGATTCTCCTCACGTGTACGCTGTGCGTGTGGCGCGCGGCGGACGCCATGGTGGAGTGGATGTTGGAGCAGCCGGGGATGGAGAACGTCGGCTCCATCAACCCAGTGGTGGGTGAGACAAATGATGGCGGCCTGAACGCCATCCGCTCACGGCCGATCACCCGAGAGCATGTGCGTCAGGCACTGACGTCTGCATCCACGGGAGCGGTGAGTGAAGGAGCCGTTGGGGCGGGGGCGGGGACGGTGGCGTTCGGCTGGAAGGGAGGGATTGGCACCTCGTCGCGGGTACTCCCCAAGTCGTTAGGCGCGTACACCGTGGGAGTGTTGGTGCAGTCGAACTTTGGTGGGATCTTTCAGGTACTCGGCGCGCCCGTGGGCCGGGAACTCGGACAATACGCCTTCAAGAATGATGTCGATCGCGAGCGGGGAGATGGTTCGATCATGATGGTGGTCGCAACGGATGCCCCGCTATCCGACCGCAACCTGCGTCGCTTGGCCGCTCGCGCCATCATGGGCCTGTCCCGCACCGGGTCGTCGGCGTCCAATGGCAGCGGCGATTACGTGCTTGCTTTCTCCACCGCCGAGTCGGTGCGGCGACATCTCACGCCACCGGGGGGCACGCCGGCGCTGGAGCGCACGGTGGCCGACCTGACGAACGATGCCATGTCGGCGCTGTTCGAGGCGGCGGTGGAAGGTACGGAAGAGGCGATCTACAATTCGATGTTCATGGCGACCTCCGTGACAAGTCGCGGGCACACGGTGGACGCCATTCCCCTGGATAAGGTTCGAGCCATCCTGGCGAAGTACAATGTTGGCACTCGCGAAAGTCGTTAGGCTTACCCCGAATTCGGTGTTCTTATGCGGCGATTGAAGTTTCTGGTGATGTTGAGCGCGTTGGCGCTGCTCCCGTTGAGCGCGGTCCGCGCCCAGGTCGGCATCTCGTTCTGGGCGGGCTATGCCCAGTCATCGGACTCCGGCGCGGCGAAGCTGGACACCAAGGGGATCCAGGCGGCGGCCCAGCTGGCGCTCCCGCTAGTCCCGATCGCCTTTCGCGCCGAGGCCACGCAGTGGGGCACGTCGATCAACATGGATCACCTGAACGTGATCGGGAGCGGCGTGGTGCAGCTGCGCCTGCCCCTGCTGCAGATCTATGGCATTGCGGGCTACGGCCGCTTTGCCGAGACGGACTCCACGACGCTCAAGGGGTGGGCCGCCGGCGGCGGGGTTCGGCTTGGCCAGGGGCGATTCGGACTTTTTGGAGAGGTGCGAAGGTTTGACGTAGTTGCGCGAACGGTTACGACACTAGGGATCACGTTCTGACGTGAGGTGACTGCTCGTCGATGGGACTCACGCGTCGTGTGGGCCGCCACGCTCGGGCTTACACTTCTTGGCGCGCTGCCGACCGTAGCATTCGCGCAGATCCTGATCGTTTCTGTTGCCGACGCCGCGAGCGCGAAACCAATCAAGGGAGCGGATGTTCGCATAACGAGCGAGGCGGATTCTGTCCTCGTTCAAGGGCGGAGCGGTGGTGCGGGCGAGGCGCGCATCGTCCTCAGCTCGACGGCAGAGGCACCGGCGCAGCCCATCAGGCTTACCGTTCGTGCCATCGGTTTCTCCCCTGCGACGCAAATCGTCCAGCTCCAATCGTTGGATCGCCTCCGTGTGCAAGTGACGCTCTCACCGGCGGCGACGGTCCTGAGCGAGGTGCGAATCACGGAGCGTCGCACCCTTACCCCGTGGCTCCGGGAGTTCGAGGAGCGACGGGCGCGAGTGAACGGGTTCTTCATGGATCGCGACGAAATGGATCGTCGAGGGGACACCAGGCTCTCCGATCTTCTGCGGGCGGCGCCAGGGTTGACCATCATTCCGTATGAAGGGCGCTATATCGTGGCGTCGGAGCGGGCGGCGCCGCGGCTGGATGGTGAGCGATGCAACGTCGCCTACTACATGGACGGCACGCCCATGTCGATCGATGCCATGGCCGGGATCGACGCGTCGCTCTCTGTCAACGATATCGAAGCAGTGGAGGTGTACACGGGTGGTTCACGCGTTCCCGCCAGGTTCAATCAGTCCGGTGCACGATGCGGTGTGATCGCGTTCTGGAGCCGGGTTGCCAAGGCGCGGCCGTAGCATGGCGCGCCACTCGAGTGGGTGGCGAATCGGCGCCCCAGCGGCCGTATAGCTGCGGTACTCGCGCCGCCCGAAGACGGGCATCCCGCTCCTTTTCGTTGAAGTGCTGTCACCGTCAACCGCGCGCTTCGATCGCTTCACCAAACGACGGCGCTATCAGCGATCCGCAGTCGGCGAGTATTGGATCATTGATACCGATGCGCGGCTGATTGAGCCGTGGACGCTGTCGGACGATCAACCGCAAGTACTCGACGACCGGATCACCTGGTCGCCGGCAGGCGCAACAGAGCCGCTAGAGATTGACCTGGCCGAGTTCTTCCGAGAGATCTGGCGAAAGACGTAAGGACGGCACCGTTCACGCGGGACGAGCTCCCGCGTCACCGCGCTTTATTCGTCCTCCAGAGCGTTCGCGGCCATCCCCATCCGCATGACATGTTCTCCGACCGCGGCCGGCCTTGCGGAAGTGGCTCGGGCGAAACGAAAGGGTCCGACACGCAGCGGAAGGATGCGTCTCCGCGCCAACTGCGTGCATAGCCTGGCGCGTGAAGGATCTCACCGCTCGCTGACTCCGCTCCTGATCCTCGGGGCCCCCCTCTGACTACTTGACTCATGGTGATGAGTATGATAGCCTCCGGCATGACTACACGCCTGCAAGTTCTCTTGGAGGACGACGAAATCGCCGAGATTCGGCGCATCGCGAAACGGCACCGCATGACGGTGGCGGAATGGGTGCGTCAGGCGCTGCGACTGGCACGCCGGGATGAACCGGCGGCCGATCCCAAGCGGAAGCTCCAGGCGGTACGCGAGGCGGCGCGCGGAGCGTATCCCACCGCCGACATCGACCGCATGCTCACCGAGATCGAGCGCGGCTACCTGCCCAACCGCGCGTGATCTTCGTCGACTCCAACATCCCGATGTACCTGGTCGGCGCGGCGCATCCTAACAAGGACGCGTCGCGTCGACTGCTGGAGCAGTGCATCACGCGCGGGGAACGTCTCGTGACCGACGTGGAAGTGCTACAAGAGATCCTGCATCGCTACGTCGCGATCAATCGGCGCGATGCGATCCAACCGGCGTTTGACGCGCTCCTCCGGGTGGTAGACCACGTCTACCCCGTTGAGGAGCGCGACATCGAGCGCGCCAAGACCCTACTGTTAGGGATTACCCCGCTCTCTGCCCGAGACGCGGTGCACGCTGCGGTCATGCAGCGGCATCAGGTGCACACGATCCTGAGCTTCGACGCTGGCTTCGATCAGGTGGCGGGAGTGGAGCGGCTGGGGTCCTGAAAGCCGACGGGGCCGGCTCGATGACTCGAGCCGGCCCCGCTTGTTTCGGCACCTGATCGTTCAGCGGCCGAGACGCGTGACGTTTTGCGCGGCAGGTCCCTTCTGACCCTGAACAATCTCGAACTCCACCTTCTCGCCTTCAGCGAGCGTCTTGAAGCCCTTGCCATCGATGGCCGAGTGATGGACGAAGCAGTCCTTCGAGCCGTCGGCGGGGGTAATGAAGCCGAAGCCCTTGGCGTCGTTGAACCACTTCACGGTGCCGGTCGTACGCATTGCCCTTCTCCTGAGTAAGTGATGCGGTCGGGGTGAGGGAACCGACCACATTCGATTCGTGGACCTGACCGCCACGACTCGGTTTGCTGACCAGTTGTTCGGCAACTTGCCGCCAGTGCCGGGCGACGCGGGTTCGTGAAACGAAAAAAGGCCACCCGCGATCGCGAGGGCCCTTGGTCATCGCACTATCAGCACGCTCAACAGCGTACGTCGCGGGACTAGTGTAGGATCGACTGGGATTTCTGTCAATGGCGACCCTAACGGTAGCCGACACCGAAATCCCGCGCCCCGGGACCGTGCCTTGCCTCGTGAGACCCACTCCCCACGCCACGGGTGCGTGGTGCCGGGACTGCTCCGGCGCTAGCTTCGGGCCTTCAACCTAAGCCCAACTCTCCATGTGCAACGGACGTGAAGCCGTGCGTGCGATCTTCATTTGTGGTGCCGCGTTAGGTCTCCTAGCCTCCGCTACCCCCTCAACCTTGCCGGCGCAGGACATCACGGCCCGTTACCGCGAGGCCGCCGGCCGCATCGCCGCCGCCGCCACCCGCGACTCGGCGGCCTGGAATCGCCTGGCGGAGCTGACGGAGCGCTTCGGCAACCGCTTCTCGGGGAGCGACCGGCTGAACATGGCGTTGGACTGGATGCAGGCCCAGATGTCCAAGGACGGCCTGGACAACGTGCGGGGAGAGCCGGCGATGGTCCCTCATTGGGTGCGCGGCGCCGAATCCGCGGAGCTGGTGCAGCCGCGGCAGCAGACGCTTCCCATGCTCGGACTCGGCGGCAGCATCGCCACCCCACCGGGCGGCATCACCGCCGAGGTGCTGGTGGTGAACTCCTTCGACGACCTCAAAGCCAAAGCGGACCAAGCCAAGGGGAAGATCGTGCTGTTCGACGTCCCCTTCACGGACTACGGCGCCACCGTGCAGTACCGAGCCAATGGTGCGGTGGAGGCGTCCCGCGCCGGCGCCGTGGCCTCGCTCATTCGCTCCGTGACCCCGTACTCGCAGCGCACCCCGCACACCGGTGGCATGCGCTACGACTCCACGGTCAAGAAGATCCCGCACGCGGCCATCACGGTGGAAGACGCCGAGATGATCCATCGCATGCAGAACCGCGGCGAGAAGGTGGTGGTGAAGCTGACCATGTCCGCGCAGACGTTGCCTGACGTGCCGTCCAAGAACGTCATCGCCGAGTTGAAGGGCACCGAATTCCCCGACGAGGTCGTGATCATGGGGGGACACACGGACTCCTGGGATGTGGGTCGCGGTGCCATGGACGACGGCGGAGGCGTGGTGGTGGCGTGGGAAGCGATTCGCCTGCTCAAGGAGCTTGGTCTCAGGCCGCGCCGCACGATTCGGGTGGTCGGCTGGGTGAACGAGGAGAATGGGTTGCGTGGCGGGACGGCATACCGCGATCGGTACAAGGACGCCGCGGCGAAACATGTGGCGGCGATCGAGTCGGATGGCGGGGTGTTCAAGCCAGAGGGCTTCGGCTTCACAGGGTCAGACGCGGCGACGGCGATCGTGAAGCAGATCGGATCGTTGCTGGACCCGATTGGCGCCGGCGCGATCACGAAGGGGGGAGGCGGAGCGGACATCGGCCCGATGATGCAGCTGGGCGTGCCCGGGTTGGGGCTGAACGTGGATGGCACCAAGTATTTCTGGTATCACCACACGGACGCCGACACCATCGACAAGCTGGATCCGCATGACGTGGCGTTGTGCGTGGCGACCATGGCCACCATGGCCTACGTGCTGGCCGACCTGCCAGAGAAGCTGCCGAGGTAAGCGCGAGATGCGGCTCACGAACTGCGTGCAGGCGTACGACGCGCACGCCTGCGGCGAGCATGGTCGCGTGATTGTGGGGGGAGTGCTGGATGTGCCCGGGGCGACCATGTTCGAGAAGATGTGCTACCTGCGCGACCACGCGGATGGACTGCGGAAGCGCATGCTGCGTGAGCCGCGCGGATACCCGGCGGCTAACTGCAACCTGGTGCTCCCGCCCACGGACCCCAGCGCCGACGCGGGCTATGTGATCATGGAGCAGGTCGAATACCCCGGGATGTCCGGCACCAACACGATTTGCGTGGTGACCGTGTTGCTGGAGACGGGGATGCTGCCCATGAGGGAGCCGGTCACCGAGTTGACGCTGGAGACTCCCGCGGGGTTGATCGGCGTGCGGGCCGACTGCCGGGATGGGAAGGTGAAGCGAGTGACGTTCCGCAATGTGCCGGCGTTCGCCGCCTATCTGGACCGGCCGGTGGAGGTCCCGCACCTGGGGACGGTGACGGTGGATGTCGGGTACGGCGGCATGTACTACGTGATCGCCGACGCCGCCCGGTTTGGCCTGCGCCTAACGCCTGACGAGGGACGGGACATCGTTCGGATTGGCGAGATGATCAAGGCCGCGGCGAATGAGCAGCTGCCGGTGGTGCATCCCGAGCAGCCGGGATTCACCGGGATCACGATTTCGCAGCTGTCGGGAGAGCCGCACGCCGCCACGTCGCACCGGCGAAACGCGGTCATCGTGTCCACCGGTGTGCTGGACTGGAACAAGCCGGCCACATGGACGGGGGCGATCGATCGGTCGCCGTGCGGCACCGGCACGTGCGCGCGGATGGCGACCTTGCACGCCAAGGGATTGCTGCCGTTGAATCAGGACTTTGTTCACGAAGGGGTGCTGGGGACCACGTTCACCGGGCGCCTGCTCTCCGAAACAAAGGTTGGCGACACTCCGGCCGTAGTCCCCACGCTGAGCGGGACCGGGTGGATCACCGGCATGGCGACGTATGGCGTGGATCCCGACGATCCGTTTCCCGAAGGGTTCACCGTGGGGGACATCTGGTGAACGTGGCCTGAGGGCTCACGTCACTTCGAGACGGATTGCACCAATTGGTGATGGAATCGAGAGATACAGCGCGAGGAATACGCGATCACCACTTGATGCGCGTTGCTCCGCCGTCCAGCTTTCCACGCGAACCATCAGCTGCCGGAGTGCATGGAATGGCCAAAGAGGAAGCCATCGAGTTGGAAGGTCGGGTGACAGAAGTCCTGCCGAACGCAACGTTTCGCGTCTCGGTGCAGGGGGGACATGACGTCTTGAGCACGTTAGGCGGCAAGATGCGCCAGTTCAAAATCCGCGTACTGGCCGGCGACTACGTGAAGGTGGAAGTCTCCCCGTACGACCTCACGCGAGGCCGAATCACATTCCGGCACCAGAAGAAGCCATACGAAGGGTAGGTCCGCCTCCCGCGCGCCGGCGCCCGATGATGTGTGTGGCGCGCGAGGCTTCGGAATGACGCATTGGGGCCGGGCCCTTCGAGGGGAGCCGGCCCTTTCATTTGGCGAGCGCTTTGCGACGAGTGGTCGATCGAAGTTCAAACTGTGACCTCATTGCCCCCCAACCTGCCGCGCCGCCGCACCCCGATCATGCAGAAGATCGGGGTGCTGGGAATGCGTCTGTTTGGCTGGCGACTGGAAGGTGAACTCCCGAACGTGGCCAAGGCCGTGATCATCGTGGCGCCGCACACGTCCAACTGGGACTTCTTCATGGGGTTGTTCGCCGACCTCGCGTTGGACCTCAAGGCCAGCTGGTTGGGCAAGCACTCGATTTTTGTCTGGCCCGTGAAGGGCCTGCTCCTCTCATTGGGTGGCGTTCCCATCCAGCGCGGCAGCAACAAGAACTACGTCGACCAGTTGGTGGAGGAGTTCGCGACGCGCGACGCGCTGGTGCTGGCGATCGCCCCTGAAGGCACACGCAAGCGCGTGACGCAGTGGCGGACCGGCTTCTACCATATTGCTCGCGGCGCACAGGTGCCGATCGTGATGGTGGGGCTGGACTACGCGCGCAAAGTAGTGGCGCTGGGCCCGGTGTTTAACCCGACGGGCGATGTAGATGCGGACCTGGCGGCGCTCAAGGCGCACTTCACGCAATACACGGCGCGTTTTCCCGATCAGTATTGATGTGACGCGGGCCACACCCGCGGCTCGGTTGTGTGGGAGCATCGCCACATGGCGAGGATCTCGTCACGGTGACACCTTGTGGGCGCAACCTACACCTCGAGGTCCTTCATGAAGCGTGCAGCACTCGCCCTGCTGGCCGTCGGTATGGCCGCCTGCGCCGATAGCGTATCGCCCCCCGCAGCGCGTTGGCAGGACGAATTCCCGGTCTCCAACATCAGCGACGACGCGCCCACCCCGCACTACATGGTGCCGCGCAACTCGTTAGGCCTTCGCCAGCTGGCCTCGCCGCAGGCCTTGAACATCACTTACCACGGCGGACGTGTGCTGGACGCTCCCAAGGTCGCCATCATCTATTGGTCGCGCCGCACGATCTACAACAACGGCCCCGCCGTGAACACCTTTGGCCCGGGCTCGGCCGACAACTCGCTCGTCGGCTACTACGTGCGCAACATCGGGACGTCTGCGTACTGGAACATCAACACGACGTACACGGACAACACCGGGAAGCACGTGCCGAATAGCCTGCTGTACACGCAGTACTGGGCGACTGATACGTTGGCGGCCCCCATCGGCGTGCCGGCCAATGTCCCCGACCGGCGGATCCAGAGCGGCATCGTGTATGCCTTCCAGTCTGGTCGTCTGACTTACGATCCGCAGACGATCTACGCGGTCCTCTCCGACACGAAGGTCAACCTTGGCGGCGGCTTCGGGTCGTACTGCGCCTACCACGGCATGTTCACCTGGCAGGGCAAGAAGGTCATCTACGCCGTCATGCCCTTCCAGGCCGACTTCGCGAGTGGCTGCACGCTCCTGCAAGGCACGTCGCCCAACAGCGATTTCAACGCGGACGCCGAGGTGGACACCTTCGCGCATGAACTCGAGGAATCGGCCACAGACCCGGACCTGAACGCCTGGTTCGACGCGCAAGGCGCCGAGAACGCCGACAAGTGCGTGACCTTCTACAACCCGATCTACATCACGGCCAATGGCGGTCGCGCGAACATGAAGATCGGCACCAAGGACTTCCTGACGCAGGGCAATTGGAAGAACAACGTCACGCCGCAGACCTGCGGGCTGCTGTAAGCGTGAGGTAAATCAGCGGCTCAAGACGCCGCATGACTCGAGGGGCGGGACCAGCTATGGTCTCGCCCCTTTTGTTTTGGGTTCTGCCATGCGAATGCCGTAGGCGCTCCAGCAGGCGATATGGTCCCCACGTTATGGGGTGCGGAACGGGGGCCATCGTTCCAATGCCACGACTATCGTACCGGCGCCCGCGATTCCAACGACGCCGCAGGGCGAAGGGAATGGCGTCCCCGAGGCGCGCGGCACATTCTTGTGCGTTCGCTACACGTCGCGCCGGGGGCGCAGGAGGGAGAGAATGTCTGGTAGACTTGGCTCGCGTCTGCTCGAGGGAATCGCGGTGACGCTGCTGGCCGTCGCCGTCGTACCGGCAGTACCGGTCACACCGGTCGCCGCGCAGTCGCCAGCGGGGAAGAAGGTCCTGGACCCCGCCGACCTCTCGTACTGGAAGACCATACGGGCGCCCCAGGTGTCGAACGACGGCAAGTGGTTTGCCTACCAGCTGGCGCCTAACGAAGGGGATGGCGAAACGATCGTGCGCCCCACGGGCGAAGGCGCCGAGTGGCGCTTTCCGGTTGGCGAGCCCACGGCGCTGATCGGAGGTCAGTTCGACCCGACGCTCTTTGGTGCCGCGTCGCCCTTGGCGTTTTCTGCCGACAGCAAGTGGCTGCTGTTCACCAAGTATCCCACCGCCGCGGAAGCGAAGAAGGCAAAGAAGGACCGCAAGCCGGCGCAGAACTCGGTGGTGCTGGTGAATCTCGCCAACGGCGAGAAGAAGGAGTACGAGAAGGTCCGGCGATTCGCCTTTGCCGGCGATCACCCGAACTGGGTGGTGCTGCACCGCTACGGGGACACGCCAGCTGCACCGGCGGGTCCGGCCGCCCCCGGCGCCGCGCCCAGTCCCCCGCCAGTCGCCGGGGCGGACCTGTTGCTGGTCGACCTGCGCAATGGCGCCGTCACCAACATCGGAAACGTCGGAGAGTTCGCGCTGGATGATTCCGGCGAGTGGCTCTCTTGGACCATCGAGACGAAGGATCAGGTGGGGAATGGTGTGGTCGCCCGCAACCTGCGCACGGACGTGGTGCGCACGCTGGAAAGCGACAAGCGGCTCTATCGCCGGTTGACGTGGGCAGACAGCGGGTTGGCGCTGGCGGTGCTGCGCGGCAAGGCGGACAGTGCCTCGTCCGACACCTCGTACTCGGTCGTCGGCTTCAACAACTTTGGCGCCCCCACGGGAGTAGCCACCGTGGTCTTCTCGCCGGCGGACGCTGGCGGCGCCAGTTTCCCCACCGGGATGCGTGTCTCCCCCGATCGCGCCCCCAAGTGGTCAACAGACTTCTCCACCATCTTCTTTGGCCTGACGGCACGCCGGGAGAGTCCGGAGTCCAAGACGGGTCGGCCGGACGTGAAGCCGGTCGCCGGCACGCCGGGGGCGATGCAGTCTCCCGCGGGCGCGGGAATGCCCGATGACGACCTACCAAGTCTCGTGATCTGGCACGTGAAGGATCCCCGCCTGCAGTCGCAACAGCAGGTGGAGGAACAGCGCGATAAGACCTACTCGTACCTGGCCGAGTATCGCATTCCCGAGAAGAAGTTCGTGCGCCTGGCGACGGACGAGATGCGTGAAGTCACGCTCACTCCGCGCGAGAAGTTCGCCATCGGTTCGGATCGTCGCGCCTATGAGCAACGGGACAACATTGATGGCGGTCAGCGGCGCGACGTGTACGCGATTGACCTGACGAGCGGGCAGTCGGCGAAGATCCTGTCGGCCCAGCGTTGGCCCACGCAGCCGTCCCCCGACGGCACGAAGGTGCTCTACTACGACGACGGCCAATACCGCGTGTATGACCTGACGGCCAAGACGACGCGCTCCATTTCCACAGGGCTGCCGACTTCCTTTGTCGACACCGAGGACGACCACAATGTGGATCGCCCGCCGACGGCGGCCCTCGGCTGGACGTCGGACGGCAGCGCCGTCCTGCTCTCCGACAACTGGGACGTATGGAAGGTACCGGCGGGCCCAACGGGCACAGCGGTGAACCTGACGGGGAACGGCCGCACCGAGCGCCTGCGCTACCAGCGGCGCATCTCGTACAACTCGAAGGAGAAGGGGGTCGACTTCTCCAAGCCGGTCTACTTCTCGGTGTATGGCGAGAAGACGAAGAAGGAAGGATTGGTCCGTTTGAACCCCGGCAAGCCGATGGAACGCCTGCTGTGGGATGACGCCAAGTATTTCGTGCGACGGGCCCGCGACACCGAGACCTTCGTGTACACGAAGGAGACCTTCCTGGACTTCCCAGACTACTACGTGTCTGAGCATGGCTTTGCCACGCCCAAGCGCCTGACGGATGCCAATCCACAGCAGAAGGACTATGCCTGGTCCAGCGGGGCGCGTCTGATCGACTACGTGAGTGACAAGGGAGACTCGCTGCAAGGAGCGTTGTACCTGCCGGCGGACTATCAGCCGGGAAAGAAGTACCCCATGGTGGTCTACATCTACGAAAAGCTCTCTCAGCAGCTGCACACCTACGCCACGCCCAATGAGACGCGAGCCTTCAACCCGAGCGTCTTCACCAGCCGCGGGTATGCGGTGTTGCAGCCGGATATCGTCTACAAGATCAACGACCCGGGCATGTCTGCCGTGTGGTGCGTGGTGCCGGCGGTAAAGGCGGCGATTGCCACGGGCATCGTGGACCCGGCGAATGTCGGTCTGCACGGCCACTCGTGGGGAGGCTACCAGAGTGCCTTCCTCGCGACGCAGACCGGGACGCTCTTCAAGAGCGTGATCTCCGGCGCGCCGCTGACCGATATGATCAGCATGTACAACTCGGTCTACTGGAACACCGGCACCGCTGACATGGCGATCTTCGAGAGCAGCCAGGGTCGCTTCAAGGGCAGCTACCTGGATAACATGGACGCCTACGTCAGGAATTCACCGGCCTTCCATGTGAAGGACGTGAAGACCTCGATCATGCTGCTGCACAACGAGAAGGACGGAGCCGTCGACTTCAACCAGGGGATCACCTTCTACAACTCACTGCGCGAGCAGGAGAAGGACGTCATCCTGCTGCAGTACGTCGGCGAGAATCATGGCTTGGCCCAGCCGAAGAATCAGAAGGACTACACGATCCGCATGCGTGAGTATTTCGATCACTACTTGCAGGGGGCGCCGGCGCCGGACTGGATGAAGGAGGGGATCCCACGACTCAAGATGGAAGAGCACCTGAAGAGTCGGCAGAAGAAGGAGAAGATCGCCTCGTAAGGCGCACCGAAAGGGGTCGTCTATGACCACCCAAGAAAGGCTCCGTCCATATCAGGGCGGAGCCTTTCTTCCTTAGCAGGAGAGGCAAGGCGCGGGGGCGTAGGGGAGTAGGGGCGCGCGTGCGTGATTGGTCCGCTAGCGTAGCGGGTGTCCGGGCATTATTCACAGAGCGCCTTGGCCATCTATGTACGTGGTGGCTTAGCCATTCCGTATCACCCGTCGTCGCCACCCCAAGCTCCCCCGAACTGGGTTTCTCGGCCCCCCTCGTCTGCCGGTCATTGGCGGGCACGGGCCTCGGCCGCCCGACCCCCGTCCCTTCGATTCCTTTGCTTCGACATACCCCCTTCCACGAGCGAACCGCGCCATTGATGCAGGGCGCGACGTGGCGCCGTTGGGCCGGTTTCACGGTCGCCAGTTCCTACGAACTCAATCACGACCGCGAGTACTACGCGATCCGCAATTCGGCGGCGCTGTTGGACGTCTCCCCGCTGTTCAAGTATCACATTGGTGGGCGCGACGCCTCACGCTTGCTGGACCGCGTGGTCACGCGCGACGTCGGCCGGTCGAAGGTGGGCCAGGTCTTGTACACGCCGTGGTGCGATGCCGAAGGGAAGGTGATCGACGACGGCACGGTGGCCCGGTTGGCCGAGCAATCGTTCCGGATGACGTCCGCCGAGCCAAACTTCCGCTGGCTGCACGAGAACGCGCGGAAGTTGGACGTGACGATCGAAGATGTGTCGGACCGCATCGCCTCGCTGGCCCTGCAGGGCCCCAATGCCCGGGTGATCCTGGAGCAGCTGACGGGGCAGGACCTGAAGGGGGTGAAGTACTTCCGCCTGACGACGGCGAATGTTCGCGGCGCGTCGGTCACCATCACGCGAACGGGGTACACCGGCGATCTGGGGTACGAGTTGTGGATGAACGCCGAAGACGGCGTGAAGGTGTGGGACGCCCTGATTGAGGTGGGGGCGCCGTACGGTATCACGCCCTGCGGCATCCTGGCCCTGGACGTCGCCCGCATCGAGGCCGGCCTGTTGCTGCTGGATGTGGACTATGTGTCCGCCAAGCGCGCCCTGATCGAAGGGCAGAAGTCCTCGCCGTTGGAGCTGGCACTGGACTGGACCGTCGGCTTCGACAAGCCGCAGTTCAATGGACGCCTGCCCCTGCGGGCCGAACGCGCCAAGGGTGCGGCGTGGAAGTTCATCGGCGTGGAAGTGGACTGGGTGTCGCTGGAGCGGCAGTTCAACGCCGTCGGCCTGGCCCCGCGATTGCCAACGCAGGCCTGGCGGACGAGCGTGCCCCTGTACGACACCAACGGCGCGGCGCAGGTGGGCTACGCCACCAGCGGATGCTGGTCGCCAATTCTCAAGCGCTACATCGCGCTGGCACACGTGGAGGCACGGTACGCGCCGCCAGGTACGCCCCTGATGATGGAGGTGACGGTCGAGCACCATCGCCAGCGCGCCGAAGCCACGGTGCGCGCGCTCCCATTCTTCAACCCGGAGCGAAAGCGCGCATGAGTACACACGGGGGGGGCACTGGACGTTACGACGCAATCATCATTGGCGGCGGGCACAATGGCCTGATCAACGCCGCCTACCTGGCACGAGCCGGGAAGAAGGTGATCGTCCTGGAGAAGCGCCACCTGGTGGGTGGCGCCGCCGTGACCGAAGAGATCTACCCGGGCTTCAAATTCTCCGTCTTCTCGTACGTGGTGAGCTTGTTGCGCCCGGAGATCATCCGCGACCTGGACTTGCCCAGGCACGGCTTGGAGATCCTTCCGCTGGAGAGCACGGTGACACCGATGCTCAACGGCGACTACCTCGCCGGGTGGGCGGATCACGACGAGACGCGGCGCGAAGTGTGCCGGCATTCGCTCAAGGACGCCGAGGCGTATGACGAGTACGGGAAACTGATGCACCACATGGCCATGGCGGTGAAGCCGATCCTGGCCATGGTGCCGCCAGATCCAACATCGCTCTCGCCTGGTGACCTGATGGGACTGCTCAAGTTCACCACGAACTTCCGCAGCTTGAGCAAGAAGCACTTCCATGCGCTGTACAAGCTCATGACCATGAGTTCCGGCGACTTCCTGGACGAGTGGTTCGAGACCGATGTACTGAAGGCCACCAAGTCCGCCAGTGGGATCATTGGCACGTACATGGGGCCGCGCACGCCGGGCTCGGCGTACGTGCTGCTGCACCACTATATGGGAGAGATCGACGGCGCCTTCCGCGCGTGGGGATTTGCCAAGGGGGGCACGGGAGCGATATCCGAGTCGTGTGCCAGCGCCGCGCGATCGTTTGGCGCCGAGGTTCGGCTGAACGCCGGCGTCTCCAAGATCCTAACGAGCGGTGGACGGGCGAGCGGGGTGGTGCTTGAGAACGGCGACGAACTCAAGGCCGACGTGGTCGTCACCTCGTTGGATCCCAAGCGCACCTTCCTGAAGCTCATGGAAGAGAAGGAGCTGCCGACGGAGTTCGTGCAGGACATTCGCCGATACAAGATCCGCGGCTCGTCAGGCAAGGTGAATTGCGCGCTCAGCCAGCTGCCGGACTTCACGTGCATGCCCGGCATTGGGCGTCATCACCGCGGGGCGATGTCCATCAGCCCGAGCATGGAGTACGTGGAAACGGCCTACGACGATGCCAAGCACGGCTCGTTCTCACGGCGGCCGTACATGGACATGATCTTCCCGTCCATGATCGACCCGCAGATGGCGCCCCCGGGCAAGCACGTGATGTCCGTGTTCGTGCAGTACGCGCCGTCGGATATCGAAGGGGGATGGGACGCCACCAAGCGCGAGGCCTTTGGCGACGCGGTCATCAACGCGATCGAGCTGTTCGCGCCGAACATCCGGCAGTGCATTCTGCACCGTCAGGTGCTCACGCCGCAGGACATCGAGGACATCACCGGACTCACGGAAGGGAACATCTTCCAAGGCGAGCTGGCGTTGCACCAGTTGTTCTTCCTGCGACCCGCGCCGGGTTGGGCGAAGTTCCGCTCGCCGGTGAAGGGGCTGTACCAGTGCGGCTCGGCCACGCACCCCGGTGGCGGCATCATGGGCGCCGGTGGTCGGCTGGCGGCGATGGAGATCCTGAAGGACGTGGGAGGTGCCCGATGAACCGCAACACCATGGTTCCTGGCGCCACCCTCCAGACTGCGACGGTCGCCGGAGGTGTCCGATGACATACAACGCGATTGTCGTCGGCGGCGGAGTGAATGGGCTGGTCACGGCGGCTTATCTGGCGAAGGGCGGGAAGCGGACGTTGCTGCTGGAGCGTCGCGCGACGTTAGGCGGCATCACCGTCACCGAGGAGTTCCATCCCGGCTATCGGGCCAACATGTGCGTGGATGACGCCGGCTGGGTGCCAGCCTCGGTCGCGTCCGACCTGGGCTTGGCCGCGCACGGCTACGCGCCAACCTTGGCGGCGTCTGGGCTGGTCGTACCACTGGATGGCCATGCGCCGTTGGTGCTGTCGACCGACGTGTCGCGCGCTGCCGAGGCCATCCGTCGTCTGTCGACGGCGGACGCCGCGGCGTGGCCGGGCTTCTGCGCCATGATCGCTCGCCTCACCGGCTTCATGGAAGCGCTCTACACGGTGCGCCCGCCGGACGTGCACACGAACTCGGTGGCCGACCTGCTGACGATGCTCTCGTTAGGACGACGGCTGCGCGGTCTGGGGAAGCGTGGAATCGTGGACCTGCTGCGCACGGTCCCAATGCCCATCGCCGACCTGCTGGACGAGTGGTTCGAGCACCCCGCACTCAAGGCGGCGCTGTCCATGCACGGCGTGTTGAACGTGCAGCACGGCCCCATGTCTGGCGGCACGGCGCTGGTCTTCCTGCACCGGCACATCGGATTGCCACTGGGCCACATCGGCGGACGGCGCCTCACGCCGGGTGGTGTCGGCGCGCTGGTCGCGGCCCTGGCCGCGGCCGCCAAAGCGGCGGGCGTAGAAGTTCGCACCAACGCCGAAGTCGCCGAGATCACCGTGGAGAACGACGCCGTGAGCGGCGTGCGCCTGACGAGTGGCGAGAAGATTGCCTCCTCGCTGGTCGCCTCGGCGGCCGATCCCCGGCGCACCTTCAGCACGCTGATTGATCCGGGAGACTTTGATCCCGAGATGCTGACGGCCATCGAGAATATCCGCATGCGCGGGCCGGCGGCGCGCGTGCACTTGGCACTCAGTGGCCGGCCGGTCTTTGCCAACAGTGGCCATCAGTGGGGAGACGACGCACTCCGTGGCTCCATTGCCCTGGTCACGACCATGAAGGGGATCGAGAAGGCGTACGACGCGGCCAAGCATGGCAGAGTGTCGGAGCATCCGGCTATCCTGGTCACCATGCCGTCGCTGGATGACGCTTCGTTCGCGCCGAATGGGCATCATGTGGTGACCGCACAGGTGCAATACGCCGCCTTCAAGGCCAAGGGAGGATGGACGACCGCCATGCGCGAAGCGTTAGGCGACGCGGTGGTGCAGACCTTGGCAGAGGTGGCGCCGACGCTACCGTCCATGATCCGACACCGCACGGTGTTGGCGCCGCCGGATATTGCCGAGCAGTTCGGCGTGACGGAGGGGAGCCTGATGCATGGTGAGCTGGCGCTGGACCAATTCCTGTTCATGCGCCCGGTGCCGGAGTGCGCTCGCTATCGCACGCCGATGCGCGGCCTCTGGCTCTGCGGCAGCGGTTCGCATCCTGGCGCTGGAACGGCCGGGGCCACGGGGATGCTCGCGGCCAAGGAGATCCTCTCGGCCAAGTCGTGAGGTTGGCAATGATTGATGCTGTCGGTGCGCGACGGCACGAACGGCTACGACATGATCTTGCGCATGTCGACGTGCCGTCATTGGATGGCCTACTGTGACCTACAAGGCAACGCCCTCGACCTACCAGCGCGGGGCGATGACGTTGGCGCAGGAGTATTGCCACGGCGCGCGCCACAGGTGCTGGAGTCGGAGATCGAGCGCTTGTTCCGTGAGCGCTGGATGTGGGTCGCGCGCTCAGACGAAATTGCCCAGTCGGGCGATTATCTCCTGTTCGAGCGCTTTGGCGAGAGCGTCATCATCACCCGCGACAAGGCGGGTAGGGCCATCGGCTTCTACAACGTCTGCCGCCATCGCGGCACGCGCCTCTGTTCCGAGCCGCGCGCGGGCGTTTCAAGGAAATCATCCAATGCCCGTATCACGCGTGGACGTACGCCGCGGCGGACGGAAGGTTGTTAGGCGCTCCGCATATGCACGAGATCGAAGATTTCGACAAGTCGGTCTGGGGCCTGCACGCGGCGCCAGTACATGAGTGGGGCGGGTGGATCTTTGTGTCCTCTACGACGCCGTTCGCCGATGCCTTCGCACGCTCCTGGATCGCTTCGACCGGTTTGAACTGTCGAAGTTGGTGCGTGGGACGGCGCGAGTATGACGTCCGTGCCAACTGGAAGCTGATCCTACAGAACTACAATGAGTGCCTGCATTGCCCCATGATCCATCCGAGCTCTCGCAGGTCGTTCCGTATCTCAGCGGCAACAACGATTTGGTGGAAGGAGAAGTACTGGGCGGGTATATGGAGATTTCCGCACCGCACGAGAGTGCCACCATCACGGGGCGCGCCTGCGGTGTGCCGATTGCCAACCTGTCGGCGGATGACCTGGGGGCGCGGGTTACTACTTCGCTCTTCCCGAACATGATGCTGAGCATTCATCCGGACTATGTGAATTACTTTACAAGGTCTGGCCCGTTGCACCTGACCGGTCGATCGTGGTCACTGAGTGGCTGCAGCACCCCGACTCGCTGAGCGCTGGCACGTTCTCACCCGCTGGTGCCATCGACTTCTGGGAAGCGACGAATCGTCAGGACTGGGACATCTGCGAAAAGAGCCAGCTGGGAATCCAGTCGCGGATGTATGCGCCGGGCCTGTACTCGCCGCGCGAGAGCATCCCCGCGGCGTGGGATCGCGCCTACTTGCAGGCGATGGTGCGGGCTAGCCGTCGCCCTTGGAGCTTGATCTCGCTGTCGACCGAGTCGGGGACCAGCAGGTTGTCGGAGATCGCCGCGATCTCTTCCGCGTCGCGCCACGCCTGCTCCAGCAGCTCCAACTCACCTTCCATGGCGCGCCGCTCGGCTTCCTCGTGCAGCGCCATCTCCAGGGCCAACCGCTGAAACTTGGGAAGGGCGAAGAGGCCGTTCTTGTTCATCGTGCGGGCGTCCACACCGGAACACCAGCGGCGCCGCGGGCGGAGTGTAGGCAAGGGGAGCAATCGCGATGAGCGCGCCAGTTCGGCCAGGTATCCTTCGGCACTCCCGACAGCTTCAATCGCCTGCACCGCGGTGGCGATCGTCTCGCGATTGCCACCAAAGCGATTGACCTTGGGCACCACGATCGCCGCAATGCGCGCGGCCTCGGCGCCTTCGAAGTGCTCAGAGCCATTCTTGAATCGAAGGTCGATCGCCAGTGAGCCATCGGCGGCGGGCGTGATCACGGACTCCGCCAAGTGGCGCCGCCGAACATGGATCACGCCGCGCTTCTCCGTGCGGATGTGCGCGACCACGCTCTCCGGACTGCCGTAGATGAGCGCGTTGCCGGCCTGTCCGATCATCCAGCCGAATGCACCAATACCAACGCCAGCCACCGCGCCGCCCACCACCAAGGCCCCAAGCGCTGCCACGCCGCCGCCGGCAAGGAGCACCTGTCGAGTACGCCGGCGCCCAAACTGGTCGCCGTAGCGCCACGCGGCGAATTCCGGTCGTTGTGGGTCGCCGATCCTAACGAGCGTGGTGCCGTCGCGGAGCTTGGCCAAGCCAATGTTGTCCGTGGAGACGCGACGCCGCGTATCGCGGTAGAGTTTCTCTGCCTGCTCGATCGCTTCCCAACGCTCTTCGATCGGCGTCAGGTTCCAACGCTCGCAGCGCCGGCAAACGACCCACAGCCGGCCCTTCGCCGCATCGAAGGCCAGCCGCTCACCGACAGGAAAGGCCTCGAAGGTCTCGTTCCGGCCGAGTGGCTTGTTGCAGAACAGACAGGTCGCGTACATGGACGGCTCCTACGGAAATCTAGCACGGCGCGGCGAACACAAGTCGGACTCCGCAAGCCTTGCTCGACCAATCATATTACGTCCGTGTCGATCCTCTCTGTTTCAGACCTGCGCGTTGACTACGGCGCCAATACCATACTTCAGAACGTCACCTTCACGGTTGGCGAGGGCGAGCGTTGGGGCATTGTCGGGCGCAACGGCGCCGGCAAGACCTCCCTCTTTCGTGTCATCACCGGTGAAGTGCAGCCTGCGCAGGGGGCAGTAGCGCGTCGGCCCGGACTTCGCGTGGCCCTGTTGAACCAGCATCGCGACTTTGGCGATGTCACCACCGTGTGGGATGCGGCGGCCTCTTCCTACTCAGATGCCATTCAGCTCGAACGCGCGCTGGAGGAGCAAGGGCTGCGTCTGGCCGAACTCGGGGATCGCGTGACAGAAGCGGACCTGGAGCGATATGGCCGTGACCAAGAGCGATTCGCTCATGCCGGCGGCTACGAATATCACGCACGGGTGGACGCGGTCTTGCAGGGACTGGGGTTCGATCCGCATGAAGCCAAGCAGCGTTCGGTGCTCTCCCTCAGCGGTGGAGAGCGTGGGCGCGTCGGGCTGGCGGCGCAGCTGGCGGCACCCGCGGATTTGGTGCTGCTGGACGAGCCCACCAATCACTTGGACCTGGACACCACCGATTGGTTGAAGCAGTACCTGCACGAGTTCGGCGAAACAGTCTTGATGATCTCGCACGATCGCGCCTTCCTGGACGACACCGTGGATCACGTGTTGCACGTGTCGGTGGGAACCGCGACACCGTACCGTGGCGGGTACTCGTCGTTCGTGACCCAGCGCGCGGAGCGACAGATGGCGCAAGAGCGCGCCGTGGCCAAGCAGCAGAAGTTTGTGGCCAAGGAAGAGGAGTTCATTCGTCGCAACCTGGCCGGCCAGAACTCGTCGCAGGCCAAGGGGCGTCGCACGCGCCTGGCACGCCTGCCACGCCTGTCGCCGCCACCGGGTGAGGCGGGGGCGATGTCCTTGCACTTCGAAGCCGCTGAACGCGGAGGGGACCAGGTGTTGGTCGCCGAAAAGTTGCAGGTGACGGTGGCCGACCGGGTGTTGGTGCGGGAGTTCACGGGCGTTGCCCGCCGGGGCGATGTGGTGGCGATCGTTGGGCCGAACGGCGCAGGGAAGTCCACGTTGATTGCGACACTTCTGGGCTCGCGATCAGCGGCACGCGGCGAAGCTCGGTTGGGTGGTTCCATCACTGCCGAGTGGTTCCGGCAGGACCTGGCGCAGGTGCCCGCGGACAAGACGATCTACGATTGCATTGCCGACCTGCGGTCGCTGTGGACGCGCGGACAGATCCAGGGGCACCTGGGCGCCTTTGGTTTTTCCGGTGACGAAGTCTTGTGGAACACCAACACCCTCTCCGGTGGTGAGCGTTCGCGCGTGGCCCTGGCGATCATGACGCTGCGCCACGCCAATCTGTTGGTGCTGGACGAGCCCACGAATCATTTGGACGTGGAATCGATCGAGGCGATCGAGGATGCCATCGAGGAATACGATGGCACGGTCGTGTTAGTCAGTCACGATCGCGCGTTCTTGCGTGAGACGGCCACGCGGGTGTGGGCATTCCTTGACGGTGTGATCGAGGACTTCAACGGGCCCTTCGTCGACTGGGAAGTGCGTCACGCCGAGCGCGTGTTGGCGCATGAGCGCGACGCCGCCGCGCGCAACGCCGCGGCTCGCGAGGCAGAGCGGGTGAAGGAGAAGAAGAGCGCAGAGGGCAAACGCGCCGAGGCGGATGCGCTACGCAACGCCAAACGTGCCGTGGAGCAACTCGAGCGCGACGTGCAGGAGCGCGAGCGTGTCGTGCTGGCGTTGCGCGATGCCATCGCCGACCCGTCGCTGTACGATGGTCGGGCCGATTCAGCGAAGGCGGTCGCCGCCAAACAGCGTGAGTTAGGTCAGGCGCAAAAGGCTCTGGATGCCGCGCTAGAGAAGTGGGCGGCCGCGCAGGAAGCGCTGGAGAGCGCTGGTCGCTGACTCCCGAACGCAGAAGCCCCGCCGCTTTCGCGACGGGGCCTGGGGGCGCCAACAGGCGGCTCGGCGGTCGCCGAGGGGTGATCGCCTACTTGGCGGAGGGCACTACGACTTTGTCGATCACGTGCACCATGCCGTTGGAGCCGCGGACCGAGGCGACGATCTTCGCGCCATCGATGTAGACGTCGGCGCCTTTGTGTGAGATGGTCGTCGAACCGCCATCGGCCATGGCCAGCGGTCCATCGGATAAGTCGCTGACTTCAAGTGTCGACGTGGTGACATGGTGCTTCAGGATGCCCTGCAGCTTGGCCAGGTTCTCCTTCTTCAGCAGGTCGTCCACCGTGCCCTTGGGGAGTGCATCGAAGGCGGCATTGGTTGGAGCGAACACCGTGAAGGGGCCAGCGTTGGACAGCGCATCCACCAGTCCGGCAGCTTGAACCGCGGCCACCAGCGTGGTGTGATCCTTGGAACCCGCGGCGATCTTCACCACGTCTTTTTGCGATTCGTCGTCCTTGACTCCGGACTGTCCGACGGACGCGGCGGCTGGGGCGCCTTCACTCGCCGGCGTGGCCTCTTCCTTCGGGGCGCAAGCAACGACAGTGAGGGCGAGTCCGGCGAATACCGACCATCCACGGGGATTACGCATTGGCGTTGCCTCGTATGAAATACGCTTCAGGAGAGCGGTCGCCTTGGCCCACCAGAAGCGCTGGAGGGGGACACCGCGCGGAGTGACTTCAACGGGATAGCGGCAGCATACCTGCAGCTTTTTCCGTGTGCTGACGTTGCACCCGCCGCGAGACGTCCGCTGTCAGGCGCCGCCGGACCGGGTGTCAGGAACGGCGGCGGTTGGAAGTCCGGAGTTTCCCATGTCTCCACCCCTGCCGGTGCTACTTCGAGGTCCTCGCCGGTCGGTGGCTGCCGCGCGTGGCCCGCGCGAGCGGTCCACTTCAGGTCCCGTCGCGAGCGTGTCTCCCGCGGATGGCGCGCCTTCCCGAGTCGCTCAGCGGGTTGAGCAAACGACCTGATAGCGAGGCGTGCGCCGTATTAGCCGGCGGCTAGCACCCGTTCAATCGCGTCGCAGGCGTTCCTCGGCCCATCCTCCGGCAACACGCGCTGGGCGACGGCGGCGGCGGCCCGTTCGAATTGTGGGTCATCCATGAGCGCACGGAGTTCGCGTACCACGCGCGCGGCGCGGTAGTCCGTGGACGCGACCACTCGCGCCACGCCCAACTGGGCCGCACGCCACGCGTTGTCCGGCTGATCGTGGGAGTAGGGGACCCCCAGCAGCGGTCGGCCGGCGCGTAACGACTGTGACAGCGTCCCGATGCCGCAATGGTGCACCACCGCCTTGGCCCGGGGAAAGAGCAGGGAGTGAGGCGCAGCCCCTACTGCCAACATCCCCTCCGGCAGCGTGGGTTGTAGCTGGCGAGCGCGCTCGTCACCCACCAACAAGAGGGCACGGCAGCCAAGCGTCGCGACCGCCTTCGCGCTCTCTTCGTAGAAGGCGTCGCCCATCAGCACGGCCGCGGATCCCAAGGTGAACACCACAGGCGCCGGACCATTGGCCAGGAAGGCTTCGATCTCTTCACCCAGCCCACGCCCGTGCGCCACGTCGTGCACGATCGCTCCGGTCACCCGCGTGTTGGGCGGCCAATCCGGTTGCGGCTGCGCGAGCACGGACGGAAAGAGCCCCAACACGCCGCGCGGAGAATGCTGGCCCTCATAAATCGGGTCGCCACCGCGCGGGAGACCCAAGCGCGCGCGGAGTTTGCGCACAGGCTCCGTCCAGCCGTAGGTCATCTGGCGCGCCAAGGCGAACAAGAGTCGGTTTGGCCACGTGCCAAGCGCCTCGAGCGACTTGAGCCACGAAGCAGGGGGCAAGACGGGGAAGTCGTGGATAGAAAAGAACGAGGTCGGCGCCAGGACCGTGGACAGCCACGGCATGCCGGTCACCTGCGCGATGATCGGCGCCGCAAAGGTGATCACATGACTGATCAGCAAATCGGCGCCATGCACCGCCTGCGTCAGGTCGGCGTACGAGTCTTCCACGGCAGGTGCAACGGTCTCGCGGATGACGACCTCTGGCCCCTTGCGCGCGTCCATGGCGCGGCGGACCAGTTCCACATCGGTCACATCGATGTCCGGTCGAACCGGGGCAAAATCGATGCCCTCGCCCTCAATGAGTTCCTTGTAGTGCGACGCCGTGGCCAGCAGCGGCGTGTGGCCCCTGGCCTTGAGCGCCAAGGCCAGTCCAAGGTAGGGATTCAGGTCGCCGTACGATCCCCACGACGTGATGACAATGCGCGCCATGCCCCGGCGAGCGTTAGGTGGTCGGCGTTCCCTTGTCCTGCCACTTCTTTTCCACCTTGCCACCCTTCATCACGAACTGCACGCGCTCCAGCTCCGAAATGTCCTTCAGGGGGTCGCCCTTGACCGCGATGATATCGGCAAAGGCCCCCGGCTTGAGCGCCCCGACCTTGTCCGTCCAGCCTAACAAGTCGGCGGCGTTCACGGTGGCTGCCTGGATCGCCTGCATCGGCGTCATGCCAAACTGCACCATCCTGGCGAACTGCTTGCCGTTCCATCCGTGCGGATACACGCCGGCATCCGTGCCGTACGCCATCTTCACCCCGGCCTGTACCGCCTTCCGGAAGTTCTCGCGTTGCAGCTTGCCGATGAGCGCTTCCTTGTTCAGGATCTTGTCCGGGTAACCCAGGCGCTTGTACTCGGACATGATGTAGTCGTCGTTGTAGATGTCCATCACGAGATACGTGCCGTGCTCCTTGGCCAGGGCAATGCCCTCGTCGTCAATGAGCGACGCATGCTCCACGCTCGCCACCCCGGCGCGAATCGCCCGCTTGATCCCCTCGGCCCCGTGCGCGTGCGCTGCCACCTTGCGCCCCCACATGCCGGCCTCGTTCACCAGCGCGTTCATCTCGTCTTGCGAGAACTGCGGAGCGCCCACCGACTCTTCCTCCGACAACACACCGGCGGTGGCCGTGAACTTGATCAAGTCGGCGCCATACTTCACCTGCGTGCGCACGGCCTTACGGATTTCGTCGATGCCGTCGGCGATGGAGTTGAAGTTGTTGAACTTCATGTACGGCGAGAAGCCATTCAGGTCGCCGTGCCCGCCGGTGGCGCTGATGGCCAGCGTGGCCACCGCCATGCGCGGCCCCGGCACGTCCCCCCGATTGATGGCCCCCTTCAACGCCACATCGATATACTCGGCAGCTCCAACATTTCGGACGGTGGTAAAGCCGGCGTCCAGTGTGCGCTTGGCGTAGATGTGCGCCGTGACTGCCTCGTCGATCGGGGAGCGACGGAAGATGTCGGCGTAATAGTTGTCCGTCGGCTGCGACGTCACGTGCGTATGCATGTCGATCAGCCCGGGTAACAATGTCCCTGACCCCAGGTCGATCACCTCGGCGCCCGCCGGAATTGCCAACCCCGATCCCACAGCTGTCACCTTGTCGTCCTGGATCAGCACCACCGCGTCCTTGATCGTGCTCCCGGACACTGGGTCAATCATCTGGGCGGCCTTCACGGCCGTCACTTTGGGAGCGGGCGACTGCGCGGTCAGCGACGCGCTGGTGAGGGCAAGGGAGAACAGGGCAAGACGGGTCGCGCGCATAGTGAAGTCGGCGGGAAAAGGTCCGCGCGAAATCTATGGAGACGTGGCGACCCCGGCGATGCCGGACGGCCCGCGTCAAAAGCACAACGGGCTACTCGCCGGCACCGACGAGTAGCCCACTCCTCAGTACTTCACTACCTGAGGTACCGAAACAGCCCGAAGATCCCGACAACACCACCGCCGAGTGCGAGCAGGTGCCCACCATCACCACCGATCAGGAGTCCGACGATCACCGCGGCGCCGCCAGCTCCCATGAGTGCCAGGTTCTCTCCGGCGTGGACGTTGTTAGCCGGCTTCTGAGGCGTGGCATCCGACGCATTTGTCTCGGCTCGCGTGAAGCCGGCGGTAACTACCCGCGGACCGGGAAGTGGGCGCGCCGCTTCACTCGTCGGTGCGGTCGCGGCGCGCTGCACGCGCGCGCTTGAATCCGTTGACTCGCTTGCCAACTGCCCATGTGCGACCGCCGGCCGCGCTGTGACTGCTGCGAGGCCCAGCACAGCCAGCACGCTCGTCCGACGCGCGCGCAAAGCGATCTCTCGTACCATGAAAGCACCCCTCCAGAAATAGTGTTCGCCTTGATTTGCCGGGGCAGTTGATGTTCCCCGGTCAGCCCGGTGAGAAGTGTCCACGACGCCCAGCTCAAGTGCACGTTAGGTACGCCGCGCCCCTCAAGTAATCTCTCGCCCGGGAGTTAGACACCCCACTTCGAGGTGGAAGGTGCCCGCAACGCCCTATTCAAGTACACGTTAGGTACACCGCGCCCCTCAGGTAATCTCCCGCCAGAGAGATAGACACCTACTCCGAAAGAAACGGCTGAAGCGGTAGGAGGTGGGAAGGTGCTGGTGACGCGGGTGCCTTCGGCTAGCGCCACGACCCGCCTCAGCCATTCCGTGCAGCAACCGGTTCCCTTGTCACGTAAACAAAAGCCGTATTTGCTTGACGGGAATCCCTGGACTGACGACTATGCGGCACCGACCAGAGAGAGGACATATGGCGAACGGCAATGGCGCACATCCAACCGTGGTGTTCGTGCATGGGCTGTGGCTCCATGCCGAGTCATGGAGGCCGTGGATCGAACTCTTCGAGAGTCGCGGGTATCGGGCGATGGCCGCGGACTGGCCGGGCGACGCAGAAACTACCGAAGCCACTCGGCGTCAAGCGGATGCCGTGGCCGGTTACGGCGTCTCGGAAATCGCCGACCATATTGCGTCGCAGCTGACGGGGTTGCCCGGCGCGCCGGTGCTGATTGGTCATTCCTTTGGCGGCCTGTTGGTCCAAAACCTCCTGACGCGGAACCTGGCGGCTGCCGCCGTTGCCATCGACCCGGCGCCCATCAAAGGCGTGACAGAACTTCCGTTGTCCGCGTTGCGATCCTCCTTCCCGGTGCTTGGCAACCCGCTGAACCTCAATCGGGCCGTGTCACTCACCGAGCCCCAGTTTCGCTTCGGTTTTACGAACACCGTGCCGGAAGTCGAGGCGAAGGAGCTGTACGAGCGATACGCCATGCCGGCGCCGGGACGGCCGCTGTTTCAGGCGGCGACGGCTACGCTGAATCCACGCGCTGCAACCAAAGTGGACGTCGCCAATTCCTCGCGCGGTCCACTCCTGCTCATCTCCGGCGCCGAAGATCACACCGTGCCGCCGGTGCTGGTGCGGAGCACGCTGCGCGCGTATCGGCGATCGAGTGCGGTCACGGAGTTCAAGGAATTTGCGGGTCGCGGGCACTCCCTGACGATTGACCACGGGTGGCATGAAGTAGCGGACTACTGCCTGTCGTGGCTGGCGGAGAAAGGATTCTGACGAACACCAAGGCGGCGCCCCGTTGGTGGACGCCGCCTTTGTGCTTTCACATACCGCGCTTCGTTCACTCGGACAACCAAGGCCTCGGTTAGCCGAGGTTGTAGAAGAACTCCACGTACGATCGGACCGCGCCGTCCATGCCGGCGACCTTGGGATTCGCGGACTCGATGATGTAATACTCGTCTGGGGCATGAGCGCCGTCCCCGTGACCCAGGCCGAATTGCCCTGCCGCCAGATGCAACGGCGCGCCGGTGAAGGTGACGCCAGGCCAAGAGCCGGCCAGCCGAGGCCAGAGCAGGGGATCAATCCCGGACTTCTTGTACGTCGCGACCTGTGCCTGAACCAGCTTGGAATCGGGGGCGGTTTCCGTGGGATCGTAGCCGCCGGTCATGTTGACCTCGATGTCGCCGAAGCCATGCTTGGCGAGGTGCGCCTTCAGCAGCTCCACCGTGCCCTTGGCCGTCATGTCGGGCACCAGGCGCATGTCGATCTTGGCCACCGCCCGATGGGGAAGGATGGTCTTGCCCCCGGGGCCGGTGTACCCGGCGACCAGCCCTTCGATGTTGATGGTGGGTTGCGAAACCAGTCGGACCAGGGAGTCATGCCACGCTTCATCGCCGTACCAGTGCTGCACGCCTAACGCCTTGCGGGTGGCGGCGTCGTTCTTGCGCGGGATCGACGACTCCAGGATGCGCTTCTGCTCAGCCGACAGTGGACGCACCTTGTCGAAGAATCCCTCGACCGCGGGTGTGTGTCCGTCAGCCTTGACGAGTGTGTTCAGCGCCTGCACCAAGTGCCAGACGGGGCTGTCGATCTGCGCCTCGTAGCTCGAATGCACGTCATGCGCCGGCCCACGCCCCCACTTTTCCCCCGTCGCCACCAGCTCCAACTCAGCGATACCCTTGGCGCCCAGGTTCACCTCCACCGAGCCGTCGAGCGATTGTGTACCAAGCGGAATGATGATGCCCACGCACTTTCGCAGGGCGGCCTCCACGTTCGGCTTGAAGACGATCTCGTGGAAGTTGGGTGAGCCGATCTCTTCCTCCCCTTCGCACACCAAGGCCAGGTTCACCGGCAACTTCTTGCCAGAGGCCTTGAAGGCGTGCAGGGCGGCAAGCACCGCGACCTGTGGACCCTTGGTGTTCGTGGCGCCGCGGCCGACGATCACCTTACCGACGCCCGGCTTGTCGACCAGCCGAGCTTCCAGCGGCGGCGAGCTCCACTCCGACGGGTCGAACTGCTTGACGTCGTACATGAAGTAGATGCCGAGCCAGGTGGCGGCACCTGAATCGAGCGTGGCAAACACACCGGACTTTCCGGCGGTGGGAATCACTTCCACGTGCTGGAACCCCGCGTCGCGGGCCAGCTGCGCCATGTACTCGGGTCCTTGCGGGTACCCTCGATTCTCGGCGGCAATCGACGGCAAGGCGATCCAGTCCTGCAGCATCTTGACCGTGGCCTCGTGCTGCGGGGCGATTTGGGCAATGACCGCCGCGGCGTCCGATTGTTGCAACTGACGGACAAAGGGAAGTGGCCCCTCCGTGCGCAGTCCGAGCAGCGCCGCGGAGGCGGCGGCACCGTGGACGAAATCGCGTCGGCTGACGTCGCCGGTGGGAGCAGGCGTTAGGTCGTTGTTGGAGTCAGACATCTCTGGTCCGCTGGGGAAGGGGGGGAGGGGAGGGCTGTCTGGTGCGTTGCAGCGAAGTACGGCGTGGAAAGAATACCGCCGTGCAGGGGCGTCGTCACGCGGAAGTCTGACCGAGGAGCGAAAGACTGAAGTCGCTCGCGGCATCGGCGATTCATCGTTGCGCGTTCCTCGTCTGTGGTGCAGAGTGCTCGGTTTCACACTGGCCGATTCATGGTTCGCGCGAGACGAGCGCGTGCTCACCGACGCCGAATAGCTGAGTGCATGCGTACGAGCAGCGAAGGGACGTGGACCATGCGCGAAGTAAGAAGCCCGGCCGCGCGAGGTGCGCGACCGGGCTTGTTACTGGAGGAGTCTTGGTGGCTTACGGTGTGATGGAACCGTGCCGTGTACCGAGCCGGATGATGGAGCCTTCCTGCACACCACCGGATCCCGCGACCCACCCGGCGGCCGTGGTCGTCCAACCGGTCTGGGTGCCGGTCTGCAGGCCCCAGATCGACTGCCAGCCGGACACGCCGGTGAAGTCCGGAATCGTTACGTCAAATGATGCGGCGCCACCGATGTAGCCGGAGGTCATGAAGATGAACGCTGTCCGGGCATCCGTGCTGGATCCCTGCTGGTAGCTCGCCGTCCAAGAGTTGGCGTAATCTGACTGCCTGGCCATCACCGTACGAAGGCGCGCATACGGCGCGGTGGCAACCGTGGAGACGGTGGGCGTACTGAGGACGGCGCCTAACGTGGCTGTCTGGTTCCCAGGATCGCGGAAGGCGGTGCTGACCGTGCGCAACTGCAGATCGCTACCGCTCGTAACCGATGCCGTGGCCGTCAGGACCTGAAGGTCGCCCGAAAGCGTCTTGGCGGATGGGACGATAGCAACATTCGCCGTGTTTCCGGAGGTGAGTTTCATGGCCGTCAACCCAGCGGACGTAGCCGTGCCGGTCTGGAACGCGGTGTTCAAGCTCACCTGCTCGCCACCGACCAAGCCATTCACGGTAACGCTCTTGAGGTCTGGATCGAAGGCGTCGGTTCCGTTGAAGTCGACGGTGCCGACCGAGCCGCCATTCGCAGGGTTGAGTCCGCGCTTGAGGAAAATCTTGTTAAGAACCGACGTCTGCGTGATCAAGTCGAAGGTGAAGCGAGTGCCCACGAGGTCCTGCGGACCGTTCAACACCGTAGACATGTTGAAATTCGGCGTCGCGAAGGTGGCGATCGCCGTCCCGCCGCCAAAGAACACGCTCGCGAGGTCCGTATTGGTCAGACCGAATCCACTCACCGTGCCTGTCACGGACTTGGTGACCGGCGTGGTGCAGCTGGTCTGACCCGTGCCGGCGAGTTCGGAGCCCGTGCCGTAGAAAATGCTGAGCACATATCCGCCGCCGCTCTCCGGCATGACGTACGCGATACCACCCTGGCTGCCGATATTGGTCGTGAACGTGTTGTTCGGTCCCGCCGTCACCTGCGTCCAGGCGCCTGCACCGTTCTGCGAGGCAAACCAGACCGGGATGTTGGGGCTGCAGAATGCGAATACGACGCTTGAACCCGACGACTGCGGCGTGACAGTGAGCGATACCGTCGTCGTCGCGTTCGATACTCCCGATCCGGAGCCCGTCACGGTGATCGTTGAATTACCCGTCGCTGCGCCAGCGCCAACGGTCAACGTGAGCGTCGCGCTGTTTCCGGACGTCGGCGACGTGGTGAATGACGCGGTGACGTTGGCGGGCAATCCAGTGGCGGCCAACGTTACCGCACCCGGGAAGTTCGTTCGTGCAATGTTGATCGTGGTGCCGCCACTGGCGCCCTGCTGAACAGACAGCGTGCTGGGATTCGCGGTCAGCGCAATCGCCGCCTTGGCCGTCACGGTCAGTGTCACGGTGCCCGTCTGCTGCGCCGACACCTCCGCGGCCTGGCCGCGAATGGTGAAGGTGTACTGCCCCGGGGCTACCGACGCCGCAACGGCGACGGTGAGCGTGGTGGATGTTGTACCTGACGTGATCGCCGTCGGTGAGAAGCTCGCGGTCAGGCCCGTGGGAACGCCTTCCGTCGACAGGTTCACCGTCCCGGTGAAGGTGCCAGTGCGGCCGATCGTCGCGGTCACGCTGCCGGACGAGCCCTGCTCAACCGAAAGAGTGGTGCTGGATAGGGAGACGGTGAATCCAGCAGGTGTTGGGTTCGTGGTGCCACCATCGCCACCGCCACCGCAGGCAGCAAGAGACGCCAGGAACAGCACGCGCATGGAGCGGGACCAGCGAGTCAGCTGTGACACGTTTTCCTCAAGGTAGATGGGCGCCATGTGGAAGCCACCAAGCGCGAGTTTATGGAGTGAGGTGCGGGAATGTACGTGTGGGCCAGTATTCCGTTGAGCTGGATTCCCGGGCGCACGTCTACTCTAAATGCGCAAAAGCTCGCCTCCGACTGACATCGTGGTCGTGCTCGAGCCTGGTACGTCAGCCATTCCCGCAGTGACCGTCGGGATAACGACGCTGGTCGATGTCCCTCACCGCTCGGTTAGTTACGGCCATGAGTGCGACGTTACCTCCCACGGCCGCGCCGGCGAACGACCCGGTGTATCTCGTCGATGCCCACCCTCCGCGCGAGATCGCCCGAATAGCTGAACGGTTGGGGGTCACCAAGGCTCGAACCGATTCCGTCACGATCATGGCGCTAGCTGTGCTGGCGGGCGCCTTCATCTCGTTGGGTGCCCTACTGTTCACCGTGGTCATCACGGGGTCGACGCTTGGGTTCGGCCTGACGCGATTGATCGGCGGAACGGCTTTCTGCCTTGGATTGGTGCTAGTCATCATCGCCGGCGCCGAATTGTTCACCGGGAACAACTTGCTGGCCATGGCGTGGGCCAGTGGGCTGATTGGCACACGCTCCATCATCCGCAACTGGCTGCTCGTGTACCTCGGCAATGTCGTTGGGTGCTTGGTAACGGTTGGGTTCGTGGTGCTCGCGGGAACCGCGCGGCTAGGTGGCGGCGCCGTGGGCACAACCGCCATCCAGATTGCTCAAGCGAAGGCTGAACTTTCGCTCGGCGACGCCTTTGCGCGCGGCGTGTTGTGCAATGCCCTGGTTTGTTTGGCGGTATGGCTCACCATGGGTGGTCGCAGTGTGACCGACAAGATCCTCGCGATCCTGTTTCCCATCACGGCGTTTGTGGCACTCGGTTTCGAGCACTCGATCGCCAATTGGTTCATGCTTCCCCTTGGCTTGGCGCTGGACCAAGGCGGCGTCGTGAGTGTCGCGGGCGCACTGCGCAACCTGACGGCTGTGACGGCGGGAAATATCCTCGGAGGCACGCTGCTGGTGGCCGGCGTGTACTGGGTGGCTTACCTGCGTGGCGAGCGTCAGGAGGCGGGGACGTCGCAGGGATAGCAGGAACGGCCGTGTCCGCGTGCGTCGTTAGGTCACGGCAAAGTGCGCAAGGGAGGTCAAGCGAGGGTGAACGATGCCCCCTAACTTCCCGGCCCATGAAACAAGAGACTCGCAACTTCTACCAGGCGGCCGTGCGGCGCTCCATCGAGTGGATTACGGGCCACTTGGATGAAGCGCTCGACTTGGAAGACCTGGCGCGCGACGCCGCGCTGTCGCCCTTCCACTTCCATCGGGTGTTTCGGGGCATGGTCGGCGAGACGCCACTTGAGCTGCACCGACGACTCGCCTTGGAGCGTTCGGCGTGGACGCTGCTGCACACGGACCAGCGCATCACCATGATTGCCTTCGATGCGGGGTACGAAACCCACGAGTCGTTTACGCGCGCCTTTCGCGATCGCTACGGGCGGTCGCCGTCGGAGTTCCGGCGGGCGTCAGCGCCTGGCGCCGCGGACTGCGCACCACCACAAAGGTTTGAGCTGGCGAGCAAGGCTGGTATTCACTTCGTGCCGCTCGGCGGCGCGCCATCCATGATCCACTTCATCGTGGGAGATCGACGCATGCAAGCAGACATTCGAGAGCAACCGGCCCTTCGCGTGGCGACCCTTCGTCATCGCGGACCCTACAACCAAATCGGCGAAGCGTTCGGACGCCTGGGTGGCATCGCCGGTCCAGCAGGGCTCTTTCGACCCGGTGCGGTCATGATCGCCATCTACCACGACGATCCGGATTCGGTTGCAGCTGCTGAGCTGCGTTCCGACGCTGGGGTCGTCGTGCCCGATGGTGCCCCCATGCCTGCTGGGCTGACCGAAGTTCAGGTGCCTGGAGGTCGTTACGCCGTGGCAACACACACGGGATCGTATGAAGGGCTGGGCGATGCATGGTCTCGCTTGATGGGCGAGTGGCTGCCGCAGAGCGGCGAGCGCGTTCGGGACAGCGTGAGCTACGAGATCTACCGGAACACGCCGATGGACACGCCCAAGGAGAAACTCATCACCGAGATCTACGTCCCATTGGGTTGATCACGACGCACCCGGGCGCGGGGAAACCAATTCTCAACCGCGCCCGAGTTTCGCATTACACGCATGAAAGCACCCATTCCGTATCGTTCTCCTGTTCGTCGGCGTTGACGACCGACCATGGTCCACGCCGTCGGCAGCGTCTTGCTTCCCGGATGACATGCCGATTGCTGACCTGCCGCGCTGTGGTAACCGTGCTATACGTGTCAATCAATTCCGACAACGCGCCGGGACCTGCTCGCGCATGGCGTGCTGCGAAACGATCATACGATGGGCAAAGGGGGAAGAATCGAGGCAACAAAAAGCGCTTCACGCACGGCGCCTAAACGATGGCCGGTCATGTACTTGAGATGAAGATCGCCCTCCGTCGAGATTCGCGGTCGCGGCCAAGGCAGAGGGGTAGTTGAGCGCGTGAGCGTCACGCGGACGGCATGTCGGGTGCGTGATGGAGGTCACCAAACTCGCTGATCCTAGACCCCTCGGAGGAACGATGAGAGGCAGAATCACTGTACTGTCCCTCGCGGCGATTGCCGTCGCCACGATGGTCGCCTGTAACAACGACCAGACGCCGGTGAGCCCCCTGAAGAAGCAGATCGTCGCTACGCAGGGCGTGTACATGGCGCCAGACCTGGAGCAGATCGAGGTCTGCAAGTTCTACGACATGAAGACGGGCGCCACTCCGCCAGATTCAACCAGCTTCACTCTGGTTGGCAGCAACGGCATCACGCTGAACAACTTCAAGGTGAAGAGCGGAACGTGCCGCGAGACGCCGTATCTCGGTGGCTCCGCGGTCGCGGTCACGATCACGGAGAATGTGCCAGCGGGCTTTACGCCGTCCTACATGCAGACGACGATCATCGGCCCACTTCCCGGCACGATTCAGGGCCCGATCGGTCCGATCGCCTCCAATGTCGCCCACGGCTTCATCGGCGGCGCAATCGGCGAACTCTTCGTGTTCACGAACACGGAGATCGTTACCACGCCCGGTTGCACCTACACGCTCGGCTACTGGAAGACGCATTCGTCCAAGGGCCCCGCGCCGTATGACAATCGTTGGTTGAACATCGGCGCCAGCGGCGAAGACACCCAGTTCTTCAGCACCGGGAAGTCGTGGTACACGGTGTTCAACACCGCGCCCAAGAAGGGCAACGCGAACTACATCTTGGCGCATCAGTACATGGCCGCCAAGCTGAATATCCTCGCCGGCGCCTCAACGACTCCCGAGGTCGATGCCGCCATGCAGGGTGCCGCCGCGTACTTCCAGGGCGTGAGCAACATGGACACCGCTCCCGTCGATCCGACGCGCAGCCAGCTGGTGACGTGGTCGGACCTGCTCGACAACTACAACAATGGCCTGATCGGTCCTGGCCACTGCTAAGATTCCATCGCACGTCGCGCGGGCCCCGGTTCATCTGAGCCGGGGCCCGTTGCTTTTGCGGTCGTCTCGTCACTCAAGAGTCGCGCGCTCACGGACCTGTCGTTTAGCGTGGTTTGCGAGCGCGTGCTTCGGGGGGAGCCAAATGCGAGTGTGTCTGTGAGTTGGTATGTGCCACAATCAGAGGGTCCATGAGAGTGTCGAGTGTAGTCGTCTGTTGCGCCTCCGCGGTGGTGATCGCGTGTGCCGACGGGCATCCCAGTGATCCCGCGAATCAGAGTGTGTGGGGCGACGACCAGTCGGCCTTGGTCGTGCGGGCGGATGGCGTGACGCTGCAACGTCTGGCGTCAGGCGGTTGCGTCGGCTCCTACGCGACGTCCACCACACCGATCAATTCCTTGTCGTTCGACCTGCCGGCTACGTATACGCAGTACGTTGGCGCTGCGCCCGGCCACCTGGACTATCCGGCAACCATCAGCGGCGCTTTTCGCGATGATCACATGCGGTTGACCGTGGTGGTGCCAGCCATCGGACTGACACTCGGTCCCTTGGATTTGATCAAGGGCGTGGCCCACAGCTGGGAGTCGTGCCGGTATCCGTGACGGCGCACGACACCCTCACGATTGCCGGCAGAAGCTCCCGGAGAGCTTCGCAGGGTGTCCGGGTCTCCACCGCCGGGAAGGCCCATTCCAGTTCCTATAGTAACTAGCGGGCGGAGTCTGAACAGCGACCCATCGCGTCAGGGCACGCGCCGACCTTGCGCCGCCTCCCACAACGCGTACCAATCCTCTCGCTCCAGATTGCACGTGGAAGCACGTGCCGCCAGCTCAATCCGCTCTACGCGATTTGTCCCGACGATTGGCAGTGGTCGGGCGGGATGGGCCAAGATCCATGCATAGGCCAGCAATTCCACCGACGCACCGTTGTAGCGATCGGACATGGCCAACGCGGCGCGCTGGATGCGATGCGATGCGTCGTTCGACGCATCGAACAGGCGCCCGCCAGCCAGTGGACTCCACGCCATCGGCGCCACGCGCAGCTGCTCGCACTGGTCCAATGTCCCGTCGATGATCGGATCCATGTGGAGCAGGTGAAACTCCAGCTGATTGGTAACGAGCGGCTGTGTCACGCGGCTGTTCAGCAGCGAGAATTGGGCGGCCGTGTAGTTGGAAACGCCGGCACTGGCGATCTTTCCTTCCTGAATCAGCTGATTCAGGCCGGCGGCGGTGTCGTCGGCACTGGTGAGCCAGTCCGGCCGATGCACCAGCAACAACTCCACCCGGTCTGTACGCAGAAGCCGCAGCGACTTCTCCAGACTCTTGATGAGCCGAGGGCCGGTAGCGTTGTAATGCGCGGTTCGACGTTCGGGGTGACGGGCGTTGGGGACATAGATGCCCGCCTTGGTCACGATCTGCAGCTGGCCACGCAACGCCGGCGATAGTGCCAGTCCAGCACCTAACGCCTCTTCCACCTCGTACCCTCCATAGATCTCGGCGGTGTCGATGGTGGTCATACCCAGTTCCACGCACCGGTGCAGCCGGCGATTGACTTCTTGGGGCGTGGGAGCCGGACCCGGACCGTCCAGGAGGCGCCAGGTGCCATACACTACCCGCGAGAACTCGGGACCGTGCGGGGCGATTCGAATCCGTGGAATCATGTCGTGGCGGTGAGAGGTCCCTGAATCTGGGCCCTTTCAGCCAAATGCGCTGCTACCGGCGGCGCGAGCGTGACCGCCGACGCGAGCATGACCGCCGCTTGAATTCTGTGACAGCACACGCCCCGCGACCGCCGTGGAGCCCGGTTAGTCCTGCAACGCTCGACGGTTCGCAGGTAGGCACCTCAGGAACCGACGGGCGGCCCGTCGAGCAATCCGGCCTCGACTCGCCGGCGTAGACATCGGGAGCACGTGCCCACCACCAATCCACCCCACCATGACCACCCAGCCCTCGACGCAACGCGAGCTTCGCGAAGCCGTTGTCATGGAGCACATGACGGCAGAGAATGCCCACGAGTTTGAACGCTGCATCGACGCTTTTGCACACCCGCGCTATGAGATCGTGGCGACGGGGGAAGTCTGGGATGGTCACGATGGCGTGAACCGGTTGCTGCTGGAGAACATCACGGCGTTCCCAGACTTCAAGTTCCTGCCGACCTCCATCGATCATGGCGAGCAGGGGGTCTACGTAGAGGGACGCTTCACTGGCACGCACTTGGGCGACTGGCGAGGGCTACCGCCCACCGGTCGCCGCATCGACTTCCCCCTGATCATCGTCTTTGCGTTCGAAGGGGAGCGCATGGTGTGCGAGCGCACTTACTTCGACCTTGGCACGATCCTCCGTCAGCTTGGCGTGGCGCGAGACCCAAACTCCCTTGGCGGCCGACTTGGAACGATGCTCAATCACCCCGTGGTGGTTGGGCGCGCGCTGCTGCGGCAACTCGTCAGGCGTCGCTCGTCATGATCCCGATTGGAACGGTCATCGACAGTCCACAGACCGGAGAACGACTGATCTTCCGTTCGACGAGCGACTCGTCAGGCGGCTCGCTCTTCCAAGCGGAACTCATTGTGCAACCGGGCTCGTATGTGGTGCAGTCGCACATTCATCCGAACCAGGAAGAACGCTTCGTCGTGCTGGAGGGGCGATACGGTTGGGAGATCGGCAAACGGCGTGGTGTCGCGGGCCCGGGCGAGACGCTCGTCTGCCCAGTGGGCGTCCCGCACTCTCAGTGGAACGCGGGAGACACGCCCATGCGGATCTACTATGAGCATCGTCCGGCGTTGACCTCGGCTGAGATCTTCTTCGAAACGCAGTTTGGACTGAGTCGTGAGGGGAAGCTGTCGCCGGCTGGCCGCATTGGCCTGTTGCAGGCGGCGGTGCTGGTGCACGACGTCGGGGACTTCATTCGACCAGCATTTCCACCCATCGCGATGCAGGATGTGCTCTTTCCGCCGCTCGCTGCGCTCGGCCGCCGATGCGGGTATCGAGCGCGGTACGCGCGCTACGGAGCGACAGGGGCGGCGACGAGCTAGCCGGCGCCGCGCTCCTGAATCCCGCTCACATCTTGCCTAACTTGAGGCCTAGGGAGCCCGTCACACCTCCCGGGCTCTGGAATGACGTGGTGTGATCACCGGCTGCGAAGCGGTAGCCGACGCCTAACGCTAACCGGACATGCTTGGCGAGATTGACCTCGGCGTTGGCCGCGGGTTCGGCGACAAAGAAAGTGTTGCCGCGATCGCCGTATCCACGCATGGGACCACTCCCCACTAGGATGGGCAGGTCCTGATTGTTTCCGAACCATCCGGCGCCCAGCAGCGTACTGATGGACGCGTGTACGAGCTTTGCTGGCATCGCCACGTATTCGAACTCAACACCGCCATAACCAATCGTGCGTCCGCTACCGCCACGACCATAGTCGCCGTCCAATCCATGGATGCCATTCGGCAGCGGAATTGGCCCGTCCAGGTAACCCCGCGGATGCCCTCCACCGTAGGCGGCGAGTCCTACCGCAAACTGGCGCGAGAAAAGGAGGCCAAAGCGCGCACCAGCAAGGACCTCTCCCTGTCCGCCGATCTCCGTGAGCTTCACCACGGGAGCCGCGTAGAATCCAAGCGACGATGCGCCACCGTGGAAAAGCGTTTCATTCTGCGCCCGCAGGGCGGCGGGGGAACCGGCAAGCGAGAGAAGAGCAACACCAGCGATGCCGACGACGGACAGTGAGCGAGGCATGAGCAATGAGGAGTTGGCGTTCATGGGGTGTGACTTAGAACACACGTGAGCACGGAGCATCCCCTACGGCCGAGTAACCCGCTGTTCACCACCAGCTTTGAACTGGTTCGCCGCGAATCTTGTGCATCGCTTCCTGCGCCGAAGGCCCAACAAGGCCAGCCTTGAACGCCTGCTCGAGTGCGGGGAGCGCTTCGGCTGCCGTGGGGCCGAGTTGACCAAGCGCCGTTGCAGCACTGATGATCACGTTGCGCAGTTCGTCTTTCACAAACATGCGATCGGCAAGCGGCTTCACCGCACTCTTCGCCGCGGGTCCCATGGTACCGATCGCCGCCGCCGCCGAGACCCGCACGTGCTCATCGGGGTCGGCCAACGCGCCAATCAGCGGGGGCAGGGCGCCGGACGCGGCGGCTCCGATGGACTTGAGGGCGAGTGCCGCCAGCACGCGCACGCGGGCGCTGGAATCGGCAAGCGCCGTCGCCAGGGCCGTCGTCGCCGTCGCAGCTGGCGGCCCTATCTGAGTCAGCGCCCACGCGGCGGCGACGCGCACCTCCAGGTCGGCATCGCGCAGTCCCTCGGTGACGGCCGGAACGGCTGACCGGGCGTCGTCGCCAAAGGAACCAATGGCTCGTAAGGCATCTGCCCGCGGTGCGCCATGTGCGTTGCCTAGCGACTTCACGTAGAAATCCAGTGGCTGGCCGCGATACACGATGGAGCCACTGGACACGCGTGGCGCGTCGGGCAGGGCAGGCGGCAGCTCCAACGTCTTTGTCGTATCGGGAACGCCGATGTTCTCGGGGAGGCGTTCAAGCACCAGTTCGTATACGCCGACGTCGTACCCGGCCGACGCCACATCCTTGCCCACACAGATAAGGCTCACCGAGTGCCGGCCCTTCTCGAAGCGGAAGAAGCCCAGCGGCTGCTGCATCCCCGCGTAGACCTCCAGCTCGTAGTTGTGATAGACGAGAGGGCCGGGGAAGGGAATCTCGGAACTCACCGGCTGGCGAAGGTCCAGGTTGGTCGGTTGGTTGTCCACCAGGGCAACGTAGTTCCCATAGTTAGGCGCCTTGGCGATCGAGGCGACGAGCTCGTAGCGGCCGGACTCCGCCACGTCGAACGGGATGTTGATCCGCGCGCCGGGCCCCTTGGCGGCGAGAAAGACAAAGTCCTTGTTCCAGTCCTGGCCTTTCTGCACGGATGCCGTTCCGCTCACGGCGGTGACGTCGCGAATGGAATGTTGAATGGCGATCTGCTGCGCGTTCCCCATCGGCAATCGCGCGCTGCCGTACGGTGGTTCGGGGAGCTCCTCGTTGACACCATCCTGGTACCAATACGCGACGCTGGAGAAATAGTCGGGCCGTTCTTCGAATGCGGCGCGTGTGGAGCCATCTGGGTTGTACGTCCATCCGCGATGCTCGATTCCTGCCCAGATGGACTTGGTGAACGGGATGGCATCGGGGACGTGCCACCGATATCCCGAGAGTCGGGAGCCGATGCGCTCACCTTCGGCCACCACGGATCCTGTCCATGGCCCCGACGATTGCCGAAGGCCCCACGCCTCGTTGAAGTAATCCTCGGACCCTGTGCCAAACAGCTGGGGATGGGCTGCGCCGTCTACGTAGAACAGGTCGTCACCTTCACCAAACCATGAGATCTGTGTTTGCACGACGTTCAGCACAGTACCGACGTACTGTCCCTTGCCATGTATGTTGAGGAACGAATAGTTGTGACCGGATACGGCAGGCAGCTCCTGACGGTAGTAGGCGTGGAAGTACAAGACATCGTTAGGGAGAGATTGGTACTTGCGCCAGTCGACCTGGTAGTAGAGCGCCTTCATCCGCGCGCCTTCATTGGTGATCGTGATGCGACAATGTTTGCGGAATGGCATCTGCCAGTACGAATTGCGGCCGCGACCCAGACTGGTGTTGTAGATCATGGCGGAGTTCAGGTCGGTCTCGTAGCCATGCCCCACACCGAAGAAGTCTCCGAGCGGTGCATCCACACTCGGCGTCTTCTTGCCATCGTAGTACACACGCAAGCGAAAGAGCCGTGGCCAGGCGAACTCGTTGGCCGCGGCGGTGAACCAGAGATGGGTCACCGCTCCGGGTCCATCGAGGTCGGCAATCACGATCGTCTCACCCGGCATGAAGTGCTTGTTGTCCTCGTTGCTCAGGACAAAGCGGTTGTTGCTGGACGACCGTTGCGCCGAGAATGCGGGCATGCGCGCGATGGTTGGGAAATCGCGATCGCCGGCGTCGGAACTGGCTGCGCAAGCCGCGGTGGCCAGCGCGAGGAATGCGTGTGAGGGTCTCATGGTGCCCCAAGCATGGACCGACGGGGAGGCAAAGACAAGACAATTTGCCCGAAATGGGTTGTTACTCCGCGTGCTGGCAAAACATTCCCTTGCCGTGGCGTGAGCGGGTACCATCCTTTGTATCACGCTCAGACGCTGGAAGCCGGAGGTCGTATGCGCAGGCTTGGACGAGGGATATCGTTAGGCGTTGCTTGGTGCGCGCTGTCGGCGCCGCTCATGGCGCAGGTCCACGGCGGTCATACCAACGGCTTTGGCACCCTCGGCGGCACTCGCCCCGACGCGTCTACCCTGAGCGGGTTCGGTTCCCTCCGTTCCATGCAGAGGCCGGCGGAGCGCATGGGGGGGTACGGCGCGCAGGGTGGGGAACGGATGACGGGAGGACGCGGCTACTCGATTCCTGGTGCGTCCAGCCTGTCGCCGCGTTTCTCCCGCCCGTGGGGTTATCCGGTCGTTGTAGGGACCGCGCCATCGGCGACGGTGACCGTCCCTGTGCCCGTGCCGTACTATGTTCCCGTACCTGTGCCAGCCGCCAGCTCAAATGCGACTGTGCCGGCAGAGCCTCCCCCGCGCTACGACCCTACCCGTTCGCGCATGACAGTCATTGGGAAGGGGGCAGATGGCGGAGGCGGCGTGATGCGGATCGACCGCCTGTCCAATCGCTCCGTCCGCCTGACCTGGTTGGCGAATGAACGACCGACGCGTGAGGCCACGTTGTTCCTTGCGGATGCGAATCAGCAGCCTTTGGCCGTTCGTGAGGTGGACCTGCTGCATCGCGAAGCAGTGTTCATCCTGACGGAAGGGAAGAACGTCGCGTACACTGGTCTCACCGTCGTATTCAAGGACGGCGCCTCGCGTACGACGTTGGTCCCATTCGCGGACGTGGCGACCCCGTCGGGGTCAACCAAATAAGGCTGCTCGCGGCGCGTCTCCAGTTCCACAAACGCGCCGCGACACCGAGACACACGGCGGTCGCGCGTTAGGTGGTGGGGAGCAAGGCCAGAAGGCCGCCGCTCCAACGTGGCGCCCCGCGCGCGGCAATCCGCTGATATTCGCGCATCACGCGCACGGGGTCGCAGAGCATGCCCACCAACGCTTGGCGCCCTCGCGCGCGTTCGATCGATCGAGCCATCGTGTAGCCGACAGTGTACCACGGCCCCTGCACGCCAAAGAACTCCATGGCTCGCGTCTGCACGGAATCCGCATTGGCCACCTTGCCCTGCAAAACGTCCCGGAAGAACAGGTCCAAGTCCGCGAAGTCCCGCCCGATGTGGCGCATGTCCTTATCCCACCGCTGGCGCTCGGCGGGTTCGCTAGCGGCATGCGGATGCACCTGTGGCCCGCCAGCTGCAGCAAGCATTGCGTAGCCCTCTCCAAAGGCACCCATCCAGTAGATCGCCGTCGCCAAGGGACGGGGCACCGAGCCTTTCGCCGAGTCTGGGCAGGCGTGGTTGTACCCGATGTGATGAAGCTCGTGCGCAACGGTGTTGGTGAACTTCGCTGGCGAAACGTCCGGGTCCAGAAACAGCATGATCGCCGGGTTCGTGCTGGCTTCAAAGACAAAGCTGTTCGTGCGCGGCTTGATCAGCGGATAGATCGTCGCCTGAATTGGCGTACCGGATGGGAGGTACGCGTGCGCCCGATCGAGCGCGACTTGCAAGTTCGCGGACTCCCAGGCACGCAGGGTGCGGCGCAGCAACGCCGCGCGCTTCGCCATTGAGTCCGCCATGAGGAAGCCGGCGAACTGAGAATCGGGCATCTCGCGACCCATGGCGCGTTCACGTGCTGCCAGCCGCCGATATCCGGCAGAGGTGAAGAGTGTGTTCCATTGATCGGCCGCTGGCGCGCCGCTGGCGGCTCGGGTCTCGAGGATCGATAGGGCGGCCCTCGCTTCGTCGGACTCGAAGGTCAGCCCGGTCGCCTGCTGGGCGCGAAGGTGGAGCGGCAACGCACCAAGTAGGATGGTGCGAATGGCCAAGCTGCGAAGCAGGTTCATTGGGACTTCGTGGAGTGTCGGACGTTGTACAGAACACTAATGCGTGCACGCGAGAGGATGCATGTACGCTTCGTCTGGCGTCAGACACCCTCGTCACAATAGAGGGTTGCGCAGCGGCGCTACTGTGCAGCGCCCAGATCTCTACGGACGGCGTGTTGCGGGTGGCGTGGTCACCGCGGGCGTGGCTGCCTGTGCGGAACCGGCGACGACCTGTCGCTGACTGAGATACGAAGACAAGTCGCCGAGCGGCAGGGGGCGGCTGAACAAGAATCCCTGCCCGATGTCGCAACCCAGGATCGCGAGGTGTTGTTGCTGCGAGTCGATTTCGATCCCCTCGGCCACCACCTCGATGCCGAGTGATCGTGCCAGCTCGATCATGGTCTTGATGAACGACACTTCGCGCTCGCCGTCGTTGATCCGGGCCACAAAGGTCCGATCGATCTTCAGTTCGTCGACCGGGAAGTACTGAAGGTGTGACAGGGACGAATATCCGGTGCCGAAGTCGTCGATGGCGACGCGAACGCCCAACGCCTTCATGGCATGCAAACGCGCGCGTGCCTGCTCGGGCGCGCGCATGATCTGACTCTCAGTCACCTCAAGGATCAGGCGACGCGGATCGAGTCCGGACTCGGTGAGCGCACCGCGCAGGTCGTCGATGAATGACGCGTGTTCGAGCTGCCGAGGGGCCAGGTTCACTGAGATGGAAGGCAGGCCGTCGCCATCGTCCTCCCATTTCGCCGCCTGACGGCACGCCTCCCGAAGGACCCAATGTCCAATCGGCAGAATCAGCCCAGTTTCCTCGGCCACGGGAAGGAATTCGTTCGGTGGGATCAGGCCGCGCTTCGGGTGATACCAACGCACGAGCGCCTCGAATCCTCGTAACGCGCCACTTCCTAGATGGACGAGTGGCTGGAAGTGCAGGACAAACTCCTCATTCAATACGGCGCGGCGCAGGTCCTGCTCAATCTCCAACCACACCAGTGCTCGTGCATGCATGGTGGGATCGAATTGGCGCGCGCAGTGCTTCCCCGAACTCTTAGCCGAGTACATCGCGGTGTCGGCGTTGCGAAGCACGGCCTCGCCATCCTCTTCGGGCTGTGCGACGGCGATGCCGATGCTGGCGCTCACCACCACATCACGTTCGGCGATTACTACGGGAGTGGAGACGACGCGCAGCAGCCGTTCCGCCAGGGCTTGAGGATCCTCATCATCTCGCATGGACTCGATGACGATCGCGAACTCGTCTCCGCCTAAGCGGGCCACCGTTTCGCCGGAGCGTACGGCGCTGGCGATCCGGCGGGCAATGACACACAGCAACTCATCGCCGGCGGCATGTCCCAGCGAGTCGTTCACGCGCTTGAAGCCGTCGAGGTCCAGCAGCAACACCGCGACGTCGGCTTGCAGCCGTACCCGACGTTCCAGCGCATGGCGCAAGCGGTCGCGGAAGAGCGCGCGGTTCGCCAGCCCCGTCAGGTCGTCCTGGAACGCTTGGCGCGTGAGCTCCTGTTCCATGCGCTTGCGTTCGCTCACGTCCTGGAGCATGGCCATCAGTCGTGGCTCGTTCCCACGCTCGACGCGCGCTAGCGTCAGCTGCGCCCAGACCACGCTGCCATCGCGATGCACGAACGGCGTTTCCACGGCCACGAACTCACGAGCGGACGTCATGACGTCGCTGCACGTGTCCTGGATGCTGAACTCACTTCCGGCCTGTATCAGCCGGGTGATGGAATGTCCAAGTAGTTCGTCGGGGTCGTAGCCGAACATATCGCGACAGGCAGGATTGGCCTCGAGGATCACGCCGTCTACGGAGAGCACCTGAATCGCGATCCCCGCGTGATCGAAGAATGCCTGAAAGCGTGCGGCGCTGTCCTTGGCCGACCGTTCGGCAGAACGTTGGGCGGTGACGTCGCGGATCATCACCAGAACCGACGGCGTCCCGTGCAACGACATGTCGAGCCCCTGAACTTCGACTTCCACGAAGGTACCGTCGCGCGAACGTAAGAGCGTTTGCACGATGTCGGCCGCGGACATGGCCTGGTTGCTCATGAGGCGCGATGCAAAGGCGCACCCCGCATCGCACATGCCCAGCTCGTACACGGGCCGGCCGATGACATCGGCTCTGGACCACCCGAGGGTTCGCTCGGCGGCGCTGTTCCAGTCCAACACCGTGAGGTCATCCCGCTTGAGTACGAATGTCGGGTGCGGGACGGAGTCGAAGAGCATGCGGTAGCGGTCTTCGGACGCCCGCACACGCTCGAGTCGTTCCTGCAGCTCGTTGGAGAGCTCCTGCATCGTTCGCGTGGAGAGTTCCCGATCGCGATCGATGTCCGAGAGCACGTCGCTGGCCGCTTGCAACACCGCCTGCACGGGCCCCGTGAGGCCAGTCTCGCCCAGGTATCGGCGAATTGGGCGGGCCAACGCCGGATGCACTAGCGCTCTCCGATGGCGGTAACCGTCATGGTCTGGTTGTGCAGCAGGGCAGCACCGTTGGGGGCGCCGTGCGGTGGCGCGATTTCGCCATTGGAGTAGTAGCCCGTGACCACCGCGGACCCCGACAGCTGCAATACCTCGTCGACTTCCTCCTCAATCCGGCTGCGGAGTAGTGCACGTCGCCCGACGCAAGAAATGCAGAGCAGGGCAGCGGGCTCCACGCCATCCAGTGCTGCGCGCGCCTCACGTGCCGCGGCGGCAGCGCCGTCCAAGATCCAGTCGTTCGTCGCGCGCATCAGGCGCACCTTATGCCCTTGCGGGACATCTCCGGCGAACCGCAGGGACCCGGCAGGTCCGTCGACGCCGAGGATGGTGCGGACGACGGCCGGCCCACCCATTGGCGCAGAGAGTAGCAGAGGAAACAACAGGGCACTGCCGGGCAACTCCTTGACCAGGTTGCCGAGATATCGGCCATAGACGTCAAGGGCGCGCTCACCGTCCAGCTCAAACACGGTCGTTCCAGAAGCCCGCGTCACAAGCCGCTCAGGGCCGAACGGTTCCCAGCCGCCCACGCTCCCTGTGCCGATCGCGAGCGAAGCGCCGGACAATGCGACGGCGACCACGCGGCCGGCCTTCGCCGGACCATTGATGCCGATGCCCGTAAAGACGAATTCGAGGCCGTCGCTGGCCAGACCGCCAGACACCGTGACACCCGCGGGCAAGACGCCAGCCAGACCCTCGGCGAAGGCCGCCCCGTTCACCAACAGGCCGTCGAGAAAGAGCAGGACGTGACGCAGTTCCGGCTCCGAGGCGACGGCCTGGCCGAGCTGCCTCCCCAGTGTCTCACAGGGGACGCTGCCCACACCTTCCAATACGACGACACGCGCGCGTGCCTTGTCGAAGGCCCACCCGGTGAGCACGACCCCGGCATCCAATACATCGGCGCCGTCGATCTGGCCTCCGGCCGTCGTGTAGACCAAGGTCGCGTTAGGCCAGCGACGTGCGACATCGGCAAACCATTCGTCGGGCGGAGCCTGCGCCGGCCCAAAGCCCATCAAGAGTTGCACCTGCGGATCGGTTGCTGCAACGTTCTCCGACCAGCCAACGGCCGGGGTCCAGCGATGTGAAAAGGCGCGCATGGTGCAGGGCTAAGGAAATCACCCTCGGGTGACGGTCAACCGCGTTATGTAGAAGTGTCGTCACGCCGCGGGAAATTCTTTCCAACGAGACACGTTAGTCTCCCATAATGTGTGGACGGAGACGTTGCGGATCTGTCACGCGTGATCCGTCGGTGGATTCAAGGGGCAGAAACGCGTAGCAGAGGGCACGTTTTCGCAGAATCTCCGAGCATGTATTGCACCTTTCTCATTGCTGCGGTAGCGTTTCGTCCGGCAGGCCGGCGGTGTCTTTCTCGGAGTCGCGCATGGGTCTCTACATCCTGATCGCAGTGCTCGTGCTGGTTGTGGCTGTGCTGGCGCTGGCGGCGTCCAAGTCGAACACGCTGGTCATCCAACGATCGGCGCAGATCGACGCCGATGCATCTGCGGTATTTGCGTGGCTGGATGACTTCCACAAGTGGAGTGACTGGTCGCCGTGGGAAAGACTCGATCCCGCCCTTCAACGCACGTTCAGCGGATCGGCGAGTGGGAAGGGGGCGGTGTACGAGTGGCAGGGAAACAAGAAGGTGGGGAGTGGTCGCATGGAGATCCTCGAGTCCAGTCCACCGCGCGGGCTGCGGATCAAGCTGGATTTCTTCACCCCCTTCGAGGGACACAATGTGACGACCTTTGCCCTGGTCGGCCGCGACAAGGCCACGGACGTCACTTGGACGATGGAAGGTCCCTCCAACTTCCAGTCCAAGCTGATGCGTACGTTCATCAATATGGACAAGCTGGTGGGCAAGGACTTCGAGTCCGGACTGGCCAACCTCAAGCAATTGGCCGAGCGGTAACGCCCATCGCTCACCGCGCGGGCTTGCGCGAGACCTAACGACCCCTGTCGTTGTTCAACGGCCGAGGTCGGCGCTCGTAGTGCCCCGAGTATACAGCGCGCCAGCGCCCCGCGACGTTCCGATCATGCGCAGAAGATGAAGCCTAACGACGTGCGCATGCATCGGGTTGCGTGCGGCCCTCTTCAGGACGCCGAGACCGGCCCCTTTGCCAAGGATGCGTTAGGCACCGCCGACGCGCGATGAGCCGTGGTCGGCGGTCGGGTGTGGGCTCAACATCATGTGAGGGGTGTATGGCGAAGGGATCCAAGACGCGCACGGTCGAAGTGCGCGCCGTGCTGCCGAAGTCGGACGAGGCCAAGCAAGTGTCACTCGCGGCCTACGCATTTTCCGCCGGCGGTCGACTGCTCGACGTAAAGGGCCTGGACAAGAACGGTGAGGGCGCCCTCGAAGTACCACTCGGGAGCGAAGGCATGCAGGTGCGAGTCCTGGTCGGACCGCAGCTCGACAAGGACAAGATCGGTCTGGAAGAACTGGTGCGTCGCGGCGCCCTGCAGCAGCGCGCGCGCTTGGACCTTGAGGCGGTGCGACTGCCGATCCAGTTCGTGATCAACCTGCCGGACATCCTCTGCTGGCTGCGCGGGTTGTGCGTGGTGCAGGGGTCACTGCTCAAGCGCAGCGTCCTTGGCGGCCAGAATGTTGACCTGCCGGTGTGCCACGCGGAGATCGAGATCTACGAAGTCGATCCCCTCTGGATCATTCTTCCGAAGCTGCCGGACCTGGAATTCAACCGGGTGCGCGACTGGCTGGTGAACCCGGTGCCGCTCCCCGATCCGGTTCCCGAACCGCTCCCGGGACCCTTCCCGGGTCCGTTCCCCGATCCCCTCCCGCCGGTCGCCTCGCGCCTGCCTGTGGCACGGAAAGTTGGTGGTGCCACCACGCTTAGCGCCCGGATGTCGATGACGGCCGCGTCCACGGCGTCGCTGTCCGTGCCAAGCGAATTGCAGAGTGCCGCCCTGTCGGGCAGCAGGTTGCAGCTGGAAGCGGCGATCATACGCTACCCGGACTTCATCCGGCCGATCCTTTGCTGGTTCTTCCCGCGCTTCGTTACGATGCAGCTGGTGGCCACCACCACCACGGATGACTGCGGAAAGTTCCACACGATCTTCTCCAACGGCTGCAACAATCCGGACACGCCGGATCTGTACTTCAAGGCCTACCGCAAGTTGTTCCCGTGGCTCCGCATTCCGATCTACGCGCCGACGCCCGTGTGGTGCTACACGTGGTGGAACTACGTCTGCGGCAGCGACGTCACGTTGCACACGACGCATCCGTTCGCGCTGACCTGCCCACCCTGTCCCCCGGTGATCGCCGGTACCGATTGGGTCCTGTTTACGGCGATCGGCGGGCTCTCGATGAACTCGATCTACGGTTCGTCGCAGGCGCTGGCCGGCAGCACCACCAGCACGAACAAGGGGTTGACGAAGGGGGGTGCTCCCTTTGGCGGCTCATTGCGTCCGCAGTTGCTGTTCGACAACTCCCTGCGTGACACACTTGGCGTGAAGTACTACAAGCTGCACTACCGTCGCGGCACCTCTGGGAGCTGGATCCAAATGCTCGACGATGTACAGCGGCACTATTCATACGACGTGGGCCCGACGCTGGTGAGCGCGCTGTACAAGCTGGGACCACTCTCGCCGCCAGATGCTCCCGCGGCGAACCTGTACGAAATCCCGCCCTCGCTGCCGCCTCAGGGTGTGTGGGGGCCCGTCGTTTGGCCGACGGATCACCAGAACGGCGTCTTTAACACCACCATTCCGTCGCCGGGCATCACCTACGATGCCGCTGGGAACGAGGTTGGTGTGGACCAGTCCGGGAAGTTCGAGATCATGTTGGAGCTGTTTGACTCCGCAGGCAACCCGGTGAACATCGGAGCCCTGGGTATCAAGTACTACGTGCCGAACGTGGATGACCTCACGGGCACCATCACCACCGTGGACGCGGCCACCCTCGGCCTGGTCGTTGGCAACCAGATGATCGTGACCGTACACGTCGACAACAATCCGACTTATTCGGAGATCGACGCGCCATCGATCGGAGCGGCAACGGCAGATCCCTGCTGCGGCGTACTCACCTTCAACCCCGGAGATATGGTCACACTGCCGTGGCGGTCCAAACACAAGAACGGGTTTGCGACGTATGACCTGACGGTCAAGCGCGTTGACGCGGTCGTGTACTCCGAGAACGACCAGCCCGTGGGCTCAGGCACGCATAGCGTGACGCGAAGTGCGCAGGGAGCGATGGACTTCAACCTCCCCGCCGGGTGTCTTCCCGGTGGTTGCGAGACGGGCGCCTTTGCGGCCGAGTTGTATACGGCGGCCATGGCCACCGACGGCTGGAGCAGTCGCCTGACGTACCTGGATTCGTCGGATTTCGAGGCCTTCACTCTGAAGAAGGCGTAGCAAGGCAGAACACAAACGCGGGCCGGTAGCTACCGGCCCGCGTTTGTTGTGTCTCCAAGCCGCAGTGTCAGGATCGCGTGCCTAACGCGCGCCAGCGCAAGCGAAGGGACTGGAGCACCGAAGGGAAGTAGCCCATTTGCGCTCCCTGGTCGGTCGTCGGCGGCTCCGAGACGCGCACGACGTTTCCGTACAGTGCGGCGATTCGCTGCACCAACTCGCCGGCGGTCTCGGCGATGTCGCGCACCTCCGCCAAGCGCTTGGCGTCCGACGAGCCCGAGCTTTGGAGGCGCTTCTGTTCGGCACGCGCCGAATCGGCCAGAGCATTCGCCGCCCGATAGAGTTCGGCGATGCGGTCCAACGAGCCGGTCCACGTCTTTCGTTGAGCCAACGTGAGAGACACCCGTGGATCTTCGCGCACGGTGAATCGTTGTTCGACGCTGGTGCCGCCCACCGTGAGGCGGGCGACGTACGTCCCGGGGTCGACCAACCGACCGGGAAGTCCGCCACCAAATCCATCGTCGTCGTCGGATGCACCCGCGGCCTCCCGCAACGCCGGTCGACGCAGGTTCCACACGGCTCGGTGCACGCCCGCGCCGAGTGTGGAGTCGAGTGGCACCGTGGCCACCTCGGACCCGGTGGTGGAGAGAATGTGCAGGGACGCCGTTCCAGGCCGCGCGGGAGCGTTGAGGTAGAAGTCGATCAGCGCGCCATTCGGCGGATTCTCACCGCGAAAGATCATGTCGCCGGCGTGCGCCTTGGTGCTGGTCATCCGCGTCATCTCGGCCGGGCTGATGGAGAACAGGTGCAGCGGTGATGCGGCGACGGCCGGTGTCAGCTCCTGCAAGGCGCTGATCTGGTCAAGGATCCAGACCCCCCGTCCGTGCGTAGCCAGCACCAAGTCGTTTTCACGCGGCTGAATCACCAGATCATTCACGGGCACCGTGGGCATGTTGTTGCGCAGCCAGATCCAGTGCGCTCCGCCATCTACCGTGAGGTAGAGGCCAAACTCGGTCCCCAGGTACAACACGGCGGGATTGCGCGGGTCTTCGACGACGGCGTGGATCGCGCGTTCAGAGGGCAGGTCACCCAGTAGTGAGGTCCACGTCGCGCCGTTGTCGGTCGACTTGAAGAGGTAGTTCCGATAGTCGTCCGCTTGGTGGCCGTCGAAGGCCGCGTACACAGTGTTGGCCGCGTGGCGGGACGGAGTCACGGCAGCCACCCACGTGCCTTTCGGCAATCCCGGAATGTTTGCCACAACGTTCGTCCACGTCCGGCCGCCATCAGTGGACCGCTGAAGGTTACCGTCGTCAGTTCCAACCCATAGGGTACCGGCGGTTCGCGGCGATTCGGCCACGGCGGACACCGTCGGGTAGTAGGACACGCCGTCATCCAGAGACAGGGTGGGTTGCTCCGGCGCCTGTCCCATGATCGTGAGCGTGCGGCGATCAACCCCGGTGGTGGGATTACCTAACGACCGCCACGTGTCGCCGCGGTTGTTGCTGGTCCACAGCACTGCCATCCCGGCGAACACGGTGCCCGCGGTGTGCGGCGAGATGATGAACGGCGAGTTCCACCCCGCGGGAGGAATCTTCTTTCCCACGCGCGGGTCGGGTGCCCCCCAGTTCCCCAGCTTCGGACCCTCGCCCTCCTTCACGGTGGGTCGAATGTTCTTGGCTTCGAGGGTCTTCACATCGACGCGGGTGATGCCCAGGTACTGCGAGGATGAGTAGACCGTTCGGTTGTCCGTGGTGTCGATGACGTTGTTGAAGCCGTCGCCCCCGCCCACGCGGTACCAATCGTCATTGAGGATCCCTTGTGTCGAAAACGTCCGACTTGGCCCGCACCAGCTCCCGTTATCCTGCAAGCCGCCGCAGACGAAGTAGGGCGAGGACGTGCTGGCACTGACGTGGTAAAACTGCGAGACCGGGAGCGAGGAGACATACAGCCACTTGACGCCGCGATCGTAACTGATCCCAACACCGCCGTCATCGCCTTTGATGAGGTGACGCGAGTCCTTTGGGTCTACCCACACAATGCGATCGTCGCCATGCAGCGACTGACGCGGCGACTTGAAGGTCTTGCCGCTGTCGTCGCTGAACGAATACGCGACCATGTAGATGCGACTCTGGTCGCTGGGGTCCACACGAATTTGCGAAGAGTACGCCGGCCGCGGGTTCCAGTCACCCATGGCCCGCCACGTTTCGCCCTTGTCGTCGGAACGAAAGATTCCCGCGAGACGCTTGTCGTACGAGATGGACGATGTGTAGCGCTCGCCTTGCTCGACGCAGAGGTACACGACGTGCGGGTCCTTACGGTAGATCGAAATGCCAATGCGGCCGAGCTGCGTCGTTGGAAGTCCGCGCGTCAGCTGCTTCCAGGTGCGGCCGGCGTCCGTGCTCTTGTACAGGGCACTCCCCGGTCCGCCGCCGACGAAGCCGAAAGGTTGCCGACGTCGCTGGTACGTTGCGGCGTAGACGATATTTGGGTCCGTCGGATCGATCGCCAAGTCCACAACACCGGTATCCTCATCCTTCTTGAGGATCAGGGACCACGTACGTCCGCCGTCTGTCGTCTTGTATAAGCCGCGCTCCGGATTGGGTCCCCAAAGGTGTCCGGGTACCGCGACGTACACGACATCGGAGTTCGTAGGATCGATCGCGATGCGCGCGACGTGTCGGCCTTCGCGCAGTCCCATGTTCTCCCAGTGCTGCCCACCGTCGGTCGACTTGTACACGCCGTCTCCCCAGCTCGAACTCTGACGGTTGGTGGCTTCGCCCGTGCCCACCCAGACCGTGCGCGGATTGCGCTGATCCACGGCAAGGCTTCCCACGGAGTGCGTGCGCTCGCGGTCGAACACCGGGGCCCAAGTCACGCCGTTGTCGGTTGTCTTCCAGACGCCGCCGGTGGCGCTGGACACGTAAAACTCGAACGTGTTGGACTCGTTGACGGCGACATCAGTGATGCGCCCACTCATGTTCGCCGGACCGATGTTCCGAAAGCGCAGGGACGCAAAGGGGCTGTCCTGTGCGGATGCTGGTGCCGTCACCAGGCTCAGGGCGATCAGGACGGGAATGGTCAGGCTCGAACGCATGGGACGATAGTCGGGAGTCGGGAAGCGTGTGAACTGAGCCCACGGTAACGCACCTCCGCGACGGCTGGAAGAGCAGGGCGGTGTTGCGACGGTGTTTAGTGCGTCGCGACAGGGCCCGGGCGGCGATGATTGAAACGAAGGCCAAATTCCCATTGGACCGAGGGATGATTTACACGCTATGTTTAGGCCCGACGGTGACAGGATCTCTCCCGTTTTTTCGCATAGCGTCGCTGGGTGGCCAATGACCGCCGCACGCGACCGCCTGGCCAACCGCCCGCCATGTCCCCACTCGGAGGTTTTTGCTGATGCGACGTTCCGCTCTCACGGTGTTTGCAGGAGTCCCCGCCCTGTGCGCGGCGTTGGCCGTCCCTGTGAGTGCCCAGGACACCAAGGACCAGATCCAGAAGTGTGACAAGCCAATTGGCACGCTGGCCGTCGTGGAACCACAGAACGAGTATCTCGTGGCCTTGCAGCGTTATCAGCTCGGATCGCCCACGGGCCTCATTCGCATGATGGTCCAGCAGTCCAAGTGCTTTGTAGTGGTGGAGCGCGGTCAGGCGCTCAACAACATCAAGCAGGAGCGTGATCTGGCCAAGAATGGCGAGATGCAGCAAGACGAGAACATGGGCGGCGGGATGATGAAAGCCGCGGATTTCATCCTCACGCCGGCGGTGGTGATTGCCTCCGGCAACTCGGGTGGTGTTGGTGGCGCGGTGGGCGGCTTGTTAGGCAGGAAGAATCCGGTGCTGGCCGCGGTGGGTGGGGGGGCCAAGTTCAAGGAAGCGCAGACCAGCATGCTCGTGGCTGACGCCCGCACGACGGTGCAGGTTGCAGCTGCCGAGGGGAAGGCCAAGAAGACGGACTTCTCCCTGGGAGCCCTGGGCTTTGTCGGCGGAGCCGTGGCGGGCGTGGGTGGCTACACCAATACCCCCGAAGGCAAGATCATCGCCGCTTCGTACCTCGACAACTTCAACAACATCGTCACGGCCGTGAAGGCGGACCCGGACCTCATGGCTCGGGCTGACAAGTTCAAGACCGCGGGGCTCTCCGGCGCGGACGTCAAGGCGGGTGCCACCTTCCCCGAAGGCACCGTGTTGGCTCCCAAGATCGACAACATCAAGTTGCTTGCCGAGCCGAAAGACGCGGCCAAGGTCGTGGGGCAGCTCAAGAAGGCGGACGAACTCGTCTTCCTTGGCGAGGAGAGCGAAGGCTTCCTCAAGGTGCAGGGTTCGAACGGCGAAGGCTGGGTCAAGAAGTCGCTCGTCGGAAAGAAGAGCTGACCCGTGGTGAGCGCGTGGGCGGCCGGCGAGTGATCGCCGGCGCCTAACGCCGCTCCCGTTCCTCCCAGTTGCCCTCGTATTCCATGTATTGCGCGGTTTCGCGGGCCATGTCGGCGCCCAGGATGCGTGCCACCGCGTGGAGCGACATGTCGATGCCCGCGCTCACTCCCGCCGAAAGAATGACGCGCCCGTTGTCGACGATGCGCAGGTTGTCCTTGATGTCGGTGCGTGGGGCGACGGCGCGCAATTCATCAAGCGCCATGAAGTGCGTGGTGGCCGACAGGCCATCCAGCTGACCCGCCGCGCCGAGCATCAGGGCCCCGGAACAGACGGAGAGGAGATATTGCACCTCGCGGGCGCGTGCCGCGATCCACTCCAACATGACGGGGTTGTGCATCTCGCGCCGCGTTCCGTATCCGCCAGGCACAACCAGGATGTCCATGCGCGGACAGTCCAGGAAGGAATACGTGGGATTGATGCTCAACTTGTTGCGGGCCAGTACCGGACCGGGGCGCTCCGACACCGTAAACACTCGGAACGGTTCGAGCTTCTGACGTCGACCGCAGACGGAGAAGACCTCGAAGGGACCGGCGAAGTCGAGGACCTCGACTTCATCAAAAATCAGGACGCCTGTCGAGAGGGGCACGGGGAGTACTCGGGGGCAGGGACCCCTACATCATAAGGGATTGTCCGACAACACGGGTGGGTATCTCCCGTGCCCCGGGAGTCCGCCGGGGTCGACGTTTTCCGGCATGTTTACGCATACGATCATCGAACCCTTTCGCATCCGTTCGGTTGAACCTATCAGCCAGCGGACGCGCGATGAGCGCTCGCAAGCGCTCCGGGCCGCGCACTACAATGTCTTCCAGCTTCGTGCCAGCGACGTCCTGATCGACCTGTTAACCGATTCAGGCACGGGCGCATTGTCGGCCGATCAATGGTCGGCCATGATGCGGAGCGATGAATCGTATGCCGGCGCGCGGTCGTTCTTCGCCTTCGAGCAGGCGGTGCGTGACATCACGGCGCTCAAGCACGTGTTGCCGACGCACCAGGGACGGGCTGCGGAACGCATCCTGTTCACGACGATGCTGAAGCCCGGCGATATCGTGCCGAACAACACGCACTTCGACACCACACGGGCGAACATCGAGGATCGCGGAGCCATCGCGCTGGACATTCCCATTGCCGAAGCGCGCGAGCCCGGGACAATCCACCCGTTCAAGGGCAACATCGACTTGTTCAAGCTCGAACAAGTGCTGCGCGACAATCCGGGCAAGGTGCCATTGGCGATGATCACCGTCACCAACAACTCGGGTGGCGGCCAGCCGGTGTCCCTCGCCAACATCCGCGCCGCCCGCGAGATCTGCGATCGTTTTGGCGTACCGTTGTACCTGGACGCCTGCCGTTTCGCGGAGAACGCGTGGTTCATTCACATGCGCGAGCCGGGGTATCAGGACAAGTCGCCGATGACAATCGCGCAGGAGATGTTCTCGCACGTCGTGGGTTGCACCATGAGCGCCAAGAAGGACGGCATGGCGAACATCGGTGGTTTTCTGGCACTGAACGATGACACGTTGGCGCAGCGATGCCGCAACAACCTCATTCTCACGGAAGGCTTCGTGACGTATGGCGGGTTGGCGGGCTACGACTTGGAAGCGATCGCTGTCGGGCTGCGCGAGGCGCTGCATGATGACTACCTGCGATATCGCATCCGGTCGATCGAGTACCTATCGGAAAAGCTGAACCAAGCAGGGGTCCCGATGGTGCAGCCGCCTGGCGGACACGCCCTCTACCTGGACGCTCGCGCCATGCTGCCGCACATCCCGCCATCGCAATATCCGGCGTGGGCGCTGTCCTGCGTGTTGTACCTGGAGGGAGGAGTCCGGGGCGTGGAGATCGGCAGCGTCATGTTCGGACAGCAGCCGGACGGCAGTGAAAAACCGGCGGCGATGGAACTCGTGCGACTGGCCTTTCCGCGGCGAGTGTACACGCAGAGCCATGTGGATTACGTGGCCGATGTCGTGACGTACGTGATGACCCACCGTGAACGACTGCGCGGCATGCGCATTGTGGAGCAGCCGCCGGCACTCCGTCACTTCACAGTGAAGATGCAGCCGTTGGATCCGACGGGCTGGTAGCCCTAGGGCGTAGCGGCGAGGGCGCTGTCGAGGGACGCCAGAAAGACCGCATCGGTCGCGCGCACGATGCCCACATGTTTCCAACGCAACACGCCCTGCCGGTCGATCAGGTACGACGCTGGTACGCCGATGGCCATGTACTCCGAGAGAATGCGCTGGTCCGGGTCGCGCCAGATGGTGTAGGTCATGCCAATGTCCCGGGCGAACTCGCTGACCTTTTCGTCCTCGCCTTGCGAGTCAATGCTCACGCCGACCAGCTCCAATCCGTCCTTGGCTTTCGTCTGATGCAGCTGCTGGAGGAAGGGGATTTCGTCGCGACATGGTGCGCACCAGGTGGCCCAAACGTTCAGGAGGACGACCCGCCCCTTGAGCGCCGAAGTGGCCACGCGATCGCCACGGAGTGAAAGAGCCGTATACACCGGGGCAGGTTGCCCGAGCGTGATGGCACGCGGGACCTTGGCGTCACCCGAGCAGGCTGACACCAGCATCAGCGCCGCGGCCCATGTCGTTCGCATCACCCTACCTCTGCTCAAGCTCGGCCACCGCGACCAGGACCCGCGCGGTGTCGCCCGGTTGCGTCCACGAGGCATAGAGCCGCGTTCCCGCTCGAGCGAGTCGAGGGAATCCGCTCGCCCGTGCCGCCGAGGACTTCGTGATCACCGTGGGGCTGGAGGCGTGCCCGTCAAACGTCACGCGGCGTGCCCGAACCTCGGCGTTCTCACCGGTCAGGCGCTCCACCCAGGCCACGATCAGCGCGCCTTTCCCATCTGGCGTCAGGGATACGCGCCCCGCGGGGTTTCCGCCATCGATGCGTACTGGGGGTCCAAACGTGGCTCCGGCGTCGGTGGAAACCGCCAGCTGCACCTTTGCCGTGTCGCGCGCGGCGGTGAACCAGGCCACCGCCACGGTGTCACCGCTTGCAAAAATCGCCGGGCCGTTGACCGGGCACGCGTCGATCTGCCAGTGATCGTCGTGCACCTTTACCGCCGGCGTCCATGCGTCGCCGTTCAGGCGTGAAACCACAATGTCTCGCACCTCATCGTCGCTCCGGTCTCGATAGGCGACGACCGGGCCACGGGCGCTGAGCGCCGCCGCCGTCTGGCAGCAATCGCACGTTCGCGCATCCACCGACATTTCCGGACCTAACGATCCCGTTCGCGATATTGAGGCGCCCCGAACCTGCATCGCCCCGTGATCGTGACCCTCGCCGCCCTTCGTGTCCCGACCGTCCAACCAGAATGCCATCGCCGAGTCGGCCACCGGGACAAATGACACAAATCCGTGCTCGCTGGCCGAGCTGTCCGTGTGGAGCCTGATGGGTGGGCTCCAGCTCACGCCGGCATCCGTCGACGAAACCAGGTGGGCGTCGTACGAGTACTTGCTCGCCGTCGATCGCTGCAGCCAGTGCACCAGCACGCGACCAGACGCGGTGCTCGACACCGTTGGGAAATCAGCCCAGTTCACGAAGAGATCGCGTCGGACGGCGATCGTGCGCGTGCTGTCCCAACGTTCACCGCTTCGCTGCGCATACCGCAGGGCTACGCTCGAATCGGGCAACCGCTCCAGCCACGTCATGTGCAGCGTTCCTGTGGCGTCCGCGGCCAAACTACTCTCGCCACTTTGCGGACCGGCCGGACCTGGGATCAGGTGGAACTCGGTGATCGGTGGCGTGGATGCCTCCCGTGCGCAGGCGCATGCCACGAAAATCAGGCCGACGTGCAAACGATGAAGTCCTGCCAGGCGGGAAGGCATGACCGAACATTGACGAGCGCGCGCGACGGGGTCAACATCACGCCGCCGCTCCCACGCACTGCCACTTCCCACCTGTAATCCGCGTGCTTCGCCGATCCCTCACCACGCTCACGCTCGTCTTCGTGATGTACTTCAACATCTCGGGCGGAGCGTTCACCACGGAGGGGCTCGTGGCCGGCGTGGGGCCGGGGATGGCCCTGTTGATTCTGCTATTGGTGCCGATCGTCTGGTCGTTGCCAGAGACGCTGATCATCGCCGAGTTGGCGAGCATGCTGCCGGAGGACGGGGGATACTATCGTTGGGTTCAGCGGGCGTTCGGGAATTTCTGGGCATTCCAGAATGGATGGATCACCTGGCTGTACTCGCTGGTCGACATGGCGATCTATCCGGTGCTCTTCAACCAGTACCTGAAGTACTTCTTCCCGGGGTTGACCTCGACCGAGCAGTGGATGGTGTCGCTGGTGGTGATCTGGGGTGCGACGGCGGTGAACTTGCGCGGTGCGCTTCCCGTGGGTCGTGTGTCCACTGTCGCTGGGACGATCGTGCTGCTGGGCTTTGGCTTACTCGGCGTGCTCTCCCTGCCTAACGCTTCTCACGTCCCGTGGCAGCCCTTCCTGCGCGAAGGGGAGGGGGTGGTGTCGGGATTGAGCGTGGGGCTCTCCACGGCGCTCTGGAACTACATCGGATGGGACAACGCGTCCACTGTGGGCGGGGAAATTCGCGATCCCTCGCGCACCTACCCGCGCGCGCTGGCATTCGCGCTCCCACTCGTTATGCTCGGCTACTTCGTTCCGCTGCTACCAGCGCTTTCGGCAACGGACTGGCGAACCTGGAGCGAGGGCGCGTGGCCAATGATTGCCACATCGGCGGTGCCCGGCGTGCTGGGGCAAGTGTTGGCCGCTTGGATTGCGCTGGCCGGATTAGTCTCCGCGCTCGCACTGTTCAATGCGTTGCTGTTGGTGTACTCGCGCATCGCCCTCGTGATGGCGGAGGATGGATTTCTTCCGAAGGTGGTTGCAGGGACGGACGCTCGGGGCACGCCACGCGCCGCAGTAATTTTCTCGGCGATCTTCTACTCATTGTTCGCCACGCTTCGCTTTGGCGACCTGGTCATCGCCGACGTGCTGCTGTACGCGCTGGCGCTCGGCCTCGAGTTCGGCGCCTTGATCCAATTACGCCGCGTGCAGCCGCAACTCCGCGGGACCTTCCGGATTCCGTTGAACACGGTTGGCGTGACCATCCTGGCGCTGCTGCCGGCGAGCGTGCTGTCGCTGGTGATTGTGCTCGCGTTCCGAGATGGCGAGTACGGAATTCCCGCCGTCCTCGGTTCGGCGACCGGCATCCTGTTGGGCCCTGTGCTGTATGCGATGGCCAGGAAGCGTGGAGTGCAGCCCGTGGCCCGCGACGGCTGAGGGTCAAGGCGATTTGTAGACCACGCCGTTCTTCATCACAAAGGGCACCTGACGCAACGCGGTGATATCTCGCGTCGGATCGCCGCGCACCGCGATGAGATCCGCCCACAGTCCGGCTTTCACCATGCCCAGCGATTGCGAGAGGCCGAGTCCCTTGGCCGTCGCGGAAGTGGCGGTGCGCACCGCCTGCAGCGGCGTCATGCCATAGTCCACCAGCAGCTCCACCTCGCGGTAGTTTTCGCCGTGGGTAAAGACACCCACGTCACTCGAGTTGATGATCGGGACGCCCAGCGACAAGGCCAGCTTGAAACTCGCCCGTTTCTCGGCGATGCGCGGCGGCTCGGCGTCGGCACCACGTCGCCAGCCGCTATAACGCGAAATCGCATCGCCCGCCGCCAGGGTCGGGCCTAACGTGACTCCGCGCGCGGCCATCAGCTTGAACACTTCTTCCGTGGCGCCATCGCCGTGCTCGATATTTGCCACGCCTGCCATCACGGCCCGACGGATGCCCTCGGCGGAGCTGGCGTGGGCGACGACGTGACGCCCGCTGCTCTCGGCAATCTCCACCGCACGTCGTAGCTCTTCTTCGGTAAAGGCGGGGCGGGTCCGTCCGTCGGCGCCCCAACGATAGTCGGCGTACACCTTGATCCAGTCGGCTCCACGGCGGATCTGGTCGCGAACGATCTTCACCAGTTCATCGGCGTTCCCGGCTTCCTCCGCTCCCTGCATCACG
>JAXLXV010000025.1:0-103745 GCA_046327745.1 Gemmatimonadaceae bacterium | reverse complement strand
AAGCCAGTGGACCGTCCGGCTCTTTCTATCCGGGAATCGCACGTGTGGACTTCTTGGTCCAAGCGGGTACGTCGATGGTGCCGATCGGATCGAGCACGCAACCATCTGTCATGGACAACGGCCTGACGCGATTCTGGACCTGGCAGATCACCTGGACGCCGGGGATCGCCTTCGGCACGGGGCCGCAGGTGGTCATGGCCGTGGGCTACGACGCGTGGGGCCGCAGTCGAAGCGTCACTCCGCTCACGTCGAGGATCACGATTACGGATCCATGAAATGAGGGCCCACCGGCGGGTTCCTCAGGAGCCCTTCGGACCGAATACCCGAGGAGCGTTGGTCGCGATTTCGTCGCGACCGACAGCTCCATTAGGACACCCCAATCTTCGTTTCGGCACCTCTCCCAAAGGCGGACAACGATGTCCGGTCACACGATAGCATCACTCCGAGGAGTTGGAGCTGGCACCGCTTGACTGATGCACGATCGCTGCGGCGGCGACGCACATCTAGCGAAATTCGCCCAGGCAAGCTGATCTTGGCAACGCCGACCCCCTGAAGGCCCAAGAGCCAAACCGGTGAGGACGCATGGATCTCGTTGAGCGCGCATCACGTCACCTGCGGATTAGCATGCAGGCACGTGAGGATCATCCCAGCCCGCCCTTCCTCGTGCTGTTCATCAACAGCATCTGCAACATGAAGTGCGAGCACTGCTTCTACTGGACCAGCCTCAATAAGCGCGATGATCTCTCCCGCGACGAGATCTTTGCGCTCTCCGATTCGCTCGGACGCATTGAGAACCTGAACCTCTCCGGCGGAGAACCGTTCCTGCGAAAAGAATTCGCAGAGATCTGTCGGAAGTTCATAACGACGAATCAGGCGCGACAGATCTACGTTCCGACCAACGGCTTCTTCACGGAACGCTGCATTGCTGCGGTGAAGGACGTCCTGGCCGAGCCGACCCTGGACCTGTTTGTGGTCGAGCTCTCACTCGATGGCATGCCCCAATTCCATGACACGTTCCGAGGTGCTCGGCACGCCTTTGAACACGCCATGCAGACGTACGATGCCTTGGTCGAGCTGCAACGCACGGACCCCCGCTTGCGCATTCATTCGATCTCGACGGCCACCGATGTGAACATGAGCGAGATCCGGCAGCTGACGACGTATTTGTACGATCGCTGCCCGCAAATGGATCACCACAACTTGGCCATCATTCGCGGGGATCGCAAAAACCCCTCGTTGCAGGGGCCGAAGCTCTTGGAGTACGAACAACTCTACGAGTACATCCGCCGCCTCTGGGCACCACGTGAACAAGGACGCTACGGCGGGATGGTCGAGCCGATGTTGCAATGGGCCAAGGTGGAGACGGTCAAGCAGAATCGTCAGGTCGTTCCCTGCCTGGCGGGTCGGATCTCCGGGGTGGTCTACGCCAACGGAGACGTGTCGCTGTGCGAGCAGCACAAACCGTTAGGCAACCTTCGGCAGAAGTCCTTCCCGGAAATCTGGGCCTCGCCCGAAGCGCGCGAACTCCGCAAGCGGATCCGGCACAAGGAGTGTTACTGCACGACCGAGGTGTTCATGTGGTCCTCCATCGTCTACCAGCCGGTGCAGCTGGTTCGCGCGATGGGAAAGGGCCGCGTGTGGGAGAGGGCCAGCCCATTGCCGGAAACCGAGCGCGTGCCGGTTCCCGAGGTTTCGTTCGAGCCGGCGGCCGCGGGGACTGAAGACCCCGCCTAGCGCCGGGACGTCGGAGGAGCGTGAGGGACCGGCGCTGGAGTTACGGACGCCGGTCCAACGGTAGCTCCACAAAGCTCGCCTGCCCCGACGCGCGATACACCCGCTGCGTCGCCTTGCGGTAATCCCCAGGCTTGGCCAGCATCACGTTAGGCACGAACGTCTGTGGATTTCGGTCATACAGTGGGAACCACGACGACTGCACCTGCACCATGATCCGGTGCCCTGGCAGAAACACGTGGCTCACCGTCGGCAGCGCGAACTTGTACGTCAGCGGACGATTGGGAGCGATCGGCTGTGGCGTCTCGAAGCTCTCCCGGTACCGGCCGCGGAAAATCTCCATGGCCACGGGGAACTGGAAGCCCCCCATGCTCGGCTCCACCGGTACCTCGTCAGGATAGACGTCAATCAGCTTCACCACCCAGTCGGCGTCCGTCCCGGTGGTCGACGCCACGAGGTTCACGCGCGGTGATCCGCTGACACGCACGGGGGCGGTCAATCGGTCGGTCACATAGCTCAAGACGTCGGTCCGCGTCGAGAACTCCCTTTGATCATCGGCTAGCCAGTCGGCCCACTGTGCGGGGGTCTCGTAGCCGCTGGTGCGCGTCGGTCGCACGCGAAACGGCACAGGCTTCGCCGGATCGGACACGTATTCGTCAAAGACCCCAGCCCCAGTCGGCAGCTCGAACCCGAGTTTGCCGTCGGCCTGCAGGTACAACGGTGTCGGCTGGACGGTGCACCCGCTTCCACAGGACGGCCAGCTGTCCAATTTGTGCCAGCGGTTCGTGCCACTCTCGAACGCGGTGACGGGCGAAATATCCATGCGCGGCCCATCATCCTTCAGGTAGTGATCGAAGAACGGCAGCAACACCTCCTTCTGGAAGGTCGTTGAGGTGTTGCTTCCCCAATGCAGGGCGCCGAGCACGGATCCATCGTCGATCTCGCCCCCGTGATGCCACGGCCCCATCACCAGGTACACGCGGTCGTTGTTGGTGTCCTTCGGCTCCAACGCCTGATACAGCGCCATCGCCCCATAACTGTCCTCGGCGTCCCACAGGGAGTGAACGATCAGCGTCGGAATCGCCAGCGGACGAGCGCCGAGTAGCTTGTCTACCGCCTGCTGCTGCCAGAAGGCGTCGTAGTTGGGGTGCGCGAGAATCTTCTGCCAGAATCCGATCTGCTCCAACCCGCGACTGGCGGCCATGTCGCCCGCCGATCCCGCCTGCAGGTACGCGTCATACTGATCGTAGTGTGTATTCCACCACGGCGCCGAATTATCCCGCGTGCCGACCTGCTCGTAGATGTATGACAGGTTGTACTGACGGAAGGCGCCGTTGTGAAACCAATCATCGCCAATCCATCCATCGATCATGGGATTCATCGGCACCGCGACCTTGAGCGCCGGATGCGGATCAACGAGTCCCATCGCCGCCGTGAACCCATCGTAGGAGATCCCCAGGATGCCGACCTTGCCATTCGACTCGGGGATGCTCTTCACCAGCCAGTCGACCGTGTCGTACGTGTCGGTCGCGTGATCGACGGGAGTGTCGTTCAGTGGGCCACGCAGTGGCCGGTTCATGACATAGTCGCCCTCGGAGCCATACTTCCCTCGTACATCCTGCACCACACGGATGTACCCACCGCCGATGATGACGTCGAGCGCATTGTCATAGCCATCCAGCGCCGTGGCCATGTGCGTGGTGGGCGAGTAACTGGTGGTCGCGGTAGCGCTGTATGGCGTGCGCGTCAGGAGCATCGGGGCGCGCCGCGCTCCTTTGGGAATCAGGATCACCGTGTGCAACTTGACCCCGTCGCGCATGGGAATCATCTCGTCGCGGCGCACGTAGTCGAATCCGGGGTCCGCCGGCTTCAACTTTTCCGGCGTCTCGGTGGCCAACTTGGTTACCTGCGCCGTGAGCGTGACGGCGGTAATCGAGACAAGGGATAGGGCGAGACCGATCCGGCGGGCGAGTGACACGGCGATTCCTGGTGCGGGTTAGTACCAACTTCGGGCCACGTCGATGCGCCATTCTAGCCTATAGTTGCGCCTATTCGCGAGTGCAGCGACTCGCCGGACCGCACCCCATCCACCGAATCTGGAGCGGGAGACCAGCAGCGCGAGCTAGATTGCCTGCCATCCACCGGACGTGCAGGACGCGGACCGCCATCGCGAGCCTGTGATGCGCTGCCATCAGCACATGTGCGGCAGCCGAATACTCTCGCGACCACACTCCCACTGGAGAACGTACGATGGCTGCACGATCGCTCGTCCTGGGCCTGCTCTCGCCCATGCTGTTCGCTGGCGCCTCGGCCCGAGCTCAGGCGGCGCCCCCCGCAAGCACCGATAGCACGTTCCGGGTCATTTTGCTTGGGACGGCCGGCGGGCCAACGTTCAATGCCCAGAGGTTTGGCATCAGCACGTTGGTGGTGGCCGGCTCCGAGGTACTGCTATTCGATGCTGGGCGCAGCCTAACGACTGGTCTCGCGCGCTTGACCATCAACCCAGCAGAACTCACGCGGATATTTCTCACGCACCTGCACTCGGACCACGTGATTTCCCTGCCCGAACTCCTGTTGTTTGGCTGGGCACAGGGACGCCGAACACCTCTGTCTGTGTGGGGGCCGACGGGTACCGCGGAGATGATGCGACACCTACAGGAGGCCTTTGCCTTCGACATTCACGTCCGCCGCGACGTGGATGAGAAGATCCCCGCCGATGGCGTGCAGGTCAAAGCGACGGACGTCGACGAGGGAACCGTGTATGAGTCGCATGGCGTGCGGGTCACGGCATTTCTCGTCGACCATAGTCCCGTCGCTCCGGCGTTCGGCTATCGCATCGACTACCATGGCCACTCGGTCGTGCTCTCCGGGGACACCAAGCCGTCGGCGAACCTAGTGAAGTTTGCCACCGGCGTGGATCTCCTGGTTCACGAAGTCGGCAGATGGAAGCAGGATCCCGATTTGGCGGGGCCCCCCGACGACCGCGTTCCGGGCACAACCCAGACGCGAAAGCAGGCGCGTGTGGTCGCCGAGCACCACACAGACGGCGAAGAGGCTGGAGAGATCTTTGATCGCATCAAGCCGAAGCTCGCGGTCTTCTCCCACCACAACGCGCAGCCGTCGGCGACGCTGGCCCTCGTCAGGCGGCACTATGCGGGACCAGTGACGATTGGTGAGGACCTGATGACGATCGACATCGGTGCCCAAGTGACCGTGCGAAAGTGACCCGTCGCCCTAATCCACGCCGTCCTAGTCCATGTCGTCCTAGCCCACGTCGTCCTAGCCCACGTCGTCCTAGCCCACGTCGTCCTAGTCCACGTCGTCACCTACGGGAGCATGCGCGACGGCGTTGAGTGATCCACGAACAGGACGCCATCGAACTCGCGCGGGATCTGTGCGGTCAAGTCGAATCCGTAGTCGTATGCGGCAAAGCCGATGTGCCGGATGGGACGCAGCTGACGGAGCCACGCCGCCCCCGGATCGGTCATGCCCTGTCGAAGGTCGACGATCCAACCGACACTGGTTGGCGGACGACGCTGCGTATGGAGCGCCGCCTCCAGGGAGCCTTCCGGCGCCGGAAAGCCCGCGGCCGCGATCTGTTCATGATCGGTGAAGCTGCGGGTCGCGGAGTAACTCCCCTCGAACGTCAGTAGGCTGAAGTTCCGGTAGTCGTCGCCATAGAGGCGGCGCAGATACGCCCCCATCTGCGCGCCACCGTTGAAGCTCACGGTGGAGTCTCCTCCCTTGCTGACGTGCACGTCGTGCGCCCACACCAGCACCCGTCCGTGGCCGGTGACGGTGCGCATCAACCAGTCGAGGTTGGCCGCCATCAGCGAGTCCCGCTCCGGCGATGTGAGCGCGACGTTGAATCTGGCGGCTTGCCGCATCAGGTTGGCGTCCTGCAGCGCCCACTCGATGGACATCGTGTCACTGGCGCTTCGTGCCGCCGCCAGCCAGCCGGGGCGCCCGTCGGCGACGGCCTTCCACAGGGTCGCTGCTTGATCGGCCCAGCGGGTCCGCACACTATCGGCGACATCGGGAGTGGCATACGACGGACGCCCGCGATACTCACCCAGGAGGGTGTCCACACGCACCGCCAGGGATGGGCTCAGTCGCTGAAGGGTCGCCTGCAAACTGTCGGCTGGCCGATGATTGTCCTGCATGTCGTAACCGGCAAAGCGCACCCGGTCGTTAGGGTGCGTGGCGTTCCACGCACGCAGGAACTCTATCAGGTCACGCATCTCCTCGGTGTTCCAGACGCGGAACATCACGCGCATGGCGTCTCGCGCCGTTCCGGCCCCGCCCTGCACGTATCGATTGACCTGTTCGGCGGCCACTTGGTTGGCTTCGACGGCAAAGAGACGGACGCCCATCGTCCGAACGGCGTACTCCAGGATCCGATGCTTTAGGGTGAAGAACTCGTGGGTGCCGTGCGTCGATTCACCGAGTGCGATGATGCGCGCTGACCCGACGATACGGGAGAACGGCGTGAGGTCGTCGTCGAGAGCGGGGCTGCTCACCGCACTGGTGCGCAGCACCGACGCGTGACTCCCCAGCCAACGGCGATCGGCCGCCGAGAGTGGACTCCCGCTCTCTGGCCATGACGTCACTGGGACACCGTCTGCCGTCATGCGGAAGTCGTCGAACCAGACGGTACCAGCTCCAACCGTGGAGAGTGAGATCACGATCGAGTGTATGTCGTGGTCGGGTGGGACGCTCACCGTGAGCTCAAACGACTGCCATCCTCCTGACGCGGGGGCAAGTGACGCCGTGTCCGTCGCCGGAATCGCCCCCGCCTTCCAGGCTTCGAGGGTGACCAGCGCGCGAGGCGACGAAAGCTCGGAGCGCACCCAGCCCTTGAGCCCGAGCGTCCGCCCCCAACCTCCCGCGCCTTTCAGCTGCAGCATGATGGTGGCGGGCTCGGCGGACGGGCTCGTCACCCGGAGGCTTCGTCGCCCCGCGTGATGAACCGCGGTGTCGAGGGCAAAGGTTGCCGCAGCCGCGCGAGCGAAAACGTTAAACCCTAACGTCCATCCCCACGGACGCTCCGCGTACGACACGCTGGACTGCTCAAAGTCGAGATTGAGCGGTCGCTGCGCTGTCGCGCTGGAAGCAAAGCCCAGTAGCAGGAGGAGCGCGTGGGACGAGACGCGACGATGCATCGTGTACGAACGGTCGTTCGGGGACGTGGGAGAAGAGCAAGGTTGCCAGTCCGTCCGGCGCTGGGACAAGGCGTTGATTGTGCATGTGGCACAACCTGCATAGTCCCGTGGTACAACCCCGACCACGCGCCACTGCTCGGCGCACGCTTCAGGACGCCGCGACTCGACCGCTCCTTCGAGCGCGGTTGTCCAATCAGGGCGACGCCGCGCGACGGTGTCGGTGTACCCGGACTCTCTTCAGGGCGGTCAGCATGCAGTCCGTTCGTTGCGATGCCTGTGGAATGAAAGCGCTGGTCGCCGCGTCCCAGTGCCCGCACTGCGGCCACTTGTTTGACCTCCGTGACTCGTTCGGCGAGTTGCTCCCGCTCGCGCAGTGTCCCACCTGCGAGTCGTACTATCCGCTGGTCCGGGGTGAGTGCCGGTGGTGCGGCACCAAGCCGGAGCGTCGTCGGCTCGCCGCCTATAAGTGGAAGTTGACAGCGGGGCTGGGGTTCGTCGCCTTGGCTGTCGGCGCCACCTTGGCGCACCTGACGACCCCAGCCACGGCCGACCAGCCTACGGTGCGCGATACGACCCCCGCAGTAACCGTCCCGCCGGATTCAACACGCATCGCGCTGCCCACTGACTCGGTCGTCGCGCCGAACAGGGCCAGCACTCCGGCTGCCGAAGAATCCTCGATCTACCTTCCCACGCCGACGCAGTCACAGGCCATTCCTGTCGACGATGTGGCCGCACCGGACGTCGAGGCCGTGCGCCCCCGTGAACCAAAGCCGAACACTCGCGCAGCCGCATCAAAACCCGCCGCACGCTCCCGGCCACGATGGGTCTCCGCCGTCGCCCACCGGTGGCTCCCCATTCGTCAGTCCGCCAGCAACAACTCGCACATTGTCGCGTCCATCGGGCCCGACACCCGCGTCCAACTCGGCGAGGTCCGCGGAGACTGGGTTCGCCTGCGGACGCACGGACTGTCGGGCTGGGTGGAGCGAAGCGCCTTTCCGGTCACCCGCGACGTGGTGAGTCGGCGTTAGGCGCTCTGCCCCGTCCTCCTAGAACGAATAGCGCATCCCCAACTGGAGCTGGCGTGGATCGCCCAAGCCACTCCGGATGGTCCCGTCGAAGTTGAACAGCAGTGAGCCAAAGGCAGGGTCGCGGAAGTTGTTCCTTCCAAGGACGTTGAACACCTCGAGGATGACCTCGGCGGACTGGGTGCCCTGAATGGGAATCGTCCTCGATACGCGAAGGTCCCAGGTGGTATAGGCATTGTCACGGCGCAGCGTGTTGCGTTCCAGGATCGTCCCGTTCGGGCACAAGCGCGCTGGACCCGACGTCGCTCGCTGTCCGGTCGGCTGGTTGGCGATTGTCCCGTTCGTCCCGTCGCCACAGGACTCGGACATCGGTTGCGCCGAGGTGTACGTGATCCGGTTGTTGAGCAGGATGCGACCCGGGAGCTTGTTCAACAGGTACCCGTTCAGTCGATGGCGTTGATCGCGGTCGCTGTAGCCCCACTCGGCATTCAGGCGGTCGGCACTGGCGTAACGGAACGTGAACGGGTCGCGTTCGTTGTCGTCGTCTGACTTGTCCCAGGAGAGGGTGTAGTTCAGGTCAAACAGCCAGTTGTCCGCGTTGCGCCTGGCGAGGTTGAAGGTGATGCCATTGTAGATGCTGTTGGCCGAACTCTCGACCGTGGTCAGACTGCCGATGCCGTTGCCATTGGGCAGCCCGGTGGACCAGGGACTTCCGAAGGCAGCGTCATTCCGATCGACGAATCGCGTCAGGCGGTCGCTATGAGCGAAGGTGTAGCTCACGGCCCCCGTGATCCCCCCCTTCCCCAACGTCCGTTCATAGGCCGCCGTGGTGGAGAAGGTGCGCGGGTTCCTGAAATTCTTGTCGACTACGAAGATGCCTGGCTGGAACGGCACCTCCGACGCTCCGGGGGCAGGTAGCAGGTCCTCAATGCGCGGGGGCGCCCCTAGGACGCCCGTCAGCGCCGAGTTGCGGAACATCGTCTGTCCGATCGAGCCGTTGTTGTTGCGGACGCTAGCAAAGTTCAAGGCGGCCACGCGCGCGTTGTATTGCCCGGCCGTCAGGCGCACCACTTCGGTGCCGTTCCCCTTCACGTCCCAGGCGATCCCGAGTCGCGGCTGGATCATGCCGTAGTCGGACGGGATGGTTCCGTCTGAGGGAAAAGTGAACGTCCCCTGCGCGTTGCTGACGGTCTTGCCGATGAACGGCGCGAAGAATACCTGGCTCGGGTCTGTCAGCACGTCCGGCTGCTTCTCGCCCTCCCAGCGGACGCCGTAGTTGATCGTCAGGCGCGGCGTCGGCTTCCACGTGTCCTGGAGAAAGAGCGCGAGGTCTGTCTGCGGAATATCCTGTGTGCCTGACTCCTCCACGGAGCGGCCGCCGACGCCGGCCTGCTGCAGGTACAACAATACTGGGCCCGTAATGTTCGTGCCGTTCGGACAGGCGCCGGTCAGGCTGGTGGTGTTGTTCGAGCACTCCACGTACCCGTTTCCGTTCCGCGCGTAGTTGATGAAGCCCGTCACACTGGAGAAGATGAATCGCCCATTGGCAAAGCCGATGAACGTCTGATTGGAGCTGACCGCGTTCACCTCGCCGCCCGCCTTGATCAGGTGATTGCCCTTGACCCACGTGACGTTGTTCAGCAGCTGCACACGCGTGTCGTAGTATTCCACTGGAATGAAGAAGGGGCGGCCAATGCGGAAGGCATTGCCAAAGTCCATGGCGATATCAGGGAAATCGCGCCCATTGGGCAGCGTGGGCGCCTGGTAGTCGCGCGGCCGGTCTTCGCGGGCCAGTTGGAAGCGGAATTCGTTGGAGACGTTGTTCGACAGCTGTGACGTGAGCTGCCCACTGATGGCGTGCGAGTGGTCCTTTTCGATGGCATTGGCGCTGGCGCCCCAGGTGTCCACATCGAAGGTGCCGTTCTTCTGTTCGGAGTTGGTAAAGTTGTACTTGACGGAGAACAGGTTGCGGTCGTTGAGCCGCCAGTCGAGCTTGGCCAGGAAGACCTGCGCGTCATTCGTACGCTTGATGGCGCCAAAGTCGCCCGATAGCGCGCCACCGAACCCGGTGCCCAGGAAGGCCGTCAACGAATCGAAAGCGGCGCTGGCCGGTCGATTCTTCTGCTTCGTGTCCTGGTACGTCTGCTGGTCGTACGCGGTGAAGAAGAAGACCTTGTCCTTCACAATCGGTCCGCCGAGCGTGAACCCGAACTGATTCTGCCCGAAGTCCGGGTCCAACGTCACGCCATTGCCCTTGAGTTGGCCGGAGAGTGCGGAGTACTTGCCGAAGTAGTGCACGGTGCCCTTGAGCGTGTTGGTGCCGCTCTTGGTGATGGCGTTCACGAAGCCGCCGGCGGATCGCCCGAACTCGGCGTTGGCCCCTTGGCTCGTCACCACCAGCTCCTGCACCGCGTCCAGGTTGAACGTGAACGCGGGGCGCTGGCCACCGCGCTGTTCGCCAAAGAAGGGGTTGTTAAAGTCCGCACCGTCCACGCTGACGTTGTTGAAGATGCCTCGCTGCCCTGCCACCGAGAGCACATCGCCGTCCGGGCCCTGCGTCACCGCCACGTTAGGTGTCAACAAGGTGAGTGCCAGAAAGTTGCGTCCATTGTTCGGCAGCGCGCGGACGACCTGCTCGGACAACTCGGTCGCCGCTTCGGTCCGCGTGACATTGACCGGTGTCTCCGACCGATCACTGATGCGCACCGCGGCCAGCTCGGTGACACGCCGCGCGATCTGGAATGACTGCTCCACCACCACGCCGACGCGGACCGGGATGTCCTTGCGTGAGATCGGGTCAAAACCGATCGCCCGCACGCTGACCTCGTAGCTTCCCAGTGGCAACAAGGTCGCCACGTAGAGACCGGTCGATGACGTGCGCACCGTGCGCGTCACGTTGGTCTCCTGGTTGCGAAGCGAAACCGTCGCATTGGCCAACGGATTGCCGCTGCTATCGGTGACCGTGCCGCGCACCACACCCGTCGTCGCCTGCGCCTGCGCCCGCAAGGGAGTGCGACTTGCGCCAAGGAGCAGCCCAGCCGCTGCCAGCGCGCCAACCCACGCGCGAGTCCACCCACCGCGATGTCCGGGAACGTTCACAGGACCTCCATTTGCTGGATGTCGAAGGATCGATGCGTGCGCGATAGTCACTCAAGCCGACGGTACGATACTGGGCGATCATCGGTTGCAACAGACGAGATCGATCACGCGGATCAGGCTGCTGGCGAAGGCGATGCGGCGCGCCTTGCGCCAGACACATCCGTGCGGCCACGTTCCGAAGATGACCCGCCTTGCTCCCTTGGCCGCCCTCAACACGGCCCCGCTCTTCCCAATTCTGCACGGCAAGCTCATACAACTCCTGCGCGCGCTAGGCCCCGCCGACTGGGAGCGGCCGACGGTTGCCGGTGCGTGGCGGGTACGGGACGTGGCGGCGCACCTGCTCGATGGCGAGCTTCGGACCCTGGCGGCACATCGCGATGGCCATGCGCTCTCTGCCGCTGAGCCCCCGTCGACCTACGAAGAGGTCATCCGACTCATTCACCAGCTGAATGCCACCGGCGTCTCCCACGGCGCTCGGTTAAGCCCGCGACTCCTCACGGACTTGCTTGAAGTGACTGGACAATGGATGAGCGCGTTTGTCGCGGCACTCGACCCGGATGCGCCGGCGCTCTTTCCGGTGGCGTGGGCCGGAGAGTCCGAGTCGGATAATCGCCTCGATACGGCGCGCGAGTACACCGAGCGCTGGCATCATCAGATGCAGATTCGCGTCGCGCTCGACGACGCGGGTCATCGGGACGTCTTGCTCGCTCCCACGCTCTTTCATCCGCTGGCGGAGACGTCCGTGCGCGCACTGCCCCATGCCTATCGTCGGACCGAGGCGGCCGACGGGGCGACCGTGGTGTTGCGACTGACGGGAGAGGGGCCCCGGTCGTGGACGCTCCGGCGCGAAGGAACGCGCTGGTGCATCTACGAGGGTGAGGTCGAATCCCCCGACGCACAGGTGAGCGCAACGCCCGACGTGTTATGGCGCCTGTTCTTCAATGCGCTTCCCGACAGCGAGGCGCGGCGGGCGCTGTCCCTGGAAGGCGCAGCGCCGTTGATCGCGCCCCTCTTGGCGGCGCGATCGGTGATGGTGTAACGCGCTAACGTCCTACCCGCGCGGCTCCTCGGATCTCAACGGCCCACATCACGCTACCTTCGAAGTCCGCGCCAATGCTCAAAGGGTCGCACGGCCCCGATGATCACTCCGCCACCGAACCCGATCCCTCCGGCAATCAAGGCATCTCGTCCACGATGGTCATTGTGGGAATCGATCATGTCCACGGATATGGTCGCCGCCAGCGAGAGTCCGACGGCGAAACCATACACGAGCGCGCTGCGCGTGCGTGAGGCTCCGAGACTCTCCTCGGCGCGCTTGATGTTGATCCGGGCGACCCCCATCTCCGACGCTCCCACGGGGCGAATCCACACGGAATCGGCGGACGACCGCACGAAGTGACCAATGATGGTCTGGCGGCTGAATGAGAGTGCTGTTGGTCGTAAAGAATCCAAAATCGTCAGCTGCACGCGGTTCCCCGCACGGACGTCGGCAAGCGATTGTGCGCGTCCCATAGCGGGCTTGACATTCAGCGACGTCAGCAGCAACAGGCACAGGCTGGTGTATCGCATACGTTCCTCGGGCGTTTCGAACCTGCATGGAACCCGTCTACTCGGCGGCTTCACCGCCGAATGGATCAGTAACGCGGCTGGTAAGTCCATACAGTCGGGCCAATTGAGGAAGCCACGTAGTGCCATCTGTATCGCACCAACCAATGGGGCGTTGCGGCACTCAAACCCGTCCTGAAAATCGACCGATGAGTTTTGCGACCATGGGGAGTCTAAGCCTGCAGATCCCCTATTGGAGACATCTATGGCTCGGCACGCACACCCGGACACCCATCGGACGCCGATACGACTCAACCGACCCACCTCATCCGCCCGTCAGGCGCACACGGCGCGCCTACGCCATTTGACCCTCATTGCCGCGCTCGTCGCGGTTGGAGCCACCACCATGTCGACACCAGCTCAATCACAAGCTACAACCACCACTCCGCAGAAGACCGGCCACGAACTCGTGAACGGCGTCAGCTACTACTATGAGATCAGCGGCCGCGGCGAACCCATACTGCTGTTGCACGGTGGACTCGGCTCCACGGCCATGTTCCAGCCGATGCTTCCCGGGCTCTCCGACCGCCGCACCGTGATTGCAGTCGACCTCCAAGGGCACGGCCGCAGCTCCCTTGGCGATCGTCCCATTCGCCTAACGGATATTGCCGACGACATGCACGCGCTCCTCACGAAGCTCGGCTTCGAGACCGTTGATGTCATCGGGTACAGTCTGGGTGGAGGCATCGCCTTCCGGTTGGCCGTGCAACACCCCGAGCGCGTGCGGCGACTGGCGATCATCTCGGCGGGCTTCGCGCAGGACGGCTTTTACCCTGAGATGTTGCCACAGCAGGCGGCCGTGGGCGCAGCCATGGCAGACATGATGAAGGAGACGCCGATGTACAAGACCTACGTGGCGGTTGCCCCTCATCCCGAGGACTTTCCAAAGTTGCTCGATCGTATGGGCGAGTACATGCGGCAGCCGTACAACTGGCGCGACGACGTCAAGAAGGTCACCGCCCACACGCTGCTGGTCGCTGGCGACGCCGACATGTTCCGCCTGGAGCACATCGTCGAGTTCTACAAGCTGTTAGGCGGTGGCCAGCAGGATGCGGGGTGGCAGCGCGAGCACATGTCGAAGAACCGGCTCGCTATTCTCCCCGGTGTCACGCACTACGAGATGTTCATGGCGCCGTCGATGGCGGCAACCGTCATCCCGTTCATCAACGGCGAGGGAGCGCCCGTTCCGCAGGGCAAGCAGTGAGCTCGCCGGCCAGACGAGATCCGCTCCTCGTGCCGAGTGCGCCGCGCCGTCCCGTTTCGGGTCTCTCATCCGGCCGGCGGACGCACTCTGGCACACGTTCCCAGCCAAACGCGCACCTCAGGAGTTGCAGGCTACCGCATTGCTGATCCGCGCGTGATTGTTAGGCCCGTTCGTTGAAGCTGGTGCCGCAACCGCGAGAGTGCTCATGTCGCACGCCGTGCACGGAAACTGGGATCGCACCCGTTCATCGCCGATGGTCGTGGTCAGTGCTGGGCACGTGCTCTTTGCCACGTGCCTTGTGGCACTCGGTATCTTGGGACTGGTGAAGGGCGACTTCACGCCGCCGTGGATGGCGGTGTCGTCGGTTGTGCCGGGCCGCGAGGTGCTGGCCTACCTGAGCGCCCTGATCTTCCTGTGTGGTGGCCTTGCCCTCTTGTGGCGAACTTCGGCGGCCGCGGCCTGCCGAGTGCTGATCCTCTTCCTGCTGGCGTGGTTGGTCCTGTTCAGGGTGCTGTCGATCGTCAGGGCTCCCAACTCGATCGGTGGATGGTGGGCCTTTGGCGCGGTGAGCGTAGTCCTGTCGGGGGCATGGGTGCTGTACAGCGCGTTAGGCAGCGCTGGCGGTGGCGATCGCCTTCACCTGGCAACCGGTGACCGCGGGCGACGGATCGCGCAACGTTTCTTTGCCATCGGGCTCATTCCCTTTGGCATCGCCCATTTCACGAATGTGAAGGAGACGGCCGTGCTGGTGCCGAGCTGGCTGCCCGGACACACGGCGCTAGCGTACCTGACGGGAGCGGCCTTCCTGGCGGCAAGCGTAGCGGTCTTCACCGGCGTTCTTGCTCGCCTGGCCACCTCACTCATCGCGCTGCAGGTGGGATTGTTCACCCTGCTGGTGTGGGGTCCGGTGGTGATGGGGACGCCTAACGCCTTTCAGTGGGACGAATTCGTCACATCCTGCGTGCTGACGGCGATGGCGTATGTAGTGGCCGAGTCGTATCGCGGCGTGCCGTGGCTTCGCGTACGGACTGGTTGACCGTGGTTTGAGCCGAAGCCGGCGGGCGCCAGAGGAGCCGTCGATGCGAGACAGGGACTCCTTGGAACGCGCCGGCGACGGCTCACATCACCCGCGACGCGCCGCCTCGATCTTGGCAATGTCGATCTTCTGCATCTCCATCATGGCGTCGAATACACGCTTGGCGACGGCGCGGTCAGGGTCGCTCATGGCCTTCGTCAGTGCCACCGGAGTGATCTGCCATGACAAGCCCCACTTGTCCTTGCACCATCCGCACTGGCTGGCTTGGCCACCGTTATTGATGATGGCGTTCCAATAGCGATCCGTTTCGGCCTGATCTTCTGTCGCGATCTGAAATGAAAACGCTTCACTGTGCTTGAAGGTGGGCCCTCCATTCAGGCCGATGCAGGGAATCCCCATGACGGTGAATTCGACGGTGAGCACGTCGCCCTGCTTTCCGGAGGGATAGTCGCCGGGCGCGCGATGCGTGGCGTGCACCGTGGTATTCGGGAACGTCTTCGCGTAAAACTGCGCGGCTTCCTCAGCATCGCGGTCGTACCAGAGACAGATCGTGTTCTTTGCCTGTTTGGTCATCTCGAACTCTCCTGTTAGGCTCTATCGCTCGGCATGTTCATTCATCGCGCGCTATACACCTGGTGCGCGCCGGGTGCTCATGCGTAGCTGCGAAGTGACTCGGGAAGGCGCCGCTGGAACGTCAGGCGCCGCGGGCGTTCGACCGTGCGTCGAGTGAATACGCCCCGGCGCCAGCAAACGCCAACGCCAGAGAACCCGCGGCGAGCAGCAACTCCAGTTCGTACCCGCCGACCAATCCTTTCGGCAGCAACACCAGCAGGATGGCCGTCACCATATCGCAGACAAAGAGCAGAGCCAGCGGTCGCGTGAAAATACCAAGGGCGAGCGCGATACCTCCGCCGAACTCCAGCAGCGAAATAGCCCACGCCGCCACGGAGGGTAGCGGGATACCCAGTTGCGTGAAGAACCCCGTGACCCCCGCATGCCCCATCACAAACAGCTTCATGTAGCCGTGGGCGATAAAGATCAGTGCGACGACAAGGCGTAGGACCAGTAGGCCGCGGTCAGTACTGCGGGACGTGATGGACATGGTGCGTGCGAAGGGGTGAGAGTCACGAGGTCGCAGATGCGCCACCTGCGTATCGTGCCGCATGTTAGGTCCAACATCGACGATATGATAGTAGGCGTAGGTCCGGCACGTATTGGCGTGTGCGACGCCCACACGCCTGTTGACATGGACGCCCCAAGCCTCACCTTGTGGTGCTTCACTCCCGCGAGCGAGACCGGTGTGACCAATCTCTCGAGTTCGCTCACCAATGTGCCGCGTCACGCCGCCTTCGTGCGCATCACGCACTGGGTGACTGTCGTTGCATTCCTGGCCTTGCTGGTGAGTGGGGTTGAGGTGCTTCTCTCCCACCCCCGCTTCTACTGGGGCGAAGTCGGCAACGTGAACACCTCGCCCCTGTTCGCCCTGCCCGTTCCTTCCTCGCGAGGGACGGTGCCCACCAGCTTCAACTTTGTGCTCCCCGATCAAAACGGATGGAGCCGGTACCTGCACTTTCAGGCAGCGTGGCTGCTGCTGTTCACGGGATTGGTGTACATGTGGCGGGCGGCGCGCTCCGGGCACATCACGCGAGACCTCGTTCCCGCGGCGCCGGACCGCAGCTGGCGGGCGTTAATCCGGAATCTCGTCGAGCACCTTCGCTTTGATCCGCAAGCAGTTGGAGACCCAGGGTCCTACAATGCCCTGCAACGCGTTGCCTACCTGACCGTCCTCTTCGTCCTGTTTCCGCTCATCATCTGGACCGGGTTGGCCATGGCGCCAGCGTTCACCGCGGTGTTTCCGTCGAGCGTCGCGCTACTCGGCGGACGGCAGTCGGCTCGCACGCTGCACTTTGTCGTGACCCTCCTGTTGGTCCTCTTTCTCGTGACTCATGTCCTGATGATCGTCGTGGCCGGATTTCGGGCTCGCATGCGACCGATGTTCATCAGCACCGCGGAGGAACTTCCATGAGCACCATGCCACGTCGAGCGCTCATCGCCACGGGGGTGACGGCCGCTGTTGCGGCTGCCGGTGGGGCTCTGGCCGCACTCGGCCGCCGCTTTGGCCTGGTGCCGCCGGACGCTGGGGGGCTCTACGGCCCGGGTGAAACGCTGTCGTATGCCGCGCATCGTGTCCTGGCTCGGCACTCCATGGCCCGTGAGTTTTCACGCGCGACCATCTCCGCCAAGCCATTCGCTAACGCGATCTCGCCCCTGTCCGACGAGTTCAAGCAGCATGAGGCCGCGAACTTTGCGAACTGGCGGCTGGACATCCAGGGACTGATCGAGCGCCCCGCGTCGCTCTCCATCGCGGACCTTCGCCGTCGAGAAGTCCGCTCGCAGATTACGGAGGTCAGTTGCGAAGAGGGGTGGTCGTACGTGGCGGAGTGGACCGGCACCCCCTTGGCGACGGTGCTGAACGAGTGCGGCGTGCGAGCCAACGCCCGGTACATCGTCTACTTCTCGTCGGACCCCGAGTGGTGGGAGAGCATCGACATCGACGAGGCGTTGCACCCGCAGACGTTACTGGCCTGGCAGATGAACGGGGCGGACCTGCCGGTGCCGTTCGGGGGACCCTTACGGTTGCGCGTGCCGCGGCAACTCGGGTACAAGAGCGTGAAGTTTGTGAATCGGATTGTTGTCACGGACTCACTCGCGGGTTTCGGCACCGGCAACGGCCAGTCCGCGGTCAACGATGGCTATGCGTGGTACGCTGGCATTTGAGATAGAGGGCGGCTCCCTAGCGCGTGTGTAGGATGGCCCGCGTTGGCGCCGCCTCGTGGGCAACGACCTTGCGGCAGTTTTGCGGATAGAGGCCGACGTGATGGTCATGACGCTGTGGTCCACACGATGTTGAAGGGCTCTGCTCGTTAGGTGAGGGCTGGAGCCTCCCCATGTGGAATGGCGCGGCTCCAGTCACCGCCACCGTGCTAAAACAAGACCTTGTAGACCACGGCGAAGTTGCGGCCGGGGTTATAGGCAAATGATTTGATGCGGCTCGTCGCGTCCCGGTACCTCGCGTCCGTCAGGTTGTCGGCGCGCAGCGTGACCGAGTGCACCAATCCGCCACTCATGTGTGAGAACCCCACGTTGATGCCCAGCAGGGTGTACGCATCCGTCGGCACGTCGATCGCTCCCCCGGTGACTTTGTCCTGCTTGAGTCCATGCTTGACGTCACTTCCAACGGAGAAGGTTCCGTTGTCCCAGCGCAGGTGTCCACCGATGCGCGCGGCCGGCATGAAGGGGATGTTGCCGCCGTCCCTGAATGATCCGCGAGTCACGTCCGTCATGGCGCCTACCACCAGGTGCGGTGCTACGGTCTCCTCGATGCGCCCCTCGACACCCTTGAGGGTGGCGTCCCCCTGCCCAAAGTGATTCAGCGGTACCGTCTCCCCTGAGTCCAGCGTTGTGTCGCTGGAGATGTTAGGTACCACATAGTTCGCGATCGCACTGTAGTACGTGGCGAACTGCGCGTCGATCTTGCCGCTCTGAATGCGATAGACCGCCTCGACCCCGTTGTTCGTCTCCGGCTTCAGGTCCGGGTTGCCGACATCGTAACTGCCGGCGGCCGCGTGGAACGCGTTCGAGAAGAGTTCCTCCACACTGGGCGCCCGGAAGGCGCGCGCCCCACTGACCGCGAGCGACGACGTGTGGGTGAGGGGAAGTGTGATACCAATCGACCCCGAGAAGGCGTTGAAGTCGAGCGAGCGCGGCGACCCAAACTTCGCGTCGCCGGCCTTGGAGTCGATGTTGTAGCTGTCATACCGCGCGCCCAGCTGCAGGTGCGGTACGTTCGTGCGTTCGGTGGTGCTCAGCGGAATGTCCTCGTACACGAAGACCCCGCCTCCTTTCGAATCCGCCGCCGGGGTCAGCGCCTCATCCCCTGTGGCACCGTACTGCTTGAACAACCCATTCACGCCGAACGCTCCGGTCGCATGGCCCATCGCGCTCTTGGCCGTCAGGTTCACCGTCTGGGTCTTGAGATTGAACGACGTGGCCACCTGACCGGTGTTCTCGATCTCGCTGTGCTGGTAGCTCGTGGCCGAGCCGGCGAGTGTGATCAGCGGAAAGCGTCGATTGCCATTGAGTTCGGCGCGGACTTTTCCGTCGTTGCGGAGTCCATCGATCTTGCCGCCCGCTTCGGGATCCGTCTGTTCTCCGGGAAGGCCATATCGGAAGTCGTAGCGGCCAACGGACAGGCCAAACATCCCTCGAGAGCCAATGGCGCTGATGCCAGCACTCACGTGGTTGTTCTTAGAGTCCGAATTGAACAGGTCCCCGCCCCGCCCATGCGCACGGACTTCGTGTTGCGAAAGCCTCGGACGCGGTGAACGCTTCTGCGGCACCCAGCGGCAGGGTGAGCGCGCCGGTGGCGGCGCCCGCCCGGGGTCGATGACTCGCTCTGGCCAGAAAGCCGGCGACGTGTGACGGAACGGAACTGGGGATTTCATTGGAGATGACGTTAACGACGCCGCCCAGAGCACTACTCCCATACAGCAGAGACGCCGGGCCACGCACCACCTCAATCCGATCGGCGGCGAGAGGATCGATCGTGGTGCCGTGGTCGGGTGCAGCTGACGACAGGTCACCGGAGCGCTCACCGTCCTGCAACACCAGGATCCGCTCCCCGGTGAGCCCACGAATGATCGGCATGTTGGCCGCCGGTCCATTGTATCGGGAGCCCATGCCCGGTTCGCTTTCCAGCGTCTGGGCCAAGCTTGAACTCAAGCTCCGCGACAGCTCCTTGCCGCCCAAGTCCACGGTGGACTGCGTGATGCCAAGCGCGTCGCCGCCTTCGGGTGTAGCCGTGACCACCACGTTGCTCAGTCGCAGTGGCGTCGGGTGCATCACGATGGTGAGTGTGAGGTCCGCGCCAGACGCAGGAACGTCGGCCGTCGCCTCGGCCCGGGCAAAGCCAATGAGCACCGCATCGATGTGATGCCGACCCGCCGGAATGCCGCGAAAGATGAAGGTGCCATCGGGGCCCGTCGTGGCAACACGCCGGAGGGCCGCGATGGTCAGCGTAACGTTAGGCAGTGGGGTCCCGACGGAATCCTGCACCACGCCCCGGACGGCTGGCGAAGTGGTTGAAGCTGCGGCAACAGGAGCGGCGATCGCCGCGGCGATTGGCATCGCCGACAGAAGGCACGCAAGCGCATACACGCGCTCGCGCCCGGAATAGGCACGATTCATGGCTGAACTCGATGGCAGGTGTGAGCGCACGCGGCAATTCGCTGCCGACCCATCGTCGGCTACGACGCGTGCGATAACGGGAGCTGCGACGCGCCAGCGACGGCGCGGAGTTCAGACCGTGGGTGGCCCTCGCGAGCGAGCGGTCCAGCGCTCGGCGTTCGCGTGCGGATGGGGTGCGCGCCATCGTGGAAGACTTGCCGGGGCAGCCGTGGCGACCAGCGGTACTGACGTTGGACGCTCAGTCGCGCCACGCGTGGCGAGTTGACAGAGCGTACAGTCGTCGACGTGTGCTCTCAGGTCATGCTTGCGACCGGTCTCTTCCGCGTGCGAGGCGAAGCGCTGCGCGACTGCGCGCGCGGCCGGCTTGGCGTCGACGATCGCGGCCAAACCTGGGCCAAGCGCGACCGTCGCCGCAACCACGGCGAACAGGAAACGCACGGCGGGGCGCAGGTTCCGACGCATGTCCGAACCGTAATGCGGCGGCGCTTTATTGACAATGTTGCGCCACGGAGGGCGAGCACCGAACGCTCCCACAGATCCTAGCCTGAACCGTCGGTAGAGAGGGACGGCGCTTTCTACCAGCTCTATCTCGGCGCGACTCCTTCAGCGCAGATTTGCCTAGGTACATCTGCAGCGCCCCGCTCTTCCCCCACCGATTCTACGATGCGGCGTTTCTTAATTCCCACGCTGATACTCCTCCTATCCTTTGCGTCCACACGCGCCGCACGGGTGAATGCACAAGCGGCGCCACAGACAGCCGAGCGAACCTCCGCAGGGGAGTGGCCGATGACCGGGCGCGACTACTTCAACCAGCGCTTCTCTCCCCTTCGACAGGTTACCACTCAAAATGTTCGCGGACTCGCGCCGCGGGCGCTGTTTCAGCTGCAGATGGCACATGAGAATTCCAGCGCCGAAGCGACACCGATCGTCGTGGACGGCCGCATGTACGTGTCAGCGGACTACAACGTCGTCACCGCGTTTGACCTGCGCACCAAGAAGGCGCTGTGGCGATACGCGCCCGCGGTGGACAAGGGGAAGCCGTGTTGCGGACCGGTGAGTCGTGGCCTCGCGCTGTCGAACGGGATGGTGTTTCTCGGGACGATCGACGCGCGCGTCATCGCGCTGGACGCCGCCACGGGTGCGGTGAAGTGGGAAGTGGTCAACGCCGCCGCGGACTCCGGGTACAGCATCACCATGGCCCCGGTGATCGTTGGGGATCGCGTGATCGTGGGAACTTCTGGCGGTGAGTTTCCGACGCGCGGGAGTGTCACGGCCTACAATGCAGCAACCGGGGAGCGGCTGTGGCGTTGGTACGCCATTCCTTCGCCGGAAGACGGGGGATGGTGGGGAAAGTGGGCAGCGGCAACTCCAACTGGCGAGTCGCTGCACCGCGACATCGCTGAGGAGCACGCCGACTCCGCGGCGAACAGCGACAGCTGGCGCACCGGCGGCGGGCCGGTGTGGGCACAGCCAGCATACGACCCGGCGTCGGGCTCACTGTTTGTCGTGGTGGGGAATCCGGCGCCGAGCAACGACGGCCGCAAGCGTCCGGGCGACAACCTCTACAACGTGTCGGCCGTCGCCCTCGACGTGACGACCGGACGCATGCGCTGGTACTACCAGGCCGTTCCACACGACCTGTGGGACTACGACTTCGCGACCCCGCCGGTTGTTGTAGCCGACGGTGGCCGCAAGCTGCTGCTGGTTCCCAGCAAGATGGGGTGGGTGTACATGATCGACGCGGCAAGTGGCCAGTTGGTCCGGCGCTCCGACGCCTTTGTTCCACAGATGAACATGTTTGCCGTGCCCACGGCCGACGGCGTGGCAACGGCGCCTGGACCCGCCGGCGGCGCGAACTGGCCGCCCTCAGCGTACTCACCGGGAACCGGATTGTTCTATGTACTCGGTCTGCATTTCGCCTTCACCCTGACTCGCGCCGAATCGAACGCCCAGAAGGGCGAGATCTGGATTGGCGGCGACCAGAAGCCGATTGCCGCCGAGTCCACCTACGGCACAATCAGCGCGATTCGGCCTTCGACCGGGAAGATTGCGTGGCAGCGCAAGACGGCATGGCTGTGGAGTGGCGCGCTGGCCACGGCGGGTGGGCTGCTGTTCGTGGGTGACACTGACGGCTGGTTTCGCGCCTACGACGCGCGTACCGGCGAGACGCTGTGGGAGTACTTCTGCGGTGCGGGCGTGAACGCGCCGGCGGTGAGCTACGAGCTGGATGGAGAGCAGTACATTGCGGTGTTGGCGACCGGCAGCCGCTACGCGGCGTCGCGGGGGACCGCGCTCCTGATCTTCGGGCTTGGCGCGGGGCGCGCCACGCCGCCTAACGTGTCGGCGGCGACTGGAGCGCCGACGATCACCAGTCGCGCCGATGACTGGCCGCCAGACCACACCACTCGTGTCGGCCCGCACCTAGCGTATGCGACCGACCAGCGGACCGCGTTCATTGCGGTGAACGCGAACGGCGGCATGATGCGGTTCAATGGTGCGCCCAACGGGGGCGAGACATTCACCGTGCCGTTAGGCTGGACGGTGGAGATCCGTCTGAAGAACGACGACGCGGCGCCACACTCGGCCCGCGTGGTTGCAGCCATGGACTCGGTGCCACTCACCCTTCCGGCTGCCGTGGCGCCCGGCGCCGAAACGGCGAACGCTCAGTCGGGAGCCGGGCATGGGCAGTCGCAGGTGTTTCGACTGGCGACCGATCGCGCCGGTGTGTTTCTGATTGCCTGCGCGGTGCCGGGGCACGCGGCGGCCGGCATGTACGTACGCCTGGTTGTGCAGTCCGATGCCGTTGCTCCCAGCTGGTCGAGAAACGCGCAGCGGTGACACATCGCCCGTCCCGACGAACCTTGACTATCCGTTAGCGGTCGGGCCTACGGTCTACTGGCTATCCGCGATGCGGCCGAGACGCGGTCCGTGGGTTAAACGCGGCAGCGGAAGTGTACATGCGTTCGCTGGGCGTCCCGAAGGCGGGGCAGGCCCGAACCGGCGCAGGGCTCCTTAGCGTGGGTGCAAGATCGCCCGCGCCGGTGCCGCCTCGTGGCCAGCCACCTTGAGCGGCAGGATCACTAGATCATAGTCGCCGGCGGGTACGTCCGTGAGCTGCAACCCTTCCACCACCGGGATTCCCTTCCCCAACAGCACCTGGTGTGCCCGCGGCACCTTCGCGCCGAACTGCTCCGCCGAGATGTAGTCCACTCCCACCAGCACTACCCCCGAGTCAGCCATCAACTGCGCGGCATCGGCAGCGATGTAGGCGAAGTCGCGATGAAACGCCGGCGACGACATCCATCCATGCAGCGAGCTTCGTGTGCGGAACAGGAGGCGCGGCGCGCCCTGCCATCTGTGCTTCGCGAGTTCGGCGGCATCAATGGCCTGTACGCTGTCGGCGATGTCGATGACGCGCGCTGCTCCCATCATGGGTGACAGGGGTACGCGATCGATTGATGCGCCGCCGGCCACAAAGTGCATCGGCGCGTCCACGTGCGTGCCACTGTGCGCTCCCATGTTGAACGCGGACAGCGTGAGGTTGTCGCCCCGACGCATGTCTTTCAGGAAGGAGAAGCGCATAGGAGCGTCGCCTTCATAGACGGGTGTGGTCGCGGAGTCCAATGTTGCGGTCGCGTCTATCCACCCGTCGGCGCTCACGGTCGCGCGCTGGACGACGGGCGGCGGTACCGGCGTACACGCGCTCAGCAACATGAGGCAGGCCGCGCTTGCCATTGCCTTCGGGATTCCACACGTCATGTGATGCTCCATCTCTAGGTTTGATCTGGCGACGGGCCGCGGATTGTCGAATGCCGACCTACCGTCATCCACGAACCACCAGTTGTAACAACAGAGTCCCCGCCAGTCCCGCCACGCCAATGATCGTCTCGGCGACGGTCCACGTTCGCAGGGTCTGCGGTACACTCATCTGGAAGAACTCCCGAATCAACCAGAAACCGGAATCGTTCACGTGCGAGAGCACGAGCGAGCCAGCGCCCGTCGCCAGTACCAACAACTCGGGCGGAGTCCCGGGGGTGGCCGCGGCAATGGGGGCGACGATCCCCGCCGCCGTGGTCATGGCCACCGTCGCAGACCCCGTGGCCACGCGGATCAATGCCGCAACCATCCATGCCAGCACGATCGGTGACAATGAGGCTGCGGTCGCTACAGTCGAAATCGCACGCCCCACCCCACTCTCCACCAGCACGCGATTGAACCCGCCTCCCGCGCCGATCACCAGGATGATCGTGGCCGTGGGTGCCAAGCACTCATTGGTGAAACGAAGCAGCTGGTCACGATTCATTCGAGCCGGACGCCCCAGCGTCCAGAACGATGCCAACAACGCTGCCAAAAGCGAGACCACTGGTGACCCCACGAAGTCGATCACAGCACGAATCGTACTGCCCGCCGTCAGTGTGATGTCCGCCGCACTTGCCATCAACATGAGCACGACCGGAATCGTCACGGTCCCAACGCTCCGCGCAAAACTCGGCAGCTCGGAGGGCGTTGCCCCTTCCAGCTGCGACGCCATCGGATTGATCGCGGGGAGGACTATGCGGCGAGCGATCCACGGCCCAAAGATTGGCCCGGCCAGCGCCGCGGTAGGAATGCCCACCAGGATCGCATAGACGATCGTGCGCCCCACGTCTGCTCCATACGCCTCGACGGCGAGCATGGCTGCAGGATGCGGGGGAACCATCCCGTGCACCACAGAGAGCCCGGCCACCAGCGGAATTCCGATGGCCACCAATGATGCGCCCGTACGTCTCGTCAGGGTAAACACCAGGGGGATGAGCAGAACGAATCCGACCTGGAAGAAGACCGGCAACCCAACGATGAACCCCACCAGCATCATGGCCCAAGGCAGGCGTTGATCGCCGAAGCGGGCGATGAGTGTGGTGGCAATGCGGGTGGCTGCCCCCGATTCCGCCATGATCTTGCCCAGCATGGTGCCGAGTCCCACCACTAAGGCGATCTGTCCAAGGGTGGCGCCGACGCCGTCCTGCAGTGCCTTCAGCGCCGCGGCGGGCGTCATGCCCGCTGCAATGCCCATAGCCAGCGCGACCAGCACCAACGCCACCAATGGATGCCACTTGACCACTGCGATCAGGACCACGAGCAGGACCACCGCTGTCAGGGCATACAGCAACAACAGTGCGTCTGGGCTCACGAGTGCTCGCTGGGTCGCGGGTTCGTCAGGCGCGCCTGATCGTCAATGCGCTGCACGAGGGCTGCCACTAGCGCCTCTGGAGCTCCTCGGATGTCGATCACCCAGGCGGATTCATTCGAGGTGGGTTCCTCCAGCGTGGCGAACTGGCTTGGCAACAGCGTGGTCGGCATGAAGTGCCCCGTACGTTGTGCCATGCGTGGCGCGATGACGTCGGGTGTGCCCTTGAGGTAGATGAACTGGACGGCCGGCGCCGACTGACGGAGGATGTCGCGATAGCTGGCCTTGAGCGCGGAGCACGCGACCACCAGCCCCAAGCCAGCATGCGAAGCCTGGCGCAGTCGGTCGGCGATCAGCTGCAACCATACTGCGCGATCGGCATCCGTGAGGGCAATCCCGGCCGCCATGTGTTGGCGGTTTGTCTCGCTATGCAAGTCGTCGCCATCGACAAAGGACACACCGAGTGCCTGCGCCAGCGCGGCGCCGATGAGGCTCTTCCCGGCGCCGGTGACTCCCATGACCACGTACCGACCGGTGTAAGCGTTCGGCATCACCGCCGAGCCGCCACGGCTCGTATGCGCGTGCGCAGCGAATCCAAGGCAGGCGCCGACCAGTACCGCCCGTCCGATACGACCGCGGCGATTGCACGGGTGTTGGCAATGTCCTCGAGCGGATTCGCACGCAATAGGACGAGGTCCGCGACGCGTCCCTTCGCCACCTGCCCGTAGTCCTGCTCACGTCCAAGGAAACGCGCCGCGTTAATCGTCGCCGTCTGCAACGCCTCCAGTGGCGTGAAACCCGCGGCGACAAAGCGCTGCAGCTCCAGGTGCAGGCTGATTCCCGGGGTGACACCGACCCCCGCGGGCGTATCCGTCCCCGCTAGAAATGGCACCCCCGCCACGTGCAACTTTCGCACGATCTCCAACTCGTGCTCCACAAAGCGCTGACGCACGCTCAGCGAATCCGCATCCATGCCCTCGGCGATCGCGGTCCGCATCGACGGGTACTTCTTGTCGATCCAACTTCTCGGTGTGTAGGCGAGGTCGGGGTCTTTTGTGAAGTCGATGACGTCCACCAGCCACTGTCCGCGCTCCCAGAAGAGCGTGGGACACTGCCACACCTTCTGTTGCGCGATGCGGCTGATGATGTTGGCCTCGCGCGTGGCATCATGCCGATTCAGGAATGCAGCCAAGCTTTTGTTGACCGCCGGCTCTTTCCCGGCGCCGTACTTCCGCTTCAGGAAGTCGTCCTCGTCCGGCGTGCTTGCCTCGAAGATGCCGATCAAGTGCTCAAACGATCGCTGACCTGCGTCGATCGCCTCGGAGGCGCGAATGGCATCTGGCACGTGCCCTTCGATGGCAATGCCTAGCGTTCGCGCTTCATCGGCGATGGCCATGTACGCTGCGCGGGGAACGCCGGACTGGATCTTGATGAAGTCCACTCCCCTGCCTTTGAGCCGGCGCACCGCCTTCCGGCCGTCGTCGGGCGTGGTGATGGCAATGGACGCGGCGAATGCCACTTGCGGACCATCGAGCATGGGACCCGACACCACCATGCGCGGGCCGACGAGACGATGCGTGGCGACCGCCGTTCGAGCGCGCAGCACCGCGTCCAGGTCACTGCCCATGTCCCGAATGCCGGTGACGCCGTTGGCAAGGAACAGCGGCATCACATAGTCGTCGCCGAAGGCACGATCCCATCCGAAATAGGCATGGGTGTGCATGTCCCACAGGCCGGGGATGAGGTACATCCCGCTGGCGTCCACGACGCGGCCAGTTGGCGCCGGTGCGCTTGCAGCAGAATAGACGCTCGTTATGCGATTCCCTAGAATGACGACGTTGGCATCGCGTTGCAGCGTCCCCGCCGCCACATCAACCACCGTGGCGTGCGTGATCGTCAGACGCTGAGCGGCCACCGACTGACTGAGGAGCACCCCCAGCAGAAGGACGATGAGTCGTTGAAGGCGCAATGACACGGAATCCAGTGGCTAAGGGGTCCGGCGTGGCATGGGTGGATCACAGTCGAGCTCGACACCATATGATCGCTCCATCTCGCATCTTGCACGAGAGCCCAATGTGTCCATTGTCAGGCGCGAATTGTGCACCTCACACGGTCTTCATCGGAACCCCCTGCTCCCGCCGACCCAACGGAGGCTACTCATGCGTCGACTCTTCATGATGCTGACCGGTGCCGCGCTCGCCGCCTGCCGGCAAGACACCGTTTCTCCAGTGGCTTCGCTCGCGGCGGCGAGCCCGGATGCCAATGTGCAGTTGACCACATGGCAGATCACGCTGCTTGAACCCAGTGGAAATTTCGAGTTCGGTCGCTCGTATGGCATCAATGACTCCAACGTGGTGGTCGGCGCGGTGCGCGCGGGCTTCAATCCCGCGAACACCCGCGCGTTCATGTGGCGAGGGGGACTCTTCTCGATTCTCTCGTTCGGCACGAACGTGTCGGGCTCCACCGCGCGCGGAATCAACCTGAGAGGCGAGGTCAGCGGCTGGGTGGCAGGGCCATGGCACCCCTTCTCTGCAGAGGTGCCCTTCAATGCGGATACGGCGTACTTCCGATCGGCCTCCGGCACGGTGACGCGACTTCCCCGTTACCATGGCAACGGCGGTGGAGGCTACGACATCAACAATTTCTCCGAAATCGCCGGCTTCCTCGACAATGGCTTCGGTATTCCGGTCGAGTGGCGAAAGGTCAACGGTGCGTGGACGATTGGTCTGCTGCCGACTTTCGGAGGAGGCTACGTGATCGGGTTCAACGCGTCTGGCGTCGCAGCTGGGACGTTCATCGAACCCCTCGGCGGCGGCGCCTACGATACCGGTGCCTTCTACACGCAGTTGAATGGCCCATCGTATTCCTTCTCCACGCTTGGCACGCCCACGTGTGGGTCCGACGTGAACAATGCGGGCTCTGTCGTCGGTTTACGGAGCACCGGGACCAACTCGACGGTATGGGACGTCGTCAACTTCGTGCCCATCCTGGGAGCGGTGCCGATCGGCGTTCAGTCGGCGGCCAACACCTGCATCGAAAATGGCCCGCGCATCAACTCGGCTGGCCGGATCGTGGGGACCACCGCGAACAACCTGCCCTATACCTGGAAGTCCGGTTCGCTTACGTACCTGCCCTTACCATATGGCGCGGCCACGGGCACGGCGGGCGCTGTGAACACCTGCGGGGTCGTGGCCGGCTCGGTGCGGATCCTTGGCCTCAATAAGGACTTCCCCGTTATCTGGCGCAGGTACAACAACCAGGTGCTTGTTTGCGATTAGCACAGCGCGTGTTGAGCCTGGGCGTTATCTCCCAGGCTGGAGATCAACCCGCTGCAGCAACTTGCGCCACCGTAGCCTGGACGCGGCCAGCAACTTCCCGTCCGGAGACTCCTGCGGATGCAGCAGGCTCTCCTTCACGTTCGTCAATTGATGCGGCGTGCCCCCGTTGGCATCGATCGCGAAGAGGGCGTCGTGGTCCGGCTCGCCGTCCGGTACTGCGGCATACAGGAGCGTAGACCCGTCGTGCGACCAGTCGACACCGGCAATCGTGAACGCCCGGAAGGTCGTCAGCTTGCGCGCTCCGCCGCCATCTGGCTTGATGGTCCATAACGCCTGATGCGAATCATCGATGCGTTGTACCATGGCAATGCGATCGCCCTTGGGCGACCACACTTCGCCGTTGATGCCAACGATCTCCTTCGGCAGCGGCAGGCGGCGCGAGCCTAACGTCTTTCCGCTTGCTGGGTCGATCGTGGTGATCCACGGCACGGCCATCCGCGGGATACCGTCGTGCACCCACGAGTCAAAGAGCAGCTGGCGGCCGTCGGGCGACCAGGTGGGGGGACCGACCTCGAACCCGAAGTCGGTGACCCGAATCTCTGGGCCACCCGCCGTCAGCTGCAGCCACTGGTCGTCGGTTCGGCCGGGGGAACCGTAGAGCGGAACCGCGGTCGCGGAACGATGCGAGTGATACGCGACCCACTTGCCGTCGGGCGACCAAACCGGACCCATGTCCTCGCCGAAGCCGGTGATCCACGCCTTCGGCGCTCCGGTCGCCTTACCAGCCGAGTCGAGTGCCACCACCCAGCCATCCATGTCCAGTCCATAGTCGGCGATGTGGAAGTACCCGCGCGTAAATGCGATCTGACGCGAGTCTGGACTCCATCGCGGGAGGAAGCCGTGATCCGCCACGGCCATGGGGTCGCCCCCCTGCCGCGGCATCACCACGACCTCGGCGCCCGGGTCGTTATGCGTCCAATACAAAGCGTTGCCCACGACCGTCGGCGCGAAGTCGTCGTCAGCCTCACCCCCCACCCGATGCAGCTGGTCCCCCGTCGGCGATAGCGCGTAGATGTCCAAGTCGCGATGTGGCGCTTCGGGGTCGTGGCGGACCGTGAGTGCCGGCAGGGAGTCGCCGGCCAGCGCCAGATAGATCGTGCCGTCGCTGGCAATCCCGATGTTGTTGAACGCGGGCGACGCATCCAGGCGATCCCGCACGGTGCGCGTGGCGCCCAGCGTGTCTACACGGAGCAACGTGGTGGAGGCATCGTCGTGGACGATCGTCGCCAACAACGCACCTCCCGTCGGCTCCCACTCCACACCTGTCACCGCACCTGGCAAGGCTATACGCCGCGACGTCGGGGTGACCAGCACCAGCGCCGAGTCGCCGGGGGCAAAGGCGGCCAGTCGGGTGCCGTCTCGCGACCAACGCGGACGCTGGCCAGCATCGAGTGTCAGCGGCGTTCCGTCTGCTGCAACCCATGCCGGCGCCCCTGGGCGGTTTGTGGGCACGAGTCGCACCAAGCCACCTTTGGCATCGAACGCTGCAGCCTGCACGCTACCTAACGGCGTGACCCATGCGGCCGAATCAATCACCCCCGTCGCCAGGTCCACCACGCGTCCCCTGGGCCCGAAGCCGTAGATCGCTCGTTTGCCGTCCGCGGAGACCTGGAAGTAGCGCAGCGTCTCCTCGTACCAATAGGTGCTGGCATAGGTCGCCACTGTGGTCGCGGAGGCCGCGCGCTGAGTCTCCGGTGCCGGCGACTGGCAGGCAACCAGCAAGCTGAGGACGGCGAGTACCTGCGCGCGATTATGCGGGAGCATGACGAGACAGTAGCAGATGGTGATTTCTTCTCTCGACCGTTTCACGCGAGGGTCGTGCTCGCACGGCCCCTATTGGCCGCGCTGCTTGGCTAACTCCGTCCGAAAGGCCTTCTCTCGATCCATGACGTAATCGCGATAGCCGTGCGGGTCAACAAACACCGCCAGCGGATTGTCCTTCATTCGCGAGTACTTGCCTTCCAGGTCGAAGTAGCCGCCGTGCGCGCCAAGGAAGATGTCGACCGGCAAGGACCGGAGCACACGAAAGGTGCGCTCGAAGTCGGCGGCCATCTGGGGGTACGTTGAGCCATTCACCAGCTGATAGCCAGGATTGACGTTAGGGCTGCCGACAATCACGACGTTGTAGCTCTTGCCGCCCTCTCGCACCTTCATGGTCCACGTGGTGCACCCCTTGGTGTGCCCGGGCGTCAGGTGGGCCACCAATTCGGCGTCGCCCAGCGTGACTTCATCACCATCGTGGAGCACGCGGTCGACGGTGGTCGCCGGGTACAGGTTCTCCGGTTTTCCACCATACTGAAAGTCGGCCTTCCCGCCAGATTCAACAACGGGCACGTCGGGCTCCATCACATAGTACTTGGCCCCGGTGAGCTTCTTGATGGAATCGCTGCCCGCATTGTGGTCGTAGTGGGCGTGGCTGATCAGGAGAACCTTGATGTCGGTGAACTTGAACCCCAGCTGCTCGACGCTGGCGCGCAGGAGCGGGACGTTCGCCTCCATATTGCTGTTGATCAGGATGTGCCCCCGCGATGTGGCCACCAAATAGCTGGCCAGTCCGCGGCTCCCGACGTAGTACAGGTTTCCGGCGATCTTGAACGGCGGAAAGGGCTCCGTCCAATCCGCGGGATCCTGCGCGCGCAACGCGCTTGTCGCGGTGATGAGCAGCGCACCGAGCAACAAGCGACTGAACCGATTTCCCACGATGCACGGCTCCGGGACGGGCGTGAACAGGCGAGTGCGAAAAACCGTCCCTACGATACCGCTCGTGACCGACAAACGCGACCGCGCCCCGGACGGGGCTGCACGCCCCATTGCGACGTCGCGAGATCAATGGACAAAGGCATGCCGACGATCAGCCGCCAACCGTCACGGCAAGGTGCCCGGACGCCTCCCGTGCGCCACCCCTACGACAACCAGCCCAGCCAGCGGATCAGGGTGAACACCATCGACACGCCAAAGAGTGGTCCGAAAATCTGTTTGTTGTACCGTGCCAACCAGAGCGGCAAGTAGATGTCGAAGTTGTCACGTCGTTCCTCGGTGTAGCGTGCCGCGACGTCTGTCAACGGACACCGCCATCCGTTGACCACCAGAACGAGCGACTCCAGCGACACAATGCCAATTAGCACCAACGCCAGCTCAAACCGCTCCTGCCATGCCGCGATCGGAATGCCGACAATGCAGCCGACGAAGAATGCCCAGGCAACAGTGTGCACCAACTTCACCGCTTGCAGTCTGATATCCAGCGGGGTCATGTCATGTCCGCTTGAGTGTGCCCATACCGACCAGTCGTTTCATAGCGGGGATCTCGCGCACTTGCGTGCGCGTTCAATGGTACACGCCTGCGTCCGGTCGACCCATCCGGCGTACAGACGCGTGAACAGAATGAAAGGGGCGTCACTGCCCCGCGTCAGGAGAGTTCCCTACATCATGCCGGGCGGTTCTTCCCGTAAAGGAAGAACCGCGCACCGGCATGACCTACCGGGACTGATTTTTGTCGCCCCAAATGATCGCACGGACGGGTAAGTGTCTGATCAGGCTCGACACGCCCGCATCATCCGAGGTCGCTTCAGCTCACGGCACGGAGCAGGTCCAACAGCCCCTCGTGCGTCCGCTCGGGACTCGGTGCGTCCGGACCGGGATGCCACTCCGGGGACGAACCCGCAGCCAATAATAGGCGTGCAACGCCGACGAAATCCGAACCCGCCGGTGCATGGCCGCGCCCTTCCACGGCCCACACCAAGGGAGTCGCCGCAAACATTCCGTCCAGCGCATTCACCTGCGCCCCCGCCGCCAGCAGCACCCTCGTGGCCTCCACATGCCCCCCCATGGCCGCCCGATGGAGTGCCGTGACCTGATCCTTGTCGCCAACGTTCGGATCAAAGCCAAACTGCAGCATGGTCTCCAGCACCGCCGCATTGCCGCTCTCGGCGAATCGTTGGAGCAGTAGGTGCTGATCCTTCGTCAGGCGTGCGCCGAGGCCCGGATCGGCCGCCTTGAGCGCCGCAGCCTCGACGCGGTCAGCGCGCGCACACGCCGCAATGAAGCGTTCCAAAGAAGACAGCTCAGTCGACGCCCCATGTGCTCGCAGCCACTCGGCGACTGCGCTGTTTCCGGCCAGCACCGCCACGGCGTAGGGCGTCTGGCCTTCGCCATTTCGCCGCTCCAGGTCCGCCCCACGCTGGAGCAACAGCTCGACCAGGGGCACATCCCAACGTTTCGCGGCAAGGTGCAACGGCGTGTCTGTGGTGCCGGGCACGGTTAGGTTGGCGTCGGCGCCATGCTCCAACAACCAGCGAATGCCAACCGGCGTGTCGGCCCACGTGAGGATGTAGGCGAGCGGCGGCGTGCCACCCGGAATCCCATTCACATTCAGACCAAATCGCTGCAACAGCTCCAACGCTGGCAGGTTCCCTCCCCCCGCGGCAATGTGCGACGTCACACCGTCTGTGGGATTGGCTCCCGCCCGCAACAGCGACTCGGCCAGGGGCAGGTGCGCCACTTCGCACACGCTCGCCCAAAGCGCGGTACGCGGCAACTCCGGATGCCACTTCCAGTGAAACTCGGCATTGGGATCAGCGCCGTGGGAAAGGAGTAGCTCCGCCGTCGCCATCAGCCCGGCCAGTGGCGCGGCATCTCCGCGAAGCAAGCTGCTGTGCACGACGTACAGGAGCGGCTCCCACTGTTGCGGCCCGCCGGCTTGCCTGACGAGTTCTGCGCGCTCGCCACCGTTCAGTCGTGCGGCCACGCCGCCAGCATCGCCGAGTACCAGACAAGTGTGCAAGTTGGCGCTGGCGATGCGCGGATAGAGCGTAAGCAGGCGGCGCGCCCGATCCGGAGCGCCGCCGGTGGCACTGCGGATGAAGTCTTCCACTGCCTGGTCAAACGTCAGGGTTCGCGCCTCCACTTCCTCGCGCAGCGCATTCCAGGAGGAATAACCATATTCGCGGGCCACGGCAGACTGGGCATCGTGCATGGCAAATGCCTGCCGAGCCAGCGCCGACGGCTGCAACTTTGCGAACGCGGGGAGTGCGGCCAAGCGCTGACGCGCCGCACCATCGCCTTCCAGGGCCGCTCGGTGAAGCGCCTTCGCTTCCTTCTTAAGGAACTCGAGGCTGGGCCGTTCGGGGAGCTCACGGGACATACGACCTCCATGCTTGAGCCTGTGGTTCACAAACAGGCAGCACGGTGGTCTAGGTACCGTGAGGTATACGGCGGAGACGGTGGGCTTGGCCCTTCGCGTGAACCCGCAGGCGCCCGGGAGCGCACGACCGCAGGTTAGCGGTCGTCCTCGCGTTCGTCAATCACGCAACGCGACGGCTGCGCGCCACACGCGGGCTCGCCAGCCATGTCACTGACGCGTCAGCGCGAAGAGCCCTTGTTCTTGATTCGCGCTATTTCACCGGTGCGCGCACGGCCTTCCCGGGCCGTGCCTTGGTCACGCTACCGCTGTCCACCACGACCTGTCCTCCGACCACAACGTATGGAATGCCAGCAGACGGAATCGTCGCGTCTTCGTACGTCGAGCGATCGATCACGGTGGCCGGGTCGAAGATCGTCAGGTCAGCGTCTGCTCCCACATTGATGCGCCCCTTGCTCGCCATCGACGGCACGCGCGACTCCAGCCGGCGTGCGGGCTCGATGGTCATCTTGCGCAGCGCGTCCATCAGCGTGAGCGCCTGTTCTTCCCGCACGTACTTGCCCAAGACCTTCGCGTAGGTCCCGGAGGTGCGTGGGTGACCGCGACCGTTCTCGATGAACCCGTCACTGGCGATCATGGACAACGGGCTCACGATCGACGCTCGCGTCTGCTCCTCACTGCGGCCATGAATGATCACCATGCCGCCCTTCTTGCGCCACTCTTCGAACGACTTTCGCGTTAGGCGCTCGCCGGTGGACACCAACTGGTGGAGCTGAAACTTGGCATCGGGCCACGTCTTCCAGTCGTCAAAGAGCGCCGATTGAATCGACGTCATTCCCGCGCCGTACGGGTACGCCTCGGTGGTGACATCCTGTCCCTTGTCGCGCGCGGCTTGAATATGCGCGAGAAAAGTGTTGATCGCCGTGTCCGACACCGAGTTCACGTGCACGATGTGAAGCTTGGCATGCGTCGCCGCGGCCGCGGCGATGGTGGAGTCCAAACCGGCGACACCATTCCGCAGGTGGATGTGGACCGAAGCATTACCCTCCGCGGCCACACGGAACATGCGCTCGATCTCCGCCATGGTCGCCCCCGGCGTATATGCGCTGCCAGCTCCAACCGATACCGCCCCCTCGGCCAGTCCTTTCCGGACGATGCCCTCCATTTCCGCAACTTGGGCGTCGCTCGCCGATCCGGTGCCACCCACACTGGCAGGGAGCAGGTTGGTACTGGGATCGTGCAGGACTTTCATGCGCGCCGGGATGTGCCCAGCGCTCACGCCGTAGTTCACGATCTGCCCCCCTTCGTGATCGGCATACCACTTGGCGACATCGGCCGTTCCTACTTCCAGCTCCAACGCCGTGGTCACGCCATCGCGTACCATCATGCTGTAGGACTGCTCGTTCTGCCCGTGCTCGTGCAGATCGACGAAACCCGGAGACACCACACGCCCCGCAGCGTCGATGGTCCGGGTTCCCTTGAGTGGCGCGGCCGACACCGCGGCGATCGTGCCGCCGGTGATGCCAACGTTACGGACCGAATCGAGGCCCGACGCGGGGTCCATCACACGCCCGTTGGCAATCACCAAGTCGTAGGTGGTGGAGGGAGCACAGGCGAGCAGGGCGGCGCAAGCCGACCACGTGGCGAGTGTAGTTAGGCGGGGCATGAGCAGAGGGGCCAGACGTGATCGGTTGAGTGTCTTACGCCGGGGTATGTCCGTCGGGATCTGGGGAGTTAGCAGCTTTGCGTGCCTGCGAAAGGTACCCGGGCTCCAGGTTCAACAGGTTGGCGATCTTGCGCACCAGGTAAGCTTCGTGATCGGCCAGATGTCCATCGGCCAGGATCACCCCCCACATGACCTCCGCCAACACCATCTTTTGGCCGAGGTCGTACTGTTCATTCAGGACCCGCGTGAACTGGAAGTGATCGATCGACCGCCGACGTTCCTCGCCAGCCAGCGTGAGGAGTTCCTGAGTCTCCGACGAGTTCAACCCGAAGTGGCGGCCGAGTGCGTCCTCGATGCGTTGACGCTCGACGTCGCTGAATTCGCCGTCGGCGTAGGCCAGCTCCAGCAAGAGTGCGCACGCGGCGAGCTGAACGCTGCGCGGGCCGTGACTCTCGTCAGGCGTCGCCTGCGCGTCGCGGCGGAGAAGAAACGAACGGATGGCGTCGAACATGCGCGAGAATCTGCGGGCTGCGACGGGCACCGGCAATTGGTCCCAGATGATCCGCTGGCCACCACGTGGAAATCGGCGTCACCTGTCCCTTGCAACCGCCGCGTGCCGGCGCCGGTGCGGTTAGCGGCGAGGTTCGTACTGCAGCACCACGGCTCCAGAGGCGAACTCTCGTCGGCCAACAAGCCTGAGGTCGACCACGTTGGAGAGCCCGGACAGCAGCGTCGGTCCATGTCCGGCAATGCGCGGATGGATGACGACGTCATACTGGTCAATCAGGTCCAGCTTTGCCAATGCCAGGGGAAGTGTGACCCCACCCGTCAGCAGGCCGTTTCCCGGTTGGGCTTTGAGCTGCCTAACGGCTGTGCCCAGATCACCCTGAAGAACCTCGGCGTTCCAATCCAGCTGCTGCAGTGTCGTAGAGACCACGTACTTCTTTGCCGAATTGATTGTTCGGGCGAAGGGCTCCATCCAGTCTGGCCGTGTGCCCGGGGGCACGGGTTGCCGCCACCCGGCTTCCATCATGCCGTAGGTCACACGACCGAAAAGAAGCGCGTCCGCGTGAGCGACGAGCTCCATGGCGTGGCGATGCGTGTCTGCATCGGGGATCCCCACCCGGTGGTCGCAACATCCGTCCAGGGTGATGTTGATGGAGTACTTGAGGGGGCGCATGCCGAAACGGTAGCGCTTAATGCCGCACGCGGCAACGACGGGCCGGCGCTACTGGCGACACAAACCTTTCGGCATCCAATCGTGCGCGGGGACCGACCGCGGTTGCGTGGCGTCTTGCAGTACCAGAACGAGCGATCGTCGGACCACCGTTCCCGTCCCCGTCAGCTGCATGGGTTCACCACCGGCAACCAAGACCCCTGGCCCACCGGCGCGCTGCACCATGCGGCCGCTGGGAGTCTCGAGACACTGCTCCCCCACGAGCGTGTACCACGCCTCCGTCCCCGGATGACGGTGCACCACGCTCTGCATGCCCGGCTCAAACACCCCCTCCATGTAGACCGCCGCGAAGGAGTCGGCGGCGAATGGCGGCAGGGGACCGATTTCCGCGACCCGTGTTCCCGCCCCCGGGCGCCAGCCTGCGGCTGCAATCGTGAACAGCCACGAGTGACCGAGCGACTGAACCGCTGTTCCTCGGCTCCCCTTTGCTTTGATGGCCGCGTCAATGGAGGGGAAGCTATCGATGTGCCAGTACAGCGCCGTGTCACGGGGAATGCGGCCGAGCTCCATGCGCGCGGTGATGTAGCAGCCCAGCGTGCGCGTGCCGCGCTCAGCCAGGGGCACGCAGGTACCATCGGTCTGCGCCCGAGCCACGGACGTGCTGATGCAAAGCAAGAGGAGTGCGAGCAGTCGAGTCATACAACCGTGTGTCGAATGCCTAACGTTGAGACCGCCCCGTAGGAACGAAGGCGCGGCAGTGGACGTGGCGACCTGGTGCGTTGCGCTGCGCGAACCTCACGGCGTGAATCCATGATATGTCCGCGAGAACTCGTAGATACCAAGGACCTCGGCATCTGTGAAGGGGGCGTCTACTACCCAGCTCATGTCCTCCCTCAACGTACGTCCGCCGACAGGCTGTGCCGTGCGTATCAGGTGCAAGAACTGCTCCCTCGAATGGCCTCCGATGACCGCCAGCGGTGGCGCGAGCACCCATGCGCGTTGGCCCGCGTCCCTTGTTGGCGCATGAACGTTCAAGAGTGACTGCGACGCTGCGGCTAGCCTTCTCCGACACCTGTACCTGAAGCCCATGCGAATGAATCGTCCTGTCAAACAGCACCTCTCGCGTTCCCTCTGCGTTCTGCTCCTGGCCCCGAGCGTCATTGCCGCCCAAACCACGATGTTCCGCGGCGGTCCCGAGCACCGCGGTGTGTACGCCAGCAGCGCGCCGACGCTCAAGGACGTCGTGTGGAAGTTCCGCACGAAGGGGCGCATCCTCTCCAGTCCAGCGGTCAGCGATTCAACCGTGTACGTCGGCAGCAGTGACGGCGGTCTGTACGCGATCGATAGGGCCACCGGAAAGCAGCGGTGGAGGTTCGCCACTGGTGGTCCCATCGCGTCGTCGCCGGCCGTGGCCAATGGCCTTGTCTACATCCTGAGTGTCGACGGGAAGTGCTACGCGGTGGACGCGGCTTCGGGACAACAACGATGGGCATTCGCCACCAAGGGTGAGCGTCGCTTCACTGCCCCCGGCATCCACGGCGCCATTCCACGCACCGAACGGATGCCCGATCCCTTCGATGTCTTTCTCTCGTCGCCGACCGTGAGCGACCACCTGGTGATCTTCGGCAGCGGCGATCAGCACGTGTATGCACTTGATGCAGCCGACGGAAAGCCAGCGTGGAGCTTTGCCACCGGCGATGTGGTGCATTCTTCTCCGGCGGTTGCCAATGGACTGGTCTTTGTCGGCAGCTGGGACCGCAATCTGTACGCACTCGACCTGAAGTCGGGGCGCGAACGATGGCACTACACGACTGGCAACGACACCACCATCTACAACCAGATCGGCATCGCCAGCTCGCCCGCCGTCATGGACGGTATGGTCTTTGTCGGCGGCCGCGACGGCCATTTCCACGCGGTGGATGCCGCCACGGGAAAGCTTCGCTGGACGCACGACAATCACATGGGCTGGACCATTGCCTCCCCGGCCGTGCGGGACGGCGTCGTCTACTTCCCCACGTCCGATGGCACGCGGTTCAAGGCACTCGACGCCGCCACCGGAGCCGTCAGATTCAACGTCGAGAACAAGGCCGTCTCGTTCTCCTCGCCGGCGCTGGTCGGTGATGTGGCCTACTATGGCACCTCGGATGGGTGGCTGCATGCCGCCGACATCGCGACGGGCGCAATCAAGGCGGAGTTCCAGACCGACGGCTCGCGCGAGAACGTCGCCCAGTGGACCGACAGCACCGGCCGATTTCAATCAGGACGCATGTACCCAGACCGTACGCTCGACGGCATGATGATTGGCATGCGCACCATGTTCACTGTCGGATCGATCCTGTCGTCGCCGGTGGTAGCCGACGGGGTGCTCTATGTCGGAAGCGCGGACGGCCAGTTGTACGCCATTCGCTAGTCCGTCCCAGAGCACGAACCCGCCCATCGCATCCGCGTCACCTTGCGGGAGTGCGTTGCGCCTGCGATTCTGCAACGGACTCTTATGGTGAGGCTTGGGTGGGAAAGGGACTGATCGCAGGCGCGCTCCTCGCCGTCACCGCGGCGTGCAGTTCGGCGACTTCTGTCGACTCCGACCAGATCAACGTCCAGAACCTGCTGGGCACAGAACTGGCCTTTGTGCCCCACGATTACAGCGACGCCGGCCTGGCAACGAACCTGTCCAAACTCGGCCTTCCCCTCCTGCTCTTCGACATCACCCTGTGCAGAGCGGACAGCAGCGCGACGACCTACAACGCCGCCCACGTGCCGCATGACCTGACGTTGACCTATGGAGCGTCCAGCTGTGGGACCGGTGGCACGCTGGCCACATCATATTCGGGCTCGATACGCATCGAAGATCAGGGCGGCGGCTATTCGGCCAAGGTCACCTACAACAACCTGAAGCGCACGTTCACGCTTCCCGGCGGCGGAATCGTTACCACGCTGAACGGCACGGTCACCGTTCGCGCGACCACGGCCAACCTCGTCACCGTCGAACAGCATACCACGGAGCACGAGATCGCTAGTTCATCGGTCGGTACCACGGAGATCGACCGAGTGCGGAACCTAACGATCGCTTTGACAGACACCTCTGGGCACGCCGCCGATGGTGTCCTGTACCTTCCCGCGCAGCTGACCATGACGGGAACGGTTGGGCTGACCTACCTTGGCCCCGACCCCTACGACTTGGACGTGGCGGTGTCCACGCCAGTGCCATTAGTCCCCGCTCTGATCTGCTCGAGCGGCTTTCGCAGCGGGCAGCTGCATGGGGATGCCACGGGTTCGCACACGGGCCAAGTGACGCTCAACTACTCCTGCCAGTAGCCACGTCCGGCGCCGGGCCATCACGATGTCGTGGAGTCGTCGACCGCAAACCAGCGGGTCGTGTTGAGTGAGTGCATGACGTAACGGCGACTTGCTCCGCGGACGTGCGCTGTGGTACGGTTCCAGCGAACGCGGAACGCCGTACGCCTTCCTGCGCCGAGGAGCGTCCATGGTGCGGCCACTTCTCGCCGCGACTCTGTCGGACCGATCGTTGGAAGCCCTGCTAATGGCTGCCGTCGTAGCCTTGGGGCTGGCCATCGCCCATGGGTGGCGACGGTCGCGTCAGATACGCGCCCTGGCCCGCGCCACGCGCGAGCTCGATGCCCCGGGGGTCTGGGTTGCTCCGGCGTCGCTGTCCAACGATCTCGCGGACTTGGGTGACGCCATCCAGGAACTGCATCGAGCGTTCAGCAGCAGGACGGGCGTGCTGCGGGCCACGACAGACGCCCACGAAGCCGCCGAGGCCGAACTGCGCAAGGAACTCGGACGCGTCCGTGAGGAGATGGCCGCCAACCGTGACGCCGTGGACGAGCGGCTCGAGCTGGCCATCACCTCCGCGCCGAGCGGAATGCTCCTCATCAACGAGGCAGGCATCATCACCTTCGCCAATCCAGAGTCCGAACGCCTCTTTGGCTACGAAAAAGGAGAACTGGCGGGCCGACCCGTGGACTTGCTCGTCCCGCCAAATCGCCGCGATGGCCATGATCGGCTGCGCGCGGCCTTTGCGCACGCGCCCACCAAGCGGATGATGGGAGCGGGCCGCGAACTCTTTGGCGTGCGAAAGGACGGGAGCCGCATCCCGGTGGAAGTGGGCCTCACGCCGATCCGGTCGCAGCAGGAGTTCGTGGTTCTGGCGGTTGTCATCGACATCAGCGAGCGCCGCGCTGCGGAGGAGCGGTTTCAGCTGGCGGTTGAAGCTTCCCCGAGCGGGATGGTGATGCTGGATGCCAGCGGAACAATCCTGCTGGTGAACAAGGAAACCGAACGCCTCTTTGACTACCGCCGTGAGGACCTGATTGGCCAGCCGATCGAGATTCTCGTGCCGGATGCCATGCGTGCCGGGCACGCCGGGCTGCGCGCCGAGTTCTACGCGGAACCCAAGCGTCGCGCCATGGGAACGGGTCGCGACCTGTACGGACGACGTCGCGACGGTTCCGAAGTGCCACTGGAGATCGGCCTCAATCCGATCGCCACCGCCGATGGGATTTTCGTCCTCGCCTCAGTGGTGGACATCAGCCAGCGCAAGATGTTCGAGCATGAACTCCGGCGATCCAACGCCGAATTAGAGCAATTCGCCTACGTCGCCTCGCATGACCTCCAAGAGCCATTGCGCGCGGTCGCCAGCTTCACCGAACTCCTCGAACAGCGCTACAAGGACCAGCTGGACGAAAAGGCCCGCACGTACATTCACCATGCGGCGGACGGCGCGCGCCGGATGCAGCGGCTGATTCGCGACCTGCTGAAAGTTTCGCGCGTGGGGCAAGGCCAGGTGCCACTCGCACCCACCGACACGGCCACCGTCCTTCGCGATGTGCTGGAGACGCGGTTGCGCGATGCGATCCGGGACGCCGGTGCGATCGTGCAGGTCGGCGCACTCCCCGTGGTATCCGCCAACGAGACATTGTTCGGTCAGCTCATTCAGAATCTGCTGAGCAACGCCCTCAAGTTCCGCTCGGCCGATCGCGCGCCGGTGATACACCTGTCGGCGGAACGCATGGGCAGCACCTGGCGCTTTGCCGTCAGCGACAACGGTATCGGGATTGCCCCCGAGCATTCAGAGCGCGTATTTCAGCTGTTCCAGCGCCTACACAGTGTGGCCGAGTATCCCGGAAGCGGCATCGGACTCGCCCTGGCACGCCGGATAGTGGAGCGCCATCACGGGCGAATCTGGTTCGAGTCGCGACCGGGCGAGGGGACGACGTTCTACTTCACGCTCCCCGCCGATCGCCCATGACCGCTCGGCGCGCGACCGACTTACCCTTCGCGCAGCTTCCGTCGCTTCCTGATCTCCTTCACCACCACGCTGGCGGCCGCGATGGCCCCCGAAATGAGCGCGGCCTTGGCCGCCTTCTTTCCGACGATGCCGGCCTCTTTCACCTTCGCCCGAACAGCCTTTCGGCCAACGGAGGCCATGACGCTCGTTTCCGCCTTTTCATAGACGCGTCGCGCGGCGCCTTTCACCTTCTTGCCGGCCTTGCTGGGGAGTCGTGGCATGTTCATCACCCTCGGCGTGAGTGTACGGATCCAGTCATTCGATCAATGACTACTGGTCGCGCGGCGGTTTGCGCAATCCGTTGCCTTCAGGAATCTGACGTCCGCGGCTTCGCGGCCACATACACCCAGGCTTGGCGCCCTGAAGCAAGATTCGCCACCACTCGCCGGTATTCCACGGGCTCGTAGCGGTCGGCGATGGCCAGCTCCTGATCCGTCACTTCCAGCGCCATTCCGGGGACCCTGGCGTCGGGATCGGGGCTGGGCCGTAGCATGGCATGCTGGGCGGATCCACTCGTTTGTGCGAACGCCGCGTCGGCGACCGTGATCATGGACCGCTCGTAGCCTAACAAGTCGTCGGGGCCGCCAGACAGCTGACGACCGAACAGCTCCAACTGCACCGACGCCTGGCGTAACGTCCCGTAGGAGAACAGCAGCGGCATCGGACGACAGCGGCTGCGCTAGATCGCCTTGAAGTGCTCGAACGGTTGCCGGCAATCTCCGCAGACATGCAGAGACTTGCACGAGGTCGAACCAAAGTGGCTCCGCTCCTCCGTTCTGAGTGAGCCACAGAACGGGCACGGCACGTTCTGAGTGGCACGTCGCAAGGGGATCAAGGCCCCGCCGTCTTCTGGCCGGCGCTGCGACTGCGGCGGGGCGATCCCGTACTGCCGCAATCGTTCACGGGCGTCAGGGGCGATCCAGTCGGTGGTCCACGCCGGAGAAAACACCATGCGCACTTGCACGCGCGTCGCCCCGGCGCGTTGCAGAGCCTCTACCACCCCCTGCTCCATCTCCTTCATGGCCGGGCACCCCGAGTACGTCGGCGTGATGTCGACCTCCACCGCGTTGTCGGCGAGGACGCGGACGTCGCGTACCACGCCAAGGTCCACCACGCTGATGACGGGGATCTCGGGGTCCGCCACCTGCTGCATGGCGAGCCAGAGATCCCCGACCGCGAGGGGATGAGCTACCACTGTGCCCCTGGGAACGATCGCGCGACGATCTGCATCTCCGCCAGCATGTGTCCCAAGTGCTCGGTGTGTCGACCGCTCCGACCGCCGGTCTGCATGAACGCGTCGGCCGGCAGCTTCAACGTTGCCCGCTCGACAACCGCTGCGACCTGGGTACGCCAGGCGTCGCGTAGTGCTGAGGCATCGACCGCCAACTGACGACCAACGAGCCGCTGCTCCACGGCGTCGTGCTCGAACAGCTCGCCGGTGTAGCGCCACAGATCGTCGAGCGCCACCTGTGCTCGGCGGTGCGACTCTTCGGTGCCGTCTCCGAGCTTGACCACCCAGTCGACGCTATGACGGACGTGATAGCGCGCTTCCTTCAGCGCCTTGGCAGCGATGCCCGCCAAATCCTCGTGCGTGACCTGTGACAGCTTCTCCAGCAGCAGCACGCTGTGGACGGACACCAGCAGCTGCCGGACAATGGTGAACGCGAAGTCTCCGGGCGGCAGTTCGGCGATCAGGGCGTTGCGGTACTGCACGGCTTCGCGGAAATACGCCAACGCGTCTTGGTCGCGTCCGGCATCCTCAACCTTTCCCGCCAACTGCAACAATAAGTTGGCCTCGCCAATTAGGTCGAGGGAAATGTTGGCCAGCGCGATGTCTTCCTCGAGAATCGGGGCGTGGCCGCACCACTGCGACAGCCGGTGACCCAGCACCAGCCGGTCGTCACCCAGTCGCAGGAGATATTCGAACAGGTCGGTGTCGTCGCGCACTAGAACACCTTCACGCCACGCGGCGTCTTGTAGAACTGGGGATGGCGGTAGACCTTGTCGTCCGCCGGATCGAAAAATGGCCCTGCGTCACTCGGTGAGGTGGCTGTGATCTCGGTGGCCGGCATGACCCACATCGACAGCGCCCCACGCCGGCCATACACGTCGCGTGCGTTCTGCAGCGCCTGTTCAGCGTCGACCGCGTGGACGCTTCCTGCGTGGGCGTGTGGTTCACCTTGCTCTTCCTGGACGAAGACCTCCCAGAGGGGCCATTGAGTGTCGGGCATGGGACGGGATCTGGGGAAAGGAGTGGAACTGCAGAGATTGGAGACTGACAGCACCGGCGCGACGACGAACACGGGAACTGACCAGACCGACGCCACGCCGCGCGACGAGATCGCGGCGTGAGCTCACAGCATGCGTTAGGCGGCTGCTCCGCGAGCACGCGCGGCCTGCTTGGCCGCATATGCTTCGGCGGCCTCGCGGACCCACTGCCCTTCTTCGTGGGCCTGACGCCTGGCCGCGAGACGCTCGCGGTTGCAGGGTCCGTCGCCCTTGACCACCCGCCAGAACTCGTCCCAGTTGATCGCCCCGAAATTCCAGTTCTCGGTGGCCTCATCGTAGGTGAGCGCCGGATCCGGGAGCGTCAGGTCAATCGCCTTGGCCTGTGGCACCGTCAGGTTCACGAAACGCTGCCGCAGTTCGTCGTTGCCCTTTCGCTTCACCCCCCAACGAATCAGCTCCGCCGAATTCGGCGAGTCCTTGTCGGAAGGACCAAACATCATCAGGGAGGGCCACCACCAGCGATTCACCGCGTCCTGCACCATGGCCTTTTGCTCGGGCGTGCCGCGGGCCAGCACCGCGCACGACTCGTAGCCTTGGCGCTTGTGGAAATTCTCTTCCTTGCAGATGCGGATCATGGCGCGCGCGTATGGGCCATACGAACTCTTGGCCAGCATCGTCTGGTTCACGATCGCTGCGCCATCCACCAGCCAGCCAATCACACCGATGTCCGCCCAGGTGAGCGTCGGGTAATTGAAGATGCTGGAGTACTTGGCCACGCCGGTGAGCAATTGGTCCACCAGCGTCTCGCGATCGACGCCTAACGTCTCGGTGCCGCAGTAGATGTAGAGCCCGTGCCCACCCTCATCCTGAACCTTGGCAATCAAGCACATCTTGCGGCGCAGGGATGGCGCGCGCGTGATCCAGTTGCCCTCGGGCAGCATGCCGACGATTTCCGAATGCGCGTGCTGCGACATCATGCGCACCAGTTGCTTGCGATACCGCTCGGGCATCCAGTCCTTGGGCTCGATCACTTCGCCCTTGGCAATGCGCGCCTCGAACTGGGTCATTCGCGCGTCGTCTTCCTGCGACGGAGACGTTTTCTGCTCCATGAGACTCACTCGTCGAAGGTTGAATACTGCTTCAGCAGGCGGTTGCCGCACGGCAAGGCGCGTCACCGCATCTGCCGTATCAATCTAACGCGAGTTGGGCGTTGACGAGCTACCGACGCAGTGAAACCACGATCCCTTAAGCCGTTTTCACGTCAGGGGTTGGATGCAGGTCGCTCGAAGGCCGGACGAACGCCGCGCCGAACGCCCTTGGGTCGCACGATTGACACACATATTTCGCGTGCCCTTCGTTCATTGGCCGCTCGGCGCCGATGGCCGGTGTCACGACGCGGCTACCGCACGCCCCAGTTCCACCGTCTACGACACAGCCATGACCGACGTCGCTCACTCCGCCGCTGCGCCCTCTGCCGCCGCCGATGCTGCCACGCACTCCTCGGCGCAACCGCATCTGGCGCTTCCCGATGAGAATCCCTCCTTCACCAAGGGACTGTTTCTGGGAGAGATCCGTGAGGACTTGGTCTTTCCCTTTCCGACCCTTTCCAACGCGGATCGCGAATCGCTTGCGCTTGTCCTGGACTCGTTCCGGTCATTTGCCAGCGAACATGTCGATGCGCAGAAGCACGACCACGACGGGAAATTCGCGGACCAGGTGCGCCACGGGATGCACGAACTCGGCTTGATGGGAGTGAATATTCCCGAGGCCTACGGCGGCTTTGGCGCGTCCTCTGTTGTGTTCAATCGGGTCTTCGGGGAGATCGGCGCCACGGATCCTGCATTGGCCGTGTATTTCGGCGCGCATCAGTCCATCGGGTGCAAGGGCATCGTGCTATTTGGCACCGAAGAGCAGAAGCAGCGTTACTTGCCGCGCTGCGCGTCGGGAGAACTCGTCGCTGCGTTCTGCCTGACGGAGCCAGGATCGGGTTCAGATGCCCAGGCCATGAAGACGACGGCCGTGCCCAGCACGGATGGAAAGAGCTACGTCCTGAATGGAACGAAGATCTGGATCTCCAATGCCGGGTACGCCGGCTTGTTGACGGTCTTTGCCAAGGTCCCGGTGCAAGAAGGCGGCAAACCGAAGGAGCGCGTGACGGCATTCATTGTCGAAGCCGCAACGCCTGGAATCACGCTCGGCAAGATCGAAGAGAAGATGGGCATCAAGGCGAGCGACACACGCTCCATTTTCTTCGATCAGGTGGTGGTGCCCGCGGAGAATCGGCTGGGCGAGGTTGGGCACGGATTCAAGATCGCGCTGGAGATCTTGAACTCGGGGCGTCTTGGGTTGGCGGCGGGTTCCGCCCGTGGGCTGCGCAAGGTCATGAACGAAGCCCTGGACTACGCCAAGCAGCGCGAGCAGTTCGGAAAGCCGATTGCGTCCTTCGAGATGCTCAAACGCAAGTTTGCGATTGCAGCTGCCGAGTGCTACGCCGCCGATGCGGCGTGGATGCTGACCGCCTCCATGGTCGACAAGGGCGGGATCGACTTTTCGCTGGAGACGGCGGCCTGCAAGGTATTTGCATCGGAGGCAGCGTACCGGGCCAGCAACGAAGCGCAGCAGATCGCGGGGGGCATCGGCTACTCCAAGGAGTTTCCCTACGAGCGCGCCGTCCGTGACTCGCGCATCATGCTCATTTTCGAGGGAACGAACGAAATCCTGCGCGCGTTGGTGGCCCTCATGGGATTGCAGCAGCCTGGCGAACGCCTCAAGGCGTTAGGCAAAGCCCTGCAGGATCCCATCCACTCCCTCGGGGCCATCGGCAACTACCTGGCAGGGCGCGCGACCAACACGCTGAACCGGCCAGAGTTCACGAAGGTGCACGCCGCGCTGGAAGAGGAGGCCGAGCTAATCGCCGAGCAGGTGTATGACTTGGCGCGCGCGGTCGAGAAGGCCCTGCGAAAACACGGCAAGAAGATCATCGAGCGTCAGTTCATTCAGGAGCGCCTGGCCAACGCCGCGATGGACATCTACGTCGCCACGGCCACGCTCTCCCGCGTGACGACGGAGATCGAGCAGGCACAGGGAAATGTCGAAGCCGTGGCCGCGGAGATCGACTGTGCCAAGGTGTTCGTCCACATGGCGTATCGAAGGACACGCCGGAACCTCCGCGCGCTCAAGATGAACCAGGACGACCGGCTGGCGGCGATCGCCGATCGTGCGGTGGAGCGTGGAGACTTAGCGCCACTCGCTCCCACGGAACGCGGATAGATCGGGAACTGGGGTCAGATCGCGGCCGCTTTCGGAGGTAGGGCTGATCGAGGATGCCGGAATCCTGACCAGACACGTTCTCGCTGACGGGAAGCTGCTTCAGGGTCCCGAATGTCAGGAAAGGGCCGGGCGCATGGCCCGACCCCTTCCGTTCGCCTGTTGTTGCAGCAGGCGGTCGTCGCTGTGCTTTCAATACGTGGATCCCGGTCGGCCGTGTTGCTCACAGTGCACGAATCGCTACTCCCCGCCTCGCGCACGGGCCTTCAACCCGGCCTCCACGTCACTCATCGCCAGCTTGGCCGGCAGCGTGTATCCGCGTTCGGAGCGGGTGGGCACGCGCACCGAGGCCACCGTCCCGTTAGGCGCCAAGTCGACCACCGCGTACACGGCGTCCTCTGGCCCTTGGCGAACAGCCACCACCAGCGTCCACACGCCGTCGGCCGGCCACTGCTTCGTGAGGGCGAATACCCCTGGTCGCGTGGTCCGCTGGAACTCGAGGGATACGCTCTTCCGCTCACCCCCCACCAATCCCTCCGCGGTGCCAGTCACCGGAAAATCGGTCGGCTGTCCATGATGAAACGCGTGGACCACCAGGAAGGCGTTCTTCGTCGTCTGATCGTACGGGTTGGCGGGGTACTCGATGGAGATCCACGGCGGGCCAGCCGGTGCGGCAAGCGTCGTGGCCTTCACCGCCCTCATGTTGGCGATGAGCGAAACGTCTGAGGTCGTGCCCGAGCCGATTGATGTCGTGGCCGGGAGTGTGAGGGCGCAGACGAGCGCCCCGATGGAAAGTCGGATCATGACAAACCTCGCTGTGATGTGTTGAAGCGTGATCTCGCGATCAGGGGGGCGGCCGTCCCACCCGTCGCGCCTAACGGCTCGAAAGCCGAATACTCCCCTTGTACGTTCGAACCACCAGGTGTGCACCCCCTGGTCCGTAACTCGTGATCAGCGTCGCCCCGCGCCCGTCGCGGCCTGGCTCCGCCTGCTTGCGACTCAACCGGTTCTCGATACTGCCAGCGACGCTGGCGGCATCCAGCTCAACGCTCACCTTGGGATCGAGCTGCAGGTCGATGGCGCCACTGTGCGTGTCGACCGAGATCGCCGCGCCACGCGCCACATCACCGGTGAACTCGATGCCCCCAGTGACCGACTCAAAACGCGCGCGATCCAATGGGCCACCACCGACGTGGATGTTGCCGCTGACGGTTGTAAACGCCGCGTCACCGCTGCCCCCGCGAACCACGATGTCCCCCGCCGCCGTCTTGAGTCGCGTCCAGGCGGGTGACCCGGTCACGGTGACATTCCCGTCCATCGACTCGATGCTCAACTCCGATGGATTCCCGGTCACCGTCACGCTTCCGCTCACCACATTCAGGTCCAGGCCACCAGTCACCCCACTCACGTCGATCGTAGCGCTCGACGCCTTGGCCCACAGCTTGGTGCGCAGCGGCACACGCACTTCGAGTGAACCCGACGATGGGCCCATCGGCGTTGGCCCTTCCACAAAGAGCTTGCCTCCTCGAGAGGGGGTACCGTCAGCACCACCAAATCCGCCCTCCAGCCGAAAGCCCTTCGGTAGCTGCCCGGTGACTACCACGCTGTCCTCGCTCCACGCCACCACCTTTAGGGAGGCATAGTTTCCCTGAATGCGAAGCGAAATGTCCGGCGCAGCGGCCCGTCGAAGGTCAACCCGTTGCTGCGCCTGCATCGGCGACGCGACAGCGATGATGAACACCGCGGCGAGGCAGGTGGGCCCGAAGATGACGGCGCGCGTCAAACGCCCCAGCGTTCGAACGGACGAGCGACGTTCTTCGGTGCCGAGTGTGGATCCGTGCAGGAAGGCTCGCATCACGCGCGCTCCACCAGCGCCGTGGCCCGACGCAGGAAGTCGATCTTCTGGCGGTGGTTGTTGCGCAGTACATCGCGCAACGCCGCATTCGCGGGATCCTCCCACAATGCCTGACGCGCCTCTTTGATGGCCTCGTCAATGACGCGAAGGCTCCGCTCCACCGTGGCCACGGTCTCTGGCGACAACCGCGCTCGCTCGGCGTCCAGCGTGGCCCGAAGCTCATCGGCCGTATCTACGAATTCACGCTCGACGGCGGCAACCTCCTTCACGGAGGCGGGAGTGACCGACCGTCCGGTTGGAGCGCCCGAGCGCAAATCGGTCGCGCCAACGACCGTGCTGACGCGCGGACCGCGCAGCAGCAACGCCGTGGTCCCGGATGACAGGACGATCAGCACCGCCGCCGCCACCATGAGACCGCTGCGCGTGACGCGCACGCCCTGATCCCGACGCGAGCCCGCGGGGAATTGGACCCGCTTGCCGGCGTCGATCGCCGAATGGATACGGCCCCACGCATTCGGCGGCGGCGCCACCTCCGCTGGCAACTCGCGAGCCTGCGTCACCAGCGTACGCAGGGCGTGCCACTGCGCCGCGCAGTCCGTACAGGCCGTCAGGTGCGCTTGCGCGGTTCGGGCCGCTTCAGGCGACAGCCGGCCGTCCACCAGATCGTTCAACGTTTCCATCGTCAGGTGCGATGTCATCGCTCGAGAACCTCCATCAACTGCTTGCGTGCTCGGTGCAACTGCACCCGCACCGTCGATTCGGCAATGCCTAACAACTTGGCAATCTCCGTGTGTTCGTAGCCCTGCACGTCATGCAACACAAACACCTGGCGGGCACCGGGGCTCAAACGCGGCAGAGCGCGCTCGAGGTCCAGCCGCGTGTCGCTGTCGGCCGCTTCCCCGCGCGGCACCATGGCATCGTGCACCGACAGGTCTGCGGCCACCACTCGCGCCTCGCGACGCGAGTCCTTGCGGCGTGTCTCCAACAGCTGGTTCACACACAGGCGGTGCACCCAGGTCGCAAAGGACGACTCGCCCTTGAACTGCGCGAGCTTTTCCCAGATGCGCACGTACACATCCTGCAGGGCCTCATCAGCCGCCTGTCGATCGCCCGTCAGGCGAATACAGAGGGCGTAAACGCGACCCGCGGTCGCCCGGTACAGGGCCTCGAACGCGGCGACGTCACCTCGCGCCGCGCGCGCGACCGTGTCTGACTCATCCAGCCGAGCGGGTTGGGAATCAGCCGAGGCCATGAGAGAGAGTGGGCGGGAAAATGCCTGAGCGCTAGTCATGCATTGGATCTGATGCCGGGACTCGGAGCGTTGTTTACGCCCCACCCTACACCGGCGTCGCGGTCCTGCTCGCGCGACGAGGAGTCAGGCGCCAAGTTTGCCTGACGAGGGGGAGCGCCCAACGCCGTTTCCGTTTTACCAGCCCCTTCGAGCGACCCTTGCCTGTACCTGCCATGACCGCCAACGCCCCCATTGAGTCCGGTACCGTCGACGTGACGATCGAACACGGCATCGCGACCGTCACGTTTGGTCATCCCAAGAGCAACTCGCTTCCCGGCGCACTCCTGCGGGAACTGGCGCGCACCTTCGATGCCCTGGCGAGCAACGCCATGTGTCGCGTGGTGGTGTTGCAGAGCATGGGCGGAGCCACCTTCTGCGCCGGCGCCTCGTTCGACGAACTGGTGGCTATCTCGTCCGAGGAAGAGGGGAAGACGTTCTTCTCGGGCTTTGCGCACCTAATCCTCGCCATGCGTCGCTGCCCGAAATTCGTCGTGGCGAAGGTTCAGGGAAAGGCGGCGGGTGGCGGTGTGGGAATGATCGCCGCGGCCGACTATGCCATCGCGGTACCGAAGGCGGCGGTGCGGCTGTCGGAGCTGGCGATCGGCATCGGACCCTTCGTCGTCGGGCCGGTGGTGGAACGCCGTGTCGGTCATGGACCGTTCGCCGCAATGACCGTGGACGCCGATTGGCGTGACGCGGCCTGGGCGTTGCGCCACGGCCTCTACGCCCAGGTTGTCGATACCCCGGTCGCCTTGGACACCGTGGTCAGCAACTTTGCCGCACGCCTCGCCAGCAACAACCCCGAGGCCATGCGGCTGCTCAAGAGCAACTTCTGGGAAGGGACCGAGTCGTGGGATGCCCTGCTCTTCGAACGGGCCGCGATGTCCGGTCGGCTGGTGCTCTCGGACTACACGCGGACGGCCATTCGCAATTTCGGCAAGAGCTAGCCCCCGTCAGCCACTACGGTGGCCACGAGCATTCGGTAGCGTGGTCGTTGGCGATTCCCCTGCATACGCAGGACGCCGTGCGGTTGTCAGTGCGCCAACGCGTCCACAGCATCTTTACGGCCGCGGTGTGAACCCGAGTGCCTTCCAGATATCGGCGTTTCGGTACAGTGTGCCTCCCTTCATGACCATCCGCACGCTGCGGACGTTCGAAATGTCGGTCAGGGGATTGGCATCCAACACGATGAGGTCGGCGGCCTTTCCCACCTCCAGCGTTCCGACCTGGTCCGCCAGACGCATCGCCTGGGCCGACGTCCCGCTCGCGGCCCGCAACGCATCGCCGGGTGACATCCCCGCTTGCACGTAGAGTTCAATCTCACGATAGACCGAAAAGCCAGGAACGCCCTCGTCGGTGCCAGCTACAACTGGCACACCCGCGCGATACAGCGCCCCGATGATGCCGAGGGAGCGGGCAAGCCGCGCGTGGGCAGTGGCCGTGTCGATCCCCGCGGTGCCCATGGCGCGAATGCGTTGCGCAAGCACCGGCGGGAGTTGGTCGACACCGGGCTGGAACGTGGCGACGGGCTGAGCGACCGCGTGCCCGAGGATCTCTCCCCACGACGCCGTCGGGTCAATCACCGTGTGATGCTTCGCCAACGCGTCGACAATCGCCCGCACCGAATCAGATCCGGCCTCCCCGCGAATGGGCAGGTGCGCGATCTGGTCCTGCCCCGAGTCAACGGCGGCCAGCAGGGAGAGGGCAGTCGGCACATGCCCGGTGACGGTCATGCCCAGCTTGTGCGCCTCATCGCAAATGGCAGCCACCACGGCCGGTGTGAGCAGCGAATACAGCTTCATCTGCTCAAACCCCAGCGCGTGATAGCGCCGCACCGCCTGCCGTCCCTCCTCTGGCGTGGTCGCGTTGATCTCTCCAAAGGCATTGGGGCCACCGCCATCGATCAAGCCGGCCAACAGCATGCGCGGTCCCAGGCCGCGGCCAGAGTCCACTTCGGCGCGGAATGACATGATGAAGTCGAGCACATTCCCCATGTCGCGCACGGTGGTGACCCCCGTGGCCAGGTAGACCGGCGCCCACTCCCACTGCATCAGGTGGGTGTGCATGTCCCACAGGCCCGGCGCGATGGTCTTGCCGCGCACGTCGATGCGCCGCACGCCGGCGGGGATCGTTAGGCTTTGGCGGGGACCTAGCGCGGTGATGCGTCCTTCGGCGACCAGGACTGTCGCGTCCGGTATGGCGGCCGCGCCAGTGCCGGGAATGACGGTCGCGCCAACCAGCGCCACATTCCCTGCGGCCACCGGTGCGATCCCCTTGGTCAGCGCGGCCAACTCCCCCATGCGATCGCGTGTGGCGCTCGCGCGCAAGCGCGGCCACTCGGCATCGAGTGCCAGTCGCACACCCTCCAGGATCAGACCGCCACCGCCGGCCGTAGTGAACCCTGCCAGCCGGCCTTGTGGATCCAACCAAACGGACTCCCATCCCCAGACCACACCATTCACAGCGTACCGGCTCAGCACCATGGGAACGCCTGCTACCGACACCGTGTCCCGTCCGCGCTCGACGATCTGCACGTCATTGGTCGGCCCGCCAGGCACAACCTTCAGGATCGCCGGCCGGCCATGTGCCAGCCAATACCGCACCAGGAGCAAGTGCTGGGAAATTGGCGACTGCCCTGAGATCGCGAACCATGTGGCCGGCAGCTTCACCTGCGCGGTCGTGCCATTCTTCTCCACCGTCGCATTCCCAGCGTCCACCGTCACGCGAGACTCGCGCCGGCTGGAGGTATCCGTCAGTCGCGTGATCTCCAGCTGTTTCAGCGTCCCATCGCTAGCGAGTCGACCAGCGGCCGCGAGGTGTGTTCGTCGTCCACGATCGACGTAGTCAAAGTCCGCCGTGTACGTCGTGCCGTCGGCTCCTCCGGCCAGCGACCATCGTTCGTAGCCAATGGGATAGGCCATGTAATAGAGCCGAAGCGTATCGGCGGTCGTTGCCGGCACACTGGCTTGAGCGCATGCCTCCCGTGCGGAAACCAGGAGCGATGTCGCAGCGGTGGCGGCGACCCAATGGCGTACGCGTCGGATCATGAGATCCTTCCGTGAAAGAGGGAGTGGACGTCGACGTGCACTACCTGAGCTAACAGGGAGTCCTGGGACGATGCCCAAGGGCTCCCTTCGAGCGGGTGGTCGCTACGGATGACGCGTGATTCCGCGCGCCGGTTGAGATAGTGCCTGTGCCAGCAACCGGCAACTGGCCACGACGACTTATCGCGGCGCCACGGTCACGACGGCAGTCCACACCTGCTGCACGCCAGTCCGGTTGTCGATCCACAGGGGGTGAAAGCGCCCCTCGGCGTCGGCAGCCAGTCCCGCGGTGTCGCCTCCCGTAGGGGAAAAGGTGCCGGCGGCGGGCTGCCACCCCGCGTGCGCCTTCGGAGGTGACGAAGGCGCGCGCTGCTGCGCCTCGTCGTTAGGCGCCGACGACACGGTGAGGGCGGGAAGCCAGGTGGTCCCCCCATCGAGACTCGCGGTCATGCGGACGTCGTAACCGCTCGAATGCTCGCCGCTCCGGCGTTCATACCACAGGACGGCCACCGCGCCGTCGCGATTCACCGCAACGGTCGGCATGAAGCGATCGCCGCCGGCCGCATCACTCGGCGAACCTACCGGCTGAGGCGCGTCCCATGTGCTACCGCCATCTACCGATCTGCTGCGCACGATCACCCCGCGCCCCGACGAGAAGTCGGACCACACGGCGTACAGGTGATCGCGGAAGGCGGCGCTGCCTGGATCAGCAGCGAGACTTGCCGACACGCCTCGGGTCAGCGGCGAGTTGTAGCCAGTGACGACTTGTGCGATGCGAACGGCGGGCGACAGGGACGCACCCCCGTCGGTGGAGCGAAAGGCCTGCAGCCATCCTCCGACCTCTCGCAGCTTCCCCGTCGACGAATTGCCACTCCCGAGCAGCATGTGGTGCTGCAGGATGACTACGGCTCCGGTCGAGAGCACCACGATGCCAGTGGCGAGAGACGCCGCCGAGGTGTCGCGCGTCTGATCGATCAACAAGCGGCGCGAGAGTCGGCTGAAGCTGCTCCCACCGTCCATGGAGGCCGCCAGCGTCAACGCGTGTCGGAATGACCCGTTGGTGTGCCCGCCGGATTCGGCATGCAAATGCTCGTCGAAGGCCACGTACATCGTCCCGCGCGCCGGCCCCCGCGTGGTGTCCACGGCCATGAAGGGACGATCGTTGGCCTGCAACGAATGGATCACAGGGTCCCAACGCCCACCGCCGTCGCGCGATCGCCGCACGTGCAGCGAATCCGTATCTGACGACGCCCCCGGCACCAGTCCGACCCCCGTGTTCGTCTTCGTCAGGACGTAGGCTGTACCGTCCGCTGCAAAAGCGCAGGTCGGATCGTCCGCAAAGTGCTCATCGGCCACGGTCGCGAGATGCCACGAGGTTCCGTCATCGTTCGACCGGTACGCCACGGTGTTCACGCTCCGGCCCGCCCCGTCGCCGAGCATCGAACAGGCCAGCAGAATCCGTCGCGTCGGATGCGCCGCCATCACCACCTCATGGTGATTGACATCTGGGATGTCCGTGCTGACCTGCACGTTCCGTCCAATGATCAAGCGCGGAGCATCTTGGGCACGTCCGCGACCGCTCACCGCCAGCACCAACATCAGGGTGGTGCCAACCCGCAGACGTGGGCGGGCCCGCCCCGTCGGCCGATTCAGGTGATCAGCCATGCCTGATGCGAGCCCGGGGGCGCTTGCGGGCGCAGACGGAGAGCGCGAGCGCCGCGTCCAGCGTCGAGTAACGGACGCGTGAAACAACTGCCGGACCGAGCCTCCCGGCCGCGGCAGGTTATGACCCACGCTTGGGACGAGCCAGGCCGAGCTCGTGGGAGAAGAACGAGAGCGCCATCGCCGCGTTCCCCACGCGTTGGCTGAACGGCGCGCCGATGCCATGCCCGGCGTCGCTTCGCGTCAGCAACAACACCGGCCCGCCAGCCGAGGCGTTCTGCAAAGCCGCTGTGAACTTCCGGGACTGCCACGACGCCACACGCGGATCGTTCAACCCGGTCTCCATCAGGATCGAGGGATACTTGGTCCCGTCCACCACATGATGAAGGGGCGAGTAACCGTAGAGCGCCAAGAACTCCACTGAATCACTGGTGGCGCCGTACTCACGCGTATTGTACGCGCCATTCGCAAAGGTCTCGTGGCGGAGCATATCGTAAATGCCCACAAAGCTCACCACAGCACGATACGCTTCTGGGTGTTGCGTCATGGCTGCCCCTACCAGCAGCCCCCCGTTGCTTCCCCCGGTGATACCTAACCGGCTGGGCGTGGTGTACTTCTGCCTGACGAGTTCTTGGGCAGCTGCAAAGAAGTCATCGAAGGAGTGCTGCTTTTGCGTGCGCATGCCGCCGAGATGCCAGCCCTCGCCGAACGAGCTGCCACCACGTATGTCGGCGTACGCCAACGCGCCGCCGCGTTCGATCCACGCCAGTGAAGTCCCAATGAAGCGCGGCCCGTACACATTCCGGAATCCACCATACCCCGTGAGGATCGTTGGAGCTGTGCCATCCTTGGGCTGCCCCTTCCTGGTGACCACGGCCACGGGAACTTTCGTGCCATCCGCGGACGTCGCCTCCATCATATCCACGGCGATCCCGGAGTAGTCGCCGGAGGCCTTGACGTCGAAGATGACGTTGGTGGCGCCGGTCTTCCCATCGTACCGCACCCAGCGCGTCGGGCGCGTCCAGCCGCTGTACGTCACCAACGCGTCGGTCGACGTGGCGGATGAGGCGATGGTCCCAATTGCGACGCCGCTGTCCGGCAGCGAAATAGTTCGCACCAGCGTACCGTCCAGCCGATAGTGATCCACGCGCGTGCGCATGCCAAGGGAGCGCATGACCAGCAAGCCGCCGGAGGTTGGCGTGATGGACTGCGCGGCCCAGTCCCCTTCGGGAACTATCGTGCGCAACGTGCCATCCGCGCTCACGGCTGCAATGCGGCCGCGAGGACTTCCTTCGGTGGCTATCACCATCAGCTGGTCGCCGACAAACGTTCCCGTGGTAACCCCGGCATCGGCGGAGACCGCCTTCCGCCAGCTACCACCGTCACGAACATACACCTCGGCGAAACTCCCGTCGCCGATGTACGCCATGGCGGCCGTGGTCCGGCCGCCGGCTGACGAACTGAGCGCCCACATGACGATCCGTGACAGTCCTTCGCCAACTTCGGTCGTCGCGTCGTTAGGTACGCCGAGCACATGGTGCTGGATGCTGACGTCGAACTCCTGCACGCCCTGACCGGGTGCTGGCAGCTTGAAGCGGGCAAACGAGACGCCGCGCTCATCGTGATCCCACGCGACCGTGGGTCCCGAGGTGCCTCCTCCAGCGAACGGCAGTGAGTCCGGCAGAACGACGCCGCGGCGAACGTCGACAAACCGAAGGGTCGCCAGTTCATTGCCGCCCATCGCCGTGGTGTAAGCCACGTAGGCACCGCTGGGGCTGGGCCAGTACCCGGTGATCGCCACGCTGCCGCCCGCGTCGTTCACATCCACCAACACGCGTGGGCTTCCCTCAGGCCACGGCTGCGACACCAAGACGGGCTGCGGCGCGGGTGGCGAATTGCGCAGGTAAAACAGCGTGCTTCCGACGATCGAGGGCGATTGGCGATCGGGCGACGTCCTCGCCAGTTCACCGACACGCTGGGTCAGCGCGGAGTCCGTTCCCCACGCCGAGAGAATCGAATCGGTGTGTCCGTTCTGCGCTTCAACCCACTGGCGGACCTCAGCAGACGAACCGTCCTCCAGCCAGCGGTACGGGTCTTGGACGCGGATGCCGTGGTAGACGGCGGTCGTGGTGTCCGTTCGGCTCGGTGGCGCGCCATTTTGCCCAGCCGACGAGGTGCAACCGGCGGCAAAGCCTAACCAGAGCGTGACGGTGAGTCCCCGCGCGACCCCCATGCAACTTCCTCCGTTGTTCAATCGAAGATGGCTCGACGTGCCCAGCGCCAGTGAAGCCGACTCGCCCTGCTATCGTGCTGGATCGCCGGAAGGCGAACGAAAGGTGACCTGCCAGTCGGAAGTCTGCGCCTTCTCTGTGCGGATGACAATGCGGCGGACTCCATCCTGTACGTCGCCTAGCGTGACTTGGGCACCTGCCGCTGTGGCGGCGGTCGCGGTCCAGCCCTGTGGTTCCGACACAAAGAGCACATACGCGTCGCCGCCCACCGTGTGTGAACGGCCGGACAAAGTCCCTCGCTCCCAACGGACGTCCTCCAGATCGACGCCCCCGCAACTGACGTGGCGGTTGGTCGCGAGCACCTGGGGATGGTCCTGCTGACGGTGCAGACAAAGCACTTGGACGCCTAGCGAGTCCACGGCCGGTAGCCTGAGCGAATCGGCAAAGGTGCCGACGACGCGTTGGTTCCAGAAGTCGAAAACGACGTGCGGGCGATCCGTCGGCAGACCGAGGTCCGCCACGGCGATGGTGTTCGGAGCCCCCGGGGTGCGGGCCAGCACGGTCCACTGCTCGAACGCGCGCGACACATCCAGTTGATACAGTGTCTGTTGTAGCTGTTGATCCGCTTCAAACGGACGTGGCCCGGACCCGCTCACCTCGTGATTCACCATCGCCAAACGGCTGGATCGCGAGGGGTCCAGGTCGTAGACCTGGCCCGGCTGGGTGAACAACACGGGCGCCGCTCGTCGCGCCGCCTCCACGCGATCGGTGCGATACACCGATGGCTTATCCGTCAGCATCAACAAGGAGCCCGTCAGCGACGTGATGGTGGCCGACCGGTAGCCGTCGGCACGATGGATCTCGATGTGGTCGGGGTCGTTGCGCCAGACGATGTTGTTGAAGGAATTGAACTGGGAGAATGCCCCGTAGCCGAATCCGTCGTCGCCCAGGCGCGTAGCGTCGATGATGCCAATCAATTCGGGGCGCGGCCCCCACGAAGCCAACAGGAAGGAGGAGCGCCCGATCGCGTCGCGGATTTGTTGGACAAACGACCGATACACGGCCACGCGATCCAGGCCACGAGACGCGAACGCCGCGGCGTGGCTGTTGTACCCCTCGTACCGCAGGTGCCGCAAGGCGTCCACCTTGTAGTAGCCCCATCCCTGCGATTTGAGCTGGCGATAGACGGGAAGGACCAGGTCCTGCATGGTAGCCCGTTGCGACCCATCCATCACGTAGCCGACCCAATTCCCCCACGCCGGCGTACCGTCCGCATTGCGCACGAAGTACGCGGGGTGCGCGTTGGCCCAGCTGGAATCGTGGAACGTCGTGTTGGTCCACAGCCCCGGCGTCAGCCCCTTCCCTGCGATGTAGCTGCGCAGGCCACTCAATCCACCGGGAAACTTGGCGTTGGTCTGGAGCCAATGATCAGGAGTCGAGATCGGCACCTGCTGGAATCCATCGTCGATCTGCAGATACTCATATCCATACGGCGCCAACCGCTCGGCGAGCACGTCGGCCGCCTCGTGCACATCCTGTTCGGTGACTTTATCCAGAAAGGCGAACCAGGAGGTCCAGCCGGCGACTGAGCGCTTCCACGGCTGGTACGTCCATGGTTCGTACGCGGCCAGCCCACGGTGCCGCTGGTAGTAGCGCGGACGGAACCTGAGCGTGATCTCGAACCCCGTGGCCTGGACCTGGAATGCCGACGAATCGTTGCCTGCCACCGGCGTGATGCGGACGCGGGCGGGAAAGTCCACGGAGAACAGCCAGTCGTTCGTGCGCGCGTACACCCCGCGGTTCAGAAGGTTGTAGCTGGGCCCCACCGAGTTGCGCACGACCGGCAACGCGTCCTCGCGCGGATCGGCGTCCACGGCGATGGCGTCGGCGGTGCCGTGCACAACGCCGCGCAGCTCCAACTGGCCATCGCGCACCATCCAACTGACGATCTGGGTCACGCGACCGCCGGATGAGTCCACCAGCTGCCGCAGGCGCGGCGAGCCGCCGCGCGCTTTGAGAACTCCGTCGAAGACCACCGCACCATTGTACCGTAAAGTGAGCGTCGAGTCGGTGGCGGTCACCGACGCGGCGGTGTTCGGCGGTACCCTCGCCGGTGCGCGCTGGGCGCGGCCGGCGGCACTTCCCGCCAGCAGCAACATTCCCACGGCCCGGGCGCGGTTACGCCACCGAGTCAGGAGCATGGCAGTGCGGTGGTTCCGGCGTTCCGATCAGGTCGTGGGCGGATTGAACTGTTCGTGCTGGCTGTCAATCCAGCTCTGATGGTACTTCGGGTCCTCGATCGTCATCGCGGCCTTGGCCACCTTCAGGGGGCGGAAGGAATCCATCATCACCGCCAGCTCGTTCGTGGCCTTCATGCCAATGCTTCCTTCATACCGGCCCGGATGCGGTCCATGCGGTAGACCATCCGGATGATGCGTAATGCTCCCGTATTCGATGCCCTTACGGCTCATGAACTCGCTGGACGCATAGAACAACACTTCGTCCGAATCCACGTTGCTGTGATTGTACGGCGCCGGAATGGCGTTCGGGTCAAAGTCATACGGCCGCGGGCAGAATGAGCAGATCACGAAGCCATCGCCCTGGAAGGTCTGGTGCACTGGCGGTGGTTGGTGAATACGCCCCACGATCGGCTCGAAGTCGTGGATGTTGAACGCCCACGGATAGAAGTAGCCGTCCCAGCCGATCACATCGAACGGATGATGGTCGAGCACCAACTCGTTGATCGCATCGTACTGCTTCACCAAGAGCCGGAAGTCGCCGCGCTCGTCGTGCGTGTTGAGGGCGCTGGGTCGACGGATGTCGCGTTCACAATACGGCGCCCCCTCGAGCAGCTGTCCGAACTCGTTATGGTATCGCTTAGGGAAGCGCACATGACCGCGGCTCTCCATCACCAGGAACTTGCTGGTCTTGGCCGTATCCAGGCGCCACCGATGCAGGATGTTCCGGTGAATGACGATGTAGTCGCCAGGCTGGTAAGGCAGCTCACCGAACACGGACTCCAGCACCCCGCTCCCTTCGCAGACATACACCACCTCGTCGGCCTGCGAATTCCGGTAGAAGTGGGCGTCCAACTCGTCAGGTTCAACGTACAGCATGGCGATTTCGGCGTTGAACAGCAGCGGGGTGCGGTCCATCGTCGGACTGCCACCCTTCTTGGCGCGCGCCGTCAGGAAGTGTCGGTGCCGGAGCGACGTGTCTTCGTCCGCCTCCCACGTCACGTCCCGCACCTTCCGCGCTGACTTCACCGTCGTCGGCGGATACGCGTGATACAGCAACGAAGACGTCCCGACGAATCCTTCATGCCCCATCAGTTCCTCGGCGTACAACCCGCCGTCCGGGCGACGAAAAACGGTGTGTCGCTTCTTGGGGATGCTGCCCAGCGTGTGATAGATCGGCATGGGTGAGTGTCTACAGGTTGCCGCGCAGCTCTTGCTCGCGTTCGATGGACTCAAAGAGCGCCTGGAAATTCCCCTTCCCGAATCCCTTCGCTCCCTTGCGCTGAATAATCTCGAAGAACAGGGTCGGACGATCCTGGATGGGCTTCGTGAAGATCTGCAGCAGGTAACCTTCGTCGTCGCGATCAATCAGGATGCCTAGCTCGCGCAATGGAGCAAGGTCTTCGTCGATCTTGCCGACGCGATCCAGGACCGTGTCGTAGTACGTGCCCGGCGTGCGCAAGAATTCCACACCGCGCGCCCGCAGCTCCATCACCGTCTCGATGATGTTGTTGGTCGTCATGGCGATGTGCTGACAGCCAGGACCGCGATAGAAGTCCAGGTACTCCTCGATCTGCGACTTCTTCTTTCCCGTCGCTGGCTCGTTGATCGGAAACTTGATGCGACCGTTGCCGTTCGACATCACCTTCGACATCAACGCCGAGTACTCGGTGGAGATATCCTTGTCGTCAAAGGTGAGCAAGTTGTAGAAGCCGAGGACGCGTTCATAGAACGCGACCCACTCATTCATCTTGCCTAACTCCACGTTCCCAACGCAGTGATCGACGTACTGTAATCCGGTGGCCGCCGGTGCGTACGGTGACGACATCGCCTCAAAGCCGGGCATGAACAGGCCACGGTAGTTCCGTCGCTCAACAATCGAGTGGATGGTGTCGCCATACGTCTTGATCGCCGCAATGACGATCTCACCATCCTCGTCCTTCAGCACCTCGGGGCTCCGCGCCGACACGGCACCGCGTTCGATCGCCTTAGCATAGGCGGCCCGGGCGTCGTCCACCCAAAACGCCAGATCCTTCACGCCGTCGCCGTGCTTCATCACGTGCGCGGCAATGTCCCCCTCGGGCCCTAACGACGTGGTGAGCACTAACCGGATCTTGTTCTGTTGCAGCAGAAAGGACGCGCGATCGCGAACCCCCGTCTCGGGGCCACGATACCCCACGAGCTGGAAGCCCAGGGCTCCCCGGTAGAAGTGAGACGCCTGTTTGGCATTGCCGACATACAGCTCGATGTAGTCCGTTCCGTTGATCGGGAACGCGTCGTGCGTCGGCTCGGTGGTGGGAGATGTCAGAGTCGCCATGGCAAACTCGGGACGAAGGTCGAAGAATCAGCGGTCTGCTCGCCCGCCCGCCTCGCCTATGGCGAACCTCGGAGGGGCAACCTCCCGAATCTAACAGCCGTCCCCTCACCTCCGCCCGGTGGGACGCCCTGCCCCTCGGGCGCCTCAGGCCCCATTCTTATCGCAACCCCGAAGCGGGGCCCCACGTAGTGCGGAACGCACGCCACAACTCGCACCTGCCCTGTGACCACGCCCCCAGCGGAACTGCTCGACCTCGCCACAATCCTTGCGGGACAGTACGACATCGTCCGTGAGGTCGGACGCGGCGGCATGGGCGTCGTCTACCTGGCCCGCGATCTCAAACTCGATCGCGACGTAGCCATTAAGACCTTGCCACCGCACCTGGCCGACAACGCCGAGATCCGAGAACGCTTCCTGCGCGAAGCACGAACGGCCGCGGCGTTGGCGCATCCGAACATCGTCCCGATTCACCGCGCGGATGAGATCAACGGACGGGTCTTCTTCGTCATGGGCTACGTCGACGGCGAATCACTCGCCCAAACGTTGCGCACCAGCGGTCCCCCGTCGCCCAGACGCGTGGCCGAGATCCTCATCGACGTGGCGTCGGCACTGGCGTACGCCCATGACCACGGCGTGATCCACCGGGACGTAAAAGCTGAGAACATCCTGCTGGATGCGAAGTCCGGTCGCGCCATGGTCACCGACTTTGGCATCGCGCGATTGGCGGAGGCAAAGCCGCTGACGCAAACCGGCTCCGTCTTGGGGACGGTCTACTACATGAGCCCGGAGCAAGTGAGCGGTGACACCATCGACGGACGCAGCGACCTCTATGCGTTAGGCGTCGCCGGCTTTCTGTCGCTGTCTGGTCATTTCCCGTTCGAAAGCGACACGCCGTCGGCGGTTCTGGTGGCCCACGTGACGCGACGCGCTCCCCTGCTGCGCTCGCTGGCACCGCATGTCCCCGACTCGCTGGCCCAATTGATTGACCGGTGCTTAGCCAAGGACCCCGCCGAGCGATTCGACGGCTGCCGCACCTTTGCCAACGCCGTCAATGACGTCGTAAACCGCCTGCCTGACACCGTACCTTCGCTCGCTCTCACCCCGCTCCTCATGAGCGAGACCGAAGCTCAGGCGGTCTGGGCGCGCGCCGCCGCGTTGCAGGCGGCGACGGGCGCCGTGGTGCCCCCACCGGAAGTCCGGTTCGCCGACCGGAATCGACCGGCCAGCGCGACGTCAGCCTACTCGTTGACCGAAGTTGAGGCTGGCGCGAGTGGTGCCGGCATTGGGGCACAATACGTCTCGCGCGCGATCGCCGAGTTGGGGCTGTCGGGGAATGACGCCACTCCCGCAGCCAACGTCGTCCGCCCCGGCAATGCGCCGCCCAAGAATTTCTTTTTGGGGGAAGCCACCTCGGTCGCATTCGAGGCGAGCATTGAAGGGGAGATGGACCCGCGTGACTTCGACGTCCTGACCGACTGCATTCGGCGCGCATTGGGCGATTCGGGGCATATGGCCGCCGTTGGACGGTCGCTCACCTGGAGTTCTTCTGATCGACAACGGAAGGTCGCCGTCTCGGTCCTGGTGCGTGGGGGACGGACCACGGTGCACGTGACGGAGCGCCTCAAGGACCTCGCCGGCGGACTCTTTGGCGGCATCATGGGCGGTGGGGGTGGTGGCATGATCGGTCCGTCGATCGGTATTGGCGTGAACGCCTTCCATTCTTGGCTGGCCGCGCTTGGCATGGCCGTCGGTACCATCGGCCTGGCATACACCATCGCCCGAACGATCTACACGCGCATGACGGGCTCTCGGCGGAAGGTGCTCGAGCGACTCACCCATGATCTTGTCGAGCTGGCCCGCGAGTCCATGCGCACCTCCGCTCTGCCACCAACGCGCGACCCGCGACGCCTGGGCCGTTAGGCCGAAGGGTGAAGTCCGCCGTTAGGATCCTGAGGCGTCGCGTCTTGTCCCAGAAGTTTGGCCGCGCTGGCGACTTTCGGCGATGATTCGGGGCCACCTAGGTCTCAATTCGTCGAGGGCCATGTCGCGAACGTCGATTGCCTCTTTTCTCGCTCTGGTGCTGTTCGTGCACCCGCCGGCCACGGCACAACAGCGCACGGGGATCGGAGCCGTCGACTCGGCCGCCGTCGCGCGCGAATCGTATCGACTGGCGGCAGGTGCCATGGAGCGCGGCGACCTTGCGGCGGTTCGCGAGGCCGTGAAGCGGGCCAGTACGGCCTGGCCCACCCAGGAAGCCTATCTGTGGTCCCGCGCCAGTTTCGCAGCACGCGCCCATGACACCGCTGACGTCATCCGGTCCCTGGCTGCCTATGCCGCGTTAGGCTTGGGTCGGGATCTCCGCAGCTCGCATGCGCTGGGCGCCATGGCCACCGTGCCCGCAGTCGCCTCCATCGCGCAGCGGTTGGACGCAAACCGGGCGCCGCTGGCGGCCAGCCGGCAACGGGGGATGATATCCGACTCGACCTTTTATCCTGAAGGGATGGATGTAGACTCGGTGAGTGGGCGGATCTATGTAGCCAGCATTCGTCACGGGACGATCGCCGAGCTGGGGGCCGACGGGCAGTTCATCCGTCAGGTGCTACCCGCGGGCACCACGCAGATTGGCGGCATCCTTGGCGTACGCGTTGATCCACGTCGCGATGTCATCTGGGCAACCACCAGCGCCCTGCCGCAATCGAAACGCTACGCCACCGGCGATTCCGTCGTCGCCGCGCTGCTCCAGATTCGCAGGTCCGACGGGACCATCGTACGCCGCTGGGACCTGCCGCCGTCGCCGGCCGGACACATCCTAGGCGATCTTGCCATCGGTCCAAATGGGGACGTGTTTTTCACCGACTCCAACGAACCGTACGTGTATCGCCTGCGACCAGCGGCTGATACGCTGGAACGCCAGACCAGTCCGTACTTCCACTCACTGCAAGGGCTGGCGCCGACACCAGATGGCGAAGTTCTTTACCTCGCCGACTACTCCCACGGGCTGCTGCGCATGGATCTGCGGACGGGAGATGTGGTGCGGCTGACGGACGCGCCATCGTCCACGTCCCTAGGCTGCGACGGCATCGTTTGGTACCAGCATTCCATCGTTGCGGTGCAGAATGGCGTTGACCCCGCAAGGGTGGTGCGCTTCGCACTCGACGCCGACGGTCTTCGCATCACGCGCGTTGATGTTCTGGACCGGAACACGCGTGTGGCCGACGAGCCGACGATTGGCGCGCTACGTGGCGCTGAGTTCTTGTACGTGGCGAACAGTCAGTGGAACAAGTACGCGGACAATGGGACCCGCCGACCCGAGGTTCCGCTAGCGCCAACGATCATTTTGGGCGTCTCCCTTACGTCACGCCCTTAAGGGGTTCGGCAGGTCAATCCGACAGGTGAAACGAACAGCGCGGTGTGCCGCGGCGGTCGCACGCCACGGTCGCGTTGGCCCCTGACAGCGCGCCGACCAGCGACGCGATGGCCGCGCAGGCCTGTGGGTGGTGCGTAACGATCGACCCAATGACGCACCCATCACTCTCCACCGACACCTGGCCCGCGTGGGTTTGAACCCGTACCTGTGCGCCTAACGCCTCCAACTGTTTGACGGCTGTCGCGGCGCGCGAGGTCAGCGGACCGTGCCCGTGAGCCGTCTGTCCGGCCGCTCGTCGTCCCGTCGTCTTGAGCAGCGCGCTCAGCTCACGAGGACTCAGCCGTTCGCTCAGCTCATCGATCAGGGCGCGCAACAGCGGCGCATGCGCCTGTGACAGCTGCAGGTCCGCGTCATCGACCACGGCGTAAATGTGCGCGGGTTTCCCTACCCCTTCACGGCGCACCGCCTGAATGTGGACCAGTCCCGACCGCTCCAGCGATGCCAGGTGCAGCCGCACGGCATTCGCGCTCACATCCAGTGCACGGGCGAGCGATTCGACGGTTGCCGGCTCCCGACGCAGTAGGGCCAGCACCCGATCCCTCGTCCTCGATCCTGTCGATGTCCGATCAGCCATAAGGGCATGAAGAGGTTGCCATAACATAACGCCGTGAACCGCGGATAGCCAATAATCACCGTTTTTACTTGACTTATTTGCGTAATCAACCTAGGGTGATCCCATCGTGCATCGCGCTCTTTTCCTCGAACCAAGGAACACACCCATGAAGCGACTCTGGATTGGCCTCGGCGTCCTGACCCTCGCCCACACGGCCGCCCTCCACGCGCAACAGACGCTGAACGACCCGACGATCGTGGCGATCTTTGACGACGCCAACACGGCGGACATTGAGACGGGACGGCTCGCCGCCACGCACGGAAAGTCCCAAGCCGTCCGCGACTTCGGCGCGATGATCGCGCGCGACCATGCCAACGTGCGTCAACAGGGGCGCGACCTGGCCAAGAAGCTGGGCGTCAAGCCGACGCCACCGGCCGATGATGCGTCGGCCAAGGCCCACGCCGATGCGATGAAGATGCTGTCGGCGAAGTCTGGCGATGACTTCGACAAGGCGTTCGCGGCGCACGAAGTGGCATATCACGCCGCGGTCATCGACGCCGTGACCAAAACGCTTTTGCCGGCCATTCAGAACGCGGAGCTGAAGTCGCTCGTGGAGAAGGTCGCTCCGGCATTTCAGGCGCACTTGCTGGCGGCGCAGAAACTTCAGAAGGACCTCGGCGCAAAGTAGCGGCCGACGGGGAGTGCTCGTCCGTGGGCCACGGCGCATATTGGGCGCGTGGCATCCGACGCGACACTCCCCCTCCCGACCGGGTCCATCCCGGAGCGCACCAGCGCCGCCTTCGTCGCGGCGCTGGCCATCGCGTCCTCGGCGACCTCCCTCTCGAACGGCTTCGCCTTCGACGACGTCGCGATCATTCTTGGCAACGAGCGCGTCCACCAGCTGACGAACTGGTGGACCCTGTTCGTCAGCTCATACTGGCCGCCGAGTTTGGGCGAATCGCTGTATCGCCCGATGACCATGCTGGCCTTTGCCCTCCAGTGGGCGATCGGAAAGGGCAGCCCCGGTGTCTTTCACGCCGTATCGATCGGGCTCTACGCGGCATCGTGCGTTCTGGCCTATCACTTTTTCCGTGAACTCCTGTCTCAGGAAGGTGCCGTGGTCGCGGCGGTACTCTTTGCCGTACACCCGGTTCATGTTGAGGCTGTGGGGAATGTGGTGGGTCAGTCCGAGCTGTGGGCCGCGTTGGCCGTCCTGGCCGCTTGCCTGACCTATGTGCGAGCGCGCAAACGTGGAACGTTCTCCTCCGCAGCCATCGCAACGATCGCGCTGGCCTATTTGGCGGGGGCGTTGTTCAAGGAACACGCGCTGCTGCTCCCGTTGCTACTGATCGCTATCGAGGCGTTCGCCGTGCGTGACGATCGCCCGCTGGCAGCGCGCGCACGGACACTCACCCCGCTCTTTCTCGTGCTCTTGTTGGCCGGCGTGGCGATCCTGGCGGCGCGTATGGCCGTCGTCGGTTCGCTGATCGGGGAAAAGCAGGTGGTGGAGATGGACCCGATCGAACGGGTGTGGATGATGTTTCGCGTGGCTCCCGAATGGGTGCGCCTGATGTTGTGGCCCGCGCACCTGTCGGCGTATTACGGCCCGCGCGACATCACCATCGATCGTGGACCAACGCTACTCAACGCGCTGGGGGTGGGCCTGCTGGTGCTCAGCGTGGTCGCCTTCGTTGTTGCCCGCCGCCGGTCGCCCCGTGTGTCGTTCGCGATCGCCTGGCTGGCGGTGACCCTCTTTCCGGCCAGCAACCTGCTCTCGGGATTCATCCTGGAGGAACACACGTTGTTCCTGCCGAGCGTTGGGGCCGTGATGCTCGTGGGTCTGGCGTGGGAGCACGTCGTGGAACGGCGCGTAGCACCCGCTCAGACGTTGCGACTGACGGCGACAGCGTTGGTGCTCGCGGCCATGGCCGCCGGTATCGTCCGCAGCGCTGGCCGTCAGCGCGTGTGGAGGGACAACATGTCGCTGTTTGCCGCCACCGTGCGCGACGCGCCCATGTCGTATCGTGCCCACTACCTGTACGGCACAACCCTCTTCGAGGCGGGCCAGCTCAAGGAAGGCGAGCGTGAACTGCAGACCGCGATGCGGCTGGACGACAAGGACGCCGATCCCTACAACTACCTGGCGACAAAGTACCGAGAGGCCAAGGTGTACCAATTGGCCATTCCGTTATATCAGCGTGCGCTGAGTCTGAATCCGTCACGCCCAGACGCGCGGTTCGGCCTCGCGTACTCGCTCTTCGAACGCGGCGACATTGCCAGCGCGCGCGCCCACGCCGACACCGGCCTTGCTCAGGGTCAACTGCGTTCCTACTTCCAGTGGATTCTGGCGAAGGCGGACAGCGTAAACGCGCGCGTCACTCCACCGCGATAGGAGCCGGCGCCGTCGATCACAGCGCCGATGCGTCTGGCCCAAGCGCTACGGGGCCCTGTGGACTCGCTGAGCGATCGTTCGCGGATCACTCGTCAGGCAGGGCGAAGGCCACGAAGGTACCGCCCGACGGTGCCCCATTTTTTCCCCCGCCGCATGCGATCACCACGTACTCCTTGCCGTTGACCACATACAACGACGGCGTGGCGTTCCCCGACGCGGGCAGATCCGCTTCCCACAGCAGTGCGCCGGTGCGCTTGTCATAGGCGTGGAACTTCTTGTCGTACGTGCTCGCACCAATGAACAGCAATCCGTTCTGCGTCACGACCGGACCACCATAGTTGTCGCTGCCGGTACGGGTCAGCCCTTTCGCTGCGAGGGCAGGATAGGTGCCAAAGGGAATCTTCCATACAATTCGCCCGCGATTCAGGTCGATCGCGCTCAGTGAGCCCCAAGGAGGCGAAATCGCGGGATAGCCGTCTGGGTCCAAGAAGATGTTGTAGCCATCGTTACGAAACTTGAGCCAGTAGGGGTTGGTGCTGGCGGATTCGACCGCGTCCTTTCCCGTCAGGAGGAACTTCACCAGGTCGGTGATGGCACCCCCTTCGAGTTGTTCGCCAAACGCGGGCATGCGCCCAGTGCCTTGGCGTACCACCGTTGCGATCTGGTCGGCGGTCAGTCGCGTCCCGACGTCATTCAGGGAAGGCACTTGCCCCGGCGTCCCCTTCATGTCGTCGCGGTGACAGCTCGCACAGTAGTTCCGGTACAGCGAGCGGTCATCGCGAGGCAACATCTTCAACAGCCAGGCCATCTCGTTGGCGTTCACATAGAGCAGCCCCGTCGCTGGATCAAAGGCGGGACCACCCCACTCGCCGCCGCCGTCATACCCGGGGAAGACCACGAGCCCTTCCTCACTCGGCGGGTTGAACATCCCCGCGCGCTTATACTTGCGGAACGTCTCCAACGCCGCCTTGTGCGCCGCCGGAGTGCGCTGGGTCAGCATGTCAGCGGTCAGGGTCTGGCGAACGAACGGCGGCGGCAGCAGGGGCACTGGCTGCGTCCGACTCGCTTGCTCACCGTCCAGCGTCGATGGCGGGACCTGCCGTTGTCCGATGGGAAAGAGGGGCTTTCCCGTTCGACGGTCAAACACAAACACGAATCCGGTCTTGGTGATCTGTGCCAGCGCCTCGACGGGCCTACCGTTGCGTCTGACGGTGACCAGCGCGGGCGGCGCGGGCAAATCCATATCCCACAAGTCGTGCTTCACCGTCTGGAAATGCCAGACGTACTTTCCGGTGCGCGCCTCCAGCGCCAACACGGAATTAGCGAACAAATTGTCGCCGACGCGATTGGCCCCGTAGAAGTCAAAGGCTGCCGACCCCGTCGCGGCGTACACCATGCCCAGCGCCGGATCTACTGTCAGCCCCGCCCACGCGTTGACACCGCCGGTGATCTTCCAGGCATCGGCCGGCCACGTCTCGTAGCCGAATTCTCCGGGCCGCGGAATGGTGTGGAAGGTCCAGCGAATCTGCCCCGTCATCGTATCGAACGCGCGGATGTCGCCGGGCGATGAAGGCAGACTTTCCGCGACACTTGACCCCAGAATGTACAAGTCCTCGAAAATCACTCCCGGCGTACTCGCGCTCACCGACAGGCTCGACGCCGGTCGATCGAACCCCTCGCGCAAGTCGACCTGTCCACCCTTACCAAACGTGGCAATCGGCTGTCCCGTCTTTCGATCCAACGCCCAGAGATGATTGCGGTGGGTGATAAAGACGCGGTCCTTGTAGACCGTCACCCCGCGATGCCGGTAGCGGCCTGGGCGCGCGTCGTAGGTATTCGGGTCAAAGCTCCAGATCTCCTTCCCTGTCGCGGCATCCAAGGCAAAGACGCGCAACTTGGGCGTCGTCGCGTACATCACGCCGTCGATGATGATCGGATTCGACTGCATCTCTGAACCCGGAAACTCGTCATGCGTCTCATAGGTCCACGCGACCTTCAGTCGCCGAACGTTCGACGGCGATATCTGCGACAGCGTCGAGTAGCGGATGTTGTCGGACGACCCGCCGTACGTCGGCCAGTCGACGGATTGTGCGACCAGCGTCGCGGGAAGGAGCAGGACGAGGAAAATTGACCGCATGAAATTGGACGGGAGTGAAAGACCTTCCGGGCGCTGCGATATCCGTGGTCGCGTTTGGGGCGTTTGAGCTCTCGACCGCCGAGGGTTCGGCATACGAGGAATCCTCTGTCGCGGCTACACGAGATGATGCGTGCTACTCCTTGAGTTCCTCAAGCCCCTCGAACAGGCGCAGGGCCTCGGGGTTCGCCATCGCGTCCACGTTCTTCACGGGGCGGCCGTGAATCACGTCGCGCACGGCGAGTTCGGTGATCTTTCCACTGATGGTCCGGGGAATATCCGCGACCTGCACGATGACCTTCGGCACGTGATGTGGTGACGTGTGCTCGCGAATCTGTCGGCGGATGCGGTCGCGGAGCGCGTCGTCCAGTCGCTCGCCGGCGCGAAGACGCACGAAGAGTACGATGCGGACGTCGGCCCCTGCCCCGTGCCCGATCTCTTGCCCGATCACCAGGCTCTCCACGATCTCGGGCAGTTGTTCTACCTGTCGGTATAGCTCGGCGGTTCCGATGCGCACGCCCCCGGGGTTCAGCGTAGCGTCACTGCGTCCCGTGATCACCAGGCCACCGTGCGACGTCAATTCTGCCCAGTCCCCGTGGCGCCAGACTCCTGGGTACTGCTGGAAGTACGCGGCGCGATACAGGGCGCCGTCCGGGTCGTTCCAAAAGGCCACCGGCATGGAGGGAAAGGGCCGAGTGCAGACGAGTTCACCGGGCGCCCCACGGAGCGGCTTGCCGTCCGCGTCAAAGATGTCGACCGCCATGCCCAAGCCGCGGGCCTGCAGTTCACCGCGCCAGACTGGCCCCGCGGGGTTGCCTAACGCAAAGCAGGAGATGATGTCCGTCCCCCCACTGATGCTGCTCAGGCACACATCCCGCTTGATATCGCGATAGACATAGTCGAACGAAGGGGGCGCCAAGGGACTTCCTGTGGAGAGCACGGCGCGGAGCGGGCCAAGGTCGTGGGTCTGCGCCGGCTTCAAGCCTTCCTTCTCGGCCAGGGCCAGGTACTTGGCGCTCGTGCCAAAGACGGTGAGCCGCTCTTGCTCCGCCAGCTCCCACAGTATGTCCGGCGGTAGGTGCGGCGATGCGCCGGCCGCCCGCGTCCGAGGCCCGGGAACGAGCGGCGCCCCGTCGTAGAGCACCAGGGTCGCCCCCACGGCCAAGGCGCTCACCAGCCAGTTCCACATCATCCATCCGCACGTGGTGAAGTAGAAGATGCGATCGGCCCGACGGAGGTCGACGTGTAGCCGGTGCTCTTTCAGGTGCTGGAGCAGTGTGCCACCGGCACCGTGGACCATGCACTTCGGCAGGCCCGTGGTGCCTGACGAGTACATGATGTAAAGCGGGTGATCGAAGGGGAGGCGACGGAATGACGGAGTGGAGACGGATGATGAGGTGTCATCGGGACCGCGCGGCGATTCGGTGCGGCTGGCAATGAAAGGATGGGAGGGATGGACCGATGCCGCGCTATCTTTTTTCTCGGGGGGGGCCCCCCGCTTGGCGGACAAGGATCGTTCGATCCATTCTGTCCACCACATCGCACCGACCGGCAGCGGCTCCGTGGTCAGCGCGCCTTTCGCCACCCCCTCCACAGGCGGCTTCGCCACAGCCGTCGAAGTCCCTGCCGCCTCCGTCAGGCCACCAAGGTATCGCACCACAACCACGCGTTGAATCTCGGGAATGGCCGCCGCAATCTCACGCACCCGCGCCAGACAGTCCTGCCGTTTGCCCGCGTACACGTATCCGTCAGCTGCAAACATCACCTTCGGCGCGATCTGCCCGAAGCGATCCAACACGCCCTTCACTCCAAAGTCCGGTGAGCAGGAGGACCAGATCGCGCCAAGGCTCGCCGTAGCCAACATCCCCACCACGGCCTCGGCGATATTCGGCATAAACGCGGCGACACGATCCCCTACCCCGACCCCCTCGGCGGCCAGCGCCCGCGCGACGGCCCCGACGCGCAAGGACAACTCGGCGTACGTGAACGAGGTGTGGCGCCCAAGTTCGTTCCACGAGACCACCGCCTCCTGATCGTCCCGGTACCGTAGGAGGTGTTCCGCAAAGTTGAGGCGAGCGCCGGGAAACCACCGCGGGCCAAGCGTTGCGTCTGGCGGTGCCATCCGGTTCAGCCCCACGACGACGTCATCGTACGGTCGCCCCGCGTCGGTTGGGTCGCCAACCAGGTCCGCCCAGCGCCACCACGCCTCCCAGAAGGCTGCAGGGTCCTCCACCGACCACTGCCATAAGCTGTCGTAACCCAGCTTCCCGTCCGGCGAAAGGAACTGGCGTCCGGTCTCGCGCTCCATCGCTTGGGCGAACGCAACCAGCTGCGTACGAGACGCCCGCTCTGGCGATGGTTCCCAGAGCGGGCGATCGGGGACGTGCTCGTCCCGCATCTCGAGCGCTGACGTGATCGTTAGAGGCCCGTCAGCTGAATGTCGAAGACAAGGTTGGCGTTGCCCGGAATGGAGCCGGATCCCTGCGCGCCATACGCCAGGGCCGACGGAATGACCAGCCGACGCGTGCCACCAACCTTCATCCCTGGAATCCCTATCTTCCAGCCTTCGATCAGACTGGCGACGGGGAACGACGCCGGCGTGGCACCGCCCACGTTCGATTCCACCTTGGTGCCGTTCGCCAGCCACAACGTGTAGTACACCTTCACCGTGGACGTGGCGGTTGCCGTGCCGCCCGCGCCCACCACGGTATCCTTATAGTAGACCCCAGACGGCAACTTGGTCATGCTCCCCAGGTCAATCCCTAACGACGACGCCCACACTTGCTGCTCCAAGGGAACCTCCGGCGGCGGACTGGTTGAGTCGTTACACGCGGCCGTGCCAAGCACCACCGCAGCCATCCATGTAAACACGCGATTCGACATCCTCTGCTCCTTACGCAATCAGGTCCTTCGTGATATCGGCGACCGTCGGACAACCCGCCAACGCCATCGCCAGGTCAAGCTCACTGTAGAGTAATTGCAGAACGTCATGGACGCCCTGCTCGCCCCCTACCGCGAGGCCCCACAAAATCGGCCGCCCGAGCAATACCGCGCGAGCACCCATCGCCACGGCCTTCAAGACATCCGTGCCACGGCGCACGCCCCCATCCACGTACACTTCCCCCCGGCCAGCGACCGCCTCCACCACTTCCGGAAGAACCCGCGCCGTGACCGCTGAGGTATCGAGCTGACGTCCGCCATGATTGGACACCACAACCGCCGCTGCCCCTGAGTCCAACGCCCGCCGGGCATCATCATCGCGCACAATCCCCTTCACGATGACCGGCAAGCCGCAGATATCCTTGATCCACTGAATGTCCTTGGGCGTCACGGCGGGATCGTGCAGCCCACGAAAATGGAGTTCGAGACCCGAGTCCTGCGGCGTGGCACTGGGAACATGACCAGCACCCGCGTGCACGGCATTCGCGATCTGCATCCCCGCCGGCAGGGAGAACCCGGTGCGAATGTCCCGCTCGCGTCGCCCGATCATTGGCGCGTCCACCGTCAGGACCACGCCTTGATAGCCCGCGTGCCGCACACGCTCCAGAAGCGCACGCGTGAGTCCGCGGTCCCGATACACGTACAGCTGAAACCACTGCGGCGCTGTGGTCGCGGCGCGAACGTCTTCCAGACTCGTCGTGGCCGTGGTGCTGACCATCATGATCGTCCCCATCGCTGCGGCCGCTCGCGCCGTGGCCCTTTCGCCATCCGGATGCGCCAGCTTCTGCATGGCCGTCGGGGCGATCATGACGGGCATCGCGATCGGTGTGCCTAACACGGTCGTCTCCAGCGACCGCGTCGACACATCGACCATCGTGCGGTAACGCACATCGATGTCGCTCCACGCACTGTGGTTCTTCCTTAACGTCACTTCATCATTGGCCCCGCCGGTGAGGTAACCCCAGGCCGAGGCCGACATGCGGCCCTTGGCCGCTGCTTCGTAGTCCGAGAGGTTGAGCAATTGCACGTCGTACACCCGAGAGAACGTGAACCTGACGGTGGCGCTAGCGGGTGTACCCGCTGGTATCACGGAGCGGCGCGGTACACGCCGGCCATGACGTGGGTTGCGGGAAGCCGCCAGGGGCTGCGGCATGCGGTCCCTGTTCGAACACTCGTCGATCTCGGGGCACCGTCACCGAATCTTCCGACGCCAGATAGGCGAGGATCGCGGTGAGCGTCGCGTTGTTCTTCAGTTCGTCGAAGACGACCTTGTCGAACGTGTCACGATTCGTGTGCCAGGTGTAGCTGCCGTAATTCCAACCGATGGCGCCAAGACCAAAACCGGGCGCGCCGTAGCAGGCGAACGACGCGTTGTCGGAACCTCCGCCCGGGGGCGCACCAGGGAACGACATCTGCACATGCCGCGCGATATCTGTCGGCACGTTCGCCATCCAGCGCGCCAGGAAGCCCGAGGCGCCGATAAGCCCGGACGCGCTCAGGTTGATCACCCGACCCGTCCCGTTGTCCTGGTTGAACAACGCCTGCAGGCCGCTGACCACCTCCGGATGATCCTGCGCCCACGCCCGCGAGCCGTTCAATCCCTGCTCTTCCCCAGACCAGTGACCCACCACGATCGTGCGCTTGGGATTCGGATAGATCTTCTTCAGGATCCGCATCGCCTCCATCATCGTCAGCGTGCCGGTGCCATTGTCCGTAGCGCCGGACCCTGCGTCCCACGAATCAAAGTGCGCGGATAAGACCACGTACTCGTTAGGCTTCTCGGTCCCCTTTAATTCGGCAATGGTATTGAATACCGGGACGTCACCCATCGCCTCGGACTCGGCGCGCACGCGAAGTGTCGGCCCCTGATGGTTGTCCGCCAAGCGGAAGACCAGGCCATAGTCCTCGCAGGAGAGCTCAATCGCCGGTACGACCTGTCGCAGGTCCCCAAAAACCCGGCGCGTGCCCCACGCCTGGTTGTCCCAGCGTGAGGTAATGATCCCCGCCGCCCCCGCCTCACCCAATCGCTTGCCTAACGGGCCAGCAGCCAATCCGGTGGTGTAGCCCGTGCTCGCGATCCTCTTGACCCAGGTGGCGCGCGCTGCGGAACGCTGTTCCTTCATCCGGTCGAAAGATTCTTTCGTGGCCCACTGCTGCCAGTCATCATCGGGGCGGCAGGTGGGTTCGGGAAATGAGATCAGTACGAACTTGCCCTTCACTTGCGGCAACCAGGCCACAAAGGCATTGCTGTCCGCAACCTCGGGAAGGACTACAGCCGAACCCGCGACATCCTTGCCGCCGGTTCCTGGGCTCCACGCCAGCATTCCCCCTTCCAGCGATTTGGTGCGCGGGGTCAGCAGGTCGACGTGCGAAATCCCACGACGCCACCCTCGCCACGTGCCATACTTTTCGTTGCGCGCCGACACCCCCCACGACGTGTACATCTGGACGAGCCAGTCGTTACCACTCTTGATCTGCGGCGTGCCCGTTAGGCGGGGCCCGATGGAATCGAACAGCGTCTGCGCGAGCCGGTAGGTCTGCGAGCTGTCCATCCCCTCCGCGAAAATCCGGCGAATGGTTTGGTCCGAGCTGGTCCAGGATTGTGCAGTCAGTGGCGCAGCGCCAAGGAGCAGCGCGAGGCCAAGGGTAGGTGTGCGGGACATAAGGCGCGCGAGGGCTTCGGTAGAGACTGATCTCGGATCGTCGGCCCGCTAAGGCGGCCGAGTCGAGGCGGGCGCGGTGAATGTACGTCCCGAGCTGTCGGGCGGCGACCGTGCACGCCGCGTGGGCATGGGCAGCGCCTGCCGATCACTATGGCGATGCGGTACGCCAAAGCGATCGCGCGGTGCCGAACCAATCCTCTCCGCTGGCAGACGGAATCAGACGACTCCTTTACAATACAAAGTACTTGTTGTATAGTCCTCGGGTCGACACCTGGCCCTCATGTCCGCTCTCACTCGCTTCTTCTTCCGACACGATCTGGTGGCCGCGCCCACCACTACGCAGACCATCGCGTGGTGGGAATCGAGACGGCCCGCCTACAACCTCGCCGTCGGCGCCACTGGGCTGGTGTCCCTGGCCATCACGAACCTTTTGTGCTGGCTCCCTCCGCATTCGTCGCCCCTGCCCTGGCAAGCGGACATCATGGTTCCGCTGATTTACGGAGCGTTGGCCAACCTCTTCTACACATTCGGCGCGCCGGCAGAGCTGGCCGTCCGCAAGTGGCTGGGCGATGACATGTCGCCCGTTGGCCCAGCGATCTTTCGCTACGGGTTCGCGTTCTCTATCGGGTTAACGCTCCTGCCGACGGTCATCGCGTTCGGATCCTGGCTCATCCGCATCGCCGTCGCGACCACCCGCGGCGCCTGACGCGCGTGTGGCAACGCCGCCCGCGACCGTCGCCCCACATCGCGGCCAGCGGGATGCTCATGCAGCGAACCGTCCTGCCAACGCTCAGCGGGCGGCAACCGTTCGGTCACCGCCCGCCAGGTACTACAGCCTAACGTTACCGCAGTACGCTACTGAATGTCGCCCTTCTTGGTATCCGAGTAAATACCGTTGAAGAAGAACTTGAACGTGCCATGCGGTTGGCCGCGGAACAGGATCTCGGGTCCGAATAGGAAGAGCTTGCCCCGCCCGACATCGGCCTGCGCGATCGCGACGCCTCCTTCCAGGTAGTTCTGCCCCCAGGCCCAACCGCTCCGCAGTGGCGTCGGGGAATCAAACCACGCCACGGCCCGCACGCCGTGCAGCGCGGCGTCGGGTTCCAGACGGAAGGTCGGCGAATCATCGAAGAAGACGTCAACGCTCTTGTCCAGGCCCGCCGCTGCCGGCAGCGTGTTGTCCACGGCCACGCGCATCACAGAGCCCGGCACGTAGAACTTCTCACGGGGCAACTCGCGCTCCTCGCCCGTGGGGGTACGCTCGACCAACTGGTCTTTGATGGGCAGTCCCAGGTGTTGGGCCAGGTTGGTGGACGTACCGATGGTGATCACCACGCCACCCTCGTCCATGAATTGCTTGATCTGGGGGATGGTCTTGTCCGCCGTCACCTTGCCTAACGTCGGACGCCATTCGGCGGGCACGGCATCCGGACTTGGCTGGCGGCCAAAGAAGTCGGTCAGTGACGAGAGCTCGCCACCGCCTTGCCGGCGGACCGCGGGAATCGCGCCGGTCACGAAGATGAGCACGTCGAACTTCTGCCGCAGATTCCCGGCGTCCAGCGTTTGCGGAAAGACGACTTCGTATGGGAACTCGAACTGCTCGAGCAACCACTTGGTGTGGCCGGCCGGCATGGAGCCGCCGTACTGGTCCCAAATACCAATGCGCTTGGAACTGACCTTTGCCGCGTCGCCGGCCGCGTTGGCGGTACCGGCAATGTGCAGGTCGAGCTCACGCGCGGCCTTGTCGACGATCGCCTTGCTGTCCCCGGTAGCGGCGATGTAATAGCTCCCTTGTCCGTAGCTTCGGCCACCGGCGGACATCGGCGCGGCGATGCGATAGACATTGACCCCGGCCTTCAGGGCGCGGTTGACGGCAATGACGGCATCGTTGGCTGCCGCATCCACCAGGTAGCCCTTGGCGCCGTTGGTGTCGGCGATCGTCGCAGCTGGCGGAGTGGCAAGTCCGGGGATCTTCTCGCAAGGGCAGTCGAAGCCATCGAGCATGCGGTCGAACTTCACGCCCATCTGGAACGCCAGCGTGTAGCCGGCATTATCGTACGGCGGCTTGGGCGGGCCACCCGGATAGGCGAAATCATTCGGGTGATCCTGTGGCTCGAACATGTCCAGAACGTGCGGACGGAAGGCCTGCGCCGTCTTCACGACATAGGAGCCGGCGGGATATTGCTTACCGCCAGCGGTGAACCCCTGCGTCGCTCGCATCACCGTCACGTTCACCCGGCGCAGCGCGTTCACAAACTTTGTAGCCGTCCCAAAATCGGGTTGATCCGACGGCAAGATGTAGCCGCGCGGATCGCGCTTGTTGGGATCACGGAGGGCGTCAAAGTACTTGGTGGGCACCGTGCCACCAAAGGGATTCAACGCCGCCGACAGCCGGTCGCGGCCGTTGCCACTAGCGTTGCCCGCCGCGCGATCCTTGTTGATCTGCGTCTGCAGCTCGGCCACCTCGGTCGGCGTCGTGGTCCAGGAATCGCGGCTACCGCGCTCGATGGAGTTCTTCCCCATCCGATACAGGTTGTAAAGGAAGTTCTCGCGGTTGCGGCTGGCGATGTCGAACACGGCATAGTTCGCCGTCACTGAATAGTCGATGGACTGGCGGAAGTGCCACTTCTGCGGCGCGATCGGATACGGCAGGTCGCCACGCGGTAGCTGGTTGTTCACCACCAGCGGAATTTCCATCGGCGTGGGATTCCCGATGGTCTCCGTGAGCAAGCCGATCATGTTGTGGAAGTAAACCGTCGTGCGCAGTCCCCCATTCCACCACGTCGAGTAGCTCGAACCCGACCGCATCGTGACCCCCGGCTTGCCCTCGGCCTCAAAACGGGAGTGCATCGCCGCCGCCACCAAGTCGATGCTGACGGGAATCAGTGGATCAAAGTTGTAGTTGAAGGGATCGCGGAACGGGGGGGCGAACATGACCGTGCCGGCCGGTCCCGTCTGATGGTGATTGTAGACAATCTGCGGGAACCACTCGAAGTACTGGATGCGGGCGATGTTCTGCGACTCCGGCTGGTTCAACATGTAGAAGTCACGATTGTTGTCGTGACCGATGTACTTCTGGTAGAGCCGCGGGATGTTCATGTTCCGCTTCAACGTGTCCTTCTCCTGCATGTACCATCCCGACACTAGTTCCATGCCATCGGGATTCGCGTGGACAGCCAGGATGATGTTGTCGTGCAGGATACGCTGGGTCTCCTCGTCGTTGCGGCTGACGAGCTGATACGAGGTCTCGATCAACTGGTGAGCGCCCAGCACCTCCGTGGCGTGCAGACCGCCATCGAACCAGACGATCGACTTCCCTTCCTTGGCCAGCGCGCGCGCCTCGGCATCCGTGAGATCTTCCGCCAGCGCCAACTTTCGCGAAATCTCCTTGTATCGCTGCAGCTTGGCGAAGTTCTCGGGCGCCGTGATGATCGCCATCAGCTGCGGCCGCCCTTCGGCCGTCTTGCCGATCTCCTCCACCACCATCCGATTCGACTCGGCGTCGATCTTCTTCCAGTACGCCTGAAACTGCGTGTAGGTCGCCAGGAAGTAGTCATCGCCAATGTTGTGGCCAAAAAACTCCTTGGGTGACGTAATCTTTCCCTGGGCACCGATCGGCGTCGTGCCGATGGCCAGGGCGATCGCGGCGGCAGGTAGCAACCGAGCGGCGCGAAGCACCGCTGGTGGGCGAAAAAGACGCATGCGCGGACAACCTCATGGAGAGGGAGTGGGGGGAGGCGGCTGCGGCAAACTTGCGTCCAACCACCACGCTCGTCCGCCGCATCATCCTTGACGCGATAACGCAGCGCGGCTCGGCAGCGCTGTGGCCAGCAGGGATCCCCGCCAGCCGCGTCGCAGAGAACATATTATTCCGCGTGCAGTCACAGTCGATGTTCGACGCACCCCGCCCCTCACGGATGACCAGACGACTCGAGCGTATCGCCGCCCTCGCACCGCCAAGCATTGGCAATTTTGGCCCTGGTCTGGACGTGCTGGGCTGCGCCGTCGAAGGGGCGCCGGACGTGGTCGTCGCCGAGGTGGACCGCGCACCGGGCCACATGCCGGTGGTGGTTCGGGAATCGGGGCACCCTGAACTTCCCGACGATCCGACGCGCCATGCATCGGCCATCGCGGCGCAGGCTGTCCTACGCGCGGTATCCGCGTTAGGCACTCCGGTGCCTCGTGTCGCGCTCTCCTGCCGAAAGGGACTTCCACTGGCGGCGGGACAGGGCGGGAGTGCGGCGTCCGCCGTCGCCGGCGCCGTTGCCGTCAACGCGCTGCTCGGATCCCCCCTTGGTGAACGCGACCTCTTGGCCTGCGCGCTCGAGGCGGAGGCCACGGTCGCCGGACGACATTTGGACAACTTGGCCCCATCGCTGATGGGTGGCATTGTCCTTGTGCGTTCGATGGATCCGATTGACGTCGTGCGCCTGCCGACTCCGGCCGGCTTATGCATCGTGCTGGCGTATCCGCGGCAGCGCCTGCGCACGTCCGAGGCACGAGCAGTGCTCCCCGCCACCCTGCCTCGTGCCCTCGCGTTGCACCAGGCGGCGCAGGTCGCGGCGATCGTGGCCGCATTGTACGCCGACGACCTGGCGCTCCTTGGGCGCGCGATCGACGATCGAATCGCCGAACCGGCCCGCGCTCCCTTGCTCCCTGGTTTTGCCGAGGCGAAAAGCGCTGCTTTGTCGGCCGGCGCGTTAGGCGCCTCGATCTCGGGGGCGGGACCCACCGCGTTTGCGCTGGCGGCGGGCGTCGATGCCGGCGAACGCATCGCCGCCGCTATGCAAGGCGCCTATCGATCCGTAGGCGTCGACGCCGACGCCTGGATCACGCGCCCGGGCCCTGGCGCCCGTACCTTCGACCCAGACGCCGAGAGCCTGGACCCATGACATCCGTGACACGCTGGACACTCCGGTGTGCGTCCTGTGCGCACGTGATTCACCCACAGAGTGCGGCACATTCCTGTCCCGCGTGCGGCAGCCTGCTGGAAGTCGTCCACGTAGGCCCGTGGCCCCTCGCCGGCGACCTACGCCGCTCCTTCGACGCGCGTTTTGGTTTCGGGCCAAGCACCGAGCGTTCGGGGGTGTGGCGATACCGAGAGCTGCTGTTCGACGTGGCGGACACGGAGATCGTCTCGCTCCACGAAGGAAATACGGCGCTGCTGGAGCACCCGCGGGTCACCGCGTATGCCGGCACCGCGCGCTTGTGGATGAAGCATGAGGGGATGAACCCGACGGGCTCCTTCAAGGACCGCGGCATGACCGCGGGACTCACCCGAGCCATGGCGATTGGGGCCAAGGGGGTCGCCTGCGCATCCACGGGCAACACTTCCGCGTCCTTGGCGGCGTATGCGGCGCGAGCGGGGCTGCCAGCGTTCGTGTTCGTTCCCAGCGGTCAGGTGGCGCTTGGCAAGTTGACGCAGACCCTCGCCTATGGTGCGCGCACGATACTGATCCAAGGCGACTTCGACGCGTGCCTCGCGCTCGTGCGCGAAGTCGCCGACGAACTTGGGGTGTACCTGCTGAATTCGGTGAACCCGTTTCGAATCGAGGGGCAGAAAACGATCGCCATTGAGCTATTGCATGAGCTTGGCTGGTCGGTACCAGACTGGATCGCTCTACCGGCCGGCAACCTGGGGAATACGGCGGCAGTCGGAAAGGCGCTCTTTGAGCTACACGAAGCAGGAGTGATTTCCCGGCTTCCGCGTGTGTTGGCCGTTCAGGCCAGCGGCGCCGCTCCCTTCGTCGCTTCATTCGAGAGTGGGTTTTCCACACAGCGTACCGCGAAGGCTGAGACGGTGGCGACCGCAATAAAAATTGGGAATCCAGCCTCCTATCATCGGGCGGTCGAGGTGATCCGTCGGACGAATGGTGCTGTCCTGGCCGTTTCGGACGAGGCGATTCTTGACGCGAAGGCCGTAATTGACGCTGCAGGCATAGGTTGTGAGCCGGCGAGCGCAGCATCTGTGGCGGGCGCACGCGCTGCGATCGGCCGCGGGCTTATCCAGCCACACGAGACTGTTGCAGCCATCCTGACGGGGCACGTTCTGAAGGATCCCGGTGTGCTCTCGTGGTACCACCGGGACGCCGACCCCGCCCCGCGGCGCGCCAATCGGCCGGTTGAAGTTGCTCCCTCTCGCGAAGCGATCGTGGCCCTCCTCAGGGACGTGACCGGCTGACGCCACTTCAGGGTTGACCGGACCTAAAGTGCCGGAGTCTGTACGCTTGCGATCACTCGTTAAGCATTTGAGCTTTTGTAAAACCGGTGCGTTGCCGTTAATTTCACGTTGCTTTTAGCGTGAGGGGTCGTGCCTTTCACTCACAGGGTGCGCCTCGCGTTGCGACGTGTCACATCCTCCCTCCGCTCCATCCACCAGAGGATTGCATGCGAAAGACCCTCGTTTGCGCTGCAGCGCTCTTGACCGTCGCGTCGACTCGACCGGCGGCGGCGCAGCGCCCGCTCAACTTCGAGCTTGGCGCATTTGGTCAGTACACATCATTTGACAAGGACCTGGATCTGAAGAACGCCCCCACCATCGGTGGCCGGGCGGCACTGTACCTTCTGAAGAACCTGTCGCTGGAAGGAGATATCCAGCTCGGTAAGTCGGACTGGACGTCTTCGACGGGCACCAAGAGCGTGACGCTGCGGCCATATGCCGCGCGATTGGTCTACGGCGTCCCGCTCAACGACAAGTGGAAGTTCCTGGTTGGTGCGGGCTACCAGAACAACGTGTTCAAGGGCCGCATCGAGAGCGTCAATGGATTCGTTGCAGCTAACGAGTACGAGGATGCCTTCACCGGACTGGTCGGGCTCAAGTACTGCATGAACGACAAGTGGAGCCTGCGGTTTGACGTGCCGGTGGTAGACTACGATCCGTCGCCCAACTTCAACAGCTCGTCCGGCACCACGGACGGCAAGGCCACGAACTTTGGATTCCGCGTCGGACTCGGCACCATGCTGCGCGGTGAATGCGCAGGTGCGCCGTTCGACTGGACCATTGGCGTGTCGCCGGCTTCGGCCACGCACAAGCCCGGCGAGAAGCAGGCCTTGTCGTGGAACGCGTCGGACAATCGCTCCAAGCCAATCGCCCAGAATAAGATCAAGAACTACCGCTGGACCTCCAGCAATCCGGCCATCGCCACCGTGGACCAGAGTGGCAACATGGTCGCGGTTGCTCCGGGCAGCGCCGAGATCAAGCTCTGCGGCATGGTTTCCAAGATCGAACGTTGCGCCTCGCACAATGCGACGGTCCGCAAGCTGGATTGGCGGGTGACCCTGACGGGCGGCCCAGCCACTCGTATGGTGGGTGAGAGCGTCGCGCTGTCCGCCAGCGCCGTCGACGAAGATGGCAAGCCGGTGACCGGCAACTGGAGCTGGGCATCCAGCGACCCAGCCATCGCCACGGTCGATAGCAATGGCAATGTGCGTTGCGTCGCCGCGGGCAACGCCACCATCACCGCCACGCTCCGCAATGGCGACGGTGACACCCGGTCGGCTTCGACCACCGTCACCTGCAATGCCCCGCCGCCTCCGCCACCCAAGGCCGTCCTGGTGATTCAGCTGACGGACGTTCACTTCGGGTTCAACCAGTCAGGCCTGTCGAAAGCCGGGCGCGACACCCTCAACTGGGTGATCAAGCAGCTCTCCGGCGATCCGGGTTCCAGCTGGGTGGTGTCCGTTGAAGGCCACACCGATCCCTACGGGAGCGATGCCTACAACGAAAAGCTGTCCGACCGTCGTGCGAGCACGGTGCTGACCTACCTCACCAAGCGCCCGGGCAAGATCGACGCCGGACGCGTGAGCAAGGCATCATTCGGTGAACGCTGCCTGCGCCTGGACGACGACCACGACAAGCCGGCGAAGTCCAAGAAGGAGCATGGCGTCAACCGGCGCGTGGAAATCTGGAACTTGAACGGCACGCAGCCGCCAACGAGCTGCCGCCCAGACTCCGACTATCGTAGCCGATAGGTTCGATCGACCGTTCAGCAATCAGAACCCCCCGAGGTGAATGCCTCGGGGGGTTTCTTTTTGCGCGTCACTTCAATCCCGCACTGTGAATACGCTGGCGGTCTGTCCATACGACCGTCGGCTGGTCAGTGAGAATTCGCGCGAAGTCCCTAGCACCCGACGACTTCCTGCCTTCAGGCATCCCACTGGTACTGCGGCCGCCGTTGCACCCGTGAATCCAGGCGGCGGTCCGAGCCGGTTCCCATGCATGCATCGCTCGCACCAGTCGGGGGGGAGGTACAATGAGGTACGGGATCGCAACGCTCGTGGTGCTGTGCGCCTGCGCGGCCTCGAGCCCACGTAGCCGTTCCAGCACACTGACCATGGCGGCCTTCGATCAAACGCTTGTGCCGCAGCTGCATCACTATGCCGGCGAATCACTGTATGACGTGTTGGCGCGCGATCGTCCGCTGTACCTACGACCGCGCACGCCACGCATGACCGACCTGGCGCCCGGGCAGGACCTCATCGGTGTGGTGATCAATGGTCACTACAGTGGAGGCTTGGAGGCGCTACAGGGGGTGAGTGCCGACGTCGTCTACAGCGTCCGGCGTCTGTCCGCATCGGAAGCCGTCATCCGCTATGGACGTCACTTTGTCGAGGGCGCACTCGAAGTCACCCTAAGTCGTTAGGATCGCGCGGGCCTCACGCCTCCGCTCGAAAGCACGCGCCGCCACGACGCCTTGCGATAGATTATGGCGCAGTCACTGATCGAGGAATTTCATGTCTCGTCTCCGATTGCCTGCCGTCATCCCGTCCGCATTGGCGTTCGTGGCGGCAACCTTGCCACTGACCACGAGTTCCGCCGTGGCTCACGCGCAGGGCGCCCCTGCGGCGTCGCGTACCACCCCGGCGGCAATTCCCCTCGATCCAAGTGTTCGCCGCGGTCAGCTGGCGAACGGCTTCACCTATTACATCCGACGCAACGCTCGACCCGAGCATCGGGTTGAACTCCGCCTGGTCGTTAATGCCGGCTCTGTTCTGGAAGACGACGACCAGCGTGGCATGGCGCACTTTGTCGAGCACATGCTCTTCAATGGCACCAACCGCTTCAAGAAGAACGACATCGTCTCCTACCTGGAGTCGATCGGCGTGCGTTTTGGCGCCGACCTGAACGCGTACACTGGCTTTGACGAGACGGTCTACATACTCCCCGTCCCGACGGACAAGCCCGGCTTGCTGGATCGCGGACTCGACATCCTTGAGGATTGGGCCAGCGGCGCCTCGTTCGACTCGACGCAGGTGATTGGTGAACGCGGCGTCGTGCTGGAGGAATGGCGGCGTGGTTTGGGCGCCGACGCGCGCATCCGCGATAAGCAGTTTCCCGTGTTCTTTCAGGGGAGTCGTTATGCAGAGCGACTTCCCATCGGACTTCCGGACGTTATCCAGGCAGCGAATCCCGCGCCGCTCAAGCGCTTCTACCGGGATTGGTATCGTCCGAATCTGATGGCCTTGGTGGCGGTCGGGGACATTGATCCGGTGCGCACCGAGCGACTGGTCCGTGAGCGATTCGGCAAATTGCGAAATCCGGCCAAGCCGCGCCCACGCACCGTCTACAAAGTCCCAGGCAACGATACGACGCTCGTGACCATCGCGACGGACAAGGAACAGGACGTTTCCACGGTCCTCACGCTGTACAAGCAGCCGCAACGCACGTTGCGGACCCGGACCGACTATCGGCGGCTGCTGGTGGACCGGTTGTACAACAACATGTTGAACGATCGTTTCAGCGAAATCGGGCGCCGCACCAATGCCCCGTTTTCCTTCGCATCATCCTCGTACGGCGCGTTGGTGCGAAGCAGCGACGTGTATCAGCTGGCGGCCCTCGTTAAGGATGGTGATGCCCTACGCGGGCTGACCGCACTGCTGCAAGAAGCACGACGCGTGGATGTGCATGGATTTTTGCCGGCGGAATTAGCCAGAGCCAAGACCGAGATGCTGCGCAGCCTGGAGAGCGCCTTCGCCGAGCGCGACAAGAGCGAGTCCGCTCGGTTCGCGGGCGAGTACATCGCACATTTCCTCAGTCAGGAACCGTCTCCGGGTATTTCGTACGAATTCGCGCAGGCCAAGGCCATGGTACCAGGCATCACCATAGACGAAGTCAACGCGCTCGGTCGCCAGTGGATCAGCGACAAGAATCGCATCGTGGCCGTGTCGGCACCCGACAAGCCGAATGTGACTCTGCCCAGCGCCTCCGACCTCTTGAAGACCTTCCGCGCCGCGGACACCGCCACGGTGTCGGCGTGGACCGAAACGGTGTCAGCGGCGCCAATGGTTCCGAGCATGCCGGCGCCTGGACGCGTGGTCGCCGAGTCGACGTGGACAAAGCTGGGGATGACGGAGTGGCACCTATCGAATGGGGTGCGTGTTCTGGTGAAGCCGACGGACTTCAAGGCGGACGAACTCCTGCTGCGTGCCTGGAGTCCGGGAGGATCGAGCCTGGTGGCAGATAGCGACTTCGTCAACGCCACGCTGGCCACGCTCACGGTCGAACGTGGAGGGGTGGGCGATATCGACGCCATCTCGCTCACCAAGAAGCTGGTGGGCAAGCAGGTCGCGGTGGCCCCCGTGGTCGACAACCTGACCGAAGGATTTTCAGGACGCGCCTCGCCGAAGGATCTCGAGACGCTGATGCAGCTCATCTATCTCAAGTTCACGTCGCCGCGGCGCGACTCGGTGGCCTTCGACGCCTTCCGCGCTCAGGTCGGGCCGTTCTTTGCGAACCGGGCGAATAACCCCGACGCGGTATTTGGCGACACGGTGATCGTGACCATGGGCCAGCATCATCCGCGCGCCAAACCGATCAACAAGGAACTGCTGGACTCGGCGTCCTTCGCGCGCGCGTTCGCGATCTATCGCGACCGGTTCGCCGACGCGTCGGATTTCACGTTCCTGTTTGTGGGCAACGTGGACCCGCTCGTCCTGCGTCCTCTCACCGAACAGTGGCTCGGCTCGCTCCCGTCGTTAGGCCGACACGAAACGTGGAAAGACGTCGGCATGCGCGCCCCGGTCGCGGGGTTCGACAAGGTGGTGCGGAAGGGCGTGGAGCCTAAGTCGACCAGCTTGCTTTTCTTCTCTGGCGAGGCCGAGTTCACGCCAGCGAACCGGCACGCGCTCCGCTCCCTCGCCGAACTCCTGGAAATGCAGTTGCTCGATACCTTGCGCGAAGCGTTAGGCGGCACGTATTCCGTGTCGGTGAACGGCGAGACGAACAAGTATCCGCGCCCGGAGTACTCGCTGACCATTTCGTTTGGTTCGGCGCCGGAGCGTGCCGACTCCCTGTACTCCACCATTCGGCGCGTCATCGCTGGTATTCAGGCCAACGGCCCGGATGCGTCGTATGTGCAGAAAGTCCGGGAGCAGCAACAGCGTTCGTATGAGGTGGACCTTCGGGAGAACAGCTATTGGCTGGCGAACCTGGCCGCGCGTTTGGAGAATGGAGAGGACCCCAATGGCCTGCTGAGCTACGGCGACTTCATACGGGGGCTGACCGCGTCCGAGATCCAAGAGGCCGCGCGAAAGTACATCGATTTGGGTAAGGCGATGCGATTCGTGCTGTTACCGGAGAAGCCTGCGTCGTAGCACAAGTCGTTACCGCTGGGTTCGTTACGGAGGACCGGACTTTCGAGTCGTTTAAGACGCGGGCGCATTGCGTCGATACCGACAGGAAGCATGATGTCCTCTCTCGTCACCCACCTGAGCTTCTCCTCCGCACCGACGGTTGTCGCCGTCCTGCTCGCCGTCATCGCGCTGGTGTGTGGCGGGTGGGCCTTCCATGCGGCGATCTATACGACCACGGCCCCATCGTGGGTGCGAGCCGACGCGGCGGTGGTGGCCGTGGCCCTGTACGCCTTCGCGTTCGGCCGACTCAGAATGATTGATGCAGGGTCGGCGGCCCAGATTCTGGCCTACGCCGTCGGTTTTCTGGCGGCCTCCATGCTTGAGCCGCTGATGACGCCACCGAACGTACCCGAAAAGCCGGACGAGCGAGAGTAAGACGCGGGGCGAGCCATCGCGGAGTCGAGCCAGGGTATCCCCCTGGCTCCTTTTTTTGCCTCTGACCGGCGTCCGATGTCCGGTATTCCCCGGCAACGGCAGGGAGCGCTCCTGACCGCAGGACCTGTCGGAAATACCCGATATTCTCTTCCGACCATTTCTGGCTGGCGGCTAGTTGGGCCCCCAACCAGTGACCTGTCTTTTGTCCACGCGTTTCCCTTCCACCCCATCCCACACCTGCCCTCCCGGCGAGGAGAACATGGCATCTGACGCCAAAGCTGGTTCCTCCGCCCTACTCGAGTCGTTCAGCTACGATGATGACATCGTCCGCAAGTTCCTGTGGGCGACGATCATTTGGGGAATCGTTGGATTCCTCGTGGGTGTCATCGTAGCGATCCAACTCGCGTACCCCGCGGCGAATTTGACCCCTTGGCTCTCCTTCGGACGTCTGCGCCCGCTCCATACGAATGCCGTCATCTTTGCATTCGCTGGCAACGCGATCTTCACGGGGGTCTACTACTCATCGCAGCGGCTTCTGAAGGCACGGATGTTCTCCGACGCCCTGGGTCGCATGCATTTCTGGGGTTGGCAGCTCATCATCGTCGCCGCCGCCTTGACCCTGCCCTTCGGATTCACGCAAGCGAAGGAGTATGCGGAGTTGGAGTGGCCGATCGACATCATGATCGCGGTCGTGTGGGTGATCTTCGCGGTGAACTTCATCGGCACCATGATGAAGCGCCGCGAGAAGCACCTGTACGTCGCGCTCTGGTTCTACATCGCGTCGATCGTGACCGTCGCCATCCTGCACATCTTCAACAACTTGTCCGTGCCGGCCGGTCCGCTGAAGAGCTATTCGATCTACGCCGGCGTCCAGGACGCGTTCATGCAGTGGTGGTATGGTCACAACGCGGTGGCCTTCTTCCTGACCACGCCGTTCCTAGGCCTGATGTACTACTTCATGCCGAAGATGGCCGAAGGGCCGGTGTTCTCGTACAAGCTGTCCATCATCCACTTCTGGACGCTGGTCTTCATGTACATCTGGGCCGGCCCGCACCACCTGCACTACACCGCCCTTCCGGAGTGGGCCTCCACGTTAGGCATGATCTTCTCCGTCATGCTGTGGGCGCCAAGCTGGGGCGGCATGATCAATGGTCTCCTCACCCTGCGTGGGGGGTGGCACAAGGTCGCCGAGGATCCGATCCTGAAGTTCATGGTCATCGCCCTCACCGGCTATGGCATGTCGACCTTCGAGGGGCCGATGCTCTCGGTGAAGAGCGTGAATTCGCTCTCGCACTACACGGACTGGACGATTGCCCACGTACACTCCGGCGCGCTCACCTGGAACGGCTTCCTGACGTTTGCCATGATCTATTGGCTGGCGCCGAAGCTCTTCCAGACCAAGATCTACTCCAAGCGGCTGATGGAGGCGCACTTCTGGATCGCCACGATTGGCGTGATCCTCTACATCCTCTCCATCTACAGCGCAGGTGTCACGCAAGGCCTGATGTGGCGCGCGTTCGACGACGCCGGTCGCCTGGTCTATCCGGACTTCGTGGAGACCGTGGCCAAGCTGATCCCGATGTACTGGGTGCGCGTGGTGGGCGGATTGATGTACCTGACGGGTGCCGGACTGTTCGCCTACAACATCTTCAAGACGTGGGCGACGCGCCCCGCGGCGTACGAAGTCCCTGTGATTCAGGCACCGGCCATGTCAAAGGTGGCAACGGCCGGCGTCCCGACACCGGCGCCGGCGGGCGGCTTCTTCAGCTTCCGCTGGCACCGCAAGTACGAGGGATTGCCAATTCTCTTCACCGTGCTGACCGCGGTGGCTGTCATTATCGCGTCGCTGTTCGAGATCATCCCGACCTTCCTGATCAAGTCCAACGTGCCGACGATTGCGTCGGTGAAGCCATACACACCGTTGGAACTGGCGGGACGAGATATCTACATCCGCGAAGGGTGCTTCAACTGCCATTCACAAATGGTTCGCCCCTTCCGTTGGGAAACGGAACGCTATGGCGAGTACTCCAAGCCGGGCGAGTCGGTGTACGACCACCCGTTCCTCTGGGGTTCGCGCCGCACCGGGCCAGATCTCGCGCGCGAAGGTGGGAAGTACAACGACATGTGGCACCTCAGGCACTTCGAGAATCCGCGAGCCATCTCGCCGAAGTCGATCATGCCGACGTATGCCCAACTGCTCACGCAGACGTTGGATTTCAACCAGATCCAACATCGCGTGGATGTGATGGCCATGCTTGGCGTGCCCTATGGCGATGCCGTCAACACTGGCGCCCAACAGGCGAAGGACCAGGCCGCAAAGGTCGCGGCGGGACTTCAGCAGCAGGGTGGGCCTGCCGGACTAGAGGATAAGGAGATGGTCGCCCTGATCGCGTACATCCAGCGTCTTGGGCAGGACATCAAGGCCGCACCCGTCGCGGGCACGGCGCCGTCCCCTGTCAGTGGGGCGTCGGTCCCCGGAGCCCATCCATGAGCCTCACCGATATCATGAGCGGAGCGAACCTCTCGGGGTTCGCCGAGATTGGGCTGATCTTCTTTCTCATCGCCTTTGTGATCATCGTGGTCCGCACGTTCTCTCGAGGGCAGGATGCCGAGATGAAGCGAGCGGCTCGCCTTCCCCTCGACGACGATACGACCCCTCTCACGCCGCACAACGCGGGGAGCTCCCATGGCCGGTAAGGACACCAACGAGTCGCGACTGATCGACCACAACTACGACGGGATTCAGGAGTACGACAATCCGTTGCCGCGGTGGTGGGTCTATCTCTTCTACGCGACCATCATCTTTGCAGTCTTGTACTACTTCAATGTGCCTGGCGTCGGCATCGGAAAGGGCCGCATTGCCGACTACGAGGCGGATATGGCGGCCGCGAAGGCGAAATACGCCGCCGTCGCCGCCACGACAGGTGGTGAAACCCCAACTCCCGAGCAACTGGCGGCCGCCGCAACGGATCAAAACGTTGTGGCTGCCGGGAAGGCCGTCTTCGCCACCAACTGCGTGGCCTGTCACAAGGCCGACGGTGGCGGCATGATCGGTCCGAACCTCACTGATGATTTCTGGATCCATGGCGGAACGCTACCAGAAATTCGCAACACGATTGACCAAGGCGTGCTGGCCAAGGGCATGCCACAGTGGGGCAAGGTGCTCAAGCCCGCGGATATTACCGCCGCGGCAGTGTATGTGACCACGCTTCACGGCACGAATCCTCCCGGCGCGAAGGCGCCCGAAGGCACCAACGTTGCCGCTCCTCCAACGGCCGACTCCGGACAGGCCAAGAAGTAGCCATGACGTCTGCAGCACCACGCGCCGTCGGACGTGTCCTTCCGACGATGAACGAGGACGGATCCCGCAGGTGGATCCGTCCTCGCCTGTCGGAAGGGCGCTGGTGGAATCGGCGGCGCATCGTTGCCTATCTGTTGATGATTGTTTTCCTCGGCATTCCGCACGTGCGGATGAATGGAAAACCACTCATCCTTCTGGACGCTCCACATCGGGAGTTCACGTTCTTCGGCTACACGTTCTTGCCGACCGACACACTCCTGTTCATGCTGTTTCTGTTCATTCTGGCCATCACGATTTTTTTGCTGACGGCCCTCTTTGGCCGCGTATGGTGCGGTTGGGGCTGCCCGCAGACCGTGTGGATGGAGTTTCTCTTCCGTCCGATTGAGCGACTGATCGAGGGATCGCCAGCTACCTCACAACAGCTGGATCGCGAACGCAAGTACTTCCACCCACGCCGTCTGCTCAAGTTCGCGATCTACGCGGTGCTGGCGCTGATTCTCTCCAACACCTTCCTGGCATACTGGGTGGGTGTGGACCAACTCAAGATCTGGGTAACCCGCTCGCCGCTGGAACAGCCGTCCTCTTTTGCGGTGATGGCGGTGACGTTCATTCTGGTATTCCTCGATTTCTCGTATTTCCGCGAACAGACCTGCACCATCGCCTGCCCCTACGGCCGCTGGCAGTCGGCCCTTCTCGATCGCAGCTCCATGATCGTGGCCTATGACACCAGGCGCGGTGAGCCACGCACACGTGGCATGAAGGACCGTGCAGCCACAGCGGGCGACTGTATCGACTGCGGCAACTGCGTGTCGACCTGCCCCACTGGGATCGACATCCGAGACGGACTGCAGATGGAGTGCATTCACTGCACGCAATGCGCCGACGCGTGCGATGCGGTGATGGACAAGATTGGAAAGCCGCGCGGCCTGATTCGCTACACGTCTCGAGAGTTGCTAAGCGGGGAAAAGGAACATTGGCTGCGCCCGCGAACCGTGGCGTACCCGGCACTGCTGACCGTCTTCCTGGGCACGTTTGTGTACCTTGTCGGGACAAAAGCGAAGGCGGACATTACGCTGCTGGCGGCAACCGGGGTGCCATACACCGTCGAGGGCGATGGACAGATCGCCAATCAGATCCGGATGCGCATTGCCAATCGGTCTGGGATTGACGAGAAGTACACCATCGAAGTGTTGGGCGCCGAGGGCGGCAAGGTCGTCATCCCGCTCAATCCCTTCCCTGTGTCCAAGGGCAGGAACGACGTTACCAGTTTCTTCGTGGTGATGCCGGCGGATTCCATGCCTAACGGCCGGCGACCCATAACGGTGCGCGTGCACGACGGGCACGATTTCAAAGGCGACTTCCCGTTTCGACTGCTCGGTCCGGAATCCACTCGGCACGAGCGTGAAGAGCGGGATAAGGATGATCGCGGCGCGGAGGAGAAACGATGAAGAAGGGACGTTGGTGGCCGATCGGCATTACGGTTTTTCTCGGGGTGTTCGTCGTTTCGAACATCTGGGTCGCTGTGATCGCGAGCGACCCGAATGCCCTGACGGTCGAGCCGGACTACTACGCGAAGGCCGTGAATTACGATTCGACGATGCGGCAGATGGCGACCAACGGACAACTGGGTTGGCGCCTGGTACCCACGTTGACTGCCGTGACGCGGGATTCAGGCGCTGTACTCAACGTCGATCTGCGTGACGCGAGTGGTGCGCCGTTATCGGGAGCCACGGTCTCCGTCGTTGCGATCCACAATCTGATTGCCAATCAGCCCGTTGCTGCTACGCTCGGCGAACGTAGCGACGGCGCGTACAGCGTCCGCCTCCCCTTGCATCGCACCGGGCAATGGGAGCTGACCTTCGACGTTCGTCGCGGGAAGGATCGCTTCACCGCCGACCTGCGGCTGGACGCGGCGGGACAACGCCACTCATGACGTTGCTGCTCGGCATTTTAGCGGCTTCCCTATTGGGGAGTATGCATTGTGCCGGCATGTGCGGCGGGTTTGTCTGTTTCTACGCCGGAACACCTAACGACGCCGATGGTCACGGGGCGTGGGGCGCCCATGCCGCCTACAACCTCGGCCGTCTGATCACCTATTTGACGTTAGGTGCCGTCGCCGGCGCGCTTGGCGGATCGCTGGACAAGGCCGGTGCCCTCATGGGAATATCGCGCTTGGCCGCGGTGGTCGCCGGCACCATGCTCGTGCTGTGGGGAACTACCACGGTCTTGGCCCTACGCGGTATTCGAATGCCATCCATTTTTCCGTCCGCGCAGTCGCGGCTAGGTGCACCTATCGCCGCGGCGGTGCGCGCCCTGCGCAATCAACCGCCGGTCGTGCGTGCCCTGGGTACAGGCGTCGTGACTACACTCATCCCTTGTGGGTGGCTGTACACCTTTGTGGCCACGGCGGCGGGCACCGGACACGTGGCCGCGGCACTCGGAGTGATGGTCGTCTTCTGGATGGGAACGTTGCCGGTGATGGTCGGGCTGGGAATCGGTGCCCAAAAGGCCTTTGGTCCGCTGCGCCGGCGTCTACCTGCCCTATCGGCGGCGGCGGTTATGGTGCTTGGGTTGTTGTCCCTGACGGGGCGGTTGCACCCGCCAGGGATGCCCGGCATGTCGCAAGGCGCCCACGCGATGCATGGCCAGCACTGACCACGCGCTGGCCGCGCCTGGCTTGGTCGGCGCCAAGCCTCTGGCGCAGGTGGCCTGCACCCATTGCGGCATCGACGTCCCGGCCGGGTTTCTGGTCCCCGGCGCCGAGCGGCAGTTCTGCTGTGGGGGCTGCCAGACGGCGTATGCCATCCTGCATGAACATGGATTGGATGCGTACTATACGTTCCCCGAGCGACGCGAAGGACCAGTCCGGCGCTCAGACCGGGGCTATACGGAGTTCGATCACCCGGCCTTTCACGCGCTGCACGTGCAGCCGACCCCAGACGGTCTCTCGCGCGTTGAGTTGTATCTGGAGGGCGTACACTGCGCTTCATGCGTCTGGCTGGTCGAGCGCGTACCGTTGTTGCTGCCGGGAGTAGCGCGCGCCGAACTGCAAGTCCGTCGGTCGCTGGCGACAATTGAGTGGGACTCGGCTGCGGTTCCCCTATCCCGGATTGCCGAGACGCTGGATTCACTGGGATACCCGCCGCATCCGTTCCGCGGACTCAAGCGTGAACAGGTACGACGCGCCGAGGATCGAGCGGCACTGGTCCGCATTGGCGTCGCGGGAGCCATCGCCATCAACGTGATGCTCGCCGCGGTCGCGCTCTACAGCGGCGTCGTGAGCGGCATGGAGGCGAAGTACGAGCACTTCTTCCGGTGGATCAGCTTCCTGGTAGCCGTTCCGGCACTGATCGGGCCGGGGCGCGTCTTCTTCGCCGGCGCGTGGGGCGCCTTGAGAACGCGCACCCTGCACATGGATCTCCCCATCGCGATCGGCTTGTTCGCCGGCTTTCTCCGGGGCACGTACAACACCATCACGGGCACTGGACCGATCTACTTTGACGGGTTGTGCACGCTGATCTTCGTTTTGTTGGTTGGTCGTTTCCTGCAGCAGCGCGGCCAGCGGCGCGCCGCGGACTCTGCGGAGCTCCTTTACTCGTTGACTCCGCATACGGCCCGCGTCGTGACGGCGGACGGCACCCTGCAGGATGTGCCGTCGGAGGCGTTGGTTCCGGGCATGGTGTTGGACGTCCGAGCTGGCGAGACCCTGGCGGCTGATGGCGAAGTCGAGTCTGGCGCCTCGTCGCTCAACTTATCATTGCTCACGGGGGAATCGCGCCCCGTCAGCGCGCGCGTGGGCGATCGCGTATACGCCGGCACCTTGAATGTCACCTCGGCCCTTCGTGTGAAGGTTGAACGTGCGGGGGAATCAAGCCGAGTGGCGCAACTCCTCCGTCAGGTCGAACAATCGGCGGCGCGGAAGGCGCGGGTAGTCCTGCTGGCCGACCGCTTGTCCGGCGTCTTTGTACTCGTCGTCTTGTCGCTGGCCGTGGGGATCTACGCGTATTGGGCTGGCGTGAATCAGTCGCGGGCGATCGATAATGCCATCGCCCTGCTGATCGTGACGTGCCCGTGCGCGCTGGCGATGGCCACACCGTTGGCGGTGACCGTAGCCGTCGGCCGAGCGGCTCGGAGCGGTATCCTGATCAAGGGTGGGGATGCCCTGGAGTTGTTGGCCGGCACGGGTACGATCTTCTTGGACAAGACGGGCACGGTGACGCGCGGCGAGTCTTCACTGGTGCGCTGGGAAGGGCCGGAGTGGGTGAAGCCGTTGGTGCTGGCGCTGGAGCAGGAGTCGTCGCACCCCATCGCTGATGGATTCCGCCGAGCGTGGACAGGGCTGACGGCATCGCAGGCATCCGAATCCATGCACGTGGTCGGCGGTGGCATTCACGGGTTGGTCAGTGGGCGCGCGGTGACGATTGGATCTCCTGATTTCGTGACCAGCCGCCTAACGAAACAGGCGTCGCGCGAAGTCGAGGGGGCCCTGACGCCGGTGTGGGTCGCCGTCGACGGACAGGTGGTTGCCAAAGCCGGGTTTGGGGACCCGCTCCGCCCCGATGCGGCGGCAGCCGTCGCCTCCCTTCGCGCGCGAGGGTGGATCCCCACGCTCCTTTCCGGTGATGCGCCGGGCGTCGTGACGGACATCGCGCGCCAACTTTCTCTTGCTCCCGAGCAGGCTATCGCTGCAGCATCACCCGAAACGAAGGCTCGTACGATCGAGTCGGCGCGCACGCTTGGAACCACGGTAATGGTCGGCGATGGCGTCAACGACGCGGCGGCCATCGCTAGCGCATCCGTCGGCGTTGGTGTGCATGGTGGCGCCGAAGCTTGTCTGGCCACCGCCGACGTGTACCTCGCCACGCCGGGAATGGAACCGCTGGTCCGACTCATGGACGGTTCGCGACGCACCATGCGGGTGATTCGTCGCAACATCGCGTTTTCGCTTGCTTACAACGTGGTGGGTGCAACGCTGGCGGTGACAGGGCTGATCAACCCGCTCATTGCGGCGATCATGATGCCGGCAAGTTCACTGACGGTCATCCTGGCTTCGTGGCGCAGCCGAAGTTTTGATGAAACACCGGTTGACCCATCGGGCGGGAATCGCCCTATCTTCCATCGGACTGATTCTTCGGTGGAGCGCGCCGCGTGAGCGTTTTGTTTATCGTCTTGCCGTTAGCCTTGGTCATTGTGGGCGTCGCGGTGTTCGGGTACGTATGGGCCGCGCGACGGGGGCAGTTCGACGACCTTGATACGCCGGCGCTCCGCATGCTGCACGACGACGATCACCCCGGCGCGGGCAGCGGCAAGCCGCGCTGACCCAAGCGCCCGCCGTCACCGAACGCTTCGTCGTCTCGCCGCCTAACGCGCGGTGCGCAAGTAGCGCCGGATCCGACGCCCCGTGTCGCGAAAGCCCAGACGTTCATAGATGGGCTGACCCATCGGTGACGCGAACAGCACGCCGTGATGATATCCGCGTCGGCCCGCGTCCCGCATGGGTGCTAGGGTGAGCGCCGCCCCCAAGCCGCGGCCACGAGCCGCTGGATCCGTGCCTACCGCGAACAAGCCCGCGACTCCTGCACCGCAATAGAGCATCGAGGTCCCCAGCGGCACGCCGTCGATAGTCGCCAGATACAACTGCCAGGGTGAGGTGGTCGGCCCTGCATCCAGAGACGCATCGACCCACGACTGGCCCAAATACTTGGGGAGTTCGTAGGAGGCAGAGAAGGCGTCGCCCCATGATTCGAGACCGGGGACATCGGTCACGACCTCTACCTTCACACCTGGTCCGAACGTGGGTTCGGGCATCTGGGCGATGTCGCCGACCATGGCGGGATCACCCTCGAAATTGACTTCGAAGCCGTGCTGCGCGAGCCGATCGCCCAAATCTTCCGGTTGGACAGCGTCGTTGAACCACCAGAACTGCATGGGAGATTGGCGCTCGGCGAACCAAGAGAGCACGTCGCGAATGATGTCGTCCGTGGATTCGCTGGGAAGCGATGACGACCACGCGCCCTGAAACATCGCGTTCTTGGGCCACGCATGGTGTACCGTTAGGCCTGGCCGTTCAAGCCGCGAGTAGCCACGCAACACCGACATGTCGCGGAACAAGGCGAGCAGGTTCTCCTCCGTCGCCGCCGCGCGTTCCGCGGATGTCTGCAGAACGCGCGGTGTGTCGTTACGCCCGGTCACTCAGGCGGTCACATTGGCAAAGGGATCTTCCAAGCTCGGGCTCTGCGGCGTGAACATCTCGCCGCCCGTTTCCGTAACGACCCAGTCGTCTTCCAGACGGATACCGAATTCGCCCTTGATGTAGATCCCCGGTTCGTCGGAGAAGGTCATGCCCGGCTGCAACGGCAGCGGATTGCCCTTGACCAGATACGGCCACTCGTGCCCGTCCATGCCAAGTCCGTGGCCCACGCGATGCGAGAAGTACTTGTAGTCGGGACCGTAGCCGCCGTCCACAATCACCTTGCGTGCCGCGGCATCGATGTCGCCGCAAGGGACGCCGGGACGCGCCGCCGCCAACGCCGCGGCCTGCGCCTTGTGCTCGATATCGAACACCTGCTTCATCTTGTCCGTCGGCTTGCCTAACACGAAGGTTCGCGACAGGTCCGAGCTGTACCCTTCCACCTTGCAGCCGCCGTCGATGAGCAGGATGGTGCCTTCCTTGATCACCTGCGGCGTGATGGATCCATGCGGGTTCGCTGACCACACGCCCACCTGAACGCCGGCACCTCCCGAATAACCGAGCTTGTCATGCGCCTGGGAGACCAGACGGGCAAAGTCATTCTGCGTCATCCCTTCCTTCATCGCCTTGTACGCGGCCTGGTACGCGAGCAGCGTCACCTTCGATGCCAGCTTCATCAGCGCGATCTCGTGCGCGTCCTTCACCATGCGACATCCCGCAGACACCGGCGTGCCGCTGGTGAGCTTCATCGCTGGAAGCTGGTGCGAGGCCATGTCGCTGAAGACCCACTTCACGGTCTCCTCAATGCCAAGGGTACCCGCGCTAATGCCGCGTGCCTTCAGCCCCTGCGCCACGCGATCATGCGGGTTCTCGTGCTCCTCCCACGTAAGCACGTCAGTGCCGGCGCCAAGGGGGCCGAGCTTCACCTGCTCGATGGTGCGTTCTTCCTCGAACTTCGGCGTGACAACAAACGGGTTGCCCTTGGCGGGAAGAATGACGCCGGTGAAGCGCTCACTGTTTCCCCAGTTCATGCCCGTGAAGTAGACGAGCGACGTTCCCCCAGCGAGCATGAGCGCGTCGATCTTGTTCTGCGCCATCAGCTGTTTGGCCTTCTCGATGCGTTGCTTTCGCTCGTCCACCGAGATCGGCGTGGCCTGGCCTTTCATGCTCTTGAGTGCCGCGATGGACGGTGGCACGGCTCCTCCGCCGGCCTGTCCCCCTTCCCCCTCTTCCTGCGCGGCTTCGCCGGTGCGCGGCGCGCAGGCGGCGACGAGTGCGAGTGAGCTTGTTCCGACGAACGTCCGGCGTGAGATCATGGCGGAAAACCTCTCGGGCAGAGTGAGCGTAGCTCACCTAACATCGCGCCGCGTGTGGGATTCGTCGAGAGGCTGTGTCAGCTCGTGTTAACAACATACCGCGATCAGACGTCTCTCCTGCGCGATCTGTGCGGAACCGCCGCACGCCCTCCGAGTTCGCGACCACCAGCGTTCTATGGAGAGTCCGATCATGTTCAGCGCACGCCACGGGTCGCAATCATGCCAATCGGCACGGCCTTCGTTTGCACCGCGCCCTCACTTGCTTTGGGCCGTAGTAGGGGCCGCAGCCGCACTGAGTACCGCCTGCAGCGATAGCACGTCACCAACGCCTGTCGCCACCTCGGTCACGGTGTCCACCGGGAGCGGGCAATCGGGGGTTGCGGGAAGCATCTTGCCCAACCCCATCGTCGTGCAGGTTGACGATCAGACCGGCGCGGCGATGTCCGGTGTCGTGGTCACGTTCACGCCGACTGGCGGCTCTGCCGTTGGAATCACCTCGGTCACGACGGATGCCAACGGCCAAGCACAGGTGGTCTGGACCCTCGGAACAACAGCAGGCACGGACTCTGTGACCGTAACGACGGGGAGCGTTGCCCCGGCCGTTGCCATCGCCACCGTCACTCCGGATGCCCCGGCCAGTATCATCCCGGTCAGTGGCGATGAGCAGTCAGGCCCCGCAGGAAGCGCGCTATCCAGCCCACTCGTTGTGAAAGTCGTCGACCAGTACGGCAATGGCGTGCCAGGGGTCCTCGTCGCGTGGTCAACTCCGAGCGGGTCGTTAGGTGCTGCGTCAACGACCAGTGACGCCAATGGCCTGGCGCAGGATACCATCACCTTGAGCGGCTCCGCCGGCGAGGTCGATGTGTCGGCACAGGTAGCGACGGCGACGGGTCCAGTGACGATCATCTTCGTGGAGAGCGCCATGTAACGTGGTGTCGCGGGGAGCGCCGCGTCGCACGCCGGCCTCACCGCGTCGCGCAGCTGCGCGTAAACGTCGCTGCGTGACAGGGCCGGCGTGTGTAGCTTTGGGGCGCTCCGCGTTGTTCGTGTCCGACGACCCGAGTGCCGTCGCACGACCGCCCGCCTTGTTGCGTCGCCTAACCCCCCATTTCCCCGGCTCCCATGCACCGCCTCCGCCTTCGCTTCTTGGCCGCTCTACTGGCTTCGTTCGCCGCGTTGTCGGTCCTTAGCGCGCGAACTCTGCACGCACAGCAGAAGCTCAAGGTCTACATCTCCGTCGACTTGGAAGGCATTGCCGGCGTGGTCTCCGACGACCAGACGTCACCGAATGGGCGGGACTACAACTGGGCCCGGACCATGATGATGGGTGAGACCAACGCTGCGATTGCCGGGGCGTTTGACGGGGGCGCCACGGAAGTGCTCGTGAATGATTCGCACGGCCCGCAAACGAACCTGCGGCCCGATGAGTTGGACCGGCGGGCGATGCTGATCACCGGGCAGCCAAAGCCGATGGGTATGACGCAGGGACTGGACTCATCGTTTAACGCCGCGATCTACATTGGGTATCACGCGAACGGCTCGGTAGCCGATGCGGTGCACGGCCACACGTTTTCCGGTGCGCTGAAGCACGTCCGACTGAATGGTCGTGAAGTCGGCGAGTATGGTCTGAACGGAGCCGTCGCTGGCTGGCTTGGGGTTCCGGTTGTATTTGTCGCCGGAGACCGGGCATTCGTGGAAGAGGCCAAGGCCTTCTTTCCCGGTGTTGACGCCTTGAGCGTGAAGGACGCCATTGGGTTTTACGCTGCACGCACCATGAATCCCCTCGAGGCGCGCGAGCAGATTCGTGCTGGTGTTCGAGCTGCGTTGATGAAGCGCATCGCCCGGCCTCCGGTGAAGCTGACGTATCCCGCCACGCTGGAGATCGAAGTGTCCGAGCTGGCCTACGCCGACAAGATCGCCCTCATTCCCGGTATCAAGCGCTCTGGCCTGGTGGTCTCGTACACGGCGGATGACATGCCCACCCTCTACCATATCGCGCGCCTGGTGATGTACCTGGCGCGCAACTAACGATTCTCCTCCCCACGCCTCACCTATCCTGTGCCTTTTGATCCTCACTGGCGCGCCCGCGCCGTCGACGCGGACGCCGCCGTTTCCTTGGTTTCCAGCGGCATGCGCGTCTTTGTTCACGGCGCCGCCGCGACGCCCACGCCCCTGCTACAGGCACTGGCGCGCCGCCACGACGTCGAGGACGTGCGCCTGTTTCACCTGCACACGGAAGGCTCGGCCCCGTGGACGGCGCCGGACATTGCGACGCGCATCCGCTCGGTGTCTCTGTTTTGCGGTCCGGCCCTTCGCGATCCCGTCGCCGAAGGTCGTGCCGACTTCGTCCCAGTGTTCCTCTCGGACATTCCATCACTGTTTCTGGCCGGCGTCATTGTCCTGGACGTCGCGATCGTCCAGGTGTCGCCACCCGACCGCCATGGATACTGTTCGTTAGGTACTTCGGTGGACGCCGCCCGCGCAGCGGTGGACACGGCGCGCTTCATCATCGCCGAGATCAATGACGAGATGCCGCGGACCCACGGGAACACGGCGATTCCGTTCGATCGGCTCGATGCATTCATCACGACCAACCGCCCCTTGCCCGAGCATCCGCCGGGCAAGGAATCCGCCGTGGAGGCACGCATTGGCGAGATCGTGGCGGGATTGGTGGAGAATCGCGCCACCCTGCAAATGGGGATCGGTGCCATTCCCGACGCTGTCCTCTCCCGACTGCACGACAAGCGGGACCTGGGGATTCACACGGAGATGTTCTCCGACCGTGTGGTGGACCTGATCGAAAGCGGCGCGGTGACCAATCGATTCAAGCAGGTGCACCCCGGCCGGACCGTCACCAGCTTCATCAACGGCAGCCGTCGCCTATACCAGTTTGTGGACGACAACCCCCAGGTGGAATTCCATTCGTGCGACCGGACCAACGACACGGCGCTGATTTCACGCAATCCGAAAGTGACGGCGATCAACTCAGCCATTCAGATTGACCTGACGGGGCAGGTCTGTGCGGACTCCATTGGCCATCGCATCTTCTCCGGTATCGGCGGGCAGATGGACTTCATCCGCGGCGCCGCGTTGTCGAAGGGCGGCAAGCCGGTGATCGCCCTGCCGTCGACCGCGGCCGGCGGGCGGCAGTCGCGGATCGTCGCCGCCGTGAAGCCCGGCGCCGGCGTCGTCACCACGCGCGGGCACGTGCACTGGGTGGTCACGGAGTACGGCGCCGAGAACCTCTTCGGCCTGACGCTGCGCCAGCGCGCCGAGGCGCTGATTCGCATCGCCCACCCCGACGTGCGGGGTGACCTGCAGCGCGAGTTCGCCGCGGTGCGACACGTGGTGCTGCCGGGCGCCTGATCGGCGGTCCGCTACGCGGCACCGCCCCCTTGGCGGCGCGCACCAAGTCCCTGGGAGTGGTTCCGTCCAAGCCAACGAGCCCTGTCGGGACAGTTCGGTTCCGGGACACCAGCACTCAGCGACGTCGTCGCCGGTGACCTGCGCCGGCCCTGCGACACGGCCAGGGAATCCGGTGTCGTGTGGTGTATCGTCATCGGCGAATGGAGGTCCTCATGCGAATGTTGTCGCGTTGGATTCCGGTTCTGGGGATGGTGGCATGGCTCGGGGGCGCACCTACGGCGCACGCGCAGGTGTTCGGCACCTTTCCCTGGCAGATGCAACCCTACTGCAACGTCGTGACGCTCACTCTGACGAGTAGCCCAGCAGGATTCAATCTGGACGGCGTCGACGACCAGTGTGGGGCGACCAACAAGGCGAGCGCCGTGGGCGTGGCGTCGTTCAACGCGAGCGGCAACGTCACGCTGAACTTTTCGATCGTCACGGCACCGAGCGGAAAGCCCGTGCACGTCTCGGCGGTGGTCAGCCCGGCCAACGGCACCGGGGCCTGGACGGACAGCGTTGGAAACAGCGGCACGTTCGCCTTCTTCGGCGCCACCCCCGGTCTGCCGGCTCGGCCCCAGCCCACGAGTGGCCTAGCGGCGGCAACCATCACAACAGTCGAGATTGCGGCTGGCGCCGTGGGCGGCACCGACATCAACACGGCGGAAGTCCAGGCGCGCGTGGCCGGCGTGTGTCCAGCTGGACAGGCCATCTCGGCGATCAGCTCCAACGGGACGGTCACCTGTGCCGTCCTTCCGACCCGGTACTTTTCTGCCTACAAAACATCTCCAGCGGTCGCCGCGAACGTCCTGTTCGATGGCACGTTTACCAAGACCTATGCGATTCCAGAGCCGCTCATTACGCAGTCCGTCATCGACTCCGGCGACGTGCACGTCTGGCTGCGAGTCGGATCGATTAACGTGCCCCTTCCCTACGTGTCGACCGCCGGGGGCTCGGCCAATACCATTTGGCACAAGCTCGAACTCGGCCAGATTCGTATCTACCGCACGACTCATGGTTGCACCGCAGACGCGACGTGCCTGATCAACCTGCCGCAGTCCCTCGAGTACCGGTACTCGATTACCACTGGCGGGACCGTCATCCCGTAGTGACGTAGCCGACCGTCACGGCTCTGGATCGACCTCGTGAAGGACCTCGTGTTCGTGGCCACACTCCAGCATCAGGGCCGCGGAATCGCCTCCACCACCCAGTTCCATAGGCTGTCGCGGGGTCTCGCGTATCAGGTACGCCTGAACTGACGGGCCATGCCACCCCCGTTTCGTGCGACCGCGGATGAGACTCGTCTCGATGCGCTTCAGCACGCTGTTCGCGACACTCGCCGCCCTCGTGCCACTGGCGGTGACGCGAGCCGGTCAGCCGGCC
>JAXLXV010000024.1:0-107388 GCA_046327745.1 Gemmatimonadaceae bacterium | reverse complement strand
GCCAGCCGACCCGCGCCGGGATCACGGTGCGCGTCAGTCGATAGATGAGCGGCGTGAGCAACGCCCAACCCCACGACATGATGAACGCCACCGATAACAGCACCCTCCACGAGATCCACCCATCCTTTTCGGTCGCCATCCACGTGATGCCGTGAACGGCACCGAAGGCCGTCCAGGCTAGCAGGACAGCCGCGGAAGCGCGGAGTAGTCGGGAAGAGCGTGCGACGTCTGGCAAGGCGGGGAGTTGAAGGATGCGAGGGGAATCAATCCGGCAGACTTGATGACGCCAACCGGCGGGTGACGGAGCGTGGCAGGAACCCTACGAAGCGAACGGTTCGTCACGTTTCAGGCATTGGCGGTTGCTCATCTGCAACGGGTCCGCGCGATGCTGAACTGCCGGCCTGTGTAGGCAAATCGGCGACAACAAGGGACGCCATGTCCTTCCGATACTCCCTTGCGGGCGCGTCAGTGTGCCACCGGCGCAACACGCGGCGTGTCTGTGGTCCACCACCTCGTGGTGACAGACATGGAATCGACGGCATCACCCAGCGAAAACCGCCGTCGGATATGGCCCAGTTTGGCGCGGAACTTGATTCACAGTTAAGGCAGTAACGCCCCCCGCAAAACACGGGCTTTGTCCCGCCACAATTTGCAGCAGCAGTCGCTGCCCCTCACTCGGCAGATGAGAGGGACAGCGGTCGAGCAGGACGCAGTCGATGGATTCTCGAGCACGGACAAAGGCACTTGGTGGTTCGCCGTTCGCTGGTGCCTGTATGATGGGCCGTTGGCGTCGAGGTCCTTTCCTTGGCGGCGCCTTGCTCGCTGCCTTGACCATCCCGCCCATCGCAGCATCAGCGCAAACCGCGCACGCCGGCGCGATTGTCGGCCTAGTGTTGGACGCCACCACGCAGATTGGGTTGGTCGCGGACATCTCGCTCATGGCGGGGCGACGCCGCACGCGGTCCGACAGCAGCGGCCATTTTCGCATCGATGAGCTGCCGGCAGGGTCGCACCTGATCAGCGTCCGCGCCCTGGGCTATGCACCAATCACAACCCCGCTCGCACTCGGCGACAGCGGCACGGTGACACTCACCGTCAGGCTCATCCCCGCGCCCGTTTCTCTCACCCCCGTGCAGACGATTGCGCGCAGCGATGAGCGTGAGCGCTTCGAGGACCTGTCCGCGCCCGGCGTGGTCACGATCCGGACCTCGGAGCTTTCGAGACTGCCGGTGGTCGGCGATCGCGACATCGTTCGCGCGGCCTCGTTGCTTCCTGGCATCCAGGCACGCAACGACTTTTCCGCCGGCTTCAACGTGCGCGGAGGCGAGGCCGACCAGAATCTTGTCCTGCTGGACGGGATCCCGATCTACAATCCCTTCCACCTCGGCGGGCTCTTCGGAACGTTCATCGACGCCGCGGTGCGGCAGGTGGACGTGTACACGGGCACCTTCCCCGCGGAGTACGGGGGTCGCCTATCCTCCGTTCTGGACGTCAAGAGCGCCGAGGATGCACGCCCCGGTGCACACGTCACAACGGACGTGTCGTTTCTCTCGTCGGCCACGAGGGTCAGCGGTGCGCTTGGAGGGGGACGGCTGTCGTGGAACGTCGCGGGGCGCCGCACGTACGCCGATCGGCTGGTGCGCGCGGTCGTCGGCTCCAACGATTTTCCCTACCACTTCCAGGACGGCGAGTGGCACATGCGGGCGCTCCTGCCGAAGGACGGATCGCTCGCACTCACCGCGTATCTCGGCCGCGATGACCTAGCCACGACCCAGGGGCGACAGAGCGCGCTGGTGCCGGGGAGTGGAGGCAGCGCAATCGACTTCGACTGGGGGAACCGGGCCATCGGCCTGCAGATGATCCAGCCGTTGGGAGCACGAGTGCGCGTGGAGCAGCGGGCGGCGGTCTCGGGCTTTGCCACGCATTTTGCCATTCCCGCGGAGTCGCTGTCCCTTTCGCAGCAATTGCGCGAGGGCCGACTCGCCGGAAAGGTGCAGCTGACGGCTGGGGCGCATACCTTGGCCACCGGGTACGAGGTGTCCCGGTATCGCACGGTGTACCGCGAACGTCTCCGCGTTGGCGATGGGACAATGTTCGCCGACGAACCGACGGCTGACACGACCTCCTCACAGGACCTGCATTCAGGAGCCATCTTCGCCGAGGATGCGTGGCGCGTGAGTTCGCGGTTGCAACTGCGGGGTGGCCTGCGCCGCGAACGCGTGCCGGCCGCATCGTGGGCGGGGCTCTCCCCCAGGGTGTCTGCCCGCTGGTTCCTGAACCCGGACGTCGCCTTGACCATGGCGGCCGGACGGTATCACCAGTGGATGCGCGCCATTCGGAACGAAGACCTTCCAATCCGCGTGTTTGACCTGTGGGTGGCCTCGGACTCCGTTGTGCCCGTGTCGTCGTCCACGCATTTGGTCCTGGGCGTCGAGCGCTGGCTCGGACAGTCGCGCTTTGTCCGGGTTGAAGGGTACGGCAAGCGGTACGATCAACTGTTGGAGCAGGCGTCAACGATCGACCCGCGTATTCGGCCGTCGTTGTTGCGACAATTCGAAGGCACGTCGTACGGCATTGACCTCTATGCCCGGCAGCTCGAACGTCGTGGCCTTGGGGGATGGGTGTCATACAGTTATGGCGTGAGCCGCCGCGCGTTCGAGGGCACATCGTACTTTCCGGCGCACGACCGGCGACACAACGCGAACCTGGCAATGACCTGGAATCCCAGCGGGACGTACACGTTTGGCGCGCACGTCGCCGTCGCCAGTGGCACGCCCTACACGGGTTGGGCCGGCTACATGCAACGCTGGCGGTACGACCCGGTCACTGGTCAGTGGACGCCAACCGTCAGCGGCAACGTGGAAGACAACGTGGTGCGCGGCACGCGAAATGGCGATCGGTTGCCCCTGTACTCGCGCGTGGACCTGAGCGCCGAGCGCTCGTTTTCCGTTGGACGAGCGACCATTCGTCCTCAGGTGAGCGTGGTGAACCTCTTGAACCACCAGAACGTGCTCCTCTATTCGCTCGACGCTGGGCAAAGCCCACCCGTCGTCCGTCGCTTTGTCCAATTCCCATTGCTGCCGTCCCTCGGCGTGCGGGCGGAGTTCTGATGCGCGCCATCCATTGGAGCGTGGTATTGCTGGCGACCGTCAGCTGCGAGCAGGGGGCGCCGACCGCTCCCCTCGTGCAGGAGCGCGTGGTGGTGCACGCCGTGCTGGATCCTCAGCTCACTGAGCAGGTGGTGCTGGTGGAGCGCACGCAGAACGGAGCCACGCCGAGCGGTACGGCGGCGAAGAACGCGAGTGAACTGACCGTCAGCAGCGCGGACGCCGACGGCGCGCGGGTGGTGCTGTACGGTCCTGCAGCGGATTCGATCGTGGCCGTCGAGGACCCGAGCTGCCGCACGAATGGAACGGCGGTGTTCACCGCAACTCGCAAGCCGCACCGTGCCCAACAGCGACAGCACCTCCATCGCCAGGAATGTTGCGGTTGTCATCGGGAGTGACCTACAGGCTGCGTGTGGAAACACCGTTAGGCATTGTGACGGGTTCGACGCGTATGCCGCGCTTCCCCACGCAGGTGAATCGCGCCGTGCGCGTGTTCAACCTGGACACCGATTCACTCTGGCGACCGCGTATGAAAGGCAGCGGCAGCACGCCGGCTGGCTACCTGCTGCGACATCTCATGACCGGTGGCATCAATCGCGAACGCCTGGCGTCCGACAGTACCGCCGTATTGCTCGCGCCCGCCTCTCTTGCCGACGACCGCACGTGGTCCTTCGCATTCAGCCGGGCGTACATTCGGCCCGGGATCATCCAGCGCTTTGTGGCAGTTGCCGTCGATAGCAATTACTTGGAGTATTCGTTGAGCGGCTACGATCCGTTTGGCCACGACGCCAAGGGCAACCGCCTGGAAGGGGGTGTGGGACTCTTTGGCGCGGTGGCAACCGTGGTGGATGCCAACTTGGACTTGATCGCCAACCGCGATCACCCCATCGAAGGCGACTGGAGCGCGAGTGTTGCGAATGGCCTGCTGCCTCTTTCGCTGCGATTGTACGAGTCGGCGCGCTTTCCTGGCCCGTCGGGCTCTACTGGCACGCGCTTCTGGGGATCGGCGCGAATGCCCGGTGGCGAGTTGTACCTGGCGGAGGCCCTGTTGAACGGCAGCGCGCTGCAGTTGAACCTCTCGCTCCCGGGCAGTGCCAAGACGACGGGGATCGCGGGATCGTTCGATGGCACCACCCTAGTGCTCAACGTGCCAGGGACGGGGCTTCGCGTGAAGTACCAGAACGGCAGTGCGCGGTAGAGTCCGCGGGTGGCCGCTGGCTTAGCTCAGCGCAGGCCCGTCATCCCTACCCCTGCCAAGCCCGCCCCAAGGATCACCAGCGGCTCGGGAAGTTTCTTGGCTCGAAGCAGGAGGACGAGCGTAACAGCAGCGATCAGCAAAGTTGGGACGTCCACAATCGCTCGGCGCCCCAGCACGTATGCCGCACCGGCAATCGCTCCCGTGGCCGATGCCGTGACTCCGTCGACGAATGCGCGCACCCTGACGTCCGATTTCAGACGCTCATAATGGGGAGCGAGAAGAATCGTGATGAAATACACCGGCGCAAAGACACCGGCAGCCGCAACAATGGCGCCGCCTAAGCCGGCCACCAGATAGCCGATAAACGCCACCGTGATCACCACGGGCCCCGGAGTCACCAGCGCGACCGCCACCGCATCCAGGAATTGGCGTTCCGTGAGCCAATGGTGCTGCTGCACGACCCCACCGTGCAAGAAGGGCACGATCGCAAGGCCGCTGCCGAACACGAAGAGTCCGGCACCCGCAAAGTAGAGGAACACCGTCAACAGGACGCCCGCTCCCGAAGCGACCTCTGGGATCGCCCACAGACCGCGAGGCATGATGCCGGGACCCACCGTCAGGCTCCACACGGTGGGGTTCGAAGAACGCCGCGTACCACGTAATCCCATGGCAAGAACGCCACTGACGATGAACAGCCAAGCCTTTTCAGACTCGGTCCACGCCGTGGTCACGGCGCTGATGGCGAAGATCGCCCACATCAGTCCGTCGGTCGCCAAGGTCGCCCGAACGAGTTTGAACGCGCTCCGACCTATGATCGCGATCACGGCGGCGCCGATGCCGTAGAAGGCTCCTTGCAGCCAAGTAATACCGTCATAACGCAGGTACAACACAGCCAACGCGAGTACCATCAGGAATGAAGGGGCAACAAAGGCAATGGCCGACATGGTTGCACCACGGACGCCGCTGCAGAGCCAGCCGAGGTAGATCGCCAGTTGCGCCGCGAGCGGTCCCGGGGCGAGCTGAGCGAAGGCAAGGCCATCTTTCAGCTCTTGGCGAGTGACCCAATGCCGGTGGTCCACGAACTCGCGCTCCATGTACCCGACCAGCGCGATGGGGCCTCCAAAGCCCGTAGTGCCTAGCGAAAGGAAATAGCGGAACAACTCCACCGACGTGGGACGGCGAATGATGGTTCCTTCGGCGAGATCCTCACTCGGCTTGGTCATCTCGGTTGGTTTCGGGCGCCCGTGGATACGGTTTTGGTGCAGGTTTGACACGGCGGTGCAGCACCCAGCTATAAGACCTGTTGCAGCTCATGAAGAGCTGACGCAATAGGCCCATGCATGCCGACCCAGCCGCCCGTTCGCTCGATGACCATTTCCTAAGCACCGCGGGGGGGCGATCAAAAAAAAAGAAGGGTCCGCCTGTAGCGGCGGGCCCTTCACTAAGACTGCCTTCCGGTCAGACCAAACAAGAGCGGGCGATGGGACTCGAACCCACGACGTCCAGCTTGGGAAGCTGGCATTCTACCAACTGAATTACGCCCGCGTGGACCAGGAGCCCGAAGGCCCTCGGCTCGGGGAGTATAGCGGGGAGGAATCAGGGGGACTAGCCCCGACCCGTGGCGCGGGACAGCCCTCTCCCGTAGGCCGACTGGTTTGGGTCGCGCCGTCAGCGCACGGGCGAGCTCCTCGCCCAGAGGAATCGTGAAATGCCACGTCTCGCTGCCTCCGCCGATCCTCATGCGCGGTCTTTAGGCGTCGGTCCTCATCCGGCTGCGCCCGAGCGCTTTGCCTTCAGTGAGAGTGAGCATACGGCGTCCGACTTTCGCCCAACATGCCGATACTCAGGAGCGACCCATCGCTCCCACATGAAATACTACGTCCTTGCTGCAGCAGCAACGTTGCTCGCGTGCTCCGGATCGACCACGTCAAATGGCGAGGGGAACAACCCGTATGGCATTACGGCGACTGGACCAGGCGTGCTTTCGGTCTCTCCGCTCGACACCAGCGACATCGATGCGGTAACCCCGTTAGGGTACTTGGCACCGCCTGGGCACGTCCTGCCGACGGACCACGTCTACCTGATGTTTGTGGATCCATGGAACGGTCAGCAGCAGAACGCAGACTGTCGCCAGCGACCGGTCCTTGCCGCAGGCAGCGGCGTGGTCACGTTCACGCTCGTCACCGAGAGCGCGGGTGACACCAAGGTCGATATCCAGATGACGCGGACCTTTCACTACTACTACGACCACGTGCTCCTCCGCTCGGGCATCAGCGTCGGATCGCACGTGCAGGCGGGTGACACCATTGCGACGACGACCGGACGTTGCCCTTCGATCGACCTCGGTGTCTACGACGCCGACCAGACGCCCAGCGGATTTGTGAACCCGGACCGATACGGAGAGAGCACGGGGCACGCGGTATCGCCGTACAAGTACTTCAGCGAACCGCTGCGCAGTGCGATGTATCGCAGGGTGCGTTTGTTCGAAGGTGTGCCGGCGGACAAGGATGGTCGGGTGGATTGGGGGGTGAAAGGGCGATTGTCGGGGGATTGGTTTCACCAATCGCTGGCTTCGGCATCTGCCGGGACGGTGATGGGCCCCACGGGCTGGCCACTGACGTTGTCGTTCGCGCGTGACTGGTTCGACGGTACCCCAAGGATCTCGCTCGGCGGAACGATCGCCGACCCAGGCGTCCTGCGTCCGGCTCCAACCGATCCCGATCCCGTGAACGTGTCGGTCGCCTCAGGCTTCGTGGCATTCCGCGGAACGCCCGTGCTTGGTCGAATCGCCGCGGGTTGGGTCGCGGCACAGATGCAGTCGGACAACATCCTGCGCATCGAGTTCTTCCCCGGATCGGGACCGGCTCCCACCGCCTTTACCAGCGCCGCCCAGCTGTACGTTCGTTAGGCCGCTGTCCAGAGACGGCGCCGGGACCCACTTCGCGCAGGCGCGGCACCGACGCTAGCTTGGTGGCGTGAGCAACCACCCGACCGCACACCTTGTGCTCGTGAACCTGGGCACGCCGGACGCTCCCACGCCGGAGGCCGTGCGCCGGTTCCTGAAGGAGTTCCTCAGTGACCCGGCGGTGGTCGACTTCCCTCGCTGGCTCTGGCTCCCGATCCTGTACGGCATGGTGTTGCGCTCTCGGCCGGCTCGTGTGGCGGAGCAATACGCATCTATATGGATGCCGGAAGGATCTCCGCTTCGTGTGGGCACCCAGCAGATGGTGCGCCACGTGCGGGAACAAGCTGGCGATCGCTTCACCGTTCGCGATGCCTACCGGTACGGGGAACCATCGCTGGACACGACGATGCAGCAGCTGGCCAAGGACACCTCCGGACCGATCGTGGTGGCGCCACTGTTTCCGCAGCGGACAGATGCAACGACGGGGACGGCCTTCAAGATGGCGCGCGAGGCCGCCGCACGCGCGGGGATCGCCCACCGCGTGGTGGAGCGCCTGGTCGAACCGGACGACCCGGGGTATGTCGCAGCCATGGCCGTGCGATGGCGCGAGGCCTTGGCAGCGGCCAAACGCCCGCCGGACCATCTGGTGGTTTCCTTCCACGGCATACCCGTCAGATACAACCGTAATGAACAGGGGCTCTACGTTCACGATTGCGAGCGCACCACGCAGGCCTTCCTGGCCGCCATCGGCTGGCCAGCCGAACGGACGACGCTGGCCTACCAGTCGCGCTTTGGGCCGGAGCGTTGGCTGACACCGGCAACGTCGGACGTGCTCGCGGAGCTGCCGACTAAGGGGGTCACGTCCGTTGCCGTCATTACCCCTGGGTTCCTCACGGATGGCCTGGAAACGCTCGAGGAAATCGGCATTCGCGGTCAGGAGTCCTTTCACCACGCCGGCGGGGACAACTACATCGTGGTCCCCGGTGTTGAGAGCGATCCAGCGTTCATCACGTCCCTTTGCTCACTGGTGAGCGCCTAGGCATCCACAGCCCGCTCCCAGTGGATTGTGAGGCATTTCGTGACGATTCCTAACCCGCGCTGGTGATCTGTCCGACACCTCGGAAGGGGGATCCCCGGCAGGCGCGTCAGGAGAAACCGGAAAGTTGGACCTCATGACGTGACTGTGACAATCGTTGGGAAGCCCGGTCTATACTGCTATCACAGTGCGGTGATTTCAGAGGAAAGGTTCAGGCGCAACGAGGTAGGCCATGTATCGAACCGGAGTGGTCGGACTTTCGTGGAGACATCGGGCGGACGCGTTGGCGCAATTCACGATTCCTCGTGAAGAGCGTGCGGAGCGCCTCCCCAGACTTGCCCGCGAAGTCGGAGTGAAGGAACTGGTCTATCTGGCCACCTGCAACCGCGTTGAGGTGGCCTTCGTTGTTTCTGGCGGCATGCCCATCACGGCGTATCGCACGCGGATTTTCGAGGCCTTGTCTGGGAGAGAGCCGCGCGCCGGCGAGGCAGAGCACACCCTGCGCGTGTGGCAAGGCGAAGGAGCCGCCGAACACCTCTTCCTCACGACCTCGGGGCTGGACTCCGCGCGCATCGGCGAGAGCGAGGTGGCGGGTCAGGTGCGCGAAGCCGTGGATCTGTCGCGATCACTCGGCCTGCTGGGTCCTCGGTTGGAGCTGGTGTTCGGAGAAGCGTTGAAGGTGGCCAAGCGGATCAAGCCAATCACCGAGGGCCGCATCGGCAAGGTGTCGCTGTCGGAGATTGCGTTGCGACACCTGGAAGCGCGCCTGAAGCGCACCGGTGGCGCCGCTGCGGTAATTGGCGTGTCGCCGATGACAGAACAATGCGCCAAGGTGTTGGTGGACGGCGGACACCGGGTGATTGTCGTGAACCGCACCCTGGACCGCGCGCAGACCATGGTGACGTCGCTTGGCGCAGGGGCAGAAGCACGATCGCTGGAGGAGTTCAAGAAGTCGCCCGATCGCGTCGAGGCAATCCTGGTTGCCACCGGAGCACGTGAGCCAGTACTCGTGCGTGGAGACCTCGAACGGCTGGCAGCTCGAACAAACTCTGGTGAATCCCCACTCGTCGTCGACATGGGCGTGCCGCCGAACGTTGGGCCCGAAGATGCGCTGGCCGCTGACATTCCGCGGATTGGGATGGACGATATCAGCGACGAAGCCGCACAAGATCGCAGCCGCGTCCTCATGGAGTTCGCCGACGCACGCGCCATTGTCGATGAATCCCTGACGGAGATGCGCCGGCACGCCGCCGAGCGACTCGTCGGCCCGATGATCGCGCAGATGCGGCTGCGGTATCGGCGCACGGCCCTGGAGGGCGTTGAGCGCCTGTTCGAGCGCGAGTTGTCTGGGATCGGCGATGCAGAACGCGACTCCATTCGCCGGTGGGCGGAGACATTGGCCCGGCGTCTGGCGCACGTTCCGTCAGTGGGGTTGCGCGACTTGGTGTTCGAGGAAGGCCCGTCGGCAGTTGCAACGTTCTTCAACAGCGCCGAGCCAGAACTGGCGCAGGCCTTACGCGATGCCGCCGACGTCGCCGGTGTTGGCGCTCCCGAATCCGTGGGTGACGACGCATGACGTTGCGCATCGGGACTAGAGGATCGGCGTTGGCGCGTGTGCAGGCGGCCGACGTAGCGCGTCGGCTCGAAGCATATGGGCACGAGACCGAGACCGTCATCATCAGCACCGCTGGCGATCGGACAACGGATCGCGCCTTCGCCGACGTTGGGGCGTTTGGCATTTTTGTCCGAGAGATCGAGTCCGCGCTGCTCGAGGAGCGCATTGACGTCGCCGTGCATTCATTCAAGGACCTGCCGTCGGTGAGTCCGAAAGAATTGGTGGTGGCGGCCGTCCCCGAGCGCGTTGACGCCGCGGACCTGCTGCTGGCGCGTTGCGACGCTGTGGATTCCTCGGCAGGGCTGATCCAGCTGCGACCCAAGGCCCACATCGGGACGTCGGCGGCCCGGCGTCAGGCCTTGTTGCGTACGCTGCGTCCTGACCTCGAGATCGGCCTGCTGCGGGGAAACGTTCCGACGCGCATCGAGGCGCTGGCGAGCGGCCGATTCGACGCCATCATCCTTGCAGCTGCCGGCGTAGGCCGGTTGGAGCGGGCGAACCATTCGTCGGTTCCGGTGGTTCCATCCACCGTGGTCGTTCATCGCTTGGATCCGGCGGTGTTTGTGCCGGCGCCGGCGCAAGGCGCGATTGCCGTCCAGGTACGTCGCGCCGACCGTCAAACCACGCAAGCGGTGCAGCAGATCGATGACCCGGTCGCCGCCCGAACCCTCCAGGCGGAGCGCGCCGCGTTGGGGCTGGCGGAGGGAGGTTGCACCCTGCCCTTTGGCGCGTGGTGCGAAGCCTTCACCGATGGCACGCTCACCCTACACGTCGTTCTGGGCCTCGAGGACGGTACGCTGGTACGCGCCAAACGTCACGGCAGCGATCCCGCGCTGCTGGCTCGCGAAACATGGCACGAGCTGTCCAGCGCCATCACCGTCTCGTGACCATGCCGGGATTGAACGGACGCAGGGTGCTGGTCACACGGGCACCGGACGACGCCGAACAGTGGGCCGCACGACTTGCGAGCCTGGGCGCGGTGCCGGTGCTGCTGCCCTGCCTCACCTTCGCATCCATCGACGGAGCGGATGTGAGCCGCCAGCTGCGAAACGCGTTGCAGCAGTCCGGCTGGCTCCTTCTGGCTTCACCACGAGGGGCGGAGGTAGCCGGCGCCGTGCTGGAGGGTCAACTCCCTCCGCACGTTCGCGTGGCCGTGATTGGTCCAGCGACGGCGGCCGCCGCGCGACGCCACCTTGGCCGGGTTGATTTCGAGGCGACGCAATCCTCATCGGCGGGGCTTGGCCAAGAGCTGGCCACCGCGATCACGCGGGAAGGGTTGCTGACGACCGCGGCGCGTGGGCGAAGCGACGCGAAGCTTCAGCCGGGTGCCGCTCGAAGCACTGAACTCGCCGAACCAGATGGCATAGTGGTCGTCGGGGCGGTCGGCGGCCGAGAGGATGCCGAGTTGGCCCTCCGCGGCGCAGGTCTGTCGGTGACGCGAGTCGACCTGTATCGCACGATTCCCGTGCCGTCGAGCTCACCCAAGCGCTCCCTGGAGTCCGAAGGCATCCAGGACGTGTTGCTGGCTAGCCCATCGGCCGTGACGGGGTTGATGAACGCCGCCGTGGTACCGACGGTGGCTCGCGTCATTACCATTGGACCTACAACTTCCGCGGCGGCCCGGGCGGCCGGTCTTACCGTGGCTGCCGAAGCTCCACGCCCAAGTCTCGAAGGCATGATCGAGGTCATGCAATGACGCTTCCGGACACTTCCCACCCCGGCCGCGTGCGGCCGCGACGGCTGCGCACGAGCGCCGCCATGCGTGACCTGGTGGCGGAGACGCATGTGCGTCCCGAACAACTGGTGATGCCGCACTTCCTGCTGCCTAACGAACGTGGCACGGAAGCCATTCCGTCCATGCCGGGACAGTCCCGGCTGGGGATCGACGATCTCTTGCGTGTCGTGGAGTCTGATCGCGCCCTCGGCATCCGCTCGGTGCTCCTGTTTGGAATGCCCGCCGCGGGGAAGAAAGACGCTGTGGGCAGCAGTGCTCATGATTCCGACGGCACTGTCCCGCGAGCCGTGCGCGCCATCAAGCAACGCTTTGGGTCCGACGTAATCGTCATGACCGACGTCTGCGTCTGTTCCTACACGGACCACGGTCATTGCGGCGTCCTCAACGCCAGCGGCGCGGTAGACAACGACCTCTCGTTGCGTACGATCACCGCCACCGCGTTGGCGCATGCCGATGCCGGCGCCGACATCGTCGCACCGTCCGACATGATGGACGGCCGCGTGGGTGCCATTCGCGATGCTCTCGATGCGAAACAGCAGCACGACGTTGGGATCATGGCCTACGCCGTGAAGTACGCGTCCGCGTATTACGGACCCTTCCGTGAAGCCGCCGACTCTGCCCCGCAACATGGCGATCGCAAGTCGTACCAAATGGATCTTCGCAACGCCGACGAGGCCATTCGTGAGGCGCGGTTGGATGAGGCCGAAGGGGCCGACATGGTGATGGTGAAGCCCGCGCTGGCCTACCTGGATGTTATCCGACGAGTTCGGGAATCCACAACGTTGCCCCTGGCGGCGTACAACGTTTCGGGCGAGTACTCGGCGGTCAAGGCCGCAGCCGAACGCGGTTGGCTGGATGAAGCCCTGATCGTTCGGGAGAACCTGATGGCGATGGTGCGCGCGGGGGCGAATATCCTCATCACGTACCACGCCCGCGAAGCACTCGCTGGGAGGTGGCTATGAGCGCCGGCCCCAAGTCGGTTGCGTGGATGGAACGCGCCACCAAGGTGATCCCCGGTGGCGTCAGCTCCCCGGTACGCGCCTTCCGCGCGGTGGGTGGCACCCCGCTCGTGATCCACCAAGCATCTGGTGCCGAGTTCGAAGACGTGGACGGCAAGCGGTACGTGGACTTCGTGTGCTCGTGGGGACCGCTCATCCTGGGTCATGCCCATCCAGCAGTGCGCGAGGCGATCATCGAGGCCGCGTCGCGTGGTACGTCGTTTGGTGCCCCGGGCGAGGTGGAGGTGCAGCTGGCGGAGTATATCTGCGGTGCCTACCCCGGCCTGGAGCAGGTGCGCTTCGTCTCATCCGGAACCGAGGCGACCATGAGCGCGATCCGTGTCGCGCGAGGTGCCACCGGTCGCGACAAGATCGTGAAGTTTTCCGGGTGCTATCACGGGCACGCCGATCATCTGCTGGTGGCGGCTGGCTCTGGCCTGGTGACCTTTGGCCGCGCGTCCTCGGCGGGGGTGCCGGAGGCGTTTGTGCGCGAGACGATCGTCCTCCCGCTGGACGACGAAGCGGGCCTAACGAAGGTGCTGCGTGAGCAGGGTGATACGATCGCCGCCGTGATCATCGAGCCCATTCCGGCCAACAATGGGCTCTTGCTCCAACGCGCTGAGTTTCTGGCCACGCTCCGGCGCGAAACCGAGCGCTGCGGAGCTGTGCTGATTTTTGATGAAGTCATCAGCGGGTTCCGGCTGGCTCGCGGTGGAGCTGCCGAAGTGCTGGGGATCACCCCTGACTTGGCGACGTTTGGCAAGGTCATTGGTGGTGGACTGCCTGTGGGCGCCTTTGGTGGCCGGCGCGCCATCATGCGCCAGCTCGCACCAGACGGTCCCGTGTATCAGGCGGGGACCCTTTCGGGGAACGCGGTCGCCATGAGCGCGGGCCTGGCCACCGTGAAGGAACTGGAGCGACAGAACGGCTGGTCGCGATTGGAGCAAATCGGGCGGTCGCTCGAAGAGGCCATGAGCCCCATCTTGGCCAACGCACCATTCCCCGTGCGATTCGTTAGGTCCGGTTCGTTGTTCTGGCTTTCCTTGCAGGATGGCGAACCGCCGCGTTCCGCCGAAGGCATCGACTCAACGGCCGCCAAGCGTTTCACGCCCATCTTCCATTCACTCCTGAACGATGGAGTCGCGCTCGCTCCGTCTGCGTACGAGGCGGGCTTCCTCTCGCTGGCACACACGCCGTCGCACATTGCCCGGCTGCGCGACGCACTCGAACGCGCGTTGACCGCGAGCCAGGTTCCGGCATGATGCAGCTGGGCTTTCTCCGTCGCACCAGGCCTATGCAGGCGGGATTCCTCATCCTGCTGACCGTGTGCGGCGCGCAGTTAGCGTATTGGATGCTGGACGAGGTGCGTTACACCTCGCTGGTGGAAGCACGTGGTCGAGCCGCTTACGAGGCGGAGTTGGCGTCGGCGCAGGCCCTGCTCAAGGCCGGCGTGCACTGGAGTGATGTTTCCGCGGCCTATCCGGACGTCACCATGAGCGCGGACTCGGTCACCCCAGTCATTGACGCCAAGGTGCTGGAGCGCATTGGCGAGGAGCGCTTCCACCGGCTCAATCGCTACGCATGGGAGGGAGCGTTCTTTCTGGCCGTCCTGCTCGCATCGATGGCGGTGGTGTACCGCGCGGTTCGCGAAGAGGCGGACCTCCATCGCAAGCAGGAAGATTTTCTCGCGGCGGTGTCGCACGAGCTCAAGAGTCCTCTGGCCAGCCTTCGACTGTCCGTGGACACACTGGCCATGCGCGATCCTCCCGCGGCGCGGCGGGCCGAGTTGGTGGAACGCTTGCAGGCCGACCTTGGTCGGCTGCAACGAATGATCGCTAACGTGCTGGACACGTCGCGATTGTCCTCGGGCGAGCTGCGCGGAGCGCGCGAACGCCAAGTGCTGGCCGACGAAGTCGATGCCGTGGTGGATGAGATGCGTGAGCAGGCGCTGGAGGGGGCGTCGCGGCTGCACACGGACGTTCCCGCAGACCTAGTCATCGTGGCAGATCCCGATGGCTTGCGCACGGTGCTGCGCAACCTCGCACACAACGCCATCAAGGCAACCAGCGGCGGCGGAGAAGTTCGCATGCGCGCCGAGCGCCGCGATGGTCACGTTCGGCTGCAGGTGATCGACGATGGCACAGGATTCCCTCCGCATGAGGCAGATCGTTTGTTCGAGAAGTTCTATCGCGTAGAGAGCGACAATCGCGCCCGGACCGATGGTACAGGACTCGGTCTCTTCTTGGTGAAGCGCTGCGTGGAACTGGATGGCGGTACACTAGCCGCGGAGAGCGCGGGACCTGGCAAAGGCGCGTGCTTCACCGTCACTTGGCCGGCCGCACCGGAGTTGGCGCCATGACGGACGCCGCACGCATCCTGGTGGTCGAGGATGAGATCAACTTAGCGCGCGGGATCCGGGAGAACCTGGAGGCCGAAGGCTACGCCGTTGAGGTTGTAGGTGACGGGCGGGTGGCGCTGGACCGCATTCGCAAGCAGGAGTACGGACTGGTCATCCTGGACGTCATGCTGCCGGGCATGGATGGCTTCACGGTTTGCGAGACAGCGCGCCGGGAACGGCGCGATACTCCGGTGCTGTTCTTGACGTCGCGCGGCGGCGCCGCGGACCGCATTCGTGGGCTGGAAGTTGGAGGTGACGACTACCTGCCCAAGCCATTCCAGCTCCGGGAGCTGCTGCTGCGCGTGTCGGCCATCCTTCGGCGGCGGAGCCGGTATGACGCCATCACGGCGTTGGAGCCGGTGCTGAAGTTCGGTGGCAACGAGTTCGACTTCCGCAGCTTCCGCGGCCGTTCGTGGGACGGTGGCGATCAGATCCTCACGCAAAAGGAAGCGATGATCCTCAAGGTGCTGGCGGAAAAGGAAAACGAAGTCGTGTGGCGCGACGAGATCCTGGAAAAGGTGTGGGGAGATGAAGTGCTCCCCTCATCCCGCACGATCGACAACTTCATCGTTCGCCTCCGCAAGCGGTTCGAGCCGGACCCGGAACGTCCCAAGCACTTTCACACCGTGCGGGGCATTGGCTATCGATTCGTCACCGTCGGTGAGGAGCGCCCCTCATGAGCCGTCTCCTGCTCGACGCGTTGCGCGGTGAAGCAACTCCCCGGCGCCCCATGTGGGTCATGCGCCAAGCCGGGCGCTACCTGCCCGAGTATCGGGCGCTCCGGGAAAAGCACACCTTCGAGCAATTGTCGTCCAGCGCGGAGCTGTCGGCCGAGGTCACGTTGCAGCCGCTGGCCCGCTTTCCGCTCGACGCAGCAATCATTTTCGCAGACCTGATGAGCCCAATTGGCGCGTTAGGCCTGGATGTGCGTTTTGATCCTGGCCCCGTCCTGTCGCGACCGGTGCGGACCGCCGCCGATGTGGACGCGTTGCGCACGCCAAAGGCCGACGAGATTGCCCCCGAGGTCAGCCAAGCCCTTCGACTGGTTCGCCGCGCGCTACCGGAGGACGTCGCGCTCTTGGGGTTCGCCGGAGCGCCATGGTCACTGGCGGCATACCTCGTACAGGGTCGTGGCAATCCGGGATTCCCAGCGCTGCGTGCACTCATGGCGCGCGATGCCGGACTCCTGCATGCCTTGCTCGAGCGCCTGACCAACCTGGTCGTGCAATACCTCGCGGCACAGGCGCAGGCCGGCGCGGATGCGGTGCAGATTTTTGACACGTGGGCGGGCGTGCTCTCGGCCAGCGACTGGACGCGGCACGTGCGGCCGCACCTGCTGCGCCTGGTCCAGGAAACCAAGGCGTTAGGCATTCCCCGCATCCTGTTCCTGCAGGACGCATCGCACCTGGTGGACCAGTACCTCGCCCTTCCCGCCGAGGCTCTGGCCGTTGATTGGCGTGAGGACTTGGCCGACCTGCGCAGCAAGGTCGGTGTCTCGCGACCACTCCAGGGCAATCTCGACCCGGCCATCCTACTCGCTGGTCCTGAGGCCACGGCACGCGCGGCTCGGGAGCTCCTGTCGCGAGTACCGGCCCGCGCACACATCGTGAACCTCGGACATGGCATCATGCCCGAAACTCCCATCGACAGCGTTCACGCCCTCGTGGACGCGGTACACGGCGAGCGACACCAATGAAGACCACGGATTTGACCGGCGGCGCGCGTCCACACGAGCGCCGAGTCACGGCCGAGTTGCTGGCGCGATACGATCGCCCGGGCCCGCGCTATACGTCATACCCGACCGCCGTCGAGTTCCACGACGGTGTCAGCAGCGACGAATACGCGTCGCGGCTGGCGGAGGCCGATGCCTTGGGCGCCGCTCCTTTGTCGCTGTACGTCCACCTGCCCTTCTGCGAAGAACGCTGCCTGTTTTGCGGCTGTCACGTGATCGTCACGCGGCATCGCGAGGTCGCGGCCCCGTACTTGGATTTGCTGAAACGCGAGACTGAACTACTCGCCGAACACCTGCCGCATCGGCGTCAATTTGCCCAGTTGCACCTGGGAGGCGGAACGCCAACGTACTACACGCCGGAACAGCTCTCGCGGCTGCTGCAACACACCTTACAGCACTTCACGCCCCTCCCGGGTGCCGAACTGGCACTGGAGGCGGATCCACGAGTCACTTCGCCGGAGCACATTGACGCGCTGGCCGACCTTGGATTCAACCGCATTTCCTTTGGCGTGCAGGACCTGACGCCAGAGGTTCAGGAAGCAATCAATCGGGTGCAGTCCCTGGAACAAACCGCACGGCTGGTGGAGCACGCTCGGCGCCGCGGCTTCCGGGGCATCAACGTGGACCTGATTTACGGCCTGCCGTTGCAGACGGCGGAGAGTTTCGAGCGCACGATCGATTCCGTGGTGAGCCTGGGCATCGATCGCGCGGCCGTCTACTCCTTCGCCTTTGTGCCGTGGGTGCGCGGCCATCAGAAGAAGATCGAGGAAGATCAGTTGCCGCCCCCCGAACTCAAGGTGTCCCTGTTTGCCATTGCTCGTGAGCGCTTCCTGGACGCCGGCTACGAACCCATCGGCATGGATCACTTTGCGCGTCCAGACGATGAACTGGCTCGAGCCAAGCACGAGCATCGGTTACGCCGGAACTTCCAGGGATACGCCGTCATTCCGGGCGATGACGTGATTGGCCTCGGCATCTCGGCCATCGGCGACGTGCGTGGTGCGTACGTGCAGAACGAGAAGAAGCTGTCGACCTACGAAGAACGGGTGACCGCCAACCAGCTCCCGGTGGCGCGCGGGGTAACCCGCAACGCCGATGATGAGGTGCGGCGCGCGGTGATCCACGACCTGATGTGCAACTTCCGCGTGGATACCGACGCGATCGGTCGCAGGTACAACCTCAACTTCGACGAATACTTCCGAGAAGACCTGCAGCTGTTGGCCGCGAACGCATCCGAGGGCTTGGTGCAGCTGTTCCCGGGCCGCATCGAGGCCACGCCGATCGGCGAGTTGTTCATCCGGAACCTGGCGATGTGCTTCGATCGGTACCAGCGCGAAAAGCACGCCGCCGAAGCAGCACCCGTCTTCAGCCGGACCGTGTGATGTCGTCGCGAGTTGTAGTGATTGGCGGAGGCATCTCTGGTTTGGCAGCCGCATGGGCAACGCGGGCGGCGGCGACGCGGCGCGGCGAGGCCGTGGAAATCCTCGTGCTCGAGCGGGACACCGCGGTCGGGGGAAAGGCGCGCAGTCTTCGCGGGGACGGGTGGCTGGTGGAAGGCGGACCTTCAGGCTTTCTAGACGGGCGACCCGCACTGGATCAGCTGATTGAGGCTGCCGGCCTAACGGGTGATGTGGTGCCAGCGGGGTTGGCCGCGAAGCACCGCTACATCTTCAGGGCGGGCCAACTGCGTCGCGTCGCGCCCAGCCCAGTAGGTCTAGTGCGTGAGGGCTTACTGAGCGTTGGCGGCATGTTCCGATTGCTTGCGGAGCCCTTCGTGCCGCGGCGGCGCGGAGATGAAGACGAAACCGTCTGGGCCTTTGCCGCGAGACGCCTGGGAGTCCAGGCCGCGGATCGACTTGTGTCACCCATGGCCTTGGGCATTTTTGCCGGCGACGCGCGACGGCTGTCGTTAGGTTCGGCCTTCCCACGCATGGCCGCGTTGGAGGCGAACTACGGTTCGCTCATTCGCGGGATGATCGCCAAGCGTGGACGCACGTCCTCCGGGACGCTCAAGTCGTTCCGGCACGGCATGCAATCGCTGCCGACCGCGTTGGCGGAACGCGGCGGATTCCAGGTCCGCTGCAACGCCGAAGTCACCGCCCTTGTACGCGATCACGAGCAATGGCAGGTGGTTGTGGCTGGCGACCGAGAGTCTATTCCCGTCGACGCGGTCATTTGCGCGGGAGAACCGTGGGCCACCGCGAACCTACTGCGCTCCCTCGACGCGGACGCCGCCACGGCACTGGACGCCATTCCCTGTCCAGCCATAACGGTCGTCGCGCTCGGGTACCGCGCGGCCGATGCGACGCAGATTCCGTCGGGGTTCGGCGTTCTCATCTCGCGGAAGGAAGGCATTCGGATGCTCGGCAATCTCTGGGAGATGAGCCTGTATCCCGGGCGCGGGCCAGACGGTCATGTGCTGGTGCGCGCCATGCTGGGTGGCGCGGTTGACCCCGAGGCCGGCGCATTGGCCGAGGCTGACGCGCTCGCACTGGTGAAGGACGAAGTGTCTCGACTCTACCATATCTCCAGTCCTCCCGTATTCGAACGCGTCGTGCGCGTGCCACGGGCGATTCCCCAGTACGAGCTGGGCCATCGGGAGCGCGTGGCAACAGTTGAACGGGCGCTCACACGACTTCCGGGTCTGTACGCCACAGGATACGGTCTGCGCGGTGTCGCGTTCGCCGACGCTGCCACGGACGGCGTTCGAACTGGCGAGCAGGCCGCCGCCGACTTGAGTGCAAGACACGACGGTGCATCGTCGGGGTCGCTGCGTACCCAGAATGCGGAGGCGCTGCGATGAGCACCTGGTGGCAAAGGTTCCGCAAGCGAAGGCCCGCGGTGACCACTTCCGTGCCAGCGAATAGCTGCCCGCTGAGTGAGTGCATGGCCGGTGCACGTGCGACCGTGATCTGCGTGTCGTGCCCAGCGCATGACGCGCGCCGCCTGCGAACGCTGGGCCTGTTCGAAGGGGCTCGCGTGGAAGTCGTCGACACCTGCAACGGTATGCTCCTCGCCGTGTGCGGGTCACGACTGGCCGTCGACGCGGACCTGGCGACATCCATCACCGTTGGTGAGGTGGCGCGGTGACACGGAGCGCCCTGGCGATGCCAGCTACCCCTCGTGAACCCAGTGGCACGCCGGCGCCGCTGCGCGTGGCGTTGGTCGGCAATCCGAATTGCGGCAAGAGCACGATCTTCAACGCCCTCACCGGACTTCGCCAGCGGGTCGCCAACTTCGCTGGCGTCACGGTAGAGCGGGTCGAGGGAAGCTACCAGCACGCGGGGACGAACGTCTCGGTGATCGACCTGCCGGGAGTGTACAGTCTGTCTGCAGAGTCGCCTGACGAGGCTATTGCCCTCGATGTGCTTCACGGCCGTGCGCTGGGTGTGGAACCCGCCGATGTGGTCGTGATCGTGGTTGACGCCGAGAACATTGAACGGCACTTGTTCCTGGCGACGCAGGTGTTGGAGCTCGGTCGGCCGACGGTCATCGCGCTCAACCGGATGGACCGCGCCGAAGCCGCTGGCATGCGCATCGACGTCGTGGAGTTGATCGATGTGTTGGGCGCCGTCGTCATCCCTGTCGTCGCCACGCGGCGCGAGGGCATTGACCGTCTTCGCCACGCCATCTCCAAGGCGACCTCGTTACCTCTCTCAGCGTTGCGGCTAGATGACGCGGCGGGCAACACTCCCGAGCTGTCCGCTGGCACGCACACGGAAGCCAGTCGTCGCTACCAATGGATCGCGCAGGTGACGCCGCGCGCCGTGCGACGCGAGGTACGCGGCGTGCGGACGCGAAGCGATCGTGTGGACGCCATCGCTCTGCATCGCGTCTGGGGACCCCTGCTCTTTCTGGCCATCATGGCGCTGGCGTTTCAGGCGCTGTTTACCCTGGCGACACCACTGGCCGACGGTGCACAACGCTTGGTCGGCGCCCTGGCGCAGCTCGGCGCTCAAGTACTCCCCGCGGGCGAGCTACGAAACCTGCTGATCGATGGCGCGCTGGCCGGCGTGGGAAGCGTCATCGTGTTCGTGCCGCAGATTGCCCTGCTCTTCCTGTTCATTGGCGTGCTAGAAGATTCCGGATACATGGCGCGCGCTGCCTATGTCATGGATCGGTTCATGCGGCCGTTAGGCCTGCACGGCAAGAGCTTCATCCCGCTCATTTCCGGCTACGCGTGTGCCGTGCCGGCCATCATGGCCACGCGGACGATCCCGCAGCCCAGGGAACGACTGGCCACCATCATGGTCGTGCCGCTCATGAGCTGTTCGGCGCGCCTCCCGATCTATGCTTTGCTCGTTGGCGCGTTTGTTCCGGCGACTCGCGTCGCCGGCATCTTCACGCTGCAGGGCGTAGCACTTTTGTCGATGTACCTGTTGGGCACGATCGCAGCGCTGGCGGCCGCCGCGGTGTTCCGCCGAACGCTGCTTCGGTCCGAAGTCCGCGCATTGATCATCGAACTCCCGCATTACTCGCTGCCCAGCGCCCGCGTCCTCTTGGCGTCTGTCTGGGGGCGGGTCCGCCTGTTCATCCTTCGCGCCGGCTCGATCATCTTCGCGCTGTCGATTGTCTTGTGGGCGCTCGCAACCTATCCGCGCGCCTCGGAACCCTCGGCCAGTTCGGAACAGCAGCTCTCGCAATCTACGTTAGGCCGAATTGGGCATGCGATTGAGCCGGCGGTACGTCCGCTCGGGTACGACTGGAAGATTGGCGTGTCCATGGTGGCATCCTTTGCGGCACGCGAGGTCTTTGTCTCCACCATGGCGACGATTTACGGCGTGGACGACGGCAGCAATACGCCGACCGCGTTGCAGGAGCGCCTGCGGAGCGAACGACGGCCAGACGGGAAGCCGGCGTACACGCCGCTCATCGCGTTTAGCCTGCTCGCGTTCTACGTCTTCGCCCTGATGTGCACCAGCACCATCGCTGTGACGGTGCGCGAGGCGGGTGGCGGACGCCAGGGCGTGGCGTGGGCGGCGCTTCAATTCGCCTACATGTTCGCGTTAGCGTATGGGACCGCCTTCCTGGTTTACCGCGCCGGTCTGTCGCTCGGGCTCGGCGGAGGAGCGTAGCGATGCGAGACCTTCAAGGATGGCTCGCCGTCGCGCTGGTTGTCGCCGCCGTGCTCTACCTGGGGCGGCGCAGTTGGGTTACGGCCGCGCGTGCGTTACGCTCGCGGCGCGATAGCGGTTGTGGCGACGGTTGCGGCTGCGACCACTAGCGACCAGTTCCCGCGAGAATCGTCAGCTTGCGTGACGGCTCGTCGTAAACCACCAAGACGACCTTTCCAGCAGTGAGCGTGAGCGACGTATCGATCGCCAGGTGAGCTGGCATCGCTTCACGCGCTCGACGTTGTCGTTCGTCGACCTCTCGACTGGCGCGGTTCCCCAGCAGCGTATCGGCATCAGACGTCGCGCCGGCTTCGGGGGCCCCGGTCGACGCCACTGCGCTGTCTAGTCGAGCCACGTCCAGTTGGACGCGCACGTGTCCGGCTGCAACAGGGACCTCCTCGTAGACGTGGATCGGTCGGTCATGCCGCAACCCGCCGCCACGAAGCGTGTCCTGCGAAAGCACCGCCGCATTGACTCGAACCGTCAGCAGGTAGCGCGCAAACGATCCCTCGCACTGCACGCGGAGCCGCATGTGCGGCGGCAACTTGAGCAGTTCGTCGTCACTCAACCGGCGACACTGCTCCACGCGTTCCGGGCGGGCACTCCAGCTGAGTCGAATCTGCGCCTTATCGGCATCGGCGGACGCGACCGGCACCAGACTTCCCCAACGCAGAACGCCGGCCGCGCCGACCGCGACCAGCACTCCGACCAACCGCCACGGAGCTTGGTTCGCGTTCACGATCCCTTCCCGCGTCGGGGGTCTACCGGCACTGGCTCGCACTCATCCACCGGCACATCTCGCGGACCTCGCTCACCTGCGCCGAGCGCATGCACGTCGCTCAGGAAGGCACGGAGCTGTGAGAGCGTTCCCGGGAGATCTCCGCCAGCGGCCGTCGCCAGCCGCACCCTGCGCTTGTCAACGCGCGGCTGCAACTCCGCCTCCCGGTCGTGATACAAACGTTGCTCGAGCCACTTGGGTCCTTCGCGCCCCCGACAGTCCCGCGGTGGGCAGCTGAAGATGATCACCCCCGCGGCATCATTCCGCAGGAACAGCTCGACGGTCGAAGAATGGATGTTGCCCGTGCAGTTGACGCGGTGGAGTCGAGCACCGGCGGCGATTACCGCGTCCGCGTGACTCGTTGGCGCGTGCTCGCACATGATGGCCACGACCGATGTCTTCCCTGCGTCAGCATCGATGGCGATCCGTACGTCTCGCAGCTGATCGCGGCCCGTACGGTGCTCGGGTCCCACACTCATGGGGGCACATGAACCCGCGCAGACGCCACAGCTGACACAGAGCGACGGGTCCACCTGCGCCACGAGCGTTGGCCGGGCGTCACTGCGTGCCACCATCGTGATCGCTTCCCACGGGCAGTCCTGGGGACACTGGTTGCAGCCGGTGCAATAGCGCTGATCGACCACGCTCGGCGCGTTTGCCCCGTCACGCGGCTTCTTGGTCAGGCGCGGGATCGCCAGCGCCAACAGCAGCGTGGCCAGGGCGCCCCCCCATCCGATCAATGGCGGGAGCCATTCTACCAGCTGCAACCAGAAGGCGTAGAAGACGTCAACGGGCACCGAAGCGGCAATCCGGAAGGGATCGGCGTGCGGCGGCAGTGGTGCCGGCGCCACGAGGGCCAGCACCAGCAGCCCGGCGACCAGGCTCCATCCGAGTACTCGCGGGGGCAACAGCGACGGACGCGCCAGCCGCGAGACGTGAATCCAGAGTCCAGCTCCAATCCCAAGCGGGACCGCGACGTGCAAAAAGAGGTTGACGAAGAAGAAAGCGCCCGGAATCGGCCGCTCGCCGGAAAAAACGCGATGCACGGGCTCCGAGAGGATCGGAAGGGCATCGAACAACCGGGCACCAGCAAGGGCGATGCGTGCCCCGAACACATCCCACACGATGACGAACCCTGTCCAGCCACTGATTAGCACCAGAACCAGCAGGACTACCCCCGACACCCACGCCAGGGCGCGAGGTCCCCAGCTCCGTCCCTGCGCAAACATGCGCAGAACGTGGGCGAGAACAGCAACCACCATCGCGTCGGACGCGTAGCGATGCAGGCTGCGCATCCACCGGCCAAGATACGGATCGGCGACGAGGCGCTCCACAGACGTCCACGGCGTGCCAACCCGGTAAAAGATCAACAGGTACAAACCCGTCGCGATCAGCGTGACCAGCAGGGCGACAGCGACCGCCCCCGTCTGGTGCAACGGGTGATATCGCCATCCAAAGACGCGGGTCAACGCCGCGTCCACGCGACGCAAGGCGCGGTCAGCCAGTGAGGGCACGGGAGGCACGCGGGGGAGTCCAGAGCAGACCCTGCGATCGCCGGACACCATGTCCATCGCCGGCGGTCATCCCAATGGGTCCCTCTTGCGGTGAGTTTATCATATCTGCATGATGAATGCAACAATCGCGACGGATAGACGGCATGTGGATTTCCGGCACGACGCAGTACGCCTTACGCGCGGTGCTCCATGTCGCCGAACATGGGCGCGAGGGTCCGGTGCGCGTAGAGGCGATCGCTGAGGCATTGAAGATGCCGAGGAACTACCTCTCCAAGACACTGCATGCGTTAGCCCGCGCCGGCGTGCTGCGTTCAGGACGCGGACCGCGCGGTGGGTTTCAGCTGGCGGTGGACGCCCACACGCTCACGCTGGCCCAGGTAGCGGCCCCCTTCGATGACCTCGCGCAACGCCATTGCCTGCTACGGCAGCAATCGTGCGGGCTGCGTTCACAATGCGCGGCCCACGCGCGTTGGGAACAGATCTCCTCATCGCTCACCGCGTTCTTCGGGGACACCACCATCGCGGACTTGCTGCAGCGGCCACGCGATGCAGCTGATGACATGCCGGCGACGCCTCGACGTGGCGCCACCACGCGTGAAGTGTCGCTCACGACCCCTGAACCACCCAAGTCCCGTCCGCCGAAGCGACGGACATCCTCCCGGAGTCAGCGACCTCGCTAGCCCGGGCCCCCTCCTCCCCTCCCCCTCACCACCCCATGTCACCTCCCGAGACTCCCCCACGCATGCAGAAGTTGTTCGACAACATGTACCTCCTGCTTGTCCTCGGCATTGTGGTGATGCTCGTGGTCTACACGGGCTGGGGCATGTGGGAAATCCTCACCATGCCGCAAGGCAAACTCCCGTGAGGCAACCATGCTAACCAAGGTACATACCGGCCTCGAAGCCGTACCGGGCGTCTGGTGGAAGCCTGCGCACAAGGCCGAGAAGATGTGGGTCGCGATCGCGTTCGGCTGGTGCATGGTGCTCTTCGCGATGATGCCACTGTGGCACTGGAAGGGTGGCCAAAACCCATCGGGCGTGCGCACGCGAGTGGACCCGAAGGCGTTTTATGCGCGGACCGCCGAGTTCGCGAAGCAGTATCAGGTCGGAGCTGACCGCGGCTTCCCCATCGTGCAGCCGCCCGCTGGCGCCGACATCTATCTCACAGCGATGACCTACCAGTGGTATCCGATCCTTCAGCTTCAACAAGGGGTCAAATACCGGCTGCACATCTCCGCGCTGGACTTCAATCACGGCTTCTCGCTGTATCCGCTGAACGTCAACTTCCAGATCGTCCCGGGATATGACTATGCCCTGGAGGTGACGCCGACCGCGGCTGGTGACTTCCGCATCATCTGCGACGAGTTCTGTGGCATTGGGCACCACACCATGGTCGGCCGAGTCATCGTGCTCGATGCCGCTGGCAAGACGGTGTCCGACCGCGCCGATGTTCCACTCCGCGTTGGAGGTGCCCCATGACGAGCGCTGCGATCGATGCCGGCAAGTTCCGCATCTGCGACTTCACCAAAAAGAAAGTGCATGCGGACGCCGAGTGGCTCATCAAGGTGAACGCGGTGGCGGCCGTCGTCTCGCTCCTCGTGGGAGCGATAGCCGCGTTGCTGCTGGTCCTCACGCGGTGGCAAGCCGTCCATCTCTTGCCGGCCACGTGGTACTATCGGCTGCTTGGCGTGCACGGCATGAACATGCTGATTTTCTTCATCATCTTCTTTGAGATGGCCGTCCTCTGGTTCACCAGCACGGCGCTCTTGGATGCACGCCCGGCTGTTCCAGGATTGGGCAAAGCCATGTTCGGGCTGATGGTGCTCGGCGCCCTGTTGGTCGAGTGGACCCAGTGGAGCGGCCGAGCGGACGTGCTCTTCACGTCATATCCGCCGCTTAAGGCGCACCCCGTGTTCTACCTGGGGGTCATCTTGTTCGCGGTGGGCGCGCTGGTCGTGGTGGGCATCTTCTTTGCGACGCTCACGACCGCCAAGCGCGAGAAAACGTACGAGGGATCCTTGCCGCTCGTGGTATATGGCGCGATGACGGCGGCGATCATTGCCGTCATCACCCTGCTGCATGGCGCCATGATCTACATCCCGACCTTGCTCTGGTCGTTAGGCCTGATCCCGTCAGTCGACCCCGAGATCTACCGCTTGTTCTGGTGGGGCCTGGGGCATTCGTCGCAGCAGATCAACGTCGCGGCCATGGTCGCCTGTTGGTACCTCATGGGTGGTATCACCGTCGGCGCCGTCGTCCTGAACGAGAAAGTGAGCCGGTCCGCCTTCGTGCTGTACATCCTGTTCATCTCGATGGCCTCTGCGCACCACTTGCTCGTCGACCCGGGATTCGGCCCAGCGTGGAAGATCGTCAACACGTCGTACTTCATGTACATGGCCGTGCTCGCGTCAATGATCCACGGCTTTACGGTGCCCGCTGGCATGGAGCTGGGCATGCGGTTGCGCGGGTTCACGGATGGCATGTTCGGATGGCTTCGACGCGCGCCATGGGGCGACCCGGGATTTAGCGCCACCGTGCTCTCGATCATCGTGTTTGGCTTCGTCGGTGGGATCACGGGCGTGACGATTGGTACTGAGCAGATCAACATCATCGCCCACAACACACTGCGAGTGCCCGGACACTTTCACGCAACGGTCGTGTCGGGAACCGCGACAGCGTTCATGGGCGTGACCTATTACGTCATCCCGCTGATCTTCCGGCGGAAGGTGGCGTTCTGGAGCGCTGCCAAGTGGCAGCCGTACCTGTTTGCTGGTGGGATCTTCCTGCTCTCGATGGGCATGACCTTCGCCGGCAGCTTTGGCGTCCCTCGGCGGCACTGGGACATCTCGTTTTCGCAGGCGCCGTTCGACGTGCAGTTCAACCCGACGGTGGATCTCGTCTTGGCCGTGATGGGCATTGGCGGCATACTCGCCGTAACCGGCGCCCTGGTGTTCATCGCGATCGCGGTGAAGTCCGTGTTCTTCGGTGAGCCTTTGGGCGAAGTTGCCATGGGAACCGAAGTGGTTGGCGTGCCACGCGGCCTCACCAAGCCGCCCGTCATGCCGCCCGATGTCGATGCCATCAATGAGCGACTGCACGATCCGTCGCGAGGCATCGCCGGTGTTACTCCGGGGACCATTGGACTGGTCGCGGTCTTCCTGATGGCGTTCATGGTCTACTACTTCACCAACTGGAAGCTGTTGAGTGTGGTCTGGAAAGTTGGATAGCGTGAAGGGGGCGACGTCGCGCGCCGGTGCCGCTACGGCGGCACTGGCCGCGATCGTCGTCATCACGGTGGGCTGGTGGGCCTTGGCGCTCTATCCTGCAGGGTCCACACCCCCCGAGTGGCTGCTGCGGACACGCCTGGCGTGTTTTGGCTCGTCTCCCAACGGACTGCCTAACGCTGGTGGATGGGTTCTGCTGATTGGTGAGCCCGTCGGGATGGCCGTCGTATTGCTGGCCGTCTGGGGCCGCGAATTGCGGAGCGAGTTGCGTGGCCTGCTCTCGCATCGCGTCGGCCGACTGGTGCTGATGAACGCGGCCCTTGGGGTCATTTGGGCTGCCGGTGCGGCGTCCCGCGTCATTTGGCAGGCCACGCAACGTCGAATCGTCACCGACTCGTTCGCGACGGCGACCGCGCACAGCATGGAAGTGTGGCCCGCGGTCCCATCCATCGACCTCATCGATCAACACGGACGACCCTTTGAGCTGCGGGCGCACGCCGGCCAGCCACTGCTGATCACCTTTGCCTTCGGCCATTGCGAATCGGTTTGCCCAACAGTGGTGCACGAACTCCTGGAAGTGCGTGACGTCGCGAATCGGCGCGACGTTCCCCTGGTGATCGTGACGGTCGATCCGTGGCGCGATGTGCCGGCCCGCTTGGCGAGCATCGCTGCCGAATGGGGGCTCAAGGCGAATGACTATCTCGTCAGCGGGGACACGCTGCAGGTCAATCGTACGCTCGATGCATGGGGAGTTGGACGTTCGCGCGACGCAGGGACAGGGGAGGTATCGCACGCCGTCCTTGCGGTTCTGGTGGATTCCGCGCAGCGGAGCGCCACGCGAGTGACCGGTGACATCATGCAGCTCGCGAGCCAGCTTCGGCCCCAGTAAAGCAAGACGCGGGGCGGGAGGGACACGTCGCGATCGTCCCGCGTGACGATACCGATCCATACATTTCGGTTCTTCCGCTCCCGTGCTTACACCGTATCCCCGCCAACACGATGCCATCACCGCCCCGCCGGGGCCGGTGCTCGTTCTGGCGGGCCCAGGAGCCGGCAAGACCTTCTGCCTGATCGAACGCGTCGGCTTCCTGATCGAGCGACTCGGGATCGCCCCCGCGCGCATCTGCGCCTTCACGTTCACGAATCGAGCGGCAGAGGAGATCACCCACCGCCTGTCCCGTGAGCTAGGGCCGCACGCCGAGCACATCACCGGGGGCACCATCCACGCCTACTGCGCGAAGGTGCTGCGCGAGTTCACTGGCGAGGCCGGACTGGAACGTGGCTTTGGCATAGCCGACGAGGAGTACCAGCGCAGCATCCTCGCTCAGCTGCAACAGCCGCGCAAATGGCACACCAACCTGCTGAACCGCTTCACCCTGCACCGCTTTTGCAGCGTGCCGTTGCACCCGGCGGATGAGAAGACCTTCGCGCGGTACCTCGCCGCCCTCGAACGCCGCAACATGGTGGACTTCGACCAACTGGTCACCAAGACGCGCGAGTTACTCGTCCCCGGCTCGCTGACCGGCTCTACGTTGCGGTCCCGATATGACTATGTCCTGGTCGATGAGTTCCAGGACTTGAACCCGGCACAGTACGACGTGGTCACCGGACTCGCCCACGTTCACCGCAACATCTACTGCGTTGGGGACGACGAGCAGTCGATTTTCTCATGGACCGGCGCGGACCCACGCTTGTTCACCAACTTCGGTAACGACTTTGCCCCAGCGCTCCGCGTCACGCTGGACGAAAACCGTCGTTGCCCCAAGGGGGTGATGGAATACGCCACGCGACTGGTCCGGCACAATCCGACGCTCTTCCAAAAAGATGTGCGCGTGGTCCGCGAGTCCCCGTTCGCCGTGCGCGCCGTGTCGTTCGCGGACGATACCAGCGAAGTCGCGTGGCTCCTGAACGACGTCCAAAACGATCGACAGGCGCATGGCACCCCGTGGGGCGAGTTCGGCGTGCTCTATCGACGGCACGAAATCGGCGATGCGCTGGAAACGCAGTTCCTGATCAAGGGAATCCCCTGCCGCTTGGCGCAGGGGCGCGCTTTGTCCGAGGATCCGGTGGTGCAGTACGTGCTGGCGGCGCTCCGTGTCATCGCCTCGCCCGACGATCGCATTCATCGCGCGCAGTTCTTCAGGGTGGTACTTCCGCAGACGCTGTTCAAGGCGATCGAGGCCCAGTCGGAGGAACAGCGCACGCCGATACTCGAACAACTGACCAAGTTCACGCGCGCGCTCCCGCGCGATCATGTGGATGCCCGCAAGATTCGCCGCGGTTCCTACGCGTTGCGGAATTTAGCAGCACTCGGCAAACAGCACCGGTCGCTGGTGCCGCTGGTGGAAGATCTCCTCTCACAGCGGGTTGGCGAATACCGAACCGTCTTGGAGTCCAGCCACGAGGACATCTCCGATCCCAAGGCTCATCGGTCAGTGGAAGAGCTGGCCGGCGTCATGCGCGACGCGCGAGATGCCATGCGGCCACTCTGGATTCCGCCGATGGGCGGCAGCGAAGTCGCCATGAAGAATTTGTTGCAGGCGGCGGGGCCATACCGGGTAGCCATCGGACCCGTGCCACCCGAGGGGTCGGTGCCGGTGCGCCCCGATGCCGGCGGAGATCTGGACCTGTCTCTGGCCCTGTTCAAGGCGGCGCAACTCATCGCCGCCGATGGATTCGCCGACTCCTTTCGTGACTTCACGGTCGTCGACACTGAAACGACGGGTCGGGACGTCCACGCCGACGAACTGGTGGAGCTGGCGGCGGTGCGCGTGCGGAACGGTGAAATCGCCAGTGAGTTCACGACCTTGGTCAAGCCGCGCGTGGCCATTTCGTCTGGCGCTGCGCGGGTGCACGGCATCACCGCTGATGAGGTGCGCGATGCACCTTTCTTCGAGGACGTCTGGCCGGCGTTTCGCGCGTTCATCGGCAGCGACATTCTGGTGGCGCACAACGGCTACCAGTTTGACTTCCCCATCCTGCGTCGGATGAGTCGCGACCTGGAGGGCGGCGGGTCGTTCACCACGTACGACTCCCTTCCCTTGGCTCGTGAACTGCGCTCGGGAAGTCGTACGCTGGTAGACCTGGCCCACGCCTTTGATATCGACACCGGTACGTCGCACCGCGCGCTGGACGACTGCCGGACATTGGCCCGGGTGTTCCCACGACTCAACAAGGCCAAAGTCGATCGCGCACGGAAGACAGGGTTGGCCAACTTGCTCGACCACTTGGGGATCGCCCTGTGGCTCCAGCGGGAGGAATCGTTAGGTGAGGAGGCCCGGCGTTTTCGTCAGTGGACGCGGGTGCATCCCTTCTTTGCGTCGTCCGAAGCGCTGGAGCAGTATCGAGCGCTGCGCGACACGTTGGACGACCCGGCATCTCCCGACGTCGACGAGTTGATCCAGCTACTCGGCGGCGTTGACCTCATGGAGAAGATCCGCGCCCACAAGACGGCAGACCAACGCTACCCGCAGGCCATGGCCCGCTTGCGAAGGTTGATCGAAGCAGCTCCGGAAGAGGAGCTATCGGATCAGATCGTTGGCTTCTTGGAACGCGTCGTCCTGTCGCGCTGGGATGGAACGGACAAGGACAGTGACCGGGTGAACCTGCTGACGCTGCACGCCACCAAGGGATTGGAGTTCTCCCGCGTGTACATCGTGGGTGCAGAGGACGCGGAACTCCCCGGATTGGGAAACAAGAACGGGGTGAGTGAGCGCGAGCTGGAAGAGGCCAGGCGCCTCCTGTACGTGGGAATGACGCGCGCCAAGGACCGCTTGGTGTTGACACGCGTCGTTCAACGTCGAGACAAGGCGACCGGTGGCCAGCGCTTTCTGGAGGAGATGGGCCTGACGCCGGACGAGTACCCGTAGACGCAATCATCGTATCACGGCGGCCAAACCCTCCCCGCGAAGCCGCTGTCTCAACGCGTATCACGTCGCAGCCTCCCTTTCACTGCCGATCGATGCGCGACCTTCGCTACGCCTTTCGTACGCTCCTCACGACGCCGTTCGTCAATGCGGTCGCGATCATTTCCCTCGCGCTCGGGATTGGCGCAAACGCCGCGATTTACTCCTTGTTCGACCAGGCGCTGCTCCGCCCCTTGCCCGTCGTTGCTCCTGACGAACTGGTCAACCTGAACCTACCGGGACCTATTCAGGGCAACGACTCCTGCAACCAATCGGGATGCGGCAACGGCATCATCTGGTCATACCCGATGGTGTCTGATCTGGAGAAGGCGCAGACGGGCCTCGCCGGGATTGCCGGATATCGCATCTTCGGAGCAAGCATTGGACTGGGTGACGACCCTATAGTCGGCGATGGCATGTGGGTGACTGGCGGCTACTTCTCCACGCTCGGACTGCGGGCCGCGCGCGGGCGTCTGTTGGACATGAAGGACAACGCACCGGGTGGCGACAACATGGTTGCCGTCATCAGCTACAACTATTGGAGCGATCACTTCGCCGGAACGAAGGATGTCGTCGGCCAACCTCTGCGCGTGAATGGCCGGACCTTCACGATCGTGGGCGTTGCCCCGGATGGGTTCAACGGCACGACGTTGAGTACGCGGCCGATCGTGTACGTGCCCATACAGTCCAGGGTGTTCGTGGGGACCTACAATGGGCTGGAGGATCGGCGAAGCTACTGGGTGTATGCCTTTGGGCGTCGCAAGCCGGGGGTGTCCATCGAAGCCACCAAGGCCTCACTGGACCGCGTGATTGCACCGATCCTGTCGGATGTGGAGGCACCTCTCCAGAAAGCCATGAGCGACCAGACCATGGCGCGATTCAAGGCCAAGCGGGTCGTCTTGGAGTCAGGAGCGCGTGGCCAAAGTTCCATGCAGGGCGAGGCTCGCACGCCACTCGTTATGCTTTTTGCGATCACGGCCGTGGTGCTGCTGATCGCTTGTGCCAACATCGCGAACCTGCTGCTGGCGCGCGGCGCAAACCGTTCGACCGAGATGGGCGTTCGCCTGGCGTTGGGTGCTAGCCGGCGCCGTCTGGTGACACAACTTCTGGTCGAATCGCTGGTCTTGGCTGCGCTCGGCGGCTTGGTCAGTCTGTTGATCGCACGGTGGACGTTGCAGGGGATCGCCTCCATGCTCCCTCCCGAAGCCACCACCGCATTTGAGTTTCGATTGCAAGCGCCGGTACTGCTGTTTGCAGCCGGGCTGGCCGTGACGACCGGTTTCCTCTTCGGCCTCTTCCCCGCCCTGCACTCCACGCGCTCAGACCTCATCAGCACCATCCGCGCCGGTGCGGGACAGATCGCGGGTGGCGGGGTGGCCTCGCGGTTTCGCACGATCCTGGCCGTAGTCCAAATCGCGCTGTCCACGACGTTGCTGGTGTCGGCCGGGCTGTTCCTCAAGAGCCTGGTGAACGTGAGCCGCGTGAACCTGGGCATACGCATCGATAGCGTAGCGACCTTCTCCATTAGTCCTCTGCGTGTCGGGTATGACACGGTGCGCGCCAAGGTGCTCTATGCCCGCATTGAAGACGAACTGCGCGCGCAGCCGGGGGTCACGGGGGTCACGAGTTCGCTGGTGCCGCTTCTCTCCGGCGACAGCTGGGGAAATGACGTGCGCGTGCAAGGCTTCGAATGCCTCCCGGACACGGATTGCAACTCGCGCTACAACGCCATTGGTGCGGGATACTTCACCATGATCGGGACGTCGCTGCTTTCGGGTAGAGACATCGAACCGTCAGACCAATACGAAGGGGCGAAGGTCGCGGTGGTGAACATGGCTTTTGCCAAGAAGTTCGGACTGGGCAAAGACGCCGTCGGCAAGTTCATGGGCAGAGCTGGGGGCAACGATTCGTTAGGCATCCAGATCGTCGGTCTGGCGCCGGATGTCGCGTACAACAACGCCAAACTCGAGCCGCAGCCGATCTTCTACCTCCCGTGGATGCAGCAAGGCGTGGTGGGCCAGATGTACTTCTACGCCCGCACCCGACTCCCCGCCGAGCGGCTGGTGGCGGACATTCCGGCCATGATGAAGCGCATCGACCCGTCGGTTCCGGTGCAAGACCTCAAGACCATGCCCCAGCAATTGCGCGAGAATGTCTTCCTTGACCGGATGATCTCGATCCTTTCCACCTCGTTCGCGGTGCTGGCCACCCTGCTCGCCGCCGTCGGCCTATACGGCGTGTTGGCGTACTCAGTGGCGCAACGCACGCGTGAGATTGGGGTTCGGATGGCGTTAGGGGCGGACAGCAGCCGGGTCCAAGGTATGGTGCTGCGCCAAGTGGGTACGATGGTCGCCGTGGGAACGGCAACCGGGGCCATCGGCGCATTTGGCCTGGGCGGCGCGGCCCGGTCGCTGCTCTACGGATTGAACGGACACGATCCGCTCGTATTCGTCACCGCAGTGTTGCTACTGGCGGCGGTGGCCTTTGCAGCCGGATGGGTGCCGGCGCGCCGCGCCAGCCGCACGCAACCCATGCGGGCGTTGCGTTACGACTGATCAGTGGCCTCGTTCATTGCGCAAATCAACTAGCTGCGGGATCGTCGCGCGCGGGGAGCAGTCGGGTGACTCCGCGATGCGCGATCACCACGTCCGGCGTGTCCTGCAAGGCCGAGTAGTAGTTCTCCTGGAACACGTCGCCGGATTCTGCCGGACGGAGTAGGAGCCGCACCTGCAGCAGAAGGTTCATCACGGCACGCGCGGTCACTGGCTCGTCGGCATCTAGCGTTTCGTCGATCTGCACCATCAGTGCGGAGAGCGGTCGCAGCCAACTGAACCACGGGTCGTGGATCACAAGCTGCAACAGTGGTCCACCCTCGACGCGGCCGTTCAGCCGTTCATACCGCACACGCTCGGCGTCCAACAGCGTCTTGTGCAGGTGCAGCAAGGCGCGTCGCACCTCGCGCAACTGTTGGAGCGACTCCGCCGATGCCGGCGATTGCGATTCATCCGGTTCAGTCGCCATCTCACGCCCCCATCAGGTCGCGAATCCCTTCATCCCCCCTCACCCCGCCGTCACTTCACCTATCACCCGAGTCCTTGGACGAACTCGCGAACAGCCGTCGGCCCCGACATGCCTCCGGCGGTCGCCACGGCATCCTCGGCCTCGTCATGCTTGAAGTACACGTAGGCGTCCGTCCACCCTTGATCCATGACCTGCTGGCGCCAGCGAACGATGCTGGCCTGGTCATAGTCAAAGCGATGGAGTCGCAGGTATCCCCACGTGGCCGTGCTGCGAAACGGTACCGCCAGGTCGTCCTGCTCGGATATGCATAGCGCCGCGTCCCTCGAGCGCAGCAAGGCCGCCACTTCGTCGTCGAACCACGACTCGTGCCGGAACTCGAAGGTGAAGCGGCGCCCGTCTGGCAAGTACGACAGGAAGTTCTCCAGTCGAGGAAGGTCTTTCTTCAGGTTCGGCGGACATTGGAACAGTACCGGCCCCAGTTTGGCACCTAACGCGACCGTATTCTTCAACAAGAAGTCGAGCGCGTCCTTCGACTCGGGCTTCAATCGCCCAAAGTGGGTGATTCGTTGCGAGGCCTTGATGGCAAACCGGAAGGTCTCTGGAACCTGCTGGGCCCAGTCGACCAGAACATGTTCCTTTGGCAGCCGATAGAACGTGTTGTTGATCTCCACCGTGCCAAACTGCGAGGCATAGTACGTGAGTTGCCCGGCGTCAGGCAGGTCCTCCGGATAGAACACGCCCTTCCACTCCTTGAAGGCGTACCCACTGGTGCCTACCAGGATGTTCATGACGCCTTGCGCTCGCCGCCCTCGTCCGTTGCCTTGGCCAGACTCGCCTTCAGCGCTTCCATGAGGTCGATGATCTTGCCGCCGCCGTCCACCGACGGCTCCGCGGTGATCTCCTGACCCTCTACCTTCTTCTGGATCGCCTCCAAAACGCGCTCGCGCACGTTGTCCTTGTACTTCGTCGGCTCGAACGTGTCGGTCGCCGTCTGCTCGATCAGCTGCTTGGCGAGGGTCAGCTCGTTAGGCTTCACGTCACCTTCACCCAGCGGCACCTCGGCGGTTGACCGAATCTCGTCCGCGTAGTGCAGCTGCTCCATGACCAGCACGCCATCTCGCGGACGTAACAGGATCAGGTGCTGCTGACCGCGGGCCGCGTACTGCCCAAGGGCCGCGCGCCCCGTCTCCTGTAGCGCCATCGCCAACAGCCGATAGGCGCGGTCGCCTCCCTTGTCGGGGCCCAGGTAATACGCCTTCTCGAGATACTCGCGATCGACCTTGGCCAGCGGGACGAACTCGACGATGTCGATCGTGCTCGTCGCCTTCTCTTCCAGTGCTTTGATCTCGTCCGGGGTGAACACCACGTACTGATCCTTGGCGAACTCGTAGCCTTTGACCGTATCGTCCCGCGGCACGACTTCGTTGTCCTTGGGACAGGTGTACTGCTGCTTGAGGCGCGTATTGCACTTTTTGTGCAGCATGTTGAACGAGACGCTCGCCTTGGATTCCGCCGACGAGTAGATGTTCACGGGGACGGAGACGAGGCCAAAAGAGATAGTGGCCGTACCGATCGATCGGGCAGGCATACGAGAGTCGGGTAGAGAGACGGTTCCTTCGCCATCGCCGCTGCCCCATAGCTGCTACGGGGCACGGGCTTAGGTACGTAGGCTGGGCGTCAGGGGCCTGCGGCGCAAGGGGTTCCGTGGACTGACTTTAGAGATTGCGGAGGGGGCACCGCTGGGATGTGCGGGGCGCGGTGGGCGTTAGGCGCTGTGACGCCGATGGGAACAGCCCTCGGAGTTTCCCCGACCGGTTTTCTGCCATTCGATGGCACCGCGCGTGCGCGTGCGACAGTACTCTCACCATGGGACAGTCTCGGTCGCCCGTCCATGCGCCTCCCTGCCGAAAACACCTCCGACCGCACCGACCAGGAACTCGCGCGCCCGCGTGGACAGCTAGCGTTTGCGCCCGACCTGCTGGAGATCATCCCCGACGCCGTCGTGGTGGTCAATGCAGCTGGCGCCATTGTCAACGTCAACACGAGCGCGGAGCGGATGTTCAACTATCCGCGGCGTGACCTGCTCTATCAGCCGATCGAGATACTCATTCCGGCGCCGCTGGCTGCGGCGCATCGCGGTCACCGCGAGTTGTTCCTGGCGCATCCGCGGCAGCGATCGATGGGTCAGGCGCTTGATCTCCGCGCCGTTCGTCGCGACGGAACCACCTTTGCGGTTGAAGTTCAGCTCACACCGATCGCCGGTGACGATGGACCGTATGTGGTCTGTCTGGTGCGCGATCTGAGCGAAAAGGAACGCGCCGCCGTTGCCCTTCAGGCCAGTGAGCATCGCTTCCTCATGTTGGCCGATCAGGCGAGCGATGGAATCTTCATGTCGGACTTGGGGGGCCGTTACGTTGCCGTCAACGACGCGGCGTGCTCCATGCTGGGATATTCGCGCGAGGAACTCCTCCGCATGGAAATCGCGGATATCATTGCCCCTGTCGACCGTGCGCGGCTGCCGGAAGAGATCTCGCGCCTGGCCACCGGCGCACCGGTCAAGAGCGAATGGACCTTTGTCCGGCATGACGGCACGATCTTCACGGGCGAGGTGAACGCTCGCATCCTTGCCGATGAGCGATTGCTGGCCGTGCTTCGCGATGTCACCAGCCGCACCCAGGCATTGGAGGCATTGCGACAGAGTGAGGAACGCTTTCGCACCCTGATCGAAGATCTCGACGTGGGCGTCCTCGTCATGGACGCCAGGGATGATCGGGTCCTGCTGTCGAATCGCAGCGCGCAGGACATGTTGGGGCTGACGGTTGAAGAGTTGGGGGGCATGGCCGCCCGCGACTGGCCCCGCCGCCTGGTCACCGAGAGCGGGCAGAACTTTGTTCGGGCGGACCTGCCGTCCAGCATCGCGGCGCGCGAGGACCGGGCCGCCAGTGCGATCATCGGCTCGTACACGGCCACCAACGACACCATCCAGTGGTTTCAGGTGACGGCGAGGCCACGATCGCACGGGATCCATGGACCCAAGCAGGTGTTGGTGACGTTGAGCGACATCACCGCCCGTAAGCAGGCCGAGCAGGCACTGATCACCGCGCAGGCGGAATGGGAGCATTCCTTCGACGCCCTCACCGACTGGGTGTCGGTTCTGGATCGCGACGGGCGCGTCCTGCGAGCGAACCGGGCCATGCGCGAACGGTTCGAACCCGCCCTCGGATCGCTGGTCGGCCGGAGCTACCGAGCGATCTACCAATGCGAGAGCGCGAGTGGCATCGATCCGTGCGAGGGGGTGCTCAGCGGCGGTCCGCCGGTCGAGTTCACCACGCTGCTCCAGGGAGTCGAGGGGCATTTTGTGATCTCCTGCTCTCCCCTCCGCGACGGCGGCGGTGCCGTGCACGTGGTGCGCGACATTACCCGGCAGCAGAAACTCGAGGAACAGTTGCTGCAGTCGCAGAAGATGCACGCGTTAGGGCAGCTGGCCGGAGGCGTGGCGCACGACTTCAACAACCTCCTGACCGTCATTATCAGTTGCGCAGAACTGGCCGACCTGGACTTGCACCGCAATCCCGACGCCGTGCCCGAGTCCATCGTGGCCATCTTGGACGCTGCCAGGCGCGCCAGTGCCCTCACCCGTCAGCTACTCCTGTTTGGCCGGAAGGGTGTGTGGGAGGAGAAGCTCGTGAACGTCAATGACGTCGTGCAGCGATCTGACGCCATGCTGCGACGCCTCATTTCCGAAGACGTGGAACTGGTGACGATACGCTCGCCGTCGCTGTGGAGCACGCGGGCGGATCCGGCACAGCTGGAGCAGGTCGTGTTGAACCTGGCGCTGAATGCCCGGGACGCCATGCCACTCGGCGGACGCCTGAGCATCGAGACCCGGAACCAAACGTTCGATGCGGCCGCCTGTCAGGCCGACCCCGCTCGGCGCCCTGGAGCTTTCGTGGAGCTGACGGTGCGCGATACTGGGATCGGCGTGTCGGCTGAGGTCCGCTCGCACCTCTTTGAGCCCTTCTTCACCACCAAGGGGCTGGGACGCGGCACGGGCCTTGGACTGTCCACCGTCTACGGGATCGTTGACCACGCGGGTGGATTCATCACCGTGGAAAGTGAGCCGGAACACGGGGCAGCCTTTCACGTGTACCTTCCCGCCGCCATGACCGCACGGTCGGCACTCGCCGCGCCCGAGCCCTCGGCGCCCCAAGCCGTCGGGCATGAGACGGTGCTGTTGGTGGAAGACGAGCGAGCCGTACGTCGTGCGATGGTGCGCTCCCTTCGATCGAGCGGATTTCAGGTCATCGACGTGGCCAGCGCCAGCGATGCCATGCATGTGCTCCGCGGCGAAAGCCACGATATCAAGATCTTGGTGACGGACGTCGTGATGCCGGGGGAAAGCGGCCCTGAACTGGCAGTTCGGGCTCGCGAGCTGCACCCGAACTTGCCCGTGCTTTTCATCAGCGGCTACAACCCGGACGCCACGATCGCGCGCGGCGACGTCTCCGGCGGTCCGCTGCTACAGAAGCCATTTTCACTTGGCGACCTGGCCCGCAAGATCAGGGAGGTCCTCGACGCCGCTTCCCCGGAGTAGGCATCCTCCGCGCGTCCGACGCGAGGGTGCACCGAACACCGCGACATTCTCCCGCCCCTGACTTCCACGCCCGACGTCCAATCGCTACTTGTTTAGCAACGCGTGGAGGCTGAGAGCGTGGCATCGCCCGACGAAGATCCCAAAGCAGCGCCCGAACCCGACAACCTTGCCAAGTACCGCGCCAAGCGATCCCCGGATCGTTCGCCGGAACCGGTGGGGACCGTCGGGCCGACGACGGCCGGCAAGGGGCTGCTCTTTGTGGTGCACAAGCACGCCGCGCGTCAGCTGCACTTTGACCTGCGCCTGGAGATGGAAGGCGTCCTGCGTTCGTGGGCCGTGCCTCGGGGGCCTTCCTATGACCAGAACGACAAGCGGCTCGCGGTGCGCGTGGAGGATCACCCCCTCGAGTACGGCGACTTCGAAGGCATCATCCCCGAGGGAAACTATGGTGCCGGGGGTGTCATCGTGTGGGACCGAGGGGAATGGGTGCCACTCGAGGATTGGCGCGAGGGCCTGGAGAAAGGCAAGCTACTGTTTGAGCTGAAGGGCTACAAACTCCACGGAAAGTGGACGCTGGTGAAGATCAAGAAGAGTGAGAAGGAGTGGCTCTTCATCAAGGAACGCGACGCGTACCTCAAGAGCCCCGGTGACGTGTTCCCGGAAGCGTCGGTGCTCTCGGGGCTCACGGTCGAGGAGGTGAAGGCCGGCGCGTCGCCAGCGGGCAAGATCCGCGACGCGTTGTCCCGGGAGTCGGTGCCTCGCGGCAGGCTCAACGCGCGAACAGTGGAGGTCATGGCCGCCGAGACGCGCGACGACGCCTTCACGGACCCGGCCTGGCTCTTCGAGTTGAAGCTGGACGGCTACCGATTGCTCGCCGCCAAGTCGCACCAGGACGTACTCCTCTTGACCCGGAACGGCAACGATTACACAGAGGTGTTTCCCGAGGTGGCACGGGCCGTGGCGGCGATCCCGGTGGAGTCGTGCATCATCGATGGCGAAGTCGTCGTGCTGGACGCCGCTGGAAAACCGAGCTTCTCACGGCTGCAACAGCGCGGGCGCCTCAGTAACCCGCTCGACATTCGTCGCGTCGCCGTGGAGCACCCCGCCACCTTCTTCGCCTTTGATTTCCTTGGCTTCGAGGACTACGACCTGCGCTCCCTGCCCCTGACCCGGCGTAAGGAGCTGCTCGCCATGGCTCTGCCGGCGTTGGGCCCAGTTCGCTACCTCGATCACATTCCACAGCAGGGCGAGGCCTTCCTGAAGCAGGTCATGCAACTCGGCTTGGAAGGCATCATCGCGAAGAAAGGGGATACGTCGTACCGGGCTGGGCGCTCCCCTTGGTGGCTCAAGATCAAGGCCGACCAGACGGGGGACTTCGTCATCGTGGGATTCACTGAGCCCAAGGGGAGCCGGCTCGGCTTTGGCGCGCTGCAGCTGGCGGACTACGTCAACGGCAAGCTGGTGTATGCGGGGCGAGCGGGCACTGGATTCAACGAGCAGCAGTTGATCGAATACCGCACGATGCTGGATCCGACGGTTCGAGCCGAGCCGCCATGCTTTGGCCCGGTACTCTCTCCCAACGCTGAGCCATTGCCGGCCGAGTCCATTCCGGAGACAAAGACCACCACGTGGGTAGAACCACGATATGTGTGCGAAGTGCGTTATCGAGAGTGGACTCCCGATGGTCTCCTTCGCCACCCGGCGTTCCTTCGGCTACGCAATGACAAGGACCCGCATCAGTGTGACCGGCAAGGTTGGGGCACAAACGTTGCCCCTGACGGCAACGGCGGTGAACCGCAGGATCTGGGAAGCGCGCACGAAGCGCCTCCTGTCCCCACACCGCGCCCGCCCGTGAGCAAAACGGTCGCCTTCTCCAACCTCAAAAAGGTCTTCTGGCCCGAGGAGAAGTACACCAAGGGAGACCTGATCGAGTACTACCGATCCATTGCGCCGTGGCTCCTGCCCTACTTGGCGAATCGGCCCGTCGTCATGACGCGATTTCCCGATGGAATCGACGGTAAGTCGTTCTATCAGAAGGACGCGCCGGAATTCGCGCCGGAGTGGGTGCGCACGGTGCCCATCTGGAGCAACGATACCCAACGGGATATCAACTACTTCGTCTGCGACGACGTGGAATCCCTGGTGTACATCGCCAACCTCGGGACGATTCCCCTGCACATCTGGATGAGTCGTGTGGGCACGTTGGAACTGCCGGATTGGTGCGTGATTGACCTGGACCCAAAGGAGGCCCCCTTCTCCGATGTCATCCGGTGCGCGAAGGTCTTGCACGCCATCTGTGAGGACCTGGGCCTTCCCAACTATGTGAAGACCACCGGCAAGACCGGACTGCATATCATGGTGCCCCTGGCTCGCCAGATGACGTACGAGCAGTCGCGGACGTTAGGTGAGTTGTTGGCGCGCCTCATGCTCAAGGACTTGGGGTCGATCGCCACCATCACACGTCACGTCACCAAGCGCGGCGACAAGGTGTACCTGGATTACCTCCAAAACCGGCACGGCCAGCTGATTGTGGCGCCCTTCAGCGTGCGGCCACTGCCTGGGGCCCCGGTGTCCATGCCCCTGCGCTGGCACGAAGTGGACGACACCCTGAACCCGCGCGACTTCACCATCACCAACGCCGTGGCGCGCATGGAGGCGCTCGGCGCCGATCCGGTCCGGCCCGTCCTGGAAGAGAAGATTGACCTGGCGAACGTACTGTCGAAGCTGGCGGAACGCATGAACGCCTAGCGCGGCGGCGCAAACTGCAGGTCATACCGCGTGCCGGCCAGCGCCTCAAACTCCACCCCCGCTTCTGTTCGCCGAACGGAGCGCACCGCACCGTGCGTCGTCCGTACGATCACACGCCCGGGCGTCTGAAGCCTCACGGTGTGCGTCAGGCTCGACGTGAGGCTCGCGCGAGTCAGCCGGCCCCCGGCCCACGCCATGTCGACGACCAGACCGTCACGCGCGCGCAACCCGCTCACCGATCCGTCAGCCCAATCGGCGGGAAGCGCCGGCAGCAGCCGCAACGTACCATCGTGGGACTGGACCAGCATTTCCGCGATCGCCGCCGTCGCGCCAAAGTTGCCATCGACTTGGAACGCCTTCCCGCACAAGGACACCATGGTCGGGATCGAGGATCTGGTCAGCAGTGCCCGGAATTGCGCCCACGCACTGTCGCCCTGCTGCAAGCGCGCGCGCAGTCCCATCTTCCACGCGTATGACCACCCGCAACCGCCTGTGCCGCGCCGCTCCAGCGTGACAGCAGCGGCTCGCGCGAACTCCGGCGTACGCTCCGGGGTGATTTCTCGCCCGGGGTACAATCCCCACAGCGGGGACAGATGCCGATGTTGCGGCTCGATCTCATCCCAGTCGTCGAGCCACTCCTGCAATTGACCGTGCTTGCCGACCTGGTTGGGCGCCAGCCGTGCGCGCGCGGCGCACTGAGTCGACCAGGGCGCCGTCGATCCCTAAGCGAGTCGCCGATTGGTCAAACGCCAGAAGGACCTCCCGGATGATCTGCATGTCCATGGTCGGGCCGGCCGTCATGGTGCGTGCCGTCAGCTCAATCCCGCTGACTTCGTCGAAGAACGGGCCATTGCCTGGCCAGGCGGGAAAGTTCTCCGGCGAGTTGGACGGTGCAGTGACCAACCAATGATGCTTGGGCTCTTCGACCAGCACGTCCAACAAAAAGCGTGTCTGGTCGCGAAGGAGGGGGTAGATCGAACGCAGGTACGCCGTGTCTCCCGAGTAGCGATAGTGCTCGAACAGGTTGGTCATGAGCCACGCGCCGCCTACCGGCCAAGCCCCCCATGACGGACCATCCATCGGCGTCGTGGAACGCCACAGATCGGTGTTCTGGTGCACCACCCAGCCACGGGCGCCCCAATGCTCGCGAGCCGTCGCCACGCCAACCGTGGCGACGTCGCGGACCAGCTGGTCGAGTGGCCCCGTCAGCTCAGACAGGTTGCCGCTCTCCGCCGGCCAATAATTCATTGGCAGGTTGATGTTGATCGTGTACTTGGAATCCCACCAGGGATTCGGATTGTCATTCCAGATCCCCTGCAGATTGGCAGCCTGTGTACCCGGTCGCGAACTAGCGATCAGGAGGTATCGGCCAAATTGGTAGTAGAGGGCCGCGAGGTCCGGATCGGGGTTGGTGGCCAGTCGCTTGATGCGCTCATCGGTCGGCAACGCGCGTACCTCAGCGCTAGTCCCGCCGAGAGACAAGGCGACGCGCCGGAACCATCCGCGGTGTTCCGCCACATGATCGCTCCAGATGGCGTCGTAGTCCCGAGCGGCTGCACGTTGCAGGACATCGCGCACGCGCACCGCCGGATCGGCGCTGACGTCGTGGTAGTTCACAAAGCTCGTGGCGGCGGCAAAGAGCAGCGTCACCGTGTCTGCCGACGTTACACGAAGCACACGATCATCAACCTGCAGGGTCCCGCCGCTGTGGCGCGCAACGAGTCGTCCCTCGTACGTCAGGCGCCCGGGAACTCCCAGATAGTCCGTGCTCTTCCCGACGAGTCGCAGCGAAGCTGGCGGCACGCCATCCATCTGGAAGTAGTCGGTGCCATAGTTGGAATGCGCGGGATTGCGAACCCCGTGTAGCTCAGCGGCAAAGGTGATGGATGCTGGTCGGTCGGCCCGTCAGCCGCATCACCAGGACCTGGTCCACGGCGCTCACGAACACCTCGCGCCGGAACGTGACCCCATTCACGCGATACGAGACGCGCGCCACCGCTTGGTCAAGATCAAGTTCACGTCGATACTCAGAGGCGCCAGAGTGGCGGGGAAAGGTGAGCAGGAGATCGCCGAACGGTTGGTACTTCATTTGTTCATAGGGCCTGCCCATCATCGGCCGTCGTCCGAAGAGATCGTGCGCCTTGGCTACATCGCCTGCGAACAGCAGGCGCCGGATTTGGCAGCGCCGCGGCGGCGCCTTTGACAGCGGGATCGTAAGGCCCGCGCTCCAAAAGCGTCTCTTCATTCAGCTGGAGGTGTTCCTGTTCGGGAACACCAAATGCCATGGCACCCAGTCGGCCGTTGCCGATCGGCAGGGCTTCATTCCAATTGGACGCTGGCTGTCGGTACCCAGGCGTCGCGCTTCCCGAGGGCTGCTGTACGACCTGCGGGGTAACCAGCGTCGGAAAGGCGAGCGCGCAACCCGGCGCTGTGGCCCTTACACATCTAGCAAACGCTCTTCGGCTCCCGGCGCTGGCCTCGGTAGCCGATCGTGGTAACGACATCTCCGAGCCCGGCGTAGGTGGTCGGCAAGACGCCCTGAATGGCGAACGCACAGCATGTGCTCGCGTCTCACAAAGAGCGAGCGAGCAACCAGGGTTCAGGTATGACGGACGAGGAAGCCGGCGCCGGGGTGGGGAACGTGGTGCTGCAGGCGCGACTTCGGCGCTCTCGCCAAGGTAGTACACGGCGGGAATCACCACCAAGGTCAACAGGTGCTGGAGACCATTCCACCTACCATGGGCGCGGCAATGCGCTTCATGACGCTGCTCTTCGCCATTCCCCCAGAGAATCGGGACAAGTCCGGCGATGATCGCGGTGACCGTCATGAGCTTCGGGCGCACGCGTTCTACCGCGCCCGCCACGATGGCGTTTCGAAGAGCGGAGGGCGAAACGCTTCCATCCGCGGCTTGGTGCGCTGACCATGACTGATCGAGGTACAACAGCATTACCACCCCTGTCTCGGCAGCGACACCGGCCAAGGCAATGACTCCGACCGCCACGGCGACCGACCACTGATAGCCCAGGACCCACGTCAACCACAAACCGCCACTCAGGGCGAACGGCAGGGACAACATCACGATCAGGGTTTCGCCAACCGAACGGAAGTTCACGTACAGCAGCAACATGATGATCGCCAATGTGGCGGGAATGACCAAGGCGAGACGGGCCTTGGCGCGCTCCGCTCTTGTTCGAACTGCCCGCTCAGGGTAATCGAGTACCCTGGCGGCAGCGTCACGGCGCGTTCCACGGCACGCCGCGCATCGGCCACGTACGTTCCGATGTCGCGTCCTTCTACGTCCACGTAGACCCAAGCCGTCGGCATGGCACCTTCGGTGCGGACGACCATTGGGCCGGCACCTGGCGAATTCGCGCGACCTGTCCCAGTGGCACATAGGCCATGCTGGCGTTAGGCGATACCTCAACAGTCGGACCCGGAGCCGGTGACATGGGGCCCGCGCCCTCCGACATAGCGCTCGCCGACCGTGTCCCGTCGGAGGCTTGGCGCGCGAACGCACCCTCAGGTGCAACTCCGGCGCCGACCAGGGTGTGGCTGGCCGGCACGAGAACCTCCGCCAAGCGTTCCGGGGTATCGCGCAACTCGTGGGGGTACCGCACGCGCACGCCATAGCGTTCGCGCCCTTCGACGGTCTGTGTAACCGTCATGCCTCCGATGGCGGCGGCAATGACCGTCTGAACATCACCGACGTTCAGGCCGTGCCTCGCCGCCGCTTCGCGATCGATTTCGATGTCGAGGTAATAGCCGGAGACCGCGCGCTCAGCGAACGCGCTACGCGTCCCAGGCACGCGTTGCACTACGTCCTCGATCTGCTTCCCGATCTGTTCAAGGACCTCGAGGTCGGGGCCAAACACCTTGACGCCAACGGGGGTTCGAATCCCCGTCGCCAACATGTCGATGCGCCCCCGGATGGGGGCCGTCCACGCGTTGCGAACGCCCGGCATGCGCACCGCCGAGTCCATCGCGGCTACCAGCCGCTCGTACGTCATGCCGGTACGCCACGCGCGCTCGGGCTTCAGCATGATCGTCGTCTCGATCATGTCCAGGCCAGCGGGATCGGTGGCGGTGTTCGCCCGCCCTGCCTTGCCCCAGACACGCTCGACTTCCGGAAAGCTGCGAAGAATGCCGTCTTGAATCCGCAGCATCTCGCGGGCTCGCGCCACGCTCACACCTGGAAGCGTGGTAGGCATGAACAGGATGGTGCCTTCGCCTAACGGTGGCATGAACTCGCTCCCCATGCGCGCCCATGGGATCCAGGTGAGCACCAGAACGATCACACTGGCCGCTACCACCGTTCGCCGGTATCGCAACACGAGCCCAATGACCGGTCGATACATCGCGACCAAGGCGCGGTTGATGGGATTGGCGCGTTCACGATGGATGGTACCGCGTATGAAGAGACCCATGCAGACCGGCACCAGCGTGACGGACAGCAAGCAGGCCGCGGCCATCGACAAAGTCTTGGTGAAAGCGAGCGGCGTGAAGAGTCGCCCCTCCTGGCCCTCCAGCGCAAACACCGGAATGAACGAGACGGTGATGATCAGGAGCGAGAGAAAGAGCGCCGGACCGACTTCACGGGCAGCCTCTCCAGCGATTGCCCATCGTTCGGCGGCCGTCAGGGCAGACAGATCCAAGCGTCCTGTTGGTGGTGCCTGACCTGCCCGCTGCGCTCGGGCATCCACGGCGTGCTCAAGGTGCTTGTGCATGTTCTCGATCATGACAATGGCCGCGTCGATCATGGCGCCGATGGCAATCGCGATGCCACCTAACGACATGATGTCGGCACCGACCCCGAACCGACGCATGGCGATGAAGGCCAGCAGCACGCCGGCCGGCAGCGTCAAGACGGCCACCATGGCAGAACGGGCATGGAGCAGGAACAACAAGCACACCACCGCCACGATGAGCGCCTCCTCGACCAGCTTCCCTCGCAGATTCACTATCGCCTGGTCAATGAGCTGACTCCGATCGTAGACCGTCCGCACCACGACGCCGGGTGGCAGGCCGCGCGTCACCTCCTGTAGCCTTGCCTTCACCCGCTGAATGGTGGTGAGGGCGTTCTCGCCGTATCGCATCACAACAATGCCGCCGACCGCATCTCCCCTGCCATCGAGGTCGGCAATGCCACGGCGCACCGCCGGTCCGACGGTCACCCGGGCCAGCTGCGTGAGCCGCAGCGGCGTGCCGCCAACTGTTGCGCCAACGACCACGCGCTCGATATCGCCTATCGACTTCAGGTACCCCAGCCCGCGTACCATGTACTCGCGTTCCGACAGCTCCACCACCATCGCGCCCACGTCGTTGTTGGCCCGCTGCACGGCTTGAATGACCGTCGTGATCGGGATCCCATACGCCCTCAGCCGCTCAGGGTCCACGTCGACCTGGTATTGCTTCTCATAGCCTCCGACACTGGCGACTTCCGACACCCCTGGCACCGATGTCAGCGCATAACGAAGGTACCAGTCCTGAACGGAGCGCAGTTCCGCGAGGTTCAACCGCCCAGTGGTGTCTTCGATGGCGTACTGATAGATCCAACCCAATCCGGTGGCATCCGGGCCGAGCGTAGGCGCTGCGTTCGCGGGGAGCTTGCCCTTGATACCGCTCAAGTACTCCAGCACTCGGCTGCGTGCCCAGTACAGGTCCGTGCCATCTTCGAAGATCACGTACACGAACGACACGCCGAAGTAGGAGTAGCCCCTCACCGTGCGAGCTCCCGGCACCTTCAACATCTCAGCGGCGACTGGATACGTAACCTGGTCCTCCACGATCCTTGGAGCCTGCTCGGCGTACTCCGTTTGCACGATGACCTGTACGTCGCTCAGATCAGGCAAAGCTTCGAGCCGCGTTGTGCGAAGTGACCAGACGCCAGCACCTGCTGCCAAGGCAGCAAGCAGCAGCACCAACAAACGATTCGAGATGCTCCAGTCAATGAGTCGCGTGAGCATGGCGCTACTCCCGACCGCGCGGCGGATGTTCTGCGGCTCCTGACGACGAACGTTTCTTCGGCGTCTCGGGGGCGAGGGCCGGCGGAGACGCTGGCGCAGGAGCCGGCTTCGTCAGGTCCATCCCCGGCATATCGCCCATGCCGCCGAGCGCTGTTCCAAGGTTTGACTCGGCGTCCACCAAGAAGGTCGCCGACGCCACCACGGTCTCGCCAACCGCAAGTCCGCGTAACACCTGCGTGCGCTCGTCGTTTGAGCCGCCGATGACGACCACCCGCGGTTCGAGCATGCCGTCCGACCGTTTGACAAAGACAATGCTCCGCTCGCCGGTCGACAGCACGGCCGATCTGGGCACACTGATGATGTCGCCGCGACTTGGCGCGCCAAATCGGATGCTGGCGAACATCCCCGGTTTGAGGTCTCGCTTGCGATTCGACAGCTCAATCCTGAGGCGCGCCGTACGTGTCGCCGCATCCAGCGTCGGGGCGATAAAGGTGACGTGTCCCGTGCGCTCTTCCCCGGGAAGGGCGCGGATGTCCACGACGACCGGCATGCCGATGCGCACCGCGTTCAGATCCTGCTCAAAGACGTCCGCTTCCAGCCAAACGGTCGATAGATCAGCCACCCTCAGCAGGTTTTGCCCCGCCGCGATGCTCTGGCCTGCGAGTACCTGCTTGTCCACCACGACGCCACTGGCCGGTGCGCGTATCGTGAGGGTGCGTTTCGCCTGGCCAGTGACCTCGACGTCATGGATGACGGACTCTGGCACATCCCACGCGCGCAATCGTGCCCGCGCGGCCTCGACCAAGTCAGCGACCCCACTCGTCGATGCCGCCACGCCACTATCAACGCGCGTTGCCAACCGCCTCGCCAGCAGCAACTCTTCTTGGGCCGCGACGAGCGCCGGGGCGTAGATCTCGAGTAGGGGGTCACCGGCCCGCACGTCACGCCCAACAAAGTCCGCGTGCAGGCGCTCTACCCATCCATCCACGCGGGACGCGATCGTCCGCACGCGCGTCTCATCCACCACCAATTCTCCCGCCGCCCGCACGTCACGAGGAACCGTCTCGAGTGACGCGACAGCGAACGTCACGCCGATGCGGCGTGCGTCCTCTGGGGACAGCATGACCGGACGCGCCTCAGGACTTGCCGCGCCGCTCATGGCCATGTGGTCGTGTTGTGGCGCGGCCTCGGCTGGGGCCCGCTCGGTGCGGGTGAAGAATCGGACGGTCAGCGCTGCGACCGCGAGGGCGAGGATGAAGAACGCGCTCCCAGCGGCGCGAACCGTCCACGACGGGGACTGTCCACCCTCAGGTTCACGACTCGGCTTGCCTGCGTCGCGCTCGGTCATCGCCCTGCCTCCGGATCGCTGTTCTTGCTGACGCTCCCCTTTGGAGCAATCAGGTCATGCCCAACGAGCGCTTCTAACTCGGCGAGTGCGCGCCCCTCCATCACCTGCGCCTCCGTGACGCTACGCCGCAGTTCGATGAACGCGGCGTGGCTGTCCAGCACCGCCATGAACTCGGTTCCCCCTGCCCTGTAGGACGTCAGGGCGGCTTCGCGCGCCGCCTGCGCCGTTGGAACGAGGCTGGTGGAATACAGCTCCAACAAGCGGCGGGCCTGGACGAGCTCACCGTGCGCGACGGTGACGCGCTGCTTCGTTTCGGCTGTGACCGTTTGCAGTTCGGCGTTGGCCATCTGGCGCATGGCCAAGGCTTCCTCGCGCATGCGCAGCTGTCGGGAACGCGCGAAGATCGGCACGCGCGCACCCACCATCAGGCTGGCCATTCGTTCCGTACCCATGCCGACTTCGCCGGGCCGTTGTCCGTACTGCAGGGACACCTCCACGTCGGGCCATAGTTCGCGTTGCGCCAATTGCGTGGCGTCGTTGGCCGCCCGGAGGTCGGCGCGAGCCGAACGCAGGTCGGCATGCTCGTCCACGCTTTCCCGTAGCAGGGCCTCCAGTACAGGCACTGAATCCGGCAACACCGGCATCGCCGCGACCAGCGCGGTGTCGATGGAACGGTTCAGCAGGGCACTCAGCTGCGAAATCGCTTGGTGATGTTGCGCCTGAAGTCGGATGACGGCTTCGTGGGTCCGCCCGATCTCGACATCTGCGCGAAGCACATCGGCCAAGCGTCCTCTTCCGGCACCATACATCGTTCGCGCGGCTTCACGGATATCCCGCCACAGCGCTTCGCTCTCGTGGGTCAGCGCGAGGGATTGATCGACTACATACAGTTCAAAGAACGCGCTCGCCGCCGCCGCCCGAATTTCCAGTTGACGGCCCCGCGCACGCTCGTGCAACGCGCTCGCGGTTTCCCTCGCGATCGCGCCCGACAGCCGCAACTTTCCGGGGAGTGGGAACATCTGCGTCACCTGCAGCTGGGTCATGTTGAGCGGACGCATGGGTCCCAAGCGCGGAAGCTCCCGGTTCATGAGGCCGAGCGTGACCATCGGATCTTCGGGGCGCGACGCCGCGGTGACTCGATTGTCCGCCGCACGCGCGCGGGCCATGGCCGCTTCCACCGCAGGCACCGCGTCCATCGCCCACTGATAGACCTGGCCTAGCGTGAGCCGGCGCGAAGTCGAATCCCCGGACTGCGCGAGCGCTGGGTCCAACGGGAGCGCCGCAACAAACATGACGGCAAGTGCCCCGCGCCAATTTGCGGGGTTCAACACACGATACATGGCGACCCTCGATCTCGATGCGGAGCGCGCGCCTAACGATTAGGTCGCGCCGATGCCGCGGCTGGTGGACCGGACGCCTTGTGGCGCCGGCGTTCGAGATCAGGCCCTGGGCGGGGGGTCGGGGATGTTCGGTGCCAGAGGCTCCGGCGAGGGTCCTACGTTGGTCTCCACCATCTCCGCCACGCCGGCCTCGCCGACCACGAATCGGCCCGTCACCAAGGCCAGCGCCGCCACGCACGTTCCCATCGTGCAGGGCGCCGCATGATCACCGCCCCTTGCTGGACATCGAGGGGGCGTGGAGGACTCACACGGGTGCCCTTCCTGCGTGTTGTGAGCTGACGGCGGCATCGTCATGCGTTCCATCGCCGCGCTTTCCGATGGACCGCACACGCGAAACGACGGGCCGAGCAGGCCCGTCAACAGCGTTCCAAGGAGGAAGACGGAGGCGAATGGTCGCATGAACATACGGCGATTACCACAAGGCTCGTCCAACGCGCGGGCGCTGTCGAGTCGTGGTTTGCCGACGATGACGTGGTGAAAACACTGACATTCGTGCCCTGCGCGAACCGTCGGGCGGACTGGGCTTTCGGGACGAGCATGTCAACAAATCTTTGATTCGCAAATCAAGCGGCGTCGCCTTACTCAAGCCCACGAGCGCCCCAGATCCGACGTTCCCCTACACTGGCCTCAACCCGCCACTACGCCTTACACGCGGTCGACCTGCGTATTGTTATGTGGACGATCTCGAAAGACACCGCTGATACTCACCTTCGCCATAGATCCCTTCCGACCATGACGCGCCCTTTGACTCGCTGGATGACGTTAGGCCTCGCGGTGCTCCTTCCCGCGACAGCGTTCGCTCAGCATGCCGGCCATCACCAAGCAACTGACACGACCAAGAAGCCCATGACCCACCAGATGGGCGGGATGGGCGGCATGAACGGCATGGCCGGCATGGGCAACATGAGCGAGATGCACCGCATGATGGAAAACATGTCGCCGTGGAAAGAACTGAACGCCTTCCACATGCTGTTAGCGGAAGTCTACCATCCAGCGGCCAAGGATTCGTTGCAGCCGTTGCGCGACAAGGCGGCGGCACTCTCTGACGCCGCGGCGGCGTGGTCGGCATCAACGGCTCCCGCCAGTTGCAACTCAGACGCCACCACACAAGGCGTCGCCAAGATCGCCACCGATGCCAAAGCGCTCGCCACGCAGGTGTCCGGTCGAGCGTCGGACGCGGACCTCAAGGCTGGCATCACCGCGTTGCACACGCAGTTCGAAGGCGTCGGCATGAAGTGCATGTCGCACGACAAGATGGACATGAAGCACTAGGTCGTTCCCGACGCGTTCCGGAGCGAAAACAAAAAGGGCCGCCTTGCCAGGCGGCCCTTTCATTTCTCACTCGTCGACCGTCTGCCGGTCGGCGATCCAGAGCCAGCGGTCAGGATTGAACTGACGACCGCCCGATTACGAATCGGGTGCTCTACCACTGAGCTACGCTGGCAGGTGACTGCATGCCCAAGCGCGGACTCGAACCGCGACGCCTTTCGGCACCACCCCCTCAAGATGGCGTGTCTACCAATTTCACCACTTGGGCCTCGCCGGGCGATCCCGCGCAATCGCGCGCCGTGCGTGCTACTCGCGCCAACGTCGCCGAACCATCCGGTGCTTTTCAAACAGTCCTACGGGGCTGACGGGGCTCGAACCCGCGACCTCCGGTGTGACAGACCGGCACTCTAACCAGCTGAGCTACAGCCCCAAAAACGTTCACGATCTCTACTCCCCCCCACACGCCCACCCCAACCTCATAGCCCCAAGGGGAGTCGAACCCCTCTCTGCACCTTGAAAGAGTGCCGTCCTAACCGATAGACGATGGGGCCGATCACTTCCCTGAGATGGCTGCCCATCCCAATACGCTCTGACCCAACACTTCGCAAACAACGAGTAGCGGTAACGGGATTCGAACCCGTGTTCCAGCCTTGAGAGGGCTGTGTCCTGGGCCCCTAGACGATACCGCCATGTGCCGAGTGATCGGCAGCGTCGCCGTGCCTAACGCGACCGCCACCGTACACCCTATCCCCACTCCGTACAGGCCAGGAGGGACTCGAACCCCCAACCGCCGGTTTTGGAGACCGGTGCTCTACCAATTGAGCTACTGACCTACACACCTGGATCCCCGTTCGACGCGCGTCCGGGCATCCCTGCAGTTCGACTCAGGGTGACTGAGGGGACTTGAACCCCCAACCCCCGGAGCCACAGTCCGGTGCTCTAACCGATTGAGCTACAGTCACCATTGACGGGCCATGACCTTCGGCCCGCGAACCTTCGCCCCTCAGATCAAGGCGAAGCGAGTGATTTTAAACAGCGCCCCCTCTCATATCAACGTACGACTTCCCTATTCCTGCCCTCGAACCGCCGGTGCTTAGTCCTTGGCGCGATCGAGATACTCGCCCGAGGACGGATTCACGCGCACGCGCTCGCCGGTGGCCAGGAACTCGGGCACGTTGATTGTGACACCGTTGTCCAGCTTGGCCGGCTTGTACGACGACGTCTTGGTGGCCGTCTTCATCACCGGTGACGTCTCCACAATCTCGAACGTGGCCGACTGCGGAAGCTCAATGCCGATCGGCTTGCCGTCATAGTACTCGGCGATGATGACCATGTTGGGGACCAACCATGGGGCATAGTCACCGAGCATTTCCGAGTCCATTTCCAGCTGATCGTAGCTCTCCACATTCATGAAGTGCCACGCATCACCGCCGGAATACAGGAACTGCAGCTCGTGCGTCTCCATCGACGCCTTCTCGATGGCATCGTCCGCGCGAAACCGGTGCTCGAAGTTCGAACCAGTGCGCAGATTCTTCATCTTCGTCTGCACCATCGCGCGGAGATTACCGGGCGTATGGTGTCGGAAGTCGATCACTCGACAGGGCTGGCCCTCGAAGACGATGACCATGCCGCGGCGGATCTGTGTAGCTGGAACGGCCATAAATCGTTCAATCCAAACGGAATGTGGCGAAGCGTAAAGTGAAATAGCCTTTGATTTTAGCTGCCTGTTGGCTAACGGTCAAGGCGCGCGACCTGCGGGCCAAGCGTTCGCCAGACATTCCGAGCCACAATCCTTGCCCCTTCCACCGTGGGATGGATGCCGTCAGCCTGATTCAGGCGGGAGACGCCGGCCACCGAATCGAGCAGAAACGGCAGGAGAATGACCCCCTGCTCCTTGGCCGTCCGCGGATAGAGATCATGAAATTTTCGCGTGTACGCTGGCCCAAAGTTCGGTGGCGCTTCCATTTGAGCCAGAAGGATCGTCGTCGCTGGGTAGCGTCCGCGGATCTTCCCAATGGTTGCCTTGATGTTGGCCGCCGTGGAGTCAGGATCCAGGCCGCGAAGCCCATCGTTCGCACCGGTCTCGATCATCACGATCGCTGGTTGGTCGTTGAGCAGCCAGTCCACTCGGCGCAGGGCCCCGCCGAGGTCTCCCCTCCAGCCCCCGTTGACGATCTCCACTGAGTAGCCACTGCTGTCGGCGAGGTGCTGCAAGTCGGCGGGATAGGCCTGATTGGGGTCAATCCCGAGCCCCGCGGTCAGCGACGTGCCAATGATGAGCACCTTCGGTCGACTGCGGGTCGCGGCTGACCCAACCGCGCTCCCCGTATCGGTGCCCGCCGGCCGCGCGGACGGTGATCCCTGTACGGCTGCAGTGGCACCGCCCGCCGGTCGGGTATCTTTCGACTCGCCGCCGCCGGAGCAGGCGAGCACGGCCACTCCAACCAGCACCAATCGGGTACGCATGCTCGAGGCTCGTCAGCTCACAAAGGAATTCGACAGCGGCACGCACCGCCTAACGGTCCTACGCGACGTGAACTTCACGGTTCCGCAGGGGAGTTTGTGGCCATCGTCGGCCCGTCGGGAAGTGGGAAGACCACCCTGCTGGGTCTGCTCGCCGGGCTGGATACCCCGACGCGCGGTGATGTGCTGCTGGACGGTGCAAGCCTCACGAAGATGAGTGAGGACGCCCGAGCCCAGCTGCGAGGGGAGAAAGTTGGGTTCGTGTTCCAGAGCTTTCAACTGATCGCCACGCTCACCGCCATCGAGAACGTGCAGGTTCCTCTCGAACTTCGTGGTGAGAGCGGAGCGCCAGAGCGCGCCGCCGAGTTGCTGCAGCGGGTTGGGCTGGGCGACCGGCTGGATCACTTTCCCACGCAGCTCTCCGGCGGCGAGCAACAACGGGTGGCCATTGCTCGCGCGTTTGTGAATCGTCCCCGGATCCTCTTCGCCGACGAGCCGACTGGGAACCTGGACGGCACAACCGGCGCGAAGATCGTTGCGCTCCTGGAAGCCTTGAACCGCGAGTCTGGTTCCACGGTGGTGCTCGTGACGCACGACCTGACGCTGGCCCAACGCGCGCACCGCCTGATTCGACTGGCCGACGGCGTGGTCGTGGAAGATGCGCGATCATCCGGGGAGAACCGTGAGCTCCACCAGCACCAGCGCTCGTCGCCCATCGTTACTCGGCCTGGCGTGGCGCGAGTCCCGCACCACGCGCCGGCGCCTGCTGTTGTACATGTCGTCCATCTCGTTAGGTGTCGCGGCGCTGGTGGGGATCGACTCGTTTGCCGACAACATCAACGATTCCGTCCGCGAGCAATCGCGCTCTCTGGTGGTGGCGACGTCACGTTCTCATCACGGGGCAAGTGGAAGGCATCCACGGACTCGCTCTTCGCTGCGCTTCCCGCACAGGGAGTCACCATCGCCAAGGTCACCACCTTCGGCTCCATGGCGCTGGTGTCGCGCACTGGTACCACACGTCTGGCACAGGTGCGTGGGGTGACCCCCACCTACCCGCTCTACGGCGCGGTGACGACGAATCCGCCGAACCAGTGGCACGCGCTGCACGACGGGATGCACGCCATCGTCGACCCGGCGCTGCTGATCACACTGAATGCCCAGGTCGGTGACTCCCTCGCGTTAGGCTACGCGAAGTTCAAGATCGTCGCCGCCGCCACGGAAGTCCCCGGCGATCCGGGGATGTCGTCGGTGATTGGCCCGCGGGTGTTCATCCCGGAGTCCTATGTCGACTCCACGCGATTGCTGGTCTTTGGGAGCCGAGCCGAGTATGGCGCCTTTGCCAAGGTGCGTCGCGGCACCCCTGAAGCATTCCTGACATCCATCAAGCCGGTGTTGGAGAAAGACTCGGTCCGCGCGCGCACGCTGGAGGAGCGGCAGACCGGAATCACGAGCGACATCGACGACCTCTCCCGTTACCTGGGAATCGTCGGCGTGATCGCCCTGCTGCTGGGCGGCGTGGGGGTCGCTAGCGGCGTGCACGCCTGGGTGCGCCGGAAGATCGACGCCGTGGCCGTGTTGCGCTGCCTGGGCGCGACCAGCCGTCAGGTGCTGGTCATCTACGCCACGCAAGCCGCCGCGATGGGGCTGGCGGGAGCCGCACTCGGTGCCGCGTTAGGCATCGGAATCCAATACGCGCTGCCGCTGGTGGCCAGGAACTTCCTGCCCGTTGACGTTCACGTGCGCTTGGTCCCCGGAGCCATCGCCATCGGCTTGGGGCTGGGGGTGTGGATTGCCCTCGCCTTTGCCTTGCGTCCGCTGTTGACCCTGCGGCGCGTTTCGCCCCTACAGGCCATCCGCCGGGATACTGGCAGCGCCCCGGTCACGAGCACGTTGAAGGACCCGCCGATGCTGCTGGTGAACCTGTTGTTGGCTGCCAGCGTGGTTGGGATCTCCGCCACGCGGTCGCCGTCGCCGCAGGAGGTGCTGGGATTCAGCGTGAGCATCGCGCTAGTGATTGGCCTGCTGGCGCTGAGCGCCAGTGCCCTGTCGCGAGTGGCCAGGCGGATGGCTCGCCTGCGCCTAACGTACGTCGTCCGCCAGGGGATCGCCAACCTGCACCGCCCCGCCAACCAGACGCGCTCCGTGGTCTTGTCGCTGGGATTCGGCGCCTTCCTGATGACGACGTTGTACCTGGTGCAGGCGAACTTGCTCAAGCAGTTCAAGGTGGCGCAGGAGGCGTCGCGCGCCAACCTGGTGCTCTTTGACGTGCAGGACGACCAGGTCGCCGGGCTGGACTCGTTGGTACGCACCTCGGGGAGTGAGCTGCTCGAGCGCGTGCCGATTGTCACCATGCGCGTTGCCGCCCTCAATCATCACCCCGTCGGCCCGATGCTCGCCGACACCACTCGACGACGGGAGACGTGGCCCCTGCGTCGCGAATACCGGTCGAGCTTCCGTGGCGAGCTGACGGCGTCTGAGCGTCTGGTATCAGGGACGTGGTTCGGGCCCACGCCGGCTCCCGCTGGCACCAAGGTGTTTGAGCTGTCGCTGGAGGAGGAGATCGCCAAGGACATGGGGGTCGCCCTTGGCGATACCATCACTTGGAACGTCCAGGGCAAGATGATCGACACCCGCCTGACGAGCACGCGCGCGGTGAACTGGGCACGCTTTGAGACCAACTTCTTTGCCATCTTCCAGCCGGGCGCGCTGGAAGATGCCCCCAAGATGTGGGTCTCCCTGGTGCGGGCCCAGGGGGACAGCACGATTGCCCATCTGCAGCGCGATGCGGTGCTCCGTTACCCGAACGTGGCCTCGATTGACCTCACGCTCGTTCGTCGGACGATTTCCGACATCGCCAACCGGGCCACGCTGGCGATCCGCTTCCTCGCGATTTTTTCCCTGGCGATGGGGGTGCCCGTGCTGTTCAGTGCCGTCGCGGCCACGCGACGCGAGCGAGTGCGTGAGGGGGTGTTGCTCAAGGTCCTGGGCGCCACCCGCCGTCAGATCGGACGCATTCTGTTGTCCGAGTACGTGGCGTTAGGCCTGCTGGGGAGCCTGGCCGGGATGGTGCTCTCGTTTGGCGGCGCCTACGGCATCATGCACTGGGTCTTCAAGCGTCCCTTCGATCCGGCCGCCGGATCGGCCCTGGTGATAGCGGCGGCCACGTTGTTCCTGACGGTGTCGATTGGTGTGCTGAGCGGACGCGACGTGTTCAACGAGACCCCGATGGGAGCGTTGCGCGAAGTTTAGTGGCGGCCTAGTTCACGGTCAGGTTCTTGACCACGACGTTATTCCCGGGCGCCGGATCGGGCTGCTGCGCCACCACCTGCATGGTCACTGGCCAGACACCGGTCGCCACGGCCTGGGCGGTCACCGAGAATGACACCGAGCCGCCGCGTCCCATGCCCGCGAGCTGACAACTCAGGCCCACCCCTGCCTGAGGTGAGCAGGTGGCGCCGGACGCGCCCACGAACGTGAAACCCGCCACGGCCGGCACTACGAAGGAGGCGCCGGTCGAGAGCGTCGGACCCGTGTTCGTCACCTTGAACGAGACGGTGAAATTCGTGCCCACCGGAATCGGGCCAGGGTTGGAGGTGACGGCAAGGACCAGGTCCGTCTGTCCATCATTGTCGGCCACGTCCACCGTCACCGCGGACACCGGCTTTCCGTTGAAGCTGCCGTCGTTGCTCGTGACCGAGTGGGTGAGGATGACCTGTTGGGGTGGCTCAATGGTGGCATCGTCCACCGCGGTCACGCTCACCGCCTGCGGCAACTCCCAGCCCGTCGTATTGAACATGACCGGCGCACCGACAGTCAGTTGCCCGGGCGTCGACTCACTGACGGCCACTGTCACCGGCGCCAGCGGCGCGTGCCCCACACACATCGCGTAGCTCCGGGTAACACCACCTTCGCCAACGGTCACAGCGGTTGGCGTCGCGGTGACCGCCGCCACCGGATTGTAGCCGGCGATCCCGAACTCGCCGGCGGCATAGTACGAGCGCCACCAGACGCCGGGCTGTGGATGGTAGCCGGCCTCCGTGTTGAAGCTGCCGCGGGCGCCCACGGAGTGGTCGACGATCAGCGGGACCACGTCGCCGCATGCGCCTCCGGCGTACGGGGGCACACTCACCAGCGTCACGGCGCCACCGTTGAACCTCACCTCCCCCGCGACGTCAAGGCCATCATGCGACGTCGGACCCGGCCCGGCGACCTCGAACTCTATCCCGCTGGTTGCACTCAGGGTGAGTGAGGCCATGCTCAGGCGGCCAAGCGTCGGCGACCCGAGGCCGCCAGGTACAATCACCCCGGACAGCGCAAAGACATCTCCCACCGTGCCCACACCAGCCAGGAAGCCGCCCCCCAGCGTCAGGGTGCCCGACTGCGTCGATCCCGCCTCGGCTACCGCGGTCGTGCCACTCCGCATCAAGATCGAGGACGCCCCCATGACCTGGATGTCGCCAAGGTTGCGCAGCAGCCCGCCAGTCCCTTCGTATCCCACGGCGTTAGACACGAGCAGGCTTCCATGATTTATCAGGCTATCCAAGCGCAGCGCGACAGGCGCAACCCATTGCGGGTCGGCGAAGGTCAATGTCCCGCGGTTGATGAGGCCGGGCCCTTCCAGATAGACGTGGCCGAGCGAGCAGTCATCCTGCACCGTGATCGCGCCGAAATTTTCCGTCGGCCCGCCGTTCACGCGTTCGAGTTCGAAGGAGGCGTCCGCGCAACCGCTCAGCCGCACGTCGACGTTCGAGCCAATGTCACCGCGCAGGACCGTGGTGTCCGGATCGAGCGTGTACAACGTGACCGCACCGGTTAACGAAGCGCTCGCGAACCGCATGGTGTCCGCCCAGATCCGCGCAACGGGGACGTTTCCGCCGCTGAGGCCCAGGGTGCCGGCGGTCCAGATCACGTGGGGCCTGTCTTGCGGTCGCACCAAGGGCACCACGTTCAGGATGCCGATGCCGGCCACGGCGCCACCCTCGAACCGCATCGTCGCATGCCCAAAGGTCGGCATGGAAACCACCGCGTTCACCGTTATGGTGCCAGAGTTGCTGAACAAACCGCCGTTCTTCACCAACAACGACGAGGTCCCGCCGAATGTCATGGTCCCCTGGTTGACGATGGTGTCGGCCTGCACCAGGAGCGCACCGGTGTTGATGTTGCAGCTGGTATTTGCTGTCGTGACCGTACCGTTGAACCGCATCGCACTGCCGATCAGGCTCGACCGCACGCCCAGGCCGCAACCAGTCGCCGACAGCGCCCCCGTGGTGGACACGAGCAATCCATCTCCCAGCTGCATCCATGTGAACTGAGTGCCGTTGTCCGCTAGCGTGGCCTGGGCCCCATTCAACCCGACTTTCACCGCGCCAACCACCGGATTGCCCTGCACCGTCACGGTGTACGTGCCCGGGGCGCTCAGGCAGGCGACGTCCGTTCCCCCCGGCACGGCTCCCGATGACCATTTCGAGGCATCCGTCCAGTTGCCACTCACCCCGCTCTTCCAAAACACCGTGCACGGTGGCAGCTGGCCGATCGCGGCATCGCCCTCACTGGTCGCGCCGGGAAGGACGGGTGCTGGCACCACCAAGGGCGTATCGCCGTTGCAGGCGACGGCAAGGAACGGTATGCACAGGAACAACATGAGGCGAACGGACATGTTGGCATCTCGAGATGACGGACCGGACAGGGCGAGGAGAACGGCTCACTACGAGTCGGCGTCAAAACGGGCCATTAGTGGACATGATCGCGCGGTCTGCCGATCGCGGGTTGGCTCCCGGCTCGAGCACCGTACCCGCGGCGCCGAGGTTCACGCGGTCCACCATAGGTGAACGGCCACGGCAACGAGGAAGACGGCGAACCCACGCTGGGCCGTGCGCACCGAGAGATGCGACGCCCACGCCGCGCCTCCCCACGCGCCGGCAGCTGGCCAGCCCCAACGCCAGCCACGCGGCGGCGCCGACATCCACGTCGCCGCGTTGGTAGTACTGCCACGCCGCCAGGGCTCCCACGGGCAACAGGAGCGCGGCCAACGACGTCCCCGTAGCGCGCGCGGGCACCATGCGCTTGAAGATGATGAGCGCCGGCACAATGAGCACTCCGCCGCCGATCCCGAAAATGCCGGCAGCAATACCCGCGACCAATCCAATGATCAGGTAGAGCATCTATAACCTCCGACGATCGCAATGTACTACGCTCGCCCGGCGCCAAACAACGCACCGCCACCAGCCACTCCGGCTCATCGCTCGGCTGCTGCTCAGCCGCTGCTACGGAGCCGCTGCTCGACCGTCGTTTCGCATCCCCTTTTGTTGCCGCCAGCCGCAACCATTCGCTCCGACCGGCTGGCCTCAACAGCGGCCTACCCCGTGTGCAAGGCCGTCAAACCGTCGATGGAGCAACTCAGCACGCGCTCGACACGAATGCATCCCAACAACCACCGATGTTCAGAATCTGAGGTCACCGGGATCACTTTAAGTCCGCGCCCCCACAAGATCGCCGCTGCCGTGCGCGTCGAGTCTTGCGCGGTGACCGCGACCGGGTCGGGCGTCATGACGTCGCCAACCGTGAGTTGACGACGCTCGGTGAACGACAGGGCGAACGCTTTGTCGACGGCGCGCAGCAGGTCGCTCCGCGTCACCACACCGACCAATCGATTGGCCGAGTCGGCGACATACAGCATCTCCAGCCGTTGCTGGCTCATGCGCGACAACGCGTCGCGAAACAGCGTCTCCGGTGGCACGGCGTCTGGCAGCGGCTCAATGACGTCGCTGAGGGGAGTACCATCGAGCACGGCAACGGCCTCGGGCAGCCGCCTCGACAGATCCAACGATCGGCGCCGCGCGGTGTCGACGACGGTTCGGCGGAGAGGCGCCAAGGCACTCGTCAGGCGCGTGAACACGTTGGCCCCAAGGACAGCCACTTCGGCATCGCTCCGCGCCCGAACACTCGCGCTACGCATGCGCTGCTCCAGCAGCGCCATCTCACCGAAGAAGTCACCTTTGCCAAGCACGGCGACCACCTCCTCGTCACCACCAGAGGCAGACTCGCGAACTACTTCCACCTCGCCTTCCTGCACGGCATAGAAGTTCAATGCCGGGTCACCCGCCCGGAACACGTAGTCACCTTTACGCAGGAAGGCCTGGCCTACGCGTTCGGTCTGGTTCGCCTTGAGACTGACCAGGTCCCGCGGGAAGAGGAGATCCCACGCCCAGTCCGACCCAACCTTCACCCGGCGGGACCACGACGGCAGCTTCAACAGATACACCGTTCGCCAGATGAACCACGCCAAGATGCCGGACAAGTTGAGCCCGAGGATGGAAGCGACGGCATGATGGCGCCCAATCGCGCAAAGCTGCCCGAGTGGGGCAAAGGCGAACGCCTTTCGCTCCGTGCCCTGTATGGAGGCGACGATGTTCTCCGCGACGGCCTTGCCTTGGCGCTGCGCGAACTGCCCGGTCGGAGGACATCGGTCACCATCCGCGGCGTTCACGATATGCGCGCAGTCCCCTGCCGCCCACGCCCAGGTGCAACCGACCAGCCGCAGATCACCCGTGGTCGCTAGCGCGCCCTTCACCTTCTGGGCGTCTAGCCGCTCAACCAGGGAGGTGGCCGTCGTGCCGATCGCCGACACGACGGTGGCGCCGTAGAGTACACGGCCATCACGCAGCACGACTCCTTCTGACGTGATGGCCGACGCCGATGCGTTCAGGGCAAACTCTATGCCCGTGCGTTGCATGTGACGGGCGGCACTGGCACGCAAGCCCTTTCCCAGCTCCGGCAGGATCTGATCGCCCGAGTGAACGAGCGTCACGCGCGGGGCATCGGCCGGGATGCGCGGGTAAAATCGTCGACTCTCGCGGATCAGGTCGTTGAGTTCGCCGGCGACTTCGACACCACTGAATCCCCCGCCCACCACGATCACCTGCGCCAACCAACGCTGCTGCATCGGATCGGGGCAGCTGTCGGCGCGCTCCAGGCACTCAATGACGTGCGCGCGCAGCGCGAGGGCGTCTCCAATGGTCTTGAGCGGAAAGGCATGGTCCGCCATGCCCGGCACGAGTCCGAGGTTTACGGCGCGTCCGCAGGCAAAGACCACGTGTTCGAATCCCAGTTGCCCCTCACGCCCGTCGACTTGCCCGAACGTCAGGCGGCGCGCCGAGAGGTCAACCGACGACACTGCATCCCGACGGACGGACACCCCGCGCAAAAGTTGCCGCAAGGGCGGCGCCGCCGCGACGGGATTGATCGAGCTGCCGACCACCTCGGCCAATAGCGGATGGAAGATCATGTGGTTCTCTGGATTGAAGACCACGATTTCCCAGTCCGCCGGATGGAGCTGGCGGCGGAGCGTCTGCGCGCAAGCGACGCCGGCGAATCCGCCACCGATAATGACGATCCGGCGAGGTTCGCTTCTGGTCATCGCGGCAGGACCGCCGAAAGTTCCACCACCGCGCCACCGCGCAACACGTGCACGACCAGTGGGGCCCCCGGTGGGAGGGCGCGCACATACTGCGTGGTCCGGTCCTCGCTCAGCGAGTCGCCCGTCACCTCGATGTTCCCTACCCGGAGCACAATGTCACCGCCGAGCACAAGCTCCTGGTCCCCAATCTTCACCGGGACCTGCCCTGCCCACAGCCCCAGCTTTGCACCTGGCGAGCCGGCCGCCACGCGCTGCACGAGCAGTCCGGACTTCTGCGGCAGGTTGAACAGCTTGGCGAGTTCGCCGTTCAGGACAAACCCGTCAATCCCGGTCCAGACCGACGTCGACGACAATAGAAGTCGTTTGGCCACGTTCACCGAAACGGCGAACCCCAAACCTTCCGAGCCACCCGAGTACGTCATGATGTGGCTTACGATGCCAATGACGCGGCCGTTCATGTCAAACATTGGACCGCCCGAGTTGCCGTGATTGATCGCCGCGTCCGTCTGGATCAACTCGATCGGGACGCCGCTGGTGGTGCCCTCGGGTTTGGGCAGTCGACTGACATGTCCAACCGTCAGCGAGTAGCTGAACCCCCATGGGGCACCAATGATCGCCACGTCATCGCCAACACGGACTGAATCGGCGTTGCCCATTCGCGCCGGCACCAGGTCAGGCGGTGGATCGTCGATCTTGATCAACGCCACGTCTGCCCGTACGGACGAGCCCAGCACGGTGGCGGGGAACATCCGTCCATCCGCCAGCTCCACCCCAACACGCTCGGCGACTTGAATGACGTGGGCGGCCGTCAGGATGCGCCCGTCCGCGGAAATGATCGTCCCGGACCCAACACCGTAGTCGATACCGGCGCTGGCCCCCGGCTCCGCCGGGGCGCCACGTTCCAGGGTACGCACGACCACCACCGACTTGCTGACCCGCTCAAAGAGCGAGCGAAACGATTGTGCCTGCGCCAGACTCCCGCTGACGAGCGTTAGGCTCGCGGCGACGAGGGCGCGTGATATGCCGTTCATGAGTGAGCTCCCTGCTCCCATTTGACAATTTTGAGATCGAGTACCGCGATCGCGTAGAAGACCGGTACGAGGATGAGTGTGACGACGGTGGCCGCGGCCAGGCCGCCGATCTGCGCGTAGCAGAGTGGCTCCCAGAGCGGACCGCCATGCATCGCCAGCGGAACCAGCGCGAAGACGGTTGCGCCGACGGTGATCAAGACGGGGCGCAGGCGCAGGATGCCGGCGTCGAGCAGCGCATCCGTGAGACTCTCCCCTTTTTCACGTGCTTCCTCGATGAAGTCGAAGAGCACGATGACGTGACTGACAATGACGCCGACCAGACTGACGATGCCGAGGAAGGCCATGAAGCCGAACGGTTCGCCCATGACCAGCAGGGCGACGAACGCTCCCACCATGCCGTAGGGAATGGCGCCGAACACCAGCAGAGGCTTCACGGCGCTTTGGAACTGCACGGCCAGCGCCAGATAGATCATGGCAATCGATATGCAGAGGATCATCGCCAGCTCCTGGAATCCCGACTGCTGCTTCTCCAACTCGCCAGCGATTTCCATCTTCACGCCCGGCGGCAATGAGGCTGCCAAGCGATCCAGGTCGGCCTTGGATGCGGACATCACTTCCGAGGCGAGCACTCCTGGCTTGGGAAATGCGCCGACCGTAATCGTTCGGAACTGATTGCGACGCACGACCTTTTCCGGGCGCATACCGGTCTTGAGTTCAGCGATCTGCTGCAGCGGCACCTTGGTCGATCCCTGCGTGCTGTACACATACAGGTTCGTGAGATCGCCTAACTGCGCCCGCTCCTCCATGCGCAACCGAGCGACGACCGGGATCACTCGATCCCCTTCGTGCATCTCCGTCAGGCGCACGCCGTTTAACCCGACGGCCGTGCTGGCCGCCACGTCGGCATTGCTCAACCCAGCGCGACTGGCGCGGTCGGGATCGATCGCCACATCCACGGCGAAGCTCTCAGCGCCCCAATCTTCCTGGACGCGCTCGGCCAATCCGTTCTTCTGGAACACCTGCATCAGTTGTCCGGATGTCGCGCGCAACACGGGCATGTTGTCGCCACTCAGCCGGATGGAGACCGGCGTCCCCACCGGAGGCCCTGTTTCCAGCTCACGCACATTGACGCGTGCGCCCACGACTTCGTGCGCCAACTTGGTCTGCAGCTCCGACACCAGCTCGGGGGTGTCGTGCTTGCTCGCCACCTGCATGATCAGCAGGCCATAGTTCGGCTGCTGCGCCTCGGGCGTGAAGGTGGACCAGAAGCGAGGACCACCACCACCGATGAAGGACGTGACGGACACCAGCCGGCCGGTCCCGTGCTTTGCGGTACGATGCGCGAAGAACTCTGCCGCGTGTTCCTTGACCAGATGTTCGACATGCTCGGTCATGGCCCGTGTTTCGATCACGGGGGTGTCCTCTGGCATCCATACTTCCACGTACGACAGGTACTGCAGGTCCTTCGGGAAGAACTGTGGCTTGAGGCGGCTCATCACCCAGCCACCAAGGATCAGGATGGCCATGGATCCGAACGCTACGCGCCAACGATGGGTGATCGCGGCTTGACCCATCCGATGGTACCAGCCGGCAAAGCCGCGCGAGCGTCGCTCGCTCATCGGTACTTCTTTCTTTCCACTGGGTCGCAGCAAGTAGTAGCCGAGTAGTGGAATGAAGGTCATGGACACCAGCCGTGATGCGACCAACGAGCAGGTCAGCACGATCGGCAGCGTCACCAGGAACTGTCCGACCGCCCCCGTCAGAAGCAACAGTGGCAGGTACGCGACGATGTTCGTGATGGTCGCGTAGAGAATCGCGTGGGCCAGCTTTGTGGGTCCGAGCCACGCGGCAATGATCGGTCGATGCCCGTGCTCCAGGTCGCGCTTGATCGCGTCGCCGGCGACCACGGGGTCGTCGACGAGCAGCCCCAAGGCGATGATGAGTGAGGCGATGGAGATCTGCTGTAGGTCAATCCCCAGCATCGCCATCATCCCGAAGGTCATCGCCAGTGTCAGCGGGATACTAATCGCCAGCACCAACGCCGACCGCCACTCCCAGAACCCGATGAGGGCGATCACCACGACGAGAATCACGGCTTCCCACAGGCTGCTCATGAACAAGTCCATGCTCTCGCGGACCTGCAGGGGTTGGTCGGAGGTACGGGCCAGGATCAGGTCGGGCGGCAACCGATCGCCGAGCGCCTTGATGGTGGAGTCCACCGCTGCGCCAAATGCGCCGATCTTTTCGCCGGGCCGCATCTGGAGCGACAGGGTGATGGCCCGTCCGCGGCTCCAGTGCCCTGCACTGTCCGACCGGCTATAGAAGTTCAGGTAGCGCGCCGGACTCTGATACCCGCGGTCGATGTCCACGAGGTCGCGCAGGTACAACGGGGCGCCATTCTTGGATGAGCCAACAATCACCTGCCCAATCTCGTTCTCGTCCTTGAACTCGCCGCTTGGATTCAGGCCGACGGTGCGGCCGGCCACGTCGATCACACCGCCGCTCATGGCGGTGTTGCGCCCGCGCAGGATGTCCTTGAGCTGACCAAGGGGAACGCCGTATGAGGCGACGCGCTCCTGAGAAAAGCTGAGCGTGACTTGTTCGTCCAGGACCCCCGACCGATCCACCTTGCTCACCTGCTTCACGGTCTGGAACGTGCGCTGCATGAGATCCGTGAACTCTTCGAGCTCACGATAGCTGTACTTGTCACCGCCCGACGCGAGCAGTTGGGCGCGCGTGTCCGCCACATTGTGGATCACTACCGGTTGCCAAGCGTCCGGGTGCAGCTCGGCGATACGGAGCCGCTGCTCCACAAAGTCGCGAAGGTCGGTGAGGATCGCCGAATCCGACATGGTGGTGATGCCGTCCACGCCAACGAATTGCGGACCTTGGAGCAACTTGGCGTCGCGAAAGACACCGGTCGCAATGGCGTGCTCCATGTACAGCGTGGTGGGGCGAACCGCGGAGGCGCTGGAGATCGACGCCGGGAAGTTGTAGACGAGCGTCGCCCGATCGCCGGCATGGTCTCCGCGCAACGACTGGATCGCCTGGGCGACTTGATCGGCGCGCAAGGACACCTGAATCTCGTCCAAGTGCGGACTAGCAACCGTCAGCATCAACGACGCCGTATTGCCGAAGTCCTTCATGTATTGGATCGGGCCCGCGCCGTCGGGTAGGTCCTTGATGCCATTGAGCCGGAGACCGATGTCATCGAAGATCTGGCCCGTCTCGGTGATCCCTTCCTTGAGGTCGATGAAGACGTAGGAGACACCAGTCCGCGTAGTGGAGCGAACCGTCTGCACGTTCGCATTTTCCGCTGCCACCGCCTCGATGCGGCGAGTGACCCGCTCTTCGATGCGTGCGGCGTCCATGCCGGGCCATGGTGTGATAACCATGGCGGAGATGACGGGGATGTCGGGGTCTTTGCGCTGGGGCATCCGGAAGTAGCCGATGATCCCCCAGAGCACGGTGCCAACCAGAACGACCCACGCGATCTGCCGCTTCTCGGTAAAGTACCGCGCGGTGTTCTTGGTCTTGGCAATGAGTGTTGTGTCGTCGGTGTGTGCCATGGCGCTCTCCCTACCGGATCACGCGGATGGGCTGACCATCCGCGACAAGGGTGGCACCACGCACGACCACGCGGTCGCCGGCGTTGAGGCCGCTGGTCACGGCGATCAAGTTGCCGCTCACCGGGCCTAACGTGACGCGCGTTCGACGCGCCACGGAGGTGTCTTTGGTGGAGTCGTGCACGACGTACACCGCGTAGGACGTGGTATCGCCCAAGGGTCGCACGATGGACGCCAGCGGCACGACTGGATTGGGAGCGGCCGCCGTGCCGCCTAACCGCAACGTGGCCAGCATCCCGACCTTGAGCCGACCATCCGTATTCGGGAGGCTTGCCGCCACCTCAAACACTCGGCTGCTGCGGTCTGCCGACGGTGCGATGCGTGTGATCCGACCTTCCAGGAGTTTGCCGGGAAGCGCTTCGGCCTCGATGGCCAACCGGCCGCCCAACTTCAACTGGGCCACCGCGACGTCAGGCACACCGAAGACCACCTTCACCACCCGCGTGTCGGCGATGGTAAACGCGGCGACGGAGGGGCCCGCCAAGGCGCCGACTTCGGCCGTCCGCTTGAGGACGATGCCATCGATCGGGGCGTGCAAGGTCGCGTCATGCAGGGACACCGCGGCCTGGTTGCGACGCGCGCCGCCAGCCGCAAAGCGGGCAAACGCTGCGTCGTACTCGGCCTTGGAAATGGAGCGGTTCTCGTACAGCTGCGACGCGCGCTCATAGTCGGCGCGCGACTGTTGGAAGCCAGCCTCGGCGTCGGACAACTGATCGCGGTACTCGTCTTGACGCAGGCGGGCGAGGGTTGTGCCGCGACGAACCACGTCGCCGTCTTGGAGCGCTCGCGGGCGACCATCGATCCCGCTGCGCTGACTGACGGCCTCCACGATGCCATTCACGCGGAAGGCGACATCTACGGAGACATCGGGTTCAATGGCGCCGCCGTAGCGTGTTTCTCCGGAGATGCCGGCGGCTTGCGTGGCAATGGCCACGGTGACAGGTGGTGGCTCATTCGCCGGCGGTGCTTCACCGGCGCACGCGGCCACGCCGATGAGCAAGGCGGTGAGATTTCGTGTGGTTGTCATTGTTGGGTGAGGGAAAGCAGTCGATCGTGAAAGGCCTGCTGCTCGGCTGGCTTCAACAGGACACCAAACGTCCCGATTGAGCGTTCGAGCTTCAGCAGGTCGAGGAGGAAGTCGTGTCCGGCATTCGCTGCGCTTTGTTCGGCGTTAAGGGCCGCCACCTGGGCATCGATCAGGCTGGTGATGGAGACGGCGCCGCGTCCGTAGGCGTCGCTCACCAATTGGTAGTTCTGTTCCGCGGCCACCGAGGCGGCCTGGCTCAGGGCGATGGCGGCGTAGGAGGCGCCGGCGGCTTCCAGCGCCGTCCGAACGCGCTGGTCCACGCTCAACTGCGCATTCTTTCGTTGCACCTGTAACCGCTGCAGGTCGATGTCCGTTTGGGCCTTGGTGGCCGCGCGGCTGAAGCCCGAAAAGATCGGAAACGACGCCTGCACCTTGAACTGCCACGTCATGTCGGGCGACGACGGGACGTCGAACTGCGCAGGGATCGTGGGCCCGGTTGAGCCTGCACCGTTGCGGCTGAACACATTGGACAACCCGCCCTGCAGCGCGAAATCAGGGAGCCAAAAGGCGCGCTGTGCCGCCACGCCTTGTCGTCGTTTTGCGGAGATCCCGGCGTCCAACTGAGCCAGCTCCGGCGAGAACGACGCTGCCTCGGCGCCCAGGAACCGCGTGAGCGCCGACAACCGCTCCGGCTGGTCCAACCACGCCAAGACCGTGGAATCGCGGAAGAGGAACGCCGCGTCGCCGGGCCTCACCGTCGGCTGCGCCACGGGGCTTTCCAACGGTCGATTCAGGATCCGATTCAGGGCCAGCGTCGCTTCACGCACCTGAGCGTCCGCCGAAATGACGTCGCGGCGTGCGTTGGCCACCTCGCCTTCCCAGCGAAAGACATCGGCCTTGCTCGAGCTCCCAACCCCTTCGCGCAAACGCGCGATCTCGAGGTTGGAGCGTGTGCGTTCAAGGTTCGTGCGACGGACGAGGACCAGACTCTGCGCGCGCAACGTGGCGACGTAGGCATCTCCGGCATCGAGAATGACGTCCAGCCGCAACTGATCGCGCTGCGCTTCCCTTCCTTGTTGAAGCTTGGACTCCGACTGATAGGCTGCCCAGGATCGCTCGCTGTAGATCGGCAGCGTGAGCGAAAGACCGCCGTCGCCCATCCGCTCGGGCTGTTGGCCGAAACTGGCGGCCGCTGTGCTGGAACGTGTGAAGGTCTGGGTCAGGCGTCCGTCCAACTTGGGCAACAAGTTTGACTGGACGATGTGGACGTTGGCTTCGCCAGACGCCGCTTCCAATCGCGCGGCGATGACATCCAGGTTGGTATTGGCCACGATCCGCAGCGCATCGGCCAGCGAGACCGTGTCGCGTGGCGCCAAGGGTTCGGCACCGACCAGGACCGCATCCGTCAGCAGCGTGCGACTCGGCGAATAACCGATCGCGCGCGCGGTGGTGAGATTGAGTGCCAGACGTGGGGCGGCGACCAGTCGCACCGGCAGCGTACCGGCGTCTTCACCGGCCAAGATGCGTTGCAGGTCGACCGCGATGCGGCGGGCACGGCGTTGCCAGTTCTCACCGGGCTCGTAGGACGCCAGGGCGCCCAGACGAACTTCGGGCTCATTGGAATAGGCGAGCGTTGGTAGGCGGCGGCCCTTGATGCCGCGGAGCAATTCGGCCAGTGCACCCTCGCCCAGCTGCATCAAGGGGGCAAGAAACACGGCGTCCACATCTGCGGGAATCGCCGCGAGTATTGCACCTGCCGAGGAATCCGCCGGCACCACGGTGACTTGTGCCCCCGCCGCGAGCACCGACGCCGTCACCTGCTCCTGCAATTCGGGGATGGCGGCGAGCTGCTGGCGGTCAATGACGACGGCCAGCTTGCGGAAGGGGATGAGCCGTCGGAAGTCGTCCAACGCACGTCCGACGTCGTAGGATTGATTCACGTACGTCAGGCGTGACACGCCACTGCTGCCGTTCTTCTCCGGCGCCTTTTGCCACGAAGCGTCGATCAAGACACCCGCTATGGCCGGCTTGGCCGGTGAGCCGCCTAACGCCAGCAAGTGCGACCCGATCGGGCCGAGGGCAACCACGACACTGAATTGTGGATCGTTGAGCGCCACATCCAGTGCGTGGCGAATGGACGCTGGCGTTCCATCGCCACACACGGATTCCACCAAGGTGACTTCCTCGGTGCGAAAGAAGCCCTGGGCTTCGCGGCGTAAGGCGTCGAGCATTTGCCCGTATCGCGGGCTTTCCTGATCCAGCACTACGGCTACCCGAGCGGGCGCTCGTTGCGCCGCAACGGGCGTAACGAGGCCGACCAGAGCCGCCAGACAGACGCGAAGCATTCTCACAGATCGCCTCCGATTACGCTTTGGGTGGGTAATGCTTGAACATCTTTTCGGTGGCCTTGGCGATGTTGCGATCGCGGCGTTCGGGACTGGCCTTGGCGTTGATGTCGGCGGTCGCTGCCCCGCGCCACACCACCGCCTGCGTCGAGGCATCGCGCAGGATCACGAAGAGCGTGCCCACCGTGACTTGCTGGGCGCGCGCCGAACCCACGCGATTGCCCCAGCGATACGGCCCGAGGTCGGACGAGCTGGCGTTCACCTCGAGCGCTTGATCGAAGCCGGTACGGTAGCTGACGAGGATGTCCGGATTCGCCGTCTGTTGCACCTGCGTGAGCGACTTCATGCCCAGTTGGGTGTCCACCGAGCCGACGATGCGCTTGTGGTTGAACTCGTCAGGCAGGTTGCCACCATCGACCCAGGCGTACGTCTTGTACTTGGTGAAGTCGACGGACTTGTCGAAATCGTAGGTGACGCTCTGGGCGCCGAGGGCGTGGACGGAGGCGAACAGACTGAATGCAGCAAGGAGCTTCTGAAGTTTCATGATGACTTCTCATTTGAAGGGTTGATGTCGGAGTGCTCTCCGACGGCCCTCTCAAAAGCACGCTCGGGGCCACAAAACGACGCCGAGCGACGTGTGGCGCTAACTAGCTGTGGGAGAAGCGGTTAGCGCGCTGCACGGGATCGCCACTCGCCTCGGCTAGACCCTCGATTCGCGACGGGATTTCATCGTCGTCGCGAGATTTCGCGAAACGTCGTGGAGCCCATGGGAAATGACGTTGACGCGCCCAGCGGACCCCTCCCGCTGTTTGGGGTGCCAAACGCCAGAAGCCCCGGCCGCGTCATCTCGACGCGACCGGGGCCCCGGAATTGACGCCTGACTAGAAGGCGAACCCGCTCGTTAGGTAGACGCCGTTCCGCTCGCGGCTGTGCGCCATACTCAGGCTCACCGTGTACGTCCGCACCAGCGGGGCAATCCAAATACCTCCGCCCGTGCCCAGGTGCCACTCGCTGGAGGACTCATGGTCCGCAAACACTCGCCCGACGTCCTGAAAGCCTAACACGCCGACGTCGGCCGGGGCGATCAATTTCCAGCGCCCAAGGCGCATGCGGACCTCGGCGTTGCCGTAGGCGGACGAGCGGCCGGCAAAGCGCTGGTCATCCCATCCACGCACCGTGGTGCCGCCGCCAATGTGCGATGCCGCGAAGTACGGATAGTCCCCCCACACAGTACGGCCGCCGGCGCGAATCGCCAACGTCGGCTGCAACGGACCTTTGGCACTCACATAGGTGCTGGCCGTCGCATCCACATCGCCATACGTCTGGTCCACGCTCCACATGGCCGGCGTGAGCGACGTACTTGCCGCGAATCGGAAGCCCTTGGTCGGTGACGAGGGCACGTCTCGCCGATCGACGTCCAACGCCAGCCGACCAGACACACTGCCAAAGTCGCCCGTGCCGTAGGGTCGCTCCGTACTCAGCACCGTCCCATTCATCTTGTGTGTATTGCTGTACTGCACGGTGGTGCTGGCGGTCAGAGACACACCCTTCTGCATCATGTGCGTCCACTTCGGCTCAATGGCGTACAGGTCCTGCTCCACCTTGTATGCGCTGCGACCCTGGTCGTTGGCGGTCTCGTTTCCCTCACCGTAGTAGTGAAGCAGGTCAATGCCCGACGCGACGGCGTGAATGCCCAAGGCATCGTGGCTGTTGGCCCGGGGAAAAGTCGCGTCCCAGGTCAGTCGCGGCCGTCGCTCGGACAATGACACATCCAGTCGAAGGCTGGATCGTGACGAAAACGGAGCATGGCGGAATGCATACCCGAACCGCGTATAGTTGACGCTGCCGAGCATACCCACGCCAGGCGCAACGCTCAGTCCACGCATCACGAGGCTCCATGAGCCCCAGTCCCGCGGCTCATCCTCCGCGCGCGCGGCGGTGGGTGATTGGTATGGCTTGCGATCGATCGTCAGGCCCGCCTCGCTGATCACGCGGTTCGTGCCCGCCTCGTCGTACAGCTGCAAGGCCGCATCGCCCTTTGGAATGCGATCGTCGAACGTGTCATCGCCGTCACCACCAACCACACGAAGCAGGATATCGCCGTTGCGGCGTCCCTTCACCACCAGGTGATCATTTCCACCATTGAGGTAGAGTCGTACCTCGTGCGTCTCTCCCGGGAGGAATCGGCGCTGCACGACAGGGCGCGCGCCAGGCGCACGTTCGTTCGTCGTGCCGGACGCGTACATCGCGACGGTGACCGAACCATCCCCTTCCCTGGTGACTTCGATCAGGTCGTTGCCGTCAGTCCCCGACAGGTTCACCTCGCGCGCCAGCACGCGATAGAAGTCGTCGGCGGCCCGCGGCAGGTTTTCGCGTCGTGCCACCAGTTCACGGTACAACCGGTCGCCGTTGAGCTTTACATACGGCTCCGCCATGGCGTCAATCGCCGCGTGTAGGACGGAGTCCGTCAGCTGCGCCTGAAGGACGCGGGCAGCGGAATCCCACGAGGCACGTTCCATCCCGCCAAGCAGCCGCCGGTCAATTTCTCGGCCATTCCAGTTCAGCCACACCATCGAGGGATATGCTTCCTCGAACGAGACCAGCTGTGGCACAAAGCCACGTACCATCCAAGGGCCCAGCCCCTCGAACTTCGCGAAGGGCATGTCGCGATCCCGCGGAATCGGCTCCCAGGCAGCATCCCGCGCCGTGGAGAACTTGCCCCAGCGCCACTGGTCACGGTGTCGGTCGCGGTCGCCCACGAAGACGTCGAAGAGGCGCGCCGACAGGTAGGCCTTGGTGTCCACCTGATCCGGTCGGTTCTTTCGAATGCGTTCGAAGAGCTTCTCCGAGCTGATGACATCCGCCGCGCCGTCCTGCCCGGCTACGGCGTCGAAGTCACGCGTCGGCCGCTCCTCGAACGTTCCGACCACGCCGGCAAATTCCTTCTGGAAGGTTCCTAGGCGCGCGTCGTCAGGCATCACCATCATCCGCGGCCTCGGGTGATGCAGCCCCGTCGCGTCCAACAGACTGGACACGACAATCGACGACGCGGGATGGTACCCACTGACCTGATCCTGCGCGATGTCGCTGATCAACGTCTCGCGCAGGTCGGCAGGAAGTCCCTTCGTAAAGTCCTTCTCCAGCGGGCGAAAGACGTACTCGCGACCATCTGCACCGGCAAAGCGCAACGAGTTCGTCTGCATGCTGCCACCGCGCTCAGTTGGCGTGAGCCCGCCTGCTTCCTGCACAAGGTCAAGCACAGGCACTTCGATGGGAGCGGTCCAGAGCGCGCGATAGTCCTCGCCGAGCACGAGCTTGTGCAGGCGGCCCGCCTTGTACTTGGCACCGGCCGCCACGCGCCGCGTCGACGACGTGGTATAAACGGAATCCGTGCCGGTGGGCGGTGACTGGGCCAGCAGCCCGATCGGCCAGGCCGCAACCACTGCGCAGAATGACATGAGCAAGCGACAACGTGATGACATGATATGAACTCCACGCGGATGCGCACATGGGCGCCCGCAATTAGGGACAAAAGGAAGAGCGGCGCGCTCGACGATGCACTCAGCGCGCACGATGGTAGATGGACAGAGTGCGTTCTCCTTCAATCAGACGTCGCTGCGCACTGACGGTGGTTCCGAACGTTGCTACTGTCGGTGCCCCATACGTGCCATCGCGACCGAGGCGCCACGCGGTGGCGTCTGACAACTCCGCCTCGAAACAGGCGTGCAGATAGGCGTGCTGGTCCGGCGCGACCACGGGTACCAGCACCTCGATGCGGCGATGCAGGTTGCGCGGGCGAAGATCGGCTGACCCAATCCACCATTCGGGACTGCCATCGTTTCCGAATGCGTAGCAGCGCGCATGCTCCAGAAAGCGACCCACGATACTGGCGACGGTGATTCGTTCGCTCAGCCCAGGGACCCCCGGCTGCAACGTGCATATGCCGCGCACCACCAGCTCAATAGTGACGCCGGCGTTGGACGCATCGTACAGCGCGCGGATGACCTCGCGATCGGCCAGCCCGTTCACCTTCATCCGGATCCACGCGGGTCGACCAGCACGGGCGTGGTCCGCCTCGCGACGAATGCGCTCCAACAGACCCCGGTGAATCCCATGCGGCGCGACCAGACAGCTGCGGAAGGGAACCTTGGCCAGCGATCCCCCAGCACTCAACGTGTTGAAGAGCGATGTGAGATCGTCGCACACGTCAGGTCGCGAGGTGAGCAGGCCGTAGTCCGTGTAGGCGCGCGCGGTGCCGGCGTTGTAGTTGCCGGTGCCGATGTGTGCGTAGCGACGAAGCACGCCCTCTTCGCGGCGAACTACAACCGCCACTTTCGCGTGATTCTTGTATCCAGGTATCCCATGAATCACGTGCACCCCTGAGGCCTGCAGTCGCCGCGTCCACTGCACGTTTCGCGCTTCATCAAAACGCGCCTTCAGTTCCACAAAGACCGTGACGTCCTTGCCACACTCCGCCGCACGACACAGCGCGTCGGCGATGGGCGAGCCATCTCCCGTGCGATACAGCGTCATCTTCAGTGAGAGCACATCAGGATCGTCCGCCGCCTCGTTGACGAATCGAACCACACTGGTCCCAAAGTCGTCATATGGATGGTGAAGGAAGACGTCGCCGGCGCGCATGGCCTCCCAGAGATCTGCAACCCCACCCAAAGCGTCTCGGGCACGCATCGGAGCGAATGACAGGTCGGGCGGTGCCGCATTGGCGAGCAGCTTGAGCGATGAGAGGTCGAGCAGACCTGGCACGTCCACGATGTCGCTCGTCCGTAAAGCGCCAGGCCGAGCCCCGGGCTCGAAAGACAACTCCTTCAGTAGGAGCTGACGAACGCGGGTCGAGGTCCCCTGCTCCACTTCAATGCGAACCACAGGCTGTCGCTCGCGCAGACGTGCCTGCTCGTCCATGACCTGCACGCCGTCCACGTCGCTGCCGTCGTCGATGGCCAGGTCTGCATAGCGCGTCAACCGGAAGAGCGAGGCTTCCTCCACGCGACAGCCGGGAAAGACTTGGGCGAGATGTCCGCGCACCACATCTTCCAGCGCGACGTAACCCGCGTTCTCTGGCAGCGCGATGAATCGTGGCACGCTGGTGGGCAGTGCGACCTGTGCCATCCGGGACGATGCGCCACGGCGGTCCCGCACGACGACCGCCAGGGCCAACGTCCGATCCGGAATCAACGGCATCGCGTGCCCGTCTGTGGCACCCAAGTGGCGCGGCGTGAGCGCGGGAAGAATCGCCACCCGGAAATGCTCCTGCAGCCAGGCCAGCTCCGTGGCGGAGAGATCGTCACCGCGCCTGAGTGCAACCCCATGCGTGGCGACCTCCGACAAGACGGTGTCCGCCAGTTCAGAGAGACGCCCGACCAGCGCCCGGGCCTCGCGCCCAATGCGTTCCAAACGGCGAGCCGTGGGGCTACCGTCAGATTCATCCGGCTCGCCGGCCGCGCGATACTTGAGCCTTCCCACTCGCACGGAGAAGAACTCGTCGAGATTGGACGCGGCGATGGCCAGGTACCGCATACGCTCGAACAGAGGCGTCGTCGTGTCCGCTGCCAGCGCTAACACGCGCTCGTTGAAGCGAAGGAGGCTGAGGTCGGGATCCAGCTGCGGCACCGCGGCCGTCGGCGTGGTTCTGGTAGCTGGCTTGGTCGTTACTCGGGGCGTGCCCGTCGCGAGATGGGCGAGCGCTCCCGAGCGCTTCACGGCGGTAAGCGCCGCGAGCGTCGTGCGGTCGATGCCTTCACGCTGGGCCACCTGTCCGAGCATCTCGTCGATCGTCAACCACGCCATCGCACCACTCGTGACCTGCCGGTGGGTGCGATCCAAGCGGGTGCAACACCAGATCTCCAGGCCGCGATCAACAGCATGAGCGTCCGCGTGGGTAAGGAGGTGCAGGTCACCGACGCCGGTGCCAAGCACACGGCGCATCAGGTGCCGACACGCTTCTTCGCCACTTCCCTCCAACATCGGCAGTCGCCATCCCATCGCATCACGCACGGCCGCAACACGGTCTTCATCGATCGCCAACAGCGTCACGGATCGGCCGATTCCAACGCGCCGGGCCATCGCCTCCTGCTCCATCGTCGCCTGCAACTGTTCCGCACGATGGCGCCGGTCCAATACGACTGCGCGCAGGGCATACTGGTCGCACAAGGCGGCCGCGACACATTCCGCCGTCGGTCGTCCCCGCTCGATCTCGTGCAACCCGACCTCATGAAACGAAGCCGAGAGTCCGGCGGATCGCAGCGTCACCGTGTCGTACGCGAGGCCGAAGGTCGCGCGCTTCCACCACCCGGTGGACGTCGCCACCCGGGTCTGTCGGTCAACCTGCAGCCGCAACTGCGGACGCAACGTGGTCACATTCACCAGCCGACGGAGCTGCCGGACCGCGCGGTTATCCCCACGCACGTACCGTTCGTCCATCGGCGACAACACGTCGGATGTGACTTCGTCCAGCAGCATCTCGCCGGCCCGTTCGACGATGTTCGCGACATGCAGTTGATGCCGCGTGCCATCGGTTGTCCGCAGGATGCAGCTCACCCCTGCGGCTTGAAGCGTTCGGTCTTCGGAGTCGAGGTAGGTCTCGACCAAGTGTTGGCGCGTCGGCGGGGTGGCAGAGTGAGCGAACGGTGCCCCCTCTGCCACCAGGCGTGCCAAGACGCCTTCCGACGGCACGTCCCATCGTCCGTCGGCCCCGAATGCGCCAGCGGGGATCGCGATCATCGCAGTTCCACGCCAATGGCCTGGGGTGACTGCTGCAGGGCATCAAGGAGCCGCCCGCGTGCAGTGCGCGGTACACGCACGGCGTACACGAGCACCGTCGTTCCGCGATCTACCGGCGTGGCATCGCGCAGCTCCCAGCGACGTGTCCGCTCGCCCAGCACGCGCTCGAGCGCCATCCGCGCTCGTGTGCCTGAGACGGACCGAATGCGAAGCATGGCGTTCGTCTTTCCGCCCCGCGTTTCGTTAGGTGCGATCGCCCGATCGTCACTCGCCATCGCAGCTTCGGATGGGTCGTTCGACTTCAGGCGCAGCCGCTTCTGAAGACGACTCCACGTTCTCCGAAGGCCGCGACCCGGTCGTCGCGCGATATCCAACCAAGAACACGCCAGCAACAGCGCGCTGAATGCCAGCGCGCACAACACCCCAACGATCAGGGAGCCGCGGGCCGCCGCGATACCGATACAGACGGCCACCAGCACATACACGACATCTGCCAGTCCGCGCACGGCACCTTGCACGTGGGCCAGCGCGAACACCCCCGCCAGGCTCACCGCGATCGCCAGATGGCTCGGAAGCAGCAGGGCAACACCGGCGACGGATAGCGGCAGGAGCAGGAGGCCGTGCGCGGTCGTCTGCGCGTACTCCTTCCGCCGGCGCGTGACGGTGTACGTCCACGCCACCGGAAGGCCGGCCAACAGGGCACCGCCCAAGGCCCACATCGTGGTGGCTGCCGTCAGCTGGAGCGCGTCCGTATTCACGGAAGGATGCATGGTGAGCCTGTGTCCTAACGAGTGTGTAGGTAGGTGGTCGGTTGTAACGCAGCGAGTTCGTATTCCGCGGTGAAGTCCGAGCCGTCAGTCACCATGTGCGCGACGGGTACGACTCCGGTGGATCGCCAGATGCGCGCCGCGCGGCGGGCCGCGGGGTCTATGCCGGACGTCGCGGTCCGGCGTTCCAGCACTTTCTCCATGATGGTCATGCGTGTGATCCTCTTGTTGTTATGGGTTGGAGGGCTGTAGCGAGGTCGTGGCGCCCTGAGCGGAGGCCAAGGCCACGCGAGCCAATTGATATCTCGTGAGGGCGTCGATCTTCTGGTCGCGAGCGCTGTTCAAGCCGATGGAGGCGTTGATCACATCGCTACTGCCGCTGACCCCGGCCTTGAACAACTCGCGCGCCTGCGCCACTTCCTGTTCCGCTAGTGCCAGGCGCGCGCCGGCTGCAACGACTTCTTCCTTTGTGGAGCTGAGTGTGACCAAGGCGGACCGAACGTCGGTGTCGATCTGCCGGCGGAGGTCGCCCAATCGGGCCTGGGCCTCCTGACGACGTGCTTGCTGTTCAGCAGTGCGGCTCGACGTCCGGAACCCGTCGAAGATGGGGGTCGACACCTGGATGCCGTACGAGTAGGTGCCGAGCATGCGATCGATATCCTTGCCATTCTGCCCGTGGTCAGCGAACACGGAGATCGTCGGCAATCGCTCGGCGCGCGCGGCCCGTGCCTGGACGGCAGCGCTGATCGTGACAGACCGTGCCTCGTGGAAGTCTGCCCGGTGCTGCAGGGCGTACTTGATCACATCCTCTTCATTGACGTTCAGTCCGCTCGCCGTCGGTTCACCCAGCCCTTCCGTCAGGGAAAGGGGAGCATCTGGCGGAAGGGCCAGCTCGTGCTTGAGCTGCAACATCGCGCGGTCGCGATCAGCGCGCGTGGAGATGAGACGTGCACGCGCGTCGGCCAGGTGCGCCTCGGCACGGGTGACATCGAGCGCGATGCCAACACCGGCCGTCAGCTGCTGCTTGGCAATGTCCAGAAGCTCGGCGGCCAACGCCGAATCCGCATTCCGCGCCGTGATGCTCGCCTCGGCACGCACCACGCCAAGGTAGGCCTTAGCGCCGCGATCCGCGGCTTCTTCCGCCGATGCCGCTACGGCGTAGCGCGCCCCGTCGGCCTCGAACCCAGCGGCCTTCCATCCGTAGAGCGCTGGCAGGTCAAACAGCTTCTGCGTGATCTGCGCGCGGACGTCCGTGCTGCGCACGGGGCCGATCACCTCGCCCCGTGGATCGAAGACGGACGACCCGGTGCTCCCCGGCACTTCAATGCCCAGCGACGCTGAATTGAAGCTGCGGGCATTGTACTGCGTCGTGCTGGTGAGTGAGGGAAGGAGTTGTGAACGGCTCTGCGTCACGCGGGCGTCTGCCTGCGCGGAGCGTGCACGAGCGACCTCGGTGGTCGCGCCGCGCTGAGCCGCCATGCGGGCAGCCCCGCCCAGGTCCAGCGCGACGGGTGCCGCTTGGGCGTTCAGGGTGCCAGCGGTGACAATGGCGATCATCGCAGCGCGCACCGTGGCGCGAGCGAACGACCGAGAGATGCAAGATGGAGTGTGCGAGAGTGACCAAGGCATATGAGTGCTCGAGTTCGTTGCGTGTGTTGGGGTGAGAGTTGTGTGAGCGCTGCTCGTTTCGCTGGCGACACTAGGGGCAACGCCGGTGCCAACCGGTCGCCGTTCGCCCGAAACAGGGCAACTCACCATGTTTCAATGAGTTGGCTGACCGCGCGTTTGACTGAGCGGATCACTCGTCGCTGGCGGCATCGCCGGATTTCGCGAAATCGCGAAATTGCACGAGGGCTCGCGTGGGAGAGCTGCTTACTGCATCGAGCACTGATGCGAGCGATTGGTGCTCGCGTGGCTCACGATCGCGCGAGACCTTCGTGCCCTCCTTCTATCTACTGGGCGCTGGATGCACGAAAGCCCGCGCCGATCGCTCGGCGCGGGCCCTTCCCGCCTCCAGGAATAGTGTGTGCGTCTAGTTCACCATGTACTTGAACCTCCGCGTGGCGTACGTGAGCGTGGCCACGGCCATCAAGGTCAGCACGGCGAACTGCGGCCACAGGACGTCGATCCCGATGCCCTTGAGGAATACGCCGCGCACGATCTCCATGAAGTAGCGAATCGGATTCACATAGGTGAGCCACTGGAAGACGGGCGGCATACTCTCGACGGGAGACAGAAATCCCGACAACATGACGGCGGGCAAGAAGATCAGAATCAGCAGCATGAACGCTTCCTGCTGCGTTCGAGATACGGTCGAGATGAGCAAGCCCAGGCCTAGGCCTGCGAGTGTATAGATGAACGCCGCGAGCGCGAGCGTCCCGAACGCCCCTTGCAAGGGGACATCGAACTGAAACACGGTCAGCGCGGTGTAGATCAACAGGTGAACCATGGCCAGTCCCAACACGGGAATGGTTTTGCCCAGCATGAACTCGGATGGTTGGATCGGGCTGACGAGGAGTTGATCCAGGGTTCCGATTTCGCGTTCGCGCACCACGCCCAAGGCCGTCAGGAGCAATCCGATCATGAACATCAGGATGCCCATGATCGCCGGCACATTGAAGAAGCGACTCTCGAAGCTGGGATTGAACCAGGCGCGCGATCGAAGTTCAATACCGCCGGCCACGGTGGTCCCTGCCATCTTCGCGCCGAACTCACTAGCGATTTGCGCTGCGTATGATTGGGCGACATTGGCCAGGTTCGCATCGGATGCATCGATGACTGCTTGCACCGTGGCATGGTGAGCGGCCAGGTCGCGGGAGAACCCAGGTGGAATCGTGAGGCCTACCGTGGCGCGCCCCTCACTCAGCGCGGTCGTCACCTCGTCGGCCCGGTCGGTGCGTTCCACCACCGTGAAGTAGCCGGTGGACTCATAGGCATTGATGAGCGCCCGTGATTCTGCGGTGCGGTCGTGGTCGGCCACGATCGTGCTGATGTTGTTGACGTCCGTGGTGGCCGCGTAGCCCAGCAGGAACATCTGCATGATGGGTGAGAGGAACAGGAGCGGGCGCGCTTTCGGATCGCGCCACATCTGCCTGATCTCCTTGCGGACCATTTGCCAGAGCCGAGCCCACGAGAAGCGATCGGCGGAGGCGGAGGATTGCGGCTGCATTTATGCGAGCTCCTTCTTGAACTTCTGGATGCTGAGAGTGACCGTCGCCACCGCATAGAGTGACAGCCCGAGCAGGGAGGGCCAGAGCACGTCGAACCCGACGCCCTTCAGGAACAACCCTCGGGAGATGGCAACGAAATAGCGCGCCGGCACGACGCGGGAAATGAGCTGCAACACCAGGGGCATGTTGCTGATGGTGTACATGAAGCCAGAGAACAGCAGGGCCGGCATGTACGTGGCAAACAAGGCGGCCTGCGTGGCGAGCAACTGGGAGCGCAGGGTCGATGAGATGAAGATCCCCAGGCCCAGCACTCCCACCAGGAAGATCAGGCTTGAGAGGCCGAACAGCAGCAGGCTGCCCCGGAACGGCACATTGAACACCCAAATGGCCACGCCCAGTGCCACCGCCACGTCGATCAACCCAATCCCCAAGTACGGGGTCAGCTTGCCCAGGATCACTTCGGCGCGACTGACTGGTGTCGCCGCCAGCTGCTCCATGGTGCCTCGTTCCCACTCGCGGGCGATGGTGAGCGACGTCAGCATGGCTGCAATAATCGACATGATGATCGCGATGAGCCCTGGCACGATCATCGAGGCGCTATCTAGCGTCTCGTTGTACCAGAGTCGGGATTCCGCTTGGAGCGGCGGCCCACCGTGAGCACGCAGCACGGTCTTGTTCGAGAACTCCTTGGCGATGGCGTCCGCGTACCCGCGCGCCACGGTCGCTGTCTTGGCATCGCTCCCGTCCAGCAGCAACTCGACCGTTGCGAGGCGACCAGCGGCCAAGTCCGCGGCAAAGCGGCGGGGGATGACCAAGCCAATGCGTATCGTCCCCTTGTCCACCAGCGGCTCGATCTCGCGCTCGCTTTCCGGCTTCGCCACCATGGTGAAGTATCCCGAGCGCTCAAACGCCTCGATGAGCTGACGGCTCTCCGGCGTGCGGTCATAGTCCACCACGGCGGCCTGGATGTTCTCCACTTCAGTGGTGATGGCGTACCCGAACAGAATGAGCATCAGCAAGGGAAGGAGGAACGCCAGCGCCAAGCTGCGCGTATCGCGACGAAGCTGGAGGAATTCCTTTCGAGCCATTGCCCACATGCGTGAAGTGCTGAACGCACGGCTGGACGTGGAGGGAGTGTGTGTACTCATCCGACAATCGCTCCGCCCGCCATGCGCACGCGGGACACGAAGACATCCTCAAGTGAAGGTTCAATGACCTGGATGGACCGGCAGGCGATTCCTGCGGCCTCGATGTGCTGTCTAACTGTGAGTTGTGCATGGACAGCCTCGGCCACCACCACCCGCAACACGCGGCCGAAGAGGGACGCATCCAGCACCCCTTCCACGCCAGCCAGCGCGGCCACGGCCCGTGGCGCATCGGAGACATCCACGCGCAGCACGGGTTCGTTCATGCTGTCGCGGAGGTCGGTTGGCGTACCTAACGCCACGAGCTTTCCGCGATTCATCAATGCCAGACGGTTACAGTACTCGGCTTCCTCCATGTAGTGCGTGCTGACGAACACGGTCGTTCCGCCCTGCGCCAAGTCATGGATCACATCCCAGAACGCGCGCCGAGCAAGCGGGTCCACCCCTGACGTGGGTTCGTCCAGGAAGAGCACGCGAGGCTCGTGCAGCACGGCACACCCGAGGGCCAGCCGCTGCTTCCAACCCAAGGGCAGCTGAGCGGTCAGCCGATTGGCGTGGTCGTGCAGGCGCGCCATGTCCAAGACCCACTGCCGACGTGTGGCCAGCTGCGCCCCACGAACACCATGCAATCCAGCCGCGAAGGCGATGTTCTCGTCGACAGTGAGGTCATGGTACAGCGAAAACAGTTGCGACATGTATCCGATCACGTGCTTGATGCGCGCACCCGCGGTAACCACGTCGTGGCCAGCCACGGTGCCGCGCCCTGCCGACGGTCGCACGAGTCCCGTCAGCATCTTGATGGTGGTGGTCTTCCCCGCTCCGTTCGGACCCAGGAAGCCGAACACCTCTCCCGGGCGAACGGTGAAGCTGACGGAGTCGACCGCCGTGAAGGCGCCGTAACGGCGCGTGAGGCCGTCAACAGCGACGGCTGGTGTCTGCGTGTCAGGCGGCATGAGATGGGGTACTCGACAGTTCAATGAAGACATCCTCGAGCGATGGATCGAATGCGTCCACCGCATGAATGACCACGCCCGACGACAGGAGCGCGGCGTGGACTTCCTGCTCGCGCCCCCCATGGTCCAGCGTGACGTGCACGGACTGGCCGTATAGGGCGGCCGATCGGACGCCTGGCAACGCCAGCAGAATGGACACGGCGCGGCGAGGGACGTCGCAGCTGATCGCTAGCGATCGGCCAGCCAACCGGTTCTGCAGCGTCGCTGGCGCATCCAGGGCCGCCAGCTTGCCACGATCCAAAAGCGCCACGCGATCGCACCGCTCGGCCTCGTCCAAGTAGGCGGTGGAGACAATGGCCGTCGTGCCTTTGGCCACCATCTCGTGAACGATCAGCCACAACTCGCGGCGCGAGATGGGATCAACGCCAAAGGTCGGCTCATCCAGCAACAGGACCTCCGGCTCGTGAATCAACGCACAACACAGGGAGAGCTTCTGTTTCATTCCCCCCGACAGGTTCGACGCCAGTCGCGATTGGAAGGCGCCTAGGTTGGAGAACGCGAACAGACGATCCAGGCGCGCGGCGCGCTGCGACCGCGGCACCCCATACAAGTCCGCGTAGAAGTCGATGTTCTCCCGCACCGACAGGTCGCCGTACAAACCGAAGCGTTGCGACATATACGCGATGCGGTGCTTCACTCCCTCCGGATCACGCGCGACGCTGTTGCCGCAGATCACGGCATCGCCCGCATCCGGCCGCAACACGCCGGCGAGGATACGCAGCACCGTGGATTTCCCCGATCCGTCAGGCCCGACGATGCCGAACAGCTCGCCCACCGACACATCGAAGGAAATAGCGTCCAGCGCGGTGACGTCGCCGAAGCGTCGCGTCAGCCCAGCCACGCGAACGGCTTCAGGGCGTACCTGATGCTCGCTGCTGAGCCGCATGGGTTGATGCATGTGCATGCCCTCGCCGGACTAGTTGGAGGCTGGTGAGGCAGGGCTTAACGGGAACTTCACGTCCGCAGGCAGGCCCGGCTTCAGGTCAACCGCCGAGTCCCCGGTAATGCGCACGCGAACCTCGTAGACCAGCTTCACGCGGTCCTTGGTCGTTTGCACGTTGCGTGGCGTAAACTCGGCCACACTCGCGATGTAGGACACCACGCCCTGGTACGTCTTCTCTGGATCGGCGTCGGCGGTGATGACGGCCTTCTCGCTCAGCGTTAGGTGTCCCACCTGATCGCCGGGCACATAGATGCGCACCCATCGGTCATTCAGGTCGCGGAGGGTGGCCACGGGGGTGCCTGGTGAAAGCGCCTCGCCTGGTTCCCGATGGCGAACGGTGACGACACCGTTCGTCGGAGCCACCAGCACAGTCTGCGCAAGCATGGCATCGATGCGCGCGACAACAGCATTCGCCTGCTCGGTAGCTGCGCGCTGAGCGGCAATGCGTTCTGCACGCGGTCCGATCTTGAGCAGGCGGAGTTGTTCAGTCGCCTGGGCCACTTCCCCGTCCGCTACACTCAGGGCCGTGCTCTGTCGGTCGAACTGCTGTTTGCTGACCAGCGATTGATCGGCGAGTGGACGCAGCCGCTCGACGTCCCGGCGCGCGCCATCGCGCCGATCCGTTGCCACGGCAACGGCCGCCTGCGCCTGGGCGATCTCTTCCGGCCGCGACCCGGTGACGAGTTCGCGGAGGACCGCTTGAGCCCCCGCCAGCTGCGCCGTGGCCACGGCCTTCTGGGCCAGCAGCTCGTCGCGCTCGAGGGCCGCGATCTGTGTCCCGGCGGCTACTTGGTCGCCCTCGTGAACGGTGATCTCTTGTAGGCGCCCTGCGGCTTGGAAGCCGAGTTCCGCCTGCGTGGCTTCGACCGTGCCAGAAGCCGTGATGGTGTTGTTGCCGTCGGCTGCAAACATGGTGCGATATGTGACCAGTCCGCCGGTCAGTGAGAGTACGGTGACCGCGATCATGGCGCGATGTTTCTTCTGCATAGGTATATGAGACGTGGTTGATGGTCAGTTCTGAGGTCTTTCGGTGGTGACGCCCCTGTGGCGTCTTCACCCATTCATCTGTGCAACGCGGCTGCCAAACCGCATGCCTTGCTCCGTCAGGTGCTTCAACTTGCTGTCACTCAACGAGATCCCCTTGCCGTTGCCGGACCTCGCGGCCTCCTGGCGAGCCGCCGCGCCTCACGGTATCCCGCGAACGTCGCGAGATCTCGCGAAGGCATGACCTAACTCGCCTTGTTGAACAGCCCCAGCTTCTGCATGCGCGAGCGCAGCGTGCTGGGATTGATGCCGAGCATGCGCGCGGCGCCGGTCGGACCATGGATGCGGCCGTTGGCCAGGTGCACGGCTCGGCGAATGTGCGCGCGCTCGTTCTCCACAAGGCTCATCACCGCGTCGCCGTTCGACTCCGATCGCGTCACGAGCGGCGCGCGGACGTTCGTGTGGACGCGCCATTCGCCCGTGCTCTTCCAGCCACTTTCTTGCGGCACCATGCCACCGCAGTCACCAGGCGCCAGCTCCACAACCATGCCGTCGGCCACAACCGCCGCGCGCTCGAGGATGTTCTGGAGCTCGCGGATGTTCCCCGGCCAGCGGTAGCCCTGCATCCGCTGCAACGACTCGTCCGTGATGCTCTTGAGCGGCTTGGCCAGCTTGCGCTGCAGCTGTTGCAGGAAGTGGCGGACCAAGAGTGGGATGTCGCCCGCACGCTCACGGAGTGACGGCATGCGAAGCGGAAACACGTTCAGTCTATAGTAGAGGTCTGCGCGGAATCGGCCGGCCGCGACATCGGCCTCGAGGTCGCGGTGCGTAGCTGCGATCACGCGCACGTCCACCGACTGCGCTCGCGTGCTACCCACACGCTCGAATTCCCGCTCCTGAAGCACGCGCAACAGCTTGACCTGGGTTTCCAGTGGCAGCTCGCCTACTTCATCAAGGAAGAGCGTCCCGCCGTCGGCCATTTCAAAGCGACCAATGCGACGCTGCAGCGCACCGGTGAAGGCGCCGCGCTCGTGGCCGAACAATTCGCTTTCCACCAGACCCTGCGCGATCGCCCCACAATTGATGGCGACAAAGGGACGTGCGCGGCGCGCGCTGGCTTCATGAATGGCGCGAGCGATCAGCTCCTTCCCTGTTCCCGTTTCGCCCGTGATCAGCACGGTCGTCTCTACCGGTGCCACCTGACCTGCCTGGCGAAGGACCGCGCGGAGCGACTTGGACTCGCCAACGATTCCTTCAAAGCCCGGCTCTGGTGTCTTATCGATCTGGAGCATACGAACTCCTGTTTGAATAGCCGCTGTCGGTTGCTTCGTCGGCCGCGGTTCGGCGGCGCTGATGACGGAGGGGATTCTGCTCCGGCCCGCGGAAAACGCGTCAAGGCAAGCGCAAAGGGGGCGCGGCGACCGATGTTTTTGGGTTCGCGCAGCGCGCCTTTCGTGGAAAAACCGGTGCTATTGCTAGCCTTTTGAAGGCGCAAATGCTCTCAGGACAAACATTTGCGCCTGATTTGACGCTGCTTCGCACCGGCCGGGCTAGGTTCGGCCCATGCTTCAATGGTCCAAATGGCGGCGACAAACGTTCGCCATCGCGTTGAGCGTCACCGCATGGGTGACGCTTGCGGGTTTTCCGTCGCTGAGCTGGCGGTCTCCGTTCGGCGGAGCCTCCGAAGTCTCAATTACTTGGCGCTGCCCAGGTGCCGACGCCGAGAAGGTCGAGCGTGAAATGCTCAACCCGTTGGAGGCTGCCGTCCGGCAGACCGGCGCCCTTCATATAGTAGGAACCGCGGCCCCCGGCGCCGCGCAGGTAGTCGCCGAGTTCGCGCATGCGCCGGACACGACCGCACTCCGGCGTCTATTCGCCGAGTCAAAGCACGGTTCGTCATCCGCGGCACCTGAATTTCCGCCGCAGATCTCGCTCACGCAGTTGCGCAGCGAATCAGACCACGATTGGCCGCGAGCACTGCTCATGTTGGCTGTTGCGCTTGCGGTACCCTCCGCGCTCGCATTCCTAACGAACTTCCGTCGGCATCAGGAGCGGTCCGCGCTTCGAGCCCTGCTCGAGGGATACGTGGAGCAGATCGTGGATCGATTTCAGGACGCCTTGGCGTGGGCGCTGGGCCATCGCGGACGTGTTGTGCTCCTTCTCATGTTCGTGGGGATCTCCGTGCCCATCCTGGCGGCAGCCGGCCGACGCGCGCCGTCCCCCGCGCCGGTGCCGGCTGCAGCGAACGCACCGGACTGGAGCGTCGACATCTATGGAGAGGACCTGCAGACACTCGTCGGCGTGACAAGGCGCGTCGCCGATGAAGCACGTCGACTCTCATCCATACGCTCCGTGGAGGTAGCCGGACCCCCCGGTGTGATTCAGCACCGAGATGGACGCCGATCCGCGCGCCTGAACCTCATGGTGACCGATCGCCAATGGGGGGGGGCGTTAGGCGACGTGATCGACAGTACGCTGCAAACCATGCTGCTGCCGGCCGGGCACAGCTTCGTACTCGACGGACCGATTGCCGAGGCGCGCCGCGCCGAACAATCCGTGCAGTTCGTCGCAGTGCTCTCAATGTTCGTGCTGGTCACGCTGGTAGCCGTCCGGCACCGAAACGTCGTTGCCCCAGCGTCCGTGGCGGCAGGAATTCCGTTGGCACTGGTCGGAAGCGCGGCGGTTTTTGTGAGTGTGACCGCCGGACGCGATCCCTGGTTGTGGCTTGGTGTCGCGCTCCCGGCGGTGATGTTTGTCTGGCACGCGAGTGCACTCTTTCGCCAAGCGGAACAAGGCCGCGCCATGGGGACGCCACTCCGCGTGTCACTCATCGACGCCGCGCGAGAGCAGTTTCGCCCGTTGGTGTTTGCGACGGCCGCGCAAATCCTCTTGCTCGCTGGCTATTTGGCGTTCGGTGACAGACGCCTCGCCAACGTGTGGTTGGCATCCCTTGGCGGCGTGGTCACCGCGGCAGTCACCGTGGCGTTTGCGACCCCCGTGACGTACGAACTCGCGCTACGTACGGCGTCGCGCTGGCGTGCCTGGCGGCTGCCCGCCGCCTGTGGCGACAGGAGGCGACCTAACGACTCGCCGTGGTGCGAACAGGCCCCGCCCGCATCCGGGCTAGGCGTGGCGCAACCGAATCCGCCTTGGTCCACGCGCGCGCGACGTACGCCATGTGCGCGGCGGAACTATCCCTCGCCGCTGCCCCCGGTACCGCCTCCCACGCCAGCGCGAGCATCTCGTGCAATTCCGTGCGCGGCGCATAGAAGTTGGACGCCTCGATATCTCCACGTAGCGCCGGCTGCAACACGGCGACCGCGTCGAGCGGCCGGCCCAACCGCATGTACGAACGAGCCATGGCCATGTTGGTGCGTGTGTATCCGAAGTTCCATGAGAAGATCGCCTTCCGGTACTCGTCCAACGCGGCCTCATCGTTCCCCCGCAGGGCGTACATGAGCCCCTTCAGGTGGTGGTGCAGGAGATGATCTCGCTTTAACCCGCTGAGCACACCCATCGCCTCGATACTGTCGATGCGGGGCTTCACGTTGACCGTGTCACCAGCAGCAATCATGGCGCTGGTAGCGTGCGTCATGGACCATACGCGCTGGTGGGCGATCTGACCCGGCAGTTCGTCCCCTTCATTCCACCGCCCCACCGAGTCGAAGACTACCGCCGACGCGCGATATCGCCCCATCTCGAACAGCACCTCGGCCTCCAGTAGCAGTTCCGACGGGAGGCGCGCTTCTCGCGAACCACGCGTGGCGGATATCGAGGCACTGCAAGCTCACGCTCATGTCGCGCATCGGCGAGCGCCTCAGTCAGTCGACCCTGATTCCGGAAGGATAGGCCCCGATACCAATACGCAGAGAGCGCCCGGGTCGGCGACCCACTCTCGATTTCCCCCGCGTACAGACGGTCGGCCTGTTCAAAGTCTCCGCTGTACATCCGATGGTTGGCCAGTATGACCAGACGCAACGCCTCTCGTTTCCTCCTCCAAGGCCGCCGACTGATCGAGCGCGGCAACGGCATCCGCCGCCTTCCCTGCTGCGACTAACACGTCGGCCATGACATTCCACGCGACGGCCGAGCGAGGCTGCAGCCGCAACCAGCGACGTGTCTCACGTTCGGCCGCTGGCAGCGAGTCGGCCAGTTGGTAGCTGGAAACGATCTGCCGCAGGGAAGCACACGCCAGGAGCGCGCCCGGTCCCCGCTCAAGGCCAGCGAGTCCATGGAGACGGCGCGATTCAATGGGGCCAACGCATCCAGAAATCGTCCGTCCTGCATGCGCCCCAATCCCGTGAAGTAGTAGCCTTCGACCTCGTCCGGGTACCGCACGACCAGCGTCTCGGCCACGGCCAGGAGCGCGGGGTCCGAACTCAGGAAGGAGAGGTGCGCTTGAATGGTCAGGCGCTCCCGATCGGTGGTTCGGCGCGCCAGCCGCGCCGCCGTGGAAAATTGCGTGGCAGCGCCGCGAGCCTCGACGTTGTCAGCGCCGCGTAGTACGCGGCCATCGCAAACGTACTGTCTTCTTCAGCGCGGCCTTGAACAGGGCTCCGCGGCCGCGAAGTCCGTAGCGAAGTAGAGACGGAGTCCTTGTTCATACAGACGATAGGCGGCGAGAGAGCGTGTGGTGACGTCTGCGACAGATCCCGTCGGGGACTCGGAACCAAGGTCGGCGGCGAGTTTTGCTGTGCCCGAATCCGCCAGCTCAAATAGTGAGTGCCCGACGATCGAATAGGTCTGTCGTATGCTCCCGCCCTTGAGTTCCACGCGCCGTAGGTCCAGCCGAAAGCCACCATCGTCCCGCGCGTACAACGCGCCGTCCACCATCTCCGTGGCGCCGGCGCGTTCGTGCGCCGCGACCAGGGCCGACGCCGTCGTGTCGTTTCCCGCCTGGTTCATCAGTTCATACATCCGCGCGGAGCTCACGACCTGCAGACGCGACACGCGACCCAGATTCGTGGCTAGCATGTCGGAGAGCGGGCGAGCCAATTCGGCGCCAACGGTTGGCCGGTAGTCCGCGATGTGACCGAGGGCCACGACCGGCACTTGGTCGCTCGCCGTCGCGCCACCACGCCCCAGGCGGTCGAAGGCGGCGGCCATCAGGATCGTCAACACGGCGCCGGCAGCCACGACGGTCCGACGCCTGAACCACGGCGTAGGAGCTGGCGGACTGGGCGCCGAGGCGTCCGGACGCGGTGCCCGCGCCAGGTGGTATGACAGCAGGCTTCGCTCAGCCGTCGCGCCGAGTTCGCGATCGGCCAGCGCCTGCGCAATCCGCGCGTGCAAGGCCTCGCGGCGCGTATGCGGCGTCAGGGCAGCGACGGTCCGCGACAAGAGCGTGGTGGCGAAGGCAAAGCGCCCCGGGGCATCCGTCGACTCGCGCACCATCCGGCTGAGCGTCAGTTCACCTAACGCGGCATCGGCGTCATCGCGCGACAGTTCAGCGGCGGCGGCGAGTATCGGCATGTCACTGGCCTCGCTGACGAGGGCGAGCGCTTCGGCGGCCGCCTTTGCCGCAGGCGTCAACCGCTCCAGCCGAACGCGCGTGCGCTCGCGGACGGCCGACGGAATCGGAAGTGGCCGACCGGCCAACGCGGGTGATGCATGCCAGGTGCCATCTGCCGTCACCCGCAACAACTGTTCGTCCACCAACGCGGCGATCACGGCGACCACCGGCTGTGGTAATCCACCGGCCTCGGCGTGGACGCGCTCCGACAAAACGCGCCGCTCGCTGGGCGCCATCGTCAGCATGGATCCAACCACCGCATCCACATCCCCGGCCGTCAGCTCGCCCAAGTGCAGCCGCAACATGCTGCGTGAAGCCAGCATGTCATCCGGCGCCCCTGGATAGGCGGGAGGGCCCTCGACCTTCGCCACCACCAGCATCGCAGCTTTCGGTAAGCGAACGGCCAGCGACGCAATCAATCGACGACTCGGGATGTCCGCCGTCTGCAGGTCGTCCACGATCATCAACAGCGGTTGTTCCTCGGCGATCGCGCCGATCACCTGCAACAACCCGTCGCGCAGTGCGGTGTCGTCGCCCACCGGATCGGGCAGGTGTTGAAACTGCGCGCGCAACGCCGGCACCAGACGCGCGACCTCGGAGAGTGCTTCGGGTGACGCACCCGCGCTGCCTGACGCCGATCGCAATCCATCGAACAAGGCAGCGGCCGAGCCGAGCGCGGGCTCGGGGCCCGTGCCGCGCGCCCGGAGCACCACGCAGTCCCGGCTCAGACCGCGTACGCGTTCTTCCAACTCATCGCACACGCGTGTCAATCCAGAACCGGCCTCGCCACGCACAGCGACCACGACTCCGGGACCGGACAACGCCGCAGTCCATGAATCACTCAGCTCGCGCATGACCGCGCCGCGCCCTACCAGCGTGGGCGTGCGCAACGCGGCCGATCCTCGCCCCTGACGCGCCAGATCTGTTCGAGCCGTCTCTGCCAGACCGCCGCCCAAGCGTTGGAACTCCACCGACGGCTCCAGGTCCAACACCGTGTGCACTCGCGCGACGAAGGCCGCGTGCGTCCGGAGCGCGTCGCCATTACGCCCACACATCCGGTAGACCTCGATCAGCCGGAGGTGGGCCCGTTCGTCGAGCGGGAGCGCCTCGGCCCACCGTTCCGCCACCGTCGCGGCGCGCGGCCAATCACCCTGAAGCTCCGCATCGCCGACCAGCTTCTCCATCGCAATGGCCAGCAATTGATGAAGTGCCTGGCGCTCCCCTTCTATCCAGCGCCGGAAGCCCTCACCACCAATGTCCTCACCGCCATCAAAGAAGTCGCCGGTCCAACGCTCGACGGCCGCTGCAATGCGACCGTCAGCAACGTCGCGCTCGAAGGTGTTGATATCCAATTCGACCGCGTCGGCCGACAAACGAACGGTGTCCACGTCGACATCAATCTTGTCACCCAACGCGTGCTTGAGTTCAGCGAGCGCCTGTCGAAGGGATTGCCGGGCGCGGTCTTCACCGCGCTCCCCCCAAAAGAGCGTCGCCAGTTCCGTGCGACTCACCTGATGCGGAGCGCGGCGCGCAATGTAGCACAGGAGTGCCAATGGCTTGCGCCGCAGATGCGAGTCTGAGGCGCGGCCATCGTTCGCGAGTCGAAGCTCGCCCAAGGACTTGATCTGGAGCACTCGGTGTCGGTCGCGGGTCGGTTGCTCCGCGTGGTCCGGGACGGAGCGACCAAACGCGGAGCCGCTGGGGGGCATCGCTGCCGCAGCCTGTCTGGGGAAAACATTGAGGTAGTAGGCAGCTAACTGCAAGCCACAGAGCCACCGACATTTGCGGAGTTTGCGCCACCCGTCATGAGATATCCCAAGCGTCGCGAAATATCGCGGGGCATCCAGAGCGGTCGTCCCCACGCTGCGTGGCGCTAACTGCTTACATGGTAGGAGGATGCGACGCGCCGTCTGTGGCTCCACCCACATGGCCCTCGCCTTGCCTTCTTGTACGGCGACACCAGCCCACGGGAGGCAAGCAGACTCAGTCATCGGAAGCCACCACGCGACGAACCAATGAACCTCTCACCCTCTCAACCGATGCCCGCGGCGAAACGGTCGCCGCGGGCAGAGAGCCCCTGAAGCCCTCATGCCCAACACCCGACAGCCGACGCCCATGCCATCAACCACCAGTGAGGTGAACCACATTCATCTTGTTGCACCCGACGAAGCCGACGGTGTGAAGGCGAAGCCCGGCAAGCGCGAACGAAAGCACCAACGTGATCAAGTGCGGCGGCTGGACGCCTGGGAGCAGTACCGCGCCTTGTGGGACGGCGTGGACTTCAAGCGCCAGCTACTGAACATGGGCGACAAGAAGGTGCGCTTTGCGCTGGTGATCATGGGCGCCGCCAACGCCGTGCTGTTCGTGGTGATGTCGCGGGATCCCATGTTGCGGCTGCTGCCGGACGTGGCTCGCATTGGCATTGCCCTGCTCTTGGTGATTTACGCGATCACCACCTTCATGTTCATGAAGCACGCCATCGAGGCCTTGCGTCCCGCGCCAGAGGCCATCAATGAAGATGCCGGTGAATGGGAACAGCGAGAACTCGCGAAGGGGTTGCTCGACCAATCGCGCCACGTCGGACTGATCATTCGCGGACCCCTGGCGAACCTGGCGTTTGATGACGAACGCCGGCTGTGGAGCCAAGCACGTGTCAGCGACGTGAACGCCGAGTTGATCCTGTTCAATCGCGCCTCGTCGGTGTTGCTGTGGCGCCAATCCGCGCAGTTGCGGAAGGTCTATCAGGACCTCAAGTATCTGGTGAGCCTGACGGCGGTGATCCTGGCACTCGTCATCGGCACTTCGGTGTGGAGCAATCCGGGCGTCGTCAGCCGCCTGACCCCGTTCAAGTCTCAAGACGCAGGCAAGTCGGCCGTGGGGAGCGGCCGATGAAGAGCGCTGAAACCAAGGAACGGTCCCGCAAGACGCCACGTGCCGACGCACCACTGGGCATTCGCGAGCGCCTGCGCAACCAGTGGGACGTGTTGGACCTGCAGCGCCGGTTGCTGGAGAACGCCGACCAACGTGTGCGGTACGGCTTGGTGATCTTCGGCGCCGTGAACACGGGGGTGGTGGTTCTGCTGACCAAGGCGCCGGCGTTCTCGGAGCTGTCGCCCACCGCCGTCATGGTGCTGCGCGCCGTGGCGATCGTTTACGTCATTGTCGCCTTCACCGTCCTGGGCGATTCTCTTCGATCCCTGCGTCCCGCCCTGTCACCAAAGACGCTGGTGCACATGCTGGCCGGATTCACCGGACCGCCGCGCCGTGACCAGGTCTTGCTCACCCTCATGCCGACGGAGAAGAACCAGCTCCGACTGGCGGACCTGCATCGCGCTTGGTGCGGCGTGACGGGGGAACAGCTCAGCGCCGAACTGAGCCAGGCGTCTGTGATCTGCTCGTCAATGATGGACACCAAGTTGGTGGCGGTCCGACGCCTCTATGCCGCCCTTGCCGTGATGTTGCTACTGGCGGCTGGGTCCCTCGCCGCGCTGACGGTGATCCACCTCCAGTAGTCTTTTGCGCGCGCAATCGCCCGCCCCTTCTTGACCACACAAGGAGGCGCGAGCCAAGATTGGGCACCAAAAGTTCCTCTGCGAGGACGCCGTGTCTCCCCTCCCCCTCTCGTTGGGCGCGCGTTTTCTCCGGCTCGGCGTCTACGTCGGCCTCCTGATCGTCGCGAGCAGCTCCCCTGCGCGCCTGGTCGCTCAGGTCTCCGCCACGGACGTGGCCCAAGCCTACATCGATGCCCATGCAGACATCGAAGACATGGTGATGATCCCCATGCGCGACGGCGTGCGGCTCTACCATCTCATCTTCTTCCCAAAGGGAAAGCCTCGACAGAACCTGCCCACCGTCATCATTCGCACCCCGTACTTGATCGATGCGCGACACATCGGGTTCACGCCGTACGTGGCGAGCTTTCTGGCGCACGACTACGCCGTGATCTGGGAGTACGAACGGGGCCGCTTCTTCTCCGAAGGCACGTACACATTCCTGGTCCGCACCGCCGAAGACGGCGCAGACCTGCTGGGATGGATCACCAAGCAGCCCTGGTCGAATGGCAAGGTCGGTGCGATCGGGTGCTCATCCAGCGCAGAAGAGCAGCACAGGCTCAACGCCGCGAACATCCCCGGACTCGCCGCCGTGGTACCGATGGGCTCCGGCGCTGGGATCGGACGTGTCGGCGCCTACAACGAGATGGGGAACTTCTACCGCGGCGGCGCGGTGCACCTCGCGGGTTGGGTGCCGTGGTACTACGACATCGCCCTCGGCAATCCGGCGCGCCCAGTCTTTCCTTCGAGCTATACGCGCCAGGACATGATCCGCATCCATCAGCAATGGAACTTGATGCCAGAGATCAGGACCAGCGCCATGCGTGTGGATTCAGCCATGTCCACCTTGCCGATCAATCAAATCATGAACGTGCTGGAGTCGCCTCCCAGCGACTTCGACAACTTTGTGAATCGCTTGCCGAACGACCCACGTTGGCGAGAGACGGAATTTGGTAGCGCGGACGATCACAACAGCGCGCCGGCGCTGTACATCAATTCATGGTACGACATCTCCATGGGGCCTAACGCGGCGATCTTCGAACACGCCGTGAAGAACGCCGCGACAGAGGTTGCCCGCAACGAATCGCGCATGGTCATCGCGCCCACCCTCCACTGCTCCATGGGACGGGGAGAGAGCGAGCACACCATCGTCGGCGAACGTGACATGGGGGATGCGCGCTTCGACTACGTCGGATTGGTCCAGGACTGGTTCGATCACTTCCTGAAGGGAGTGGACAACAGCGTCACCAAGCAACCACGCGTGCGTGCCTACCTGATGGGCGCCAATCAGTGGCGGACGTACGATGCCTGGCCGCCCAAGGAAGCCCATGACGTCGCCTACTATCTCGACAGCGACGGCGGCGCCAACACGCGCTTCGGCAACGGGCGCTTGACCGCGACTCAACCGGCAAAGGCCGGCGACGATCGCTTCACCTACGATCCACTGACTCCGGTGCCCACGTACGGCGGCGGGACGTGGTGCTGCTACAGCCGTTCCGTGTTGACCGCCGGCGAGCAGGCCGGCGCGTACGACCAATCAGGTATTGAAATGCGGTCTGATGTGCTCGTATACACGACGCCGCCATTGACGCAGGCGTTGGAGGTGACGGGTCCTGTGAAAGCCACGCTGTTCCTCTCGTCCGACCGAAAGGATACCGACTTGACGATCAAGTTGATCGACGTGGATCCCCAAGGCCGTGCCTACATGCTGGATGAGACCATTCAACGAGTGCGGTGGCGCGAGGGGTGGGATCACCCCGTGTTCATGGAACCTGGCCAGGTCTACAAGGTGGACATTTCTCCCATGACGACCAGCAACACCTTCCTCCCAGGACACCGCATCCGCGTCGAGGTCTCCAGCAGCAACTTCCCGCATTTCGAGCGAAACCTGAATACCGGCGGGAACAACTTTGACGAGAAGGATCCGCTGATCGCGCATAACGTGATCCACCATGGCCCGCGCTACCCGTCGTCCATCGTGCTTCCCGTCGTCTCAGCGAACAAGTAGGAGTACCACGGCCGGAACGCCAAACGCGCCTTCCGCATTTCGACCCGCCTGTCAATCGACGGTACAGGCGAGGGCGAGCCGGAGGCGCGCAGGCGTCGTCGCGCGAGACGCAGGGTGACCCGCGCGTGATCCCGCGCGGGTCGCGCAACGCGGCGTGCGCGCCGCGCAGGCGCAACCGGGGCTGAGTGGGGAGCATCGCGGGCACAGGGATTTGCCGCGTGGCCCGCGCCGGGCGCGGTGTGGAAACCGCTGCGCGCGAGGTCGCCGCGCGACCCGCAGGGTCCTAAGCGCAACGCGCAGCGTCGACAGCGCAATGTGCAAGGTCGACAAAGCAATGTGCGAGGTCGACAGAGCAACTTGCGAGGCGGACAGGGCAATGTGCGAGGTCGACAGAGTAAAGCGCGAGGTGGACAGCGCAATGTGAGGCGTCGACAGAGCAATGCGCGAGGTCGACAGAGCAACTTGCGAGGTCGACAGAGTAAAGCGCGAGGTGGACAGCGCAGGGTGCAAGGTCGACAGGGCAATCCGCGACGTCGACAGAGTAATGTGCGAGGTCGACAGAGTAATGTGCGAGGTCGACAAAGCAACTTGCGAGGTCGACAGAGTAACCTGCGAGGTCGACAGAGTAGTTTGCGAGGTCGACAGAGTAACTTGCGCGGTCGACAGAGTAAATTGCGCGGTCGACAGAGTAACTTGCGAAGTCGACAGAGCAACTTGCCGTGCCTCCAGCGCAGTCTGCCGCGCGAGCAGCGCAACGTGCGGGGTCGGCAGAGCAACCTGCGATACGTACAGCGCGGGCCGCCTCGTCCTTAGCGCAATCGGCGATGCGTCCCGTGCCGGGTGCAAAGAGACCAGCGCCGCGATTAGCTATCAATTCCCCGAATGGAGCCCGCGCAATGGCCAGTCGCTCGCCAGCCAGGTCGGACACGCCAGAAGCTCAGCTCAAGAAGTTCATTGAGAAGTTTGATCCCAAAGATCAGAAGCTCATTCGCGCCGCGCGAACGGCCATGCGCAAACGGCTCCCTACGGCGAATGAACTGGTGTATGACAACTACAACTTCTTCGTCATCGGCTACTCGCCCACGGAGCGGCCGTCAGATGCCGTGCTCTCGCTCGCCGCGCGCGCCAACGCACTGGGATTGCACTTCATGCACGGTGCGAAGTTGCCAGACCCGAAAGGCCTCTTGTTGGGATCGGGAAATCAAACGCGTTTCCTCAGAATTGCTTCTGCCGCGGACCTTTCTCATCCGGATGTGGAGGCGCTGATCGCGGCGGCGCTGGAACGATCCGTGCCTCTTCCGTCATCAGGGAGGGGTAAGCTCACGATCAGGTCGGTGTCCGCAAAGCAGAAGGCGCGGCGCAAGTCGTCGTCGCGATAGAGCGCGACTGGGCGCCCGGTGCTTGACCCGGCACCGCCCCAGCTTCACACTTGGGACAGCGCGCTAAGGGGCGCCTCCTGTCCGCGGCAAGGGAGCTTGCTCCCACCCAGCTGGTTCGTTGCATTCCCATCGAACCTTCTTCCGAGCCTGTCGCTCAGCGGACCTCAGGCGTTTAACGGGAGATGGTTATGCCTAGGCGCATCACGCCTGAGACCACGCTTGATGGTCTCAAGAAAGAAGCGAAACGCTGGTTGCGCGCGCTCCGCGAAGAAGGATCCGCGGCCCGCACCGCCCTGATCCGACTCCAAGAGTCGTATCCCCACGCCCCCACTCCGCCAACACTGCGCACGGTGCAACACGCACTGGCGCGGGAGTTCGGGTTGCAAGGATGGACCGAACTCAAAGCGCTGCTGTCGGCTCAGTCGTCAGCGCGTCCCCCAGAGGCCAAGTCGCTGGTGGATCGGTTCCTCGAGCACGCCTGCCCCGACCATCACGTGCGTGGCGGGCCGGCACACGTTGGAGCTGCCGCCGCGGCCATGCGCGAGCTGGCAGATCACCCAGAGCTGCAACGCCAGAGCTTCTACACCATGGTCGTGTGCGGTGATGTTGATGGCGTAGCCAGCGCCCTTGCCGCCGATCCCTCGCTCGCCACCAGAAAGCGCGGCGTGGGCGGCCCGGAGCGCGGCGGCGTGGGAGGCGATAGCGATCGATTTCGCACGCTCGGCCCAAAGACGTGGGAGCCAATCCTCTTTCTGGCCTTCACGCGACTCCCCCATCCCTCAGTCACTGAACACGCGGTGGCGATCGCGCGTTTGCTCCTGGAGCACGGCGCCGATCCGAACGTTTGGTTCCCCGCGGGGGGCTCCAGGTACACGCCGCTCACCGGAGTGGCGGGCGAAGGCGAGGAGGGCCGCCCCCCGCATCCAGCACGCGATGACCTCGTTAGGCTGTTGCTTTCGCATGGCGCCAATCCGTACGACGACCAGGTGCTGTACAATATCCACTTCGAAGGACGTCTGCTCTGGTTTCTCCAGATGATCTATGAAGAGACCACGCGACGCGGCTGGGCCTCCGACTGGCACGACCCGCTCTGGCCCAAGTTAGGCATGGGTGGCTATGGCCCGGGCTCGTACTACGTCCTCAAGACGGCCATCGAGCACGACGACCTGCAACTCGCCGAGTGGGCCCTGACGCACGGCGCGAGCCCAAACTTGCCCACCGATCCGACGGCGTATCACCCGAAGTTCCGGCCCACGGCCTCGTTGTATGAGCTGGCGGTTCGGTCCGGCCGTACGTCGATCGCGGCGGACCTGCTGCGGCACGGGGCAACTCCTAGTGAGGTGCGTCTCAGCCCGGAAGAGTCCTTCACCATCGCGGTGAACGCCCTCGACCGGCCACGCGCGGCGGCCCTGGCCGCACAGCATCCTGAGGTGCTGAAGAGCACCACCGCGCTGTTCGAAGCGGCGCAGCGCGACCGCGTGGATATCGTGGAGCTTCTGCTCCAACTCGGCGTCTCGCCCAACGTCGAGAGCGCTGAGCACCAGCGCGCGTTGCACGAGGCGGCGTTCGCCAACTCACTCAAGGTGGCGCAACTGCTCATTGACCATGGCGCGGAGATCGACGTGGTGGGTCAGTGGGGCGGCTCGCCACTGGGTGCAGCCAGTCATAGTAGTCGCAAGGAAATGCTCGACCTCCTGGCCCCGCACAGCCAGGACATCTGGGAGCTGAACTTTGCCGGATACGTCGATCGGGTTCGCGAACTGCTTCGGCAATCGCCTAACGTTGCACGCATCGTCACAGCGAACAAGCACACGTTGCTCATGTGGCTGCCGTATGAAGACGAAACAAAGGCGATTGAGGCCGCGCGCCTTCTGATGTCGCACGGCGCGGACCCATCCATCGTGAACGCAGAGGGTCAAACGGCGGCAAGCCGCGCCGAGGCGCTCGGGATGGACCGTTTGGCGGCCGTCCTACGCGGTGAAGACCCGCAGGGCAGCACGAATACTCCGGTGGCCCACGGACCACTGCGCCAGGGCGACTATGACGACCGTGTCCAAGCATTGCTCGACGCCTATCGACTGGGGACGCCGGAGGCCCTCGAACGACACTATGCCTTCACGTGGCACCGCCGGGCCTGGTCCGGCTTGCGCACGTACGTGCAACTCGATCTCGGCCGGCACGCCGATGACCCAGATCGCGAGCGCGACATCACCGTGGACGACGCGCGCTGGCTCATCGCGCGAGAACACGGCTTTGCGGATTGGCCAGCCCTCGTCGCGTTTGTCGCCTCGCCAGTAGCCAGCGAAGCCCTCGCCAAGTCGGTGGAGCTGTTGAAGACGCCGAAGCCGAAACGTTCAGAGCGCATCGTAACTCGCGACTGGCGCGAGGTACTCGGGCAATTGCGGTCCGGTGCGGCGATCGGGCTGGACGCGCACAGCGGAGCCACCGACACCATGCTGGCTGACTTGCGCGATCTCACCGACGTGCAGGTGCTTCGACTCGGCGGGTCCACCGAAGTCACGGATGATGGGTTACGCTACCTAACGAGTGCCACCGCCTTACGCGAACTCGACCTGAGTGGCACTAGCATCACGGATGCAGGCCTTGACGTGCTCCGCAACTTCCCCGCCCTGGAAATGCTCTCGCTGTCCAATACACGGGTGAGTGACGAGGGCGTCGCCGCGTTGGCGAACTGCCACAACCTGCAGGCCGTGGACCTGATGTGGACCGCGACGGGTGACGGTGCGCTGGCCGCCTTGCGCGGCAAGCCACAGCTGCGACGCGTGAACTCCGGCAACCGGGTTTCCGATGCCGGGCTTCGACATCTGCAGAACTTTCCGGTCTTCAAGCGCTGGCAGCCGGCCGACGAGACCACCACGCTGCTGAGTTACGAAGATGGGCCCAACCATCTGATGTTGCGGGGGCCGTTTACGGACGCGGGCTTGGCGAGTCTGGTCGGTTTGGATGGCCTGTTCGGTTTAAACATCGACGACGCGCGGCTCTCGATTACTCCGGCAGGCCTGGCACCGCTCCGCGCCTTGCCGCACCTCGGGCGATTCGCCGTTGATGCGGTGGATGAATCGATGCGCTACCTGGCGGAGTTCCCCGCCCTGCGATTCTTAGGGATTCAGGACACGCAGGCCACCGACGCCGGCTGGGTACATCTGGGTCGTTCGCCGTCCATCCAAGCGATTTGGGGGCGGCGATGTCACGGGCTCGGCGCAGCGGGCTTCGCGGCGCTGGCGAAGATTCCCACGCTGCGCAACCTGTCGGTGAGTTGCCTGAATGTCCCAGATGACGCCGTCGCGCTCTTGCCATCGTTCCCGGCGCTGCGTGAACTCATGCCGATGGATGTGCCTGACGAGGGCTATCGACACATTGCCAAGTGCTCGGAGCTGGATCGGTTGACGCTCATGTACTGCCGCGACACGGGGGACCGGGCCACGGAGCACATCGTCGCGTTGCGCAAGCTGCGCTCCTATTTCGTGAGCTACAACAAGATCACGGATCGCAGCCTGGAGCTCCTGAGCACGATGGACTCGCTGGAGGAGATCGAACTCTCCTCGCTCGCGGATATCACGGATGCCGGCGTGGCCCAGTTGGCGCGATTGCCGCGGCTCAAACGATTGAGCGTGTCTGGCCGGAACGTCACACGTCCGATGGCCGGGTTGTTTCCCCCGCGAGTCGAGGTGCTGTACGATCTCTAGCGACAAGGCGGCCCGTCGGCTCGACGAAGACATTTGGCTCCATGGCTCGAGTTGGCGTACATGTACTTGCGTACATGTACGCCCTCGGTTAGCATGAATGCATGCAGCGCAAATCCTCTACCGAAAAGGGCGCCTCGGGCGTCGTTCGCGAGCCTGTGCAGGTGTACCTGTCCTCGGACGATGCGCGTTTGCTCGCGCGCCTGTCGACGGAAACCGGGCTCTCCAAGGCAGAGGTGCTGCGTCAGGGGATGCGGAGTTATGCCCGCGATCACGGGCAGGCAGGCACAAGCCCTATGTTGCGGTTCATCGCCGAGTCTCCCGCATCGGGTTGGCCGAAGGACGTGGCGAAAGACCACGACAAGGCACTAGCCGCAGCGTACACGGCGCCACGCAAGAAGCGTCGGTGACCAAGGTCTTCCTCGACACGTCCGGCTGGTTCGCTGCGCTCAGCCCGCGTGAAGGGGCGCACGAGCCCGCCCTCACCGCCTATCGCGGTTGGCTTGAACGCGGCGTCGTGCTGGTGACAACAAATCTCGTCATCGCCGAGATGCACATCCTGTTGTCTCGCTTCCGAGGGGCGAAGGAAGGCCTTCGCTTCCTCGATAGCGTCTATCAGGATGCTGCCCACGAGGTGGTCTTTGTTGACCGGGACCTTGAACGCGCCGCGATTGATCGGTGGCTGCGACGCTTCACGGATCACCCTCTGAGCCTGGCCGATGCGACGAGTTTTGAGGTCATGCGCGCACAACACATCCGCACCGCGCTGGCGCTGGACACCCACTTCCAAGTCGCCGGATATTCGATCGTCCCGTGATTCCCGGGCGTTGGCCGCAGAATCGCAGTTTTGGAGAAGCCACGCCAAGGCCTCGCGCCTAGCATAGGGGCAACCGAAACGGAGGTCCTATGTTTCAACCCCAGCGGGACATGAATCCCAGGAGGCCAGCGTGAACTGGAACCATTGGATCCGACAGGTTCACCGTTGGCTATCGATTGTCTTCACGGTGACGGTGATCGCGAACTTCGTCGCGCTCGCTCGCGGCAATGGCGCCCCGCCATCGTGGGTGACCTACTCCCCGCTGCCTCCGTTGGCGCTCCTGCTGTTCTCAGGGTTGTACATGTTCGTGCTTCCGTATGCTGCCAAACGGCGCCGGAACGTCTGACGATACGGGAACGTCTGCAAGAAGCGCCGCCGCGTGGGCGATAAAGGAGCCCCGCGGCGCACTCACTTTCCGGTCCGCCGCGCCTCCATCATGCCTGCATCCAACAGCCACGTCTTCCCGCCATCCCGGCTGATGTCGGAGCGCCAGAGAAAGCGATCCTTGGTGATCGACAGGTAGCGAATGCGGGACAACACACCACGATTCCATTGAATCGCGTAGCGACCATTGGCGTCGGACCACGTGAGGCCTGGTTGTATCTGGCCGCCGGCTGGAGAACTGCCAATCATCTGCCAGACATGCCGCGCAGGATCGAAGGTGCGATACGTGTGCAGACTTTGCGCCATGGGCGTTTCTGCGTCGTCCGGGCGCCATCGGTCCTCGACCAGTCCTCCGCCGGGCACCTTCTCGAACGTCCAGTGTCCGGTGAATGGCGCCCAATAGGTGCCGTCCGGTTTGCGCGGCTGAAAGCGAAACTCCCACGTGCCTAACAACGCGTCGTAGTCAGCAACGCTGCCGAGCGCCCTGGCGCTGTCGGCGAGGGCGAAGTTGGCCCCTAGGGTATCGGGGAGCGGAATCTCCCGTGCGGCGCCACGTTGGCCCTCTTCCAGTTGCCAGTACGGGTTCACCCAGGTGCTCCCCGTCGCACAAACAGCTCGGTGGCGCGACCGCGCGTGGTGTCGACGCGTCCGCCAGCCTCCACGATCACGGCGTAGCTGGAACGCAGGACGGCGGTGTGTCCGGCAAGGGTGATTTGGGTGTCGTCGAACTTCACATCCACCAGGCGCGAGCGGGATTGGACGAAGGCGCGCGAGGATTGCATGATGTCGTTGCGCGTGTTCCACCGGCTGCTGTCACCACCTTCCAAGGTTGCTGCTGCCGGGGGGAGGAATCGGCGCAAGGCCGCCGTGTCGTGGTGAAAGAAGGCGCGCCAGACGGTGTCCCTGGCGGCGATCAGTTCCTGTTCCGTGGTCTGAGCACGAAGTGGCGCTGCCAACGCGGCCAAGGGGAGCAGCGCGATCCTGAGTCGGTGGTGTCGCATGAAACATGCTACCAACTCCCATCGCGCGCGCCAACGCCTTTGCCGCCAACGGCGCGGGCCCTGCCGTCAACGGTACTTGCGCGTCCGCGCCTACGCTTGACCCCACACGTCGGCAAAGAGCGTGACCAGGTCCAGCACGAGCGCGGTCGTTGCACCCGGCGGAGACCACTCAAAGGTGGTGCCAAGTACTTCGGGCCGAGCATCGTCAGGTCGCCAGCGCTCGACCACTCGAGCATCCAGGTCCACGATCCAGTACTCGGGAACCCCGGAGCGTTGGAAGCGGGATCGCTTGGTGATGCGATCGTTGCGCGCTGTCGACGGCGAGAGCACCTCGATCGTCAGGAGCGGAATCCCGGCGTCGGACCAGGGGCTCGCTAGGCTCCCCTCCCATGGCTTGGCAACTCGGCGAGGTCCGCCTGCTCAAAGGGCGCATCCCAACGAGTGGGATGCGCCCCAGTGTGGCCCATCATTTACTTCCTAAGCTCGCCCGCGATCAGTTGATGCGGACGACGTAGATCCGCGCACCGTCGAAGCTGACGGGGGTACCGGCGGACGAGAGCATCTGCAACTTGATCTGTGGCGACGACGACGCGCGCGTGTACCGGAAGTAGTTCCCCGAACCCGACAGCGATTGCGTCGCCAATGAGCCAGGCAACGGGGTCACCTGGAGTGGCATGGTCCCACTGTTGTACCTGGTCATCGCGTCTCTCAAATTCCAGCTGGGAATCGTGAATCGCGAGGGTAAGCCGGCAATTCCGTAGTCATCCGCAAAGACCGCAACGAGGTACCCGCTGAGGATATCATCGAAGGGAACACCGGCCTGTGTCTCCAAGTTCGTGACATTCACGGCTGGGCCGGCGGCAAGCCGGCGAAAGAACGCCTTCGGATTGCCATTGCCATACTGATCTGCCGTATAACGCACGAGCAACCATCCCGCCCCACGCGGAGCGAGTTGCGTCCTCGCTTTGATCGACACTGGTGAAGCGGTGTCCGGTCGCACCATCCACGTTCTCAGTCGAGCGAAATTCTGCCGGAAGAAGGCGTTGTAGTCGTCTCCGTTGGAGGCGCCGGGGTTCACATCCTCGAACGTGAGCGCTTGTTGGTCACCAAACCCGCGGATGGTGCGACCAACGGCTTCCTCAGCAAAGTGCGACATCGCCTCATTCAACCACGAGGTCTCCAGGCTATCCACCGCCGGGTTAAACATTCGGACGCTCTGGTTGATCATGTGCTGGAACTCGTGAGCGATCACGCCTCGAGTCCCCTGCCGCACGGTGATCGTCGTCCGGATGTTGTTGTTGATGGTGCCGCTTGGATCGGGCGTGAGCAGGTAGAAGATCTCCTGCTCGTTGGTGGCGGGGCACGGATTGTTTGCGGGGTACTCCGACTTCTTGAACAGATCGCCGCCCCAGAAGAACCCGGCGGTGAACCCTGCAGATCCGGCCGGCGTCGCCTTATTCACCTCGGGCGTATACAGAATCGTGATGTGCCCGTCACCATTCCTATCCGTCGGTGCCCCAAACCAGAGGGTATCCGCCTGATAGATCTTGTCGTCGAACTCCGCCGCGATCGCAGCGTAGTCGGCGTCCGTGAACCCGCCGGTAGGAGCGGCGTCATCTTGCACAATGACCGCCTGTTTCCCGATTGCCTTCACGGTGCCGTGCACGTCGGTGAAGGACGTGCAAAGGGCGCTTGAATTGATATTTGGAACATGGTACGTGACCGCATCGCCTTTGGCCGGCACCACGGCCTGCGACACGTCGCGGTATACCATCGGATCCTCTCGACGGGTCGGACGATTAGCACCTGAGAAGACTCGGCGAGCAACCAGCGACTCATCGGCGCGAATCTTTGCTTCGGTCCAGTCCTGGTAGCTTACCGCCTCACGGGCGAGCACCCTTCGCGGGTCGATCTCGTCCATGACGGCGTCCGAAGCAGCATCCGAACCCACTTGTGACAGGCTCACGTTGTAGAAGCCAAGCAGGTCCGGAACAGGCGAGGCATTCGCCGTGACGAGCAGATAGTCTGTGGCGCCAGTGGTCGCAGCCAGCGTTAGGCAGCTCACGGCTGACGGCCCAGCCAGTACGCGTACCTGGCCGACAGACATGCCAAGCGCATTCGCGCAGTAGTCTTTGTTGACGTTTACGGCGACGGTACCACTGTGCGCGCCCGTCGTCGCACGGATCACGGCCGTACCCTCGGTCACGCCCTGAACGTTGCCCTGCTGATCGACGGTAGCCACGGCGGGCGTCTCGCTCGTCCACGAAAACGAAACACCACTGACCGGCTTTGATTTGCTGTCGAGCGCAATCGCGGTAAGTGACACCGCCGAGCCAATAGTCACCGTCGTCGAAACAGCGGCGATACGAACGGCCGACGCTCCAGTTGTTGTACCAGGCCCGGTGGACTCCTTCCCACTGCACGCCGCCACCGCCACCAGCACGACTCCGATCAGGCTCTTTCTCACGAGACATTCCCTCACATCAGTAAGCGAACCAAACCACACCGTCCGCCCAAGTAGACACCGAACCGCCACTCAACCCTCAATCCGAACGGCCACAACTATCTACGATCGCCCCCGCCTCGAAGAAACGTCGAGAGCGCCTGCCGCGCACCAAGGTCAAAATGCGACGCGGATCACGCCATGATCCCAGTCACGACGCGCGCATTACCCGAGCCCGTCGGACCGGTTCCGTCTGGCTACTTGGCCGGCCCCATCCGGTAGAAATCTAGCCCCGCCGCCTGCTGCCCCAGATCCAAGGTCGCCACGGACTTGAACGTCGTCAGTTCAAAAACCTCCAGCGTCCCCGGCTCAGAGCCCACCCCCTCCTGCGTAATGAACGCGTAGCGGCTGTCGGGGGACACGGCCGCACCATGCACCACGCGGCGCTTGGTGGGCACCCTCGCCAGCTCCTTCCCGCTCGCGATATCGAAAAACGAGACGGACTTGTCCCGCTTGTTCGTCCCGATCAGCAGTCGGCCATCGGGCGAAACGGCGAGGTTGTAGACGCCATTGCCGGCCGGAATCCGCCGCACCATCTGCCACGACTTCACGTCCACTTCCACGATGTCATTGGATTTGTTGCAGGCGACGTAGACTTTCTCACCGGTGACCGATGGCTGCGCCCACGTGGGCGAACAGGAGACCTCGGGCATCTTCATGGTCGCCGAGTCATGGTTCGCCCCCGAATGATCGCCGCCGTGGCTGACGGCAGCTGGCGGACCATCCATGCCCATCTCGTTCCCCTTCCCCAGCATGAAGTGGCGCGCCACGCCAAAGGTCTGGGCGTCCAGCTCCACCAACAGGTCGTCCATCATGCACGCCGAGTAGTGCCGCGTTCCCTGCGGGTTCAACCGCGAACCGTGCGGCATGGTGCACGTGGTGGTGCGCGCGATTTCCAGCATCTCATCCGTCGCCACGACGGACACGGACGATGGCACCATTTCGCCGTGCACGTTGAAGTTCACGACAAACGCCAACGCGCCGTCGGGCGACGTCTGGACCGTCGCCGGAAAGTTGCCTAACGTGACGCGCGCGATGAGCGAGTCATTCTTGGCGTCGAACTTCCACAGCGTGCCATACGGCGTGCCGTGGGCAATGCTCACGTAGTAGTACTTGCCGTCGGGCGACGCGGCCACGCCGTGCGGACCGTTGATCTCCGTCGGCATCATCCCCACCTTCTGCGACCGCTCGATCTTGATTCCGTCAGCTCCAAAGCGGACGAAGGCCACCTGATCCGCGGACTCGGCGACCACAAACAG
>JAXLXV010000023.1:0-108481 GCA_046327745.1 Gemmatimonadaceae bacterium | reverse complement strand
CGTAGAAATCCGAGAGCTGCCCATCGGCCATCGACGGTACGGCCAGCGCCTGCCACATCATCCGGCCAAACACGGGCATCCGGAAATACCACGGGACACCGCCGTCACCACCGGCGGCGGGATCCACCAGCGTCAACGACTTCACACGCTCCGGATGCTTGGCGGCGAAACCGGCGACCACCGGACCACCCATCGACAAGCCGACGATGTGCACTGGGTCGCGCCAGCCCAGCGAGTCCAGCAACTGTTCTAGCTGGCGGTCATACAACTTGGCCGTATAGCGCACAGCGGGGCGATCGGAGTACCCGCGTCCGTAGTGGTCATAACGAGCCACGCGGAAGCCGGCATTGCTGAGGGCCAACGAGGTGGAGTCCCAGATGTAGTAGGGAACCGAAAAGCCGTGCACGAGCACCACACGCGACCCCGTCTCCGGTCCGGCCACATCGTAGTGCGTGATGCCATCGGCCAGCATGACAAACTTACCTGGCACCCCCGCGCGCGCCTCTTCGTTCATCTCGCGCTTCTCGGGGTTACGCATCTTGGCAAAGAGCACAACACCGCCGCAGACAATCACAATCAGCAGCAGGAGAATACCAATCTTCTTCAACATGGGTGTCCTGGTCACGACGTTCTGGAACTGGCCGCGCTGGGCGACGGCGAACGTTCGGAATGTGGGGCTTGTTCGCGCGGGGGCAAGCGCATTACGCTCATTGCGGCGCGCAGGGCGCCACCCGTCCGCGGAGAGGACCGAGTCCACCTGAGTGTTGCGGCACGATGCGTGGTTCCTACGAACCTCCTCATTGCCCGATCAGCGGACACGGGCGTTCACAGGAGGCTCGTTATGCCCGCTCGTCATCTCCCCGTCCGCCCTGACCTGGATCAACTCCGGCATCAGGCCAAGGACCTGCTCCGCGCAATTCGTCAGGGTGAGCCCTCGGCGATCGCAGAGTTCAGCCAAAACCATCCGCACCCACCGGCGACGACCGCTGCCAAGCTCGCCGACGCGCAACTCGCGTTGGCTCGCGCTTACGGCGTGAGCAGTTGGCCGCGGCTGGTGCACGCGTGTGAGCTCACACACGCCATCTGGGAGGATGACCTCGCGACCGTCCGTCGCCTGGTCACGTCGTTCCCGCACCTGCTCACCGAAGACGCGCGCGGGGTACGCGGCAACTGGGGGCCGCCGATGTCATACGCGGCGAACCTCGGCCGTGACCGGCTGATAGAGATGTTGCACGAACTCGGCGCCGCCGACCTCGACTTCGCCATCGATCGCGCCGTCCTGCAGGGCCAAGTGCGCACGGCGCGACGATTGTATGCGCTCGGAGGGCGACCCTCGCTCGGCGTCATGGGGCCCGCCGAGACGCAGAGCCCCGACGGGATGCAGCTGTTGTTGGAGCTGGGGGTCACCGTTGCCGATGAATCAGGAAATCGCCTCGCGCCGGTGGCGATGTTGCTGCAGACGTACGGCCGCAACCCGCAGGGGAAGCACCGCTGCCTGGAGTTGTTGAACGATCACGGCATTTCGCTCCCCGATACGCCAGCCATGGCCGTGCACCGTGGACGCATCGACTTGCTGGCGCAGCACGCGGACCGCGACCCGACCGTGCTCACGCGTGCCTATACCCACGAGGAGTTCTATCCGCCGGCGTTAGGCTGCGACGCCGACCACTCGCTCGCCTTGCATGGCACTGAGCTGGCCAACACCACCCTCCTGCATCTGTGCGTCGACAACGACGAGTTCGAGATCGCGGAGTGGATGCTGTCGCGTCACGTTCACCCGGACGTTGTCGGCCCCGTCGATGCGGAGGGCTTTGGCGGCCATACCGCCCTCTTTGGCTGCGTCGTGTCGCAACCGTATCGGACGGGGCGTGGCGGCGATCGGATGGCGCGCTTGCTCTTAGATCACGGCGCGAACCCGAATGCTCGCGCCTCTCTGCGTAAGCGGCTGCGCTTTGTGGATGACGAGACGATGCACGAATATCGGGATGTCACACCGATATCGTGGGGCGAGCGCTTTCACGACCAGGATTGGGTGAACCCGGCGGCCCTGCGGCTGATCGCCGAGCATGGGGGGCGAGCCTGAACGAAACACGTTGCGCCCGGGAGTAAGGGCGTCAGATTCCCTCGCACCCGGGCGCATGTTGTTGGAGGTTGGTATGTCGGCGTCCGCGAACGACGCCTGTTTTATCACCAAACGTTGCACCTGCTGAGCGACCAGCCCGATTCATCCACGTACTTCAGGGAGAACCGATGTCACGTATATCTGTTACCAGCGCCCATGGTCCAGCCGCCATTGGCCCGTACTCTCACGCCGTGTGGGCTGGCGACTTGCTCTACCTGTCAGGCCAAACGCCCATCGATCCCGCCACGGGGAAGCTCATCGAGGGTGACGTCGGGGCGCAGACCATGCGCGCCTTCGACAACCTGGAGGCCGTGCTCAAGGACGCCGGTCTTTCGCTGGATGACGCGATCAAGTGCAACGTCTACCTAACGAACATGGCGGATTTCCCCGCCATGAACGCCGCGTACAATCAGCGATTTGCGAAACCGTTCCCGGCGCGGACCACGGTAGCGGTCGCCGGGCTTCCCCTTGGCGCGAGGGTGGAAATCGAGCTGGTCGCTAAGCGCCCCTGAGCGTACTCAGCCCTGCGCGTCCTTCTTATCCAGCGACAAGGCGCAGGAGTTGATGCAGTACCGAAGGCCGCCGGCGTCGCGCGGTCCGTCGTCGAACACGTGGCCCAGGTGCGCGCCGCAGCTGCGGCACATCACCTCGGTGCGGCGCATGAAGTGCGAATGGTCGGACTCGGTCTTCACCGCCGACGCATCTGCGGGGGCGGTGAAGCTGGGCCAGCCACTCCCCGAGTCGAACTTCGTGTCGGACGAAAAGAGCGGCTCGCCGCAGACGACGCACTTGTACATGCCGGCGTCGTGCGTATCCCAGTAGGCACCGGTGAAGGCGCGTTCCGTGCCCTTCTCCTGGGTGACGTGATACTGCTCGGGGGTCAGCCGAGTCTTGAGCGCCATGTCTTTGGTCTTGGTGTCGTCTGCCATGCTGGCTCCGGTTGTATGGGGTCAGGTGGTCGCTTGGCGATGTCACGCCCGCGCCCACCAGATAAAGTCACCGATGGCCCCAGGAGTTCCGCTGCGGAGGTCGAAAAGCCCTACGGAATGGCGCCCGCGGTCCCAGATCGACGGGGATCTCCCCCAGCGGTGACGGTGCCGCTGCCGATCTTGATCGCTGCACCATACCCCATGCGCAGCTCCCCGGGGAGCGAGATGACGTTGAAGTGATGACCCATCGCCTTGAGCTGGGCGATGACGTCGGGATCGTAGCCGTCTTCGATCTCGACCACGAACTCCCGATTGCCGGCTGGGCCAAAGCCACCGCCGCGCTGCGACGGCAGAAAGCGCGGCAGCTCCAACGCCCGCTGCGGCGACAACCCGAAATCCACCACTCCCACCAGTGTCTCAAAGACCGCGGCGTTGATCCACGCATTCCCGGCAGCTGCGACCGTCAGGACGGGACGGCGGGCCGCACCGCTCCCTTCCATCACGATCGTGGGGGCAAGGGAGCTGCCGTGTCGCGCGTACGGTAGTCGCGCGCCATACGCCGACGGGTCCGTGCCGTACGAGGTCAACTTGTCATTGTACAGGAAGCCGAGTCCCGGCGTGACGTAGAAGTTGCCACCCCATGTGCCGAGGGTCTGCGTGACTACCACCGCGTTGCCTTCGCCGTCGGCCACGGTGAAGGCGGTGGTTCCCTGTGGTCGACAGATAGCGCCGGCCGCATGATCGGGTTGCCCCTCGCACTCCGGAGCCGGCGGGCCGTCATCTCGGTCGTCCGGACCGGAACCGCTGGCATCCTTGGGCGTGTTGCAGCTCAGGGTGTCTCCACGAAAGACAGATGGTGTGAGCGCGTGCGCCGGGTCAAAGCACTTCCAGCGCGTCGCGGCCGTGTCCTTGTTCTGAAACGGCTCGATGTTCACGGGCCACAACGAAGGATCCGCCACGCGATTTCTCGATGACGGAATGAGCTGCCACGCGCTGATCATCGCGTGCAACGTCGCGGCGTCGTCCGTGAATCGCAGCGGCTTGGCCACGTGCTCCAGACCGTTCAGCTGCGACACCAGCGTCACGCCACCTCCCGCGGGGGGCGCGCTGGAGAATATGCTCAGTCCGCGATACGTCCCCTCCACGGGCGATCGTTCCGCAGCAAAGTACCGCGCCAGATCCGTCAGCTTCACGGCGTTCCCCTTGCCGCGCAAGTCGTTCACGAGGCGGCGGGCAACCTCACCTTTGTAGAAGCCATCGTGACCATTCTTGGCGATCTGCTCGAGCGTCCACGCCAAGTCTGGGTTCTTCAGCGTATCCCCCGCCTTGAGCGGAGCACCATTCCGGAAGAACAGGGCCTTGCTGGACTCGTACTTCGAAAAACGATCGCGCTCTGTTTCCAGCGTGGTCGCCAGACCATCGCTGATCACGTACCCGTCCTTGGCCGCGCGAATGGCCGGCGCGACCAGGTCCGCCCACGGGATCTTCTTCGAACCAAAGCGTTGCCACGCCTGGTACATCGCCGCCACGGTCCCGGGCACCATGGCCAGGACAGGACCATCGGAGGGATATCGACCATTCTCTAGCAGCGAGGCATTGGCCAGCGTCGCTTCTTCGGGCACCCGAGCCATGAACTCGATCAACGTCGGGCGCGCCGTGCCACTGATGTTCACCAGCATCTCGCCGTAGCCACCGACGCCACTGGCATCCGGCTCCACGACGCCTAACGCGAATGACACGGCCACCGCGGCATCCACCACGTTGCCGCCGCGGGACAACATCTCCAGACCGGCGGCGGTGGCCACTGGATGAGCGCTGGATACTGCGGCGCGCCCCGTCGCCTCCTTCCGTAACACCGGCCGATCCAAGGCTGCCTGATGCATCACCTTGGCCAACGCGGCGTCGGAGCTGGCGGCAACGGCCTGCGGTCGCAACTTCGTCTTAATGGCGACCCACTCCGTGTGACGATCGGAGGCATCCGGTGCCCGATAGTACGTCGCGTCCAGACGCTCCCAGAACCGGTCAAAGGCCTCGGCGTTGCGAACTCGCCGGTCGGCGATGGCCGGACCACTCACGGCGCGTTGCCCCGCGTCAGGCGGCTCCGGCGCGGGCACGGTCGCCAACCCCTCCACGCCGGCCAACTGCTCGGCGATCCCACGGTCGCCCATGCGGTCTGGGTCGCCGTTGTAGCCGGCGTCATCCACAAAGCGTTCGCCAATGACGATCTGCTTGCCGTCGGCACTCCACACCGGATCGCCGCGCCGAGCACTGACATAGTTCGCGTAGCGTCCATCGTCGGCCGCAACCCATACCCCCGCGCGCGGCGACGGAGAATAGAACACAAGGCGATCCCCCGCCGGCGACCACGTCACGCGGTCCGGCGCACGATCCCCCAGAACCACACTGTCCTTGTCGGTCGCCAGCACACGAATATGGACGCGACGATTGGTCTCGCCGATCTGCACATAAGCGAGCCGCTTGCCGTCAGGCGATACGACGGGCCAGCGCTCTGGCGAATCCGACTTGGTCAGTCGCTTCTCCGTGCCATCTGCGTTCCGGACCCACACGCGTGACAGGCTCCCCTCGCCCCGCACGAAGTACATCGCCCCGCCGGGCGCCATCCACGGCTCGCTCTCGGCCAGGTCATTGGTCGTTAGGCGTTCCGGTGCCCCCGCCGCGGCGTCGCCCCGCAGCGCAAGCCGATAAATATCGCCGTGACCGCTCCGGTCAGAGGCAAAGACCAGCGCCGTCCCGTCCGCGCTCCATGCCGGCTGGCGATCCCACGCCGGACCAGAGGTCAGCCGCGTCCACGCGCCGTTGGTTTTTCGGAGCCAAAGATCCCCGTCCACGGACACGGCTAGTCGGCCGTCCTTCGAGATCGCGGGATCGCGCGCAGCAAGGCCTTGCAACGCAAACAGGACGCCCAGAACGGCTAACGACATGAGTTCGACGGGTTGAGTGAAACGCGACGGATCGCGACCTGCTCAACCTTTCCGGCGGAGCAGACAGACGTCAAGCCCGATGCCGTGTCACGCCGGTGGCGTAGGTCAGCTCGAGTAGTACGCGGCGTTCTCCTCGATGTACCCCTTGGTCAGGTCGCAGCCATACGCGATCGCCGCCTGATCCCCGACACCTAACGCGACCTCGATGTCCACATTCTCGGCGGCCAGCGCCGCTCGGACGACCGCGTCATCGAAGTCCACGCGCGCCCCATTGCGCACGACCTGAAAGCCGTTGATCCACGCCTGCGTCCGCGTGGGGTCGATGGTGCAATCGAAACACTTCCCCACCGCCATCAGGATGCGCCCCACGTTCGGGTCCGCACCATGAACCATCGTCTTGATCAAGGGCGAGTTGATGAGCGCCTTGGCCACTCGACGTGCATCGGACAGCGAGGCGGCGTCTCGCACGCTTGCGCGCAACAGATGCTCTGCTCCTTCACCATCGCGAGCTAGCAGCTCCGTCATCCGAATGCTCCCAGCCAGCAACGACGCCTCGAACGCCGCCAGGTCCACAGGTCCAGCATGGCCGTTGGCCAGGAGCACGCAGGTGTCCGACGTACTCGTGTCGCCGTCCACCGACAGCATGTTGAATGACTGCTCCACCACGCGACGCAACATGGCGTCCAGCACCGCAGCGTCGATCGCCGCGTCGGTGAAGATGTACGCGAGCATGGTCGCCATGTTCGGCTCGATCATTCCCGAGCCCTTGGCAACCCACGTGATGGTCGCGGCACCCACCGACAGTGACAGCGCCTTGGCGTACGTGTCGGTGGTCATGATCCCCTGCGCGCCCACCAGTGGGTCGGACTGCAGGTCGGCAGACATGCCAAGGATGCCCCGCTCGATCTTCTCGATCGGAAGGGGAACGCCGATCACACCGGTGGAGCTGACGAGCACCTTTCCCGGCTCAGCACCCAACTCGGCGGCTGCCGCGCGGGCCATACGCCGAGCGTTCTCTACGCCGGCCGCACCCGTCGCCACGTTACTGCACTTGCTGTTGGCGACAATGGCGCGCAGCCGACCGCCACCAACTCCAAGCGTCTCGCGGCCCAGGATAACGGGCGCACCGGGAAAGTGATTGCGCGTAAAGACCGCCGCCGCGGCCGCGTCCACGTCGCTCACGAACAACGCGAGATCCTTGGCGTCTGCCTTGAGTCCGACATTCCGACTGGCGCAGCGGAAGCCCTTGGGAAAGGTCGGATGACTATGGAATGTCATGCGGAGGGGAGTCGGACGGAGCGAAATCGGTGGGTGGTGAAGATAGAAGAAGAACGCGCGCGGAGCCATCGGGCTGCGTTACAGGCAGCGATGATACCGTCGGCGCTCCCTCGCGTTTCTCGTTCGCCGGGTTCCTTCGCGCTGTTCCTTCACCGGGGTTCCTTCGCGCTGTCCCTTCGCGCCCCGCCGCGCTATGATCGATGCGCACCCCATCCGCGAGCCACGGAGCCTAACGATGAGATCCGTCAGCGCCCAATCCGTCATTTTTGTCGAACCAGCCAGGGTCATCCGGGCCTTCCTTGATCCCGTCGACCTGCAGGGATGGTGGCGCGCCGAGCGCACCCTGATCGAGCCCAAGGTCAACGGCTTGTACGCCCTCGGCTGGGGAGTGACCGACAAGGGGTACCTATACGTCTCCACGGGCACGATCGTGAGCCTAGACCCGAATCGCGAACTGCGGATCGATCACTTCACGTACTTCAATCCCGAGCACGGCATCTTTGGGCCGATGGAGCTGCACGTCACGGCGGAACGTGTGGGACCAGGCCAAACACGCGCCACCGTGGTGCAGGATGGCTACCGCGACGGCGCGTCGTGGGACTGGTTCTACAACGCCGTCACCGACGGCTGGCCGCTGGCCGTTGATTACCTGCGCCAGTATCTGGAGCACCCGACGACGCCAAAATAGGCACCTACCAAACCCTGTACCGCGCTCCATCTTTTGCCGGTTCTCACAAGGCATCGATGGCACGTCCGGCATACGACATAGCCGCCTATCGGGCGCAGATCCCCATCCTCGAGCACACCATACCGCTCAACAACTGCTCGCAGGCGCCATTGACGCTGGCGACGCGTGCAGCTGCCGAGTGCTTTTTGGATTCGTGGAATCGCCGGGGAATGGATTGGGAAGCGTGGATGCAGGAGGTGGAGCTGTCGCGCGCCGCCTTCGCCGGAATGATCAACGCCTCGCCCGACGAAGTCGCCGTCGTCTCGTCCGTGTCCCATGCCGTGAGTGTGGCGGCCACTGCGCTGAAGTTCGATAACAAGCGGAACGTCATTGTGGCCAGCGGCGCCGAGTTCCCAACGGTCGGCCATGTCTGGCTGGCACAGCAAGCCCGCGGAGCACAGCTGCGCTGGGTGCCGCTCACTGATGGCGCGGTGCGTCTGGAGGACTACGATCGGGCGATCGACGAACACACGGTCGTCGTGTCCTCTGCGCACGCCTTCTATTTGAATGGTTGCGTGCAGGATGTGCGGGCGATCGCCGCCATGGCGCACGACCGCGGCGCCCTCTCCTTTGTCGACGCCTACCAGTCGTTAGGTGCCGTGCCCATCGACGTGAAGGCGCTGAACATCGACATGCTGGCGTCTGGCACGCTGAAGTACCTCATGGGGACGCCCGGGATCGCCTACCTGTACGTGCGACGTGAACTCATTGAGCAGCTTGAGCCGCTGATCACCGGCTGGTTCGGACGCGTCGACCCGTTTCGGTTTGATGCCACCACACTGGACTGGTCGCCGAAGGCGTCCCGCTTCGACGCCGGTACGCCGCCGCTCTTCAGCGCTTATGTCTCACGCGCCGCCATGCAGTGGTTGCAGGGTGTGGGAGCCGACGCGATCCATGCCTGGACGCAACACCTCTCGCAACGGGTGATCGATGGAGCCCGTTCGCGTGGGTTGAAGGTTCACGGTCCCGCCGATGCGCAACCGAAAGCTCCTACGACGGCGATCGAGTGCGAGGACTCGCACGCGGTCGAGCACGCATTGCGAGAGCACGGGGTGATCGGGTCGGCGCGCGGTCCGGTGATCCGGCTGGCGCCGCACTTCTACAATACGGAAGAGGATGTGGATCGCGCCCTGGATGCCACCGCAGGCGCGATCCGGTCATGAGCACGGCTACCGCGCGCGAGACCTTCGCCTCACGAGTTGGCACCATCCTCACGATGGTGGGTGTGGCCGTCGGACTGGGCAATGTGTGGCGCTTTCCGTATCTGGTCGGCCGGTACGGTGGGGCTGCCTTCGTGCTCTTTTACGTACTGGTGTCCGTCGCCGTCGGCGTCCCCGGACTCATGGCCGAGTGGGCGTTAGGCCGACACACCAAGCGCGGCACCCTTGGAGCGTTTGAGCGCGGCGGTCTTCCCGGTGGCCGGCTGGTCGGAAAATTCCTGTTCTGCATCGTGATTGCAGCGACGGCCTACTACACGAACGTCGTCGGCTGGGTGCTGTATGCCGCCGTTGCTGAACTGCTGAAAGCGGTGGGCGTGACGCTGAATGCCACCGCCATCCTTCCCCCCGCCGACGGATTCAACCTTCAGTCCTTCCTGTTGCAGCTCCTGTGTACGGGCGCAGTCATCGTGTCCTGTGCGGTGGTTCTTGACCGTGGCCTGCGAAAGGGCATTGAGCGCTCCAGCACGTTCATCATGCCCACGCTGTACGTGATTCTTTTGTGCCTCATCATTCGCTCGGTCACCCTCCCGGGCGCCGGAGCCGGATTGCAATGGTACATCGGAAAGTTCGACCTGAAGGACCTGACGCCGACGGTGATGGTGGCGGCCATGGGGCACGCCATCTTCTCGCTTTCGTTAGGCGGGACCTTCATGGTGACCTACGGCTCGTACCTGCCGGAGGGTGACTCGCTGCGCGGCGGCGCCGCGTGGACCGCCTTTGGTGACACCGCTGCTGGCCTCATGGCTGGGTTTGTCATTTTCCCCGCGGTCTTCGCGTTTGGCATGGAACCCGCCAGTGGACCGGCCCTGCTGTTCGACACGCTCCCGCGCGTCTTCGAGCGAATGCCGGCTGGACCGTTGTTCGGCCTGCTGTTCTTCGCCGGCTTATTCGGCGCCGCCTATCTCTCCGATGTCGCGGCATTCGAAGTGCTGATCGCGGGAATCGTCGACAACACAACAATTCCTCGGCACCGTGCCGTGTGGACGGCGGCTGGCGTTGTCGGCCTCGCGGCGCTGGTACCGATGATCAACATGCGCATCTTCGTCCCTTGGGATCTCACCTTCGGGAGCGGGATGCAGACGTTGGGCGCGCTGCTGACGGTGGTCACCGCCGGCTGGTTCATGAAACGAGCTACGCTGCTCGAACAACTAGGACCAGGCGGACTGCAGCGCACGCTGCTGGTCGTGTTCATCCGATACGTCATCCCTGTCGCCATGTGCGCTGTCGGACTCTGGTGGTTGCTCACCGACGTATTCGGCCTCATCGGCAAAGTCTAGCGCAGTCAGATCCGTCGCATATAGATACGTGAACCCCGAGGTTACTCGCATGACCGATGTCGTCCGTCGCTACTTCGACGCCTGGAACGCCCACGACGCCGCTGCCGTCGTCGCTACGTTTGCACCTGACGGAACCTATGAAGACTCGGCGTCCGGCGGCGCGCTGCGTGGAGACGCCATCGGCGCCTACGCCGCCCAACTCTGGAACGCGCTTCCAGACCTTCGCTTCGACTTCCTCACGGAGGACGCGATCCCCGGCGGTGCCGCCGCCCAATGGATGATGTACGGCACCAACCGCGGCTCCATGCGCGGCCTGCCACCCACCGGCAAGTCTGTCGTACTGCCAGGCGCGGACTTCATTCGCGTCGGACCGCAGGGGATCACCTCCGTTCGCGGCTACTTTGACCCCACGGAAATGCCCCGTCAGCTCGGCCTGAGCGTGATCACGCAACCCACCGAGGTCGGTCCGTTTCAATTTGGTACCTCCGTGCGTGTCGGCGGAGCAGGAACGGCCAAGCCGGGCGCATTCAGCGTGACGGTGCTGCGCGTGCGCGACGCGTCGGAAATCGAACGCGTGCGCGAGTATAGTCGCGCCGTGGCCTCCGAGATGCCCAGCCAACCCGGCTTCATCGGCTTGGCCTTGGCAACGGTCGGCGATCGCATGATGACCTTCTCCGCGTGGGACAGCGTGGAAGCCCCACGACGCATGATGCGAGAAGGAACACACAAGGCCGCCGTGCCCGCCTTCTTCAATGAATTGTCTTTGGGTGGTTGGACGTCCGTGTGGGCTCCCGTCAGGATCAACCCTCACTGGATCCGCTGCACCTCATGCGGCCAGATGGAGGATAGTGAGAAGACCACCACCTGCCGCTGTGGCGCCCCCCTGCCGCCCCCGGCAGCGTACTTCTGATCCCTGCAGCGGAACCGAACGTTGAGTCGAACACTCTTTGGGTAGGAGCAGCCATGGATCTTCGGAATTTTGTGGAGCACAACGACGGCATCTCGGTGATTCGCGGCGGTGAGACCGTTCGTGCATGGAACGGCATTCAGTACCAGGCCGGACTATCAGCGAAGAACGTCAACGTGAAGCACCTGTCGATGAACGTCGCCACGGTGCCCCCCGGCGCCATCGCCTATGCGCACGTGCACGTGGGCTTTGAAGTGATGCTGTATATCCTGCACGGACGCGTGCGCCACGAATACGGACACAAGCTCGAGAAGTCGATCGAGAATCAGGCCGGAGACTTCATTTACATCGAACCCGGCGTGCCGCACGAAGTGTTCAACCTGAGCGACACGGAACCGGTCGTCGCCGTCGTCGCGCGGTCCGACGCGGACGAATGGGCGCACATCGTCACGTACGATCGCGCCACGGGCACCACGGGGGCCGTGCTCCGCGCCGAGCAGTCGTAGTCGGGCAAGGTATGCGTCGGTCGACGTGGTGCGTGGCGGTTCACCTCGCGGCCTCACTCGCCGTGTGCCCTCGATCGGCCCGCGCCCAACAAGGGTCCGCGGCGCTTGAGCTGACGGTCCGGACCAAGGACGGGCAGATCCCACTCCAGAGCGCCCGCCTCTCGCTGCAACCGGCGGGGCGTCAGGGACTGAGCGATGAAAACGGTCAGCTGCGATTCGCTGGGTTGGCGGCTGGCAGCTATCAGCTTCGGATCCAGCGCATCGGGTACACGCCCTTCGACACCGTCGTTGCCCTCGGCGATGGCGAACGCCGACTCGTCGACATTTTGCTGGTCCATGTCGCGGTGCAGCTGGTCGGAGTACGCGTGACGGCGTATCCACCGTGCAAGAAGCCCGGCGTCCCCAAGCCAGAGGCCGACCTCACGCTCTCTACGCTCCTGGAACAGCTCCGCCTGAACGGCGAGCAGTATCGGTACCTGGTCGACTCCATGCCGTTCGTCTACCTGGTCGAACGCACGTCCGGCAACGTGTATGGATCAGGTGCAACACGCACGGTCTTGGTCGACTCCGCCTATGTCGGCAGTGCCAAGGACTGGAAGTATCGCGCCGGCCGCATCGTCACGTCCGTCCCGGGGCTGCTGGGAGGACGCGAAAACGCCATGAACCTGCCGATGCTCGACGATTTTGCTTCCAAAGAATTCCTTACGAATCACTGCTTCCATTACGCCGGCTTGGAACGCAAGGACACCGTGACTCTGGTGCGCATCGACTTCCGCGCTGCCGATCGCTTGCGCTCGCCGGACGTGCACGGCACCATCTGGCTCGACTCCACCACGTTCTCCATCCGACGCGCGGACCTTGAACTCAGTCGGCTGCCTCGCACGCTGCGCAGCGTCACCGGCGTGCAAGTCACAACGTACTTCACTGAAGTCCTGAAGGCCGTCCCTATCATGAGCCTCGTCGATGGCGTGACCAGCATCGACGACCGTCGTGCAGCCGATCCGGTGGTGGAGCAAACGGAGCATCATCGCTTCCTGGCGATGTACGCGGACACCACCAAACGACGCACCCGCCGCTGACCGCCGAATCGCGCTCGGTGAAACCGAGGGTCTGCGCAGCTTTTCATTGGATTCATTGAAAATTCAGGAAGTCAGCCTTGCCGCGTGACGGATGGAAGGGGAAGATACCCTCAGCGTGAGAGAGCCCACTCCGCAGCGTGCTACAGATGCAACCCAGCTGACAACTCCCTATGCCCAGCCTCAATTCTCGATTCACCACCCTCGCCGTCGGCGCCGCCGTGTGGCTTGCCGTGGCCCCAGGTTCCCTACTTGCACAGCGCGGACGAGCCGCGGCACCGGCCACCAGCGCTCCGACGTCGTTCATTGACTCTGCCACGTTCGCGCAGCTCAAGTGGCGCTACGTGGGACCGGAAGGGAACCGCGTGACATCGATCGCCGGTGTACCTGGCGATCGCACCACGTATTACGCCGGCGCCGCCTCGGGAGGTCTGTGGAAGACCAGCGACGGTGGTATTCACTGGAATCCCATCTTTGACGATCAGCCCGTGTCGTCGATCGGTTCGATTGCCGTCGCAACGTCCGACCACAATGTGGTGTGGGCGGGAACCGGCGAGCCGTTCATTCGGTCGCACATCTCCTTAGGTTGGGGCGTCTACAAGTCCACCGATGCCGGAAAGTCCTTCACCCGCATGGGACTGGAGAACACGGGACGCATTGCCCGCGTCGTCATCCATCCGACCAACCCGGACATCGTCTACATCGCCGCGTTAGGCCACGCCTACGGACCGCAGCCCGATCGCGGGATCTTCCGCACCATGGACGGCGGCAAGAGTTGGGAGAAAGTCCTGTTCGTGAACGACTCCGTTGGTGCCGCGGAATTGGTCATGGACCCGAACAACCCGCGCATCCTGTACGCCGGCATGTGGCAGATCGAAATCCACACCTGGGGCCGGACCTCCGGTGGCCCCGGTAGCGGCATCTGGAAGTCCACCGACGCCGGCACTACATGGAAGCGCCTCACCGGCAACGGCCTTCCCACCAAGTGGATCGGCAAGATCGGACTCGGCATCCCGAAGGCGAACTCCAATCGCATTTACGCGCTCATCGAAACTGGCGATGGCGTCCCCGCCCTGAACCTGAACGATCCAGACAAGGGACGGCTGTGGCGCTCCGATGACGCTGGTGCCAACTGGCAGATGGTGAGCATCGATCGTCAGGTCGCCGGGCGCACGCACTACTACAATCGCATGGGCGTGTCGCCGGACAATCCGGATGAAGCGTATTTCTTGGCGGCCTCCTGGTCCAAAACGCTGGATGGCGGCAAGACCATCATCGACCCACAAGGTGAAGAGGTCCCGTCGGGTGACCACCACGACATCTGGATCGATCCCACGGACGGCAACCGGATGATCGTCAGCTCCGACGGTGGCGTGTCGATCACGGAGAACCGCACCATGACGTGGAATCGCGTCCAACTGCCGATCGCGCAGATGTATCACGTGGCGGTGGACAATCGGGTGCCGTACTTCCTATACGGAAACCGTCAGGACGGCCCGTCCACGCGCGGCCCGAGTGACAGCAAGTTCGGAGGCTTCGGCATTCCTCGTGGCTCCTGGAGTTCCGTGGGGGGTGGCGAGAGCGGTTGGGCCACCCCGGACCCCGTCGACTCCAACCTCGTCTGGTCCAGTGCCTCGGGCTTTGGCTCGGTTGGCGGCATCGTCACGCGATGGGACCTCCGCACCAACATGTCCACGCAGGTCGAAGTTTGGCCGGAAGCCACCATCGGCCACTCCGCGGAGGAGGTGAAGTACCGTTTCGTGTGGACCTTTCCGCTCACGATCTCTCCACACGATCACAACAAGGTCTACGTGGGCAGTCAACACGTGCACATGACGACGAACGGCGGCCGCACCTGGCAGGTCATCTCTCCCGACCTAACGCGGAACGATCACAATCGCATGAAGGCCAACGGCGGCCTGACCCCCGACAACATCGGCGTCGAATACTCCGGTGTCGTGTTCGCGATCGCCGAGTCCAAGCTCAAGGCGGGATTGATCTGGGCGGGGACGAATGACGGCAAGGTGCAGCTGACACAGGACGGTGGGCAGACGTGGACCGACCTGACGCCGAACCTGGCGGGCGCTCCGCAGTGGGGCACGATCTCGAACATCGAACCGTCCGCGTACGATGTGAACACGGCGTACCTCAGCATCGATGCGCATCAGTCGAACTCGCGCGATCCGTACATCTATAAGACCACGGATCTGGGGAAGACCTGGACGTTGCTGGTGAACGGCATTCCCAAGTCGCCGCTCTCCTACGTGCATGTCGTGCGTGAAGACCCGGTGCGCAAGGGCCTGCTCTATGCCGGCACCGAGAATGGCGCGTACGTCAGCTTCAACGATGGCGCCCTCTGGGAGCCCCTACAGTCCGGGTTGCCGCACGCTCCGGTGTACTGGATCGTGGTGCAGGAGCACTTCAACGACCTGGTGCTCGCCACGTACGGGCGCGGCTTCTGGATCCTGGACGACATCACGCCACTTCGCACGATGTCGGCCTCGCTGGTGGCGAACCCCATGAACTTCTTCGCCCCGCGCCAAACGTATCGGCTGCTCCCGACCGAGGTGCCGTTTACCGTCGCGTACGATCCCACAGTCGGGCAGAACTCACCCGGCGGTGCACCGCTCAACTACTGGGTGAAAACGGCGGTAAAGGACAGCGCGTCCATCACAATCTCGGACGCTTCGGGCGCCGTGGTGCGCACGATGAAGGGTCCCAGCTCCGCCGGCGTGAATCGCGTTTGGTGGGACCTGCGCACCGACCTGTCGAAGGAAGCCAAGCTGCGCACCGCACCGCTCTTCACTCCAGAGATGCGCTATCCACCCGAAGGACGAACCTCGCCCAGCCTGGGCCGCGGCAACTGGATGGTGCCCCCCGGCACCTACACGGTGAAGATCAAGGTCGGAGACAACGAGCAGTCACAGCCCGTGGTCATCAAGAAGGACCCGAACTCCGGCGGCAGCGAGGACGAAATTCGCGCCCAGGTGGCCTTAGCCAAGGAGATCGCCACGGATGTGAACGGCGCCGTGGACATGGTGAACGGCCTGGAGATCGTCCGTAGCCAGATCCTGACGCTCAAGGCTACGTTAGGCGACGACGACAAGACCAAGGACGTCCGCGAGCAAGTCGATTCGCTGGACAAGAAGTTGCTGGCAGTCGAAGAACAGCTGACGCAACTCCGAGTTACCGGCCGTGGGCAGGACTTGCTGCGTTGGCCGTACAAGCTCGGCGAGAAGATCATCTACCTTGGACAGGCGGTGACCGGCTCCGACTTTGCTCCGACGCAGGCTCAGCGCGACGTGCAGACACAACTGCGCACCGAGCTGGCCAAGGTGCGTGCTCAGTTCGATGCCGTGATGAGCAAGGATGTCGAAGCGTTCAAGCAGATGCTGCGTTCCAAGAACATCCAGAACGCCATCATCTCAAACTAGCGATTGACCAGTGCCCTGAACGGCGCGGCGAGGTGACTCGCCGCGCCCGACAGCTACGACGGAAAGCCCGGCGCTCGAGACACCTGGTCGGCTTGCCAGACGTGACGTCGTTCGTGGGCCAGTTGGTGGCGGAAGGCCGCCCCGATCGGGAATCGCATGATGCCCATGGCCGGTGACACCACCTTCACGCGAACCAGGTCCAGCCCGTCGCACGCCTCCAGCAGCTCCAGCCACGATTTGCCGCGCGCCGTGAACTCGTCCATGATCGTCGCCTTCTCCAGGGATGCGGAGCGAACGATTTGAAACGCTGGCGGCGCCTTCATCCGCCGCTTTGGCGGTGGCTCCATCTGCGACTCGAACCAGCGTGAGAACCATCCATACTTTGCCGGCGCACCGGTGCCCAGCAGTCCGCGGGCGCGTCCTTTGGCGATCGCCTGCGTCATGTTCTCCTGATAGCGTCGCGCCGCCACGTTCAAGTGCTCGAAGCACTCGCCGATGGACCAGCGTTCTGCGCCGGGCCGCCAATTGAACTGCGCGCTAGTGAGCGGTGCGGTCAGCGCTGTCGCTCGCTGTCGAGTTTCCACGAATTGTCGCTGGTAGTCAGCGAGTTCACTCGGCATGCCAAGACTCATGCAACCTCCAGCCGGGGGGGGGTCAGCGCCGCGATCCCGATCGACGTCCTTCAGCCATCACGCGTTCGACATCCGCCGCGCGCTTTGGCACACTCGCCGACAAGTTGTCGTGCCCGTCGGCCGTCACCAGAATCTCGTCCTCGATCATGATCGCGATCTGCTCGTCGGGGATGTACAGCTTGGGCTCCACCGTCACCACCATGCCAGCCTCCAGCGGTCGCGACCAATCGCGCCCATCGGTGGCCTCGAGCCCTACATGATGGCCGATGTCTCGTACACCAAACCCCGCCGCGCTATACCGCGTCACGCCGGCATTACGTGCCAGATAGTGCGTCGGTGAGGGCATGATGCCCCACACGTGGTCCACCCCCATACGGTCAATGTCCTCGTTAGGCTCAAGGCCATGATTCCGGAACACGGTGGCGGCCGCCTTGATGACGTCGACCATCATGACCCCTGGACGAATCGCCGCGATCGCCGCCTCCTGCGCCTCAAGGACAATGTCGTAGTACTTCCGCTGGGTAGGCGTGAAATGCCCAGAGACAGGCACCGTCCGGCAAAGATCGGACCCGTACGTCATCCACTCAGCTGCACCATAGTCTACGAACAGCAACTCGCCCGCCTTCATCACGCGGTTCACGGCATTGTACCGCTCGCGTTGCAGCGTGAACAGCGTCATCGCATCCGTGCCTGACGACACAATCGGTGTGAAGGACGGCCGCGGCGAGCCTTCGCGCTTCCACGTGTATTCCATGAGACCCGCGATCGCCCGATCATTCATGCCGGGCCGAGTCGCGCGCATCATCTCCACCATCCCCTTCCCTGAGATTTCCGCCGCTCGGCGCAACGCGCGAATCTCGAGCGAGTCCTTCACCATCCGCAGTCGCGAAATCAGCGGCGACACGTTCTTCGGTTGAGCCGCTGGCAGTAACGCGCGCACACCCGCGACGAATCCGTCGTTGAACGACGCCACACTCGGAAAATTCGGCGGAAGGCTCAGGGCTCCATCTTCGGGCGCATACAGCGTGGTTGATCCGCGCGCGAAGTCGAGCAGTCGCGGAACGAACGAATCAATCGGAAAGACCGCATCCACCCCCACCGCGCGCGCTGACTCGGCGGTCGGCGTCAGTCGAGCCGGCGGACGATTCCAGGTCGCCTGGCGAAAGCGAGGATCCGCCATCGGAAATTGCCCGCCGGCATACTGGAAACGATCCGGCACAAAGAGATAGCTCCGCCAACGCAGCGCGATCGTGCTCCCTGCGGTCCCGCGCTCCGGCACCATGAGCAGCACCGCGAACGGGGACTCCACCCCCGTCAGGTACCAGAAGTTCGGGTCCTGCTTCATCGGCTCATCGCCGGGACTCACCATATAGCGCCCGGGGACGACAATGGCGGCATCCCCCGTTAGGCGCTCCAACGCGGCGCGGCGCGCGGCATATACCTGCTGAGGAAAGGCGACGTCGCTCTGCGCCGCGGCGGTCGCCGGCGACCATGGGCTCCACACCAGCGCCGCGGCCAGCAGCCCCACCACACGGCGGACCCGGACATTGGCGGCGGACATGTCTTTGGTCATCTTCCCTCAGCGGCATTCGGTTTGCACGATTTCCGGTTGCCGCTCGGGGCTCGGCGGCCAACCACCGGAACCTATGCCCACGCCTGCGCCCCGCCAGCATTCACCCTGATCGATGATCTCTCCACCACCCAGACCGATTCCCCCGGCCTCCGAGGAACTGCTGCAGGCGCTCGCCCCGCTCGAACGCCTGCACTATCGACTCGCGCGCCGAATGAACACCGGCCTGCTCAAACGGTGGATGAGCCTGTGGCAGTATACCTTGGGGTCGATCTTCATTCGATCCGTCACCGCCCGGCGCACATCCGTCTTCGGGATGGAGCACATCACGAACGCCCCGGAAGATCGCCCCATCCTGCTGGTCGCCAACCACCGCTCCTACTTCGACATGTTCGTCGTCTCGAGCGAGGTGTACCGGCACACCGGCGTTAGGCGCAACCTGTACTTCCCGATCATGGGGAATCCCTATTACACGAAGCCGTTCGGGCTGGTGGCCAATGCCACGGCGGGATTCTGGACCATGTTTCCCCCGTTGTTTGCCGCCGCCTCGCATCGCGAGGTGGATCGTCACTCGCTAGACACCCTGGTCCTGCTCTTGAGCGCGGGCAGCCGCACGATGATCGGCATCCACCCGGAAGGTGGCCGCAACCTGGACCCGGACCCCTACACCCTTCGACGAGTGCAGCCGGGAACGGGTCGCATCATCCACGCCGCCAAGCCGCGCGTGATCCCCGTGTTCGTCGTGGGACTGGAGAACACGCTGTGGAACCAGGTGGCGGCGAACTGGCGATCTCCCTTGCCGATTCGGATTCACTTTGGCGCACCGGTAGACATCGAACCCTTTCTCGCGTTGCCAGCCAAGGGAAGCACTTATAAGGTCATCACCGACCACGTGATGGATCGGGTGCGCGAGCTGATGGAAGACGACCGCCGCATGTTCGGCCAGACACCAGTCGGCGCCGCCGCAACGCCGGTATGACCCGTTGGCACCGCCGTAACACCGGTATGACCAGTTGGCGCCGCCGCTACACCGGCCTGACGCGCACGCGTTGCGCGTGGCTACTCGTCGTCGGAATGATCGCCTGTCGCCCCGAGGCGCCGTCGGCGCGATTGCCCAACCCGCCAGCTCCAACTCCGTCCGTCCTGGCCGAAGGGGACACGCTTTTTCGGACGAAGTGCGCCCGGTGCCACGGCACGTGGGCGCTGGGTACCGATTCGGGACCGCCGCTCTTGCACGCGATCTATGCGCCCGCTCACCACGCCGATGCCGCCTTTCTGTTGGCCGTGCGACTTGGCGTGCGCGCACATCATTGGACGTATGGCGACATGCCGCCCGTCGCGGGTGTGACCACGGAGCAGGCGATCCAGATAACGGCCTACATACGCTGGTTGCAGTCAGAAGCCGGCATTCACTGAGCTAGCGCGTCATGCGCTGCTCTTCGTAGTCCTACGGCCTCACCGGGGTAGCAGCATGCGACAGCTGCAACCGGACTGACGAACCAGCACCCGCCTCCCCTACGCGGCTGCCGTAGACCTACGAGGCTTTCTTGTGCTCCTTGGCGGCCGTGGTGGGATACGCCACATCCGGCGGTGGATCGCCGTGCGGCCAGTCCGCTTCCTTCCCCTTGAAGTCGGGGCGTGGCCGCGACGTCACGTAGGCCGCCAGGTCAAACGCTTGTTGCGCCGTGAGCGTGCGCGGTTGGTCCTGCGGCATCAACTCCTTGATGAAGCCAGCGGCGGTGCGCAGGCGCGCCAGGCCCGCCCCGACATTGAACGAACGTGGGCCCCAGGCCGGGGGCGCCAATGCCGTCCCCTGCCCATTCGGGCCATGACAGCGCACACACTTCTCGGTGAATAACGCCGCACCGCGCGTCGTGTCCCCCTTGAGTGGCTCCAGTCGCGGGAACCCCTGCCCCTCTACCTCGGCGCCGATCGGATACCCATAGGACAGGAAAGCCATGTACGCGACGATGTCCCGCATCTCGCGACTCTCCGGTACCAACGGGCGGCCATTCATGCTGCGCTTGAAGCAGTCGTTCACCCGATCCTCGATGATCTGCGTGCCTCCAGCGCGGCTCCGATACTGCGGAAAGCGGGCGTACACCCCAACAAACGGCATCGCATTCTTCTGCGTTCCGTCCAACGCGTGACAGCTGATGCACTGCAGGTCGCCCCCCACGTTCTTTGGCAGCGAGTCCTTCGTGTGTTGGATCAACGCGCGACCGCGGCGGATGGAGGCCAGCACCACCGTATCCGTGACCTCGCTCTCCTGCGGGAGCCGGAAGGCGACCTTCTTGACAAAGGTGGGCGTTGGTGCTGACGGAGCTGCCGCGGTGTCCTTGCCGGCCGCGACCGGCTTCTCCGCGGGGGCCGCGCAGGCAGCCAGCCATGTGCCCAACAGGACCGCACCAGTCACGTGGCCCCCAACCACACCGAACATCGATCGCACGCTACGACGCATGGACGAACACCTCACAGACGGAAGAGGTAACTCCATTTCACAAAGAACCCATCCACGGTACGGTCAAGACTGCCGAAACGGAATGTGTGGGGTTCCTGCATCGTACTGCCGTACCCCGCGAAGAAGACCGTCCCGGGGGTCGGCTGGTACGAGAACAGCCAGTCGCTCCGAATGCGATTCGACGTGAATCCAGACAGTCGCTCAAAGGACCCATCCGAGTTGCGATACAACAACGGGAAGTTCGTCCGCTCGTCGTCGCGCAGGTCCAGCTTCTGTAACGCGTCGTACTGACCGACAAAGCGCACGAAGATCGAGCGCGTGACCTGATACTCCATCTTCACGCGCGGCACCTTCCGGATGTTCACCGTGCTGCCGGACTTCCACCGGTTGAATTCCTGGTGCTGGTACTGCGCCTCAAAGCGCAGCTGATCAGTAGGACGGAAGCGCGCATTGACGGTGATGTAGTGGATCAGCCCGGACTGCCACTCGTCGAAGTTCTCGTCCTTCCCGCCGATATAGAAGAAGTCGCCGGAGAACTTGCCGAATTCCGGCGTGACGACGCGGAAGGTGAGATCCACGTTATGCAGTCGCGGATCTCCAGCCGCGGTGAACTTCACTGTGTCAAAATGGCCAGCCCCGAGATCGCGCTCGATGTAGTACGGCGCGTACAGCTTCTTGTCGAATCCGAAGTTCTCGAAGTACACGCCGGCGTTCATGCGCCAACCACCGCGCGCGGCGGCGTTAGCAATGAAGTGCAGCTTCCGGTCCTGCGATGCGCCACCGTGCACAAAGGCGTCGTACGACCCCGTCTCCTGCCCACGGATGCCGACATTCCACGTTTCGATCAGCGATCCCTTCGGCCGATAGAAGTTCCACGTGTTGGAGACGACGTAGTCGGCGACGTCTTTCCGACCGATGAATCCCGCCCGGGCAAAGAAGTTCTTGTCCACCCCTGTCAGTCGTGCCTGCAGCACATACCGTCGTCCACTGCGCGAGAGCGTAGCCGAGATGTTGGGCGCCGTCAGCGTCGAATCGCCTGACGATGTGCGGCTGAACGCCCCCGCCACATTCAGCAGCCACAACTTCCGGGCGATCACCTGGGCATCCAATCCCAGCACGCGGTTGATGCTGTCGCCGTCAATCCGGTCGGTGTACGTGAGACCAAGCCGCGATTGCGTCCCGAGGTCACGCACCGCGCGCACAATGTTCACAAACGGGTGTCCGGTGCCATCCAGCGAGGTGACGCGGTCATCCAGCGCCGACAGGATCGCCAAGTTGGTCCCCGCCGCCTTGCCCGTCAGTTTCAACGCCACGTCCGGCTGTACGATGGAGCGCGTGTACACCAACCCACTCGGCGCAGAGAAGTTCTCGATCCCTTCCAGGAAGAAGGGACGACGCTCCGGATAGAACAGTGCCTGACGCGGATCGAACGAGAAGGCGACAACGTCCGTCTCCACCTGCGAGAAGTCTGGATTCACCGTCCCGTTCAACGTCAGGTTGTTCGTGATCCCCCACTTCACCGTCGCCCCGTACTCTGGACCATCGGGGGAGTAGCCCCAGGCGCCGCTGGCCTTGGGGGCGCCGTTCTGCCGAGCCACGATCGAGGGATTCACGTCCACCACCAGTCCGCGGCTCAACCCGTGGAGTCCGCGCAGCGTCCCCGACTGCGAAAGAAAGGAGGCCGCATCTCGACGCGCCGGGGTCCACGTGTAGAAATGCCCCAAATGTTGCACCTGACGAGTGAGCTGCAGCCCCCAGTCCTGGGAGTCCGTAGCCTGGTAGCGCAGGCTCTTGAACGGAATGCGCACCTCTACCTCGTACCCGTAGTCCGTCACGTGACCCTTGGACTCATACACAAAATTCGCGCTCAGGTCCGACTGCGTGACACTGGTACTCTGTGAGCTGCTCCCTCCCGACGTCGTCTTGGATCCCTCGTTGATCGTACCGTCAGATTGAACGCCCAGTGCGTTCACGCCGAACACAAAGGCCTGTCGCCCGTCGTTGAAGGTGTTGAGGATGATCTCGACGTAATCATCCGACTGTATCTTGTCCCGGTCCGAGAGTCGCGCGTTCACTGTACCCGCCGGCGAAAAGGCGCGGATGCCGAAGTGGATCGCCGTGGGTGAGTACCAGACCAGGACCTCCGTGGAATCGGATGCCGGCAACTGATCCGTCGGCTGGTACTGGGAGAAGCCTGTGAGGACTGCCGCCTGCTTCCAGACCGGCTCACTCAGGGATCCGTCGACCGTCACCGTCGACTCGATGCGCGGCGCGCTGACGTCCAGCTGACGATTGCGCCCATGAAACACGCCACCGGTGGATGAATCCGTGGCGGCGATCAGCGAAAGGAAATACAGGAGGTGCATGGGGGACCAATATACGCCCCGCCGCTAGGTGTGGCCCGGACCCCGAGCTGCGTCATCATGGAAGGAGCCGACTGGCGAGCGCCACGCCACGCACGAACGTCCAGACGCAAAAGAGGCGCGGACCCGCAGGTCCGCGCCTCCATGCATTTCCCTTCCCAGCCGCCCAACCGTTTTGATCGTTAGAACCCGAGGTTCAGCCCCAAACCGTACACCCAGTTGTGGGCGACGTTGTTGTGCAGGTTCAGCTGCGTGGCTTCCTTGAAGTCGAACTTGCCGATGTAATCCTTCACCATACCGCGCACACCCAGGCTGCGCGTGAGTTGCACATCAAGTCCGCCGCCTACGTTCGCCGCAAAGTTCGTCGCCTGCGTCTTGAGTGGACCCGAGCGAACTTCGTACCGCATGGCGCCTGCACCACCCTGCACATACGGGATAAGTCCCGTCCCCAGCGCCGTGGTGGCCGGCAGTCGCAGCTGCACACCACCGTCATACATCAGGACCTTGCTGTCGGCGATCGACAACCCGCCGATGATCGGCAGACCCACCTGCACGTTGGAATCTGCGTATCCAATGTTTCCGACGAGGGCCACGTTAGGCGATACGTCGATTGCCAGTTCGGTGCCGTAAACCGCCGTGCTCTGGTTGGCGATGCGCGTGCCAATCGGACCGCTGAGGTAATTCCCGAACGTCATGTAGCCGACATACGGCGTGATGCGAGCAACCGTGGGAACCGAGCGCTGTGCGGCCAGGAGGCTGGGCACGAGAACGACGGCGGCCGACGCGATTCTGCGAACAAGTGTTCTGGTCATAAGTGCTCCCTCGTTGACGTTTTTCGTGAAGCGCCAGCATAGAAAGCACAGTCGATGCCTGTCAGGACGCGCCGGCGTAACGCGTTGTCGCACAGCGCATTACCACAGTAGCCCGCGCCCCAACCAAGAGTCGATCGTCCGATTTTTCGGACGTTTGGATGTGCGGGCAGCGAGAAGTCCCCGACGCGGCAATACCCGTTGCTGAGGTCGACGGACTTCGTCTCTCAACTGCCTGTGGTCCTGTCTCCCGTCACGATCGACTCTGAGGTTCGGAGTTCTCTATGGATCTCGTCCGTTCGTCCAAGATTGCCGCGGCACTCCTTGTCGTTGGCTGCTCGTCGTCGTCGAAGGACGGTGGGCAAGCGCCCGTCGGTTCCATCGTCGTGTCGGTCGCCCCTGGCGCGTCCAGCCTCATGCCGGGACAGAGCGGCTCGGTCGCCGTCTCCGTCTCGCGCGCCAATTTCAGCGGCGAAGTCACTCTGACAGCGGAGAACCTTCCCGCAGGCACTTCAGCTGCATTCTCTCCGGCGACGCTCATGTCGTCCGTCGGAACAAGCACCCTTCAGTTGACGACCACCTCATCGGCAGCTCCAACCACGGCGGCGGTTGTCGTGCGCGCCCACGGAAGTGGTGTGGCCGATGCCACGGCCCCGCTCTCGTTCACCGTCACACCCCTGCCTCCATCGATTGCACTGTCGGCGCCTTCCGGATCGATACCGGTAACCCAGGGCACCGCGAGCGCAGCCACGCGACTGAGTCTGGCACGGGTGAACTACGGGTCCGCGGTCAACTTTGTCGTTGGTGGACTCCCGACCGGTGTCACCGCCAACCTCGCCCCCACGTCGACGACGGACACGGCCACGACGATCACCTTCACCGCGGTCATTTCCGCGCCCCCCGGCTTGTACCCCGTCACCGTTGCCGCATCGGGCGACGGCGTGACGGCCAGCCAGGTACAGTTGCAGCTGAAGGTCGTCGCCCAACCCATCGCGTACGCCTTCTGCACCACTACGCCTCTCTGGTTCGCCGTGCAGGATGCTGGCGGCGCGTGGCGCGCCGTCACCCCCGACGGCTCCAACCACTATGTGTTCTCTGTCGATGGCAACACGGCGGCGATCGCCTACGTGTACGCCTCGAGTGGTGACAATCGGTACCTCCAGCTGCTATACCGCACGACGGCCGAGTTGCGTGCAGCCGCCTCGGCGCCGTGTGCCTCCACCACCACAAAGACCGTCAACTTCACGCTGACGGCGCGAGCGATTGGTGAGTCCACGTATCTGCAGTACGGCCGCGGGTACAAGCCGATGTCCTACAGCACCACGTCGACCCAGCTCATTGGCGTGGGCGAGGGAGCGCACGATCTGCTGGCGAGTAAGAGTGGCGCCGCCTTTTCATCGAAGCGGGTGATCGTGCGCCGGCAGCAGAACATCCCAAACCTCGGCACCACGTCGACGATCGACCTGAACGGCGCCGAAGCCATCGCCCCGCTCCCATTCAACGTTACGCTCGGTGGTACGACCACAGGTACCGTGGCCGTCAGCTCATCGTTCATGACCGAGCAGGCCAATGGCGGCTTGCCTTTGGGTACGGCGCCGCTGGTCTCGGGGACGACCTACTCGTGGGCGGCCGTGGCTCCCTCCCAGCGACTGCCGGGTGACTTGTCGGTCATTCGGGCCGACGTCACGCAGGCGGACGGTGGCTTCCAGTCGACGGAGTTGTATCTGACGACACCGCGAAATGCCAACCTCACCGTCGGGGCCCCGTTGACGGTGAGCACCTTCAACTTCTTGTCGTTGGCGCCCTATCCAAGAATCCGCGCCGCGTTCAGTCGTGTGACCGACTATCCTGGCGAACTCGCGATCAATATGCAGCAGTTCGGGTCCGGCTTTAGTCGCAGCGTGTTCGTCGACTGGAGTGAGTCCGTCATGGGTGCCGTCGCTCCGTTTGACTGGACCATGCCCGACTTCTCCACCGTGCCTGGGTGGGATAACAACCACACCTTCCACCTCGGCACGGCCGTGAACTACTCCGTGTTCGAGTACGGCCCGTCCGGGAGTTTGGGCGACGGCTACCTGCTGCGGTACGCCGGCAAGTCCAGCGCGATAACTCCGTAAGTCCGCGTGGCCCTCCCTACTTCCCACGCAGTAACTCCAGAAGGGCCGTAACCTCTGCGCGCGTCGCCCCCTTGAGGGTGGGCTCACGGTCCGGAGCCCATTCCGGCGAGTGCGGCGCGGGAACCGGCATCCCGCTTTGACGGGCCGCGCTCAGCTTTGCGGCATCAACCGCGCCGATGTGCAGCAACACCGATGGAACGCCCGCGGCGCCGTACTCTGCAAAATCCTCCGACGTCATCTTTTGCGGCATCTCGACCACCGCGCCATCACCCAGACTCTTCTTCAGGGCCGCAGCGAGGCGCAGCGTCAGGGGCGGATCGTTATAGACCGGGTGACTGGCTTGTGCCGGCGCATCGACCTGCGGCTCACGCGGCGCACCAGCCGCCATCGCTTCTCCCTTCGCGATCCGACGAATCGCCGCGAGGGTGCGCGTCCTGGCTTCGAGCGTGTTGGTGCGGACCGACAGCTGCAAACGCACTTCATCCGGAATGATGTTGCCCGCCGTGCCACCGTGAATGGACCCGATCGTCACCACAACTGGCTCGACGGGATTGTTCTCGCGGGACACGATGGTCTGGAGCGCCGTCACGATCCGCGCCGCCAACACGATCGGATCGACGGTGTTGTGCGGCATCGCGGCGTGCCCACCGCGACCGAATACAGTGATAGTCACCGCATCAGACATCGCGCGAAAGTTGCCGGGATGATAACCGATCGTGCCCGACGGCATCGTATCGTCATCGTGCACCGAAAGCGCAAAGTCTGGCCGAGGAAAACGCGTGAACAGGCCGTCCTTGAGCATCGCGGAAGCACCGCCGAGCGCCTCTTCGGCGGGTTGCCCCACCAGCATCAACGTTCCATGCCACTTGTCGCGATGCTCGGCCATCAAACGTGCGGTGCCAGCCCACGCCGCCATATGAAGGTCGTGTCCACACGCGTGCATCACCGGACTCGACTGACCATTGGCGTTCTTGGCGACGACGCTGCTGGCAAACGGCAAACCCGTCTTCTCCTCGACCGGCAACGCATCCAGCTCGGTTCGCAACATCACGGTCGGGCCAGCTCCGTTCTTCATGATCGCTACAATGCCCGTCCGACCAACGCCGGTGGTGACATCGTATCCAAGCGCCTTCACCCGAGCCACAAGCTTCGCGGCTGTTTCTGTCTCTTGGAAAGCCAGCTCCGGATTCCGATGGAGATCGATGTAGAGTGATTCGATATCCGGGTAGATGGCGTCAACCTCTGCCTGCGTCGGAGTCATCCAGGGTGTGCGACCTGACTGGGCGGACAATGTTGGGCCTGCAAACGCACAACAGATGATGACGAGGGTTGGAATCGTACGCATGCTGCTCCTTCGACTCCGGGTGGATACGGCGAAACGGCCTAACGAGCAGAACGCTCTCGGCGAACTCCCGCACCGGCGCGCATGGATGAGACCAACTGCGGCGTGGTCGTGCCCGCGGCGCGAAGCCGAGCGACAAAAGTATTACGCACGGCCTGAACGCGAGCGACGCGGCGTTCCCGCCACACCGGCGCGCCGCGACGGTGCGTGCTCCATTCGGAGCCCCAACGACTTGACGGTAAGGGTCACACTAGTCATATAATTACTATTATGACGCCTCCTCGGATCACGCTGTCCCCGCTCGCCCTGGTCGTGCTGGCGCTCCTCGATGAGCGCCCGATGTATCCCTATCGCATGCAACAACTTATCCGCGAACGGGGGAAGGACGAGATCGTGAACGTCCGGCACCGCACGAGCCTGTATCAAACCATCGCGCGTCTGGAGCGCGACCGCCTGATCGAAGTGCAGGGCACCTCAAAAGCCGAGAACCGACCCGAACGAACCGTCTACCAGATCACGCGCGACGGACGGCAGACCATCCAGACGTGGCTCCGGGAAATGCTCGCCAAACCGGCCGGCGAGTTCCCGGAGTTTCCCGCCGCTCTCTCGTTCCTTTACCTCCTCGAAGTGAAGGTCGCCCGCAAAGAACTGATGCAAAGGGCCGAGTCGCTGCAGGCCAAGCTCGAGCGCTGGTCAGAGGTACTCCGGGAGCATGCAGGCTCGGTCCCGCGCCTCTTTCTGCTCGAGGTCGAGTATTTGCGCGCCGTGACTCAGGCGGACCTCGCGTTCGTCCAGGGAATCATCGAGGACTTGGAACGCGGTCGTTTGAGCTGGGACCGCAAGGCACTCGCCCGCACCCTCAAGGCCGCCGAATGAGGATGCTGCGACGAGTGGCACCCGCGCTGGCGCTCGCGATCATCGCTCCGCTCATCGCGGAGTTCCTGCTCGGCGACTTCAACATCCGGCAGATTGGCTTCGTGGCCGTGTTCATCCCGGTGTACGGAACCGGCGCGGTGCTCATTCGGGAGCTGACGCGCCGCGCGCGCCGTGGCTGGCCAACCATGTTGCTGCTGTCGCTGGCATACGCGCTATTGCTCGAAGGGTTCGCGAACCAGACGCTCTTCAATCCGAGCTATGCCGGCCAGCGCCTCCTTGACTACGGGTTGATTCCTGCGTTAGGCACGTCGCTCCACTTTGCCGTGTATATCCTCACGCTGCACGTCGTCTGGAGCCTAGGCAGCGCGATCGCGCTGGCCGAGGGACTCGCCGGCACGCGCTGGCGTGAGCCGTGGCTGCGCCTTCCCGGGCTAATCGTTGCGGCGGTACTGACCGCACTCGGCTTCGTTGCGACAGTCAGCTTTACCCTGCGGACCTTCAAGTTCGTCGCGTCTCTCGGCCAGTTTGCGGCGGTTGCGGCTCTCGCGCTTGCCGCGATCGTCGTGGCATTCGCCGTGTTCCGCGGATCACCTAACGACGCCCGCACCACAGATCCCGGTGTAACGAGCGTCGCCGAGGGGTCGCACGCGCGACGCCTGCCCGCTTTTTGGCTGGTGCTGGTCGTCTCCCTCGTGCTGTCGAGCGCGTTTCAGCGCTGGTTCGCCTACGCGCCGGGGCACGGAGTCGCCGCGGGGCTGTCCTTGGCTTGCCTGCTAGGCCTCGATGTCGGCGCCGTCATCCTGTTCGCGGCGTGGTCGCGTCGCCAAGGTTGGGGCCCAACGCAAGCCCTCGCCGCCTCACTCGGCGCGATCGTCACCTACGGCTGGATTAGCCTGCGCCGGCTAGTGGTGGCGGGCGGTACGTCGTTAGGCGTGCCAACAACACCGGTCGACGTCATTGGACAGGCCGTGCTGCTGCTGGCGATGCTCGTGCTTGGCGCAATGGCCTGGCGAGCGCTTGGTCGCTCGACGCGGCCGGAAGGAGCCAGTTCCTCGTAGCGGCAAGAACGATTTCTTGCCGCTGCCCCTAACGCTCGCCAAACACCACGCGCTATGTATGTCGACCGTTGGCGGCCCTGTCGGTGCTGAGAGGCCGCTCCCATCGCACGAAAGGAAATTCATGCGTCACACGCTCCTGCTACTCCTCTGCGCGGCCTGCTCGGCCGCCGGCTCCAATCCCCGCGGCGACACCGCCGCGACGCACGCGCCGGCCGCGCGAGACTCGACCGCCGACAACGCCGCCATTCATGCCACCATGGATGCGTGGTACGCCGCCATGCAGGCTGGCGACTCCGCCGGAACGCTTGCGCCACTCACGAAGCACTTCCTCCTGCTCGAGGACACGTTGCCGCTCTCCGGGCCGGAACTCGTGGCGCGTCTGGCGAAGGGAGGTACCGACACCAAGTGGTCCGCGACGTTCAGCGATTGGCGCACCCGTCTCCGAGACGACGTGGCCTGGACCACCGTCAGGAACCACGAGACATCGCAAGGGAAGGACGGGAAGAAGTGCCAGGCCGACTTCCTGGAAACGATCGTGTTCGTGCGCGCACAAGGCCGCTGGCTCATTGATCGTTACCACGCAGCGGCGCTTCATCGTTGGACCTGCGGCTGACAGAGCGCAGCAGGTGAGCGCGTTAGGCTAGGTACTCCACTCGGGCGTTCATACAGGCGAAGCCAAAGTGAGAGTCACCTCGTCGCGACGACCAAGCCTAAGACATCTTTGCGCCAAGGAGCCGCGCGAGCGAGAGCACTAGCAGTCCACCCCCAACAATCACTCCCGCGAATAGCGGAATGAGCGGGGCTGGGGATTCCTTGGGCATGACGTTGAACGCCCACACACCGAGCCCGATCAACACCACGCCAACCACCGCGCCGGCGGCACTGCGGACCATGATCTTGAGTCGCCGCTCCGGAGATTCTCGGGCCGCATCGCGCGCGTGATCGAACACATACCAGGCGAGGCCGAGCACCGCCGCTAGTGAGATGAGGGGGCTGCTGAGACTACTCATGAGTACCGCCGCTGGGAGCACCCGCAGCCGAAGCCACGGCACCGACAGATAGCCAGACGCGGCGACAGCCCCGAAGCGGCCCTGCGCCGGTCAGGTGCAGCGAGTGGTTAGGCGACACCGTTGTCGTTGGCTTCATTGACGTTGAGAGTCACGGTCGTTGAATGACCGGTGGCTCGGGCCGAAGGTCACGGTACAGCGGCGTTTGCCCCTCCCCCGACCCGCGCGTACTTTCGCGCCTCCACGACCCCTCTTCTATGATGGCGCCGCAGGTATACGAAGACGCCCGTGCGAATGCTCCCATCCACATCCAAATCTGGAAGTGGCGCGGCACCGACCGGACACCCCGTGGAGGATCCGCGCTGCTCATCGCTCGCGTCGTACGGATCTTTCGCGACCGCGATCACGCGTTGCGCCTGGGACGGCGCGTCAGCGTGCGCGTCCCGATCATCCATGACACGGGGTCGTCGGGCCCGATGCTCAGCGGGACCATCAACCACGACTGGGATCGCTTGAGCCAAGCGAATTGGTTCGAAGCCTTCATGGAATCTGACGGTGACCACTTTGAGCTGACATTGTCGCAGATCGCCGCCATCCGGGGACCCACTCTGCGCCCCATCTGCGGTCCGGATCAGAAGGGCTTTCTCTGCGAGGGGAATTTCCCATGAGTGAGCAATCGTCGACCAGCGATCGGCTCAAATCGGCCGTCATTCCGTACACGGGCTTCCGGATCGCACTGGCAACCGCGTTCCTGGGGAGTGTCGGGGCATCACTCGCGTGGCTCAGCATCCTCGCCTACGAATCACACGATTGGGAGTTGGCGCTGACGGCTGCGACCGGCGCCGCACTGGGCTTCGTCGTGCACTGGCTCCAGCACTACGTGCGTGCGGCCCTGCACGAGCACCGGGGCGATGACGCGAAGTCCCACGCACATCACCCGCTGATGGCGCTGGCGTGGGCAAGCGCCACGGCGTTTATCGCCCTCGCGTCCGAACACCTGCTCACAGAGGTCGTGTCGGCGTTCCTGCGGCCATTCCTTGCGTCGCTCGCCTCCCTCATTCCGGCAGGTGCAATCATCGGATGGTCCATGAGCCGTGGACGCCGCAAAGACAAGAACCTCATCGAGTTTGTCTTCGACGGACTACTCATTGGCGTGTCGATCGCGCTGGTCACGGGATTGGTCTGGACAATCGCGTTCGGATCGGCCCCGTGGGCGGCACTCATGAGTTGGTGGGGGCTGATCGGCATCGGCATGCATGCCATGACCGGAACCGAGCGTAACGCCGTTAATGCTTTTGACCCGATCATTGCGGTGGCGGTGGTGTTCGCTGGGACGTTTCTCCTCAACCTCTTGCCGGACCAGGCCTCCAGCTACGACAAGCTCGGCGCCTTCAAGACACTGCCGATCGTGGTGCGCGCCATGGCCGCGGAGGTACAGAACTCACCTGACGTGCCCGCGACCTTCTGGGTGGAGGCAGAGCAGCTTGTAGCCGCGAGTGAGGCGGAGCGTGAACAACACGGTGCCGCCGTCCCACGTGAAACCGCCCATGAGGCTCCGCCAGTTCGTCCGGCCGTGCCCTCGGGAACCATCAGCGCCGAGCAACTTCGCCGTGCCGTCGACAATCTGACCGCACCGCCCGCGCCCGACAGCTCAAAGATTGCGAGAGATCAGCGCGATCGCGTGAAGTCGTGGTTCATCATCGTACTGTTTGCGATCGGCGCAGGGCTAGCGCCCATCGTTGAACGGGAATTGCGCCCGCTCGATTACCCGAATAGCCAAACGTTCAGGCGGGACGTGACGTTGGCGGCGTGTCTTCTGATCGTCGTCGTTGTCGCGAGCGTCGTTGGCCGATTTGGCCCGGCTCACGCGTAAGGCGTGTCCGAGGGCTCCAACCGCGTGCGGGGGGATTCGCCAGCGTAGGGAGGCCGCGAGTCAGGTGGCGAAGGCGACAAGCGTGACGGAGAGGACCGCCGTCAGTTTTGTCGCCTACTCGGCCGCGAGGCCCGCATCCAAGGGCGGGTCGAAGAGTCCGAACTCCTCTGCGGTCGGTACTTGGAGTGCCTCGCTCCACCGGAGCAGGTCCGCCAGCTCGATCGGTGGGTTTTCCCGACCCCGGTGCCGCACGCGCTCGTAGAGTACCTCCGGCGGCGCGGTCAGGAGGTGCAGCTCCACCGCGGCACCGAGCGCGCGGGCACGGAGCCGTAGCGTGTCCCGCTCCTCGCGCGCCCATGTGCCCCATTCGATGACCACCGTCAGCCCCCGCGCGAGCAGCGCGCGGGCGAGTTCCCACTGCAGCGCCTCGACCCGCGAGCGCATCCGTTCGTCGTACAGGTCCAGCGCGAGTGCGTCCATCCACTCGTCAGGCGCCAGACGCACGGCACCGACGGTCGCCTCCAGTCGCAGGGCGCGCGTCGTCTTTCCCGCGCCGGGGAGCCCACAGATGATGATGAGTCGCCCAGTCACCGGTTTACTCATGCCATTCCTCGCGCGTGACCGCCCACCGCTCGTGGTCTTGCCATTTGCCTCTAGTCTTAAGGTAGCGCGGCGACACTCCTTGCTACCGGCCAAGACCACGCGCCAGTCGAATCGACGCGACATTTGAGGACGAACCGCAGGCTTCGAGCGTCTGACATCGTCTTCACCAGGCGGCGGAAGGCCGCCGGCGCCGTCGTCCACGGCGCATGCAGGGCGCGACTCGCGCGAGCTGCCGCGATAAAGGCCCGCTCATGCTTCAGCGATCGAAGCTCCAAACGCACTCGCACAGGATCTTCCTCGTCATGGGGCAATGGCCAAGGTGAGCAACCGGCACCGGGTCTACGGCCCATTGTTGCTGACGGTCTTGGTGCCAGTGACCGTGATACAGTTCGCGAGCGCCTGTGCCTTCGCCGACCCGAGCAGAAGATTGTCCTCAATCACCAGGTTGCCGGTGACATGAATGCCGCAAGCACTCACGCTCGTAAGGAGTGGATTGCCGCTGATAAAGAGATCTCCGGTGATGTTCGCCGGGCCGATGATGAGCGTGGTCAAGAGGTCCCCCGAAATCGAGAGTCCATCCGTCGCGGTCCTGAGGCTGTGCAGATCGAGGGTCGTGAAGTCTCCGGAGAAGTCCGTCGATCCGACTGACGCAAGGAGCGGCACCGAGAAGCTCTTCACGCCGCAACAGACAGACAGTGCATCCTGAATAGTCGTCAGTTTCGGCATGGACACGTCGATGTTATTCAAGACACTCAGGTTGTTGATGCACGTGATCGTCAGCAGCAACGGATCGGTCGGCCGGATCGAGTTGCTCCCCGACGCCGCAATGACGAGATCCGGACACGACCCGCCTCCGCCCCCACCTCCTCCACCGCCACCACCTCCACCCCCGTTGTTCGGGTTCACGGCGCCACGCAAAATGATGTCGCTACCACACACGTCGGTCACCGGTGCGTTCGGATCAATGATCAGGCAGGCTCTCGCCTGAATGTTCATTTGCCCGGTGTCCGTCGCTGAAACCACCGTCATGAACAAACCGGCGTTGTTGGTCTTTCCGCTCGCCGGTGCGATCGTGAGCTTCGTCGGTCCGGTCACCGCCGCCTGAAAGAGCGCCTGTTGCGGCGTCTGGCTCCCGACGAACTGGACGCCGAACACGGTAGAGAGGCTGTATGACGTCCCAACGTTGAGCGGGCTGGCGAGGGTGTCGCTCTCGAGCACGACTTTCGCACAGAGACCAGCCAACACGTGCGCGCGATCGAGCCCGAAGCGCACCGAGTCCACTTGGTATGCTACTGCCTGCGTTTGCCAATACAGCACGTTCGCTAGCGCCTGATACGATTGCTGCTGTGAGCACACCACGTTGTTGCCGTCGATGGCGTTGCCCAGCTTCACACTGAGAAGAGTCGCCAGCTGCGCGAGCTCCGACGCGTACGTCGACGGCGAGCGAGAGGGTCCGATCACCAGACCAAACGTCGCGTCAGTGACGGAATACCATACCGACAGCTCCGACAATGCGGAACTGAGTTGCGCGTCGTTCCCCGCGTTCTGCACGATGCCCAGAATGACCTGCGCAAACCACTCGTGGTAGACTTGGATAATGGCCGCCGTGTTGATCGGCGAGCCGGCGGCGAGCGCGGTGATACTGTCAGTCCAGAATTGGGTCGCCAATGTGTTGGAGCTGGTGAACGCGGACACGTCTTGCTGCGTGCCGAACGACAGTGCCGCCGAGCTGAAGTGACGAATTGATACGCGCGCCACACTCCCCGAGTCGCGGGCGAGCGCCCGCTGCAAGTTGTTCCCCGCGGCATCCAGCGTCATCGCCAGCAACCTCGGCGTGGCCGCGTCGCGGGTCCGCAGTTTGACGCGAAGGGTCGCTGGCTGGACGAACACCAGGCCGTCGGGTCCAAACGAGACACCACCCGCGAATCCGCCGGAGCCTGGCAGTTTCCGAATCGCCGCGATGGGCGTCATCGTGATCGTCGTGGGGCTCCGCAGTGAGTTCGGCGGGATCGTCAGCTCATACGACACATTGCCGTCGATCGTGCTGATCTTCCCGCCGGCCACGCCAATCGTCGCCTGCGCGCTGGCCGCCTGATGCAGGGTCACACGCGGCCCGGGATCGGACGCGGTGAGCACACTCGTGGCCTGGACGCCCTCCACCGTGGCGGTGATGCTCACCTGACCCGCCGCCACTCCGATGACCAGTCCCGTTCCGTTCACGGTGGCGATCGCCGAGTTGCTGGTCGACCACGTGACGCTCTTGCCGGTGACGGCGCTTCCGTCGTGCTTCTTCACGGTAGCCGCCAGCACCAACGTGTCGGTCATGAACAGCGGTGACGTCGCTGGGGTCACCGCCACCTGCAACGGGCCGACGACCACGGTCGCGCTCCCGGTCCTTCCTCCCGCCGAGGCGCTGATCGTGGCGCTGCCGGCGGTCAACCCTTGCACCGTCCCATCAGAGGATACCGACGCGACTGCCGGAGCACTGCTCGACCACCCGACCGTCGCCGCGGCCACCGTGCCGCCATTCTGGTCACGAGCCGTTGCCGTCAGCTTCACGGCGTCGCCAATGGTTACGTCTGCCGTGCCCGGAGCGATATCGACGGAGGCGACCGCCGGCGAGCTTGGTCCGGTCGATCCATCCTTCCCACCGCATCCCGCTAGACAGGCGATGGCCGCCAGGGCGAGCGCGCCACGGGTTGGCCTCGGGAACCGCGTCATGACGCATGACCTCGAACGTTCGGGTTTACGCCCTCGGCCGTCCCGCTCGAATCGGCGCGCTGCGCCAAGCACCCGAACAACGGGGTGGAATTCCCTGGGATCAGTCGACGGTCCGGCGGTTCGCTGGGGGCTGCTCATCTCTTGTCTCCGTTGTGGCGGAAACAACTTCATTTAGAGCTGCCAAGCCGGCGCCAAACGCGCGTCAAACCAAAGGCCTGCAACCACCTAGGCAACTACTTCTTCCGGCGTCTCCCGTGAGTACTGCACGCCGTACGTGGCGGTGGGAACGCCGAGCGGTCGCTCAGCGCATCGCGTCGAAGACGGCCTTGTGCGCTGCCAGGATATTCGTGTCATCCTCGGTGCTGGCCGTGGTGGACTCGTTGTCCAGCTGGAACGTTCCGCCGAGAATGATCCCGTCTTCGCGAGGGACCATGTAGTAAAAGGGGCCGTGATACAGGGTGTAGTCGACGCCTGGCTGGGGTGGCATGACACACAGCTGGCCACGCGCCGCCCGCAGTTCCTTGTCCCCGACCAGTTCACGCGAGCCCAGGCCCGTGGCGTTGAAGACTACCCTTTCCGTCAGCTGCGCCACGTCACGCAACGTGTTGAACTTTCGGATGCGCAGGCGGCCGCCCGCGAGGTAGAAGTCATCGAGCAGCTGCCGGAGGTACGTCATCGGCTCGATGATCAAGTCGCGACCCTGCGTGACCCGCGGGGCAGCGAAGGGATGTTCGTCAGGGTTGAGCTGACGAGAGACGCCGGACCCGACCACGCGCTGCATGACTTGGCCCTCGACATCCGTCTCGGTCGAGGGCTGCGCGTCATTGCTCAAGAAGAAGGCATCGTACCAGCGAATGCCATAGCGGTGCCCGGTGAGTCGCTGAAACGCATGGTACGATCGCCGCAGGGCCGACTCAAAATCGCTCGTGAACTGCGGGGTCGCGCGTGTGGAGTCGAGCACGTGCGATGGGCCGAACGTAGCTGCGGACGCATTCGACGTGGTGTGCGGCCACGCGGCCGCGGCATAGATGGTCACATCGTAGCCGAGTCGTTGCAGCAGGGTGCTGATGGTGAGCCCGATGACGCCTGCGCCGATGACCGCGATGGGTCCGGGCGTCGGCGCCGCCGAGAGCAAGCCGACGGCGAGGTTCGCCGTCCCCCATGACAGCGTGATGCCGCCCCCGCCATGGCCATAGCAGTGGATCAGCTGCTTCCCATCGAGTCGCTCGGCTTGGACACGAAATCCGCTGGCCCGATATGGGCGAAGGCCAACGGTCGAGCGAACGTGACGTCCAGCGGTCATGTCGACGGGCTCGAAGCGTCGTCGGTGTCCGGGCTGTCCCGTGCGATCCACCAGCACAGTGCGTCGATCCGAGCAGGCGGTGACGCCGATAGCGAGCGCCGCTCCGAATGTCTTGAGCGCCGTGCGGCGGGTGAGTGGTGCGTCGTTAGGGTCCTGGACTTCGCTGTCCCCTGAATTGCCGTGGATCTGCATGGGTCACCTCCGCCTTACGCGGTCGCTCGCTTGGAGATAATACGTGCATCGGCACGTCAGGTAAGTCGGTATCACGTCCCGCGGCCAAGCTGTCGCGCCCTATAACGCGGCTGGCCGGCTCCTCTACCAGAATTTCCACCAGGGCCTTCCCTGTCGCGCGAGGGCGGCGTCCTCCCGGCAATGACAACGCTCGCTCACCGGAACGTCGCCAAGCACCTGCTCCACATGCCGGCCACAACCCGCCCAGGTGGGCTTTCCACAACGGCGACAGGTAACACGCGTGCACATGATGACGCCCTTACCGCAGGGAATCCCAGAGAGCTGCAACCGCGCGCATCCCCTTCTCAAAGTTCTCGACGCTCATCCACTCGTTCGGGGCATGGGCATTCTCACCAGGTAGGCCAAAACCCATCAGCAACACGGGGGCGCCGAGTATCGATTCGAAGTCGCCCACCACCGGAATCGATCCCCCTTCGCCGACAATCACCGGGGCGCGACCAAAGGCTGCTTCCAGTGCCCGGCACCCCGCATCGAAGAGCGGACCGGAAAGTTCGCCGCGCCACGGGCGGCCACCATGCAACGCCGTCACCGTCACGCGCACCTCGGGGGGCGCCACGCGCGCCACATGCGCGCGCATGCGCTCCTCGATCTCCTCTGGCGTCTGGTCAGGCACCAAGCGACAACTGACCTTCGCCATGGCCTTGGAAGGAAGGACGGTCTTTGCTCCTTCGCCGGTGTAGCCGCTGAGCAGCCCGTTCACCTCACAGGTCGGCCGAGTCCAGATGCGTTCAAGCGTTGAGTAGGTGTCCTCGCCACCTAACGAGGGGGCGCCCGTCTCTTCGCGGAAGTGCCCTTCGTTAAATGGGAGCCCGCGCATCTGTTGCAAGACCGAGTCTGGCCACGAACGCACGCGATCGTAAAAGCCCGGGATCGCGATCTGCCGATGCTCGTCGTGGAAGGTGGCGAGGATCCGCGCCAGCGCCATCGCCGGGTTCACCACCGCGCCGCCGTAGCTGCCGGAATGCAAATCAACGGTGGGGCCTTCGACATCGATCTGGAAATACGCCAAACCGCGGAGCGACGAGAGGATCGACGGGATCCCCGGGGCAAACATGGACGAGTCAGAGATCACGACGCCGTCGCACGCCAAGCGCTTGGCATTGGCCTTCACAAAGTCCGCCAGGTTGTCGCTTCCCACCTCCTCTTCCCCTTCGGCCACCACGACAATGTTCACGGGGAGTGACCCGCGCACCTTCAAGTGCGCTTCCAGCGCCTTGATGTGCAGGTAGAGTTGCCCCTTGTCGTCCACCGAGCCACGGGCGAACAGCTTGCCGTTGCGAATGGTCGGCTCAAACGGCGGCGACTCCCACAGCTCCAACGGTTCGGCAGGTTGAACATCGTAGTGCCCGTACACCAGGTAGGTCGGCGCCTTGGGTCCGGCCTGACGCCACTCACCTAGCACGATGGGGTGTCCCGGCGTCGCAATCACCTCGGCGGTCATACCAGCTGACACCAAGGCGTCGCGCACGAACGTGGCGGCGCGTTGCACGTCCGGCGCATGCTCCGTCCTGGCGCTCACACTCGGGATGCGGAGGAAGTCGAAAAGCTCGCGCTGCATGCGTTCCCCATGCTGCCCGAAGTAGCGGTCGAGATCGGCGGAGAGTGTGGCGCTCATGGTGGCGTATCGGTTGAAAGCGGACGTGCCCGGTCGCCGAACATCTTCGCCCGCACGTGGGGCCGCAAGCTATCCTTGTCACGCAGCGTGTCAGCGTTTCACCGGATGCCCCCGTGGTGGCGACGTTCGCCCGCAACCTGCCCAACCTGCATGAATCGACTTCAGCACGAAAACTCGCCGTACCTCCAGCAGCACGCGGACAACCCGGTCGACTGGTTCCCATGGGGCGCCGAGGCGCTGGCGCTGGCCAAGGCCCAGGACAAGCCCATCCTGCTGAGCATTGGCTACGCCTCCTGCCATTGGTGCCATGTGATGGCGCATGAGTCGTTCGAGCAGCCGGCTACGGCGGCGCTCATGAACGAGTTGTTCGTGAACGTGAAGGTCGATCGCGAGGAGCGTCCGGACCTGGATGGGATCTACATGCAAGCCGTCCAGGCCATGACTGGACATGGGGGATGGCCGATGACGGTCTTCCTGACGCCAGACGGCGTTCCGTTTTACGGCGGCACGTACTTCCCGCCCACCGATCGGCATGGCCTGCCATCATTTGCGAAAATCCTCACGGGCGTGGCGGCTGCTTATCGCGACCAACGCGACCGCGTACAATCAACGGGGCAGGCCTTGCTGGAGATGTACCAGCCGGCGCAGGAGCGATTGCCGTTAGGCGCCCTGACCGCGCAGGAGTTGCAACGCGCTACCCGTCAGCTTATCGCCAGCTACGACGAACGACACGCCGGCTTTGGTGGCGCCCCCAAGTTTCCGCCGTCTATGTCCCTGCGTTTTCTCCTGGGCCAATGGGCGCGAACGCGCGATGCCAAGGCGCTGGAGATAGCGCAGAACACCTTTGTCGCCATGCGGCATGGTGGCATCTACGACCAGATCGGCGGCGGGCTGCACCGGTACTCGGTGGACGAGCGTTGGCTCGTGCCCCACTTCGAGAAGATGTTGTACGACAACGCCCTCTTCGTGCGACTGGCCACAGGGCTCTGGCAGGCATCAAAGTTGGAGCTGGCCAAGGACACAGTCGAGCAGACGCTCGCCTGGCTGGAACGCGAGATGACCTCACCCGCGGGAGGATTCTACTCCTCGCTCGATGCCGACTCGGAAGGACACGAGGGAACGTTCTACGTGTGGACGCCTGACGAGGTGCGTCAGGTAGCCGGCGATGACTTTCCCGTCGCCGCGTCGTCCTGGGGGCTCACCGTCAGCGGCAACTTTGAGGGGCGAAACATCTTGTCGGCGGTGGCGCCGGCGGAAGCCGTAGCGCGACGACTGGGGCATTCGGCGGCCGACGTCACCGCCGCGTTGCAGCGCGTCGCGACGGCGTTGCTCAAGCGGCGCGACCAGCGTGTGCGTCCGGGACGCGACGAGAAGATCCTGACCGCGTGGAACGCCCTCATGCTGCGCGCGGTGGCCGAAGCGGCGCGTGTGTTCGCCAGCGACAACTATCGGCGACTCGCCGAGCGAAATGCGGAGTTCTTGTGGCGCGAGATGGTGGTGGATGACCGAGCCATGCGCAGTCATCGCGACGGGCACACCAAGGGTCCGGGCTTCCTTGAGGATCAGGCCGCGCTGGGGCTGGCCCTGCTGGAGGTGTACTCGCTGACTGGCGACGAGCTGTGGCTGCAGCGCGCCGTTCGGCTCACCCAGCGGGCCTGTCAGCTGTTCTGGAGCGAAGCCGATGGGCTCTTCTATGATACGGCGGTTGACCACGAGGCCCTGATCACTCGGCCTCGCGATGTGGTGGATAACGCCACGCCGTCCGCGCAGTCATTGACCGCCGAACTGCTCATGCGGATTGCGGAAGTCACTGGGAATGCTGAACTTGCAGAGCTTGGCGCGGAGATCCTGCAGCAGTTGTCTGGTGCCGCCGTCAGCCATCCGCTGGCGTTCGGCAACCTATTATGTGCGGCCGACGCGCAAGTGTACGGGGCGGTGCAAGTGGTGCTGGCAGGAGGACGGGATGACGCCGAGCTAAGAGACATGCAAGATGCTGTCACCCAACAGTTTATCCCTTCGCTCGTGCTTGGACTCGTGCTGGATGACTCCGCGGCGACGACGGCGCTTACCCGGGAGAAGGGTGCGATCGGTGGGCGGGCGACGGGGTACGTGTGTCGACGATACCTCTGCGATGCACCAACGCATCACGCTGAGGAGCTGACGACACAGCTTCAGCGGGCTATCCTTCCGGGGACGTGACGCGACAACGCGACAGCATCGGCACGTCCCTTGCCACTCGCAATGCGTTATGTCGCTTGGGCTTGGTCGTCGAATGACGTAGCTCGGGAATCGTCGACAGGCCCTGTGGGGAAGTCGTGACACGAGACGTGCAGGCTGTTGGTGCGCCGCATTGGGGGCGGGCCGACTGGCGCGTGTCGATTGATAGCAGGCGGCAGGCGGACGTGTTCACCCCTCCGATTTGGACGGAACGGGTTACGGCAATTTCTGAAGAGGAACTGAGCGAATGGGTCGTTTGGCTTTTTTGGATGTGACACGCGAATGGGCGGGCGCCTTCACGTCACGTCGTATGGCACTACTGACTGGTGCGCTCGCGCTGGCGATCAGCGCCTGCACCACCGCGGTGGATCCGTCGCCCGCGGCCAACGTGTTGCTTCTCCCGCAGAATGATTCCACCGAAGTTGGTGGTGTGATCTCGTCGTTCGTGGCCACCGCGCTGGATTCGAAGGGGCGCGAGATCAAGGGCGCGAAGGTCACCTGGCGCATCCTAAACCCGGATATCGCCACTGTGGACGCGACCGGAAAGGTGACCACGTTGAAGATCGGTAGCACCCGATTGACCGCCATCGTCGACGGGCAGCCGTCGCCAGTCGCTGTGATCAACGTGATTTCCAAGGTGGCGCGCCTCCTGGTGGTTCCCGACTCGGTCGAGGTGAACATCGGATCGCAGAAGAACATCAATGCGGCTGTGTTCGACGCGGCCGGTTCCGCAATCCCAGGGCGCGTCGTGTCGTGGTCTAGCGTCAACCCCCTGGTCGCCGCCGTTGCTCCTGGCGGCATCATCAGCGCTGTGTCCGTTGGGGAAACGACGGTCACCGCCACCGTGGGTGACCACCACGCCGTGGTGAAGGTGCGCATCATTCCAGAGCGCGTCATTTCCACCAAGATCACCAACCCGCTGACCACCTCGCACATCCTGCGGCTCACCCAGACACTGCAAGCGGCCGCCTCGTGCCTGAACGCTACGAATCAGGTGCTTCCCGGCCGGACCATCACCTGGACGGCAGGGAATCCGGCCATCGCGTCGGTGAACCAGACGACGGGGCTGATCACTGCCCTATCCGTAGGAGTGACGCAAATTACCGCGACCTGCGAGGGCACGCAGGACGCGATCCAGTTGCAGGTGACGCAGATTCCGGTTTCGACGGTTGTGATCTCGCCGAATCCGCTGACGATGTTTGTCGGCGACAACTCGCAGCTGGTACCGGTGGTGAAGGACAGCGTGGGAAATGCGCTGTCGACTCTTGGTCGTACCGTCACGTGGACGACGTCGAACCAGACGGTGGCCTCGGTGAACCAGAACGGCGTATTGAGCGCGGTTGGTGCCGGCACGTCGAATATCCAAGTGATCGTCGATCAGATCCCGAGTGCCCTGCTGACCGTGACGGTGAACTTGAAGCCGGTCGTTTCGGTGACGATCTCGCCGAACTCGCCGCAGCTTAAGCTCTCGCCGCCGAATGCCGTGTTGTCTGTCCAGTTGCAGGCCACCATGCGCGACGTGGATGGCAACGTGCTCGGCAATCGACCGGTGACGTGGACCAGCTCCAACACATCGATTGCCACCGTCTCGGCCAACGGTCAGGTGCAAGCCGTTGCTCCCGGACAAGTGACCATCACCGCCACATCGGAAGGGGTGCAGGGTCAGACCCTGGTCACCGTTCTTCCGTAGCGGGCGAACCTTCTTACGCCGCGGGCCCGAGCGATCGACGCTCGGGCCCGTTTGCTTTTTGAGAGGATGAGTGGCGCCTCGATCAGAGGTCGGCGCAGGACTGAAGAATCGTCCGGCAATTCCCGCAGATCACCTTGCACTTGAGTTCGCGCACGTCGGCGGAACCACACACGTCGCATGGGCCCACGCCCTTCGGCGAGGGATGGAATTCCTCGATCGACCGTACGGCGGACAACGCCACGGCGCTCCCTTCCCCCGATCGAATCCCCTGCCCTCGGCAGCTCATTCGAAATCCAGCGCCAGGTTCAACGCGGGTGCGGAGTGTGTGAGCGCGCCGACTGAGATGAAGTCGACGCCTGTTTCGGCCATGGCGCGCACTGTTTCGAGCGAGACGCCTCCCGAGGCCTCTAACTTGGCTCGGCCCGCCACCAGCTCAACGCAAGCGCGCAGTCGATCGGGGGCCATGTTGTCCAGCAGGATGATCTGCGCTCCCGCCTGAACGGCCGCCCCGACCTGTTCGATCGAGTCGCACTCCACCTCGACTTCGGCACCGGGGGGCGCCAGTTCGCGAGCCCGTTGGATGGCCACGGCCACGTTGCCGTCCACTGCCACCAGGTGATTGTCCTTGATCAGCACACTGGACGACAGGTCAAAGCGATGGTTGCGCCCCCCGCCAGCTCTAACGGCGTATTTCTCCAGCCGGCGCCACCCCGGCGTAGTCTTCCGCGTATCCAGGATCACGGTACGCGTACCGGCCACGGCATCCACATATCGCGCGGTCAGCGACGCTATTCCTGACAACCGCTGCATGAAGTTCAACGCCACGCGCTCCGCCGAGAGCATCCCGCGCGCGTGGCCCGTGATGTAGACGAGGGTATCACCCTTCTTCACACGCGCGCCGTCTTCGGCGTCCACGCGCATGCTCACCTTCGGGTCGAGCTGACGGAAAGTCTCCAGGGCGAACGGCATCCCCGCGATCACCCCCGTCTGCCGCGCCACCAACTGCGCCCGGGCGCGCCGATCAGAGCGCACGGTGGCAATGGTGGTGATGTCGTTGAAGGCCCCGTCCTCAGTCAGCGCATCGTGCACCGTGGCGTGCAGGGCATCCACGGTGAGTGGAAAACGCAGCGGGTCCTGGTGTCGGATCGCTGGCACTTCCAGCGGAGTGACCCGTCGCGGCGCGGGGGGCGTGGGCGGAGTGGGTTCGAGATTCGGTGCCATTGAGTCGGGACCTCCGAGCGCGTCGCCTACTCCCCTGGATCGGCACCAACCGCGACTTGCGGTTGCGCCTGCGATCCGCCGATTTGAACCATGCGCTCCAGCGCGAGTCGCGCGCGGGCGGCGACATCGGGTGGAACGTCAATCACATGCTCCGTGCGCTCCAGGGCATGCAACACCTTGGGGAGCGTGGTCAGCTTCATGTACTGGCACTGCGCGCGATCGCTCGCGGCATAGAACGTCTTGTCCGGATTCGCCCGCCGCAAGCGATGCAGGATGCCCGTCTCCGTGGCCACGATGAATTCCTTGTGCGCCGACTGCGCCGGCCGCTTGATCATCCCTTCGGTCGACAGCACCTGCACCCCATCGCTCGCCATCGCGCCAGCAGACATCGCCTCCAACACGTTGGTGGCGCACCCACACTCCGGATGCACGAGGATTTCCGCCCCCGGATGTTCGGCGCGCTGCCGAGTGAGACTGGTGGGGGTGATGCCCGCGTGCACGTGACACTCACCCATCCACACGTGCATGTTCGTGCGGCCGGTCAGCCGGCGCACATGTGCGCCCAGAAACAGATCGGGATTGAACAGAATCTCCTGATCCGCGGGAATGGCGTTGACTACTTCCACGGCGTTCCCCGAGGTACAGCAGTAATCACTCTCCGCCTTCACATCGGCGGTGGTGTTCACGTACGACACCACCACCGCGCCGGGGTGCTCCGCCTTCCACGCGCGAAGCTCAGCGGCCGTGATGGTGTCCGCCAACGAACACCCCGCCGCCAAATCGGGAAGCAACACGGTCTTGCTCGGCGACAGGATCTTCGCCGTCTCAGCCATGAAGTGGACGCCGCAGAAGACGATGACCTCCGCGTCCGTACGCGCCGCTTCTCGAGAAAGGCCTAACGAATCGCCGACATAGTCGGCGACATCCTGGACTTCGGGGCGCTCGTAATTGTGCGCGAGAATCACGGCGCGTTTGGCACGCGCCAGCTCCTTGATCTGCGACTGAAGTCGGGTGGTATCTGCGTCAGTGGGCATGCGGGAAATGTATGGCCTGCCTGATGGCGTCTAGCGACGTGTCGGACTAAAACTCGATGTGTTTCTTGGCCCAACCGCGGCGAGCGCGGGGGAAATCACTGCGATAGTGGCCGCCACGGGATTCACGCCGCTGCAGCGCGGCTCCCGCGATCATCTTGGCAGTCTCCACCATATTCTGCTCTTCGGTCGCGCCTACGGGCAGGCGTTGTGCGATTTCATCGAGAGTGGCGAGACATTCCCTGAGGTCGTGGCCGTTCCGGTCGATACCCGCCTGACGCCACATCGTGTCGCGAATTCGGCCGGCAGCGACTTGAGCCGCGCCGCGGTCGGTCAGCACGGGAACGTTCCAACTCCCTGCACGACGTGGCGCCTGAACGCGGGCGGTGGTGGCCAGGTCGCGGGCCACGCGTTCGGCGAACACCAGCCCTTCCAGCAGGGAGTTGGACGCCAGGCGATTGGCACCGTGAACGCCGGTGCAGGCGACTTCGCCACAGGCGTAGAGGGACGGCAAGCTGGACCGTCCGGCGAGGTCGGTGATGATGCCCCCCATCATGTAGTGGGCGGCGGGGGTGACGGGAATCGGGTCGTGCCGAGGGTCGATGCCGCGAGCTTTGCACAGGGCAAAGATACCGGGAAAGCGCACGGGGAACGATTCGCCTAACGCGGTGGCGTCCAGCCAGACCGTTCCGCCGCGCTGCTGCTCCCGGAAGATCTCGCGGGCCACGATGTCACGGGGGGCCAGCTCGGCCAGTCGATGGCGGGCCGGCATGAAGCGCCGGCGCTTGGCATTGAGCAGGATGGCCCCTTCGCCACGCACCGCCTCGGATACAAGCGCCAACGGATTCTCCGGGGTGGCCAAGGCCGTAGGATGGAACTGCACGAATTCCATATCCGTCAGCTTCACCCCCGCTCGATGGGCAATGGCAAACCCATCCCCCGTGGAAACGACCGGATTGGTGGTGTAGCGGTAGACCTGCCCGCAGCCACCGGTGGCGATGACCGTGGCATCGGCGCGAATCTCTACCGGTTGCCCGAGGACAGAGGCCCGTACTCCCGCGCAGCGCCCCCCTTCGACAATCAGGTCCAACACACGCGCGTGCTCCAGCACGCTCACCGCTTTGCTCTCGGACACGCGGGCCACAAGGGTGCGCGCCACTTCGGCGCCGGTGCGATCTCCCTGGGCGTGCACGATGCGGCGCCTCGAGTGCGCGGCTTCGCGACCGAGCTTGAGCGAACCCGCTGGCGTCAGGTCGAACCGGGCCCCCGCAAGTTGCAGCTCACGAACACGCGCCGGCCCCTCTTCCACCAGTACCTCCACCGCCTGCCGGTCGCACAGGGCGGCGCCGGCGGCCAGCGTGTCCAGCCGATGCAGCTCGGGCGAGTCACCGGCACCTAACGCGGCGGCAATGCCGCCTTGCGCATACGCCGTCGATCCGTCAAAGAGCGATCGTTTGGTGAGCAACGTGACCTCGCCATTCTCCGACGCGCGCCACGCGGTATGCAGCCCGGCCACCCCACTGCCGACCACCAGAAAGCGAACCTTCAGCAAAGAAGCCATGTCCGTACTTATCGGAGCGGCCGGCGTTGGTAAAGCGGGCGGAGCCATGTGGAGTTTTGACCTCGCGGGCCAATAGGCGAGATTTCAAGGGGAATCCGCCTTCGGCACCTCATGGCCCAACCCCCAATGCCACATCCATTTGTTGTTCGCCGCGCGCTCGCGGTCCTTGTCGCGGCGATCGCCATTTCCGCTCGACCGTCCCAGGCGCAGGAGACGTGGCAGAAGCTCGACCCAGGCTCGTCTGCCTCATTTCGCGGGCTCAGCATCGTCAATGATCGCGTTATCTGGGTGAGTGGCACGCGTGGCACCGTCCTTCGCACCACGGACGCTGGGGCGACCTGGGACCTGGATACCATCCCCGGCGCCAAGACATACGATGTCCGCGCCATAAGTGCTCGGAGCGAACGGGTGGCGCATGTCGCCGCCACGGCGGGCCGAATCTGGCGCACAACGGACGGCGGCCATACCTGGTCGCTACGCTATCAGGCGGCAGATACCACCGTGTTCTTCGACGCGATCGCCTTCTGGGACGACCGGCATGGCATGGCGCTGGGCGACCCGATCGGCGGCCGCTTCTTTCTCTTGATCACGCGGGACGGCGGGGAAACCTGGCAAGAAGCGGCCGCGGACAACCGGCCTACGGTGGTGACTGGAGAGGCGGCCTTCGCGGCCAGTGGCACCTCGTTACAACTGTTGCCCAACGGCACCGCGCTGATCGGAAGTGGGGGCAAGGCCGCGCGCGTGCATCGCTCGACCGATCGTGGACAGACGTGGACCGCGATGGACGTTCCGATGCAGAGCGGCAGTGGCTCTAACGGGATCTTCTCCTTAGGGGTCACCGGCTCCACCGTCCTAGCCGTGGGCGGGGACTATCGGAACGCCGATTCCACGCGGGCAGCGGCGGCTCGCTCCACAGACGGCGGGGTGACGTGGACGCCTGCGCGCCAAATGCCTTCGGGATACCGTTCCGGCGTGACGGTCACCCGCCGCGGGTTGGCGCTGGCCGTCGGTTCGAACGGCTCCGACTTATCCCTGGATGGCGGGGTCACATGGACCTCGCTCGATCGTACCGGATTCAATGCCGTGCAAGTGACGCCGGGGGGAATGGCCTTTGCCGTTGGCGCATCTGGCGCCGTGGCTCGACTGGACACCCGGCATCTCGCGGGTAAGCGTTAGGTTTCTCCACTTCCTGTCCCAAGCACCCCAGATCCCATGCTCTCTCGTTGGCCTGCAGTCCTCCTTCTGGCCTTGGCACCGATCGCCTGCGGCCGCGGCGGCGAATCCGCTCAAAAGCCGATGCCGCCCGCGGGCGCTGCGCCGCAACAAGTCACGCCGGCCCCGGACCTCTTTCGCGTCTCGTTCGAGACCAGCCGCGGCACCTTTGTCCTTGAGACGCATCGCGACTGGTCGCCGCGCGGAGTCGATCGATTCTATCAGCTGGTGAAGAGCGGGTTTTACGACAACAACCGCTTCTTCCGCGTGGTCCCGGGCTTTGTGGTGCAGTGGGGCGCCCACGGCGATCCGGCCGTGGCAGCGTCGTGGGAGAAACTCCCGATCGAGGATGACTCGGTGACGCACAGCAACAAGCGCGGAACCATCACCTTTGCCACGTCGGGGCCCAACACTCGTACAACCCAGCTGTTCATCAACCTGGTGGACAACAAGCAGCTCGACGGCATGGGCTTTTCGGCATTTGGCGAGGTCGTTGAGGGAATGGCTGTCGTGGACTCGCTCTACTCCGGATATGGCGATGGTCCCCCGAGTGGCTTTGGCCCCGATCAGGGAGAGATCGCTACCAACGGAAACAGCTATCTGGAACGGGCCTTCCCCAAGCTCGACTTCATTCGCACCGCGCGCGTGATGGAGTCAGTGGTGCCCCCGGGAATGCCAAAGCCGCCGACACCGGTCGACACAGGGAAGAAGTAAGTCCTCTCCTCTCACGCCCGCCCTTTCGCGATAATGCGAAGGCTCCTGCTCCTTGGTGCGGCGCTCCTGATCGCCCACCTGGCCCTGCTCTTTGTGCGGCCGAGTGGCGCGGCGGCGGTCGCTACGTCGGGGGTGAACGTCGGCATCGTCTTTGACCTGGGTGGCCGCGGGGACAAGTCCTTCAACGACGGCGCCTACTTGGGCGCCGAGCGGGCCATTCGCGAACTTGGCGCGCACGTTCGCTTTGTAGAGCCGGGAGAAGGGTCCGATCGCGAAGCCGGACTTCGCGTGCTGGCCGCGGAAGGGATGGACCTGGTCGTCGGCGTTGGCTTCATCTTTTCGGATGACCTGGCGCAGCTGGCGAAGGAGTATCCGCGCACAAAGTTCGCGGGTGTGGACTATGCCGTTGCAACCGACGCGCGTGGGAATCCGGTGCAGCCGCCGTCGAACCTCGCAGCCATGAAGTTCCGTGAAGAAGAAGGATCCTTCCTGGTGGGCGCGCTCGCTGCCCTGGTCGGTGGGTCCAAGCGACTCGGCTTCGTCGGCGGCATGGACTTCCCCCTGATCCACAAGTTCGAGGCTGGCTATCGGGCGGGAGTGCGACAGGTGTGCCCGGACTGCGAGGTAGTCGCACAGTACGCGGGGGTGACGCCTGAGGCGTTCCGTAATCCCGGCAAAGGACAGGAGCTGGCGTTGTCGCAGTACCAGTCGGGTGTAAACGTGATCTTCCAGGCAGCAGGTTCAACGGGATTGGGCGTGTTCGAAGCGGCCCGACGGCGTGGGAAGTTGGCGATCGGTGTCGATGCCGATCAGTACAACGAGGCGCCGGGGTTCATCCTGACGTCGATGGTCAAGGGTGTGGATCAAGCAGTCTTTGACGCGATCAAGCGCGTGAAGGACGGCACGTTCAAGGGTGGGATCTTTCAGCTGGGCTTGGCCGAAAACGGCGTGAACTACATCTACGACGAGCACAACCGCGCACTGATTCCCGACGCAGCGCGGACGCAAGTCGAGTCGCTACGCCAAGAGATCATCGCCGGCCGCATCAAGGTCCCAAGCACGCGATGACCTCCCAAGCCCTGGAAGCCAAGAACGTCGTCAAGCGATTCGGGTCGGTGGTCGCGAACCGTGACGCCTCATTGAGCGTTGCGGCTGGCGAGATCCATGCCGTGGTCGGCGAGAATGGCGCGGGCAAGTCCACCCTCATGCGCATGTTGGCGGGACTCTTTCCCCCAGATCGCGGCTCCATTCACGTGGGTGGGCGCGACGTCACGGGTTGGTCCACGCGCGACGCCATTCAAGCAGGAGTTGGCATGGTGCACCAGCACTTCATGCTGGTGCCGACGCTGACCGTCGCAGAGAACCTGGTCCTGGGACGCGAGATCACCAGCGGTTGGCGACTGGACCGCAAGGCCGCCAATGCCGCGGTGCAAGCCCTGTGCGACCGCACGGGCTTGCACGTGGACCCCACACGCCCCGTGTCGGAGCTGTCGGTAGGTGAGGCGCAACGCGTCGAGATCCTGAAGGTGCTGTACCGTGGGGCAAAGATCCTGATCCTCGACGAGCCGACGGCGGTGCTTTCGCCACCGGAAGTGCGCGAATTCTGGAAAGTGCTGCGCACGCTCAAGGCGCAGGGTGACACGGTCATCGTCATCACGCACAAGCTGGACGAGGTCGTAGAGATCTCCGACACGGTGACCGTGATGCGCGGCGGAGAAACAGTGGGACGATTGGCCACGGGCGACGCCACACCATCCAGCATCGCGCGGATGATGGTGGGTCGCGACGTGGTGCTAGCGGGTGACGTGGCCCCCGCTGCGGCTACGCCGGTGACGGCGAATGTGCCCCCCGTCCTGACGGTGTCCAACCTAGTGGTGGCATCCGCTCGACGACCACGCGAAGTCGATGGCGTCTCCTTCGACGTTCGACCTGGCGAGATCTTCGGCATCGCCGGCGTCGAGGGAAATGGCCAGACGGAGTTGATCGAGGCCATCGCCGGGCTGAGACGACCGGTCAGTGGTTCCGTCAGGCTGAACAATGCCGATATGACGTCGTGGACCGTTCGCCAGCGGATCGACGCCGGCCTGTCCCACATTCCCGAAGATCGTCATCGGCGAGGCCTGGTGCTCGACTACTCGATCGCCGAGAACCTCGTGTTCGGGTTGCAGCACCGCTACTCGTCGCATGGTGTGATGGAGCGCGACCGCATCCGTCAGAATGCCGGCAATCAAGTCGCCGCCTACGACATTCGGCCCACGAACGTCGACGCGGTGGTCCGTACACTCTCCGGCGGAAACCAGCAGAAGGTCGTGATCTCCCGGGAGATGGGAGGCGATCGCGACTTCAAGATGTTGTTGGCCATCCAGCCCACGCGGGGCGTGGATGTGGGCGCGATCGAGTTCATCCACGCGCAGCTTCGCGCCGCGCGCGAGCGCGGCACGGCGATCCTTTTGGTGTCCGCGGACCTGGTGGAGGTGTTGGCGCTGGCGGATCGCATCGCCGTCATGTACGAGGGGCGCTTTGTCACCACCTTACCGCGTCAGGACGCATCTGCCGACGTCCTTGGCCCGTATATGATGGGCGCGCAACGAGGCACCGTGGAGCGAGCCTCGTGAGCCACGCACCATCGACGACGATGCTCCAGCGTACCGTGGAGCGTGCCTCGTGAGCGACGCACGGTCGACGACAGTTCTCCAGCGTTTCGCTCCGGCCGTTGCGCCGGTGGTGGCGCTGCTGATCGCCGCCGTTGTTGGCGACGTGTTGATCCTGGCGTTCGGCCAATCGCCGGCTGACGTCTACCGTCTGTTGCTCGACGGCACGCTCGGCAATGCCTACGGAATGGGCCAGGTGATCTACAAGGCGACGACGCTGGCGTTTACCGGACTGGCGGTCGCCGTGGGACTGCGCGCGGGCCTGTTCAACATTGGCGCCGAAGGGCAGCTGGCGATGGGTGGCTTCTGCGCGGCGCTGATGGGGTTGTGGCTGCCGGCGGGGATGCCTGGCGTGGTAGCCATACCGTTGTGCCTGGCGGCGGCGGGAGTTGGCGGAGCTGCCGTCGGTGCGGTCCCCGGGGCGCTCAAGGCGCGCTTTGGCACGAGCGAAGTGATCGTCACCATCATGCTCAACTTCATCGTGTTGGCGTTGTTGAACTGGTTCGTGTCAACGCGTCTGCATGTGCCGGAGCAGCTGCACACGCCGGAAATCCAGGCGGGGCAGGTGGGACGTCTGTCCAGCGTGGTAGCCGCCTTTCATGGGTCGGCCGCGAATGGCATGGTGCTGGGCGCACTGTTGGCGGCCGGTGTGGTCGCCTGGTACCTCTTTCGCACCCGCGCCGGGTTTGAGCTGCGGGCCGTGGGACTGCAGCCCCCCGCTGCCGAAGCCGGCGGTGTGCGCGTGGGCGGCGTCTGGTTTCGTGCGCTGTTGCTCTCTGGCGCCTTGGCCGGTCTCGGCGGGACCAACTACGTCCTGGGCTACAAGCGCTACTACGAAGAAGGCTTTGCGGCGGGCGCCGGCTATATCGGGATCGCGGTGGCCTTGGTGGGGCGCAATCATCCGGTCGGTGTGCTGCTGGCAGCCGTGCTGTTCGCCGTCCTCTCGCAAGGCGGCTTGGCGGTGAACGCCATGGTGCCTAAGCAGATGGTGGATGTGCTGACCGCTGTGGTGATCATCGCCGTCGCGGTGACGGTTCCCGAGGTGCAGCGGCTGGTTCGCAACGTGGGCAGCGGGAACTCCCCGTCATGATGGTCCTCGCCTTTCTGGTGCAGACACTGCGCATCGCCACTCCCTTCCTGCTGGCGGCGGCCGGTGGCGTGCTCTCCGAACGGTCGGGGGTCATCGCCCTCACACTGGAAGGGTGGATGCTCACCGGTGCCTTCTGCGCAACGTTAGGCAGCTTCTACTCCCATTCGGCGTGGGTCGGGCTGTTGTGTGGCATTGCTGGCGGCCTGCTGGCGGCGGGACTGCATGCCTTGGCCACCGTTCGTTATCGCGCCGATCAGGTGGTCGTGGGAATTGCCATCAATCTTCTGGCGGCCGGCGTCACGCGCTTCTTTCTCCGGTTGGCCTTTGACAGTTCGTCCAATTCACCCCGGGTGACCGGGTTCGACTGGTTTACGGGCGGCCCGGGCACGTCGGCCGACGCCTCGCGGCTGGGCGGACTCGTGTCGTCCCTTGCGAACCCCTTGGTGTTCCTGGGGATTGTATCTCTGCCGTTTGTGGCTTGGCTCCTGTCCAGCACACCATTCGGGCTGCGCGTACGGGCCGTGGGAGAGAAGCCGGACGCGGCAGTTAGCTTAGGTGTAGGTGTGGCGCGCGTTCGTTGGATCGCCGTCCTAGGGGGTGGTGCGCTCGCCTCACTGGGGGGGACTTACCTGGCCCTGGAGCAGCACCAGTTTACGGACAGCATGACAGCGGGGCGCGGCTTCATTGCCCTGGCGGCGGTCATTTTTGGGAACTGGCATCCGCGCCGGGTGGCGGTGGCTTGCGTCCTGTTTGCGGCCGCTGAGACGCTACAGATCCAACTACAGGGGTTGCAGCTGGTCCCCTCACAGTTTGTCGAGATGATTCCTTACGTGTTGACTATCGTCGCTCTCGCTGGTGTCGTCGGTCGCTCCCTGCCCCCCTCGGCGCTGGGCCGAGTGAGCGACTGAACGGGTATGGCTCAACTGAACATCGCGCAGTCGCTGGAGTCGCCGGTCGTCCGCGTGGCCGTTGGTGCCATCGGGTTGGCGCTGACGTACGTCCTTGCCCAGGAAGTACGAAAGATTCCAGCGCGCTTGTTCGCGCTCATGGCCACGGCGTTCATCGACATGGTCGGCCTGTTGATGATCATCCCGCTGTTGCCGTTCTACGTGAAGAAGCTCGGTGGAGAGGGCGTTCACGTCTTTGGCGGTGCGACGGCTGGGGTGGGTTTGATTTCCGGTGTGGTCGTCTCCGCATTTACGGTGGCGCAGCTGCTGAGCGCTCCAGTGTGGGGACGCTTTTCTGATCGCTTCGGCCGTCGGCCGGCATTGCTGATCGCGTTGGGTGCGTCGGCCGCGGCCTACCTGATCTTCGGCTTCGCCAACTCCCTGCTGCTGCTGTTTCTCTCGCGCATTGTGCAGGGCGCCGGCGGTGGCACAGTGGGCGTGATACAAGCCTATGTCGCCGACGCCACGGAACCTGAGAATCGTGCGCGTGCGTTAGGCTGGTTGTCCGCCGCCACCAATCTGGGCGTGGCTCTTGGACCGGTGCTCGGAACCTTCGCGGTGTCGTTAGGGGACATCGACCTGATGCCGGGAGCTGCGCACGTGACCATGGGCCATGCGGCGCCAGGCATCGTGGCCGCCGCGCTGTGTCTCATGAACATGGCGTTTGCGGCGAAGTACCTGACGGAGTCTCGCGAGTCGCACCACGCGCACGCGGCCCCGCAGCGTCGCCCGCGTGAAGCGTTGTGGCGCGTGATCTCGCATTCCGGCGAAGCGTCTTCGCGGCTGATCTGGATTTACGCCATTGCCATCGGCGCCTTCCAGGGGATCACGGCGGTGCTCGCGCTGTTCCTCAACGCGCGTTTTCAGGTCACGGAGAAGACCATCGGATTCTTCTTCATGTACATCGGCGCGATCTCAGTATTTGCGCGGGTGTTGTTGCTGGGCCGCCTGGTGGACAGATTCGGTGAGGCGCGGCTGTCGCGGCTGGGCATCGTGACCCTAGCCGCCGGTGTGTTGGGCATGCCGCTGGCCGGTAACCTCGGTACGCTGGCGATTGCCGTGGCCATGATTCCGCTGGGGACGGCCTTCACCTTCCCGTGTGTAACGGCCCTTCTCTCACGGGTGATCTCGCCGAACGAGCGCGGGCTGTACATGGGTCTGCAGCAGACCTTTGGTGGTGTGGCGCGCATTGTGGCTCCGTTGTTTTATGGCTGGGCCTTTGACACGTTGGGCATTGCCGTGCCGTTTTATTTCTCGGCGGCCTTCGTGCTGGCCACGATCTTCCTGGGGCTCGGGCTGGACCAGTACGCCAAGGCGCGCGCCGCCGTCGCCGCCTGAGCGGCGGCAAGGGGCTGGGCACCTAACGAAGAGGAGGTGGCCGATGCGTGGTTCCGCACGTCGGTGCATCGTCGGAATCCTTGTGTTCGTGCTGACGGGTGCGCGGGCTCAAGGGCAGGTCCCTGTGGCATGGCGGGACTCACTCGTCTTCCACACGTTTTCGATCGCTGCGATCGATCCGCGGACCGGTGAGAGTGGCGTGGCCGTGACCACGCGTGTGCCGTGCGTCGGGAATGGTGTGCCGTGGGTCCGCGCGGGAGTCGGTGCGGTGGCCACGCAGGCGAACACAAGAACGGAATACGGCAGTGAGCTGCTGGACGCCTTGGCGCATGGCGTTGCACCTGACATTGCGCTCCGCGATGCCTTGGCCAAGGACACGCTGGCCCGTACGCGTCAGATCGGTGTCATTGCCTTGAACGGAACCAGTGCCCAGCACACTGGAACCGGGACGAACCCCTGGTCCGGCCAACGTGCGGGACACTACTACGTCACGCAGGGCAACCTGTTGGTGGGTCCGCAGGTGCTAGAAGCCGTGGCGCGCGCCTTCGAGGCCAGCGAAGGATCACCGCGTCACCTCGCCGACCGCCTGATCGAGGCGATTGCCGCAGGGCATGCCTTGGGAGGCGACGCGCGTCATGGGCGGCAGCAATCCGCAGCCGTGGTGGTCGCCGATCCGCGCCCCGGCCGCTCGCGACGCACCGACGGCATCACCGCGCAGATCTCGGTGTGCGAGAACGCCGATCCCGTCGCCGAACTGCGACGGATTTACGACGCCATCTCTCAAACGTTAGGCTTCCGAACGTTGCAGGCATTCAGCGGCAACGACGTCTGGCAGCTCAAGGTCATGCTCCATGCGCTCGGGTTCTTCCGGCCCACTGACGCGGAGTTGACGCGCGGCGACGACGCACCGGCCTACACCGCCGAGGCCGTTCAAGCCGTGGATGCATTCCGAGCGTCGGAACAGCTGTCCGGACCAACCGCCGGATCTCCATCAGGGTTGGTCGATGCAGAAACGGTGGCTCGGTTATGGGCAGCCCTCGAGCGCGCGGGCAAGGCGCAGGCGGTGCGCGAACAGCTGCTCGAGTCCACGGCGGTACGGCGTTAGGCGGAAGAACGCTGGGATATCCCCGGACGCCGATGTAATTTGGCGCCGAGTCTTCGGACGTCGCTCGCACGCCGAAATGGTTCGGCGCGCAGGAGCATAGCAATGCACCCCAAGGCCTAGGGCATCGCCGCCCGCCGCTGCAGTTCGGCCCGCGCCGCGGCAAAATGCGCGTGCAGCTTTGGGATGTCGCTGCCCGCGTACCCCGCGTTCAGTCGCTTCTCGGCGTTGTCCAATATTCGGAGCAGCTCGGTAGCTGATTGCCGCTGGGACGCGGCGTCCACACCGGCGCGGCGACCAATCCAGATCGGCGCCGTGTGTGCAAAGGCGTAGCTGTCCATAGCGGGCCACCGTTCCGTTCGCGGTCCAAGGGCGCGCACTGCCACCCACCCGCTCGCCGGCAGGCGCACGTCGCCCGCGTACTCGCGCGTGCCTGACGAGTCGACGCCGGGCGATGTCCACACCACCGCGCCATTCACCACGATCTCGACCTTCGACACCGGGACCGCGCTGGCCAGCGTGATTCGGAACGGCACCTTCGCACCGGAAGCCACCACGTCGCCGGGTTGCTGGCCGCCAACGTGCACGTCAAGCAGCGGGCCATTGGTGACGAATGAGCGGCCAGCTTTGAGTGCCGCCAGGTACGACGCGTAGTTGAACGTCCCGGACGGGCGCACATACACGCGTGTGGCGCCCACGGCCATGGTGCGATGAAAATCGGTCATGGCGTCCGTGCCCCCTTCGGGAGCGATCGGGATGCCGAGGTTCAGGAAGTGGTACCACAACTTGGACGCGCCAATTTCATCGCTCCACAGGCACGCCACTTCCAACAGGTCCACATGCCCCAGCACCACGTCGGGCACAATACCCACAGGAATGACAGAGATGGAGCTGTCGGCATCGAACGGATCGCGCGGTGTTGGATGCACGTACGTCCCCAAGCCCCCTTGTGCGCGGATCTCATCCAGCACGGTCGCACTCGGCCGGTCGTCGCGACCATAGACCTCGTATCCGGGTCCCCACACCCACGGCCACTGGAGCACGCGCGTGCCGATCGCCCCCACATGTCCCAGGAAGTGGGGGCGAATCTCCTGGGCAAACGCAATCAACGGCGTGCTGCCCATGCGCTCGTAGCCCCAAAGCGATTGATCGAGAAAGCGATTGTGCAGGTTCGCCAGCATCGGCGTCCCGACATCCAGGTCCTCGCCCTGCATCAAGGGCACGAGGTCGTCTGGCAGCAGGTCAAACTGCCCGCCGTAGTTCAGGTGGAAATGATGGTCACCCGAATACCAGCCGTTCGCCTGTGCATTCCACAGCGGTGATAGGTCGATCGTCGCTTCGTGGGTTTCGTCACTGCTGGCACTCACGCGCGTGACCTGCTCGACCGTCGCCAACCCGCGCACGGCACGCACAGTGAGTGGACCAACGGGAGCGGTGAGTTCGATGGTGCCTGGCGAGTACCAGTACACCCGTCCGTTCTGACCATCGAAGCGCGGCTGACCGCGGTCGGGGATCAGTGGATGTCCGTTGGCATCCAGCACACTCAATCGCGCCGGCACCGGTTCGCTGCTTCCCGCGCCACGCGTGCGAATGACGACGCGTCCCGTGGCGGCCCGCCAGTTCCACGTGCGCACGGCCACGCGCTCGGGGGCTCCACCGTTGGCGCGGACGCGCCAGAGCTGCATGACCTGGTCGCGATCGCTTTCTACGTAGTAGATCCACGTGCCGTCTGGACTCCACGCCGGCGTGAGTGGTCGTCCGCGCGGATGCTTGACCAGACTGATGGAGACACCCGGGCGATCTAGACTCGACAGCCGCAACTCCCAGCTGCCGTCGTCCACAGGCCAACTGTAGGCGAGCAGCCGGCCATCGGGTGACGCAGCGGGCCGCAGGTTGGAGACGATGCTTCCGGCCAGCAGCGCGCGTTCGCTCCCATCGTCCAGCCGTCGCAAGCGAACCTCGTCCTGCCCGCCGCGCGCCTTGCTCACATACACCAGGCGTTGTCCGTCTGGCAGTGCTTGCGGTCGCAGCTCCAACCCAGTGGACGATGTCGTCACACGGGTCTTGGCCCCGGTGGCGAAGTCAGCGCGCCACACGTCCAGGTCTCCCGCGCTGGCGTTGGCGAAGTAGAGCACGCGACCGTCGGGACTGAATGCCGGATCAAGAGACATCCCTCGGTCGATCTCCCGCTCTTCACCGGATGACAGGTCGCGCACCATGATCGCCGTCGTGCGACTGTCGTCACGCACGAAGGCCAGCCGGCGGCCATCGGGGGACCACGTGGGACGCGAGTCGACGCCGGCCCCTTGGGTCAAACGTTCCGCCACCCCGGTCGCTATGTCAAAGCGCCAGAGCCATCCGCGCGACGCAAAGACCATCGTCCGTCCGTCAGGTGCGACCGCTGGGTCCACCACACCGGCCGCCAGCGTCGGCAGCTCGTACCCTTCGAGGTACACGTGATGACCAAAGCCGACGTTCTTCGGATACCGATTGGTCCATTGGGCATGCGAGGTCCGCGGCGCCACCATGGTAGTCGAAAGGACGACGACCGGGACGAGCGGCGTCAGAGAGCGGCGAAGGATGTCGGGTGAGATTCGCATGACTTGTTCTGAAAGCTCGCGCCCGGCTAGCGCAGTTAGCGGGACCGGGCACTAGTGGGGGAGCGGCGCATCAATCGATGTGAAAGACAGCGAGGGCGTGAACATGGACTTTCGCGGCATCGGAGGGAATAACCGGCAGCAACTCGGCGAGCACGCTCGCACAAAGCCGATGGGGACGCCTACCGTCGACGTTCGCTGTCCACGATCAGCCGCACACCGCGCTGCCAGGTGAAATACGACCACGCCCACTGGAGCAAGACACTCAAACGGTTTCGAAAGCCCGCGAGGTGCATGATGTGAATGAACAACCACGTCCACCACGCGATCCATCCGGTGAGTTCCACACCACCAATCAGCGCAACGGCGCTGTATCGGCCAATCGTGGCCATGTCGCCTAGGTTGCGGTAGTGGAACGGTCGTCGAGGCTGACGGCGAAGGGAGCGCAGGATGTTGTCGCCAGCACAATCGCCCATCTGCATCGCCCCTTGGGCCACCCCAGGCACCAGAGTGCCGTCCTCACGTTTGACCATCGCTAGGTCGCCGATGACGAACACATTGGGATCGCCAGGCACCGACAGGTCCGGCGATACGGCCACGCGCCGCGATCGCTCCGGCACGTCCACGAGCTGAGCCCCAAGCGGCCCGCCCACATTCCCGGCCGCCCAGATCACCGTCCGCGCCTCCAGCCGATCCTCGCCGATCCACACAGCGTCCGACTCGATCTTCGTCACCTTGGCGTTCGTCAACACCTCCACACCCATCCCCTCCAGGTCGCGCTGGGCGCGCGCCGAGAGTGACTCCGGGAGCGTCGGCAACACCCGTGGGCCTGCCTCCGCCAGCACCAACCGCGTGCGCGTGGTATCGATCCGGCGAAAGTCCGAACGCAGCGCGGTCCTGGCAATGGTGGCCATGATGCCGGCCAGCTCCACTCCCGTCGGCCCACCACCGACGACCACAAAGGTCAGCCACGCTTGACGCGTCGCTTCGTCGTTGGCCACCTCTGCCCGCTCGAAGGCCGACAGGAATCGGTGCCGGATATCGAGGGCGTCGTCCAGACTCTTCAGGCCAGGAGCATTCGGCTCCCAATCATCATGCCCGAAATACGCGTGCCGAGTACCGGTGGCCACGACCAAATAATCGTACGGTTCGTCTGATGCTCCCTCGATGCACACGACGCGTCGTTGACGATCGATCTTGTTGACCACGCCCAGCACCACACGCGTGTTCGCCTGCTTGCGCAGGATCCACCGGATGGGCACCGCAATGTCACTCGGTGCCAACGTGGCTGTCGCGACCTGGTAGAGCAGCGGTTGGAAGAGGTGATGGTTTGTGCGATCGATGACGACGATGTCTGCGTCGGCGTGCCGGAGCTTCCTGGCGGCGTGTATGCCGCCAAAGCCCCCGCCCACAATCACCACACGCGGCCGATCAGGTGCGTCCATGGGACGTTAGGCCACCCGCCGGTCGCGCGCGACTCATTGCGCCACGCGCGGCGCCTTGGCCGCCATCAGGTTCACGAACAGCCGCGCCGCGCCAGGTACACCGGCCGGCAGCTGCCGGAAGAACGCTAACGTCGTGTACACGTACGTCCCCTTGCCTAACGCCGCGACCAGCAACGCTCCTTGATTTGCCGCTTCGCCCGGGTCATGCGTCTCCAGCAGCGGCGTGTACGCCTTATCGAACGTGCGCGGCATGTACAGCGTCAGGTCCTGTTGCCACCCAGCAAAGTCGCTGCCCGAGATCTTGTTCGGCGCGTTCAGCAACGACGACGCGGCGTCCAGCACCTGCACGGGGGCGTTCTCTACTGTCACGCGGTCCGCGGGGCGCGTCAGCGTGATCGGATACGGCATGATCCCGGCCGACTGCATCTCGTACTGCCCATACTGCACCACCAGCGTGCCACCGTCGCGGGCGTAGTCCAGCAACCTGGCGTTGTTGGCCACCAACGCCTCACTCGCCTCGTACGCCCGGGTGCCGACAATGACGGCACCAAACGTGGACAAGTCGGTCCGCGGCAACATCGCAGGATCCAGCACGGTGACATTGACGCCGAGCTGTTCGAGCATGGGGGCGATGTTATCGCCTACGCCGTTGATGTAGGCGACAGTGAGGCCACGAGGAACCGTCACGTCGACGGCTTCGAGCGCCAGCGTCGCCGGCCGGTACAGGCGCTGCGTCCTGATGTGATCGTACTCAATGGCTGTGTAGCCAGTCCCAAAGGTCTGCCCACCAGCGGTCGCCGTCGCGCGCAGCTGGTGGCGTCCCGGCGCCAGGCGTCCACGCACGTTGAACGTCAACGTCCGTTGTGCCCCCGCTGGAAGCGATACGCTCCGGACCGCGCTGTCCGCCAGCAGACCACTCGGCAGCTCCAACGACACGCGGACATCATTCGTCGCGGAAGCGGCCGAGCGCAGGTGAACGCGCACCGGACGCTGGATCCCACTGTTGGCCGGCGCGTACTCGACCTGCCGATCCAGAGTGACCGTCACGGCGGGCGCGGCTGCGACTGGACGCGAGACGTCGCCGCGCACCGGGTCCGCCACACGGTTCACGATCGGCGTCCACGTGCCAAACGTGGCCTCGCCCACGGTGAACGTCGTGAGCAGGGTGGCCGATGCGCTGGCCGAGGCCTCGTCTCGCGACGATCCCGGCACGCCGAACACCGCGCCGCGCCGAGGAACGCGCAGCCACCATGGACTGGTAACCGACGACATCACGAAGGACAGGGAATCGCGGACCGAAGAGTCAGGACGCAGCGTCCGGCCGGCAATGTCGCGCGTGATGGCCCCGTTTGAGGCGACGACCATCAGACGGTTCATGCTGACGGGAAGCTTTCCGCGGTTGAACGTTTCTACCTGCACACCGATGGAGTCCGACGTGGCATAGACCTCGCGCGCCGCGGTGGCCTCCACCGCCACGCCCGTGGCCAGTGCCAAAGCCCGCTCAAGACGATCGCTGACGACTTCCATGGAGCCATGCAGGTCGCCATCACGGACGCGCATCGAGCCGTCAGGTGCGAGTGTCGCACAGGGATTGCCCGCGGCCGCGGGCCCACAGACGCGCTGGAGCAGGACCTGCAAGTGCGCCAACGCCGGCACCACCCGCGAGGGGTCCACCAGATCCAGCTGCGCGCGCACAGCGGCAAAGGCATCACCTAACGAATCGAGGCTGGCCCGCCGCGACGGAGCGGTGACCACGCTCCGGAACCGGGTCCACGTGGTGTCGATGCCATCAAAGATCGACTGCTCCGCCTTCGGATCCTCCGGCGCACTCACACGCACGGCTTCGCGAATCAGAAAATCGTATCGCACCCCTTTGCGTTGCAGTGACCCCATCGCCTGCGACCGATGTTGCGAGCGCGAATCCGCGGCGATCTCGGAATACGAACGGCCAAGCACGGGCGAGAACTCGCCGACGTTGATGCGAATGGTCGCCGCATCGTTCCGGAAGAACGCGCCACGATAGAACTTGAGTGGTGTCCAACCCCCCATGCCGCCCGTCATCGCCCGCGGGAACCGCACGGTGTCGCCAGCTACGTCGTACGCCTCGCGCGCCAGCAGGCCGGCCACCTGGTGCTGGCCATGCCCGTCGCGCGGCGTGCCACTGAAGACGCTGACAATCACATGTGGTCGGAAGGTTCGCACGACGGTCAGCACATCACGCAGCAACGAATCCTTTGGCCACTGCGTGAGCGCCTCCTCCGCGTTCTTGGAAAACCCGAAGTCATAGGCGCGCGCGAAAAATTGCTTGCCGCCATCCAGTCGGCGGGCCGCGAGCAGCTCCTCCGTGCGGATGGCGCCTAACGCTTCGCCCAGCTCGTTGCCGATCAGGTTCTGCCCGCCATCGCCGCGGGTCAGTGCCAAGTAGGCGGTCTCCACCTGACGCCCTCGCGCCAACCAGGCGATGAGTTGCGTGTCCTCGTCGTCTGGATGCGCGCCAATGACCAGCACGCGCATGTTCACTCCCAGTCCTTCAACGAGTGGCCCAAGGGTGGTGGCCCCTGCCCCTTGGCCCATCAACACGCGGGATGACACTCCCAAGCACAGCAGCATGGCTACCGCACGCACGATTCGCACGAAATACTTGCTCCGATTGACACGTTCGGGGACGAGGCGACCGCTCATCTTGAGCGGCCGCTTCGCCCCCGTTGCAACCTATGGGCGACTACGCTACCTCGCGACGGCGCGCTGCCGCGCTCCCAGCCCTCCGCCACCACCAAGGCCAGGAATATTCGGAACGGCATGCACGTCGGCGACAATTCGCGCTTGTTCTGCCTGATGCGAGCTCAAGTACCCTTCGGCCGGACTAGCGCGCTCTGGTCGGCCGATGTAGCGGATGATCAGAGCGTTCCCAGCAGAAGCACGCAGACGCGGTGCGACGTAACTCCACGCCCCCATGTTCTTCGGCTCTTCCTGCGCCCAGACAATCTCCGCGATGTTCGGGTACAGGTCGACGATGCGTGAGACCGCTTCATGCGGCCACGGATACAACTCTTCCACACGCACCACGGCTAAGTGGTTGGGACGATCCTTGGACACCAGCTCGTAGTACACCTTGCCGGTGCAGAAGACGAGTCGCGTGACCTCTTCACGATTGCCGATACCCGGATCGTCCAGAACAGGCTGGAAAGACCCTTCCGTCAGCTCCTTCAAGTGCGACGCCGATTGCGGAAGTCTCAACAGACTCTTGGGCTGCATCAATACCAGCGGACGCCGCACCGAGCTGTGCGCTTGTCGCCGCAGGATATGGAAGTACTGCGCGGCTGTGGAGCAGTACGCCACGCGGAAGTTCCCCTCGGCGGAGAGCTGCAAGAATCGCTCGAGGCGCGCGCTGGAGTGCTCGGGGCCTTGCCCTTCGTAGCCATGCGGCAGCAGCAACACCACGCTGGAGTCCTGTCCCCACTTGGCGTGATCTGCCCCGAGGAACTGGTCCACGATCGGCTGGGCGACGTTCGCGAAGTCACCGAACTGCGCTTCCCAGAGCACCAAGGTGCGGGGCGACGCAGTGCTGTAGCCGTACTCGAAGCCCAGGACCGCCGTCTCGGAAAGGGGTGAGTTATAGATCTCGAGGGCCGCGGCCCCAGGCAGATGCTGCAGCGGGCAATACTTGTCGCCAGATTCGGCGTCGTTCAAGACCGCGTGCCGGTGCGAGAACGTGCCGCGCTCAACGTCCTGGCCCGTCAGCCGCACCTCGATGCCGTCTGTGAGAATGGAGCCGAACGCCAGCGCTTCGGCGTGCCCCCAGTCAATTCCGCCCTCCTCGCCTAACGCCTCACGACGTCGTTCCAGCTGTTTGGCCAACCGCGGGTGAACCTTGAAGTCCTCTGGCCACATCAACAGCCGCTCGTTGATCGCGATCAGCTGATCGTTGCGCACCGCGGTGGCCACTGGGCTCGCGCCGGGTGACACGTCCGGTTCGGTGTCTGCCTCTGGAATGGGTCGCTGCCCCGAGTGAATCGCGGCGAGTTTCTCGGCCACGTCACGCTCCACGGCGTCGACCTCCTCGGTGGTCATGACGCCGTCAGCCACCAAGCGTTGGCCCCAGACCTGGCGAGGCGTCGGATGCTGGCGAACCACCGCATACAAGGCCGGCTGCGTGTACGTCGGTTCATCCCCCTCGTTATGCCCGTGCCGACGGTACCCGACCAGGTCAATCAGGAAGTCCTTGCCGAACGCTTGTCGGTAGGCGATGCCCAGACGCACCGCTGCAACGCACGCCTCGGCGTCATCTGCGTTCACGTGGACGATCGGCACCTCGAACCCCTTGGCCAGATCGCTGGCGTAGTAGGTCGACCGCGCGTCGATCGGGTCCGTCGTGAATCCCACCTGGTTGTTGGAGATGATGTGCAGCGTGCCGCCGACCCGGTAGCCGCGCAACCTCGACAGGTTCAACGTCTCGGCAACCACGCCTTCGCCGGGGAAGGCCGCGTCGCCGTGTACGAGGATCGGTAGCACCGCGCCTTCGTCGCGCTCGAGTTCTGCCGTGGCATAGGCCACCTGCCTGGCACGGGCAACTCCCTCCAGCACTGGATTCACGACCTCCAGATGGCTGGGATTCGGCAACAACGTAATGGAGATGGCGCGGTCGTCACCAAGCGTGCGCTCGGAACGCGCGCCCAGGTGGTACTTCACGTCCCCCGTCTCGGAGTCGCCGTCGTCGGCATGCTTGCCGTCGAACTCGTTGAAGATGACGCCGTACGGCTTGCCCAGGATGTGCGCCAACACGTTGATGCGGCCGCGGTGCGCCATGCCAATGACCACCTCGCGCGTGCCCGTTAGGCTCGCATCCTCGATCGCCGTGTCGAGCATCGGCACCAAGGCGTCAGTTCCCTCAATAGAGAACCGCTTCACGTTGACATAGGCTCGACCGATGAATCGCTCCAGCCCATCGACTTCCGTGAGGCGGCGCAACACGCCCTTCTTCTCGTCAGGCGTCAGGTAGCGACGCAACTCATCCCCTTCGATCGCTCGACGGAACCAGTCGCGCTCGGCCTCGTCCTCCAGATGCTCGAACTCGAAGCCCATGTTCGAGGCGTAGAGCTGGCGGAGGAGCGTGGCGACATCGGCGGCCGTGCCCACGTCGTAGCCTAACGCGAATCCTGGAACCAGCGCCAGGTCCTCTTCCACAATCCCGTGGAAGGCCGGCTGCAACTCCATGGCGCCGGGAGGCGGCGTACCCAGCGGATCCAGCTGCACGGCCAGGTGGCCGTAGTGGCGAATGGCGTCGATTAGCGCAGCGGCCCCAGCCACTTTGCGCAGGTAGTTCGGCTCGGCGGCCACGGTGGTCGCCACGGAGCGCGTGCCACCGCCGAGCTGCTCGGCCATGCCGAAGTACTGACGCCAGGACTCGTCCAGCGCGTTCGGGTCCCGCCGGAATTGTTCGTACAGCTCAGCGATGTAGCCGTCGTTGTAGACGCCTGTGATCGGAAGGCTGGTCATGCGCGGAAATCTAATTCTCTACTCGTGTATGGTCAGCGGTTAAGCTCTTGCGAGGGTTGTCTTTCGCGTTGGTATTCGACAATCCGCCATCAATGCTCCCCACCACGAGTCGAACGGGAATCCCACCGTTCGAAAACGAAAGGACATCTCGGAGCGAAACGCGAAGCTGCGCTTCAAGCCGACGGTCCGCGGAAATCAGCGCCAGGTCCCAACCGGCGAAGCGCTCGCGAAGCACGCTCCCGAATCGGGCGTACAAGTCGCGCAGCGAATCACGGTCGCCGACCCGAACACCGTACGGCGGATTGGACAGGAGAAGTCCGCGCCCCACGTTCGGCGGCGCACTGCTCGCCGAGATGGGTTTGGCCTCGAACACGATGTCGCCGAGGACGCCGGCTCGTTTGGCGTTGTCGAGGGCACTCTTGATAGCTCCCTGATCGCGGTCGGAGGCGATGATGGGGATCCCGGCGGAGGGAAGGATCCCAGCCTCGGCGGCGCCTCGGACCCGCTCCCATAGGGCCTGATCGAAGTCCGGCCATCGTTGGAAGGCAAAGGTGCGGGACAGTCCCGGAGGGATGCGGCGAAGGAGCATGGCAACTTCGATCGGAATGGTGCCAGATCCGCACATAGGATCGAATATGGCTTTATACTGTGCCTTAAGTGTCGCGTTGATTGCGCCAGCAGCCAGTGTCTCTCGAAGCGGTGCTTTGGAGGCAGCCAGGCGATAGCCGCGCTGATGCAGGAGCTGTCCGGAGCTATCTATGCTCACGGTGCACTCGTCGTGGTCCAGTCGAACGAGTAGCAATTGGGCCGGCCGCTGACCCCCATCATCATCCCCTTCGTCGTCGCCGCCGGTCTCTGGCGCCGACCCCGTCGCCGCGGCTACCACCGTGCTCACCCGCTCCGCGACAGCGTCCGAGTGGTACAGGCGAGACTTCCGGCAGGTGACCCGAACGCGCGTGGGCACGTGTGATGTCAGCCAACGTGACCAATCGACCCGTTTGAGTCGCCGTTCGAGTTCTGGGAATGACGCCGCGTGGAATACGGAGGCGCGCACCACCACGCGCGACACCACGCGTGCGCACAGGTTGGCGCGATACAGCAACTCGCGCGACGCCCGAAAGGAAACGCCGCCCTCGATCATCCGTGGTCCGCGGGCGCCCAGCTCGCGCAGCTCACGGCGCGCCAGCTCCTCCAGCCCTGGAGCTACAATGGCGAACGCGTCGTAGGTCTCTGGTGTAGCCACGTGAACCTGATGGCGCAGAACTCACGCGGGGTCAAGGAGGACTGGTGCTTTTGCCCGGCCGGCGTTCGGTAGCTTCAACCACCTTCGTGCCCCTCCTGTGGCTCGCGAGCGCCTGCGGCACCATCATGAGCGCCGAGGGCGGGGTCGGGGGCGAGGCACCAGCCCCCGACGTGTCGCCGAGTATCGAGCTGACGTCTACCGGCGGAATCACCGCGCTGCACCGGCGCATTCGGATCGACTCCCTTTCTCTGTCGTTCGAGTACATGGTGACGGCTATCTGCACGCCCGGAAACTCGTGCCCGATGCTGGAGCTGACCACCGGCGTACTTCCGAGGGAGTCCGTGGATCGGCTGTTCGTTGAAACGCGCCAGCCGGAGTTTCGGTCGCTCCTTTCCGACTACGGGGCCACGGCGGACGGCGCCGACATGATGACGTCGCAGCTTCGCGTTGTCGCGAATGGCGTCGTTCGCACGGTCCGGGCGGACGACGGGACCATGCCGACCATCCTCGCGCACTACCTGCACGACATAGAGCTGACCGTGCGCGCGGCGCGCGCGTCAGCGCGCCACTAAGCTCGCGTCTCCACCCGCGCGAACGTCCGCTACCGTCGGCCGTTCGCGATGCCAACGCGCGATTCGATACCCGAGCAATGCCGCGAAGATCAGCCCAAAAAGGGCGGGCTCCGTAATGTCGCGCTTCACGGACATCCAGTAGTGGATGTTCCCTAGGACCACAGTGGCGAATACGAGGCGATGGAGTGAGTTCCACCGCTTGTTACCCAGTCGCTTGATGGAAGCCTTCGTGGACGTGACCGCCAGCGGCACCATCAGCAGCAACGCCGTCATGCCGATCGTGATGTACTTCCGCTTGATGATGTCAGCGACAAAATCCGTCCAAGACAACTCGACGTCGAGTACGAAGTAAATCGTGAGGTGCACGCAGGCATAGAAGAACGCGAACAATCCCCACGTACGTCGATAGCGAATGAGCCAACCCTGGTGCGTGAGTCGGATGGCTGGCGTCACGGCAAGGGATAGGACCAAGAAACGCAGCGCCCATTTCCCGGTGAAGTGCTCGATTTCCTTGATCGGGTTGGAGCCGAGGTGTCGCGTGCCGAGGAAGACGTCAGAGGCGAGCGCCGAGGCTCCCCACACCAGGGGGATGAGGGCCAGCAGGAACAACACGCGTGGCAACCACGGCGACGGCTTGATGCGCACCTAGTAATTCTTCCGCAGGTCCATGCCGCTATACAGTGACGCGACCTGATCGGCATACCCATTGAACATCAGCGTGTCGCGCTTCCTGAATTCCCCGATGCGTCGCTCCTTCGCTTGCGACCAACGCGGGTGATCCACGGTGGGATTCACGTTGGCGTAGAAGCCATACTCGTCAGGCGTCGCGAGATTCCACGCGGTGCGTGGCTCCTTGTCCGTGAACTTGATCTTCACGATCGACTTGCAACTCTTGAAGCCATACTTCCACGGAATGATATGGCGCAGCGGCGCCCCATTCTGGTTAGGCAGCATCTTGCCATACACGCCAACCGCAAACAGGGTGAGCGGGTTCATGGCTTCGTCCATTCGTAAGCCTTCGACGTACGGCCACTGAAGCACCGGGAAGCGCTGCCCCGGCATCTGCTTCGTGTCCATGAGCGTCGTGAATTCCACGTATTTGGCGGACGGCGTCGGCTCGACTCGCTTGATGAAGTCGGCCATGGGGAAGCCTAACCATGGAATCACCATGGACCACGCTTCCACGCATCGATGACGATAGATGCGTTCCTCGAGCTTGTGCGGCTTGATGAAGTCCTCCAGCTGATAGTCGGCTGGCTTCTTCACCATCCCTTCCACGCGCACGGTCCACGGCTTGGGCTTGAGCGTCGACGCATTCTGCGCCGGGTCGCTCTTGTCCGTACCAAACTCGTAGAAGTTGTTGTAGGTGGTGACGTCTTCCCAAGGGGTGAGCTCGCCCTTGAGATTCGCCCCCATCGTCGTGGGATATGCCCCCTGACCTTGTGGTGCGGCCAAGGACGTGCGCGGGCGCAGTAGCCCCGCCGCCACGACGCCAAGCAAGCCGGCTTCGCGCAGGAACTCACGTCGGTTCTGGTACTCCGACTCAGGCGTGATTTCCGAAGATGGAATCGGATGGCCGGGCGTGCGACGAATGATCATGAGCGCTCCTGGAGGTCTGCGAGCAGACGGGCCGGTTGAGCCGGCCCGTCTGCCACGTCATGTGTGTTCCCTATCCCTACGACACCTTGGTGGTTCCCGGATTTCCCTCGGACCTGTATCACCCACGCGATCCGCGCACGCAACGACCCTTAGGAGTTACGGAGACGCCGGAGGACCCTTGATCTGATACCCGGCTGGCGGGTCGACACCTAACAAGTTCTTCACAAAGTAGTCCCATGTGCGGCGGACCATGTACGGGTCGTTGGCGAATCCGTGGTTCCGGTTCGGCATGATGAACATGTCGAAGTCCTTGTTCGCCTTGATCAATTCATCAATCACCAGCTGCGTGTTGTTTGGATGGACGTTGTCGTCCAGCGTGCCATACACCAGCAGCAACTTGCCCCGAAGGTTCCGCGCCTTCCGCCAGTTCGACTGCGAGTCAAACGAATCCGTACTGTCGCTCAGTTTCTTCAATAGGCCCTGGTACTTCTCGCCCCACGTATAGTCGTATCCACGATTGTCATGATTTCCAGCCGACGACACGGCGACCTTGAAGAAGTCCGGGTAACTCAGAATGGCATCGGTGGACGAGAAACCGCCACCTGAGTGCCCAAAGATTCCCACGCGGTCCAGATCGATTTGCGGATACCTGGACGCCAACTGCTTGATGGCGGCCATCTGATCGGGAATGCCGTTGTCCGTCATGTTGCCGTAGTACGCATCGTGGAATGCCTTGGACCGCCCCGGGGTTCCCATGGCATCCACCTGCATGACAAAGAAGCCGAGTTCGGCGAGTGCGCGCGCATTGCCCCCGTACGACACCGTGAACTGCCGACCGCCGACCGATCCGACTTGTGGGCCCGGGTAGATGTAGTCGATGATGGGATACTTACGTTTGGGATCCAGCGTGGACGGCTTGAACAGCAGCCCCATCAAGTCGGTCTGTCCATCGCGGGCCTTCACGGAGAATGACTCGGGTGGTGTGAACCCCGCCGCCAGCAGTTTGGAGACGTCGGCTCGCTGCAACTCCTTCACGACCGCCCCACTCGCCAAGCGCACGTACGACACCGGAATGGTATCGGGACGCGAGACCACGTCGACGATGTACTTGCCGTCGGCAGACTGAGAAATCGCGTGGTCGCCATTCTCCGGGGTCAACAGCTCAACGGCACTCCCGTCCAGCTTCGCTCGGTACAGGAATCGGAAGTATGGGTCACGGCCGGCCTCGCGCCCGCGTCCGGTGAAGTAGACGTACCGTAACGCTTCGTCGATCCACAGCAGGTCACTGACCATCCAATCGCCACTCGTTATGCGGTTCTTGATTGCTCCTGTCGCGGCGTCGACCAGATAGAGGTGCCCGTAACCGTCGCGCTCTGACCACCACACCACTTCCTTGCCTCCAGCGATCGGGCGCCAGTTGGGAACACCACCGGAGTTTTGGTTGGTTTCAATGAACGTTGGGCCGCTTTCCTTCAGGACGGACCGAGCCTTCCCTGACGCGGCATCGGCGGCATACAACGTCAGCTCGTGAAAGCCGCGTTTCCCTGAGGTGAAGAACAGCTGATCGCTGCCGCTCGGCGCCCCCCACCGGACGTCCTTCCACACGGTGTCGGTCGACAGCCAGCAGCAGGACGTATTGACCACATCTTGCGGAGGGACGTCCACGCGCACGCCACGGCGCGACGACAGCTCAAACACGTAGAGATCGAATTTCGGGATGACGGAATCCCCCGGCAGGGCATAACGATACTGATAGAGGACAGGCCCGGGGCTCTTCGTCTCCAGCAGGGCCATCTGGCGCACGCCGCGCTGGTCCCATTTGTGCGTTATCAGGCGCCGCGAGTCGGGCGACCACAGCACGTACGGTCGCAACTCTGCCTTGCTACGAACATTGGTCACCTGTTGGCAGCAGCCGATGTTGGCCAAGCCGTAGCCGTAATCGGCATTTCCATCTGTCGTCAGCTGCACCTCTTCGCCACCGCCGGCGGGTCGAACGTACAAGTTGCCACCGCGTTCCAACGCCACCCACTTGCCATCTGGTGACTTCACCTCGCTCGGCTTCTCGTTCGGCACGGTATCCGGTCCCGTACAGGCGTAGGTGGTGACGTCACACGACCAGAACTTCCGGCGCGCCACGCTGAACCGCACGACCTTGCCGTCTGCCGACAGCTGAAAATCGCGGAAGGGCAACTTGTAGGGCTCGTAGGCCGTGTCCGCCGCTTGAGAGAGCGAGGCCGCCAGCCGGACCTGGTCGAACACCGGACGCTTCGTCCCAGTCGCGGCATCCACCATCACGAACTCGTAACCCTTGGGTCCGCGATCGCGGTACCAGAAACGGTCCGTCCCTACCCATCGAGGACGAACGCCATCGTGGAGCAGCAGCTCCTGCGCATTCCAACCGAGCAGTTGCTCAGCGCGCACATAGTCGCTCCGAGTCCCTTGCGCACCCGTGGTCGATCCCGCAATCAAGTAGATCGCGAGGGCGGACATCATTCGCCAATGCGGCCTGGATGCGGCACGAGAACAGCGTCCGAATCCTGTCGTGGGCGTTCGTCGTCCCCAGTGGCTGGGAGTGATCATCGTGTGGTCCCCTATGTGCAAGTTCGTGAAGGCAGCGCTTCGACGGCGTGGTTCAATGGCGATCATGGGCGTGCTGCTGGCGACGCTCGTTGCTGCGGCGCGCCCTCTAATGGCGCAGTCGGTGTCCGGGGTCATTCGTGATCAACGCGACAACTCGGCGATCCCCGGCGTGGTGGTCATGCTGTACTCCTCCGCTGGCGTGCGCGTTGGCGGCACGGTCACCGGCGACGACGGACGGTATGAACTGACGGTTCCCGCTCCAGGCATGTATTCGCTGAGAATCGACCTCATCGGGTTCAAGAGCGTAAACGTCGCGCCGTTTGAGATCGCTGGCCAGACCGCCGTCGTTCACGACGAGACCATCCGGCTGGAGCGTGTGGCCCTTCCCGCCATCGCAGTCACCACCTCCTCCAAGTGCGACCGGGTGGTCGGCGAGAATGGCGATGCCGCCCGCCTGTGGGTGGAGGCGCAAAAAGCGCTGGAGGCCACACGCCTGGCGCAGGGGTCCCAGCGCTTTCCAGTCACGCTCCAGCACTTCGAGCGCGTGATTTCCCTGCCGGATTCGGTCGTTCGGACGTCCAAGACCGACACGCGCACGGGAATCACCGAAAATCCGTTCGTCAGTCTGGCGCCGGATTCTATCCGGAAGGCGGGGTATCGCTTCAAGGTCGGCGACGCGATCACATACTACGGACCCGACGCCGAGGTCCTGCTGTCGGACGGGTTTGTGGAGGACCACTGTTTTCGCACTCGGCGCGGCAAGACGCCGGGGTTGGTGGGACTGGCGTTTGCCCCGGACCGCTCGATCAAGCGCGTGGATATCGACGGCGTGCTTTGGCTGGACTCGGCGACTGCCGCCCTTCGTCAGCTCGAATTCCGCTACGTGCCCAGCCCAGGCGTCGGGGCGACGGCGGGTGGCGCCGTGGAATTCGACCGCCTGCCGTCCGGTGTCTTTGGCGTGAAGCGCTGGCGGATTGACATGCCGATTCTCACCACGACGTCCACGCGAGGCCGTCGTCCAGATGGCGCCCTCTCGTTCGTGAGCGACACGGTGGCGACGGCGGTGCGGCAGGAAGGGGGAGAGGTCGTGGGCGCCGTGACGCGTCTTGGCGCGCGCGGAACGCGTGTCGGCAGACTGCTGGTGAGTGTGTTCGATAGCACGCTCATGCGTCCACTCCCTGGGGCGACGGTGACGCTGGAGGGCGTGGGAGCCAGTGCCGTCGCCGATGCGCAAGGCAACGCGACGCTTGATTCGCTTGCCGACGAGGGCACCCTGCGAGTCCGCGTCTGGCATCCGCGCCTTGACTCCCTTGGGCTCGGTGCGTTGCGTGTGCCAGCCAAGATCGCGCGGGGTACCGATACACCGCTGGCGGTGGCCACTCCGTCAGTTCAAACTTACGCACGACGCATGTGCCGAGTGGTGCCGGTCGGCGATTCGTTGCGCGTAATCCGCGGCAAGACTTTGGATGCCGATCAGGGTCCGCCCTTTGTTGCAGCGCAGGTGGACCTGTTCTGGTGGGAGTCCGGCGGTCACGTGGGGCGGATGAGTGGGTCGTCTGGCGATGGCGGCGCGTTTACGCTGTGCACGACGGCGACGACTCCGCTCTACGCGACGGCCTTTCTGGACGGTGCATTTGCGGTACCCTTGTCGATTGATCCATCGAAGGGCGCGGTGGCGTTGGTGACGCTGCCCCTGTCACGTCGCATCGCAATGCAGGCCACAGATAGCGGTGCCGCCTCGCAAGTTCGAAGTGAGCGCTTACCCGGAATGGCGCCGATGTCGCCCGGATTCATCGTTGGATTTGTACTGGGTGGCTATGGTGAGCCTGTGTGGAATATCAAGGTGACGGTCGACGGTCGCCTACTGCCATTTCGCACAGACTCGTCCGGTTCATTCAGTGTCCCTAGCGTTCCAGCCGGCACGCACCGTGTCACGATAGCGGCGTTAGGGTATGCGCCTGCGAGTGTGCTCGTACAGTTGGATCCCGGGTCGCGAGTCTTGTTGTACGCTCGACTGCCACGTGCCTCGCGGGTGCTGGCGGGGGTCACGGTGTCCGGTGCGCGCGCGAAGGCCTACAACGATTTCACACGCAACTTCGATGAGCGGCGTCATCGCTCCGCTGGGGGAAGCTTTATGTCGCGCAGCGACATCGAGCGAAACGGCAGTGAGTCGCTCGCCGACCTGCTGCGTTTCCAACCTGGAGTAACGGTCGTTCGCGACTGGTCCGGCTTTAGGTTCTATTCGCGATTGTCAGGGGGAGACATCGGCCAGGAGAAATTCACTGACAGGGCAGGACCCGTGAAGAAACAGGACGATCCTTCTCTGAACATCAATCGACCCGAGGGCGAGAATCAGGAATGCGACTTCACGATCGTTGTCGACGGACAGCACTTCACACCAAAACAGGGTGGCCTCAACATAGAAATTCGCGCCGCTGACATCGAGGCTCTCGAAATCTACCCCGGGGGCGCGGCAATCCCGATCCAGTACGCTGGGTCAGACGCCAGATGCGGCGTGATTGTCATCTGGACCCGCTTACGCGTCGGCAAGTAAAGCACTGGCGGAGTCCCTGAGAGACTCCGCCAGCTTCAACGTCCTTAGGGCCCTGACGGAACCAGCTTCATCACGCCGCCGGGTCCCCATCGCGCCGCCCAGGCGGCGGGCCGGTCCTTCAGGTACTTGTCGAACCAGTCCAGCATGATCCGGTCACGGGTGTATTCGACAGACGGACGCGAGTTGATGCCATGGTTCTCGCCCTGAACATGCACCAGCTCCGTTTCCCGCCCCAACATGCGCAACGCCGTGAACATCTGTTCGGACTCCGTCGGCACCACATTGGTGTCGTCCGTCCCGTGAATCAGGAGCAACGGCGACGTGATCTTGTCCGCGGCAAATAGGGGAGATCGATCGATATAAATGTCCTTGCGATTCCACGGATAGCAGCCGGGACATGTGCCATCGGTGTAGCTGTACCCCGTTGCCCCCGCGCCCCAGTAGTCGGCGATATTGCTGATGCCCGCGATGGCGATCCCGGTCCGGAAGATCTTCGTGCGTGTCAGCAGGTGCATCGTCATGAACCCGCCGTACGAGTGGCCGAAGTTCCCCACACGCGCGGCGTCCACATACCGATGCGTTTGCACGAACTGCTGGGTCCCCTCGATGATGTCCGTGGCAGCCGGGAAACCCCAATCGTTGATGTGGTAGTTGGAGAACTTCTGGCCGTAGCCCGGAGCCCCCGCCGGATTCATGAACAGCACCACGTACCCGTTGGACGCAAACCAGAGCAGCCGCTGCTCGAAGTTCTTCTTCATGCCGATGGTCCCACCGTAGTAGTGGACAATCATCGGATACGCCTTCGTGGAGTCAAATCCAGGGGGAAGCCAATACCAGGATTCAATCTCCTCGCCCCGCGTGTTCTTGAACGACCATGGGCGCCACGACGGCAGATCGACGCCGGTGAGACTCGGCGCTTCGGGGCGCGCGAACTCACTGGCCGCCCCACTCGTCACGTCCACCCGGTGAATGACGGCCGGTGAAATCGGGGACTCACTCACGGAGAGCATGGTGGTGCCGCGGACATCGAAGGTCTGCACCACCTGCCCGGGCACGTTCATCGTCTCCAGTGTCGTCACCTCCAACGCTGAGGTGACCGGTCGCTTGGTGCGTGCCGGAAGACTGCGTGCCCCGGCATCGGCGTTGACGTAGATGCGACCGTCGGTGCCATTCCAGGTGAGTGACCCGCAGGTCAGCACTCCAACCGACGGCACGAAGCCGTTGCTCAAATGGACGAGCGTCGGCTTGTCGACGTTCACCGCATACAGCTCGTTCTCGTAGACAGAGAAGGTAGGATCCTGATCCTTGAGCAACTCTTTGGCGCTCGCGCAGAAGGCGATGGCCTTCGAGTCCGGTGACCACGCAAAGGAAGACGGCGCGCTGAATGCCTCACGCTCAAGCGTGATAAGCTTGCTCGCGGCCAGTGTCGCCACGTCAATGGTCCACAACTCGGCGTGCAGCCATGGTGGCGCGTCGTGCTGTTGCGCCGAGCGTGAGAAGACGAGTGAACGCCCATCGGGGGAGAGCGCGGCACCAGCGATGCCGTAGGTGGAGTCGCCGCTCAACGTGGTGCGGCCCCCATCCGCAACGTTCACGGCGTACAACTGCATCTTCTCCGGCGAGTTATCGAAGCGCTGCCAGACCTCGGTCATGCGACGCGCCTCGCCCGGCTTGGGTGGCGCCACACTAGGAGATCGAGGCATGCCCAGGTAGTAGATCGACGCAGCGTCCGGCGACCAGCCGACGATCTGCATGATCGATTCGCCGCGCAGTACGCGTACGCGTTCGTTGCTGGTCGCATTCCAGATAACGAGGTCCCGGCCGGGCGTGTCTCGCTTGTCCGAGGTGACGAGGTATGCGAGCCGATTCCCGTCGGGTGCCCACTCTGGATCTGAGGGTTCGCCGCTGAGGACTTCACCGAGTAGGCGCTGGGACGCCACGTCGCGAATCGCCATCGTCGACGTGGAGCGATCGTTGTCGCTATCGACTCGACGAACCACATAGGCCGCGGCTTTGGCCTCGCGGTTGAGGCGGACGGTGTTGATCGCACCTACGGCGTGAAAGTCAGCAAAGGTCCCCGGACGACGCGGGTCGAGCGTGGGTGTGACCGTGGCTCCGGACGTGGCGCTGGTGATCTTGATTTCAACTGGTGGATAGGCATCCCCATTTGCCGCGACCTGTTGGACTACCAGCAGGTGTTTGCCCTGCGCCAGATCGGCCTGCATCCCTGGCAGGCGCGAGCCGTCCAGCCAGAGACGTCGGCCGGCGGAATTTCCTCCCGTCAGTTCAAACGTGACGTGTTGCCAACGATCTGCGGAAAGGTAGGTCAGCGCGTAACCGACCTGGCCACCACTGACGACCAACGCGGCCTCGCGCCAGATCTGGCGTCCGGCGCCCGGGATGGTGAGTGAGTCCCCGGACGCGGGCCAGACCCGCAGGGGTGGCAGCCGTGTGGCGTCCAGCAGTGCGGAGTCCGACTTGGCCGCGCCAAAGGGAACGTGCGCGGGCACGGGTCCAATCGTCAGCCAGCGATTGACCGTGTAGTTCTGCGCGCTGAGCAGCGATGGAGCCAGCAATGCCAGCAGCGCCGATGTACGAACGCGATGGCCAATGGCCATCGCGTTCGCAGAAAAGCTCGAGTGCATGATGAAGGTGGTCGTGGGCAGTTATTGTGGAATGCGGAAGGGCTTCCAGAAGGGGAACCCGTCGGGCAACTCATCATCGTCCAGCGGTTCCGGCATTGCACCTGAGCGACCGTCGACCGGTTGCGTGATCAGGTAATTCTCGGGAGGTGTAGCCCCCATGAGATACTGCACGAAGTAGTCCCAACGACGGCGAATGAAGTACGGCTCGTTCAGGCCGTGGTTGCGGTTCGGGGCCCACACCAGGTCGAAGGTCTTGTTGGCCTTCTCCAGCTCATCGATCACCTGCACGGTGTTGGCCGGATGCACGTTGTCATCCATGTCACCGTGCATGAGCAGCAAGTGACCTTGGAGGTTCTTGGCCATGGTCTTGTTCGCGGACGTCTCAAAGTTGTCCGTCTTGCGCACCGTGTCCTTCTTCATCAACCCCTGGTACTTCTCGGCCCAGTAGATGTTGTAGCTGCGGTTGTCGTGGTTGCCGGCACCGCTCACCGCCACCTTGAAGAACTCCGGGTAGCGCAGCATGGCATCCGTGGAGGCAAAGCCGCCGCCTGAGTGTCCGAAGATTCCCACCTTGTCGACATCGATAAACTTGTAGCGCGCGGCGAGCTGCTTGATGGCGGTGATGTGATCCAACAGCCCGTTGTCGCCAAAGAAGCCATAGTAGTTGTCGTGGAAGACCTTCGAACGCAGCGGTGTGCCAAGGTGATCGTACTGGATCACCACGAAGCCCAGTTCGGCGAGGGCTGCCGGTTCACCGCCGTTCTTGAAACTCCACGATCCCACGGAGCCAACCTGCGGCCCCGGGTAGATGTTGGTGATGATCGGGTACTTCTTGGTCGTGTCGATCTTCGGTGGCAGGTACAACACTCCGTACGTGTCGGTGATGCCGTCACGCGCCTTGACCGTGAAGACCTGCGCTGGATGCCAACCGACTTCCTTGAGCCGGCTGATGTCGGCTTCTTCGAGCTTCCGAATCACGGCACCGGTGGCCGCCGCACGCAGGACGGTGACTGGCGGCGATTCGACGCGCGAATAGGAGTCGACGAAGTACTTGCCGTTCGGGCTGAAGGAGATCGTGTGGTTCGCATCCTCCGGCGTGAGCAACGTCACGCCGCTCCCGTCGTAGCCCATCTTGTACAGCGCCGCGTAGTACAGGAAGCGATTGGCCTCCCGGCCACGCGCCGTAAAGTAGATGCTCTTCGTGACTTCGTCGACGTACGAGATCTGGCCGACTTGCCAGGCGCCTGTCGTCAGCTGCGACTTTGGCTCGGGCGCCATGGTCATGCCGCCTTCGCCATTCATCGACGAGACGTTGGTCACGCCGGCGCCGTCGAAGCGGTACAGGTGTCCCCACCCGTCGCGTTCGCTCCACCAGAAGGCATCCTTCAGGTCCTTGGTCACATAGAACGAACCCGGATCCTGCGGATTGCTGATCTCGACGTAGGTCTTCCCCGTATCGCGGGCAATGACGCGGAAGTCGCCAGACTTCGCATCGACTTCGCCAAGGTACGCGCTCTTGGAGCCACGCGTGTAAAACGACACGTGCAGCTTTTCACTGTTCTCGGCCCACGCCGAGTCGCGCACCGAACCACCAATGGAGAGTTGATTGGGGCGCGGGTTGATCTTGGCCACCACGTTGGTCTTGGTCGCCACGTCGATCAGGTGGATGTACGGATACGGCACGGCGGTGTCGCCCGGCAGCGCGTACGGCTGCGAATAGTGCTTGGGGCGCTGCGGTGTGTAGGAGATGTAGTGCATGTGCTCGACATTGCGCTCATCGGCCCGCATGACGGCTATGCGCTTGGAATCCGGCGACCACCGCAGCTGGGGGCGCACCGGTTGCGGTCGTTGTAGCTGACTGGGCCGCGGCATGGTAATGCCGTAGGCGAAGTAGTCGACGCCGTCGGTCGTCAGCTGCGTGCTGTCCTTCTTGGTCGCAGCGTCCCGGACCCAGACGTTGTTCTTGTTGATGAACGCCTCCCACTTCTTGTCGGGCGAGCGCACGTACGGCACGTCGCTGGGCAGGGTGTCGCCCACCGCGCACTTGTAGGACGTGATGTTACAGACAAAGCGCTTCTTGTTCGCGTTGAACTCGATCTCGTTTTCGTCATCGCCATCCTTCCCGAACTTGAACGTCTGGAAGGGGAGCTTGTTGCCGTCGAATGCCGTATCGGACGCCGTGGACATCGCCGTGGCCAGCTTCACGTGGTCGAAGAGCAGCCGGCGCACGTTCAACGTGGGATCGATCAGCACAAACTCGGCGCCCGTGGACGTCTTGTTCCGGTACCAGAAGCGGCTGCCGTCTTTCAGCCACTGCGGATTCACCTGATCGCCAGAAACGAGGCGATCCGTGTTCCACGACAGCAACTGTTCGGCGCGGGAGTAGCTGACCTGTTGGGCAACAACGGTGGCTGGCGCGGCCAACAGCATTACGGAGCATGCCAGGGCGCGTCCGGCACCTGCCCACCTCGTGGAGCAGGGATTCATGGCGGGTCTCCAGGTGAGGGGAATTCGTCCGACAAACAAGCATCCACCGCTCATCGAGCGATGTGAGTTAGCGCTGCGACCAAACCGCCGTGGCCCACGACGCACAGGCCACCATTTACGCCGTCACCCGCAACGTTCCGCGCTGTCCGGGTTGATGGTACTTGCACCCGAACGCAAACAACCCGGTCTCGTTCGCAGTCCAGATATACGCCTGCGACTTCTGTAGGTCGCCGGAGTCCACCCAAGGGCCACCCGTGACCGTGTGGACGGACGTGCCGACGTTGTACCAGCAGACCAACGTCCCCAGCTTCACCACCGTTTCCCCACCCTCCTGGCCGTCGGGTTGTAGCTGAAAGAAATCGTCGCCCGAGTAGATTTCGACCAGATTCGAGTTGTAATTGCCCAGCTTGATGCGCACGGGAACGTCGGTGGTCTTGCCCGCCTCCACCGCAAATCGCAGCGGATGTGGAAACGGCTCGGGCACAATCGCCACACCCGGGGCGTGAAAGCGCAGCTGGTAATTCCCAGGTGCAACGTTCGTAAAATGAAAATGTCCGTTGGCATCCGGGGCGGCGCGATCCCCCGTATGGCGGCCATCGTTGTACATGAGGATCAGGGATCCGATGCCCGGTTGCGGTGCTCCTGACAAGTCACTCACCATCCCACTGATCTCTCCCACTTGCGGCGGCGTCACCGGTGTGCCGCCATCACCTCCGCCCCCGCACGCCACCACCGAACTGGCCACCAGCAAGCCGCTCGCGGTCGTGACCATGCTGGACAGGAAATCCCTCCGCGAGGTGAGCTCGACGTCGTGCCACTGCAGACTTCTTGCTGACATCCAACACATCGATAGGCGCTCCGGGGCTAAGGGCAAGCAGGGGCGAGCCGATGTCCTGGCTCGCCCCCTGTGTTCATGCTGACGGCAAACCCGCTGCCCGCCTTACGGCGTGACGTTCGGGCAAGAGCCACCGCCATCCGTCATGTTCGTGTTGTTCAAGATCTCGGTGCGCGACAACGGGAGTTTCGTGGCGCGCGCCGAACCCGTGGCGCCGCCGGCATCAAACGTCTGCTTCACGATGCCAAAGCGTGCCAGGTCCTGCAGCCGATGCCCTTCGACAAACAGCTCGGCCATACGCTCGTTCAACAACGCCTTTTGGGCGTCAGCTGCATTGGCCGGCACGGTCATGGCTGGCAAGCCAACACCCGAACGCGTGCGAAGCGAGTTGAGGAGGGTGGCTTCCGTGGCGTAGTCATTGTTCCGCATAGCCACTTCCGCCTGAATCAGCGTCATTTCCGTCTTCGACAACATTCGAATGGCCGCGCCACGATCTGAGTACTTGGCGATGCCGTAGTAGGCGAAGCGGTTGTTCACACCCAGCTGACCCGTCTTGCGAGTCACCGCCATGCGCTTGTCGTCCTTCGTGTTGTCGAACCAATCGCGCAGGTAGGCTTCGCCGGTTGCATTCGGATCAACTTCATGCACGCGCGCGTGATACATGCGGCGCAAGGTGCCTGACCGATTGCGGTTCTGGTGGAACTGGTTGCCCGTGAGGCTCTGCGTGGCACCAGCGCCCTCGGAGAAAACGGCATTGTAGACGAAGCCGGCGGAAACCGCCTGCGCATCAGTATTCGCTGCCGCGTAGTTGCCGGCGAGCAAGTTCGCGCGAGCACGACCCGCGTAGGCGACATCCGTCCACTTGGCCTTTGCTGCGGCGTCGGTCAGCGCCTGCGCCGCAGTCAGTGCCGTCGTGAACTTGGTCACCGCCTGCTTGAAGAACTCGGTGTCCGGTGATCGGGCCGCATTCGCGGTGAGCGGTCCCTCGCACCAGCCCATGCCAATGAGCAGGTCGGCGAGCGCGTCGACCATCAGTACTTGGGCGCGCAGCGGGCTGGTCGCCGCGGCGGTACCGAGCACCTTGTCCACTCGCTCCTTGGCGCTCTGCGCGGCATAGCGCGCGCGCAGCAGCTGGTTCTGCGGATCCGAGAACGAGCCGGCCGTCGCCCAGTCATGGCGCACACGGCCCTCGGAAATGTCTTCCCAGTCGATCCACGTCGACGACGATTCCATTTCATCGCTCAGGAGTTCTGACACGACGATCATGTCATCATAGCCTTGGTGTAGCACGCCTTCGGCGCCGTCGGTCACCGTTTTCAGGATGATCGAGTTGTTCAAGGCATCATCGCCAAAGGCCTGGGGATTGGGAACGTCCAGGACGCCGTTGCACGCCACACCCGCCAGCAGCAACGCTGCCACGCCAAGGTGGGTTGCCACTCGTCGAGGCATCGGGAGATTGAGATTCATGTTGGTCATCTCGAGTTTGAAGTGGCGAGTGGCTAGAAACGTGTGCGGATCTGCATGCGGAAGACCCGCGGGGCCGGCTGCATCAGGAATCCGTTGTTGAACCCGAACGAGCTGGCGCCCGCCCAGTTCATGTTTGGATCGACGCAGTGGCAGTCATCCCACCACATGATATTCTGACCAGAGAGCGTGACCGAGGTGCGACCGACGCCGAAGATGCCGCTGATGCGATCCGGCACATTCCAAGCGACGGAGATCTCACGCAACCGCACATTGTCCCGCTTGTCGATGTAGTTCAGGATGCTGGCGAACTGCTTAATGGAGTCCGCCTTGAACGTGCGCTCGCCATTCGGACCAAGCTGGGCCAGGTACTCATCCGAACCGCCCTGACGAATGCGATACGGACGATCGCCGTTGCCGAAGAACGCGCCGCGCTCCATCGACATCAACGCGTAGAACGTGAACTGACGGAAGCGGAGCTGGTTGGACCACGACGCATTCAACGTCGGCAACCCAGGGCCAAAGTAAACGACCGTGTCCGAGCGGGTCGTCGTCGGGCAGCCATACGAAAGCTTCGTGCAGTCGCCCAATGTCGGATCCGTACCGGTGGTCTTCACGGAGAAGCCAGTGGGCTTACGATCCCACACGCCGCCGACCGGATAGTGCAGTCGGAAGTTGTTGTTGCCGAGGTTGATGCCACCAAGGTCCGTGATCTCGTTCTTGTTGCCATCCAGCTTCACACCAGTGGTCCAGTCGGTGCGGGACGTCGCGTAGACCTGATAGTTCACGGACGCTTCCCAGCCCTTGTTCTGGATTTCGCCGATGTTGACGCTCTTCGCCGTGGTGAAACCGCTGGATGGCGGGTTGGCCTTCGGGACGATCGCGTCGTTCGTCTTCTGGTTGTAGTACGATGCTTCGACGCCGAGTCGGTCGTTCAGAAGACCGAACTCGAAGCCCACTTCCATTTCCGTGGACTTTTCCGGGCGCAGGTCCTTGTTGCCCGGGTTCAGCGGAACGATACCGATGCCGCTGGTGAACACTGGCGTCGAGGCGTAGCTCGTGAAGGAATCGAACGGTCCGGGCATCTTGCCGGCCTGACCGTACGCTGCCCGCACGCGTGCCGCGCTGAAGAACTTGGGCAGGTACCCGCCCTTCGACATGTCGTACGAGACGTCGACCTTCGGATACTTCTTGTAGCCGTAGTTCTTACCGAACGCGCTGTTGCCGTCGATACGAATACCGGCCGTGACGAACAGCTGGTCCTTGATCGAGAAGCGATCCTGGGCCAAGAAGCCCAGGTTGACCGTCTTTGTGTAGGCTTCGGCCGACTGCGTGGTTGCAGCTGAACTGATCGAGTTCACGCCCGGGCCGGCAAAGGTGTTGCCGATCCCGTACAGTAAGCTCTCGATGTCCCAGAAGCCTTGGCCACCGGCCGACAGGTTCGACTCGATGCCCATGGGCAGCTTGAAATTGTACTGGGCCAAGTAGTCGATGGTGTACGTCTTGTAGTTACGCAGACCCAGGTTCTTCTGACCGTTCGTGACGCCCGCCGGGCCAAACGCGCCGGCGTACGGGAAGAAGCGGTTCTTGTGGTCGTTGACTGCGTCCACGCCGACGGTGAAGCGCTGCGTCAGGTTCGGGCGCAACGAGTAGTTCACCGTCAGACCGCCGGTCCAGCGGTCAACGTCGGACTGCGTGGTCATCGTCTTGATGTCCTTCACCGGCACCCAGGCTTCGCCGTAGGGACGATCCTTGGACGCAGTACGCGGGTCGCCATTGATGGCGTTGCCTAACAACGCGGTCCAGTTGTTGCCAGCCTGGATTTCGTTGATGCGGTCACGCACGTAGGCCGACCGCGTTTCCACGGTGACCTTATCGTTTGGCGCAAAGGACAGGTTCAGGCGGAGCGTTCCCTTCAGCTGATCGTTCGGCTGGATGGAACCGGTCTCTTTGCTGACCTGCGTCGACGTGAAGTAGGTGCTGCGCTGCGTGCCACCGGCGGCCGAGAGGTCCATACCGTAGTAGGGTCCCTTCTGGATCATCGTCTCGTTGGCATCCAGGGCGCGCGTTCCATCCGGACCTGTGAAGCGCGGGAACTGGGTGGTCGGGAGGTTGTGGCGAAGTTCCTGGTAGCCACTGCCCAGACCGAGATTCCACTCGGTGTTCCGCTCGCCGGAGCGGCCACGCTTGGTGAAGATCTGGATGACGCCGTTCGTGGCTTCGGAGCCGTAGAGGGTTGCAGCTGCTGCCCCCTTCAGGACTTCGATGCGCTCGATGTCGTTGGGATTCAGGTCACCCAACCGGTCGGTCGACGCACCACCACCGAAGGAGCAGCATGCACCGCTGTTGAACCATTCCGTGGCGCGGGAGTCCACGCGCACGCCGTCCACGTAGATCGCCGGCCGCTGGCTGAGCGACAGCGAGGCGACGCCGCGGATGCGGATGTCCTGCCCCGTGCCGACCCCGCCACCCACCGTGGTGGCACGCAAGCCAGTGATCTTGGACGAGAGCATGCGCCCCACGTCCGGAATGGCAATCTGTTCCGTCAGCTTCGACGCATCCACGTTGCCGATCGAGGCACCGACCTGCCGCTTTTCAACCGCACCACCCGTTCCTGTTACCACGACCTGCGTCAATTCCACAGCGCTTTCACCCAACGTGAAATTCACTCGCGTGGTGTCACCCGCGCGCACCGTGATCGACTGCGTCTCTGGTCGAAAACCGAGACGGGTGGCGCGAACGCTGTGTGCGCCGGCGGGAACACCACGAATCAGAAAGCGGCCGCGATCATCGGTACCGGTTGCCAGGTTCTGCGACCCAATGACTTGGAGCCGCACAGCGCCAAGTCCGCGTCCGGTGCCGTCCGATACAGTCCCCGCGATGGCGCCGGTCTGTGCCTGTGCCGTAGCGCCTAACAACAGCAGCGCGACGGTGGCCAGGATCGGACGCCCAACACGGCGAATGTGTCGCCCTGATGAACGAGTCGTGTCCATGAAGCCTCCTCCAGTGAGCGGTGGGGGGGTGGGAAACTGCAAGCAGCAGTGCCACACCGACGGGTGTGGCATGGGGGACTCAGTGGATTGAATTCGTGTCCGTCAGGTCAACCGAGTGCGGACGCCGGTCTAGTTCCATCGTCTACTGTTTTGTATACAGCGTATGCCAGCGGCGCGCAATCGTTTACGTGCGAGCACTGCCACGCTACGGGTCGGTACAATGCCTGTCAAGAAAGCCCGGACCCGGGTAACGAATTCCGCCCCACGGCTAAAGGCTCGTCACCATAACCCCTGCTACATTCCGACAGGTTTTCAAGACGGGGCCCGAAGCCGCTCGACGGCGTTCGTGCCCTCCCAAGTGACTTTCCGATTCGCACGCATGGACCCGCTCGACGCCGTCTTCCTTGGCAATTCGACCAGAACCTGGCTGCTGGCTGGCGCGATCTTCGCCGTCATCGCGCTTGGCCTTTTTGCCATTCGGCGCCTAGTCACCCAACGCCTCGCGGAACTGGCCAAGCGCACGGAAACCGACGCCGACGACGTGGCTGTCGACCTCCTTCGACGCACGCGTGCCTATTTCATCATCGTCGTATCGCTGGTCGCGGCGCTTCAGGCGCTCGACGTCCCCGATCGCGTTCGCGAGGTAGCCCGCTACATCTCCGTGATCGCCCTGGTCCTACAGGCTTCGGTCTGGGGCAACGGTCTCATTGCGTACTGGCTGCACGAGTGGGCGGTCAAGCGGGGGCAAGACCGGTCCAGCGCGACCACCATCGCAGCATTTGGTGCCTTGGCCCGATTTGCCCTGTGGCTTGTGCTCGGGCTGGTGGCCCTCCAGAACCTTGGCATCAATGTCACGACCCTGGTCACCGGATTGGGAATCACCGGCGTTGCCGTGGCTTTGGCTGTTCAGAACATCCTTGGTGATCTATTCGCCGCGCTTTCCATCGTCGTCGACAAGCCATTCGTCGTGGGCGACAGTATTGCCGTCGATACCATGAACGGCACGGTCGAGAAGGTCGGCCTCAAAACCACCCGAGTCCGCGCCATCTCGGGCGAGCTTGTCATCTTCTCGAACACCGACTTGCTCAAGAGCCGCGTGCGAAACATGACGCTGCTGCAGCAACGTCGCGTGGTGATCACCCTGAGCGTTGCCCTCGACACACCACCCGATGTGCTGGAGCGAATCCCGTCACTTCTCCGCGACATTATCGAGCACGTCCCGACCGCGCGCTTCGATCGTTCCCATTTCTTCCAGATCGGAGATTCCGGTCTGGAATTCGAGACGGTCTATTGGGTGGACACGCCGGACTACGGCGTCGCGATGGATACACGGCAGGCGGTGAATCTGGGCATCATCCGACGACTGAGCGCCGAAGGCATCGCGTTCGCGTTCCCCACCCGTCGTGTGGTGGTCCATGGCGCCGCCGTCGATGCCACCACGGCCGCCGCCGCGGGAGCCGGCGATCCGAGCCCTCCGTCGCCGAGCGAAAAAGCCTAACGACTACAGGCAGCGTCCGGCGTCCGAACGGCGCCGGCCAAGACGTCGGACGGGCCCGGGTCGCGCAAGGCATGCCACAGAATGGCGTCGCGCATCTGCTGGGTGAGCTGCTCGCGAACGGCAGGCGACCACGGGCCGCCAGTCAGCGCCCGCATGCGCCACGGAATTCGGTCGCCGGCACCTTCACTCAGCACAGCCCATCGTTGCACGATCCCGCGCGCCCGCGACTCCGCCGCATACTGCGCGACGGCTCGTGCGGCCGCGCGATCTGCGTTGCGGCCGGCGAGAACGTCCAGGAAGCACGACCATGCAGAACCCGTCTGGGGCACCGAGCGCAACAACGCGGTGGCGGCATCGAAACCAACCAAGCGAGGTGAGTCGCGTCGGAGTTCGGTGGCGTTGATCGGCACCTCAAGCACGCGGCGCACCGATTCGTGCACGCTGACCTTTCGACCGGCGCCGAACAAGCCGTCGAACCAAGCGCGCAGCTTGGGGCCAGGGGCCGAGATTCCATCGAGCGCACGGAGCGTTGCCTCTCCACCATCGCGCGCCGCCTCGGGCGTTGTAGCTGATGCGTATCCGGTCAGCACTGGATCCTGCGCCGCCGACAGCCAGCCGTTCATGCGGGCGTCGCGCGCCAGCGCAGCGCTCACGAACCAGTCCACATTCCGCGCAAAGACCTCCGTGGGTCGCTCGGCGTCAGCTGCGCCGACGCTATCCTTGGTCGTACGCTCGGCGCTGGCCATCCGACGTACGGCACCGGCTAGCCAATCCGATTGTTGGCGAACGGCACGATCGGTTCGATAGCCCACCGTTGCACCGTACCGTCGGCGCGCCGCCTGCCAATCCAGATCATGGGCGAATTCGTGCGCCATCACCCCCGCCCCGCTGGTCACCGGGAAATACACGGTCCGCGAAACAGGGTCGTGCATGGCCAGGGCTCGATCACCCAGCGGGCTCTCGCCAAAGCGCACCCGCAGCCCGGCGACACTGAACGCCGGGAATACGCGGCGCATGTCCGTGAGGGCGTTGTCGAGCGCTAGTCGATAGTACGGTCGCCAGCGTATCGGCACGTTCGCATCGAAGTCGATGCTGGCCAACCCATAACGAGTCTGCAGCTCCGAAACTGTTGGCGCAGACTCGCCAGGGAGCCACGCGCGCTCCTGCGCATATGGGCGCAATGAAACGCCCGCCGTCAGTACCGCCATCGCGGCCTCTGCGGGCGGCGTTTCCATCCGCGACCGAAGTAGCGCGAACTCCCCCGCCAAGGTCTCTTCGTTTCGCGACGCGTCAACGAAACGCTGCGCGAGGAGCGCTTGCGGGTTGCTTCGTCCCGTTATGGAAGCGCTGTATCCGCTCACCGTTACCGCCACCGGGGCCTCTGGCGGCGACGAGCGCAGCTCGGCGAGTCCGGCCATTCGTCGGGCCAGACCATCTCTCAACAGCGGAATGAAACCGCCTGTACCGCCACTGTCGGGAGCAAGTCGCGCGATCGAAGCAATGCGCGCCACCACCCGCGGCAGGTCCTCGACCGCCTGCGCCTCGGAGCGGCCCGCGAGCTGCACCAGCACGGGACGCTCAACGAGCAACGTTCGCCGAGCGCGCCATTCGGTTAAGAGCTGCAACGCATCGACGCCCTTGGCGAGCGCCGCACGTGTGACCGCGCGGGCGTCGCGAATCGCGAGGACGCGGTCGCGACTTTGCGCAGCCGCCTGAATGGCGATCTCCGGAGCGCGGCGCGACACGTGCCCGGCGGCGAAGGCCAAGCGATACGCGAGACGCACGGTGAGTTCGCCAACGCGGGGGTCCTGATGTGACCGAACAAGCGAGTCGATCAGGGCCAGATGGGCCTTGGCCTGAGTCAGACCGCCCTCCGGTGACAGCGACAACATCGTCAGTGCTGCGGGTTCAACCAGATATGCTTCGCCGACGGCGGTTCTCGAGAGCAGCGCGTGACCCACCGTAGGCCGCATGGCGAGCGGCAGCAGGGGATCTCGTTGCGACTGGTCAATCAGGCGGAACGGACTTCCCAAGCCGAGTCGAAGGCGTTCCAGATAGAGCGCAGCAACGGCGTCTCTCGTCTGGATAGATTCCGCGGGCGTCAGAGCTGACGCGCTGGTGAGGGAGTCCGCGTAGCGAGTGCCGGCGTTGATCGCCGCCTCCACCGAATTGCGTCCGGCGCGCTTGCCTTTGGCATCGAAGATCAGCGCCACAACCATCAGGCAGCACACAGCCAGCACGGCGATGTCACGCAGCACACCGTGTCGCTTGGTTGTGGACTGAGGCCTCTGATGTAGAGCCATGTCAATGCAATAACGCATGGAGCGGCGGCGACGCAACTTGGGCGCCAGAACGACGGTCAGGAGAGAGCGTGGTGATCCAGTGCAGGTGCGTGCCGGTCCGACATTAGATAGGATCGTCCAATGGATTGCAGAGGTGATACCCGAGGTCGGCGCCTATTGCTCGCGCTGGTGGTGGCGACCGTGCTGAGTGGCGGCCCGGTGGGTGCGCAGGCCACGCGCGCCCACGTGGGTTTGACCGCCTCGGGTGGTCTTGGGGTTTTCGGGGGCGGCGGGCAGGCGACCCATGATCTCACCGGTGGCGAGGCAGGAGCGCTGGTGGATCTGGGCTGGATTTGGTCGCCTCGGGTTCGGCTGACTGGCGACGCGGCGTGGTTTGCCGGTCCTCACCGGGAGTTTGTGGCTCAGGACGACAGGTCCTATAAGTCGACCGTTTTCGACCTTACCGGGTCGGTGTCGTTGCGTCTGCTTGGGGGCTCAGCCAGCTCGCGCTTGGTACCATATCTCTCGGGAGGATTTGCCATACACGCGCTATCGAGCTCCTTCGGCACCCTTCCTTTGGACCAGCGCTACAACGCGAATCGGTTCGGCGTGTTGGGCGCGGTAGGAATGGAGCGCTGGATTGGTTCGAGTGGACGCCAATCCGTCTGGGTGGAATGGCGCGTTCAGGAAGTGACCGATGCCAGCCGGTGGACGGCTCGGGTCGGGTGGACACGACACTTTGCCGCCATGGCTCGCCCGCGCTGAGCAGGCGTCAGTCCAGTGTCTTGTGGAAACGCAGGGCGCTGAAGGTAATGAGGACGACCGCAAAGGCACCGAGCGCCGCGGAGTCGCGCCAGACGGCGTCGATCCCAGCTCCCTTCAGCAGGATGCCACGTAGGATTCGCAGGTAGTACGTGATCGGAAATAGGTTGCCGATCCACTGCGCCAGCGGAGGCATGGCCTCGCGCGGGAACATGAAGCCGGACAGCAAGATCGTCGGCAGGATGATCATGAACGACAGCTGCATCGCCTGACCCTGTGTTCGCACCAAGGTGGAAACGAAGAGCCCGAGCGCGAGGCTGGCGATGATGAAGAGCAGGGACAGGGCATAGAGCAATGGGATGCTGCCCCGTAACGGTACGTTGAAGACGAAGTGGCCGAGGAACAGGATCACCGTCATCTGCACGTAGCCGACCAGTACGAAGGGGAGGAGTTTCCCCAGCATGAGCCCCGTGCGAGTGATCGGCGTGACGATGAGCTGTTCGAGGGTGCCGCGCTCTCGCTCCCGAACGATCGCCATCGCCGTCAGGAGCAACAATGTGAGGGTGAGCAGGAGGGCCACCACGCCGGGGACAATAAACACGGCGCTTTCGAGGGCCGGATTGTACCAGGGCCGGACGCGGATATCGAGCACCGGTTGCCCCTGTGCGGCGCTGACGGAGGTGGTGATGGTGCGGGAGGCGAGGGCCGCCGCCGAGATTGCGGCTGACGACGCGAGGGGGTCGGCGGCATCGATGATGACCTGCGCCGTCGCGGTGTGGTGTCGTTTGAGCTGCTTGGTGTAATCAGCCGGAATCACGACGGCGGCGCGCGCGGTGCCACGTTCAATCATCGCCTGGAGGGCGTCGCGGCTGGTGACCGCGCCCACGATGTCGAAGTTTCTGGTATTAGCCATGGCCTGTACCAGGGCGCGGCTCTGGGCACTCTGCGCCTCGTCCAACACGACCGTGGGCAGGTGTCGCACTTCTGTGCGAATCGCGTATCCGAAGATGAGGATCTGCACCGCGGGGATGCCGATCATCATCGCCAACGTCAGGCGGTCGCGACGCATCTGGATGAACTCCTTCCAGAGCATCGGCCAAAATGGCGATGAGCGAATGCGAGCCAGGAAGCTCATGCCGTGGCTTGCTCCCGCAGGCGGAGGCTACTTGGGTGTTGCATGGGAGACGCCGTTGAGGATCCTGGCGGTGTCTGCTTCATCCCGCGCCTGCAGGGCTACAAAGACGTCTTCGATCGTCGGCTGGCCAAACGAAGCCGTCACTTCGGCGGCGGTTCCCAAGGCAATGAGTCGTCCTCGGGACAGGAAGGCCAGACGTTGGCATCGCTCGGCCTCGTCCATGTAGTGCGTGGTGACGAGGATGGTGGTCCCGCGCTGTGCCAAGGCATAGATGAGTTCCCAGAACAGGCGGCGCGAGGCGGGATCGACACCGGCGGTTGGTTCATCGAGGAACAGCATGTCGGGGTGATGGGCCGTCGAGCAAGCGAGGGCCAGGCGTTGTTTCCACCCACCGCTGAGGGTTCCCGCCAGCTGCGACTCGCGCGCCCGCAGGGCCAGATCATCGAGTTGTTCTTCGACGCGTGCGCGAAGCCCCGGACCACTCAACCCATACACCCGCGCGTAGAACAGCAGGTTCTCACGCACGGTGAGGTCATCGTACAACCCGAAGCGTTGCGACATATAACCGATGCGCCGGCGAATCAGCTCGCGTTGCGTGCTGACGTCGAAGCCGACCACGATGGCGGAGCCCGCACTCGGCTCGAGCAGTCCGCAAAGCATGCGAATGGTGGTGGTCTTGCCGGAGCCGTTCGGTCCGAGCATCCCAAACACTTCGCCGCGGGCGATCTGCAGGTCCAGCCCTTCCACGGCGACGAGGGCGCCAAAGGTCTTGCGGAGCCCGCTGGTGCTGACCGCCAGCTGCCGTTGGTCGGACGCGGTTGTGGTCGGCGGTGTGGCGCTGGGTTTACTCACCGGTGCCACTCCGCTCGGCAAGGTTGAAGCTGACAGTCACCGGAAGTCCTGGCTTGGCGACCGACGCGGTGTCCGTCAGCTCGACCTTTACGCCAAAGAGCAGATCGGCACGCTCCTTTTCGGTGAGTGCCACTCTGGGTGTGAACTCGGCCCTGGTGGCGATGGCCACGATGCGCCCGCGGACCGGCTGACTGTCGGCGCCGGAGACGCGAATCAGGGCCCCCTGCCCCACGTGCAGTGTCGCCAGTTGCGGCGCGGCGACGTAGACGCGGACCCAGAGTGACTTCGGCTCGCCTAACGACAAAGCGGGGACGGCCGCCGGCAGGACTTCGCCGGCTTCAGCATAGCGGCCCAGCACGATGCCGTCGACCGGCGCGGTGAGGACGAGGTCAGCGGCCGTTGCTTCGGCCATGGCGAGTTGGGCACGGGCAGTCGCCAAGCCGGCGCGGGCCGCGCGGATGCGTTCGGGGCGGGCCCCTTCATCCACGAGTCGCATGGCTTCCGCGGCGGCGTCTCGCCGGCCGCTGGCGACCTTGGCGGCGGCTTCGGCATTGTCCAACTGCGCCTGACTGATGTGACCGGCCGCGGCGAGCGCGCGGAGGCGTTCGGCGTCGCGCCTAGTGCGGTCGGCTTCGGCGTCCGCCGTACGCAGTTCCGCCTGGGCGCGTTCGCGTTCAGCCGGCCGGGCGCCTGCTTCCAAGTCGCGCAGGTCGGCCTCGGCGGCGACGACGCGAGCCCGACGTTGGTCCAAGTCAGCGCCTAACGTGGCTTGAGACAGCGTGACCAGGGTGTCGCCGCGACGGACGGTGTCGCCTTCGTTGCGAAATACGCGGACGATGCGCGCCGGCACGGTCGCCGCCACGTCCGTCTCTGTCATTTCCACCGTCCCGACAGCTTGAACCGCCTCCGGACCGTGGGTGCAGGAGAGTCCGGCGAGCAGCGAAGCGGAGGTGGCAAGGCGGCGGAGGCCGCGGTGGGTCGGTCTCATGCGGGTGAGGCGTGCGGGTTGATGCGCGGGCGTCGGGAGGATGCCCGTTGGCTGGAACGTGCGGTCGTTCTTCGAAGGGCCGCGATGGCGAAATCTCCAGCGTGTTCGGCGAAGGTCGTCAGCTCGCCATCATCTATCCCCGCGGTGCCGCGACCGAGCACTATGCTCAGGAGGGGTCGAGCCATGGCTAGGTACGCGACCTGTGAAATCGTGGAGACGGCGGCGAACGTGGGGTCTAGGTCGTCGCGATAGTCACCCGATGCCTGTCCCTGCACGATGGCTGACCGCAGGCGACGGAACATGCGTTCGGAGAGATCATTCAGGGCGCCGACGACATGCGCCGCCTGGGCATCCACCATCTCGCGAACCAGCAGTTTGGGCAGGTATGGCTTGCGAACGATCATGGACGCCTGCGCCCCCACGATCGCGCGAATCACGTCATCGGCGGACGCTGACGACTCGATGCGTTGCTCCGCCGTGTCCGCCAGCTGCGCCACGAAGCGCCCCACGCAAGCCGCATACAGGCCTTCCTTGCTGCCGAAGTAATAGTAGAGGAGGGCGCTATTCACCGACGCGACGTCGGCGATGTGCTTGATGGTGGTCGGTGTAAATCCGTGTTCGGCGAAGAGTCGTTCTGCAGCATCCAGGATCCGGGCTTTGGCGTCGATGTCGGTGAGTGGAGCCACCTCACGTCCACCCTTCACGTTCCGGCTGGGTCGCCCGCGGCGCTTGGACGCTTGTTTTCGAGGCAGTGCCATGCCTAGATATTAATTAAGCGATTAATTAAGTGCTAGAGGGGGTTTTGGACATGTGGCGGGACCAGACGCCTCTGACGTGCGGTCAATTTGCGCTGCTGCGGTGCAGTGCCGATCGTGCGATTCGACGCGTGCCCTGTTAGCGTCCCCGTGTGAACTACCTCAAGGCGAACGTGGCACAGCCCCAACTTCCACCAACAATAGAAAGAGTGCTGAGTCGTTTCTCCTCGCTGGGTCGCGAGGAGAAGATGCAGGCACTGGTAGGGCTGGCGCGCAAGCTGCCTCCAGTCCCTGAGCAGTTGCAGGACCAGACCGGACCGGAGTTTGAAGTGCCGGAATGTCAGACGCCTCTTCGCCTCTTTTCGGAAGTGATCGACGGACAGATGCAGTTTCATGCGCACGTCGATGCCCGGCAGTCTCCGACGGTTGCGGCATTTCTGGCGCTGGTTTTTTCTGCCGTGAACGGTCAGCCACCGGAGGTCACGCTCGGGATTCCTCCGGATTTTGTTCGCACCGTCATGCAGAGCATCGGGTTGGGGACGCGCGAGGTGGGTCTGGAAGCGATCGTCGCGCGCCTCAAGCACTTTGCGCGATCGGCTATCGCCAGCCGCAATTCCTGAACAACTTCCGGTGCCCGCACCGCGGATCGTGCGGCGCGTCGAACGCCGTACCAACTCCTCTGAGGCACGTCATGGCCCAAACCCAGACCTACGCCAGCCACACGCGGTATTTCCCCCTCTTTCATTTCTTTGCCTTTCCGATCGTCACGGCCCATGCGGTCATGCAGACGTACTACCTCACACGGGCACCTGGCACGGGGCAGCTCTGGTCGGCGCTGGTGGCGTGGGCGATTGCGATGGGGGTGCTAAGCGCGCGGGTCATGGCCGTTCGGGTCCAAGACCGCTTGATCCGATTGGAAGAGACGCTCCGCATGCAGCGCGTGCTGCCGTCGGACCAACAGAGTGCGATCGCTCGGCTGTCACCTCGCCAGATGGTGGCGCTGCGATTTGCGTCGGACGCTGAGTTGCCCGACCTGGTTCGCCGTACGACGGCCGGCGAGTTTGCCAAGGACACGGATATCAAGAAGGCGGTGAAGGAATGGCGTCCGGACTTCCTTCGCGCCTAACGACCAGGCACGCCGGAACGCGGGAGCTGCCACTCTTGACGCGCGGCTCCCCGCTCCCTGAATCATTGGATGTTAGGCGCTATGACGCGCCTGCGGCCTTACGCAATTGCCTCGTTGGTGAATGACTGTGATTACCATTCGCGTGAAGGAACGGGGGCCCTACCAGATATCCGTCGAGGATGCGGCCCAGGTGCGGATCGTTGACGGTGCGGGCCGCGAATACCAAGCGGAAGCGGGAAAGCCCATCGCGCTGTGTCGTTGCGGTCATTCCGCTCGCAAGCCCTTTTGCGACGCGACACACCGGACGTGCGCCTTTGACGGCACGCTCGTGCAACCGACACCGCCGGAATGACGATTCACTCGACAGCTCGCGCCGACCTGAGTGCGCCCCGGAGCGTCGAAGAACTCGACGAATTGCTGTCGCGTCCGACCGCCGGTGTAGTCGATGCGTTTCGCCGTTGCACCGGCGACGTGCTGGTCCTGGGGGCCGGCGGCAAGATGGGCCTGACGTGCGTCCGCATGGCGTGCCGAGCGGCGGACGAAGCCGGCGACTCACGCCGCGTTCTTGCCGTGTCGCGCTTCTCAACGCCAGGAGCCGCAGCGGCCATCCGCGCCGCTGGAGCGGACGTGCAGGTGGCGGACCTCTCCGATCGCGAACAACTATTGAAGCTGCCGGACGCGCCGAACGTCGTCTATCTCGCGGGCCAGAAGTTCGGCACGCGGGACGCGCCATCCCAGACGTGGCTGGCAAACGTCATCGTGCCGTTCTCGGTAGCCGAGCGCTTCCGAAGTTCACGGATCGTCGCCCTCTCGACGGGCAATGTCTATCCGCTGGTGTCCGTGCAGAGTGAGGGATCCATCGAGAGCGATCCGTTGGGGCCCGTGGGTGAATACGCATCCACCTGTGTGGGACGCGAACGCGTGTTCGAACATGCCGCGGCCGCGCGAGGCACACTCGTTTCTCTGGTGCGATTGAATTACGCCGTGGACCTGCGATACGGCGTACTAGTGGACGTGGCGTCGAAGGTGTGGCGCGGCGAGCCGATTGATGTGACGATGGGGTACGCGAACGTGATCTGGCAGGGCGATGCCTGTGCGCAGGCGCTGCAGTGCCTTCCACTGGCGGCTGCTCCTCCTTTCATCGTGAACGTCACGGGCCCGGAGCGGCTGTCCATCCGGTCCGTAGCGTTGGAGCTGGGACGTTTGCTCGACCGCGAGGTGCACCTGGTGGGACGCGAAGCCGGTGACGCCCTGCTCAGCAACACCGCGCGCGCCCGGTCGTTGTTCGGCCCGCCGACCGTTCCGTCGGAGACGTTGTTGGTGTGGGTGGCCGAGTGGATTCGGCACGAGCGCCCATTGCTCGGGAAGGCAACGCACTTTCAGGAACGTGGGGGAAATTTCTGACATGGGTTTGGTTGTGCATAGGCGCGACCTGACGGCCTGTAGCGACGCGGAGCGGGCGTGAACGTTCGACGCCACCTGTTGGCGGGGCATGTCATTCCCGCTCACCCACTCGCCCTTACCGCGCGACGGACGCTGGATGAGCGGCATCAGCGCGCGCTGAGCCGCTACTACATGGATGCCGGCGCCGGTGGAATGGCCGTAGGGGTACATACGACGCAGTTCGCCATTCGCGAGCACGGGATGTATCGGCCCGTGCTGGAGCTGGCGGCGACCACCGCGCGTCACTGGCATGCCGACCAAGCAGCGCCATTCGCGTTGATTGCCGGTGCCTGCGGAGCCACGGTACAGGCCGTGGCCGAAGCGGAGACCGCCGCCGCCCTCGGATACGATGCGGTCCTGCTTTCGTTAGGTGGGCTGTCTGACCTGACGGACGCGCAACTGATCCGTCATTGCCGCGCTGTCGCTGACGTCCTGCCCTTGATCGGGTTCTACCTTCAGCCCGCCGTTGGGGGACGCACGTTAGGCTGGCGCTTCTGGCGCGAACTGGCTGAGCTGCCGGCCCTGGTGGCCATCAAGATTGCGCCCTTCAATCGGTATGCTACCCTGGACGTCGTTCGGGCGATCGTCGAATCGGGGCGGGACGACGTGGCCCTGTACACCGGCAATGACGACGCCATCATCCCCGACCTCCTGACGGACGTGCCTTGCGTGGCTGGCGGACAGCGCGTCACCGGCCGGATCGTTGGAGGGCTGCTTGGCCAGTGGGCAGTCTGGACGCACACCGCGGTCGACATGCTGGCGCAGGTCAAGGCCGCGCGGGCAAGCGGCGAAGGGATCGCTGCGCTGTTGAGCACTGGGGCGGCGCTCACCGACGCGAACGCGGCAATTTTTGACGTGGCGCACGCGTTCGCCGGATGCGTCCCCGGCATTCACGAAGTGTTGCGGCGGGTTGGGCTGCTCAAGGGCACGTGGTGTCTGGATCCGAGCGAACGGCTCTCGGAGGGACAGCTCGCCGAGATCGACCGAGTGACGCGAACGTATCCCCAGCTTACCGACGACCCCTTCGTCGCCGCGCACATCGATCGGTGGCTGGCGGACTGACGTTAGGCGATGTGTCGATGCCAGGATTCGGCCAACGGACGGGCGAAGCGCTCACGGTAGTCCCCGCCATTTGACACGGACGTGTCGTAGACCACGCTGGCATCTTCAACGATTCCGGCGGCCAACAGGCGAGCGAACTCGGGACGCGAGGTGCACTGAATCTCACCACGCTCGTCCTGGTAGTAGATCCGGCCGCCACCGACGATTGTGGCACCCACCGACGCTTGGAGCTGCTGAAGAATGCGAAAGAGCGCGTCGACCGAACATCCGCTCGCGCCCGCCGAACGCTCGTCCACCCCAATCGCCAAGAATCGATGATCGCGCCAATCCCGCGCACATCGCAGCGGGTGCCCATGTGCCTCCCACCGATCCAGATAGTTGTCTACGGCGTCGAGGAGCGTGCGCGCGCTTTCGTCGGCGATCGGGTCCGAAGCGCCAAAGACCCAGACGCGGGCGTCGTCAGGCAGATCAGAGAACGGGACTCTCGGCATCGGTTCGCGATCGTCAGCAGGGGGACTCGCCTTTGACGTTCCTTACCATGGCACGTTAATGACGGTCACCGCTCAGCGCTGCAGGGATGTTCGATCCTGTCCAGAGGAGGGTGTCCAACACCGGCAGGTACTCCCGGCGCAAAATCGCCTTTCCCGCGGGACTTGTTAGGAAGGACACGAACTGCGCGGCCAACTCGGTGTTCTTCGCCTTAAGCGGGATGGCGAGACCATAGCGAACGGGCGCCCCATGAATGGTGACCGTATCGCCGACGTGCGCGCCAAGCACGCGTGCCGCGGCGGTCGCGTAGGTCGCGCTGTCGGCGGTGGATCCCAGATCGACCCGGGGTGACAGCGTGACAAATTCGAGCTTCGCGGCCCGCGCAACGGACTCATACTCCCAGGCATAATCCAGCTCTCCGGCCTGCAACATGGCCGTCAACTCGGCCGATTTCGGCCTCATGTTGCGACGTGGGCTCGCGGCTTCCAGCGCCTTCGCCAGACCCGGCTGCCCAACGTCACGCTCGGCGAGCTGGAAAACGAACAACGTACGATAGCCGGCAGGATCAACATCCGGATCGGCACGTCCAACCTCTAAGCCAGGCCGCTGAAGTATGGTCCACCAGTTGCTGGCATTGATCTCTGCGGCGAACTGGGCCTTCGGGCCCTTTGCCAAGACAATGCGATTGGTGGCGAACGTAGCGAACCAAGACACGTGCGTTGGCATCAACAGCTGAGGAAAGACCTCCACGTCGGCCAGCGCCAGAACGTCGGGTACCTTGCCGAGCTCGGTGAGCTTTCGCGCCGTTTCCAAGCTCCCCGCGGTCTCCATCTGGTAGGTTGTGTTGGTCGCCACACTGAATGAATCGAGCGCCGCCTTCAACGGGCGCGTAAGGCTTCCGGCAGTGAAGACAACGAGCGGGGTCTTTGCCTCATTCTTTCCGTGTGCCGAGCAGGCCGCTACGGCAACCGGTAGCGCAAGGAGCCAGGCTCTTCCGCGAGATGCATGCATGGCTGGAATCTCGCTGCTCCGCTTGCTGGAGGGAATTGCAGGTGTGAGAGAGTCGCGGTCACTCACGGCCGCGATGCCGTCGCTGCAACAAGAGCCGGTCGTGCCGCGCGACGTGTACGACGACATGCCACCAACGGGCGGGGATGCCTATGCTACGAATTCTTGGGATTGCTGGAAGTCTGCGACGCGGTTCGTTCAACCGGCAGCTGCTGGGCGTCGCGCAACAGCTGACACCACCGGACACATCGTTCGTGGTGTTTGAGCGACTGGGTGACTTACCACACTACAACGCCGATATCGACGGACCCGAGGCGCCTGGAGCGGTGGGCGCTTTAAGGGACGCGATACGCGAGTGCGAGGGGTTGGTGATCGCGTCACCCGAATACAACTACTCGATTCCCGGCGTGTTAAAGAACGCCATCGACTGGGCGTCTCGTCCGCCAGCTACATCACCGTTGACCGGCAAACCAATCCTTTTGATGGGGGCGTCGACTGGCTTGGGGGGAACCGCCAGAGCTCAGCTGGCGCTGCGTCAGGCATTCGTCTTCACCAAATCGTATGTGCTGCCGGCACCGGAGATCCTGGTTGCCAGGGCTGCCGAGAAGTTTGCCGCCGACGGCACGATCAGCGACCAAGCCACCCTCGAGTTCATTCGTGGAGGGCTCGCGCGGTTGTCAGAGTTCGCGCGAAAGTTGTCTTCATGACTACTGGCGTGTCTTGACAGCGTGAATCCGCGAACCAGCATCATGGGATCACGGCACGCTCCCGTTCGGCGCCGCATTGGATGGGTCAGTGTGTGGCCGAGCATGCTCGCGTGCGAACGGCGAGGACTGCTTGGGGCGCGTGGTGACTCCAACGTTAGGCATCGCCTGTAGATTTGCTGACCATGGTTACGACCGAACATACGATCGCTGTCGGCGACACTGTTGTGTCGGCCCTATTGGACACGCCAGAAAATCCATCCTTCGGATACGTGCTGGCACATGGCGCGGGGGCTGGCATGCGACACCCGTTCTTGGCGAGCGTTGCTTCGCGACTGGCGGCACGGGGCGCGGCCACCGTGCGATACCAGTTCCCGTACATGGAGGGAAAACGAGGTCGCGTCGACAGCCCGGACGTGGCTGCGGCCGCGGTGCGCGCCGCAGTCATCAAGACAGCGGAGCTACTGCCAGGGTTGCCACTCGTGGCGGGGGGGAAATCATTTGGCGGGCGCATGACGTCGGAGGCCGAGTCGCGGGGTCACCTGCCGGGCGTGCACGGACTGGCCTTCCTGGGATTTCCGTTGCACCCGCCGGGAAAGCCCGGTGTGACCAGGGCCGCCCACCTGTCGAACGTGGACATTCCGATGCTGTTCTTGCAGGGAACCCGCGACGAATTCGCCACGTTGGAGCTGCTGACCCAGGTAGTGAGTGGGCTGACCCCTCGGGCGACCCTCGAGCTGTTCGAAGACGGGGATCACTCCTTTGCCGTGCGCAAGTCGTCAGGTCGAACCAACGCCCAGGTACTGGACGCGCTGTGTGACACCCTTGTGGCATGGGCAGCCTCGGTCATTCCGAAGCGCTAACGCGCCCGCGTGGTGCGATGGACGGTGGCGACGGCCACCATGTCGGCCGTGACGTTCAGCGTGGTGGCAAAGATGTCGGGGATGGCGTCAACGGCGATGAGCATTCCAATGCCCTCGGCAGGAATGTTCATCGTGACGAGCAGCGGGGAAATCACCAGCAGCCAGCCATGTGGCACGCCGGGCACGCTGAAACTGGAGAGGAGCGCCGTCGCGGAGACGAGCAGGTACTGGGTGGGCGCCAAGGGCACGCCATAGAACCGGGAGAGGAAGACGACGGCCACCATCCAGACCAGGGGCGAACCAATCTTGAATGTCGAAACGGCCAGCGGGAGGACGACGCCGGTGGTTTCCTTTGGAACGCCCATGGTCCGCTCGGCGCCATCGATCAAAGCCGGCAACGAGGCTAACGAAGAACTGGTGCTCACCGCGACGGCTTGTGCGGGAAAGACGGCCTTGGCGAATCGGGCAAAGGGCACGCGGGCAACGACCCAGGTGAATACGTAGAGAATGGCAATGAGGCCGGTACAGGCCAGTGCCATCGCCAGAACGTAGTAGCCTAACGCCCCGGCTACCGCCGACCCGGTTCGCGAGGCCAACGGGAGCATGAGCGCGAACACCCCGATCGGCGCAATCGCAATGAGCGCACGCACGACGACCAGCATGGCGTCGCCCACGCTCCGGAAGAACGAGACGACGGCATCGCGGCGCTCCGCCGGCACCTGCAACAGGGCGACGCCGAAGGCGATCGCAAAGACCACGAGCGGCAGCATGGCACCGTCGGCCGCCGCCTTGATGGGATTGGTCGGCACGATATTCACCAACCAGTCGGTGAACGTGGGCACCGATGACGGCGCGGCCGCAGTGGCGCCGCTACTGGCCCGCAGGGCCGCCACGGCCGCGGGATCGAGTGACAACCAGGCGAAGAGTCCGGGGACCACGACCAAACCGAAGACCGCGGCCACCAAGAGCAGGGAGAAGAACGTCACGAACGAGCGTCCCGTCAGACTGCGGACGGCGCGAGCATCCAGTGATGAGGCCACACCGGTGATCAGGAGCGAAACGACGAGGGGAATGACCGTCATGCGGATGGCATTCACCCACAGCGTCCCCACGGGTTCAATGACGCGCACCGCCGTGGTGAGCAGTCCGCTCGGATAGGCCGCAGCCAGGACACCGCCCAGGAATCCAAGCACGAGGGCCGCGAACACACGACCGGTGAGTCCGCCGAATCGGTGGGCCATGCTTATGACTTCGAAAGTTCCACGCGGAGCGCGCCAGCCAGATCCGGCAGCTCAAACGTGAAGCGGTTCTCGACCAGGCGTCGGGGAGACACCTGCTGACCGGCCAACACGGTCTCGCGCCCCATCTCGCCAAAGGCGAGCGTGATCGCGAACTCGGGCACCGTGACTAAGGCCGGCCGGTGCAGCACGGACGCCAACGTGTCGGTGAACGCTTCGTTTCGCACGGGCGAGGGCGACACGATGTTCACAGCGCCGGCCAACGACGGCTGATCGATCAGCCAGCACAGCGCTCGCGCCGTGTCCGTGAGGGAAATCCACGACATCCACTGCTTGCCCGAGCCGATCTTGCCGCCGGCGCCAAGCCGGAATGGCGTGATCATCTTTGCCAGCGCGCCACCCTTGGGGCTCAGCACCACGCCGAGGCGTGGGTGCACAACACGAATTCCAGCGCTCCGCGCCGGTTCGGCCTGTGCTTCCCACTCCTGCACGACGTCGGAAAGAAATCCTGATCCCTTCGGACTGCTCTCGTCCACGGCCTGCTCGCCAGCATCACCATAGAAGCCGATGGCAGAGATGGAAACAAATACGCGGGGTGGAGCGGCGAGAGACGCCATGGTCGAGGCGAGCAGCGAAGTCGCTTGAACTCGGCTGACCAGGATGTCTCGCTTGGCGGCCTGTGTCCAGCGCTGCGCGATGGAGGCCCCCGCCAGGTTCACCACCGCGTCGCAACCCTCCAGACGCGCGGGTTCGAGCTGCCGAGTGGCGGGATTCCAGACGATGTCGGAGCCCGAGCCACGACCCAGCGTCTGGACCGTGTGACCCTGACGACGGAGTTCGGCGCAGAGCGCGGTGCCTACGAATCCGCTGGCGCCGGCGACGACGACGCGACTCAAATCGCCGCCTCCCCATCGAGCGAGCGCCACAGGTACCAGCTGGCGATGGTGCGATACGGTGCCCAGGCCGCACCGACCTTGTGCAGTCGGCGGGCATCAGGCGGCTTTCGCATCCGATAGGCGCGCTTCACAGCCATGCGAATGCCAAGATCAAGTTCGGGAAGCACATCCATACGTCCCAAACGAAACATCAGGAACATCTGCGCCGTCCAACGACCGATCCCCTTCACCTGCGTCAGCGCCGTAATGATCTCGTCGTCTGACATCTCGGCTAAGGTGTCGAACGGGAGGGCGCCTTTCACGGCGTGTGTCGACAGGTCGCGAAGGTACGCGACCTTCTGCCGTGACAGGCCGGCGGACCGCAAGGCGTGATCGGCGGTGGCGAGGAATTCCGCGGGCTCCGGCGGACGTTCGCCAAACAGCGCGTGCACCTTCCGCTGTATAGAAGACGCCGCCGCTCCCGACACCTGCTGATAAATGATGGCGCTCGTTAGGACCGCGTACGGCGAGCCACCCTCGCGTACGGCAAATCGGCAGGGGCCGACGCGTTCAACAATCCCCGCCATCACGGGATCGCAACGCTTCAGGTGTGTCACGGCGCGCCGATACATGCGACGAACCTACCCGTTTGATCATGGGTCAGGGAGGCGCTGTCCAACGCAAGAACGGCGCGTCCTCGGAAGGACGCGCCGTTCGTGTGCGTGATGCTGCTTGGGCGAGTGCTAGATGTCCCCGCTCTGCAACATGGATTCAGCCAGGGCCTGCATGACCGACGGCTGGTCGTATACACCGGCCGCGATACGCGCCCGATACTGCATGATCAATTCAGGAGTCATGGCTTCTCCGCCGAGATCGGCGAACCGGGGCGACTTTGCGGGGCGCACAGGAAGCTGCAACGCCGAGTCCTCGCCAACAGGAAGGTCAGGATGCCGGTAGGGGGTTCGGATGGGCGATGATTCATCGTTTCTCGGAGCCGGTGTGCTGGCCCGCTGCTCGAGGTCTGGCTGCCGTTTGTCCACGCGAGCTCCAAGGGTGTGAAGTGTCCAATGAAGAATGTCGGCAGGCGCTTCCCGCAGCTTTAGCGAAATTTGCGTCCACTCGGCCAATTGTGATCGGTGCCGCTCGGCAGAAACCGGTCAGGCGGAAGAAAGTGCCCGTGTTTCCGACCGCAGTGAGATGTGCAAGATACACGCCGGTTCACCAACTCGGCTGATGCGTATCCATATCCCTGACATGGAGTTAGGCAATCGCTGCCGACGGGATCCGCCCGACATGCTTCATGAACGTGCCCTTGGAACGTCCGTTGCCTTTGTGAGCGGCGCCGCTCGTGGGAAAAGCCTCCCTCGCGCGGACAAGAACTCGCGAAGGGAGTCCATCTCCGATGCCGCAACGGGTCAGCCGCACCTCAGCTTCTGGTCGTAGTCGTGAGGATCTCATCGGCCAGCATCTCGGCCTTGTGTACCACGTCGCACGCCAGCTTTCGCGGGCGCGCGCCATGGACCTTGAGCTGGATGAGCTGGTCAGTGCCGGTACGATCGGCCTGATCGAAGCCTTCAACAACTTCGACGAGGGACGTGGCCTCGCCTTCAGCACCTTTGCGGCGCCAAGAATTCGCGGCGCGATGCTGGACGAGATGCGGCGACAGGACCACGTGCCGCGCTCCGTTCGCCGTCGCTCACGCGAGCTTTCGTCAGCGACCGAAGCACTCACGCGCGAGTTAGGACGAGCGCCGGAGCCGTCGCGAGTCGCGGAGCGGATGGGCGTGGACCTTTCGACGTTCTTCAAGTGGCAATGGGAAGGTGACGGCGCGCGCTTTGTCCCGCTGGAACGCACCGTGGAAGGCAGCGCACCCGGCACCAGGATTCCGAGTGAACACGTCGAGGCCAGTTCCGATCCAGAGATGGACGAGCGCCTGACGCACGCCCAAGAGGTGACTCGGTTACGCACCGCCATCGGTGACCTGCCGCCCGTCGAACGCCAAGTCCTGTCGCTGTACTACTTCGAAGACTTGAAGCTGAGCGAGATCGCCGTGATCCTGGGCGTGAGCGAGTCTCGGGTGTCGCAGATTCGCGGGCGCGCCGTGATTCGGCTGCGCGAGGCGATGGGAAGCCTTCGCGAGGCCGTGGCCTAACGAATTTGTATTAGAGCGCCTGGTCGCGTTCGATCTTGCGAGCTGCGGCCAGTGTAGGCAGTCGGATTTCGTAACGGAGCCGATCAAACCCATCGAGCGGAGTGGCCAACGCGTCCACGGTGCCATGGGCGTGTGCCAGAGCCGAGCGGACCGCGTGCAGCAGACTGCCTTCGCCTGAGAAGATCAACTGCGCTGGCGGCGCGGGTCCCTCGATCGAGACGACGACATCGTTGCCGACCTGCTGATATGCCACGCGAAGAGGCAGCGTGGTGGTGGAGCGAAGGGCATTACCTGCCGCGGCTTCCAGGACAACCAGCAGACAGCGCAGTAGGGCCGACTGCCGCACCAGAATCGGGTGCGCGTAGTCGTCGGACTGCACTTCGAAGGGAATTTCCTTCAGGTCCGCGTGGTGCCGATGGAGCTGCAACACGTTGGGCAGGATATCCTGCAACCGACACGCCTCGGGATCCGCGAAGGGCTCGGCGGGCATCAGCCGAAATAGCCGAAGCAGCGAGTGTAATTCCGCTGTTTCCTTGGCCAGCGCCGCCATCAGTTCCGGGTCGGGGGCGCCGTTAGGCTCCGTGATGGCCACGACTGCTTCCAGCGCAGCGACACGGTTGGTGAGCTTGTGGTTCAACCCCTTGAGGACCTTCTCGCTGACGCGCAGCCATTGATCGCCCCACACGCGGGACGGTGTGGGCCCTTCGAACGGGAGTTCCCCGTCGTCAAAGCGTCTTGGTGATGCGAGAATGTCCATGCTCATTGGCGGCCTCCGCCAAATCGGGAGCGGGAATTTGCTGTCTTTCCCGAGTTCCTGACGAGCGGAACCGCGGGGAGGGCACGCAGAGGGCCTAACCCTTGGCGCCCCTTAGGCACGCTTGAAGGGCCCTGGCCGCGGATTTCTCCGCGACCGGGGCCCCTCATTGGCACCTGCTACCAGGATGGCCTGGCTTAGTTCGGCGAGGCGAGGTACGGGAAGGTTGAGGCGAACGGCTTGTCGTTCTGGCTCACATTGTCGGTAGTCAGGCCGGGGCTCACGTTGTTTGGGCTCAACAGGTTGCCGAAGATTGCGGCGAGACCGGCATCCACCACGTCGTCCGTGAGTTTGCGTCCGCCGTAGCCATTAGCCAACGCCCAGCTGAGCCAACCGGCCGAGGCGGCGGGTTTGTCGGTCTGGATGATCAGCATATCGGGGAGGAGCACGGAGGCGAGGGTGTTTTGCACCGTCGCATCGCGTCCGGCGACCGAGGCGACGAAGGCCTTCAGCTCTGCGGCGTGATTGGAGATGTCGGTGCTGGGTTTGCCCACGTTGTGGAAGGCGTGGTTTCGCTTGGCCAGGAAGACTTCGCTGACGAGGGGGTTACCGAGTCGATCGACCTGGTTGAAGACCCGGGTGCCGGAGGGGCCAACCGCGGTGCGATCGTCGTTGTTGTCGCAGGCGACGGTGAGCAGGGTCAGCCCGATCAGGGCCCCGGCGGACCAGGTACGGATGGAAGTTCGCATGGTGATGTATCCTTCAAGGAAGAGGGTTGCCTAACGGGAGATGGTGCCCCAGACGCCGATCTTCTTGCTGGTCGCGGTCGTGAGGTCGGCGGCCGGCAGTTCGATGACAATGGCGAGGGTATTGATGCCACGGAGGTAGTCGACGGCTTGTCCAGCGGGGCGGAAGGCGGCGGCGGTCGGCGCGTCCGGCAGCTGCGACAGTGGGCCACTCACTGGCTTGCGGTCGGGGACAATGCGGAAGAACTGCTCGAGGTCCAGGAAGAACGGGTCGTCGCGCAGGCCGGCAAACACCTGCATGCCCGCCGTTGACCCGAGGTTGGTGTTGATGTTCCCGGAGAGCAGCGGTCCGGAAGAGACGAGCGTGTTGCTGGTGCCAGTTTCGTTAGGCGTCACGGGGCCGCGGACATTCACGCGTTGGGCAGCGCCGGTGCCGGAGAAGGTGACTTGGAAGACCTTGTCCTCCACGCCGTCCCCGGTGTTGTCCACCTTGAGCTGATAGAGCAGGTTCGGGTCGAACGCGGCGGATGCGCTTTGCCCGGGCGTGATCGGTGACGAGGTATCGAGGACCAGGACCACGCGATCGGGACTGGAACCGGGGAAGGCATAGACGTCATTCACGTCCATGCGCGGCGACAGCTCGACGTCCGGCGTGTCTTGGTGATCGGACGCGAACGAGGGGCGAGCGACGAGCGCGGTCGCCACGATCGCGGCCGTAGCAACGGTGGTGATTGCCGCGACGCGTCGCGAGCGACCCAATGAGCGGATCGACAACATGTGAAGCCTCCACGAGAGGTATTTGAGTTCGGATTCAGGTGCGACGTGGGGCTACGTGCGCGATCGGTTTTCGGATTGGGGGAGCAGCGGGCTGTGCTTGCACGCCGAGTGTGCGGCCGCCCGTGAGAGGCCCGTGAGTCGTTGGCGACGTGACGCGCGTCGACGCCATGCGTCGTGGCCGTGAACGCCCGCGGCGGTGGATGGCAGCATCGACGTTGGACGGCCGAATTCCTCCCGGCCCTCTGACGTGCCGATACTCGCCAGGTACGGAACATCCGAGGGGAACCATGCATAACGCGTTTGCGCTGTGTCGGCGGGTACGTGGAGCGGCGGTGGTGGCGCTTGTCGCTGGTGGTCTGGGCCTGGTCGCCGCCTGTGGGGGCGATGGGGTCAGTGGACCAACCATCGGCGGACCGGCCGCGCCTAACGGTCTTGCCAGTTGTGCTCCCACGCCGGTGCTGACCGTCTCGCCGATCGAGCTGTCGCAGATCTACGAATTCACGCCGCTGGGGAACCTGAACCCGAGCGGACATGTGTTCCCCACGGACCACATGTATTTCTACACGCGCGCCGCAGCTGGCGGGCTCCGGGAAGAAGTCCCCTTGCGATTTCCGGGCAATGGCAGGGTAGGCAACGTGATGGTGCAGAAGTTCCTCGCGCCTACTCCGCACTTCGACTACACGGTGAGCTTCTTTCCGTGCGCCGATCTGCGCATCTACTTTGCGCACGTCACCGAGCTATTGCCGTCCTTTGCGGCCAAGGTTGGTTCCATGGACGTGAGTTGCAACGCGCCCTATACCACGGGTGGCATCACGGTACAGCAGTGTTACAAGGACGTGTCGATCGAGGTTGCGGCTGGCGACACGTTTGCGCTCACCCGTGGTGGCGACTTTGGCGCCTATGATCGGCGGACGCCGGCCCTCGGGTTCATCAATCAGGTGCGCATCGGGGGCAGTGGCGACTTTGGCCAGCTCCACACGGTGTGCCCGGTCGACTACTTCGAGCCGGGCGTGCGCGACGGATTGCGCGCGCTGTTGGGCCGGTTTGGCCAAAGCGTCCATCGAACGATCGAGCCCGTGTGCGGCGAGATCATGCAGGACAAGCCGAACACGGCGCAGGGGCGATGGTTCTATGACAACAGCCCGACCGAAGACGCGCATCTGGCGTTGGTGCACGACAACGTGGACCCAACGCAAGCCGTGTTCTCGGTCGGCACATCCGTCCCGGGGCTGACCTCGGGGACCTATGCCTTCGCGCCGAACATGTCGGCCGCCGACCACGTGAATGTCGACTTCGGGCAAGTGACGGCCGACGGCGCGATCTTCTGCTATGAAACGCAATTCCCCAGGATCCGACGCGTGTTGGTGCAGCTGCTCACGGGCAGTCGTCTTCGCATCGAGGCGTCTTCGGCGACGACGTGCGGTCCCATGTCGACGTGGGTGTTCACACCATCGGCGGCCGAATTCTCGCGTTGAGACATTACCCGCGTCGGTGACCCGGGATAGGATACGAAGACGTCTGATCGCCACGTTTCCAAGGAGTTGCCGCGACGTGTCTTGTCCTTCCCGGATCGATGGAGAACGGTTGGTGTTGGTGCGGCAGTCACGCGTCCATCGAGACACCGACTGCCGCGCGCGCATCGCGTGAGGGTGCGCGCTGACCGGACGCGGCGGCGGCTCGCACGGTGGGCCCGCAGCGGGTGCCTGACGACTCTGGCGACTTGCCTGCTGACGCGGCCAGCCTCGGGTCAACGAGGAGACGGCGCACTGCAGCGGGGCGCCGCCGAGATTCGCGCGGTGGACCTGCGACGGCATCTGTTCGTGATTGCCGACGATTCCATGGAGGGCCGCGACACGCCGTCCCCTGGATTGGAGCTGACGGCTCGATACGTGGCCGAACAGTTCCAGCGCGCGGGGTTCCATGCCGGCGGCGACAGTGGGACCTTCCTGCAGCGTTACCCGATCGCGACCAAGATGACCGATGTCGCGTCGAGCGTGCGTTTCCAGGTGGGTGAGGCATCGGCGGAAGTGGCGTTAGGGCCCGACGCGCGATGGACCACCGGCCCACGCACCGGCCGTGCGGTGGCCGCCACGGCGATCCTGCTGGCGGGACCGATCACCGCCGCGGACGTTCGTGGCCTTGGAGCGAAGGGGCGGACGATCCTGTGGACGATCGACTATACGCAGCCGCTGGGATCGCAGCTGACGGCGCTCGATTCGCTGGTCGCGCAGCGCCCGGCGGCGCTGATCCTGATCTCGAATCGGGACAGTGCGTCGTTCGCCGCGCGCGCCGCATCGCAATTCTCGCCGTCACTCACCGTCGGCATCCCGCCCAACGTCGGACCGGTGGTGGTGGAGGTCCATGAGCGCGCGCTTGGAGTGGTACTGCAGGAGATCGGCACGAGTGTCGCTGCGCTGCGGCACGCGAAGTCACCGATCGTGCGTCACGTGCCGGAGTTGATGGTCACCACGACCGTGCGCGAGCGTGTGCAGCATTTGGTGACGGCGCCCAACGTCGTCGGCATCCTCGATGGCAGTGACCCGGTGCTGCGCAACGAGTACGTCGTGTTCTCCGCGCATATGGATCACGTAGGAACTCGACATACCGGAGTGGCCGGGGCGGATTCCATCTGGAACGGCGCCGATGACGATGCCTCGGGGACCGCCGG
>JAXLXV010000022.1:0-119761 GCA_046327745.1 Gemmatimonadaceae bacterium | reverse complement strand
TTCAGCGCCGTCTGCAGATTGCCCCCCGCCGGCACCGTGATCGTCGCCCCGCTCACCGCCGGGTACGGATAGTTCAGGTACACCTGCGGCAGCGCCGGCGGCACCGTCAACCCGTTCGGACCCGGTGGCGGCGCCGGCGGTGCAGGTAGCGGGATGACAACAGTGTCTTGGACAGCCACGCTCGCAGCACCCGAGACCCCCTGTACCGTGGCGACAACCATCGCGCTTCCGAGTCCAACAGCAGTGACGAAACCGCCCGAAGTTACGCCGAGTATTCCTGTGGAGCTGACGGCCCAGCTGACCTCGACGGAGTTCAGGAGATTTCCTTTCGAATCCCGCGCGATCGCCGCGGCCTGCACGCTCTGGCCAAGACGCAGTGTGGTCCCGATACTCACTTCGACAGCGGCAACGGTTGGAGCCGCCGGCTCGCGAAGGGCGGAATCAGTGATAGCCACGGGGACCATGCAGCCGATGAGCGCGAGGGTGGCTCCAAACACAAGACTGTGGGTCCGATAGGTAGGAAGCCGCACGCGCGATTTGCCAGGCCTGGTTAGAATAGTCCGATGGCTTGAAGGGCAGGCCCGCGGCGCGAACAACTGTCGCGGACCAAGGTGCAACTTTCGCACCGGCGTGGCGCGTCGGCAACTGCAGCGCAGCCGTTAGTGGAGTCGCCATGGCATTGCCGTGGAAAGAGAATATCGGCGCCCGCTTAACTCCGATATTCCGTTCCCACCACGGCCCATCGAGGGCCGGCCTGGGGCGTTGCAAAGCGCCCCAGGCCTTCTTCATGCGATTTGCGTCTTTCTCACCCGGATGTCAGGGGATAATCACGCCAGCGATCTTGGCATTCACCGTCGCCTGATCTGCCCCAAATCCTGCTGGTACCGATGGAACACTAGGGACGAAGGACGTAGTGGCCGGGTAGATCGAGGCGCGAGAGGCACCGAGTAGCCAGTTGGAATTGAATTGCCATCCTCCAACGACAGCTGCAAGGGCCGGAGTGCCCTCTCCACGCGCTGTCGCGAACAGCCCGTACTGAGCGAGCGAGACAACATTGTAGTTGAAGGCGAATCGCGTGGCCGTGTTGTACTGGTCAAACGCCATGAACTGCGCCAAGAAGCCGGTGGACGTGAAGGTGTTGTTCACGAACTCGACGTCTTGCGCATTCCCCAGCACCTCCATGAGTCGGTCGTCCCCGACGTACACACCAACATTGATGTTGTCCATCAAGTTGTTCTGGACCGAGAAGCGCGCACTCAATGCGCCTACGGGATAGGGGCTCGTCCCCTCCTTCCCCACGATGGCGATGCCGGCACCGGCGTTCCTGATGTAGTTATATCGGATCGTAACGTCTGACGTGGTACACCAGGTGCAACGCCCCGACTGATTCTCGCTCTTGAGAAAGAGCGCCCAGCCGGTCTGCCCATTCTGCCAGGATCCGTCGAACACGTTGCCCTCGATGAGGATCCGCCGACCCACCTTCAGCTCCATCAGGTTCTTCTTTACCCACGCCTTGCCTTTCCATGACGCAGGAGTCACCACGTAATTGCGGCGGATCTCGATGTCGGACGGAATCAAGTTGGGAATAGCTGGGTCTGCGCCTCCGAACATGATGTTCTCGGTCGACCCTTCGAGCGTGTTATTGACGATCTTGAACGGTCCCGGCCCATTCCATCCCGCGATGGCCTGCGCGTCCACACCGGAGCCGTGGCAGTCCTTTAGGTAGCTGTCGCTCACCTGAGATCGAGCGGAGTTCAATCCGACACAGCGCTGTACGTCGGAGTTCGTGGACCCATGGATGTACATGCGATCGAGCACGAGGTCCGTCGGCACCTGCGAGAGCTGGTTTTGCGCTGACGATCCATCGCCAAGCCAAATGAGGCCATACTGGGGACCCGAATACGTCGCGGGGGTGGTGACCTCGAGACCGATCAAGCGATAGCCCGACGCGCCGGGCGCGGTGGCGATGGCGGCCGTTGCGTTCGGCGTCATGACCATAGGCATGGTGCTCGCCAGAGCCGAGGTTACACGAGTTCCTTCAGGGGGCAGGAGATTGTAGTGATCGCCACGAATGACCACCCACCCATTCGACGCGTTGCCTGGTTTTGCGGGCAGAATGAAGTTGCCGGAGAACGTCGCACCCGCTTGAAGCACGACTTCATCACCGCGATTCGCCGAGTTGATGGCCGTCTGCAGGTTGGCGCCGGCAGCCACAAAAATGGTCTTCCCCGTCCCTGGGACATACGGGAAGTTGAGGAGAACCTGCGGAAGCGCTGGGGGAACGGTGAGGCCGTTGGGTCCGGGTACGGGCGGTGGTTGCGAGCTGGTGACCGTCGCCGAGAGCGAGCCTGTGACGCCGCTGGCAGTAGCTTGGACTTGCGCCGTCCCTGCGGAGACGCCGGTAATCATGCCTGAGGACGAGGCACTGAGAATGGATGTGACGCTGACTCCCCACGTGAAGGAGACCCCGGGCAACACATTGCCCTGCGCGTCGCGCGCCACGGCCGTCGCTTGCACTTTCTGACCAACGTTTAGCGTGGTCGGCGACATCGCGACAGTGATGCTGCTGACGGGAGGCGGTGTCCCTTGAACGGTCATCACCGCGCTTGCACTGAGTCCCGAGCTGGTTGCGCCGATGGCGACGGTTCCAGCGGCGACGGCGGTCACGACACCGGAGGCTGACACCGTGGCTACGGCAGCATTCGATGTGGACCACTGAATCGGCGCCCCAACCAGCGTCTTGCCGTTTGCATCAATCGCGACGGCCGTGGCCTGCATGGTCTGCGACGGAGACAGCGTTGGCTTGGGAAGCACGACGTTGACCGTCGTCGGCGTCCCCGGATTTACCGTGATCAGCAAACTGTCGCGTTTCTGGAACGCATTCGTTGCGACGGCGTACGCTGAGCCAACGCGTACCCCTGTTGCGACGCCTGTCGAGGTGACATCGACAACAGTCGTGTCGCGGGAGACCCAGGTGGGATACCACTTCAGGCCGACCTTAAGTTGCCCGACTTGATTCTGGATACCGATGACCGCGCGGGAAGTCACGCCCATTTCGGACGCGTTCGCTGCGACCAACGATGGATCGAGACTGGTGGTCAGTTGTTTCGTGTCGCTGCACGCGACCAACACCGAGAGTGCAACCAGTGCGCACACGTGCGCGTGCAGGGGCCGTCGAACGGTCATTCGCAGTTCCTCCAAAAGCCATGCGAGTTATTCGGCGGCTCGACCAGCCTAACGCGAAGTGCGCTGAGGCCTCGTAGCTTTGCGTCGCCGGCTTTCGCCGGGTTTGCCTTTGTCGCTTTCCTCACCTGCGAGGGCTGCGATCCTGCCGAAACAAGAAGTAGATTGTTTCTTCAGATGACCTGTCACCTTGACCGATCATCCAGCGGGAGATCTCAACCCCAAGGTATCGTCATCGGTCACGATTACCTTAGGGGTGGGGTAACATATATCCCTATAGTACAATGGGTTGCAGCGTTCCAATGTGACTTGGCGCACAAATATGTCGACCTCAGCGGCATTTTGACCGCCTTAGGTGTCATGGATCAGGTCGCCGATTGCGTACGTGAGAGGAAGCAAATAAACGCCGATTTGGCGGGCTGATCCACGTCCGTCTCTGCCCGACGGCTCCCGCTGACGGGCGGCAGGAATCGTTAGGCGTTGAGGCTGGCGGGAGCGACAGGCCAGTGCCTGTTGTCATGCATCCAGGGACGGGCATCAACCCTCCACCCAGCTCCAGAGCCCTTCCGCGAAAGCGTCCCCGAAATTCCCCTCGGGTCGCGTCGCGACGAATGGTCAGGTCGCGCACGGCATTCGGCACCGAGTCGACGATGCCTCCCGCCAGCACGCCCCTGTCGCTGAGGGAGTGGCACGCGACGGCCGCGAGACCCGATGTCCGGCACAGGATCAATGACGACTGCCTATGTCGCCGCCAGATCCAACACCCTGCAGCGCCGACGTTGGTTGCAGCTGTGGCGAGCCGTGGTCTCGCATGTGGGCGTCCAGGTTCTCGCCCACGGCGCCATCCGCCCAACCGTTCTGTGCAACGAGCGTCACCCTATCCAAGGTGCGTGCTCGCAGGCGATCGAGCGTGCGATGACATCGCCGTCCGGCGAACGACCGCTGTCGTGTACAACGGCCCTCCGGCGTACTCTCGCGGGCTCGGTAGAACATCTCGGTGGTTCGCTGTCTTGCCCCCGGCGCCGACTCAGCACGCCTGCCTTGACGTGGGCCCGACCAACCACCTCACTTCAGCTCGAACACGCTCCCATTGGGGCCGCGCTGCACAGGACCGTACTCACGACTGTCGAGTCAGCGAGATCGTGTACGCCCCAGCGTTTACCGATGGCCGCGCACACGTCTCGACGTGGGACCTGTCGAGTGCCACCAGGTCACCAGCAGATCCCCTCGTACGCGCCACCGTCACTCCGGCGCGCACCGAATGCGCGGACCAGATCGATCACGATCTGTCCCTCTCGCAAGTCAGGCTCGATGGTTCGGAACTCCTTCGAACCGTTGCCGATGATCACCGTGTCGCTGGCCTTGAGCACCTCGGCGATCTCCGATCGCATGAGCGACCAAATGTGCGGAATCTCGCGCTCTACGAATTCCTTGTTGGCTCCGATCAATCGCGCGCTGGTCACCTCGCGATCGTAGATCGTGACCTGCATGCCCTTACCCAACAGGCGCTCGATCAAGGTGACCATGGGCGACTCGCGCATGTCATCAGTACCGGCCTTGAATGCGAGACCGAGGACCCCGACGCGCTTGTGACCAGTTGCCATCACCATGTCATAGGCTCGGGAGATCTGCTGTTCATTGCCGACGAGGGTGGCGCTGAGGATAGGCGTTTCGATGTCCAACTGTCGAGCGCGATATGTCACCCCGCGCAGGTCCTTCGGGAGGCACGATCCACCGAACGCGAATCCCGGTTTCAGGTAGTAGGGAGAGATGTTCAGCTTCGTATCTTCACAGAAGATTCGCATTACTTCGTGGCTGTCCACATCCAGTGCCTTGCAGACGTTCCCGATCTCATTCGCAAATCCCACCTTGAGTCCGTGGAACGAGTTGCAAGCGTACTTCAGCATTTCCGCGACGCGTGTAGCCACGGTGTGAAGCGGCGCCTTCAATCCCACGTAGAGAGCCGCAATCGCCTCCGCGGTGCCTGGATCTTCAGTTCCAATGACCGTGAAGGGAGGATCATAGAAGTCCTTGATCGACGTGCCTTCGCGTAGGAACTCCGGATTCATGGCGATGCCGAATCCCACGTGCGGCTTCAGGCCCGAGGTTCGCTCGAGGGCCGCCGCCGCAACGTCCTGCGTCGACCCGGGCAGAACCGTACTACGAATCACGACGGTGTGACGTGCGGGCTTGTGACGCAGCACCTCGCCGATTTGGGCGCAGACCCGTTCGACGTAGCTCAGGTCCAACGCGCCGTTAGGGCGGCTCGGTGTTCCGACGCAGATAAGGGAAATTGACGTCGCTCGCACCGCCTCCTCAACGCTGGTCGTCGCGCGCAGGCGACCGGCGGCATGGACCTCTGCTACGAGTTCCGCGATGCCTTGCTCCACGATGGTAGCCAGTCCGGCATTGATCATGTCGACCTTGGCTTGACTCACGTCGACACCCACGACCGTATGCCCTTCCTTGGCAAAGCATGCCGCGGAAACGCACCCCACGTAGCCGAGCCCGAAAACACTGATCTGTTGCGACATATAAGTTCGTTAGGTATTGAGGGGGCGATGTAATGATGCTTCAGGGAGCGAGGGCGCCGCGCTGGGCATCTTTGTCATCGCCCAGTAGGGACGCCCGAAGACGCAGATACGTATCGCCGCCCAATCGTTTGGCGGCTTTCTTAGCTTTCCAGAGCACCGATTGCTTCAGGCGGGCCGTGCCACCTGGGGCCACCAGCGCGCGGGCGAGCGTTGCCGGCGAATCAATGCGCAGCGTGTAGCGACCCATCACCCGGCAAGTGTCGACCGACACCATGCGGCTCTCGGGTTCCGACGTGAAGAGCCACTCGATGCCGCCCTCTGCCGCCGACCGGGCGACATGCGCGCCGAAATACCCTCCGGGAACAGAAGCGACCGTGACCCGACGCCCTAACGCGTCTTCCAGCCGGCGAATGCTCTCGCTCCACTCCTGGGTCAAGGCCGCCGGACTCAGATGCGACATGCGCACCGGATGGGTATGAGAATGACTGCCAACCACGTGACCCCGGTCAGACAGTTCGCGCGCCTGCGCAGGACTCAGGAAGCCCCTGGTTCCCATGGCACCGGTGGTGACGAAGAAATGGCCGCGCCACCCGAATCGCTCGAGGATGCCAGCCGTCGGGTCCAACGCACTCGACCCACCATCATCGAAGGTAAACAGGGCCACGCGTGTCACGCTCTGCGGCAGCGCGCGCACGTCGGATGCGATAGGCACGCCGGCAGCTGCTACCGCCGCACAATGAGACTCGAACATGCTCGCCGACATCTTGTAACTGCGCGCGGCTCCGCCGGGAAAGCCGCTTTCGTCAAAGGCGTCGCCGCGCACGACATCGTGGTATTCGAGCGCGATCAGCTCAAGCCTGTGTACTCGTGGCATACGCTGCCCTACGTGCTCAAGCGCATATCGGTCGGCGACTCGCCATCGATGAACACGCGGTGCCATACCTCGAAGTTGATGAGGGACCAAAGGCGCTCGGCGTGGTTCTGTTCGCCACTGACGTGACTGGCGACGATTCGCTGAATCTCTTCGGGCCTGAAGTAGCCACGGGCGAACGCGCGATCACTGGTGATGAGGCTCGACAGGAGGGGCTGGAATGCGCCGCGGAGCCAGGCGCCGACTGGCACTGGGAATCCCATTTTCTTCCGAGAGAGGATTTCCGGCGGCAGCCAGTCACGCATAGCCTCACGCAGGATGTACTTCGTGGTGACGCCTTTCAATTTCAGGTGTTGCGGCAGACGTGCGGCGAACTCCACTAGCTGGTGGTCCAGAAAGGGGACGCGACTTTCGATCGACGCCGCCATGCTCATCTGGTCCTGCTTCATGAGCAGCTCATGGAGGTACGTCTTGGTATCCGCATACAGCAACTGATCGAGCAGCGTCCGCGCGTCCGTGCGGCCGAGTGCATCGCGGGCGGCCGCGTACGGATCGATCCCGCGCACCCGATCGGCAAAGGCCGGCGCCAGCAGTTGCGACTGACGGGCCCGCGAGAACACGGCGAAGTTGTCGAAGTACAGGGACGGCAAGTCACTCGGCAGGACCAGAAACGTGCGGGACAATCGTTGCCGAAGACGCGACCGCGTGGGCAACGTGGCCACGCCTTGCCGCACAGCGTCGCGTACGAAGCGCGGCGCCAGCCGTTCATACTGGCGGCCGATTTTCGTGTTGTAGAGCGTCACCCGGTAGCGGTTGTAGCCGGCGAGCGTTTCGTCACTCCCTTCCCCGGTCAGCACAACCTTGACGCGTTCTGCGGCCAGCCGCGACACATAGTTCAGCGCCACACTCGAGGGGTGCGCCATGGGCTCATCTTCGTGCCAGACGAGGGATGGCACTGAATCCCAGAACTGCTGGGGCGACACCAACACCTCGTGATGATCCGTCCGATACCGTTCCGCGACCTGGCGGGCATAGTACAGCTCATTCGCCTCGCGCTCGGCGAAGGCCACCGAAAACGTCTTGATCGGTTCATCCACCAGCCGGCTCATCGCCGCGGTGATCGCCGCGGAATCGATGCCACCGGATAGGAACATGCCGAGCGGGACGTCGGACATCAGGCGCATACGCACTGCGTCCATAAAGCGGTCGCGATATTCGGCGATGAGTTCGCGGTCGTCACGCACCTCGAGCGGCGCTGCAAACGACAGGTCCCAATAGGGGGTGATGGTGAGCGTACCATCCCGCCAGCGAAGGACGTGACCAGGCGGCAACCTTCGGATGCCGGCAAACAGCGTTTCGTTCCCCGACGGGGCGTGGTTGGCCAGGTAGTCTGGAATCGCGTCGGTGTGAACCGCGGGGCGCACCTGGCCGGTGGCGAAGATGGCCTTGATCTCCGACGCGAAGTAGAGTGAGCCATCGTCGGTGTGCGCATAGTACACGGGTTTCACGCCGAATCGATCGCGCGCAATGAACAGCTCACGCGTGCGCGTATCCCAGATGGCGAAGGCGAACATGCCTCGGAGAAGTTCCGGCGTCCGAGCCCCTTCCCGTTCGTACAGACGCAGGATGGTTTCGGTGTCGCAGCGTGTTTGGTAGCGAACGCCCTTGGCCACCAGGTCGTCGTGGAGCACCGGGTGGTTGTAGACCTCTCCGTTGTAGACGAGCTGAATGGCCCCGTCATCGGAGGACATCGGCTGCGCGCCATGGGCCACGTCTACGATAGACAAACGTCGGTGACCTAACGCAACGCGGTCACGTTCACTGAAATAGATGCCCTCGCCATCGGGGCCGCGATGGATCATGGCGTCTCGCATGCGCACGAGCTGTTCCCGATCGACCGAGCGTGTCGATCGGGAAGAGAGTGCGATCCCGCAAATCCCGCACATAGTATCAGGTCGTGGAGTTGAGGAAACCACCGGCGCCGAACGGCGCGGTTCCATCGCCTTCGTCGCCTAACGATGATGCGCCTGCCGAGGAGCTGCTGCTCGCGCCCACGGGGCGGCGCTGCCATCCTGTCGGCGTCCGGTGCGCAGCCAGCGCCCCGGGCATGACCAACGTGTCGACCGTCACCCCATCCACGGTAAGACGCGTGGCCCCAGTTGCAAAGCACTCCAGGGCGACGCCGGACTCGGCGTCCCGTCGGATCCAAAAGACGTCGGCGTCGGTGGAAACGCCTTCACATTCGGGATGCTCGCCCCCGTCGCTAAAGACGAGGACGTCGCGGAACCGTTGGGTGCGAACCTCGACAATGTCACTCGCGGCGCCTCGGCGTCGCTCGACGTGTGCCGCTAGCGAGGCTTTGCAGATCACGGTTTCGAAAGCCGAAGCACCGGCGGCGCTGATATGGACGCGAATACGCGGCGCCTTGTGGCGCGCACCGTAGGCTGGCGAGACCCAACCGTGGTCGAGCGACGTTGTCGTGCTAGATCCCAGCGCGTGCACGTGGACGAGCGCGTTGGTTCCGTCTATCACGCTGAATTGGCCCGGTAACATCTCGCGGACCTCCAGCCCGATGGCGCACTGCAGGGTGGCAAAAGCGTTGAACCGGCGACCGGACACCACGCGGTCGCGAATGATCCAGTAGCCATCCTTTACAAACACGATGGAACGTACCACCTCGGCGTGAACGCTTGGACGCTCGTAACCGTCATGTGACCCTTCGAAGAAATCGAGCGAGGGAGACGAGTGCCAACGTTCGATGCTGGCATGCGCGATAGTCGCCCATGAGAAGGGGCCCTGCATGATCGATGACGAGCTGTCATTCACTGTGAGGGCGTTGTGCACGGCCGTGGAGCGGAAGAGATCGCGGTCCGCGAGTGGTGCCGTGTACGTGTACGTGCCTGGATCGACAAACGTGGCACGCCCCTCCACCGTCAGGTCAAATGATAGGGCGTCAGCATGCGCGTGGCCGCAGTTGAAGACGCCGTGAGGCCCCGCGTCGATCACCATGCTACTGGCTACGGGGGTCCAGCCATCGCGCATGACCAACACGCCGCCGTGCATGAACGCCCGGGATTCGATGAGCGGTGGCATCGGGGACAACCCACGCCACTGGGCCGCGCCAGCGGCGCCTAGTGTCCAGATCAATTCAGCGCGCGGGCCGGACGCGCCGTAAGCGAAGTCTGGCCGCTGAAGTGTCACGGCGGCGGTAGCCAGCAAGCCGCGGAGGTCGTTCCCGTCGGACGCGTCCAGGAACATCAGGCGTCCGCCGTCGTCGTCACCCAGCAGGGGCATGGTCCCATCTGGCCGCATGACACTCTGCAGCGCCTCCAGCGTCCTGATCAGCGGCATCCGAATGCGCTCGCGGATCGCATCGCGCTCTGCTTCCGCCAGGATAAACAACTGCAGGTAGAACTCGGCGGTGTAGCGCTGGTAGTACGTGGCCTGCTCGAAGTAGATGCCATCCGGATACACGTGACGGGGCAGCTGGTTCAGCAGGATCGCCAAGCCGTGTCTGCGCCAGCGCGTGGCATCCGCCAGCGGCGCCAGTTGCATTCCCAACACGTACAGCCCTAGTCCCTCGCCCGTCAGATGGGTGTTCGGGCTGAAATACGTGGACAAAAAACGTTCCAGGTGGCGCGCCGATAGTGTGAGGTGCCCGATCACACGTGCAAACAACGCGGCATCGAGACTTGGCGACGACTTCAACATCTGCAACGTCCAGATCCAGGAGTAGGCTCGAAACGCCACCTCCAGACTACTGGCCCAGTTGATGCCCTGTTTAGGGGGATTGGCATCCATCCACTCGTGCAACCAGGCACACGCTCGGGCAGCAAAGCGTTCATCGCCCGAGTACCAGTACGCCTGACCTAACGCGACCAGGACTTGGTGCCGGTTGATCTCCCAAATGGCCTTGTGGTCACCGCAGATCGCGTCGTCGAGAAAGGGAATGCGACTCCAGTGGCCCGTTGGTGCTCGCCGTCCGCGCACGGGATCGACCTGCCAGTCGATCGGCAATGCGTAGCGAAGCCCGCGGTATCCCAACAGGTCAAACTCTCCTCGCAGCATGCGCTCGGCGCGCGTGAGAGTCGGCGCCTCGGCATCTGGGGCGAACGCCCGCAAGGCCGCCACCGTGTCATCCCGATGCTCCAGCCCGGGAAGGAACGGCGCCGAGTCGCCGCGTGTGAAGTGCGCGAACCAGTCATCCAGCGAGGAATGGCCACCCTGATCACGCGGCTTCAGGCGACGGTTCAAGTCCGTGACCGTCAGCTCGCGTGTGTCGCGCCACCCCATACGCTCGGCACGAGCCGCCAGGTACTGTGCCGCGCGCTCCGCGAGTTCGGCGCGACTGCGCCCCCGCAGGCGTCCAAGGGCCGTCAACGGGTTCATGGACGTCCTTCCTGGCTCGCCGGCCGCCTGGTCAGCCGCAGCACCGTGCTCTGGCGCCGCACGCCGTCAGCTCTGCCACACATCCCAATGTCCTCGGAATGCGTTCACAGTTGCTTTCACGGCCGCCAGCTGCATATACGCTGCGCCGGACAGTCCCTCACGTACTCGGCGGCTTGCCAACGCGGGAAGCAGCAGCACCGCGATGACCAAGCCGACCGCCCAGCCTGGGTACGACCCCAGGTGGCCTACCATCGCCCGACCAAGGACGGCCACCACGCCGAGCCCCAGAAGATACGGAGTCGCCAGACGCAACAACTTGTGACTCACGAACTGGAGCCAGATCGGGTTGCGCGTTGGTGCCATGACCGATGGCATCCAGGCACACAGCTGCAACACACCGGTCAGCGTCCGCGCCTTGCGCTTGTACTCGTCACGCGGGGCAAAGTGGCGACCGTCGTGCGCCAGCGCTCGCTCGTCAAATCCAACGCGGTAACCGCGCAGCACCAACTGCATGGGGGTGTACAAGTCGTCCAGAATCAGGCCGTCGGGAAGCGGCACCCAGAGCACGCGCTGCATGGCGTAAACGGCACCCGTCACCCCTACCGCCGAGTGCACGCGAGCTTCATTGCGGCGTAGCCACCGTTCAAGCTGCCAATAACGATTGGCAATAGAGAACCGGCCCGGGGCGCCGCCAATGTGCAGTGCTCCAGAAACCGCACCGAGTCGACCATCGGCGACGAGTGCGGCCACGAGTCGCGGAATGGTATCCGGTTCAAATTGCTGAGCGACATCGGAGAACACGAGAAATTCACCTGTCGCTGCGCGCACTCCGGCATTCAACGCCAGGGCCTTCCCACCGGGAGCGTCGCCTCGGACGATACGAACCGGAATCTCCCGAGCTTCGAGGCGCGCTGTACCGGACGCGCGCCGAGCATCCAGCGCGACCACAATGTCGAGACGTTCGTGGGGGTACTGGGTTCGCTCCAGGTCGGCCAGGCGCTGGGCAAGTGCCTCGTCGTCGGCAATGGTGGCGATAATCACCGTGACGCGAGGCGGCGTTGCCACGGGTTCACGAGGAGCGGCCTTGCGAAGCGAAGCCAGCACGGCCACCAGAAGCGGGTAGCCGGCCCAGGTAAATCCAACCGTTGCAAAACAGATCAGTGCGAAAGCGATCACGAAGGGCGTATGCGGGGAAAACTGGCGGTCTAAGGGCAAGACATGGGCCCGCTCTCGTCACCGCTATCATCGGTTGGGGGGCGAGCGTGCTAACGGAGCATTGTAGCGGAAGGACGACATCGGTGGCGAGTTCGCCACACGAAGCGGCGCGACCTGTTGCCTGACAAGGGATTACCCGTCCCTAACTGAGCGGAACCGATGCGCTTCAGGTCGGCTGGAACGACCGTTTCGTGATGGACCGCGCTTTGCTCCATGGCGCAACGGCTACACCTTTCGTCGACTGTTGAATCTCCTCTTACCTCTTGGCTATGAAGGCATTACTCACCGGCGGCGCAGGGTTTATCGGGTCGCACCTGACTCGACGGCTGCTGGATATGGGATGGGAAGTCCGCGTGGTGGACAACCTTTCAACCGGGTTCCTCCGCAACCTGTCGGACGTTCTCAGCCACATCGAGTTTCGGCAGGAGGATTTGAGGGATCCGAGCGTCTGCGAGCGCGCTGCTGAGGGCGTGGAGGTCGTTTTCCATCTGGCGGCCATGTCGAGCGTGCCCCGCTCCATGGTGGACCCGCTTGGAACGCACGACTCGAATGTGAACGCGACATTCTACCTACTGGATGCGGCGCGCCGTCACGGCGTTCGTCGCTTCGTGTACTCCGCGTCGAGTTCTGCGTACGGCGAGACGCCGACGCTCCCGAAGACCGAAGACGCGGAGCCGTTGCCAAAGTCGCCGTATGCGGCGGCCAAGTTGGCGGGCGAGGTTTACACCTTGGCGTATGCGCGAGCTGGCTTGGTGGAAGGCGTCGCCTTGCGCTACTTCAACGTGTTTGGGCCACGCCAGGATCCTAACGGTCCGTACGCTGCCGTCATCCCGTTGGTCATGCGTGCAGCAACCGCTGGTACGCCGATGTCGATCTACGGCGACGGCTTGCAGACGCGCGACTTCACGTACATCGACAACGTAGTCGCCGCGAACGTGCTGGCGGCGACGGGCGCCGCCGCGCAAGTGAGCGGCTGGTGTGTGAACGTGGGCGCGGGTGAGCAGACCACATTGTTGCAGCTGGTCCGTCTGGTGGAGGAAGTCTCGGGACGTCCCATCCTGGTGGAGCACCGGCCGGAGCGCGCTGGTGACATCCGTGATTCGCTGGCGAGTTTGGAGCGCGCCCGAGCAGTCCTTGGATACGAACCCACGGTGACGTTGTTGGAGGGGATCCGACGGTTATGGCAATGGACCACGGTCCAAGAGCCGGCGCTTGCCGTTGGCGGGCCATAGCACCATGATCGGTCGCGTTGGGGCCGAATCTCGCTAGGCACTCCCCAGGAACTTCGGTATGTCGCTCTACAAGACGGCTAAGCTGTCGGCGCTTGCGCTTGCCCGAACGACCGGGGTCACCGCGCGTGTCCGCGACAGTCATTGGCGCGGACAGCGACTCCTGATCATCGCGTATCACGGCATTTCACTCGCCGACGAGCACGAGTGGAGTCCGTCGTTGTACATGCCGCCCAAGCTATTGCGCGCGCGGCTGGCCGCACTGCGTGACGGCGGCTACTCTGTCCTGCCGTTCGACGTGGCCGTGCAACGATTGTATGCCGGCACGCTGCCTCGGCGGGCAGTGACCCTGACGTTCGACGACGGCGCACATGATTTCTCAGCGTTGGCCGTGCCGATCCTGCGTGAGTTCAACATGCCGGCGACGGTCTACCTGACGACGTACTACGCCGAGCGGGGTGGACCGGTGTTCGACACGATGAGCAACTACCTGTTGTGGCGCGGACGCGGACGGATCATCGACGGCACAGGCATTACCTCGCATGGCCACGAGCTCGACCTGCGCACGCGCGCGGGGGCGACCCGAGCGGCGGTTGACGTCTACAACTTCTCCCGCGAGCATGACCTCACGGCCGACGCCAAGGACGACGTGTTGCACGAGATCGCGAGGCGCTGCGACGTGGACTACGAAGCGCTCGTCAGGCAACGCCTCTTCCACTTGATGACGCCAGCCGAGGTGGCAGCCCTTCCTCGGGACCTTATCGATGTCCAGCTGCACACGCATCGACATCGCGTGCCTGTGGATCGCGAGCTGTTCACTCGCGAGATCGATGATAACCGAAGGAGCCTGCAACGCCTTGGTGCCGGACCGTCTCGCGAGAAGGTGCACTTTTGCTACCCGAGTGGCGTGACCAACCCGGCATTTCTGCCTTGGCTGCGTGACGCTGCCGTAGAGTCGGCGACCACCTGCTTTGTAGGGTTGGCGTCGAAAGGCGACGACCCGCTGATGCTCCCGCGGCTCGTGGACACAGCTTCGGTGACGCCCCTCGAATTCGAGAGCTGGCTGACCGGGATCGCCGAGTTTATTCCCAAGCGACCGGAATCATCACCGTAAGTTAAGGCTGTCAGAATGCCGGGACGCGAAGCCCCATGCGTCGCTTGATAAAGACGGTGAGCGCGAGGCCTCGAGCTAATGCAGCTACCAACGTTGCGGTAGCGGTTCCAATGATGCCGAACAGAGGTGTGAGCACGAGAGTAAGCGCCAAGTTCAGCAATGCCGCCCCTCCGATGATCCATGCGGCAGCGCCTTGAAAGCGGGTCATCGTGAGGAGATACCCGGCTAACGAGCCACTCAACGCGATGACCAACTGGGCCCCCATGAGAATGATCAGCACAGGATACGCCGACGCGTAGGCAGGACCGTACAGGCGCAGCAACAGATGCCCACCGAGTACGACCACGATCATCACGGGCGCGGCGACCACGGCGTTCGCGCGAGACACGGCGCGAATCAGCGCCTGCAAACCAGCGAAATCACCCCTCGCGTACAGGTCTGCAATCATCGCCTGAGCCACAAACGTAACCGAACTCACGACGATGCTCAGCGGGACCGTGAGTTGACTGGCAGCGTTGTACTCCGCGACGTTGCGTGCGTCGGTTATGGTTCCGACTACAATGAGGTCGGCCTGCTGCGAGATGATGAGCTGCGCGATCGAGACTAGAAGTAGCGGACTGGTTGTCCGGATCCAGTCGGCGCGATCGCGCTCAATCGGTGCATCGCGTACGTCCGCCGGAATGACACGACGCAGCATCCACCCCGCACTGATCATGGCGGCGACGGATGCACCTAGGTTGGCCGTCACGCCGGCCCACGGTGGAATGTGGGCAGAGGCGAGCCGCCACCAGATGAAAATGATAACACCGAGCAGGATCGGTCGGAGCAGGTTCGGCGCAAGCTGCGACGACAGGTACTTTTGAAATCCTTGCAGGAACGCCGCGTGCACTGTCAGCATCGCCGTGACCGGAAGCAGCACGCACGCCATCCACAACGCCCAAGGTAGTCCGGGATGCTTGGCCCATAGCCAGTCAAACGCGTACCAGGTGAGGACAGCGCCTAGGATGGCACAGACGGCGGATGTGAGAAGCGTCGCGATCTGGCTGTCACGCAAATAGCCGCGGAGGAGCGACCACCTTCGCTGCGCCGCGTATGCGCCCGCGAATCGCACGCCAACGTTGTCAATCTCCAGCTTTCCTATTAGTAACGCGGCGTTCATGAACGCGAGGGCCAACGCGTACGCGCCGTATGCGCTTTGCCCCATGGCTCGCGCGAGAATGATCTGCACAACGAACGAGGCGGCTGCTCCCAGGACAGCGACCGCCGTGGCTTGGAAGGCGCCACTGGCGAGCACGGCCCCGATCCCGTCGCCGACGAGGTTTCGTTGCAGCTGACGAAGGAGCGCCGCGACCCCAACCGTGGGTTCGGGGGCGGCGTGGCCTTCTTCCGTCGGCGGTCCGCTCATTGCCGCGCGGCTGGGGCGAGGGTCGCGCCCCGCGTGGGGAGAAACCGGAATACCCGGAAGCTCGGGTTGATGTACACTGACTCGAATCGTGCAGGCATTTCTCGAATGAGGTCGCGCATGACGCGATCCGGCGCTTCACCCAATCCCAAGTCGCCAACAATCACCGCGGTGATCCTTCGGCTTTCCAACTCGCTCAAAACACGCTCTGACCTGGCGTAAATCGGCGCCATGGCCGGCACGTCCGTGGACAGCGTGAGGACTCGCGGGTTAACAAACACGACGCGATCCGGCGAGCGGCGATTGTCTTCCCTCAACCAAGCGAACAGCGACTGGACGTCCGGATGCTCGAGGAACGAGGGCGGTGGCGGTTGTCGGAACGCGTACATCGTCGACGAAATGCCAAGTACGGCGATCAGAATGAACGCGATCACGGGTGCGCGATCATCGCGCGAGGTCACGCGCAGCGCTGCCTGAATCAACGTGATCAAGCCACTCACCAACGCGTATGCGAGAATCGGATACAGAGGCCAGATGTAGCGTGCTTCCTGCACCGGGGACACGGCGAGCACGAATGCGTAGGCGAGCAGGAAGCACCACGCGAAGGTGCGCCGATACCGCACCAGAAAACGCACGCCGCCGATGAGAAGCGGGATGAGAAAGATCCCGTGGTACACGTCGTTGGCGGAGTCACTGCCGAACGGATAGAGGAGCGAATGGAGTACGGCCTCCTTCCCTTCTCGTGCAAAACTCAGTGCACGCGCGGCCAAGTTCGCGTGAGGCAGCTGTAGTAGCTGCTTAGAAAAGGGAATCAGGTGCCCGAACAGCATAACGGCGGTAACGCCTCCACTGAACCAGAGAACCAATGGGAGCGAAGCCGCACGCCTTTGCGCGGGGGGTCGCAACAGGGCGAAGAGGAGTACCGCGAGCCCGGCCGCGGCCCCTGCGATTCGAAAGGCGACGGCGACACCTCCCAGAAGCGTCACAACGGCGGCTCGATACCCGGTCCAGGCACCCCGTCGATCAGCCACGGTGATGAGCCACCAGCACGCCGCCGAAAAGGGCAGGTCTGCAATGACCGAGATCGTTGCATTCTGCGTCTGTAAGGCGAGTGAGGTTACCAACGCAACTGTTGCGCCGACCCACACACTCTCGCGTCGCCCGAAGTAGTTCGCGGCGATGAGAGAGTACGCAACCGCCGAAAGCACCACTACCGACTTAAGAAGGATCAGGTTGGTCCCAAACAGCGCCACGACTGGGGCCAAGAGCAGTGGCAGACCGGGGGGCTGCGCCGGCGGCCCGACGAGGAAGGTGAACGGCGTGAAGATGTATCCCGTGTCCGTATAACCGCGCCCTTCGACCAGCGCCTTGGCGTGCAGGATGTACTGCGCGTAGTCCCCGTCGGTCATCGTCGGGAGAAAGCCCCACTGATGTATCGCGAGCACGACGAATGGCAGCAGCGCGAGGAAGTACGCCGCGGTGCCAAAGCGGGGACGTTCAATCGGGATATAGAGTCGCACGGCGCGAGGTCGAGGCGTCGATGCGGGGCGAGACGGCGTTCTCAACCCCAAGATGCACCCTTCTTGCGTAGCTTTCCAGCGAACCTATGAAACTAGCGACCACACGGCGTTGCCACGCACACTGACTTTTTTCGAACATCTCCGGTCACGCCACAGACCGATAGCGCTCCTCATGACGGTCGCCAGTGTAGCGGTGATCGGCCGGCTGACGTTGACACCGGCGGAGCCGACCGCTGGGCTGGGGCCGTGGTGTCTTTTCTGTGGCGATCTCGGCGGGACGGACTTCGTGCTGAACGTCCTGTTGTTCGTGCCACTCGGCGTCGCGTTAGGGCTCTGGGGAGTCCGCCGCTGGTGGCTCTATGTCGTGCCGTTGCTGCTGTCCCTGACGATTGAGCTCCTGCAGTGGACGGTGGTGCCGGGCCGCGACGCGGCACTGGGCGACGTGGTGGCAAATTCAGTGGGTGGGGCCCTCGGTCTCATGGCCCTTGTCCGTTGGGAGGAGCTCCTCCTGCCTAACACGCGGCTGGCGCGCCGACTGGCCGCACTTGGATCGTTGTTGGTCATCACGGTGCTAGGCGCGGCGGGTCGGCTGCTCCAGCCTGAGGTACCGTTCTTGGTGCATTGGGTGCAGTGGTTGCCGAAGAAGAACGGTTACGACACGTTTGCGGGCCAGCTCGATTCTCTTCAGGTCAACGGCGTGCCATTGGAGGCCTTTGCTGCGGTCGATCCCGTCTTCACGCCGGACGTTGCGGCTGCCGATCGGAACGACGTGCGCGCCGTGGTGCGGCCCCGCGCCCAGGTGCCTGGCCATATCGCTCTCATCGCGCGGCTGGCCGCACCAATGGACGAGCGCTTCATGATCGGCCGCTGGGGTAGTGACTTTGTCTATCGCGTTCGGATGCGTGCAACAAGCCTGGGCTTTCGCGCCCCCGTTGGCGCCTTGCCGCTGGCGTTCGGCGAGACCGACGCGGCATCGGGCGACGAGGCCCTGACGTCGGCGATGGAGCTGGAGGCCAGCCTGCAACGCACGGGGCTCTACCTGCACACGCGTGGACCGTCGGAAGAGCATGAGCGATTTGTCACGCTCTCACCTGCCGTGGCGTGGGCGTTTGTAATGCCCCGTGATGTCCCGCTTGGGGCACAGTATCAATGGTGGAATGCGGCGTTCCTATGTCTGCTGTCCCTTGCCCCGATGTACTGGTTGGCCTTGTCGGCGGCGCCACGTGCGCAGCGCGAGCGCACCGTACAGGGTCGATTCAAGACCACGGTCATCCTTGCCTTTTTCCTGTCGGCGCTCGCCTCGGTGCACATTCTGTTTGGCGGGGCGCCTTTCACGGCAGTCGAGTGGACCGGCGTTGCGGCTGCCGGAGTGATCGGACAGGTGACGGGTTGGCTCGGTTCCGCGGTGCGACGCCAGCGGGTGCGGGTGGACACTTCGTGGGTAGCACCGGAATGACGGGAGGAACGCGGATCGAAGCGCCCCTGGCCCCGCCCGCCGGTCACGTCCCGCCAGCGTCGGTCGAATCGCACGACGTGGCCACCGGCGTCGTCTGGCGTCGATACGAGTCGTTAGGTGCTGACGAGGTGGCGACCCTAGTCGCCCGCGCACGGCAGGCCAGTGGAGCATGGCGAGCCACGGACGTCTCAGAACGGGTGGCCCGGATCGAGGCCTTTCGTCGAGCGTTGTACCGACGGCGCCACGAAGTGGCTGCCACGATTTCGCGAGAGAACGGAAAGCCCGTGGCCGAAGCCCTGGCGGCGGAAGTCGGCGTCGTGCTCGACATGGCGCGCTTTGTGTCGCGCCACACGCCGCGACTCCTGACGCCGGACTGGTTCACACCAGAGAGCCTCGCACTGTGGCGAAAGCGCGTGAGAATCGGTCACGATCCCTACGGAGTGATCGCGGTGATCTCGCCGTGGAACTATCCGTTCATGCTGCCGGCCGGTATCGCGTTGGCCGCGGTAGCCACAGGCAATACGGTGGTGCTCAAGCCCTCGGAGTTTACGCCAGCGTCGGGCGAGCTTTTGGCGGAGCTTTTTGGCGACGCGGGAGTTCCAAGCGGCGTGTTCAGCGTGGCACAGGGGGCTGGGCCAACGGGTGCAGCCTTGGTGGCCAGTGAGGTGGACAAGGTGTTCTTCACTGGTTCCGTGAACACAGGACGCAGAGTCGCGGTGGCCTGTGCGGAACGGTTCACGCCATGCGTGCTGGAACTCGGGGGGAGTGACGCCGCGATCGTGCTCGATGACGCCGACATCGACCACGCGGCGAGTGGCATCGTGTGGGGACGTTTTGCCAACGCGGGGCAGACCTGTGTGGCACCGAAGCGGATATTCGTCGAACGAGGCGTCTATCCCGCGTTCGTGGCGGCGCTCCAGGAACGCATCGCCAAGCTGCGTGTGCGCACGGACTCCGATTCGGAGTACGATGTTGGTCCCCTGATTCGACCGCTACAGCGTGAGGCCCTCGAGGGGCAATTGCGCGATGCCGTGGCGCAAGGAGCCACGTCCAGCGCGCCGTCCGCGTTAGGCGGCCTGGCGCGGGCCTTCCCTCCGACGCTGTTGACCGGTGTCGCGGATCAGGCACGCGTGCTGACCGAGGAGACCTTTGGGCCTCTGCTCCCCGTGGTCGAGGTGGTCGATGAGTCCGATGCGGTTGCGCGCGCCAACGCGAGCATGTTCGGGCTGAGTGCCAGCGTATGGAGCCGTAACCGCACCCGCGCGATTCGCATTGCACAGCAGTTGCATTCTGGCACGGTGATGATCAACGACGCAGCCGCGGTCGCTGGCATCGCCGATGTTCCGCACGGCGGAGTGAAGGCGAGCGGTACCGGCAGGTCGCACGGATTGGCGGGACTCGAAGAGTGTGTGCGCACTCATACCGTGATCGACGACCGGTTCGCCGGTTGGCGTCAGGCGTGGTGGTTCGGCTACTCGTCGTCCTCCGTGGCGAACCTTGACGGGTACCTGCGCCTAGCCCATGGTGATTCGGTACTCGAGCGACTGCGAGGCATCGCCGGCACGCTACGCCTGCTCTTCCGTCCGCAACGTCCGATCTGACGCCGTCGCCCTTGAAGCCACGGTGGGCGGCGGTCAGGTTACAGTCGTGACCGGCGCGTTGACGGTATTCGACACGGTATTGGGCGGACTGCGGGTCGCGTTCTTTGGCATCGCGGCCCTGCTAGCGGTCATTTGTGCAATCGACTGGGCTGTTCGCACACGACGCATCAACCCGTTCGGCAAGGTCGCGCGCTTTTTCCGGCAGAGCGTGGACCCAGCGATCCTTCCGATCGAACGGCGCGTGATACGTGCGGGAGGCGCGCCATCCACCGCGCCGTGGTGGGCGTTGGTGTTTGTCGTGGTCGGCGGCATCGTGGTCTTGTCGGCACTGCAGTTTGTGCGCGACCAGGTCATCACGGCGATGGTGGCCGCGGAAGGTGGCTCGCGCGGCATCTATCGCGTGGCCGTCCTGTGGACCTTCTCGCTGCTGCAAATCGCGCTGATGGTGCGCGTGGTCGTCTCGTGGACGAGTCTGTCGCCCTATTCGAAATGGGTCCGCTGGTCGTTCGTGCTCACGGAGCCCATCCTCCGACCGTTGCGCGCGATCATCCCCTCGTTGGGGATGGTCGACATCACGCCGATTATTGCCTACTTCCTGTTGCAGCTGATTGAATCGGCCCTGCTGTGAGTGCGCTGGTGGTGCAGGAACGTGCGGGAGCTGTCCGTTTCAGCGTGCGAGTGCAGCCACGCGCGAGCCGCACCGAGATCGTGGGCGTGCACGGTGAGGCGCTCAAGGTGCGTGTTCACGCGCCGCCAGTGGACGGCGCGGCCAACGATGCCGTTGTTACCATGCTGGCGGAACGACTGCAGGTCGCGCGGTCGCAGGTGCAGGTGATCTCTGGCCACACCAGCCGGACCAAGGTGGTAGAGGTGTCGGGGGTACCTGCGCAGTCCGTCCACGGTCTGGTGGCCTCGTAAGCCCTGCGGCGCTTTGCAATCCCCTGCCCGCTCGCTTATGATCCGTTGGTGACGACGCCCCGCTGTTGGGCGTCGGAATGGGGTGGACCTCGGGCTCGCGGCTCCATCGACAATTGATCGTGGCGATTTCGGGCAACTTGCGGCCACGTTAAACATTTCGCTAAAGCGCCGGCTCTGGGCGCGTTTGCCCCGGGCCGTTTTTGTTTCTGCGACTGTGACGACACAAGGAAAGATGGCGGACCTGCCGGTTCGATCGGCGTACCTTGAAGCCCTGACCCGCGGCGTGCTGATCTACGACGGCGCGATGGGTACGAGCCTGCAGCGTTTTGAGCTGACGGCCGAAGACTTTGGCGGCGCAGCATACGAGGGGTGTAACGATTACCTCGTGCTCACACGCCCAGACGTCGTGCGCGCTGTGCATGACTCCTTCCTGGCCGTCGGTTGCGACGTCGTCGAGACGTGCACCTTCCAGTCGACGCCTCGCCGCCTGGCCGAGTGGGGGCTCTTGGATCGCGTGCACGAGATCAACGTGAGCGCGGCGCGGCTCGCGCGAGCGGCGGCAGACGCGTTTGCCACGCCGGAACGACCACGCTTTGTGGCCGGCTCGATTGGGCCGACCGGCATGCTGCCATCGAGCAGTGATCCGGCGCTCTCCAACGTGACCTATGATGCGCTTTCGGCCGATTACTACGCACAGGCCAAGGCACTGGTCGAGGGCGGAGTGGACGTGCTACTGGTTGAAACGGCGCAGGACATTTTGGAGGTGAAGGCAGCGATTGCCGGATTCCAGCGTCTGTTCACGGAACTCGGGTTCCGTGTGCCCGTACAGGCGCAGGTCACCTTGGACACCAGCGGGCGGATGTTGTTAGGCACGGACGTCGCGAGCGCCATGACGACGCTGGAGTCGCTGCCGGTGGACGTGATTGGATTGAACTGTTCGACAGGCCCGGAGCACATGCGGGAGCCGGTGCGGTACCTGGCCGAGCACTCGTCGTTGCCGCTGTCGGTGATTCCGAATGCTGGGCTGCCGATCAATACGGGGGTTGGTGAAGCCGTGTACCCGTTGGAACCGGCGCCGATGGCCGCGATGCTGGGCGAGTTTGTGCGCGACTTTGGGGTGCGCATCGTTGGGGGATGTTGCGGGACGCGTCCCGAGCACCTGGCAGCGATCGTTGCGGAAGTGCGGGGGGCCCCCCCCGAAAAACACGCTAACACCGACCACGCCTCCTCGCATCATCCTTCCATCGCCACTCGGCACTCCGTATTGCAGGGTGGACGCCGAGCGCATCGAGTCCCCCGCGTATCGTCCGCCATGCGGGCCATCACGCTGCACCAAGACCCCCCGCCGTTGCTGGTCGGCGAACGCGTCAATTCACAGGGGTCGCGCAAGGTCAAGCGCTTGCTCTTGTCCGACGACTACGAAGGGATCCTGGATGTGGCGCGGGAGCAGGCCGAATCTGGTGCCCACGTGCTGGACGTCTGCGTCGCGCTCACCGAGCGCGCCGATGAAGCCGATCAGATGTCCACCATCGTGAAGTTGCTCTCCATGAGCGTCGACACACCGCTGATGATCGACTCCACAGAGGCGAACGTCATCGCCTCCGCACTCGAGCACATCCCTGGTCGCGCGATCATCAACTCGATCAACATGGAGAACGGTCGCGCGCGCATCGACGCCGTGGTGCCGCTGGCCAAGCGCCATGGCGCCGCCCTGGTGGCCTTGACCATCGACGAAATCGGCATGGCGCGGACCGCTGCGAGGAAGTTGGAGGTGGCTCGCAAGATTCACGACCTGGTGGTTGGTGAATACGGGATGCAGCCCTCCGATCTGATCTTCGACGCCCTCACGTTTACCCTGGCGACCGGTGACGCCGAATGGGTGGAATCGGCACGCGAGACAATCGAGGGAATCCGCGCGATCAAGCGCGAACTCCCCGGCGTGTTGACCATCTTGGGCGTGTCGAACGTCAGCTTTGGCCTGTCGCCTCAAGCTCGCGCGGCGCTCAACTCGGTGTTCCTGCATCACTGCGTGCAAGCTGGCCTGGACGCGGCTATCGTGAATCCCGCGCACATCACCCCGTACGCCGAGCTGTCAGATGCAACGCGACGGTTGGCGGACGCGCTGGTGTTTCATCGAGATCCGGACGCCTTGCAACGCTTTATCGCGGCCTTTGATCAGAGCGCCGACGCCAACACAGCGGCGGACGCCAAGGTGGACCCCACGGCCTCCATGGCCCCCGACGAACGCGTGCACTGGATGGTCGTGCACCGCAAGAAGGAGGGGATCGAGGCGGCGCTAGATGCCGCCGGTGTTCGCGAGTCGCCCGTCCGCGTGCTGAATGACGTGCTGTTGCCCGCCATGAAGGATGTCGGAGACAAGTTCGGCGCCGGTGAACTGATCCTCCCCTTCGTGTTGCAGTCGGCGGAAGTGATGAAGCGGGCCGTCAAGCACCTCGAACAGTTCCTCGAACGCGCCGAAGGCTATACGAAGGGCAAGGTGGTGCTCGCGACCGTGTATGGCGACGTGCACGACATTGGCAAGTCGCTGGTCAACACCATCCTCTCGAACAACGGCTACACCGTCTACGACCTGGGGAAGCAAGTGCCGGTCAACACCATCCTCGACAAGGCTGTCGAGGTGGGCGCGGATGCGATTGGCCTGTCGGCCCTACTGGTGAGCACGTCCAAGCAGATGCCACTCTGCGTGCAGGAGCTGGACCGCCGTTCCCTGAGGATTCCTGTGTTGATTGGCGGGGCGGCGATCAACCGTCGTTTTGGCCGGCGCGCTCTCTTTGTGGACGGCGAGCGCCCCTATGACGCGGGCGTCTTCTATTGCAAGGACGCTTTTGAAGGGCTGGCGACGATGGACGGGCTCATGGACCGCGATCGGCGGGACCGTCTGGTCGCCAATCAGCTGGAAGAGGCCCATCGAGACGTCTTCCTGCATGCGAAGGTTGGCAAGGACGCGTTAGGCGGGCAGGACGGGGGCGAGCGCAGCGACGTCAGTCTCGATCACCCCGTCCCCACACCGCCCTTCTTCGGCCCGCGGGTCGTGCGCGACCTGCCATTGGCTGACGTGCTCGAGCTGTTGGACCTGGACGAGCTCTATCGACTTCAGTGGGGCGGGCGTGGCTCCGGTGCGGCCTACGACGCCTCCGTGCGCGACGTATTTGAACCGACGCGCGCTCGCTTGTCGGCGTCGGCCCTGTCCGAAGGCTGGCTCACGCCACAGTCGGTGTACGGTTACTTCCCTGTGCAGGCCGAGGGCAACGCGCTCATTGTCTACGATCCTGCGGCGTACGAGAGTGACGGCGGCGCACTTCGCGAGATCGCGCGCTTTCATTTCCCGCGCCAAGAGGGTCGCGAGCGCCTGTGCCTAGCCGACTACTTTCGCCCCGTCAGCTCCGGCGAAGTGGACGTGGCGGCTTTTCAAGTCGTGACCGTGGGACCGCAGGCCGCGCAGCGTTTTGAACGACTGCAGGCAAGTGGCGAATACACGGAAGCGTACTTCGTGCACGGTCTGTCGGTGGAGGCCGCCGAGGCGACGGCTGAGTACATGCACCGGCGTATCCGTCGCGAATTGGGGATCGACGACGGGCGTGGGAAGCGGTATTCGTGGGGGTACGGTGCCTGCCCCGACCTGGACGATCATGCCGTCCTGTTCCGGCTCCTGCCCGCCGTTGAAGCGTTAGGTATGGAGCTGACGGAAGCCTTCCAGCTCGTTCCGGAACAGAGTACCGCCGCATTGATCGTTCACCACCCGTCGGCCCGATACTACGTCGTTCGTGGCAGCGCCGACGCGGAAGGAGTTACAGGATCGTGACCAGTGCTCGCGCGGCTCGACTGCTGGATCCGGACGCCGTCATCCTGTTCGATGGCGCCATGGGTACCATGCTGTACCAGAAGGGCGTCTTCATCAACCAGTGCTACGATGAGCTGAACGTCCGGGCCCCCGAACTGGTTCGTGACGTGCACCGCGCTTATCGGGCGGCCGGTGCGGAGGCATTAGAGACCAACTCCTTCGGTGCCAATCGGCTCAAGCTGGCGCAGTACGGGCTGGAGCAACAGGTCGGCGAGATCAATCGCGCGGCGGCGGCGATCGCCCGCGACGTAGCTGGCGAGGACCTTATTGTCGCTGGCGCGGTGGGACCGCTCGGTGTGCGCTTGGAGCCGTTTGGTCCGACCTCACGCGAGGAAGCACGTGCGGCCTTCGCTGAACAGATGGCGGCGTTGAAGTCGGGGGGCGCGGACTGCTTCATCATCGAGACGATCGGTGACCTGGACGAAATGGGAGAAGCCATCGCCGCCGCGCGCAGCGTGGACGCCACGATGCCCGTCATTGCCCAGATGACCATCGGAGTGGACGGACTGACCCCCTTTGGCGCCACGCCAGAGGATGTGGCGCGCACGCTGGATGCCGCCGGGGCAGACGTCATCGGTTTGAACTGCTCGGTGGGTCCGCAGACGATCTTGGAAGCCATCGAGAAGATGTCGGGCGTCACCACGCACAAACTCAGTGCGCAACCAAACGCGGGCATGCCGCGTGACGTGGGCGGACGCAGCATGTACATGGCCAGTCCGGAATACATGGCGACTTATGCGCGCCATCTGGTGCAGGCTGGCGCCAAGATCGTGGGTGGATGCTGCGGCACCACTCCGGAGCACACCAAGGCCATGGTGGAGGGCATTCGTCCCCTGGTGCCGCGTTTGCAGCAGCGCACCATGGCCTCGACCAGCTCCGCCACGCCTGTGCGTGTAGGAGCGACGGCCGAACCTCGGGCCAAAGGCGCCGAGGAAGTGCCGTTTGGTGAGCGATCGGCGTGGGCGTCGAAGCTGGCGGCGAAGCGCTTTGTCACGTCGGTGGAGATCGTGCCCCCGCGCGGCGTAGATGCCTCGCGGATGCTAACGGATGTGGCTTCGCTCAAGGCACGCGGCGTAGACGCCGTAAATGTCCCGGATGGACCGCGCGCCCAGAGCCGCATGGGTGCCATGATGACCAGTCTGCTGATCGAACAGCAGGTCGGCATCGAAACCGTCTGCCACTATTCCTGTCGCGACCGCAACCTGCTGGGCATGCTCAGCGATTTGTTAGGCGCGGCGGCCATGGGTTTGCGGAACATCCTGCTGGTGACGGGCGACCCGCCAAAGATGGGGCCGTATCCCGACGCCACGGCGGTGTTTGACATCGACTCGATTGGGCTGACGAACCTGGTCCACGGGTTGAATCGCGGCCTCGATCCGGGCGGGAATGCAATCGGACGTCCAACCTCGTATGTCATCGGCGTCGGCGTGAATCCGGCCGCCATCGATCTTGAACTGGAGCTGCGCCGCTTTCAGTTCAAGGTGGAAGCTGGGGCAGAATTTGCGATCACCCAGCCGGTGTTCGACGTTCAGCAGCTCGAACAGTTTCTCGAACGGCTGCCGGCCACCAGGATCCCAATCGTCGCCGGTATCTGGCCGCTGGTATCTGTGCGGAACGCCGAGTTTCTGGCCAACGAAGTTCCGGGCGTGGTGGTCCCTGAAGGCGTCATTGCTCGGATGCGTCAGGCCAACGAGCGCTCCAAGGAGCATGCCGTCGCCGAGGGCATCGCGATTGCCCGGGAAATGCTGGAAGCGGTGCGAGGGACCGTCCAGGGGGCGCAGGTGTCGGCACCCTTCGGAAAAGTCGAACTCGCACTGGATGTATTCTAGGCGAGGGGGTCCCCCGGCTCCCTTGGCGATCGGGTCGCCTATCTTTCTGCTATGCGCATCCTTCTCCTGGAAGACGACCAGCGCCTAGCTGACAGTGCGGTCACCTACTTGCGACGCTCCGGCATGGCGGTCGACCTCGCACTCACCGGCGAGCAGGCGTTGCAACTGTCGGCGGTGAACGATTACGACGTGGCGGTCATCGACATCCTGCTGGCTGGTGGTGGCATCGATGGCCTGGAGGTCTGCCGTCGCCTCCGCGCCCTGCAGAAGCCGACGCGGATTCTTCTCGCGACGGCCCGCGACGCCGTTGAGGACCGAATCGCCGGCCTGGACCTGGGCGCCGATGACTACCTGGTCAAACCGTACGCGTTAGGTGAACTGGTGGCTCGGCTTCGGGCGCTCTTGCGACGCCCGGTCGCGGTCATCCCCGTCACCCTCGAACTCGGCGACTTGGCCCTCGACACCGGAACGCGGGTGGCACGACGCGGCGCACGAACGATCGAACTGACGACCAAGGAATTCTCGGTCCTCGAGTACCTCATGCGACACGCTGGCGAGGTCGTCACGCGGGAACGGCTGAGCGCTCACGCCTGGGATGACAGCTACGACCCGGCCTCCAATGTGATCGATGTGTATCTCGCGCGGTTGCGACGGAAGATCGACCATCCCGACGAGACCCCACTGATCTCGACAATCCGGGGGGCAGGCTATCGGTTGGGCGTCGCCGCGCAGAAAAAGCGCGCGTGAGGTACGGCGACAACCGCATCCGGCGTCGCCTGACGGCGCTGTACGCCGGAAGCATCCTCGTCGTGCTGCTGGCCACGCTGTTCATCGGACGCGCGATTTTCCGTCGCGCCGTCCGGGTCGAATTCGAGCGCTCCGTCGACGGCGCCGTGACCCTGATGCAAGGGTTCTTTCGGGCGGAGCTATCCGAGTACCGGCAGGTCGATGCGACCCTCGCGCACATTTCCGGCGAACTGGTCTTCGTGGGGATCGACGTCGCCTTTGTACAACCTGACGGCTCGCTCTTTCCCTACCCCGTCAAGCGCAACCCCCCGGTCCTGACTCGCCCCATCGAGGAGTTCCAGTATCCCCTCGAACCGACGTTGGCGCCGGCTTGGCGGCTCCGCGTGCGTGCCAGCGCCGATCAGGTCGCCAGATTAAACCGACAGATTGATATCACCACACTGGTGGGCCTGCCGACCGTCGTCGCCTTGGCGGCCTTGGTGGGATGGCTCATCACTGGACGAACGCTCCGCCCGATTGGTCGCATGGCCGACGCGGCCGAACAAATCCACCCCGGGGCATCGGGGCGGCTCCCGATCGCCAACCCCGGGGACGAGCTGGGGCGCCTCGGCGTGCGCTTTAACGCCCTGCTCGACCGGCTCGACGGTGCCTTGGCGCAACAGCGCCAGTTCCTGGCCGATGCCGCGCACGAATTGCGGACGCCAATAGCCCGCATGCGTGGCGATGTGGAAGTTGCGTTGCTCGACGACGGCGACCTTCCCACTGCCCACGCGGTGCTCCGCCGGACGCAACTGGACCTCACCCGCGTGACCATGTTGGTCGATGAATTGTTGCAGCTGGCACGCGCCGATGCCGGAGAGCCAGAGGCCATTCCCACACTGGCGTACCTGGACGATGTCGTGACGGACGCCCTTCGACCGTGGTTCGATGTCGCACGACGCCAGGGGCGCACGCTGGACGTCGGGACGTTGGCAGAGTGCCGCGCCCTGTTGGATGCGCAACGGGTTGACCGTCTGGTAGGCATTCTCGTCGACAACGCCATCCGCTACACCCGCAGCGGGGGACGCATCGTGGTGTCGGTGACGTGTGACGGCGACCGAGCGGTGCTGACGGTCGACGACGACGGCATTGGAATTCCGGCGCCCGATCGCGAGCAGGTCTTTGCGCGATTCGTGCGCGGCACCGAGGCGAGATTGCAGGCGCCCGACGGCAGCGGCCTTGGCCTCTCTATCGCACGATCCATCGCCGATTCGCACGGCGCCCAGATTCAAGCCCTCACGAGCCCACTGGGCGGTGCGCGCCTTCAGGTCACGTTTCCAACACCCCCTCTACGCCGGCCGTCATCGAACGACGACGACACGAATCGCGTCGTGGACGCCTAACGCGTCGCGCCCTCCAGCGCCTGCACGATGCGTACGCCGGCGCGCCCGTCCCAGCCATCTGGCGATTTTGCGCCCACGGGCACGCGACCGCTGGCCAGGGCCCCGTGCGCCGCGCCGACAATCCCAGCCGATGTGAGCGGCCACGGTGCCATGCGATTCGTCCCTTCGGTCACCGTCACTGGACGCTCGGTCGTTTCCCGAAGCGTCACGCAGGGGACGCCCAGCACCGTGCTCTCTTCCTGCATGCCCCCGGAATCCGTGAGCACCAACGACGCGTCGGCCTGAAGGCCCAGCATTTCGGTATACCCGAGCGGTTCCATCAGCCGGATTCCTGGCAACTCGTTGTCCAGCTTAAACGCCCGCATACGGTCCCGCGTGCGAGGATGCAGCGGGAGCACCACCGGGAGCTCCGCGGCGACGTCCACGAGCGCTCGTAAAATGACGCCAAGCTGCTCGGCGTCGTCCACGTTGGACGGACGATGCAGCGTGGCGACGGCATAGCGCTTGCCCTCGAGACCTAGCCGGTGGGCCATCCCCAGCGTTTTCGCCTGACCAAGCAACCGAAGGAGCGAGTCGATCATCACATTGCCGACAAAGACCACCCGCTCCGCGCCAATGCCCTCGTGCAAGAGGTTAGGCACCGCGTCGTGCGACGGCGTAAGCAGCACGTCGCTCAACCGATCGGTGAGGACACGATTGACTTCTTCGGGCATGCCCCAATCGTTGGACCGCAGCCCCGCCTCGACGTGAGCGATGCGACAACCGTGTTCGGTGCGGAGCTTGGCAGTCACCAACGCACAGGCCAGCGTCGAGTTCACGTCCCCGACGACAACCACCCAATCCGGACGCGCTTCGAGCAGCACCGGCTCGAACGCCTCCATGACCCGTGCCGTCTGCTTCGCGTGACTGCCAGACCCTACGCCCAAGTGATAGTCAGGATCGGGAAGTCCCAGATCTCGAAAGAACGCGTCGGACATCGTCGCGTCGTAATGCTGGCCGGTGTGCACAAACACCCGCTGATGGCCCGCGGCTTCGAGCGCCGCGAGAATTGGTGCTACCTTCATGAAGTTTGGCCGGGCACCGGCCACGACGAGTACCTTCATTACCACGCGTGGTTCGAGGAGGATCTGGCTAGGCATGGAACGTAAGGAGCGCGACGTGACGCTGGAACACACTCCCGACACTTCAACCGACGTCTCAGAGACGAATTCCTCGCCGCAGGCGTCTCAGGACGGTGCGGCCAGCGTCCGGAGCCAGCGCGCCGCCCTCGACCGCTCCCTGACCCATGGGATCGCGTGGATGGGCGGGGTCAAGTGGATCACGCAGATGCTCACCTGGGGATCCACGATCCTGGTGGCGCGCGTCCTGGACCCGTCGGACTTTGGCCTGTACGCCTTCGCGACGTCCTACATGGGCATCGTGACACTGCTCAGCGAGTTCGGCATCGGGACCACCGTCGTGACCTTCCGCAAGTTGTCCGATGATGGACTCTCGCAGATCAATACCCTTGCCGTCCTCTTTGGCGCCGTGGGCTTCCTCGTGAGCTGCATCGCCGCCCCGCTGTTGGCGTTGTTCTACCGGGCACCAGCGCTCACCGCGGTGGTCATCGCGTCGAGTACCGTGTTTCTCATCACGGGTGTCCGCGTCGTTCCCCAAGCCATCCTGCAACGGGACCTGCGATTCCGTGAATTGGCGGTGAATGAAGGACTGCAGGCGATCCTTACCTCGATAGGCGCTGTGGTGTTTGCCCTCATGGGCTTTCGGTATTGGACCTTAGTGCTCAGCTCAGTGCTGGGTGCCCTGCTCTCTACGCTGCTCATGCTGCGCGTCGTTCGCATGTCGTTCACGTGGCCGCAGTGGCAACAGCTGAAAGCTGAGATTCTTTTCAGCCAGCAAACGATTGCATCACGCATCTCGTGGTACCTGTACCAGAACGCGGACTTTTTCGTCGCCGGGCGCATGCTGGGGCAACAGGCGTTAGGCGCCTACGATTTTGGCTGGACGCTGGCGTCGGCGCCGATTGAGCGCGTGACGTCCTTGGCCGGCCGAGTGACACCTTCGATTCTTTCCGCCGTCCAACATGACTCGGCCGAACTGCGGCGATACCTGTTGAGCGTCACTGAGGCGTTGGCCTTGGTGGCTTTTCCGTTGACCGTCGGGTTGGCTCTGGTGGCCCAACATCTGGTGCCATTGGCGTTAGGTGCCAAGTGGGAAGCCGCCATCGTGCCCCTGCAGATCCTGGCCGTGGCGGCCGCTGTCCGATCGATCGCACCCCTGTATCCGCAAGTCTTGATGGTTACTGGGGCGAATCAGAAGGCGATGCAGGTGAACCTGCTCGCGCTCGTGGTCATGCCCATCGCATTCGTCATCGGTGCGCGTTGGGGGACGCCAGGGATCGCTTTTGCTTGGCTGATCGTGTACCCCGTGCTGGTGGTCGTGCCCATGGCAAACACCACGTTTCGGCGAATCGGCATGGGCTGGCGCGAGTATGTGGCCACGCTCATCCCGGCCACAAATGCGACGACCATTATGGCGGTGGCCGTGCTCGGCGTCGGCGCCTTGCTGCCGACATCGACACATGCGGCGACGTTCCTGACGCTAAAAGTCGCCACCGGCGTCGTGGCATATGGCGGCGCACTGTGGGTCTTTCACCGGACGCGGGTCATGACCTTCGTTCGTGTGATCCGGCGCAGCAGATCGTCGGGCGCCGATTGAATACATTTCGGTCCGTGAACACGCCGCGACCGTTTTTCGAAACGCCACCACCGCCCAAGGAAGGGCCCCGTATGCTCTTGGTGAGCTACGCCTTTCCTCCAGACTCGGTCATCGGCGCGCTACGCTGGCAGAAGATGACGGAGTTTGCGGCTTCGCGGGGATGGTCGGTGGATGTGCTGATGATCGATCCCTCGCAATGCGCAGTTCGCGACGACGCGCGATTGGCGACGCTGCCCGCGGGAGTACGTCTGTTTGGCGTGCGCTACTTCTCGTACCAAGAATCACTGGTCGAAACGGCACTGCGACGATGGGCGTCGCGCATGCTGTCGGCGCTGCGCTCACGAGAATCCACTCCGGCCACGGCTCCAACCACCAAGCACCAGACGCCGCCATCGTCGGCTGCCAGCAGCAACGGCAATGGCACCGGCTCGATCAATCCCGGGCGCCTCATCCTTTCGGTCCGGCGGGCGCAACTCGCCCGCCGCTCCTTTGCCGAGTGGGAAGACTGGACCAATCGGGCGGCGACCATCGGTGCAATGCTTGCCGGTGAACGTCCGTACGACGTCGTGATCAGTTCGGGGCCTCCGCACATGGCGCATGAGGCGGCCCGTGTGATTGCCGAGGACAAGGGACTTCCGTTGGTGATCGATTTCCGGGATCCATGGGCGTTGGAGGCTTATCAGGAGCCTGACCTTCGCTCACCTGCCTGGATGCGCCTGTCGCAGTACTATGAGGAGCGCGCCGTGCGCCGAGCGTCGGTCATCGTGATGAACACCGACCTCGCCGCGCAGATGATGCGCGAGCGATATCCAGCGGCCGCCGATCGCGTCATCACGGTCATGAACGGCGCCGATGCGGAGCTGCGACTCGCTGGTGATCACGGAAGCAAGTTCGTCCTCAGCTACGCCGGCATGATCTATGGCGGCCGCGACCCACGCGCGCTGTTCAAGGGCGTGCGACGCGCAATCGACGCAGAGGGCATCCGGCCCGAACAGCTGGAAGTGCGCTTCATGGGATCCGATCAGTATGGGGCGAAGCCGCTGGCGGAGATAGCTGCCGAGCAGGGTTTGGCAGGCTACTTCTTCAGCGAACCGGCGCAGGTGCGCAGCGCCGCCTTGGCATTGCTTCGGCGATCGGCCATGGTCGTGGTCCTTCCGCAGAAATACCAACATTCGATCCCAGGCAAGGTCTTCGAGTACGTACAGGCAGAGAGCTGGGTGCTGTCACTTGCCGAAGGGGGGAGCGCCACAGATCTTCTGCTCAGGCAGAGCGGCGCGGACTGTGTTGCACCCGACGATGACGAGGGCATCGGCCAGGTTATCGCCAGGCGTTTTCGGGAGTTTCAGGGCGGTACGCGTCCGGTGCCACTGAACGCAGACGGCCGGTTCGATCGCGAGCGACAGGCCGCACGCCTGTTCGCCGCCGTGGATGATGCGGTGCGGCGGGGCAAAACCACGATTCGACCGTCACGCTTTTCTTCACTCCTGGAGCGCTTAGGTTAGCAAAGGGCGCCGGACTTGGGCCCATGCTGGAGACTCTGACTTCGTCCACACATGTCTAGCCTGATCGATGGTGCGCACGCCCCGCTGACGATCCTCTCCGAAGAAGAGCGGCTTTTTCGCGACGCCGTGGCGGCGTTCGCCGAAGAAGAGGTGCGTCCTCGCGTTGCCGAGATGGAACGCCAGTCCAAGCTGGATGCGGCACTGATCAGCAAGACCTTCGAGATGGGGCTTATGGGGATCGAGGTCCCCGACGCACTCGGTGGAGCTGGCGGGACGATGATGATGGTGACGCTGGCGGTCGAAGAAATCAGCAGTGTGGACGCGTCGGCGGCCATCCTGGTCGACGTGCAGAACACCCTGGCGATTCACCCCATCCGTACCTACGGCACGGACGAGCAGAAAGAGCGATACCTCCCGCGCCTCACATCGTCGACGGTCGCCGCCTATGCCCTGTCCGAACCGGCATCGGGATCCGACGCGTTCGGGCTGGAGACGCGAGCCGAGCGACGTGGCAGCGGTTGGGTGCTGAACGGTCGCAAGATGTGGATCACGAATGGCAGTGAGGCGGACGTGTTCGTGATCTTCGCGACGGTCGACCCGGCCGCCGGGTACCGCGGCATCACCGCGTTTCTGGTGGAACGCGGCTTCCGTGGGTTCCGCGTTGGTAAGAAGGAAGACAAGCTGGGCATTCGGGCCTCGAGCACGGCCGAACTTCTGCTGGACGATTGCGAGGTGCCTAACGAGAACGTGCTGGGACCGGTCGGGCAGGGATACAAGATCGCCATCGACACCCTGAACGGCGGGCGAATCGGCATCGGCGCCCAGATGATCGGCGTGGCGCGCGGCGCGCTGTCCGCGGCAACGGCCTATGTGAAGGAGCGAAAACAGTTCGGCAAGCCGATTGCCGAGTTTCAGGCCGTTCAGTTTCAACTCGCGCAGGCCGCGACCGAGTTGGAGGGCGCTCGACTCATGGTGTACAACGCCTCGCGCCTGAAGGACGCCGGAGAGGACATCGCGCGTGAGGGCGCCATGGCCAAGCTCTTCTCGTCACAGGTCGCCGAGCGCGTCACCTCCGTGTGCCTCGAACTCTTTGGCGGGTACGGCTATACCAAGGACTTTCCGGTCGAGAAGTTCTATCGCGATGCGAAGATCGGGACGATCTACGAAGGCACGTCCAACATGCAGCTCCACACGATTGCCAAGGCGATCCTGAAATAGGCGGTGCAATCCCCGTGCGGCTCTTGTCGCCGCCCGGTCCGCGTGCGAATCTGCGGGACGGCGTCACTGCGCCGTGAGACTCGAGCGTGGAAGGCGCATGGACGGGCCTGGGGACGATCCGCATCGCACCGCCGGTGGCGGCGTGGCAACAGGGGACGACCCGATTGCGCGATGGGAAAGGGAACGCGCGATCGGCCGTACGGGGTTCATCCTCCGGCGCGGCGTGCTCTCGTTCGGCATCCCCATCACCTTCATGACGATCTTCTACAAGGTGATCCAGGAGCAGGGATTCGTCCGATCGCCGCAACTCACCGCCAGCCTCCGGACGGCCATCGTCGTCGCGGTTATCGTGTTTCCGCTGTGTGGCTGGCTGCTTGGCCGCTGGCTATGGGACACCGGCGAGGCGCGCTATCGAGCCATGACGCGAACCCGCGACTGAGCCAACGGTTGGCCGCACCAGACTGACCAAGGACGGGTCGTCACTCATGCGGTTGTAGACGGCGTCGCTCCGGCGTACCGTGGCCACCGAGTACCTAACGATTCTTCCATACGTGAACGGAGATATCGATGATTCATGGACGTCGTTTGCTACTAGCCCTCGTTCCCATGCTGTGGCCCGTGGCCGGTCGTGCGCAGGTGACCGCCGCCGAGTACGCGCAGCGGCGCGCCGCTTTCGCCGCCAAGCTGGAGGACGGCGTCTTTGTCGCGCGCGGCGGCGAGGAGCCGGTTCAGGACTACCTCTCGTTCTTTCAGTCACCCGGGTTCCTCTACCTCACGGGCTACAAAGAGGCCGGCGCCAGCCTGTTGATGACCAAGAGCGGAAACGCAGTCAGCTGGACGCTCTTTGTTGAACCGAAGATCCCATCGGTCGAGGTGTGGTCGGGCAAGCGAAACGGTACCGACGGTGCGCAGGCGATGACCGGGATTTCGGCTCGCCTCACGACGCAATTTGACGCGCAGCTCGATAGCGCACTCACGTCCGCTCGGCGGTTGTACCTGCTGGCTGATATCGCCGAATCCGGGGACACGCTGAACAACGACCAGGCCTTCGTCGCCCGGCTGACCAAGGCGCACCAGGGACTGAACATCGTCAGTGCCAACCCACTGGTCTCACAGATGCGGGCCAAGAAAAGCGCCGCCGAAATGGAACTGATCAGGCGCGCCGCAGCGATTTCCATGGACGCGCATCGCGAAGCCGCGCGTGCATTGCGACCCGGCATGAACGAGTTCGAGATCCAGGCACTGCTGGAGTACACGTTCCGCCGCAACGGCGGTGACCGGCCCGCCTACTCATCGATCGTTGGTTCCGGCGCCAACGCCACCACGTTGCACTACAACCGCGACGACCGCTTTATGAAGCCCGGCGAGTTGCTGCTCATCGACGCCGCGGCGCAATACGGTGGCTACGCGGCAGACGTCACGCGGACGTTTCCGGTCAGCGGTACATTCACCGCCGAACAGCGGCAGGTGTATGGCATTGTCCGCGCCGCTCAAGCAGCAGCCGAGCGGCAGGCGAAGGTGGGCGCGTCGGCTCGACTCATGTCCGACTCGGCCAGTCGCGTGTTGAGCGAGGGACTCACGCGCCTCGGGCTGATCGAGGCGCCAGGCGCAACGTACGAATGTGGCGCCGCGGACGCCCCTCGGAAGTGCTCACAACTGAGCCTGTTTTACATGCACGGGCTGGGGCACGGCATCGGCTTGGAAGTGCACGATCCGGAGCAGTACTACTTCTCCGGACGTGTCGACGTCGGTAGCGCCTTCAGCATCGAACCCGGCATCTACGTGAGGGAAAACCTGCTGGACATTGTGCCGAACACTGCCGGAAATGCCCAGTACCTGTCAAAGCTGAAAGCGTCCCTGCCGAAGTACGCGGGGGTGGGCGTACGCATCGAGGACAACTACATCGTGACGGAGAACGGGCTGGAGTGGGTGTCGTGCGTGCCGCGCGAGGCCGATGAGGTGGAGGCGATGATGAAGGATCGGGCGAATGGTCCATCGGCGCGTGACGCGGAGCGGGTAGAGTGGTACCGCGCCACGGGCGCTGCTCCGGCGGAGGTTGGGAAGGGAGCGGCGGCACCAAAGCCGCGCTCCTGCTCCTTGCCGAAGATGTAGGGTCATCGCGGCAGGAGTGAGGTCACTTGAAGGAGAACGCGAACCATGAATATCGTTAGGCGTGCCGGGCAAGCTGCGGTGCTGTGGGCGTTCGTGAGTGCCCCGGTGTGGGCACAGCGCCCCATGACATACGGGGACTTTGCGGCCTTGAAAAGCATCTCGGATCCGCAGATCTCACCGGATGGCGCGTGGGTCCTGTACTACGTGCGCACCACGGACATGGACGCCAATCGGCGCAGTGGGCGCACGTACATCGTGCCCTCCGGCGGTGGCGTTCCTCGCGTCTGGCCAAGCGACACCGTGCGCGCCGCCGAAGCGAGGTGGTCTCCGTCGGGAAGCCTGGTCGCCTATACCGTCGGGGGACAACTCTGGGCAGCGAAAGCGGACGGCAGCGGCGCTCACCAGCTGACCACGTTGAATGGTGGCGCCTCGGGTCCGGTGTGGGCCGGTTCGTCGGACCGCATCGCGTTCGTCTCCACGGTCTATCCACAGTGTCGAACCGACAGCTGCAATGCGGCGCGCGACAAGGAGAAGGACGCGAACAAGGTCAAGGCGCACATCGCCGACCAACTCATGTACCGCCACTGGAATGCGTGGGACGAAGGCACGCGCTCGCATTTGTACGTCGTGAACGCAGATGGGTCGGCCCTTCATGACCTCGCCCCAGGTGCCACGTACGACGTCCCACCGGGCCCGTTTGGTGGCTCGGAGGGATACGCCTTTTCCCCTGACGGAAAGGAAGTCGCTTACACGGCCAAGTCCGTCGGGCGCGAGGACGCATGGTCCACGGATGCGAACGTCTACGTCGTGAACGCCGACGGTGGAACGCCGGAGGTCATCAGCGCCGCCAATCGCGGCGGGGACCAGAATCCCGTCTACTCTCCCGATGGACGTTTCATTGCCTATGCCTCGCAGGCGCGGCCAGGCTTCGAGAGCGACCGATGGCGCCTGATGTTGTATGATCGTCGCAGCAAGAGTGCGCATGAGGCCCTGCCCACGTGGGACCGAAACGCCGAGACCTACTTTTTTGCTCCGGACTCGCGGGCGATCTACGTGGGCGGCGGCGACCGAGGGCGCGACCGCCTCTTTCAGGCGACCGTTGCGACTGACGGAAGCGTCGGCGCGCCGCAACTCGTGATCGCCGAGCACAACAACACCGCCTTTTCCATCTCACGCGATGGGCGCACCCTGGTGTGGGTGCGGGACGCCGCGACGCGTCCCGGGGACGTCTGGATCCGCCGAACGCTGCAGAGTGGCACGGTCAAACCGCTCGCCAATGCCATGCCTGTCGTGCGAAGCGAAGAGCATCAACTTACGCACGAGAACGATGGCGCCCTGTCCCAGCTCACCATGCAACCGGCGGAAGACTTCTGGTTCGCCGGTGCCAAGGGTGACAGCATCCACGCCTTTGTGGTCAAACCGCCGCAGTGGAAAGCTGGTGAGAAGTTCCCGGTCGTCCTCTTGATCCACGGTGGCCCCCAAGGCGCATGGCTCGACAGCTGGAGTGGTCGCTGGAATTACCAGTTGTTTGCGGCCACCGGAGCGGCTGTGCTGGCCATCAACCCGCGAGGGTCGACGGGCTACGGGCAGCGCATTACCGACGAGGTCTCTCGAGACTGGGGCGGCAAGGTGTACGAAGACCTCATGAAGGGAGTGGACGCCGCCATTCAGGCCTACCCATGGATGGATTCTACTCGACTCGCGGCAGCTGGCGGCTCATTCGGCGGCTACATGGTCAACTGGATGCTTGGGCACACCGATCGGTTCAAGGCCTTTGTTTCCCACGCCGGTGTGTTCAACCTGGAGAACATGTACGGTGCAACCGAAGAGGTCTGGTTCCCTGAATGGGAGTATGGCGCGCCGTACTGGGAGCCGAAGGCCATGGACGAGCAGTATCGGAAGTTCTCCCCACACCTCTATGCCAAGAACTTCAAGACGCCCACGCTGATCATCTCCGGAGAACTCGACTACCGGATTCCGTACTCCGAGTCCATGTCCTTGTTCACGGCCTTGCAGAAGCAGGGCGTGCCCAGCAGGATGATCGTGTACCCTGACGAGGGTCACTGGGTGCTGAAGCCGCAGAATCACCGGTTGTGGATGGGCGAAGTGCAGGCCTGGTTGCAGAAATACCTGCAACCCGGCAAGACCACCAGCAACTGATCGCTCGCCCGCCAATCGCGCGTGCGATCGCACACGACCATGACTGAACTGCAATTTCTGATCGATCAGATGCGCCGGATGTACGAAGGGCGTGCCTGGCACGGACCGTCCATCCGCGAAGCGCTGGACGGTGTGACGTTAGAGCTGGCGACGCAGCGTTTGGGAAGCTCCTCCCACACGATTTACGACCTGGTGCATCACATCGCCGCCTGGATAGGTGAGGTGCATGCCCGCGTGGGCGGTCGCACGCCGCAGTACCCGGTGGAAGGCGACTTCCCCTCCCGCACAATTGCCGTGACGCAGTCGGATTGGTCCGCGCTCCGAACGCGGCTCGACACGGCGCAGGCCACGCTGCTGGCGGATCTGGAATTCCTGGACCCAGACCGGCTCGCCGAGCATGTTGGCACGGCGAACGCGCCGAGCCTGGGCACCGGCCCCACCATCTTGGCCATGCTGCATGGACTGGTGCAGCACAATGCCTATCACGCCGGACAGATCGTCCTGATGCGCCGCGCACTCGGCGCCTAACGCGGGGGGAGTGCCCTGTCACGCCGGGCCGCCAGTCGTGCGGCCCGGCGCTTTCGTACGTGTTAGCGACCGTCCGTGGTGCCCGCCATGATCCCGTGGCGAATGCGGACGGCCTTCGGTGAGGCGCCCGGATCCCACTGCAACTGCGTGTCCACGCGGACCGTCGTCTGCACGACCATCGGCAGGGAGAGCGTCTGTTCCCCGCGGCGTACCTTGATGGGGATCGACTGGCCCTCGGACTTGGCAAAGCGCGCGCGGAACCGTTGCCCAAAGGTCGCATCGGTCACGGGCATGTCGCCAATCTCCAGCAACACGTCTCCGGGCTGCACGCCGGCCTTGGCGGCCGACCCACCCGGCTCCAGCTGTGTGATGATGATACTGCCGGTCGAGTCGCCCGCGGTGAAGATGCCAACGCGCGGCTCGCGGATGGAGTCAGACTTGATCTTGAGACCCGCCAGCGGCAACACCGTGGCCCACGGGAAGGGTTCGCGGCCGTCGATGTATTTCGTATTCACCTCGGCGAATGACTTCCCACCCGCCGCCGCGCTCACCGCCCCCCACCAATCCTGCGCCGTAAACCCTCGGCCATTTTTGTAGGTACTCTGGTACACCGACCGCATCACATCGTCGAGCGACTTCTTGTTGTCCGAGGCGTCCCGGATCATTACGTCCAGCATGAACCCGGCCAACGAACCCTTCGGATAGTACAGGTATCCGGTGCCGTCCGTGGGATGAATCCATGTCGAGAGCGAGGCATCTTCGAGCGCCACGGGCGGCGCCGCCGCCACCTCCTGGATCTTGCCATTCGTTAGGCCGAGGAAACCCGCCGAGTCGACGACGCCTCCACGCACCAGCGCCAAGTCGGCATAGTAGTCCGTGATACCTTCACTCACCCACAACCAAGTCGTCGGTTCCGGCCGATCATAGCGATACGGGACCATGTCGGCGGGCCGCATCCGCTTCACATTCCATAAGTGGAAGATCTCGTGCGCGGTGATCGATGGCAGCGCCTGGTTGCCGATGATGAACGGCGTGTAGATGCCGACGTGTGAGTTCTGGTGCTCCAACGCGCTGCCGCCACCGAATGAAGAGTCGAAGACCGTGAAGATCGTGTAGTGCTCGTACGGGGCTTCACCCGTCACAGCGATCTCCGTCGGGAGAAAGCGCTCGACCTGGCTCCACAACTCCTTGCGCGGCTCGCCAGACAGTTGGCCGGAGGGATACGACGCCAGCCTTACCCACTTGTCGGCAACGCGCGTCGAGTCCAGGTCGAACGTTCCGACGAAGAACGGCATGTCGACCAGGTCATGGTAGTTCTTTGCCGAATAGGCGAGCGCACCCGTCGTGGTCATCCCAGTCACGACGCGCCAATCGGACTCCGTCTTCACAGTCACCGTTGCGGCAAAGTCGGTGCCCCGCCCCTCTGGGTAAAGGAAGACGTTCGTTCCGTTGAAGAACGTGAAGTCCGGACGCGCCCAAGCCATGGCGTTGTCCAACGTGTCGGCCACGAAGTCGAACGAGACGGTGATCGACTTGGAACCGGCCGGCTGCACGCGCCATGTATCGTAGTCGAGCTTGTCCCACGTCAGTGGCTTGCCGTCACTGGTAGCGGTAAAGCTTTGCACGGACCGAGCATAGTTGCTGATCTCGTAGGCACCCGGCGTCCATGCAGGCAGTGAGAGCAAAACCGGATCCTTTCCCGGCGTGGCAAACGAAGTATTCAAGTGCAGCATGCGTCGCGGAGAGGTCTGCCGATTAAACGTCACCTCGTATCGCAGGTCCGTGACCGGTGCGGACATCTCGGCGACCGTCGAACCAGAAGGACGCGCGGACTGGGCGAACGCCGGCGTGGCCGAAAGAACCGACAGCAACAGCGGAAGGGTGTTGCGGAGCATTGGATTCTCGAAAATGGGCAAAATCGACGATGGAGGAAGCTAATAGCCCCGCGATGCCTGAAAGGTGACCGCGACGGTGCAGGCGATGGTGTGCAAATAGACCGGCGAGCGACGTCTCCTTGTCACCGGTACAAATCGACCGGGGAGACTTCCCCAATTCGAGTGCCACCAATGACTCACACTAGGACGTCCTCGACCGCGCGCGGTTTCGTGATTGCACTTTTCGGCACCGTATTGGCCGCGTGCGGAGACGAAGCTTCCGCCCCTCGTCGCCCAATTCCAGCAGATGCCAAGAGCGTGGTCGGCGGGCGCGAAGGCGCCGTGCCCGTCGTCGCTCCACCCAGTGAAGCACTCATGGCAGACCAAAGTGGCCCGGGCGTGGGCGCGACACTTCCGACGCGTGCCGCCGACTCCACGGTGGCGAACAACATGATCATCCGGACAGGGACGGCGTCTGTACTCGTCGACTCATTGGAAGCCGCTATCGCCCGCGTCACGAGCCTTGCCGCAACGCTCGGGGGTTTTGTGGCGAATACGCAGATCCAGACCGGAGAGGCGCAGGTTCGTTCAGCGACGCTCGAACTGAAAATCCCCACCGCGCGCTTTCAACAGGTGACCGACGGCCTGACGCCACTCGGCAAGGTCGAATCGGTGAATGTCGGCGCCGAGGACGTTGGTGAGGAGTTTGTTGACGTGAATGCACGCGTCGCAAACAGCCGGCGGCTGGAGGATCGCCTGGTGCAGCTGCTGGCTCAACGCACCGGCAAGCTCCAAGACGTCTTGCAGGTGGAGCGCGAACTCGCGCGCGTGCGCGAGGAGATCGAGCGCTACGAAGGTCGGCTGCGGTTCCTGAAGACGCGGGTGGCCATGAGCACGCTCACCATCACCGTGCATGAAAAGGCGCCTGTGGTCAGCTCCAACCCCGGCCAGAACGTGATCAGCGAGGCGTTTGTGAATGCCTGGCGCACCTTCGTCTTGTTCACCGCAGGTCTGATCGCAGCGCTGGGCTGGATCATTCCCTTGGGTGTCATGCTCGTGGGTGGTGGAGTGGTGGCTCGACGATTTGCGCGCCGCACGGCGTCGCCCGTGGCGCCCAGGCAGGCGTGATGTCCGAAGGCCACTGCGCTCTGACAGCTCGCGTCAGAGCGCAGGACGGGTGGAGCGTGTTTGGTCGCGCGGCTGGTTTCTCACAGCGTGGATGCACGCAGACAAGGCGATTTGCGACGTACATCACACAATTTCTGTAGGAGAATTCACATCTGCGGTAGACTCCGTGATCTCTACCACCGCAGAGCGACCAAAATGTTACCATTTTGGAATCGCGAAATCCGACTGGGCGCCCAGAAACGGGGCGGGTTCGAGGTGCAGACCGCGAGGTTGTGGCCATCTCCGACGTCATTCAGCTGGGACCAACGGCACTTTCGCAGATCGACTGAGTAGCTCACACTGAAAAATGCTTTACATTTGAACCTGTCGAAACACACGGCTGAGCCGCCTTCAAACGCTCGGCCATGGGATCTGCGGGCCATGGAGGAGTGCTTCAATGATTCGTAATCGGAGTTTTGTGTTGTTGCTGCTGGCAGCGGCTGCTTGCGATCGTTCGCCTCGTTTGGCGTCCGGCGCAGACACGGGGCTCGCGCTAGCCCGATCTGGCCGTGCCAAGGACTCGCTGATCGCCGTGAAAGACAGCCTGTTAGGCGAACGGCAGCGTCAACTGAGTGAACAGAGTCAGTTGATCGGTGATGCCGCCACGAGTGCTCGGCTGGTGTCCGAAATCGGTCGCGACTTGGCGAATGTGAAGCTGGAGCGTGCCGGATCCAAGGCTCAACCAGAGTCGTCGGCTCCAAACACCGCCGAGGAGTTGGCCACCATCCAGAAGAAGATCAAGACGGTGATGGCGCGGTTGAACGCCAGTCAGGCTCGTGTGCGCAAGCTGCGCGACGACAGCACGACATTCACCGCGCGGGATGAAGCTCAGGTAGCGCAGCTCCGCGAGTACGAGCGTTCCATCGCCGATCTCCGGGCCAGCGTCGAGCAGCAGCGGCAGCAGATCGCCGTGTTGCAGACGCGTGTGGACAGCGTCACCCGGGCCAATGTTGCGTTGGCCGCGCGGAACGACTCCGTCACGGCTCGCGCCAACGCCCTGTTCGCCCAAGACGACTCGGTGTTCGTTGCAGCTGGCACAGAGAGTGAGTTGATCGCTAAGGGCGTGCTGAGCAAGGAAGGCGGCACGAAGCTTATGTTCGGACGCGGCAAGACGTTGGTGCCATCGCGTAACTTGGACATGAACGTCTTCCGGCTACTCTCCAAGTCGCATGATACGTCGATTTCCTTGCCGCGAACCGACAAGGATTATCGTGTCGTCTCGCGCCACGACTTGGCCTACACGCAGCTGGCTAGCGCCAAGGATGCAAAGATTCACGGCGAGCTGGGCATCACGAACCCCAGCAAGTTTTGGGCGGCGTCCAAGTTCCTGATCCTGGTCGAACGCTAAATCATCAGTTTGCGAAGACTCGGGGCCGGCGATGATCGCCGGCCCCGAGTTTTTTGCTCCCATCACGCGTGTCGCTTCGCGTTCGCGCGACAGTCCAACGCATCGCTCGCGACGGTTGTGCTCAGGCAGGAACCGAACGCTGCATGATCTCCTGCTTCACGCGACCAAGGAGAACGAGTATGAGCGCAGGCACGCCAACCCATTGAATCTCGTTGAGCAAGATCCGAACGCCTCGCATGGTCAACACCTTCTCCAGGCTTAGTGGCGAGACGAGAATCGGACGGAATGGAAAGAAGTACCGTGTGGCATCAAAGGGCGCAAAGAACGCCACACCGAGTCCGCCATCCGTGAGCGCGTCCAGCGCACCATGCGAGAGGGCGGCGAGCACGAAATAGAGCCAGAGCAGCGGCGGCCGGACATTGTGCCGACGCTGGAACAGCCACCAAGCGAAGGAAGCGGCTAACACCGCGAAGAACACGGAGTGCGTAATGCCGCGGTGCCCCCAGATGGTCTCGTACGGCACCCCCATGACGAAACCCACGAAATCAATGTCGGGGAGGACGGCCAGTGCGGCTCCCCAGACCCAAGTGCGAGGCGGCGCATTGGCGGCCTTCATGACAGGCCAGAGCGAGGCGCCAAAGACCGCGTGCGCGAGAGGGGACGGCATGGCGCGGTAATGTAAGGACCGGTCCGACCTACCGGGCCAGTGCCGCCTTGGCCAGTTCCTTCAGCAGGCTCGATCGCTCATCTGAAGTCATCAGACGACCATTGGCCACCACCGCAGAAATCCTCCGGAGGTTGGCAATGTCCTCAAGCGGGTTCGCCTCGAGCAGAACGAGGTCAGCCAGCTTCCCGACGGTCACCGTGCCTAACGAATCGGTCATCCCGAAGTATCTCGCGGGTTCCCAGGTCGCCGCACGCAGAATATCGAAGTTGGACAGGCCGGCACGGGCGAAGAGAGCCAGCTCCTCGTGCAGCCCAAACCCCGGCGGGCTGTTGCGGAGGGGGGCGTCCGTTCCTGGCATCACAGCCACTCCGGCTCGGTGCATGATCCCCACCACCGCAACGCGACGCTCAAACAACTGCAGTCCGACCGTGTTCGCGCCAGCGGGTACATCGTCGGGCATCGGAAAAATCTCGGCCACGTACCGGCGCAACGAATCCGGCAGGTACTTCGCATAGGCGTCGCCAGGCAAGCTGCGATCGGGCCAGTTGGCGACTTCGTACTGAGCCACCAATGTGGGCACCACCCAGGTGCCGTTGCGCACTAGTGTCGCCCAGAGCGGTGACAGGTCGGCGGATGAGCAGCGCGCCAGCACGGATTGCACCTGAAAGCGCGGGGCGAGGGCCGTTGACTCTGCCGGCGTACACGGACTGGGAATCTGCAACAGGTGTTCGAGACTTCGTTGGCCAGAATCCGACGCTTCGATCGCGCCGATGCTTCGCGGGACGTGTCCGGTGAACGGAATCCCGCGTTCGCGGGCGCGTCGCGCCGCCGCAAAGAACACCTCCCGCCGGAATTGACTGTGCAGCTTGATGAAATCGACTCCCAGGCGCACGAGGGAGTCGACCGCCTGACGAGCTTCGTCTGGCGTGCGCGCCAGGAGGTGCGGGATGGGAACGTCACCCCCCTCGATGTACGGTCCTGAAACCACCATGCGCGGCCCGCGCAATCGTCCGGCGGCAATGTCACGGCGCCACGCCTGCAGCTGTTCCCAGTCGCCGGCCATGTCGCGAACACCAGTCACGCCATTCGCCAGATACAACGGCAGCACCGTTCGTCCGCCGGGCATGACCGTGTGCACGTGCATGTCCCACAGCCCTGGAATCAAAAACTTCCCGCGACCATCGATTTGTTGGGCCCCCGGTGGCAGGGGCACTGAGTCGCTGCGACCAATGGCCACGATCCGATTTCCCCGCAGCAACACACTCTGGTTCGGGCGTGGCGCCGCGCTGCGTCCGTCAATCACGGTCACGCGGGTGATGGCAAGGGTCTGGCAGCGTCCAGCAGCCGGCGTGACTCCAAGAACGCATAGCGCGGCCGCCGCTGCCTGACGCGCTCCCCGACCTACGCTACGACGTTGTCGAAGCATGGAGGCACCCACGCTGCGCCACGCCACTTGCACCACCGTGGTCACCTTGCGGGACGCGGTACGGCCGCCGGCCGCGGCCATCGATTCGGTCAAGCGCTGGTTGGCAGGTGTGAGGGTTGGCATGCCCATATGCGGTGTTCACCTAACGAGTTCGCGTACTACGGGGTTCGTCTGCCTCGGCTGTCGGCTGTCGGCTGTCGGCTGTCGGCTGTCGGCTGTCGGCTGTCGGCTGTCGGCTGTCGGCTGATCCTACGAACTGACAGCGATTGCCGGAAGTGCGCCGTTGTACCAGAGGTCGGGTCCACAACTGGTGGATGCTCCCATGCCACTCTGGCCGTAGGCGGCACGACCCGGGAGAAGGAATGCCGTCGCCCCCGCCACAGCCGCCGACGCGAAGCGCGAACCGCAGGCCGTAAATACAGGTACCGCGCGTGACCGGCTGCGAGGCCTAACGAATCTGTTGACCCGTGCCGAAGTCGTAAAGCGTGGTGCGACGCAGGCGATAGTAGGCCAGCCAGAAGCCACGCAGAGCATCCACGTACGCCCGCAGCGCCTGATCTTTCTCACTCTGGGCTATGTACAAGTTGTCGATGCCAATGCGTCCGATCACGTAGCGGTTCTTGGCGACCTCGAATCGCTTGCTGGCCACGGTATCTGCCTTGGCCGACAGCGCCAACTGGTCGCGCGACTGGTCGATCTGCCGGGCCGCGAAGTAGGCGTCCTGCGACAACTGTTCGCGGGCCAATCGAGCATTGGACTCGACGCGATCCTGATCGGCCTTGGCGGCCTGGATCTGGGCGCCGCGACCACCCCATTGCAGGATCGGCATGGATACGGACAGCGTCAGCCGCTGTGCGTTCAACAAATCGCGGTAGGCGAGATTGACGTCCGGCGCCGTCTGATTGTAGCCCACACTGGCTTCAAGGGTCGCCCCCAAGCCGCTGTTCAGCCGTGCATCGCTCACGCGTCGGCGGGCTTGGACGGTTTGGAGCTCCTGGTTCGTGACGAGCGCGCGGTTCTTCAGCGCCTGCACCACGGCCAGGGTCGTATCTGCCTGGACGGGGGGAACGTCGCTGGTGACCATGACGTCGACCGCAGCGTCGATCGGCAGGTTCAACTGCAATCGGAACGCGGCCAGACTGCGATCGTAATTCAGCTTCGCGGTCGCAAGGGCGTTCCGGGAGCGGAGCAACGCGAGTTCGCTCTGTAGCAAGTCATTCTCGCCGATCTTCCCGACCTCGTATCGCCCCTTGCTCAACGTATACAGCGTATCGTTGACCGCCACGTTCGTCACCGCATTCTCCAGCTCCGTGCGAGCGGAATACAGGTCAAAAAACGAATTCGCGGTGGCGATCGCGACGTCTTCGCGATTCTCCAGGTACTGTCGCTCGGCGACGGTCAGGGACAAGTCCTGTTCCTTGGTATCCCAGGCCAAGGCGTTCGGTCGAAGGATGCTCTGACGCACGCCCACCAGAAACGGCGTTGACGACCAGCTCTTCTCGGACTGCTGTCCGGCGATTTGCAAGCGTGAGAGGGACGACTGGACGAATAGGTCCCCGCCGGTAAATGGCAGGCGCTGCGTGACTCGGAGATTCAGTGCCTGCGAACTGAGTTGCTGCGCCTTGAACAGCGTGCTTCCGTCAGGTTGGGTCACCGGAATGATCGAGCGATTGTACACCGGCAAGTCGCCCGACAGCGACAACTGCGGCAGCAAGCTGGCATCGAACGCTCGGCTGCGTTGTCGTGCCGCCTCACGCGCGCTGGTGGCCGCGCGCGCGCCATAGGATTGTCGCTGCGCCAGCTCAATCGCTTGGGGCAGCGTGAGGGCCCCTTGCGCCAGCGCACGGGCGCTGGGGCACACCGCAACGAGGACGACGGCCAGGGTGCGGGCGACCCAGCCCGACCGACTCGAAGGCTCTCTCATTCGTATCTCAGGCAGGTCACTGGATCCTGGCGGGCCGCTCGATAGGCGGGAACGATCCCGAATACCAGGCCCACACTCAACGAAACACCAAACGCCACAATCACCGAGATCGCCGACACCAGCGTCTTGATTCCAGCGAACTGCTCGATCCCCAGGCTAAGGCCGCCACCGACCAGGATGCCGGCGACACCACCCACGACGCTGATCAGGATGGCTTCGCTCAGGAACTGCGCGAGGATGTCCTTCTGCCGCGCACCCATCGCCCGGCGAACACCGATTTCCTTGATGCGCTCCAGCACCGACGCCAGCATGATGTTCATGATGCCAATGCCGCCAACAATCAGCGAGATCGAGGCGATCGCTCCGAGCACGACGTTGAAGATGGTCTTTGTTCGCTGCTCCTGCTTCAGCAGCAACTCCGGCACGGTGATCTCGAAGTCGACCACGGTATTGTGACGGCGGGCCAGCATCCGCTGCATGATCTCGGCGACCGACGACACGTATTTCGCCTCGGACACCCGGACCACAATGCGATCGAGCTGGTGGTAATTCAGGCGTTCAGCGCGTACGTCAGGGTCTTCCGTCGCGGCGTTCGGATCGTCGTTGCCGTTCTCGGCACGCGCCGCCTGCTCTATATCCTGCTGGGTGAGCTGGGCGCGGTTTCGATATCGCAGCAGCATCGTGTGCAGCGGAACGTACACGTCCATGTTGGGATCCCGGACGCCAAGCCGCTGCGAGGTTTCCTTGCTGACGGAACGGTCGGCGAGCACACCGACCACGGTGAGCCATGAGTTGCCCGCCTTGATCGTCTTGCCGATCGGATCCTCGGTGGTAAAGAACCGGGTGCGGAGCCCGTGCCCAATGATGGCCACCGGACGACCCTGTTCGACCTGTGGACGATTGAACCACTCGCCCTGCGCCAGCTCCAGGTTCAACAGGTGGAAGTAGTTTGTGTCTACGCCAACCACCTTCCCGGATCGTCGCCGGCCCTCGCGGGTGACCAGGGAATTCAGGACGATTTCGGAGCTGGCCGTCTCCACGTTCGGAATCACGTTCCGAATGGCGTCGGCGTCATGATAGGTGAGCCCCGGCGAATACTTCTTTGGCTCCTTCTTTCCATCATCGTCTTTGGCCTTCTCTTCCTTCTGTTCGACCAATGGTGTGACGATGATGTTGTTGGAGCCCAGGAGACGCATCTGCTCCAGGATTTCCTGCTCGGCCCCCTTGCCGATGGCGAGCATGGCAATGACAGAGGCGACCCCAAAGAGGATGCCGAGCGAGGTGAGACCCGCCCGCAACTTGTTGTGGCCGACGGCGACCAGTGCGGTCCGCATGCTGAAGGACGCATGCGTCGCAAACGCCTGCCAGGCCGACACGGTCGGCGCGACTTCGTCCGACATGCCGCTAGTCCTTGGGCGCGGCGGCACCTGCCGGCGTAGGACGCGGCGTGGCCGCCGCTGGTTGAGCTGACGGCTTGCCCTGTGGTGGCGTGATGGGTACCGGCTTACTGCCGCGACTAGTGTCGCCCGTCGCACCCTTGGGGCGATCGGCAGAGCCAGGGAGACGGTCGGTCGGGATACCGTCGCGGTCCTTTGGTGGCGAAAGAAGGACTTCGTCGCCGTCGTCGAGTCCGCGAGCAATCACGACGGCGTCGTCGTTCAGCGCACCCGTTTCGACCTCCTGTCGTCGTACATTGCCGCGTGACCGCTTGTAGACGAAGGGTGTTTCACCCTCCGACATCACGGCTTCCAAGGGCACCGACAGGGCGTTCTTGACCGCATAGGTCTCGATGGCGGTCGATGTGGTCATTCCGGGGCGCAGGGTGGTGTCTGACTCGGAGACCAGAATCCGCACCTCGAACACCTTGGCGTCGGCGTTGGGCCGCTGTTCCCCGACATTGGCCACACCCATGACCTTGCCTGTCAGCTTTTTGGACGGGTCGGCATCCAGCGAAATCGTGACGGGCTGTCCAACGGCCACCTTCCGGACGTCGATCTCACTGACGTACGTGATGGATTCCATTTGCGAGAGGTCGGGCAACGTTGCAACTGTCGGATCCCATGGACTCACCTGTGATCCCGCCGTCTTCTTTTTCCCGTTCCATTCCTTGACGTAGATCACCATGCCGGCCGCGGGCGCCTTGATGGTGAACCCGGTCATGACCGCCTGTACGATGTTCAACTTGTTGCGCGAGCGTTCGACGTCGGCGCCAACCTCGCGCATCTTCGCCTGCGCCTGCTCGGTCTTCGTCTTGTAGTCGATGCGCGCCTGAGCCAAGGCGCGGGTAGCTTTCTCGAAGTCGATCTCGGCCTGACGCCGAACCGATGGCGCTTCATAGATGGCCTGCTCCTTGGCAATGCGCTTCTCTTCCAAGGAGAGTTCCATCGTCTTGATCTCTTCGCGCGCCTTGGACAGGTTCAACGTCGAGTCCAGGAGCGCTTGTTCGAGCTGCGCCTCCGCCTTCTGCAGCTGAAGCCCGACCTCCGCGGCCTTCGCCGTGATCGTCGAGCGATCGAGTTCGGCGACCACGTCGCCCTCCTTCACCACCGTGCCCTCTGGCACGATGGAGGAGATCTTCATTTGGTAGGTCTCCGCCTGCTGCGCGTTGGGAGGCCCCTGGATTTGCACGAATTTCTTGGCGCGCAGTTCGCCGGCCGTCGTGACGATGACCTTGAAGTCGCTGCGTTTGACGCGTGTGGTGATCGCCCCGTCGGGGGTGCTCGTGTCGCGTGCAAGGAGCCAGGCGCCTGGAATAACAAGGAGCGCGATGAGCGCGGCGGCGATGGACCAGCGAGGCCGGGGAATTCGCATTGGTGCAGTCTCGAGACTGAGTTTGGGGGAACTCTCTGTGACTGTCTGCGCGCAGCCGCCAATTACCCCCGGCTGCGTGAGTGTTTCCACTCAGTGGCGTGAGACAGTGCCATGCAGGTGAATGGTTGGCCGATCGGCCGGCGATTTCAAGGAAATTTTGGGTGAGCGGGCCGTGACTGATCGACCGGCACGCGACGTGCCTGAACGGCAGCGCCTGCCAACCGTGTCTCCGCTTCGCAATGTGTCGCCCTAGCGCTCAGGATCGTCTTGTTGCGATCACCCTATGCGCTCAAGGGCCTAACTGGTATAGACTTCGCCGTCGCGCAGAAGCAGGAAGCCGCGGCCGCCTCCTCGTTCACACATCGCTTTCTGATCAATTCCTGGATGAGTCCAGCCCTTAGCATGGCTCGAAAGCCAGAGCACCCACACCGAGAACGCTTGGCCATTGGGCGACGCTCTGGCGCAGTTGCACCGCACCGCCGAGCCGTCACGTGTCGCGAGGACGTCTGACTATGGAGGTTCTCCAGTTAGGCCCCTTTCCTCCACCCTATGGCGGCGTGGAGGCAAACCTGGTCGCGATTCGAGCGCACCTTGAAGAAAAGGCCGTCTCGAACGGCGTCGTCAATCTGACGCGTAACAGGCGGCGGTCTGAGAACAACGTCTTTTACCCGACGACAGCGTTCGAGACGGCCATGCTTTTGTTGCGTACGTCGGCAAAGATTCTTCACTTGCACATCGGTGGTGACGTGTCCGTGCGGCTGGCAGCGTTGGGCCTGTTCTGCTCCCTCTTGCCGGGACGGAAGACGGTTCTCACGCTCCACTCCGGCGGTTTCCCGTCATCGGAGGTCGGGCGAAAGGCTAGCTGGTGGTCGTTCCGGGGATTTGCCTTTCGCCGCTTTGATCGCGTGGTGGTGGTGAATGACCAGCTTGCAGACGTCTTTCGGCGATATGGCGTGAAGTCCGAGCGCATACGACTCATCCTCCCCTACGCTGTGAGCTTGGAGGAGATGGCGCCGACTCTGACCGACCCAATGCATGGCTTCTTTGCGTCACATAGCCCGGTCCTTCTTAGCGTTGGCGGTCTTGAGCCAGAATATGACGTTGGGCTCCAGATCGAGGTCGTAGAACGCTTGCGCACGCGCTTCCCCTCAGTAGGGCTGGTGATGATTGGTTCCGGATCACTTGAAGAGCAACTCCGAGCGCGAATTGAAGAGAGCAGTGCTCGCGATCACCTCCTCCTCGCGGGCGATGTGTCTCACCCGCAGACGCTTCGCGCGATCAACGAGTCCCACGTGCTCCTTCGCACGACTTGGTACGACGGCGATGCCATTTCAGTTCGAGAGGCGCTCTTTCTTCAGGCACCGGTGATCGCCACCGATAACGGGATGCGTCCTCCGCGTGTGCACTTGATCCCGAAACAGGATGCCGACGCCTTGGAGAACGCCATCGTCGGCGTGCTGGCCTCTGACCGAAAGGGCGGCGCCCAGCAGGAGCTCTCAGGTCGCGAGAATCTAGACGCGGTGTTTGAGCTGTATCGCGAGTTGGCGCCGATCAGTTCGGCACGCTAGTATCGCGCGGGCGCAGGTTCCCTTCTCTCGACCGATGGCCATGCCCGATTCGATCCTCTTGCTCGTCCGCGCGTTGACCGCTGGGGGGAGTGAGCGACAGCTGACGGAAGTGGCCAAGTCGCTCGATCGATCCCGATGGACGCCGCATGTCGGGTGCTTCCACGATGAAGGTGTTCGAGGCGACGAGCTCCGCGCGGCGGGCATACCCGTGGTGCGTTTTCCGGTGACCTCCCTCAGTTCGCCCAGTCTTCTGACGGGCGCACGAGCCATGGGACGCTACCTTCGCACGCACGGCGTGCAGCTCGTTCATACGTTCGACACGCCCATGAACATCTTTGGCGTTCCGACCGCGCGCTGGTATCGATGTCCCGTGGTCCTGTCGTCCCAGCGAGCGTACCGGGCGTTGTCCTCACCCCGCGAGCGCACCTTGTTGCGGGTGACGGATCGACTGGCCCACGGCGTGGTGGTGAATTGCGACGCCATGCGGCGACACCTGGTCGACGACGAGCATGTGCCGGCGTCCCACATTTCGCTCTGCTACAATGGCATCGACTTGGAACGCTTCCACCCTGCACCGGCAGCGCGCCCAGACTTCCTGCGTGACGCGTCCCTGGTGATCGGCTGCGCGTGCGTCCTTCGGCCTGAGAAAGGGCTGCTCACCCTGCTCAACGCCTTTGCAGAGGTACAACCGAAAGAGCGGCGTGTGCACCTGATGCTGGTTGGGAGTGGCCCGATGCAGGATGTCCTGCAACAGCGGTCGCGCGAGCTGGGATTGGAAGACATCACGCATTTTGTCGGCAATCAGTCCGACGTCGCACCATGGTTGCACCTGATGGATGTCTTTGTCCTGCCGTCGCTCTCGGAGGCATTTTCCAACTCCTTGATGGAAGCGATGGCCTGCGGTTGCACCTGCGTGGCGTCACGGGTAGGAGGAAATCCCGAACTGGTGCGAGAGGGAGAGACCGGATTGTTGTTCGACGCGCGCGACGAAGCGGGACTGGCGGCTCAGCTCAACCGACTCGTCGCCGACGCGGGCTTGCGACAGCGTCTTGCCGAGTCCGGGGCGCGGCAGATTCGCGAGCGCTTCTCGGTCCAGCAGTCGGTGCGGCGCATGGGTGAGATCTACGAGGAGGCGCTGCAGCGCACCTGACAGCGACCCTAACGCGTATCGGTCCTGCGAAGGATCTCATACACCTGAATCGTCGGCGTCACCGAAGTGTCGGACTCCACGAAGGCGGCGCGGGTATCTGTGAACGCGGGATCAATGCCTCCACTAGCCGGTAGTCCCCGCACGGACGCGAGCAACCGGCCTGTTGGGTCAAAGACGTCATAGATGGGGCCATTGAGGGCAACTGTCTCCACCCACAACATGCCGCGCCGGTCGTAGAACGCGGAAACCAGAGGAGGTTTGTTGCGCGGGCGCTCGAACGCCGACCGATCGCAGGCGCTCGACGGCCACTTTTCTCGATAGGACTCAAAGTCCTTGCCAGCAATCGCCCACTCGTCGTCGGTTATCGGGACCGGCTGCCAGGCACGCTCGACGACGCGACTAGTGTCTCCCGATTTCGTGAGGAACGTCAACCGGTATTGGTCGGACCGCGCTACGAACAGCTCTCCATTTGGAGTTGGCAGGGCTATGAGCTGCGGACCGTACGGATTGGCGAAGAACGAGACGCCCTCTTGCTTGGTCGTACATCGAATATTCGCGTTCGGCATGTCCACGCGCGCCAGCGGTAGCGTGTCGATCGGGCCGGCGGTGCCATAGTGAACGTACACCGTCTGCGGCTGCGGCGCCGCTGGGCGTACGCCGACCGACCAGAACGACGATCCCGTGCGATAGAGCCTAACGAATTGGCCTCCAGAGATCCGGAGCGTGAGCCACGAGCCAACCCACGCTCCATTCTTTTTGAAAAGCCCAATACGCGAATTTCCGGGGTCCAGAAGTGCAAGCGTGTCATTCAGCCATGCGACGGAGTACGGCGAGCCAAATTCCCCTGGCCCAGCGCCCTTTCGACCGATGTGCTGAATAAACTTCCCGGCGGAGTCTATCACGGTCAGGGCGCCGTAGCCGTGATCCACCACGTAGAGGGTGTTCTCGTCGTCCATCAACACTGAGCGGATCGCCCCGAATTCCAATGCGCTCCCATCTCTGGTCCCGATCCGCCGCAGCAATGTCGCCTGCCACACGGCCCCACCGCTCGTGATCCGAACAACGGGATAGCCTCTCGTGGAATCGACGATCGCCGCCATCATTCCACGTTCCGTTCGTGCACAGGCACCGGAGAAGACAGCAAAGCCAATGCTCACAGCCGCCAGATGCCGGGCTCCACACCCACGCGCGAGCCTCCAACGACACCCTGGCCGAGCATGGCCGACCAGCTCACGCGTTCGCGCCGATTTCCTCAATGGCATCAGGGTCACCTCACCGCGGAGCGGAGATCACGGCTCCTCGACTATCCCACCAGTAGATCGTTGCCCCAATCAGGATCGTCACCAACCCGGCGACCGATGCGATCGGGCGCTCAGTGAGGACGAAGCCCAGCGTCCACAGGCTGGTCAGGATGAAGAAGAAGGGTACAATCGGGTACCCAAACGTCCGATACGCCAAGACACGGCCCGGCTCGCGCCGGCGCAGCACATACACGCCGATCACCGCCAGCGTCGTATTGAGGTTCAGGGTGAACCCGGCATAGGTCATGACCCGCTCGACCGACCCCGTCAGCAGCAACGCTATGGTAAACGCGATCTGCAGCAGGATGGCGTTGCGTGGAACGTTGCGGCTCGTGCGTCGCCCAATCAAGGAAAGGCGAACGAGGTCTCTGGTCACCGCCTCTGTCACTCGGGAGCCGGCAAGGACCAGTCCACTGATCGTCGCCACCAGCACCATGGCGATCATGCCGCTCATAATGCGCCCTCCAGACGGCCCGAACATCGCCTGGGCGGACAAGGCGCCGACCTCCACGACCCCGTTCAGGCGCTCCAAGGGAATGGTGCGAAGGAAGGTCCAGTTCAGCAGCAAGTACAGACAGGCCACCAGAATCGTCCCCACCGTCAGAGACAACGGAATGGTGCGCGAGGGATGCTCTACCTCGCCAGCGACATACCCGGCCGCGTTCCACCCAGAGAATGCATACGAGACAAAGATCAGCGAAACGGCGAACGCCGGTTGGCCAAGCTCACTCCAGGCCGCCGGAGTTGGCGCGAAGGAAAGTGGCTGCGGCGTCCGGTACGCCACCCCGGCCACGATAAAACCTACGATCAATGCCAGCACAATGCTCGTTAGGCTCACCTGAAAGCGCCGGGCCAGGTGCAGGTCCCACGCGTGGACCATCGCCACCAGAACCAACACGGCCAGCGACGCCACCATCGGCTGGATCGGGATCGTCGCGCTGAGGTAGCGCCCAAAGGCCAGCGCCGCCAACGCGATCGGGGCCGCAAATCCCACGGTCATGGAGACCCAGCCACCCAGAAATCCCATGAGTTTCGAATACACACGCCCGAGGTACACGTACTCACCGCCGGAGTGGGGATAGGCCACGCCAAGTTCCGCGTACGATAGCGCGCCGCAGAGCGCTACCAGTCCGCCGACGCCCCACAAGGCGAGCAGCGCAAACCCGCTATGTGTCCCCCCCACTTGGAAGCCGAGACTCGTGAACACTCCCGTGCCCACCATGTTGGAGACGATGACAGCGACCGCCGTGCTGAAGCCGAGGTGTCGCGCAATCGGGCCGGTCTCAACGCTCAAAAGGGACGCCTCGCATCAAGTGGTGGCAGCGCGTCGCGGAGGTCCGCGAACAGGGGACAAAGGCGTCCGACCGTGCGCCCGGATACTGCTGAGCGAACCGACCCCGGTCAATCACTAGGGGAGCGATCCGTGGTTAGGTTCGAGGACTCCTCGTGGGATCAGGTGCGAGTCGACCGATCGATCGGGGGGAACCGTCGCGCGGCGTGTCGATATGGCGTCCGGTCAGCCCCCCAATGAGGTAGCAATATGCGACGTTTGACGTCGATGCTGGTGGCAGGTGGTTCGGTGCTTGCGGCAGCGTGCGGCCAGCCATCCAGTCCAGATCCCGCCGCATCCATTACGTCCCTGCCCCGCGCACTCGCTCCCGCCGAACAGGAGCTAATCGCCAGCAGCAACCAGTTTGCGTTCGGCCTGCTGCGCGAGGTCAATACCACGTGGTCCGGCAAGAACGTGTTCATCTCGCCCCTCTCGGCCTCCATGGCCCTGGGGATGACCATGAATGGCGCTGCGGGGACGACCTACGCGGAGATGCGGAGCGCGCTGGGTTTTGGATCGCGCACGTTGACCGAGATCAACGGTGGATATCAGTCCCTGGTAAAACTCCTGCGCACGCTCGATCCCAAGGTTCAGTTCCAACTGGCGAATGCCATTTGGTACGATCGCACGATGGCCTCGGCATTCGAGACGACTTTCCTGAACGATACCAAGACGTACTTCGACGCCGAGGTCGCGGCGCTCGACATGCGCTCCCCTCAGGCGGTGTCCACCATCAACGATTGGGCGAGCCGGAGCACGAACGGGCGGATCCCGAAGGTGATCGATGCTCTGGACAACGACATCGTGATGCTGCTGGCGAACGCGATCTGGTTCAAGGGCAGTTGGCGGGAGCAATTCGACAAGTCGAAGACGACCTCAGAGCCATTCTCGGCCGCGGCGGGGCGCGTCAACGTGCCCACCATGCAGCGCACCGGTGCAGTGCGTCTGGGCACTATGGCCGGCGCTCGGGTGATTGAGTTGCCCTATGGCGGCGACGCGTTTGCCATGACGATCCTGCTGCCGGATGAAGGAACGTCGGCCGATAGTTTTCTCGCGTCGCTGACGCCAACGATGTGGGCCGGCGCCGTGGCCAGTCTCAACGAGACTAAGGCGGAGATTCACCTTCCAAAATTCAAGCTGACATGGGATGACAGCCTGAACGCTCCACTGAAACAGCTCGGCATGCGACAAGCATTTGTTCCTGACGGCGCCGACTTCACACGCATGTCGCAGACGGCTGGCCGCCACTTGTTCATCTCGTTTGTCCGTCAAAACACCTTTGTCGACGTGAACGAGGAGGGGACGGAGGCCGCCGCGGTCACCACCGTTGGTGTTGGCGTAACGTCGGCCCCAGCGCAACCGCCCGTCGTCAGGATCGATCGGCCGTTCATCTTTGCGATCCGCGAGCGACTCTCGGGCTCCATCGTCTTCATGGGGAAGATCGCTAACCCAGGCGCCTAACGCGGTCCTCAGGCGATCTTAGGACCAACAACGGACAGGGGCCCAGTACGTCGGCGGCGGCTTCCTCGCCTATGGTGAATTCTCGCATGGCGAGACCGCGCTGTTCGAGCAACTCATCAAGCCGGGCATGGTCGTTCATGGGTCCGTGAAAGGGTCAACGGCCGGGACAAAGGCGCCTGACATGGCCGCTCGGCGGGCTAGTCCGCGCTTGGCAGCACCATTGGTACGAGGCCAAACAGACGGAGTCGCTCGGACGAAGGCCCCGTCACCTGCGACAAGGCTTCCGTCAGCTCCTACCTGTCGTCGGTTTCCAGTGTCAGTGAGAGTCCGGCGTCGGATGATTGCACCCGAACCCGTGTCTGATCCTCGATCACGACCTCGACACCCTGGATCGCGGATTTGAGCTGGGTTGTGGCAACGCCAATGACTCTCATGCCGGCAGCGCGGCCCGCCTCGATACCAGGTGCCGAGTCCTCGAACACCACGCAGTCACCGGCAGAAAAACCAAGCAACTGCGCGCCCATGAAATATCCATCGGGGCTCGGCTTGCCTCGCGCGACGCGATCGGTGGACACCAGATGATCGGGAAGTGGCAGTCCGCACGTGCCCAGTCGTTCTCGCGCGAGAGACTGATCCGCCGAGGTCACGATGGCCCAGCGTGAGCGCGGCAAGGCGGCAAGGAGCGCCGCCGCACCTGGCACCGGAACGATGCCTTCACTGTCTTTGCGCTCCGCAGCATCGAGCCAATCACCTTCGGCAATCGGGTCCAGGTGTGGCGCCACTTCCGCGACGGTGTCCCTGGTTCGACGACCATGAGCCACACGGAGTATGGCGTCGACGTTCAGCTGGTGCTTCACCGCCCAGACACGCCAAGCGCGTTCCACCACGGCGCGCGAGTCTACGAGCACACCATCCATGTCAAAGAGAATCGCCTGAGCCTGAAGAATCACGTTACGAGTCACTGAGTTGCCTAACGCTTGTTGAGCCTGAAGGGTGACGCACGATTCTGCGTGTGCAGCGGCGCCCGGGGAAGGTAGCGCGCCGCGTTGCTCGTGAGCCACCCGGCGGCAAGCGCGTGGTCTCGATGGGCAAATGCGTCTCGGTGCCAGCCAATATCTGAATTCCGGAAATCGCCATCCGGCTCACGGACCACTTCGCATGACACGCGTTTGTTCGCTCGACAAGTCGTTTTTGGACAACGCGTTACAGAACGATCCGAGGGGCGCATGCTGGCGCACCCCTTGCCTCTCCAGTTCTGGTCTCTTGCCATTCTCTCTTGCTACTCATGTCGAACGAACCATCGCGCGTCCTCGCCCTGGGCGAGAACACCCGGACGCGCGTGATTGCTCAGCGATTGGTCTTTCTCGGTTACCAGGTGGATTGGGCGCTCGATGCAGCGGAAGCCGCGGCCTTGGTCCGGCGCTTCTCGTATCAAGCGGTTGTTGGAAGTCTGCGCGACTGGCCCGACGGGGTGTTCAATCTGGCCCTCACGGAGGGCGCGCAGGGACGGATGGCGCCCGGAGCGTCGGGGTATGCGCCGCCAGCGCTGATTTGGCTTGAACATCACGCGCCGGGTGTCGGTCGGTCCAGCGGACAGGCTTCGCGTTCGGCACGACGAACTCCAGAGGCGTGAGTCGATTCATGTCGAGTTCCGTGCCAACAACCCGCTTCCCGCGACTCCTGCTGCGGCGCGAGACGCTCCGTCGTTATGTGGGCGCCGCTGAATCAGCACCGGCTGATTCCATGGCAAGTCGCGTGTCGACCATCGTACACCACGGCGTTGTCGCTTACCCCGATCCGCTCGATCTCTCGCGGATTGACGACGAGCTGCTGCCGGTACTGCAGGCCATGCAGGGGCGTCGGGAAAACCTGATGCTCGGCATCCTGACCAACTCGACCAACTTTCTCGTCAGGCGCTTTGCCTTTACGGTCGAACGAGTACGAGATGCTGGCATCGCGACGATCATGGAATTGCGCGGCAGCTGGATCATGCCCACGCTTGGCCTGATCTCAGAGGTGCGACCGGCGTATCTCCGGATCGGCCCTGACAGTGTTCGTGGCATCGGCCATCTGCCAGAGCTGTTTCGCGAAGTCGCAGCGGTCGCCGAGTTCGCGCGAGACTACGGCATTCCGTTGATCGCCCGGGGATGCGACTCGGACAGTGACTTGGACGCGTTGCAGGTGGCGGGCGTAGATCTCATGCAGACCGGGGTGACCGCGGGAGACCTGGATCAGATGCTCTTTGCGAGCCACGCCTCTCGCGGTCCGTCATTCCGAGTACGCGACCTGTCCGAACCAGCGGCCTCGCCATGGGGCGAGTAGTGAGCGACCTACACTTCGCTCAGATCCAACGACGCACGCGCGCGCAGTACTCCTGGTAGTCTCGCCCGAACGCACTGGCCAAATACAGTTCTTCCCGTTCGATGACAAAGTGCTGGAGCAACCAGACGGCCAGGGGAAATAGCACGACCAGCCAGAGTGTGTTCAACAAGCAGGCCATGCCCAGATACAGCGCGCCAAGCGACACGTACATCGGGTTGCGGCTCAGTCGGTACGGCCCAGTGGTCACAAAGGCGGTCGCCGGCTTATAGGGGAGCAGCGAGGTGCGGGCCCCTCGAAAGCTGATGACCGCCCATACCATGAGGACCAACCAGATCCCGATAAGCGCCCATCCGAAGACACTGAACTCCGGCGCCGCGTTTCGCGTGACGATGGGGATTGGCTTCATGCGACCAAGGGCGTAACCGGCAAGCCACGGAATGGCAAAGAGTAGCGGCGGAGGAACCCTGACACCGGCATTCGGTAGCCGCTCGACTTCACTCATTCTTACCTCCTCCGGGGGAAGGAACCACCTGGCGGGGCCAGCATGGCAGTTCGGCGACAAGGCTGCGCTCGCCGAAGGGGACGGAAGCATGTCGCGCCCTCACTTCCTGCGCCGTGTCATCCATCACACTTGGCCGCCGAGCCTAACGCGGATTCGGCACTCAGTCTCCAGACTGGTAAAGCAATGGCCACCGCCAGTAGACTCAGCGGTGGCCATCGGCATCTTGCGAGACTGAGACGTCAGGATTTCTGCAAGTTGTTCAGCAGTTCGTCGAGCATGCGGTACGTGGCGCCCATTCCCTCGGTCATGCCGGTGCGCAACGCGCCATCGCGTGCTTCGACGGATGCATAACGAACGTTGATGGTGACTGTCGTTTGCCCACGATCTTCATTGAATGTGGTGGTGACACGCGTTTCACCACCCGTCCAATCGTCGTCGAAGATTTCAGTGTGAACGATTCGCTCCGGAGGCTTTACTTCGCGGATCGTTCCCGTAAGTCCCATGGACGGGCCGCCGGCCTTTTGCCACGCGTAGCGGACCTTTCCGCCTACGCGGAGGTCGAACGTACAGGTGACCATCTGCCAACCTTCGGGCCCATGTAGCCACTGCGTGATCAGCTCGGGCGTGGTAAACGCCTTGAACACCAGCGTCCGCGGGGCGTCGAATGTTCTGGTGATCGTCACCTCGTGGTCCGAGGGCGTCGTCACCTGAACGGTGCGAGTGGTGGTCATGGCAAATCTCCTTTCCGCTTCCGGCGGTGGTGTTTGGGCTCAGTGGTCTTCATGTAGTCCAGCAGGGCATCAAGCTTCACAAAGCGGCCTTCCCAGAACTGCCGATAGCGCTCCAGCCACTCATTCGCCTCAGCCAGCGGTCGCGCTTCCAGCTTGCATGGCCGTCGTTGCGCCACTCGGCCGCGCGAGATCAGGCCGGCCCGCTCCAGCACCTTGAGGTGCTTGGATATGGCCGGCTGGCTCATGGAGAAGGGTTCCGCCAGCTCCAATACCGAGGCATCGCCCAAGGCCAGTCGGGACAGGATCGCCCGACGGGTGGGGTCGGCCAACGCGGCGAATGTTGCGTCTAGGCGATGTGCCATGGGGAACGCGTGGTCGAGTGAGATTTAGGCCGTTCCACGGCCTTACGCTTGATCTGCCGCCAGCTGCAAAGCGCGGATATCGATCTTCTTCATTTTCAGCATCGCCTGCATGGCACCCATCGAACGCTTCGGATTGGGATCGCTGAGGAGTTGCCCCAGGATGGTGGGAATCACCTGCCACGACAGCCCAAACTTGTCGCGTAACCACCCGCACGGCTGCTCCTCACCACCGGCCGAAAGCTTTTCCCAGAAGTGGTCGACCTCTGCCTGCGTTTCGCAGTTGATGAACATGGAGATCGCGGGTGTGAAGCTGTACATCGGCCCGCCGTTCAACGCGTAGAAGGATTGGCCCTCTAGCTCAAAGGTGGCTGACATCACGCTCCCTTTCGGCCCTGGCCCGGCATCTCCGTACCGCGTGACACGGCCGATCTTGGCGTTCGTGAAGATCGAGGCGTAGAAGTTCATGGCCTCTTCGGCATTTCCGTTGAACCACAGGAAGGGGACAATCTTGTTCATGGGTCGCACTCAACAGGTGACGACGCGCCGCTCCGCGGCCCGTCTGGTAACGACACGGGTTCTATAACCATTTGGTTATATACAATGGCAAGGCCGAAGACGTCAAGCCCGCAATTCTGCTAGGTAGTGGGTCATTTTGATTGAAACTGCCCCACTACCATTCTGCTACCAGGTGAACTCGAGTCCGACCCCGGTCCGAGCCCCCAGCAACGGCTGGACGATGAAGCGGGGAACGCCCGTAGCACTCCGCTCGATGATGCCCGCGCTGGCCGAGTGCGTTCGCCGCGCGTAGGCGTACGATTCCAGGGCCGCGCCAAGCCACGTGGCAGCGGCCAGCGAATACCCTAACGCGGCCGTTGGGTGAACCGTCACGAGGACCGAGTCCGCCGACAATCGTCCCTGGCCGTCGCGCTGTGCAACGAGCTGATACTCCTGCGTCCATTGCAGGGCGAGGGTCAAGGCCCCTCCGAGCGCACCTAACGCGACGAGTCCCAGCAGTGGGCGTCGCGTGGCCACCTGCCCCACACCTGGGAAGATCAGACCGTTTCGTAGCGATCGCCCAGGCGAGTAGACGTGCCGCGGAAGAGCGGCCAAAGCCCGATTGATGGCGGCATGGTCCGCACCACTGGGCGTGGCCGCCATGTACCGTTTGAAGTCGGCCATCGCGGAATCTCGAGCACCGCGCGCGGCGCGGGCCAGGCCGCGATCATAGTAGACGGCGGGTGATGGATTGATGCGAGCGACTTCGGTCAGCAGGGAGTCCGCGGCCACGAAGTCTCCACGCGCTAGGAGGATCACCGCGGACTGGAAGAGCGACAACACGGCGCCTTGCTTCTCGATTTCGCTCGCCGGCGTCAGGCGAGCAATCCGACCGCGCACCTCATCGGCATCAGCGGATGTCGGCGCGAGTGCGAGGTATCGGCAGTAGGTCTGAACGGCTGCGGATCCGTCGTTCAGCGCCTCGTACTCGCGACCCAGGTAATACGTCAGGCGCGGTTCCAATGGGGCGATGGCCACGGCGCTTCGGTACGAATCGCGCGCTACAACGTGGTCGCCGACCAAAGACGCCTCCTGCGCGCGATTGATGAAAGTCCGTAATTCCTCGGCGTTCGAGCGCGCGCTATTGACCGCTACACGCTCGGACACGGTGGTGCACCCACTCACCGGTGCTGGACCGATGGAGGTGTTGATAGGAAGGGACTGTGCGTTCAGTGCACTGGGAAACACACATATTGCGGCGAGCACGGCCAAGGGCGTCATGCGGGCGGCGCGCCTAAGCTGGCGTGTGAGCATGGTCGGATCCTCGTCGACATCGTTCCACGCCGGGTGTGAGCCGACGCGAGTATTCCGGACGTCGCATCGTGCGGGTGTTCGCGAAATGCGTCTGTAACGGCCGGCACATCACCCGTCACAGCACCGGACATGGTTCACAGATGTTGCTTGCCTAACGTCCGGATGACACGCGAAGGAACGCCTTGCCCTGCATGCGTCGCCGACCGATGACCGTTGAACCATTCGCACGTCGACGCCTTTCGAGTGATCTTGCCCTTCAGGCGGGTGCGGAGATCATCCTTGAGATGGAGACTCGTCGTGTGGTCAACGGATAGTCGCGGCGTACAATATCGCCGGCCAACTCGCGGCCCACGCCCACAGGAATCGATTCAATCCAAAGACCCACGCGTTCCCAAGGTGAAACAGGAACGCCAACAGGACCAGAGCTCCGGCGACGTACTGGTGGGCGAGAGCCAAAGGAAAGAGGCATTCGAACCCGATGACTGCCCACGAGGCGACCGTCAGCAACAACGTTCGCTCACGCCAGGCGGTGACGGGCGCCGGCGTACCATATTCCGGCCGCGCGATGAACACGGCCAGCGCCGACCCATCTCGCCATTCGCTATTGCCGAGCTTGACGACGCCGGCGATGAAGTAAGAGAGGATGGCTTGGGACGCGATGTACAGCAGGCCAATCTGAACGGCCAACGATGCTGCCGGCCCAAGCTGTCCGATCAGCAGACCCGTCAAGACCACCATGGTCATGGAGTCGCTGCCGCCGTTGAATGCCCCGCGAAATCGGACGCTGATCAAGAGTGTGGTCACCCAGAGGACCGGAACGCTCGCTCTGCCGATTCCGCCAATCAACATTCCCGACGCCACGACCCGAACCAAGAGCAGTCCGACGAAGGGGCGGTACGCCAGCAACCAACGCAGTATGCCCAGCTCGCGGGACAGCGTAGACCATCGCCACACGCCATCATCGCGGAATGCCTGTCGGACCATGAGGAGCTCGAGCGAGCCAACCAGCGTGGACGCTCCGGCGACGATTTCGATCAGGCGTTTGGCCTGTGGCGCGGTGAACGCGATCATCGCGTGTGGACGTCGGAGATCATCACCGCGATCTCGGCTGCGGCACCATCGATTCCCCGCTCCACCAGCTTGAACTGCACGGCGTGTTCCCGCTGTGCGCCAGCTGTCGACCGCAGCGTCGTCTCAACCAGATTGAGCACGAGTTGATAGCTGACGCTGTTGGTGAGGTCGCGGGCCGTGGGTGCGAGGTCCACTTCCGACGCCAGCCGCTCAACGGCTGTATGGTAAGCGAGACTCAGGTTGCCTTGCGGGTTCCACACGAGGTGCCAGAACGCGCGTGGTGGCGGCTGAATGACTATCTGCCACGCTCCCAAGGTGTCCGGCGTTGGGCCGGTGCGCGCCAACAGAAGTGGCGAACTGCCGACCGCATCGAAGAACCGCCACGACGGCACCAGGACGCGAAGTAACGCGACCCCGGGATGTTGCACCTCTCGGCGCGGCAATAGCGCGACGCCGGCGACGACGGCCACAACAATCAGCAGTCCCAGCGCCATCATGAGTGGTGCACGCCTCGTGTGGTGGTGATCCCAGCCAAGCTGCGGGCCATCGGGACGCCGGCGGTCCACACCCCGGTCACGTGCGGGCGCTCATGGACCTCGCATGTCCCGCCACGTGTCGTTGGACGCAGACTCTATCCTGCAGCGCGTGGTTGGTTGAGGGGCCCGATGCCTGGCCACAAGCGTCGACAAGCGCCACGGCACTGTCAAGCGGTGTGACGGTGGCCTCACTACTTTACGCGTTCCATGAGCAGCTCCGCCCTTTCGATTCTCCAGGACGTCTTCGGCTACCCAGCGTTTCGGGGACAGCAGGGAGAAGTCATTCAGCACGTGATCGATGGGGGAGACGCACTGGTGTTGATGCCCACGGGGAGCGGGAAATCGCTCTGTTACCAGATCCCGGCCCTGCAGCGGCCAGGACTCGGCGTGGTCATTTCTCCGCTGATCGCCCTGATGCAGGATCAAGTGGCCGCGCTGGCTGAACTCGGGGTGCGCGCGGAGTTCTTGAACTCGTCGCTGAGCCATGCCCAGGCCGCCGAAATCGAACGACGAGTGCGCGCGAAGCAGGTCGACCTCCTGTACGTCGCGCCTGAGCGACTGCTCACCGATCGCTGTCTGACGTTGCTGGCGGCGACACCGCTCGCGCTCTTTGCGATCGATGAAGCTCACTGCGTGTCGCAATGGGGCCATGACTTTCGTCCAGAGTACACCCGGTTGTCGGTGCTGCCCGAGCGGTTTCCAACCGTTCCCCGCCTTGCCCTAACGGCGACCGCTGATCGCCAGACCCGTCGCGAGATCATGGCCCAGTTGCAGCTGGAAGAGGCCCGGGTCTTCGTGTCGTCATTCGACCGGCCGAACATTCGGTACCGCATCGTGGAGAAGGACAATGCGCGGCAGCAGTTGCTGTCGTTCATCCGGGCGGAGCATGCGCACGACAGCGGCATCGTATACTGCCTGTCGCGAAAGAGCGTGGACGAGACGGCGGCGTGGTTGGCGACGCGCGGGCTGACGGCATTGCCGTACCACGCCGGCATGAGCGCGGAGTCTCGTCAACTCAATCAGTCCCGCTTCCAGCGCGAAGACGGCGTGGTGATGGTCGCGACGATTGCGTTCGGCATGGGGATCGACAAGCCCGACGTGCGGTTTGTCGCCCACCTTGATCTCCCCAAGAGCCTCGAAGGCTATTACCAGGAGACCGGACGAGCGGGGCGCGATGGTGAGCCCGCGGACGCGTGGATGGCGTATGGGCTACAAGACGTCGTGCAGCTGCGACGAATGATCGACGAGTCCGACGCCGACGCCACGTACAAGCGCATTCAGGCGGCCAAACTGGACGCCATGCTGGGGCTCTGCGAAACGTCGGAGTGCCGCCGCGCTCGTCTGTTGGCCTATTTCGGTGAAACCGCCGCCGCGTGCGGCAACTGTGACACCTGTCTCGAACCCCCGGCGTCGTTCGATGGGACGGTGGCCATCCAGCAACTTCTTTCGTGCATCGTGCGCACTGGCCAACGTTTTGGCGCGGGCCACGTCATCGACGTGCTGCGTGGCGACGATACCGACAAGGTGCTGCACTGGCGTCACCATGAACTGCCAACGTTCGGTATCGGCCGTGACCGCGTAGCGCAGGAGTGGCGGGCCATCGTGCGGCAATGCGTCGCCCTTGGCTTGTTAGGCATCGACCATGACGGATACGGCGCCATTCGGTTGACCGCGGCCAGCCGACCCGTGCTAAAGGGCGAGGTACGCGTGACGCTGCGGGCCTGGCAGAAGCCAGCCAAACGGGCACGAGCGCGGACCCGCGATGCCGTGGATGTCGCGCTCCCTGCGTCGGTCGCGGACTTGTTTCAGGCGCTGCGGGCGTGGCGCTTGGAGGCGGCGCGGCAGCATGCCGTGCCCGCGTACATCATCCTGCACGATGCCACGCTCAAGGAGATCGCCCGCGTCAAGCCAACCACGGTTCGAGCACTCCGCGCCATTGAAGGCATCGGTGCACACAAGGCAGAGGCCTACGGCGGGGCGATCATCGAGCTCGTGACCGCGGCAATGGCCGCCGCCGGGAGATAAAGCCTTATCGACCCTCGGTGTTTTTGAGAGCTGACACGAGTCGTGGTAACCCGATGGTGGGCCAGTTGCGACGCCAAGCGTCATGACGTCTTAAACACAGCGTGTCTCCCCCGTCATTCCACGGGGGCTGCATCTGTTCGGTGAACGCACCCGACACGTCGATACTCTCTAAAATGGACCCCTTGCCCGAAACGACGCGGACGCCTGACCGCCGATGGTATGCGGCGGCCTGGTGGCTCGTGGTCATCGGCGTCTTGTGCAGCGCGGCATCGGCGTTGCTGCCGGCGGACTGGTTCCGACCCGTCTACGTACAGTCCTCGCTGCTATTCCCGGCGTTCCCCCTCGCGGCGTCCATTCGTGCCTGGCGATCGCGCCGCGCAAGTGACCCCGCCAACGCCTGGGCGTTCATCGTCGTTGGCGTCACTGGCTTCTTCATCTACGACCTTCTTTGGTACGCGGAGGCCGTTACCGGATGGACGCTGTCGTTGCCGGTGGGCGATTTTTCCAACCTCATTTTTTCTCCGCTACTCCTGGTCGGTCTGGTCCGTGTCATGCCCGCGCCGGTGAGCCAGCTCGAACGGCGCCGTGGGTCGCTGGACGCCGCGATCCTGGCGTTGAGCGCGGCCGTGTTGCTCCATGCGACAGTTGAGCTGTTGGGCGGCGGTATCCGGCGAATGAACGAATGGCGGGACTTGCTGCTGTTGGTTTCGCCGATGACGGACCTGCTCACACTGTCCGCCTTGGCGCTACTCTGGGTACGGCGCGAACGCTACGCGCTCCCGCTGTGGGTTGTGAGCCTGGGCGCCGCCTTGCTGATCGGATTCGTGTCGGACGTCTGGTATGCGGTCCCGGCGAGCGTTGGCCGTGCATCTCCATGGTTCGTCAGTGCAGCCTGGTACGGCAGCTGGTCGGCGATCGCGCTCGGCGCAACGCAAGCGACACGCCCGACATTCGCCTCCCAGCCGTCAGGTCAAATATCGCGGCTGCCCTACGTGCTCGCGCTCGCCTGCTACGTGGCGCTGGGCATCGCCGTCACTCTGGACCGGCGCGACGCCATTGTCTCGACCACGATTGGCACCGGTGTAGTCACCTGCCTGGTGCTCCTTCGTCAAGTCGTCGCCCTGCGGGAACTCACGGGCTTGCAGGAGGAGCGCTTGCGCCATCAGGCCGACGAGCGACTGGCAGCCTTGGTTCGTCACGGCAGCGACATGCTGACGATCATTGGACCTGACATGACGGTGCTGTACGCCAGTCCATCGCATGAGACGGTCTTCGGACTACCACCGGAGGCCTTGGTTGGCCGACAGATGAGCAGTGAGATCCACCGCGAGGACCTTCCGGCCACCGAACGAGGTCTACAGCGGCTGCTCTCAGGGGTGTCACAACGAGAGTCACTGGTGGTGCGGATACGCGACGCCGCCAATCAGTGGCGATGGATCGAAGCGGTGGCGACCAACCGGATCTGGGAACCGATGATCCGCGGACTGGTGTTGAACAGTCGAGACATCACCGACCGCAAACAGCTGGAGTCACAGCTCCTGGAACAGGCGCTGCGTGACCCACTCACGGGGCTGGCCAATCGGCGACTCTTTGGCGATCGCGTGTCACACGCACTGGCCCGCCGCCATCGGCGCCCCGACAGCATCGCGGTGCTTCTGTTGGACCTGGATCATTTCAAGTTCGTAAATGATTCCCTTGGACACGCAAAGGGCGATGCGCTGCTGGTGTCTGTCGCCGAGCGGCTCACCCGGGCCTTACGCTCGGCGGATACCGTGGCACGCTTGGGGGGCGACGAATTTGCCGTGCTCCTTGAAGACTTGCAGCGGGGCGACGAAGCAGATGCAACCGCCGTGCGCATTCAGCAGGCGCTCAGTCGTCCGTTCGTCTTGGATGACCGTGAAGTGAGTGTACGCGCCTCGATCGGCATCGCCTGGGCGTCTGAGGGCCAGACCGTCGACGACCTGTTGACCGAAGCCGACGTGGCAATGTACGGAGCAAAGAATTCTGGCCGAGGATGTATTGAGCGGTTTTCGACCCAGATGCGGGCCAATGTCGCGGAGCGTCATGATGTGGAAGCGAGCTTGCGCCGCGCCCTGGAACACGACGAGTTCGACGTGCTCTACCAGCCGGTGGTTGACTTGGAGTCTGGGCGGATCGTCGGCGCGGAAGCGCTCGTGCGCTGGCAACACCCAGGCCGTGGCGTCATCATGCCAGCGCGATTTATCTCCGTGGCCGAGGAGTCGGACCTGATCGTCGCCATCGGTCGCATTGTGTTGCGCCGGGCGGCCGGCGACGCGCGCCGGTTCCGGGCCGCCTCGCCGACGACGGCGAACATGCGTGTGGCCGTCAATCTCTCCGCTCGACAGCTGCTGGCGCCGGACCTTATCTCGGACGTGACGTCCGCCATGCGCACGGCGGGAATTACCGGAGACGCGCTGGCGATCGAGCTGACGGAGTCGGTCCTTGCATCCAGTGAAGGCGTTGTCGCCAGCCGACTCCAGGCACTTCGTGACCTCGGCCTGCGCGTTGCGCTCGACGATTTTGGAACCGGATACTCCGCGTTAGCCTACTTGCGCCGCTTCCCCATCGACGTGCTCAAGGTGGACAAGAGCTTTATCTCGTGGGTCCGGGATAACGGCACGAATGACGGTGTAACGAAAGCGATTATCGCGATGGGTCATAGCCTGTCCATGCGCACAGTCGCCGAGGGCGTGGAAACGACAGACCAGCTAGCGTGGCTGCGCTCGCTCGGATGCAACCTGGGCCAAGGCTACCTCTTCTCGTTGCCGCTGCCGGGCGACGACTTCGTCACGCTGCTCCGCGGCTGGGACGAAACGCAGTTTGGCACGCGCGCAGCAGCAGCCATATCCGCGCACGCGTAGGACTGAACGGCTCCTCCTACACGACCAGTCGCAACCCACCGCGCTCGGCGCCCGCGTCATCTGTGCGCCCAGACAAGAAGCCGGCGATGCGTGACGGCGGCATGGCTTCGGCGAACAGATATCCCTGCGCGTGCGTGCATCCCAGAGACCGTACCCACGCCAGCATCTCGGGAGTCTCCACTCCCTCTGCCGTGGTCGCGCATTCGAGCTTGCCCGCCAGACCCGTGACCGCTTCAATGATCGCGCCGCGATCTGCCAGTGACGCGCCTCCCGACACGAAGGAACGGTCAATCTTGATCGTGTTCACGCGATACCGCGTTAGGTAATTCAGTGACGAGAAGCCCGTCCCAAAGTCGTCCAGCGCGATGCGGATGCCCAGTGAATGCATCTCGGAGATGAACTGCAGTGTCTGCGCCTCGTGTGAGAGCAGGAGGGCTTCGGTAATCTCCAGCTCCAACCGATCTGCCGTGAGGCCCGATCGCCCAAGGGCTTCCACGACGGTGTGCAACAGCGACGCACGTCCCAGCTGCGCCGGCGACAGATTGACCGAGACCCGAATGGGCGACGGCCACTGAACCGCATGGCGGCAGGCCTCGTGCAGAATCCAGTCGCCGAGCGGCACGATAATGCCCGAGGACTCGGCGACACTAATGAACGCGTCGGGAGGCAGGAGCCCACGGGTGGGATGGCGCCAACGGACCAGCGCCTCGAACGCGATGGTCTGACTGGTGACGACGTCGACGACCGGCTGGAAGTACAGGACAAACTCGTCGCGGGCCAAGGCGACACCCAAGTCTTCCTTGATGCTTCGCATCTCCTCCGCTTCGCGGAGCATCGAGCCGCTGTAACGCACCGCCTTACCGCGCGCGCGGTCCTTGGACCGATACAGTGCCAGGTCGGCGTTCCTCAGCAAGTCGTCGATGGTGTCCCCATCTTCGGGGCCGAAGGCAATGCCGACAGATGCACCAACTGTGACTCGTGATCCCTGGATTTCGTAGGCGATGGAGATCCGCTCGATGATCTGCTCGGCGAGCAGGTGAACGTGCCGGCCGGACTGCATGCCGTGGAACAGCAGGCCGAACTCATCACCGCCAAGCCGGCCGACGGTGACGCCTTGACCTTCGAATGCGGCAAGGTCACGCGCGACTTCTCGCAGGAGCAGGTCGCCAGCAGGGTGTCCCAGGGTGTCGTTCACGGACTTGAAGTAGTCCAAGTCCAGACATCCAATGGCCATGGTGGTTCCGCGCGCGCGAGCCGATGCCAGCACCTCGGCGGCACTGTCGCGAAAGGCCGTGCGGTTCTTCAATCCCGTGAGAATATCTGTTGCGGCCATCCAGGCGATGCGATCCTGGGCCTTTCGTACGTCCGTGATGTCGGAGCCGACGCCGCGCCATCCGCTGAAGCGGCCGCGATCGTCGATAATCGGGCTGGCGCCGATGGACCACCAGCGCAAGCCGTCCCGGCCTAACGCCGAGACTTCGAGCTTGCGGAAAGGGCGACCGGAGGAGATGCGGTTCAGCAGTTCCTCACGGCTGGCCGTGTCGATCAGGTTTGGCAAACGCATGCCATCGAATTCAGCCGTGCTGATGCCGCACACCTCAGCGAACCGTGCCGAGTGCTTCACAATGCACAGGTCGCGATCCAGCTCAAACAGCCAGTCCGATCCCTTCTCCTCGTACTCGGCCAACAGCATCCCAATAACCTGCCCGCGCTCCTTGATCTTCCCTTCGGCAATGAATCGGTCGACGAACAGACGCGCGGTTCCCAGCGCACCGCGGATGACGACCGCGGCGTACGCAAGCAGCAATCCGGACAGCTCCAGATGGTAGGCGTTGTCGGAACGGACGATGCCCACGAACGAGCCGAGGGAGAGAATGACCACATAGGCCGTCGCAGCTGGCGGCACGGTCGAGAGGACAAAGCCGCCCGCGCAGATCATGCCCGTCACGACGGTGGCGACGACGAGCTGCGCCTGCGCATCGACCGAAGCAAACCAGAAGATCGGTACGGCGGCCCAGACCACGGCCAAGACACTGGCATGGATCGTAGCCCGCCGGAAACCGCGTGCCGAGGAACGTGTGCGCGGCGGTGTGCGGCGATCGGCAAGCCATCCCCGCAGCGACATGACGGCGACCATGGCCAAGCACGTTCCCCACGCGGCCAGCCCCCGAGGATTGGCAACACCCTGGAGCGTCTGGGCCACCAGCGCCAGGTTCACGAGGTTCACGACCATCGTGAGCGGCGTGAAACGGAAGACCGCCTGAAGCTGGGCCGCTCTGATGCGCGCCTGGGTGTCCTCGTCCAGTTCGTGCATGGCGGGCGCACCGCCACGCATCCATTCGGCAATGGCCGCAGAAAGCCGCGAGTGCAACGGGCTACCTCACCGTTGGCGAGCCGTGATGGAAACGGTCCTGCAGCCGGTGGTGCAATTTGGAGCTGGTGCGAGTGGAGCGAAGGAGAACGTCAGCACGCCGGGTGTCTTAGGGACGGGCCATCACGTCAAACGTCACGCCTCACACAATACTAACGGCGATGCAGGATTTCGCCCACGAGCTTCTCTGCCTAACAGTTGAGTTCGTTCAGGGCGTGTGGGAGAGATAGCCGTGCCAGAGTATCCTCGCGGCGACGGCTCGAAATGGTGCCCATCGTTCCGCCATTTTCGTCGCTTGGTCGCTATTGGGCAGCGCCGGGAGTTTTCGCAGGCGGGCAATCGCCTTGTGCAGGGCCAGATCGCCAGGCGGCCAAATGTCCGGACGCCGGAGGACGATCAACAGGTAAACATTCGCTGTCCAAGGTCCGATGCCGGACACTTGTGTGAGCTGACGGGCGACCTCCTCGTCGGGCAGGCGCGACAACCGATCCAAGCGCAAGCGTCCGTCGGACACATGGGCCGCCAGAGAGCAAAGGAAGGCCGACTTTTGCCGCGTCACACCAAGGTCGCGCAATCCCGAGACTCCCGTCGCGAGAATCGCCGTGGGCTCGAAGCCGCCGGGGATCTGCATCGCGAGCCGGCGGTAGAGCGACGCGGCCGACGCCAGCGAAACCTGCTGCTCGAGGATGATACGAACGAGGGTCTTGAAGCCACCGGGTCGAGCCCATAGCGGCGGAAGACCGTAGGCATTCACGATATTCGCCAACCCGCGATCTCGTGCCGTGAGCGCCTGCACGGCGGTCGCCAACGAGGCGCGATCAAGGCGACTGGGCGTTGTTGCGATCACGTAGTCCTCATCAGATGCAGCTGACGGCGACCGGCCGTGTTGTTGGTGGAAGTCATCCCCGCGCGATCGCGACAGGATGCGCCCGACGACCATGACGGCGCCCGCATGCTGGCGGGTTCGTCAAACACCGTCGCTGAAAAAGTTCCGTATGGCGTCGAGAGCATCTTGCGCCGGCTGCCGTTAGGGTGCTCGAGTGCAACCGTGTTCTTCCACATGGAGGCCAGAAGCGCCTGTGGTGAGGGCCGACGGCGCGCGGCCAGTAACCGGAGTAAAGGTATGAAACGAACCTTGAAGCTGCCCGTGGTCGCCGCAGTCGCCGTCCTCAGCACCTCGGCGGCGCGATTGAGCGCACAGATCACCGAGGTGTCTCGAACACCGATTGCAGACGCAGCGCAGATCACCTTCGGATATCTCTGCGATGACCGGTTTGTCATTCGAAACGACGGCACGAAGCCCATTGATCTAGAGTATGGCTTGGAAAAGGGCACCGAGCACACCAAGCTGACACTCAATGCCCGGGAATCGGTGGAGCTGGCGTCATCGTCCAAGAACCCTATGGAACTCTGGATGGATGGCAAGTTGATCGCCAAAGCGATGAAGGAGAAGCGGTCGTGCAAGGAGGTCCAAGGGAATGCCTCCGTGCACGTGAATCCGCTGGAGGTGTCGAGCACGTCACGATCACGATCGGGATATGGCTACGGGCCGCCGTACCCCTTCTATGATCCATGGTACTTCGGCTTCTATGGTATGTATGGGTTCCGGCCGTATTACGGCGCGAGCTACGGATATCCAATCATCATTGGCCGGCGAGTTGGTGGGGGTGGCCACCGACGCTAGACCTAACGACCAGCGCTCGGGCGAACGACGCGGCGGGGGGAGCGCTGCACACTATATGGGCGCCGCGAACTTTCCCTCGATCTCAGCGAACGGCGTGGACGCGGCCAACCTGGTGAAGGTTCCGTGCTGACGGATCTCGTCAGCGGCAGCCAGAAATCCCGTCCACGCCGCGCGGGCGAGTGCGCCGCCGACGCTGATCCGGCGCACACCCAGGGCCGTGAGTGACGCGACCGTTGCAAAGTCACTCCCGACCAGAACATTCACCGGTTTGGGAGCAACGCCCTGCACGACCGCGGTGATGTCAGTGGAGCTACGTATCCCCGGAGCATACAGGCAGTCCGCGCCGGCTGTGGAGTAGGCAACCAAGCGACGGACGGTCTCGGCGAGATCCGGGCGACCAACCAGAAAGCCTTCGGATCGCGCCGTCAGCAGGACCCCAGTGCCGGACCGATCGATGGCCTGTCGCGCAGCCCGGACTCGCTCCACGGCCAGCTCAAATTCGAAGAGGGGATTCGCGGCGTCTCCGGTCGAGTCCTCAATGGAAAGGCCGGCGACGCCCGTCTCCACTGCCAACGAGACATTGCGCGCCACGCCATCTGGTTGGATGGCGTACCCACCTTCGAAGTCCACACTCACCGGCACGGGAACGTTCTCCACGAGTGATCGAATGTGGGCAAGCACTTCTGTCACCGTCGCGCGGGTGTCGCACCTGCCGAGCGTCCAAGCGAATCCGGACGAGGTGGTCGCGAGGGCTTGAAAGCCGAGTTGTGCAAGAAGCCGCGCGCTGCCGACATCCCATGGATTCGGTATGACGAAGCACCCGGATTGATGAAGCTCATGAAAGCGTTGGACGCGGGCGGCAGCACTGGGGTGTGAGCTCATGGGCGGGACCATCCGAGTGTGTTGGGTTAGCGAGCGAGAGCTAGGATAGATGACGTACCATGGGCAAGCCAGAGGGATGGGGCCCGCAGGACTTTCTTTGACCCCCACGTTGAGCAATACGGCGGCAGAACGTACACTTGCCCGCAGCGCGGCGTCGTCATCGATCACGATCAGTGGATCGCACGTGGGCGAGCGGCGTCCTTACCCGTCGTCTCCACTCTCACGGTCGCGTCGCCGCTGGGCCACGCGATGGCTTGTTAGGCAACCATGTCCACACGATTGCCCGTCGCGGTTCTCCTCCTGGCGTTGGTGTTCACTGCCGCGGAGCTTCCAGGCCAGAGCGGCCGCGCCACCGTCCGTGAATACGCGCGAACGTTTCCGACCTATCCCTTTGGCGATCCCAATCCGATCCCGGTAGTCGGGAGGATCTACCCGTATTTCCGATTTGACGGCTTCGCGCACACCTCCCAACCCCGTTCCTGGAAGGTGGTGGAGCTGGAGAACGACTATCTGCGGGTGATGATCCTGCCCGAGGTCGGAGGAAAGATCTGGAACGCGGTCGACAAGCGCACCAACCGGTCGTTCATCTACTTCAACCAGGCCGTGAAGTTTCGCGATGTTGCCATGCGTGGTCCGTGGACCAGCGGCGGCATCGAGGCGAACTACGGGATCATCGGCCACACGCCGAACGTGGCGACGCCCGTCGACTATGTCACGCGCACCAATGCCGATGGTAGCGTCAGCTGCATCATTGGGGCGCTGGATCTGCTGACCCGGACGCCGTGGCGCCTGGAGGTGCGACTCGGTGCACAGGATGCGACCTTCAGCACCACGTCCTTTTGGTACAACGCGTCTTCCATTGAGCAACCGTACTACACGTGGATGAATGTCGGCATCCCCGTCAAGGGGAACCTGCAGTACGTCTATCCCGGCACGAGCTACCTGGGACACGCCGGTGAGCACGGTTCATGGCCGATTGCTGCTGACGGGCGTGATCTCTCGTGGTACAATCACAACGATTTCGGCGGGTACAAGTCGTACCACGTGTTCGGACAGGCGACCGATTTCTTTGGCGCGTACTGGCACGACGCCGACTTTGGCATGGTCCGTTATGCACCGCGCGACGAAAAGGCTGGCAAGAAGATCTGGATCTGGGGACTGTCGCGCCAAGGCATGATCTGGGAGTCGTTGCTCACGGACGTCGACGGACAATACTCCGAGGTGCAATCGGGTCGACTGTTCAATCAGTCCGCCGAACAGAGCACATTCACGCCGTTCAAGCACCGCGGATTCGCACCACACACCGTTGATCGCTGGACCGAGTACTGGTATCCGGTGGCCGGTACGAAGGGAATGGTGGCCGCTGGGTTGGTTGGCGCGTTGAATGCGACACTTCGCGGCAACACACTGGCGTTAGCCTTCTCACCCACTCGACCCGTCGCTGATACACTGCGGATCCTTGACGGCGAGCGTGTGATCGCCCGTCGTTATGTCAACCGTGGTACGCTCGAGCTGTTCGTCGACACGGTATCGGTCGGCAGCGCCTCCCCTGACTCCTTGCACCTTGTCCTCGGCGATGGGCTGTTGCGATACGACCTGAACCGACAGACCGGAGCGCTGGCGCGCCCGCTCGACAGTCCCGCCAGTTTCAACTGGCAGTCCGCGTACGGCTACTATGTGCGTGGCAAGGAGTGGATTCGCCAACGGGAGTATGACTCGGCGCGCGTGTTCCTGGACAGTGCCCTGGCGCGGGATCCGCTCTTCTCACCGGCGTTGGTCGATCGCGCCATGATCGACTACCGGGCGGCGTTGTACGAGCAGGCGCGCCAGCGGGCCGCTACGGTCCTGGCGATCGACACCTACGACCCCGGAGCCAACTACTACTATGGACTCGCCAACCGCCGGCTGGGGCGACTGGCCGATGCCAAGGATGGATTTGAGCTGGCGGCCCTCTCGCCGGAGTACCGCGGGGCGGCGTGGACTGAGTTGGGTCGGCTGTCGCTCGCCGAAGGACAGACCAGCGCCGCGCAATCATTTGCTTCCAAGGCGTTAGCGGCCGACGAGGCCAACCTTGACGCTCTAGGCGTGGCGTTGGTGGCGGCCCGTCGGCGGGGTGACCGGAAGGCGGGGGAATCTCTCCTGGAGCAGCTCGATCGCGCGGATCCACTCAGCTGGCAGGCGCGCCTGGAACGTCGGCTACTGTCGGGCGACACGAGCGCCGCCCGCTCCATCGTTCGCGACGTACGCAGCGAACTACCTGAGCAGTCGGTATTGGACCTGACGGCGTGGTACGTCGACGTCGGTGAGATCGACGTCGCCCAGCAGCTGCTGGAGTCACTCGGTGCACAGCCAGAAGCGCTCTATTGGCGGGCCCAGCTCCTCGACGAACCAGACGGGCCGGCGGCCCGTGCGCTCCGCGACCAAGCCAACCGACTTTCTCCCCGACTCGTCTTCCCCTTTCGTCCCGAATTGCTCCCCGCCCTGCAACAAGCGGTGCAGCTGACGAATCATTGGAAGGCGCGCTACTACCTCGCCCTCGAGCTGTGGACCTTGGGACGAGTGGATGCCTCGCGCGCCTTGTGGGAGGCGTTGGGTGACGAGCCAGACTATGCACCTGCGTACGCGGCCCGTGCCGCGTTCCCCGGACGAAGCGAGCGTGAGGTACGTCAGGACCTGACACGCGCCTTTCGCATGGACTCGACGGCGTGGCGGTATCCGAAACTACTCGCAGAACATCTGCTGTCGCACGGCGATACGGCGGGCGCGATTGTGGTGGCCCAGCGGGGCGTGTCGCGATTCCCTGCCTCCTATCTTCTTGGCCTGACCCTCGCCAAGGCGCTCCTGGCGGGATCTCAGTACCCAGCAGCCGACGCCGTACTCTCGACGCTGCAGGTGTTGCCCCACGAAGGGGCCGCCGAGGCGCATGCGATGTACCGTCAGGCCAAACTCATGCTGGCGATCGAGGCCGTGCAAAAGCGCCAGTGGCGCAAGGCCAGCCTGCTTGTGGCGGCCGCCCGTGAGTGGCCCGAGCGTCTCGGTGAGGGAAAGCCGTACGCCGCGGACGTCGACGAGCGTGTGGAGGACTGGCTGCAGGCGGATATCTTCGCGCGGAGCGGCGAAAAAGCGAAGGCGACGGCGCTCTGGACCGGGCTCGCCAGTTCGACGGTCAGGCGCGGCACATCGGCGGATCTGCTTCCAAGTGCGGCTGCGGGGCAGCTACAGGGACAAGCAAGAATCGCGGGGTGGGACGAACAGCAGTTAGGACGCGATCCCGACGGCCGAGTGCTGCTCGCCTGGCATCGACAGCTGAGGGCTCGTTAGGCCCCCAGCTGTGCGCGAGCCGCGTGGTTCGCGGTCAACTCAGTCGCTGCGGAGTGCGCTGTTCGGATCGGCGTGTGACGCCCGTCGCGCCGGCACCACCGTCGCCAGGGAAGCAGCCACCAAGAGAGCCGCTGCCACGATGCCAAAGATCCATGGGTCCCTGGCAGACTGCTCGAAGAGCAGCGGTTGGAGCTGGCCGCCAAAGGTGAATGCCCCCACCGCGCCAAGCACCACACCGGCCAGGGTGACACTCAGCCCCTGACGCATCACCAGCCGCAACAGGTGACCCGATTGCGCTCCAAGGGCGACGCGCACTCCGAGTTCGTGCATGCGCTGCGCGACATCGTAGCCGATGACGCCATGCAATCCGATGGCGGCGACCAGCAAGGCAAGGACGCCAAAGGCGAGGAACATCGTTGCCCCGAAACGCCACGCACGCTGCTTGGTTTCTACCAGCTCCGACAGCGGACGGGCCGTGACGTACGCGTCGCCGGGCATGACCGGTTGAATGGCCCGTCGCAGCGCCTCGGTGGCTTGCGCCGGATCTCCCTTGACGCGCGCAATGAGATAGAAGCCACGCTCTGGCCGATACTACTCTAACGGCAAGTAATAGCGCAGACGCTTATCCTCGCCCGTCAGCTCGTTCTGAACGGCGTTTTCGGCGATGCCGACAACGGTGAACGCCAGCTTGTCACCACCAACCCGCATCTGCTGCCCAATGGCATCGGTGGTCGGCCAGAGCAGGGAGGCCATGGCCTGGCTGACGACCGCTACGCGTTCGGCACCGGCGCGATCGCGGACGTCAAAACCTCGTCCCCGCACGATGCGTGTTCCCATCGCCTGGAAGTAGTCGGCGGAGGCCGTCTGGTATGTGAACCGACCCAGGCGCTCCACGGAGTCGATTCCTGCGACGTGCAGGTCCGTGGATGAGGTACTCCAGAACGGGATACTGCTCGCGACACTGGCATACTCCACGTTGGGTTGGGCCTGCGCAGCGGCCACCATGCGTTGCTGAAGCACCACGGCCTGGCTGTCGGTCAGCGATTGGCCACGAAGGTTGCGGCTGACGAGTACCGTCTGGTCGAAATCATACCCAAGGCGCAGGGTCTGGACGTGTTCAAACGACCGAACGAACAGACCGGCGCCAACCAGCAGCATGACCGAGAGTGTGACCTGAAACAGCACAAGGCCCGTGCGCAGGGTGGATCGTTGGTGCGTGCCTTCGCGAACACCCGCCTTGAGCGCCGCCGCCACGCCCCAGCGACCAGCGACCAGCACCGGCGCCAGTCCCGTGATCAGCGCGGCCGCGATGGCCAAGAGGCTGGACATGCCCAGCGTCCGCCAGTCGGTCGCCACGGGAATTGGTGCACCGGTACCCACGAACAACTGGCGCAGGGCGGCTCCTCCCCATTCCGCGATGACGACCGCGACCACGCATCCCAGCAGCGAGAGCACCAGTGACTCCGTGAACCATTGCAGCATGAGCCGGAGGCGCCCGCCGCCTAACGCGATACGCACGGCGGTTTCTCGTCGCCGCCGCAGGGCGCGGGCGAGGAACAGGTTGGCCACATTCGAACAGGCGATGAGCAGGACGATCAGTGCGATGGCGGAAACCCAACGGACGGTGCGCGCTTCCACACTCGGATCTGGGCCAGCTGCCAACTTCAGTGAGCCCAGCATGGCCTGCGGACGAGCGATCGCCGTGGGTGTGTTGTCCGACTCTTGCGCCACCATGGCGTCCCAACTCTGGATGGCAGCGTTCGTCAGGTCGGCGTTCGCGGCTTGGACCGTGACCCCCGGCTTCCGGCGCACCATCATGTTCATCCAGCCCCAGTTGTACCTCGTGAAGTAGTTGGCGCGGTCCTCGGGTGACGAGTTGTTCCCCGCGTACGTTGTGATGGGGATGTAAACGGCCGGTGGATTGGCGTCGAAGATGCCGACGAAGCCCCGCGGTGCCACGCCAACGATCGTCGTTAGGACATTCCACACGCGCAATGGTTGGCCGATCACGTCGCGACCGCCGTAAGCGGTCTGCCAGTACTCGTAGCTCACCACGGAGACTGGCGCTCCCACCGGCGTGGTATCCTCAGCGGCGACGAAGAAGCGGCCGCGCGCCGGCACGACGTCGAAGAACGAGAAGAACGTCGCGCTCACCATCCCGACCGGTAGTTCCCGGGCGTCGCTACCCTGCCCGACCGCGAGATTCGACGTGGCAAAACCGGCGACCTGTGTGAACGATCGCGTGCTGCGCTGAAAGTCGAGGTATCGGGTGTATTCGCTCACGCCTGACGTGAAGCGACGGTCGCGATACGTAGACTGCACGTAGACTCTATGGACTGACTGCGGATCGCGTAGGCCCGGAAAGGGACGCAGCATCAGACGGTCTACAATCCCGAAAATCGCCGTATTGGCCCCGATACCGAGGCCAAGGGTCACGATCACGGTGATCGTGAAGGCAGGGGAACGTCGCAGGCCGCGAATTGCATAGCCGACGTCCTGCCGCAGGGTGTCCATGCGAATCATCATACCTCTGGGTTCGGGAACCATGGCCTTGGACATCCGCTTCCCCAAAAAACGTTGGCCGCCCAAGGGCGGCCAACGCCTAGGTCGGTCTATTCTGCGCGCATGGCCTCGACCGGGTCGATGCGTGCAGCCCTTCGAGCCGGGAACCAGCTCGCCCCAGCGGCAACCAGGATGAGGAGGCTCGTCACGGCGGCGAGTGTCAAGGGGTCAGCTGGACTCACCTCGAACAGGAACGACCTCAGCAGGCGAGCCAACATGGCGAAAATGAGGAGGCCCACCCCCGCCCCCGCGGCCGCCAACACCACGCCTTGGCGGGCAATCAACCGGCCGACCGCCTGGGGTGGGGCGCCTAACGCGATCCGGACCCCGATCTCCTTGGTGCGAAGGCTCACGACATAGGCGATGACGCCGTAAAGACCAACGGCCCCGAGGAAAAGCGTCGCACCTGCGGCGACGGCCAGGACCATGAGCGTAAACGAGAGGCGAGCAAACGAGCTGGCCACCACGTCGTTCATGGCTCGGAGATTGAACACTGGCAATGTGCGGTCGAGGGCGGCGATTTCACGTCGCACCGCGGGGGTGATGACCGTAGGATCACCCGTGGTGCGGACCACGAGGCTCATTTCACCAACCCCAATCAGGTCATTGTCGGCGCCGGTGTCCGCCGCTGGCACGACCGGGAAGTAGACCTGCGCCGTGGGCGGCGCAGCGAGCGAGCTATCGAGCACCGTCTCGGCCACTCCGATTACGGTGTAGATCGTGCCCGTCAGGGCTTTCACGCGAGCGCCAATGGCGGCCGCTCCGCTGGAATCCCCCCACTGCTCCTTCGCCAACTTTCGACTGATGATCACCTCGAACGGCGATTGCGCGTCGGTCATTCCGCTGAACGAACGACCGGCGACCAGCGGGATGCCCATCGTCTGGAAGTAGGTGTTGCTGGCGCGAATAAAGGTCGCCAGCGGGGGAAGCTCGTTAGGTCCCGGTGGGCGATCTTCCCGCGAGACGGGATTCAGATTCGAGCCTTCCACCAACAGGGGTGCCTTCGACGTGACGCTCACCCCGCGCACGCCGGGCAGTGAGGACACGCGCTCGACCAACTGTGTATAGAAGCGAACGGCATCGGACGGCTTGGGGTACGCGACGTTGGGAAGATCGACGCGTAAGGTCAGGACGTTCGACGCATCGAAGCCGGGACGTACCGCGCGCAGTCGCAGCACGCTGCGCGCCAACAACCCCGATGCACTCAACAGCACCAATGCCATCGCGACCTGCGCCGCCACCAGCACGCCGCGCAAACGTTGGCGGTGCCGCCCCGCTGTTCCAGATCGCCCACCTTCGCGAAGCATGGAGCCGAGGTTCAGCTTCCCTTGACGGAGCGCCGGGAAGAGCGTTGCCAACAACGCTGCCACGACGGACGCCACGGCGGCGAAGGCCAATGCCGTCAGGTCAACATGCACCTCGTGAAGGCGGGGGAGACCGGCGGGCCCATACTGCACCAGCAGCCGCACGCCAACCTTGGCGAGCACGGCGCCTACGACTCCGCCTAACACCGCCAGCACCACCCCTTCTGCGAAGAAATGTGCGAGCACCCTCCCCTGACCGGCGCCTAACGCAGCCCGCACCGTCAATTCCTTTTGCCGCCCCTCCGCTCGTACCAACAGCAGGTTGGCAATGTTGGCACAGGCAACCAGCAACACCAAGCCAGCCGTCGCCGCCACCACCCACAGCACGGGACCGAACGCGCCGATAACCACGTCTCGAAGAGGAACCACGGTGGGTTCGATCCTGGCGTTCTCGATCACGGCAGACATCGCCATGCCTGGAGCTAGGGTCGGATAGAGCTCCGGCAGTCTACGGAACGCTTGCTTGATGTCTGCCAGACCTGTTGCCACGCTGGCTCCCGCCCGCAGGCGACCGATCCCGCTGTAGTCGAATCCGCCGGCCTGTACCTGTGCCGGGTTCAGCCGCAACGGCAGCCACGCCTCGGTCTTTGCGTCAGGGAAATGAAACGACGGCGGCATGATGCCGACGACTTCGGTGGCACGACCATCGAGTTGGACAGTCTTGCCCAAAATGCTTGGATCCGAGCCAAAGCGCCGCCGCCAGAATTCGTCGGAAAGCAGCACCACCGGCGCGCTCCCTGGGATTGCCTCGTCTTCCTGGAAGCGGCGTCCGCGCTGCGGCGAAAGACGGAGCGCGGGAAGGACGGATGGTGTGATGTAGGTGACCTGCAGCCGCTCCGGCTCCGAGCTGCCGGTGGGATCCGCCAATGACGCGGAGGCCCCTTTGTACAAACCGACTTCTTCGAATGCCGTGGCCAACTTTCGGTATGTGAAGTACGTCCCTAACGAGTGTCCCAGTTCCGCCAATTTCACACCGGGCGCCGAATGACCGATGGCAACCAGGCGGTCGGCACCTTCGTACGGCAGCGGACGCAACAGCACCGCGTTCACCACACTGAAAATGGCCGTCGTGGCTCCGACGCCTAGTGCGAGCGTCAGTGTAGCCGTGGTGGTGAAGACAGGGGCGCGACGGAGGGAGCGCCACGCATACCGCAGCGGAAGGGCGAACGCGCGTGAAGCGGCCATGGGTCCGATGGGTTGGAGGGTCTGGCGCTCCCTTACGACGCGGCCCGCACGGGCGTTTCAGGTCCGGTTACATCTCGATCCATTGGCCGGCGTCGGTGCGCTCGGCGGCGTCAGCGACGATGTTGGCGACCGCCGCGTCCAGCACTCCGACACCTGTGAGATCGGCCACGGTGATTTCTACTTCTGACGTCCGCCCTGGCTTCCAACCGGCGGCGATCTCGCCGATCTCGGCGTACACGTCGTCGGTTGTCATGCAACCAGCATCGACCGCGTGGTGCAGTTCGCCCTGTGTCACGCATTGGGCGACCAGGTCCACCACCACTTTGCTTCGGCCGAGCAAGGCGGCGTCGAGCTCCTGTTTGTGCGGCATGTCGGCGCCGATCGCCGTTATATGCGTGCCAGGCTGCACCCACTCTGACCGAACGAGCGGGCGTTCGGCGGTGGTGGTGGTGACGATCAGGTCCGACGCACGCACGAGTGCCTCCGTCGACTCCGCAACCTCCACGGGGCGCCCGGTTCGCGCCGTCATTTCCGCGGCATAGTCGGCGGCGCGCGGCATGTTGCGACTGACGACGAGAATTCGCTCGGGCGAGCGCACCTGCAACAGCGCCTCTAGTTGGTACCGCGCCTGCCCGCCGGCGCCAATCATGCCGACCGTGTGGACGACAGGGCGTGCGAGCAGCTCCGCGGCAATCGCGCCAGATGCCCCTGTTCGCAATTCGGTGAGGTATCCATTGTCCATGATCATCAGCTCGAGCAGCCCAGTCCGGGCACTGAAGACCCAGACGGCGCCGGACGTCACGGGCAGGCCAAGCTGCGGGTTGTTGTAGAATCCCGTCGCCACCTTGATCGAGTATCGCGGATCGCCATGGATATATCCGCCCTTGGCGTGAACGTCGCCGCGGTGCTCCTTCACCTGAATGGTGATGACCTGTGGCTGCTCCACCTTCCCTTGCGCCAATCGCATGTAAGCCAGCTTGCAGCTGGTGATCGCTTGCAGCGGCGAGATGAGGCGGCGTGTGTCGCTTTCGCTCAGGAGGCGGATGCGCATGGCGTTAGGCGGCAGGGCGCGAGGAGTGGGGTCAGTGGGACGACGTCACGGCGTGCAGCCGCAGGTTATCCTGCCGCCGGTGAGATCATGGTGGAGTGAGCGGCCACCACCTGCCAACGCCCCGGAGCCGTCGGCACCCAGATCCGCGTAAAGCGAAAGGTGCCGCTGGCCGGCGCGCCGTTGAACACTCCCTCGATTTCCAGCCGAACCGAGACAATCGCCACCTGATCGCGACATTGCACGCGGTGCTCCGAGGCGCGGACTGCCTGTACCCTAATCATTCCATCGCGATGTGCAGCCAGGTCGTCCTGCTTTCGCCAGTGGGACCCCAGGTGATCAGTGAACATGAGGTCATCCGCCAGCAACTCGTCGAGCTCGGCCAGTGAGGAGTGATGCATGGCATGCACCAGCCGCGTTTCAAGCGCCAGCACCTGGGCTTCCGAGAGCGCTGCCATCCTGTCTCCGTCGTCTACTTTAGTCCGTAGAGTGCCTTGGCATTGTCACGCATGACCATTCGGGCCAACTCCACGGCACGCTCGCGGGTGATCTCGCCGTCGTGTAGCATCGCCGTCAGGGCACGCCCTAACGCGACACGGGCGTTGTTGGCGCCGACGACACCTGCTTCCTCCCAACCAAGTTCCTTGGAGAAGGGATAGGCATCCGTGGCAAAGAGGACTTTCTCCGGGACGTAGGCCAGCCACCCGCGCAGCGCCTCGGCGACGTTGTGCTGGGTATCGAACGCCGTCTGTTCAGAGAAATCCAGGTACGCGTTCGGCTTCGTGAGCAGCGGCGTCATGATGCGGGTGTAGGGCCAACCACCATGCACCATCATGAACTTTGTCTTCCGCAGCGTCGGATCGTTCAGCAGCGGCTCCAGGTTCATCGGATTGGCCCAGCTGGTGAAGAAGTAACCTCCGCCACCGTGCGCCACGTGGATCTGGACCACCAGACCCAACCGCCCGCATTCGCCGACAATGAACCGGAAGAGATAGTCTTGGAGAGCGGTGTAGTCACCCTTTCCGGACCATGCCCGGTCGGCCTCTGCGCGAGACGGGTTACCGACGGACAACGTGCGCAGATACGCCAGCTCAAACTTTTCACCGACGGCCCCGCCCTGTTTGTGCCGCTCGAGTGTTGGACGCACGACCTTGTCCAGGTACTCGCCGAGCGTCGCCGGACGGCCACTGACACCACTCTCCTTGTAGTACCGGGCGAGCAGCTTTTCTTCGAGGGGGAAGAAGGCTTGCTGGTCCGGCGTCTTGATCAAGGAGGTGTTGTCCAACGGGAACATGAGGGCGTCCACGAACGGGACCCACAGGAAGCGCGGCGACGGAAGCCCCGGTCCCATAGCTACGCGGTTCGCCATCATGGTCTCAACGCCCATCTTGTCGAGGATGAACGTCGCGTAGTCCGCCGTGTGCGCCTTGACTGTCGCCTCGCGATCAGCACCGAAGATCTCTCGCGTGGCAGCCGTGACCATGGGCGAGGTCCCACGCTGCTGCACGGGGTCTGACTGCGGCTCGAGGTGATCGACGGGGAGGGCGTCGAATTCCATGTCGGGAGCCTCACCCGGCGACGTGGGGCGGACCGGATGGGCGTGGTTGTCGATGGCCTTGATGGCGGCAATCTCGCGCGCCAGCTGCGGATCGACGCCATTGACGTCGGTGTTGCTACTGTTGCAGCCGACGATCAGGGCTACGCACGAGTAGGTGCATGCAGCCAGCAGTGTCCTCATTGGCGGGCCTCTGGAGGTGTGCGTCGCGCGGACAGGAGCCGTAGAATCTGCACCGTCAGTCGGAAAAGCACGAGTCGGACGACGTCGCATGCCTCACCGAACGCAAAAGCGGCTGCGTCCATAGTCTGATCGCAGCCGCCGAGCTTGTATTAGCGCGCCATTCCCTTCACGCGAACGACCGCGTGAGCGTCAGGCACCCGGGTCTTTCGTCGACTTTACGATGGCATCCGAATCGCGCACCACCACGATCGTGAATTCCTTGGCCAAGGCCACGATCCCGGCGATAGCCGCCCAGAACGGGAGCAAGACGACGCCGGCAATTCCCGCATTCAATGGAAAGTCGATCAAGGTGCGGCCACTGGCATTGCGGATGATGATCCGCCGGACATTTCCTTCGTGAATGATCTCCTTCAGCTTGTCCTTCAGTTTGCCGGCAGAAACGCTGATCTCTTCCATGGGAGCCTCCGGACTTGTAGCAGTGGAACGCGGTGACGCGACGAGACCTCTTGTCACCAGCTTTGCGTGAACTGCGCGGGCAAGACAAGGAACGCAACACGTGCGAACACTACGATGGCGCAGAGAGGAAGTTACTGTCTACCGATGCTGAACAAAGCGGAACGTTTAGTGAAGCTGGCGAATTCCCGAGGCAACGCGTAGGTGTGGTTGGCCCACCGCATTGTACCGACCGGCCCTGACTGGTAGGTTCCCGAGACCAATTCTCCCTTGGAGCCGTCGCCATGAACCGTTCACGCGTGCGCGCGCTCCGTGCCGCACTTTCCATGGTCGCCTTGGCGACGTCGACGTTGGCGGCGCAGACCGCGAATGACCCCCTGCGGACCGATTGGGCCTCCTTGCAGCGATATCGCCAAGCCAACGCCGAACTGCCCGCGCCCGCACGAGGGGAGCGTCGAGTGATCTTCTTTGGCAACTCCATCACGGAGGGATGGGCGCCCCTCTTCGCCAAGCAGTTTCCCGGCAAGCCCTACGTTGGGCGTGGGATCAGTGGGCAGACAACACCGCAGATGCTTGTGCGCTTTCGACAAGATGTGATTTCGTTGCACCCCGCGGCGGTGATCATTCTGGCGGGAACCAATGACATTGCGGGAAACACCGGGCCCTCTACGCTCGAGATGATCGAGGACAATCTGGCGTCCATGACCGAACTGGCGAAGGCCAACGGGATTCGCGTGGTGTTGTGCTCCGTACTCCCGGTGTACGACTACCCGTGGAAGCCCGGGCTGCAACCCGCGCCAAAAATCGTGGCGTTGAATGCGTGGATGAAATCGTACGCGGGATCGCATGGCGCCACGTATTGCGACTATCACTCGGCCATGGCCGATGAGCGCCAAGGCATGCGCAGCGACCTGGCCAGTGATGGCGTACACCCTAACGAGAAGGGATACGCCATCATGGCGCCGATTGCGGAGGCCGCGATTCAGTCGGCCCTTCGTCAGCCGTAAGTCGGCGTCCTCACACTCCTGGGGCGTTACACACCATATGCCCGGGTGGGTAAGCGCATGACGAACGACACCTGATTGAACGATGGATCGTATGCCACGCCAAGTAGAATGCTGCCGTCCGCAGACGCCGCCATGACGCTGGTCAGCACGTAGCCCGCGGGAATGACAATGCCGTGCGATGCGGCAACATTCTGCAGTGAGCGCATGCCCTCGGCCGCGGTCCAGACAAAGGCCACGGGGACGCCGAAGATTGGGTCACCACAGCCGCCAAAGATGAGCTTCCCGTCAGCAGCAATCGCATTGGCAAACGTGGGGTCCGTTGGCAAGGCGGTTCGCAGCTTCCCGATATTGACCGTGCCGGTGCTGGTGGTCCAGTAGAACGCGTCGCTATTCCATGTGCCGGCGACCATGCGACCGTCGGCACTGATGGAAAGGACTTCACCCGGTGCGTCTTCCGTGGCGCCCGGGAGAATTGGCAGCAACATGCCATGTCCGTCGGCGCGCCACACGGCGGGCCAGCGATCGACGGGGGTCTTGGCGGCCCACCCAGCCGCCACGCGCCCATCGTCCGAGACCACGGTGGCCCGGTTGGCGGGGGGCCCTCCCGGACGGGAGCCGAGAAGTTGCAGCTTGGTGAACACGCCAGGACCCGTCGCGTCTGTCCAGCGGAACGCCTCAGCGTTGCAACCGTTCCATGCCAACCCGACCGCGACGTGTCCGTCGGCGCTCACATCCCACGCCGAGGCATCGCCGGCGCCCGGACATCCCGCCGTATATGGGCTGCCGAGGTCAAGCCAGCCCGTGGCTTCACTCCACAACCCCGCCTGTGCCTGCGCCCGGTGCGTGGCTGAGATCCTGCCGCCAGCTGAAATCCCCGTCGCAAAGTCGAATTGCGGGTCACCGGCGTGGGCCTTCAGCTCCAACTTCCCCGTCCGCGTTTCATAGAAGTACAGGTCGACTTCGCGCGAGCGACCGTCTTCCAGCAATGCCAGGCTGCCATCGGGGGTCAGGTCGATCGGCAGGTTCAAGGGCACGAATTGAATGCCAGTGGCGGTCGAGGCACTGGTCGTGACGAGGGACGATGACGCGGTCAAACCGGTGGCTCGCGAGCCGTCAGCGCAGGCGGAGAGGACGGCCGCACTCAGGCAGGCAACCAGAAGGCCACGGAAAGCCGTAGCGGACAGAGGGAACATGAGAAGAGCAGTTAGGGAAGTCACCGCGGCGCAAGTTTGGCCGCGACTGTTGGGTCGAGAAATTGGCGGAGGTCTCGTGTGGCCGCGATAGGTGCGCGCAGGTGCCCTTCCTATCGCACCCACGCACAGAGTTCATGCGACACCTCTGCCGCGGAGGCGTCGCGGCAGCCGCTGGTGTTCTGGCCGCACCACATGGTCGAGAAGTCATCACGTCCCAGTGACTCGGCCGCCGCTCGTAGAGGGGCGATGGCCGCGGATGCGGACGGAAAAGCTGGCGCGAGGTCGCTCAGCGGACCCAACTCGCGCATGAGGCGATTCATGAGTCCACGGGCTGGACGACCCGTGAGTACGTTCGTGATGACCGTCTGTGCGCCACCCGCAGTCTGAATCGCCGCTCGGTGTATGTCGGTGGTCGCGACCTCGCGGCAGAGCAGGTATGAGGTTCCGACCTGAGATCCTACGGCCCCCAACGCTTGCGCCGCCGCCATGGTGGGTGCGTCGGCGATTCCGCCAGCTGCAATCACCGGCACCCGGACCGCCCGCACGATCTGGGGCAGCAGGGCAAAGGTTCCCACTTGGGTATGGACGTCGCCGGTGAGAAACATGCCTCGGTGCCCGCCGGCTTCGGCTCCTTGGGCAATGATCGCATCAACGCCATGCGCTTCCAAGAAGCGCGCCTCGTCGACCGTCGTAGCCGAACCGAGCACCTTGGCGCCGGTGGCTCGGACTCGAGCTAGCAGGGATTCAGCAGGCAGTCCGAAGTGAAAGCTGACGACGGCGGGGCGGAACTCTTCCAACAGCTGCAGGGCCTCTTCATTGAACGGCGTTCGGCCGGGGCGATCGACAAAGGCGTCCACGTCCAGACCGAACTCACGGTAGTACGGCGCCAACCGCGCGCGCCACATTGCATCGCGTACCGGGTCAGGCGCGGGCGGCGTGTGGCAAAAGAAGTTGACGTTGATCGGACGATCGGTGCGAGCACGCACGGACGCCAGCTCACTCCGCATTTGCTCGGTCGACAGGAGCGCGCAGGGCAAGGAACCAAGTCCACCGGCCTGCGCCACGGCGACGGCCAAGTCGCTCCCCTGCACCCCAGCCATCGGCGCCTGGATGATCGGTAACTCAATGCCGAGCCACTGGGCGAGTGTCATGCCTAACGCCGAAGAGTCCAAGGCCGAAGTGATTGGGGAGCGAGGCGTACGTTACTACCGCACATCGGCGCTGGCAAACTTGCGCCTATGCGATCCAAGGCTTCCCCGCGGCTCGCCGGGAGAGCGGCACACTGGCCTCCTGTGCAGGCTCGTGATAGCTTCGGCGCGCCATCCGTCGTCATAGGTCGCCCATCACGCCATCGGCCTGCTGAGGCGCGCGACGGCCGAGTGATGTCGCACGCCTGAGCCTTGCACTGGCGCCAGCCACACGTTCGTACAACGAGAATCAGCCATGTCTTTTGATCAACTCTTCGGCTTACTGCGCGCCCAGTCCAGACGCCTCGCTGTCATGACCGTGCTCGTCAGTGCATGCGGCGGCGGTTCTGGATCAAGCTCGCTACGCGGCGACTGGGACTGGTACCAGATGCTTGGCGCCACGCCGACTGGAGGCTTCGAGGCGCGTCGCCGGTTTGCCTTTGCGCACTTTGAAAGCAATGCCGAAACGGGGGCATGGCTCAAGCGGCGAAGCGGCGTCACCATGGGAACGATTCGCGGCATCCGCGTGAGCGGCGATTCTGTGGTGTTGGAGCTGCAGGGCATGCGGGGCGCCACGTCGTTCCGCGCGGTGCAGCACGGTGACACCATTGGCGGCCTGTTGTTCGATGGTAGCACGCCGACCAATCGCGTGACCTTGGTCCGCCGATCGTCGGCAGCGGACTTCGAGCCTCCCTACACCATGTGGAAGGGACCGCTCTCCGATTCCACGTTCGCGATGACGATCGACACCGCCGTACCGATGCACGCACGCGATGGCACGCGTCTCATGAGTTTTGTTGGACGACCGGTCGGCGATGGTCCATTCGGCGTGGTGATGGAGCGGACACCGTACATTCGTTTTGACACAACCGCAGCGCGATTCTGGGCGTCGCGCGGGTACATCTACGTCAAACAGGATGTGCGTGGCCGCGGCAGCTCCGACGGGATTCTCGACACCAACGCCGGCCAGATCGAGGATGGGTTCGACGCGGTGGAGTGGGCCGCGAAGCTCCCGGGCGCCAATGGGAAAGTCGGGATGATCGGCCGCTCCAATCCAGGTCTATATGCCTGGTACGCCGCCATTGCCCAGCCGCCGCATCTCGCCGCCATCGCACCGGCGGTAGCCACGGCGGACCCCATTCGCATTGTGCCGTACATCGACATGGTATTCTCGCCCACCTTCGTGCCATGGCTGTGCCTAACGGCGATCAAGGACAAGAATTCCGACATGAGCGATGTGGCAGAGGTGCGAGCGTTCATGCATCTCCCCGTGATCGATGCCGACACGGTCGCCGGGTGTCCGCGGCGCCAATTCTGGCTGGACTGGTTCGACCACCAAACGCAGGACGCCTACTGGAAACGGCTGGGCGTTGAAAATCAGCTGAACAAGGTGAAGGTGCCAGTCCTGGGTATTGCCGGCTGGCACGACGATGCCCGCGGAACCATTCGCAACTACGAGGTCATGAGCCGGCTGCCTGCACACCCACCCCTACGCGTGGTGATGGAGGCGGGAGCCCACAAAGGCATCGACTACGTCGACGGTCACTTCGGACCGACCGCCAGACTGGACTCGTGGAAGTTGCAACTGAGATGGTTCGACCACTGGCTCAAGGGCATCGACAATGGCGTTGAGCGCGAGGCGCCGCTCGACCTGTTTATCATCGGCGACAACGCTTGGCGTCAGGAATCGGAGTGGCCGCTGGCTCGCACCCGATTCACGAAGTTCTACGTGCACTCGTCGGGGCACGCCCAGACCACCGCCGGCGGTGGAACGCTGGATACCATCGCGCCCATGCAGGAGCCGGCCGACACCTTTACGTACAACCCGGCCAACCCAACGCCATATCTCGTGGACGCGCGCGAACTCGAGCTCAGCTTGAACGAGGATTATCAAGCGGTCCACAACGAACGTCACGACCTCCTGGTGTTCACCTCAGCGCCACTGACGACAGAGACGGAGGTCACCGGCCCCATGACGGCCACGGTGTGGGCCGCAACCGACGCCCGTGACACGGATTGGCATGTGATGATTCTCGATGTCGCACCTGACGGTAAAGCCATGCGCATCCAGGATGGCATCATGCGGGCGCGATTCCGTAGTGGATTCGACCGCGTGGCCTTCGCCACCCCAGGAACGCCCTATCGCTATGACATCGATCTTTGGTTCACGGGACGCGTAATCCCGGCGGGGCATTCGTTGCGCGTCAGCATCGGCTCGGCGGCATTTCCAAAGTACGACCGAAATCTCAACACGGGCGGCGACAACGAGCGTGACACGACCTTTGTCTCTGCCCACCAACGTGTGCTGCACGATGCCCAACACCCGACCTTCGTGACCCTGCCCATCATTCCACGCACGAAGTAGGTCGTACCGCACGAGGTTAGAACGGGTCGGCCTCTACGGACCCTTATGAACCGGACGTGCGCCGAAGTACACCATGTTCACGGCCTCCGAACGAGCGGTGCCGATGTCCAAGACACCGTCATGATCAAGGTCGCCAATGGCAAATCCATAGACGGTTCCCTTGTTGTCTCCGAAGTGAACCGCGGTGAAGCGTGCTCCGCGATCGCCATTGAAGAACACGACCGAGGGCGCCTCAACGTGCCCCACGACAATGTCAGGCGCTCCATCACCGTTCAAGTCTCCAACCGCCAAGGCGTACGGTACCGGAGACGGCCCTTCGATTGAGCTGGCGGGACCAAACGTCCCGTCCTTTTTGCCGAGATAGAGCGCGACCCCCGTGCGCTCATCGCTGGCGACGATATCCAGATTGCCATCGCCATTAAAATCGGCGACGTCGCAGATGCGAATTGACGCATTCGCCGGACCAAACGGAACGCGCCGCTCGTCGCTGAAATCGCCACGACCATCGCCGAGGTAGACGTAGCTCTGGCCGCCGTCGCGATTCGGCACCACCAGGTCGACTTGACCATCGTGATTCATGTCCCCAGGCGTGATCGTCGTCGCTGAGTAGCGGGCGAAGGGTCGGCAGTCACTGCTGAACGCTCCATGTCCGTCGTTCAGACACACATAGTTCTGGGGCTTATCACTTCGATTGGCGGCAATGATGTCCGGTCGGCCATCCCCGTTGACGTCCACGACGCTGGCATTCCGCGTTTCCCACTCCGGATGACCGTACTGCGACCCAACGCGAAAGTGCCCCTTGCCGTCGTTCAGATACACGAGCTTAGGATCGGGGGCGTCGTTGCTGATGACGACGTCAAGCGTTCCGTTCCCGTCCAGGTCGACCAGGCGACCCGCGTAGGTGCGATCAGATGCTGTGCCAAGATCGTACGCGCGACGAATGTGGCCCCGACCATCCGTCAAGATGACACGGTCTACCAACGGCCAGTGACGCCCTTTGGCCAACACAATGTCCATCGTGCCGTCGCCATCCACGTCGCCAAAGCTCATGTTGGCAGACGTCGCCGGCTCAGTCTCCAGCTGTAGTGTCCGCTGGTACGTGGGATACGATGCCGTGTCGTCGGCTGTGGGCGACACTTGGTTTCGCGTGAACTCCGGCAGTGGCTGACGTGGCGGAAAAAACGACAGCGACAGAGCACAGGCGGACAAGACAAAGTACCACGACGCGGATTGGCGCATTCCCTGCTCCAAGAAGCCAAGCCACAAGTTGACCATGTCGACCAACGTGAGTCAATCGACCTCCGCACGTTTGCTTCCAGCCGGCTACCGCGATGCGGTGTCCGAAGATCGTACGCGTAGGAGCAAGCGACACGGCCAAGTGACCTGGCTCGATCCGATGGTCAGGGAATCGCCACGGATCCGGTACACCCTCGCCTGCTCCGTCCCGTTGTAGCTGGGGAACGTTCCGCCTTGGACGTGGTGAATCACCGTAGAATCCGACGTGATCGTGTACGTTCCAAAGTACCCGAAGTACACCTTGAGCAAATGTTCACGCTCGCGATCCGTTGGATGATCGTCTCCGTGAACGAAGGGCGGCGGAGGAGGCCCCTCGCTCACCTGCACGGAGAGCGTCCCATCCGGGGCGTAGATGAAGTACCCGATCGGAGTCTCGCCAGACGGGTATGTCATCTGACCCGTCGAGTCATCTTCACAAAACTTCACCACGCGCCAAGTGCCCACGAGTGATGCGGCTGACGGGCGCCCCTCTGCAGAGTCGCTGGCCGGCCGGGAAATGGGCGGCGTTGGCGCGCACGCGCCGAGCACGATAACGGCAACGAGCCATCTTCTCATTTCTGCCTCAGCGAGCCTTCAGTTGGCCGGACGTGTCGGTTGCGCATGTCGAATAGTACGCGGCTCAGCTGCAACCTTCACTTCGCCGACCGCTTCCGCTTGGGAGCTATTGACATGCTGTCGTAGGCGGCCCGTAGCAACACGCGCAACTCCGGCACGCGAATGGCCGCCAGCCGCACCAGCACGGCGGGGAAGCCGTTGTAATGTGGTTCGGTGAAGAACTTGTCCGGTGACGCCGATAACAAGACCGCCTTTTCAGCCAGCGTGGATACGCGGACCGCGAGCACGGCGGGATTCGGCACACGCGCCTTCTTGGGTTCGACGCGTTCCATCCAAACCCACGCAAACCCCTTCGGCTTCCCCTTCACCAGCACCGAGAAGGCGAAGTGGTCCTTCCCTTCCTCGGCGCCAGGAAACGAGAGGGCGATTCGTCGAACGTCCGCGCGCGTGGCCATAGCCAAACATGCGAGCGCGCCTTCAACCGGCGCTAGCGCTAACTGGTCGTTGGTTCGCCAACGACTTGTCCGCCGACCCCGCCCCGGCCACGCGACAGGATGCCCGCACAGACCAGCGTCATGACCAGGGCGACGGGAAGCGGTTCCAGGAAGGTCAACGCGACGTTCACGATCGGATTGCTATACATCTCCTTGAACTTGGCCATCTGCTGAGCCTGCGTGGCCAGCTGCTCCGCTGTTGCACCCGACGCGCGCGCCTGCTCCATCTGTGCCGCCGCGTACTTGTCCGCGAAGTCTGGGGTCAACTTGTAGAAGACGAACTCCCAGGTGGCGACATAGCAGGCGCTGGCGATCACCGTGATCAGCAGCCCCACCTGAAAGGCCTTGCCGAACCCAATGGGCCCCCGCAACACATTGTCGCGATACGACCGAATCCCGAAATACACCATGAGGAAGGCCGCCACCATCGTCGTGTAGCCGATGACGGCACCCTTGTCGAAGCCGATCTGCGTGCGGAACAACGCAGTAATCAGTAGCATCAGGGACAGCACGGCCCCTGAGAGCAAGCCAAAGGTGAGCACAACTCGTCTCATCGGTACGCTCCATAACGTGTGGGTTGCGCCTCGATCCTAGCGCAAGCAGGCCGGCCAAGCGTCACACAAACGGGTGATTTTCGCGCCGTGCCCTAGAAATCATGCCTTCGGGTGACCCTTACCCAATGAGGCCCGCCTCTTTGGCGATCTGCACCGCTTGTGTGCGGCGCTTGGCGCCGAGCTTGTCGTACAGCCGTTTGGCATGGGTCTTCACGGTGTTCTCGCTGACGAACACCCGTTCAGCGATTTCGCGCGTGCTGAGTCCTGCCGCGATGAGTTCAAGAATCTCGAGTTCGCGCTTCGTGATCCCGAGTGTCGCGACCTGTTGGTCGTTCCGTACGAAAGTTGCCGACGCCGGAACGGGCACGGGTATTTCGACGGGCACCTCGACCGGTACTTCCTTCACCACGACTCGCTCACGCGATTTCGTAAGCGTCAAGCCGAGCCAGATGCCAACGCCCGCAAACAGTGCGGCGATCAGTGCGCCATAGATCTCCACCGCGTGCTGTACCATCAGGTAGCGATACTCGATGGCCTTGAGCACCACGATTAGCGCGCCGCCCATCAACCCATAGATCAAGACGTGCTTCTTCACGAGCCAACGCGCCGAATCTTGTGTGAATCCTCTGCGGCACGCTCAGGCGCGCGAGGTCTTCCCAGGACGCGGCGCTTTGCGCGGCATCCACCACCACAGGCCATCGGAGATCTCCCGCGAAACGGGAGTGCCCATGAGTCGCGCAAGGAGCAGCAGCTGTCCGCGATGATGTGCCTCATGAGCCACAAAGTACGCCAGCACGTGACCGACATCGAGTGGGAGATTCCGCCAGACGTAGGACCGGGAAGGTGGCAACACGCCTCCCGCATCGAGACCGAGGCTCAAGAGCGCTTCCATTGACCGCGTGCTTTTTTTGAGCGCCGCGATGAGCTGACGGCGGGTCACGCGATGCAAGTCGACAAATGCGGGAGCGGCGATGCCGTGCTCCACACCGAGCGTCTTGACCCATCGGCACCGGGCGTTGTGCAGATGCCCTCCGATCGAGCGCACGCTCCGACGCATGCCAGGGATCGGCTTGCTGCTCCAAACGGCCTCGGGAAGTTCTGCCACAAGTAGCTCGTTCATGCGCGCGGTGGTGCGCCAGGCCGCGAGGATCGATTCTGAGAGTGTGGTCATCCGGCCCCTGACCTATTGCACGGCGTATTCGAGCGACACGGTGCCCGTCGTTGTGTAGACGCGATGTTTCACGAGCCTCAACGAGGTGAGCGTGGTGGGTGACGGCAGCAATGGTGTTCCGTCGCCGAGGAGTACGGGGATGACAGCCAGTTCCACCGTGTCCACGAGCCCGAGGTGCAGGAGACTGCGCAGCAAGAGGCCTCCACCAAAGAGCCAAATATCGCGTCCAGACTCAGCCTGCAGGGCGGCGATCGTTGCAGCTGGATCGGCGGCGATGGTAACGCCCGGATGGTCCGCGGGCGAGAGCGTTCGGGAGATCACGATCACCTGGACTCCTGGCATACCCCCACCACCGCCCTGCTGCTTCATCAGCTCGTAGGTGCGGCGTCCCATCATGACGGTGTCGAACTGCACCATCAACGCCGCAAAATCAATCTCAGGATCCATGAGGATCCAGTCGCTCTCCCCATTCGGACCGGAAATGTATCCGTCCAAACTCATCGCCGCCGAGAACCTCACCCGTCTCACACAGACCTCCGCGCAATGCGTGCACCGGGTCGGGAACCGCTACGGGAGTGATTGTGGCGGATGACGCCGAAGATTACAAGGCGTTCAGCGGACAGGTTCGCGCCGCCGCACGAGAACAGCGCCAAGCGCCCAGAGCCGGAAGCAGTAGTCGTTGTGCCGTCCGTGGGCCAGAGCGTAGGCTCAGGCGATGTCCCAGGCAACCGCGAGTTGCTGAGCGCCAGAAACCGCAGCAGTACGTCAGGGGCGCTCGATCAGCGTCCGTCAGAATTATTGGAGCTGGCGGCAAATACGTTGGAAACCGCCTGCATCGCGTTGAGTGGCCATCAACCCGCCTGCGCCACACAGCGGTCCCACGACCCATGGACCTCGCTCACGTGAGCCTCGGCGCGGCCAGCACCACGACGGCCCGAAGCGTGGACAGGAAGGCGATCAGGAGCAACAACGCACGCACCCAGTTGCCAACCGCCCACTCCCGGGCTGCGCGACGCAAGCGCTCGTGATCCTCAGGCATGGGACCCTTGAACATCACGGCCAAGCGCGGATAGTGGAACGAGAACGTGATGGCATCTAGCAGCAGTAACAGTCCCAAGGCCGTCACGACGCCCCAGCGTGCGGTCTCCTGCGACCACGACGCTACGATCGACGCCAGGAGCAACACCTGGGTCACCGGCGACAGCACCCGAAAAAAGTGCGCCGGTGTGGTTCGTTTGAGAAACTGGCGCGCCGCGTCGACGGAACTCGGGATATCACGCTCATAGTTCGGTGCCATGACGACCGACTCGTATAGCGTCGCACCCAGCAGCAACGCGAGAGCGACGAGCGCGAGTGTGGAAAGCAGGTGCGGAAGCATGAGGCGAACGACCCCCTTCGTCTTTGGCATCCGGATCGCGAAAGCTGCAACTCGCCCAGAATGTGCTGCAGGCAGCGCCAGCGTCAACCATCACTCTCACTCCGAACCGGTCGACCGTGGTCGATCGTCAGCGATCCTCACCACCAGCTGCCATCGCCGCCAGTACCCGCCGCTGTCGAAGTACCTCGTAGACCGCAACGGCCACGCTGGTGGAAAGGTTCAGCGAGCGAATGTGCCCAGAGAACATTGGCATGGTCACGAATCGAGCCTGGTGGCGCGCATGCAGGTCAGCGGGCAACCCGCCAGTCTCCCGACCGAACACCAGCACGGTATCCTCGGCTTCACCTAGCGGCGCGTCCCAAAACACCCGCGTGGCCTTGGTTGAGAAGAAGAACGGCGCGCCAAGGCCCGGCAGCTCGCGCTCGAACGCCGTCCAACTGGGCCACACACGACGATCCACATGTTCCCAGTAGTCCAAGCCCGCGCGTTTGACTTCGCGGTCGTCGAGCGAGAAGCCGAGTGGCTCAATCAGGTGCAAGGTGGCACCCGTTGCCAGACAGGTACGTCCCGCGTTCCCGGTGTTCCAGTGAATCTCCGGATGCACCAGCACGACATGAATTGCCACGTCACTCTTCCAGGCCGAGAAGGCTTATAGATGCAGCGTCGCTCACTCCGCGGCGATAGCCTCTACCGGTTTGATCTTCCCCGCGCGGCGTCCGGGAAGCCAACTCGCCAGCAGGGCGGATCCAAGCAGTAAGAATGCTACGCCAGCGATGGTTCGCATATCACGAGGCCCCACATCGAACAGCAGATCCTGCAGCCGATTGGCTGCCAACAGGGCCACGACCAGACCAATGGCGCTGCCTACCAATGCGTAGCGCATCCCTCGGACCACGACCAAGCGCGTGATCTCCGTTGGGCGTGCGCCCAAGGCCATGCGCACGCCGATTTCTCGACGGCGCTGGCGCACCACGTACGACATCAGCCCGAAGACGCCTAGCGCCGAGAGTGCCATGCCAGCCATGGCAAACGCCGTGAGGACCGAGGCCCAACGCCGCGGATCGACCAATGACGTGTCGAAGCGGTCCACAAAGGTCGACTCGTCCAGCGGAAGCTCCGGATCGAGCTTGCGCACCAAATCGCGCATGAGCCCCAGTGTTGTTCCGGTCGCCGCGGGTCCGCGGACGACCAGGTTGAACGTCCGCGACCCAGACTGTGCCATCGGGGAGTAGATCGCCTCCATCGTACCGGCGGGACCTAGGACACGAATGTCGGGAACCACGCCGACGATGGTCGTGCGCTCACAGTCCGTGCATCCTCCCTGGATCAGGCGGCGTCCGACGGGATCTTCGCCGGGGAAAAACCGTTGTGCCCAGCTGCGACTCACCACGACCACTGGGCTGGCGTTGCCAGAGTCGGCGTCCGTGAACATTCGCCCAGACAACAGACGCATGCCTAACGCGCTGAAGTAGCCCGACGTCACGTAATACCACGGGGACCCCGGTTCCGACGCTCCCACCGGCACGGGATGATCCACCAGGTTGAAGTTGTCGGTGTTCCCGGAGTTGTCCGGGGGAATGTCCGACGCCAGGCCCGCGTGATCGGCACCAAACGCTTCGGTCAGTCGCTGTTCCGCTTGGCGTTGGAAGCGCGCGATCGCCTCAGGCTCCGCGTAACGGGCCGACGGAAGCGACACGCCAATCGACACCAGGCCGTTGAGCGAGAATCCCGGATCCACACGCTGCAGTCGCGCAAAGCTGTTGAGCAGCAAGCCAGCGCCTACGAGCAGTGGCAAGGTCAACGCAAACTCGGCGGTCACCAGCGCCGAGCGTAGCATGCCGGTCTGGCGTCCGGACCCCGTCCGTCGGCTGTCTGCCTGCAAACGCCCCGATCCAACATTGGCCAGGGTCGCCAGCGGAGAGAGACTCACGAGGATTCCCGCCACGATGGATATGCCCAGTGCCAGTAAGACGCCCTGCAGGTTGAAGGCAACGTCGTGGATGCGAGGCAGGTCCGACAGCTGCGTCACCGCCAGCTTGAGCCCCAGGGCAGCAACCCCAATGCCCATCACCCCGGCCACCAACGTCAGCAACACACTCTCCGTCAGGAACAACCGCACGATGCGACCACGACCCGCCCCCAGCATGATGCGAACAGCCACTTCCGGGACGCGAGCCGACGCTCGCACCAGCGCCAGTGTCGCCACATTGGTAATCGCCAGCAGCAACACCAGTGCCACGGCACCGGCAAACAGGGGAACTTGCTGGCTGGCGCGACCGATGATGGTATCGCGCAGCGGCACGGCGATCAACGTGGTCGTGCTGTCGTGGTAATCGCTGAACTGTGGGAGCAATCGTCGAGCGATCGCACTCAGGTCGCGGTTTGCAGCCGCCGGCGTGGTCCCTGGTTGCAAGCGAGCCACCACGCGCAGCCAGAACGGTCCGCGCCGCGTCGGGGGCGGAAGCTTCAATGCCGACCATGCGGCAGCCCGCAACCCACCCAGCTCCTCGCGGCCAGCGGCCAACACGCCGATCACGGTATGCGATACGCCGTCCAGCGACAACGCCTGACCGAGGGCCGCGCTCGCACCACCGGGAAGGCGCTCGGCCAACGCGCGCGTGACGACCACCACCGGTGGCGCGCCAATACCTTCATCGCTTCGATCAATGGCGCGGCCGCTGGCAATGGGGACACCGATGGTGGCGAAGAAGCCGCCGTCCACTCGCGCCACGGAGATTCGCTCAGGGGTTCCGATGCCGGACAGTGCGGCTTCACTCCTCTCGGCGGCGGCAAGTGCAACAAAGCTCCTTTGCTGCTCGCGCATGGCATAGACCTCGGCCGTCGAGATGCCGCGCCGCCCGCCAGGCCCATCGGCCATCACGCGAATCAGGCGCTCCGGGTCTGGGTACGGTAGCGGCGCAAACACTACCGCGTTCATCACGGTGATGACCGCCGTTGTGGCTCCGAGGCCAAGTGACAGCACCAACAACGCGGTCGCGGTGTACCCTGGATTGCGTCGCAGCCCGCGCGCAGCAAATCGCAGATCGGCGACTAGCTCGCGCAGCGGCCGCACGCCCGAGGCGTCGCGCACCTCTTCCTTTCGTAGCTCGATATTTCCCAAGGCAAGTCTGGCCTCGCGCCGAGCGGCATCGGGCGCTGCGCCCTGTTTGACTCGCTCGCGCACATCGCGTTCGAGATGGAACTCCAACTCTTCCTGCAGGTCGTGCTCGGCGTGTTCACGCCCGGCCAATGCGCGCAGGCGTTCCATGAGGTCGGAGAAGAGGCTCATGTGGCATCTGGAAGTGTGCGTGAACGAAGAATGACCTGAATGCCGGCCGCGGCACGCTCCCACTCAGCTTGCTCGGCTATCAGTTGTCGCCGACCGCTTGCTGTTAGCAGGTAGTAGCGCGCTCGCCGATTGTTGTCGCTGGCACGCCACTCACTTCGAATCCACCCCTTTCGCGTCATGCGAACAAGCGCTGGGTAGAGTGAACCCTGTGGAACCTCGAACGCGCCCTTGGACAGTTGTTCGATGCGCTGTCCTATCCCCCATCCATGAAGGGGCGCGAGGGAGAGTGCCTTCAGCACGAGCATTTCGAGTGTGCCCTGCACCAGCGCGAGACTTTGTGGCGACATGACCGTCCTCCAGTTTCTCTAGAGGAGTGCGCTCTCCTCCAGACGCACTAGAAGAGACACCACATTCGCGTACAGGGTTGCCTCGCCGTTTCCTCGGTGGCCTTTTGCGCCTGGCCTAGGAGCTCAGGTGTGCATGAACAGGACGCCGGCGAGCGCGCCCATCAACACCAGCCACATGGAGTTGAGTTGGAATCGCAGGAGTATCCAGCCGGTGAGCGCGGCAAGCGCGGCAGTCGGAACATCGACCACCGACGAGCGTCCCAACTGCCACGCCACCACGGCCATGAGGGCCAACGACGCCACGTTCACGCCAGCAAGGCCCGCGCGAAACTCGGGGGACGTGCGAAGCCGGGGCAACACCGTGCCGCTGACGGCCACGAAGATGAAGGCGGGAAGGAAAATGCCAATCGTCGCCGCGGTGGCGCCGCCCACACCGCCGAGCAGGTAGCCGACGAAGGTCGCCGCTGTGAACACCGGCCCGGGTGTTGCCTGACCGATAGTGATGGCATCGAACAGTTGCGCCTGCGTGATCCATCCCAGTCGCTCCACGAAGTCCGCACGCAGCAACGCGATCAGGACATACCCGCTGCCGAACAACACCGCACCCGTCTTCACAAAGAAGAGAAACATCGTGCCAACGCCATAGGGCACGGTGTTCATCCCAGATGGCGCGACGGCCAGCAGGTATCCCAGCGGGAGTGCCTCACCACGTCGCGAGCCGATGACTGTTGCAGCTGCATGGGACACCCCGCACAGCAGCAGCACCAGCAACTCGTTCACACCGGCCGCGACAGCGGCTAGCGCGACGATCGCAAGGCCGACAAGGACCGGCGTGCGGAGGGCGGTGCGACCAAGGCGGTACAGAGCCTGCAGCACAACGATCAGCACGACCGGCTTCATGCCGCGGAGCACCCCAAGAACCGCTGGGAGCGAGCCGTACCGGACGTACCCCCAGGCGAGCACGCCGACGAGGATGGCGGCCGGCAGGATGAACGCCACGCCGGACACCACCAGGCCTCGCCACCCCGCGCGCTGGTGACCAACGTGCATCGCCAACTCCGTCGAGTTCGGCCCAGGGATGAGATTCGTCGCTCCCACGAGGTCCAGGAACGCCTCGCGCGTCAGCCAAGCGCGCCGATGGACGACTTCATCCTCCATCATGGCGATGTGCGCCACCGGACCGCCGAACGATGTCGCTCCCAACCGCAGGAAGAGCACCGCCAATTCCGTGAGTGTCGACGTGGAACGGGTCACGTGCGTGGAAGGTGGCTGGCGCAAGTTCATCGCAATCGCCGAACACGGGATGTGGTGGGAGCGCTCACCCGCTTACACTACGAGCGTTCACTCCCGGACGTGAGACCCGATGGGGACCCTGCGCCGCTGGATCTCGTATTGTTCATGACATCGACCAAGTTACCCGCCCATCACGCCCCGAACGGTCGATTCCAGAACCCGTGGCCCAACAGTGGGACGGCAGGCCTGGGCCGCGCCCTCCGTTGGGGGCTCACACGGAATTTCCAGCGACTCGCGCCGACGCCGATGCGCGGAAGCCTTCCCACAGCCGCATCACGACCAGAGCGCCCCCGTGCCGACGTCGGCGTGAATACCGCGACGTGGATCGGGCACTCCACCGTGCTTGTGCAGATGGGGGGCGTGAACGTGATCACCGATCCCGTGTTCGCAGCACGCGCATCGCCCTTCACGACGTTGGGCCCCCGCCGTGTGATGGACGCGGGGATGGCACTGGACGAGTTGCCACCACTCGACGTCGTGCTGCTCTCTCACAACCATTACGACCACCTGGATCGCGCGTCGACTCAACGGCTGGCGGCCACCACCGCGGCGACTTGGGTCGTCCCGTTGAAGCTGGGCGCCACGCTCAAACACTGGGGGGTGCAGCGCGTGGTGGAATTGGACTGGTGGGAGCGCGCCGAGGTGTGTGGCCTCGACATCACGGCCACACCGGCCCGACACTTCAGTGGTCGTTCATTAACCGATCGATTCGCCAGCCTGTGGTGTGGTTATGCCGTCGCCAGCTCCACCGCTCGCGCCTACTTTGTCGGCGACACGGCCTACCACCCGGAGTTCCGCCAGGTGGGTGAGCGCTGTGGGCCATTCGGATTTGTCATGATGCCCATTGGTGCTTACGACCCGCGATGGATGATGCGGAGCGTGCACCTGGATCCCGAGGAGGCCGTGCGTGCGTACGTCGACGTCTCCGAACCGCACGACGCCAAGCCGCTGATGCTCGGCATCCACTGGGGCACGTTCCGGCTTACCGACGAGGACATGGAGGAGCCGCCGCAGCGGGTGCGTCGACGTTGGCAGGAACTGGAACTGGATCCCGAACACCTCTGGATTGCCGGTTTCGGCGAGACGCGTCGCTGGGCCTAGCGGCGCGCAGGGCAACAAGCACACACGTGCTTCGGAGCGCTGTGGATAAGGGAAGAGCACACGCGTCGCTACGACAATGGACGCGTGCGGCCCAGACGTGCGCTAGATGCCCATCGTCCGGCGGAAGTTGCGATAGACCGGGACCGCCCGTAACAGCGCGGTCAGCACCTCACGCAACTGCGCCGCCACCGCACCATCCGTCGCAAGTGTTGCAGCTGTAAGGCCCCGGCCAGGCAGGACGATCGGTACTGCCTCGGGAAAGACCAGCGTCGCAGACATCGTGCGCAACGTTTCGGCCAGGGACGCCTGGGCATGCGTGGAGCGCGGCGACACGTTCAGCAAGGCGACTGGCTTGTGCGGCATCTCGGGTCCGCTCACCAGCCAATCCAGAGCGTTCTTCAAGACGCCTGGAACGCCATGAGCATACTCGGGCGAGCATATCAACAGTGCATCGGCCGCACCCACTTGAGCACGCAGCGCCTGCACGAGCGCGGGAAGCGGCATGCCCTGCACATCCAGGTCCGGATTGAAGGCCGGCACCTCGCCGAGTCCGGACAACAGATGCACCACGACCGATGGGGGCGCCAGTTGCGACGCCGCCAGCAGGACTTCGGTGTTGGTCGATTGCGCTCGCAGACTGCCAGAGATGGCCAGTACCGTTGTCGGCTCGTCAGGCATGGGCGGCTCGCGGGTTTGCTGCCGCTTGGCGGGGCTCGCACGCACAGTAGCGTGTCCACGAGCCCGACCGAGAGCCCTTTCCGCAGCCCGAGGCCATGTTACGCGGCCGCCTCGATCTCCAGCTCGCGCAGGTCGCGACCGCGGCTCTCATGCCCGAACAACAGCAGGAAAAGGAAACCGGCAGCGGTCGGCACGGCGATCGCCATGGCTGCAACGCCTAACGGTGGGACCACGCCGGCCAGACTCAACCCTTGGGCGACCAGCCCCCCGAACTTGCTGCAGCCGGCGACCCATCCGGTGGCTCGGCCGCGAACACGCAGCGGGTAACTCTCCGCCGTGTACGGCAGCAAAATCGAGATCACGCCGCTGGAGCCAATGATCAAGAGCGACAGCGGGACAATCGGATTCGAATCCGCCCCGGTACTGCGCAGCAACAGCCCGATCAATCCGGCCATCATGATACCGGTCATGACCAGCAGCGCGTTCTTGGTACTCCAGACGGCGTACAGCCACGCCGACACCACGATCACCGGCGCGGCGATTAGAGTGGACTGCGCGATCAAGGCGCTCGACGCCGCCACGCTGCGCCCCTCGGCCACCAGGGCACTGGGCAGCCATAACATGATCCCGAAGTTCACCAAGCCCCAGGCGAGGGCACTGAACGTGAGTGCGACCGTCAGACGCAACTGATTTGTGGTATCGAGCGCGGCGCCACTCGGCGCCGGCACGGACGCCGCTGGTGCCGCCGCGCTACGTGACTGCACCACCGCGCCAAACTTTGCCAGCATCGCCTTGGCTTCGGCGCTGCGACCCATTTGCTGAAGAAAGCGAGCCGACTCCGGGAGAAATGGACTCAGGGCAATGAGGATCAGCCCCGTCGGCAGGTTCAGGAACCACATGATCCGCCAGCCATACTCCGGCTGCAACAACGCCGACAGGGAGCTGGCGGCGAAGTAGCCACCGACCGCGCCGATCCCGCCGATCATCACCAGAGTCCACCCGCGATGCCGGGTGGGCATGATCTCCGCCAACAGCGCGTACGCGACCGGCAACATGCCCCCAGCGGCCATACCCATCAGCATGCACATGAAGACGTTCCACCAGAAGCTCGGCATCGCGCCGCAGATGGAGGTCCCGATGAACATGACGGACGAAAGCAGGATGGACGCGCGGCGCCCATACAAATCCGCCAAGGCGCCCCAGACGAACGACCCGATCACCGTGCCCGTGAGCGCTGCCAACGGTAGCCAGGCGACCATCTCCTTGCCCACCGCATACTCCTTACGCATACCAGGCGTCACGAACCCCAGCGACGCGGGCTTCATGATGTCGATGACCAGGGCTAGCGCGAGCAGCCCGGCCATTGACCAATGGGCGCGCGTGAGCGGTGCGTCCTCGGGGGGAGCGATGGTCTCGACCACACGGTCGGCCTTGGGGACCACCGTGGGCAGGAGTCCATAGCCCGCGAGCATGACGCCACCCACTATGAGTGCCATGCCCCAAAGCATCCCCTGATCCATGGGCATGCCGGCCAGCACGTACCCGTTGCCCCGCCCCATCAGGAACATCGGAACGTGCAACACTACGCCGGCCGTCACGGTCATACAGCCCAGCCAAAAGGCGAGTGCGCTGCGCCGCGCTTCGAAGGTTACGACAGCTGGCATATGGTGTTGCGCCTGAAGGGGGGAAGGGGCCGGCGGCGGTGAAACGTAGCGGGTGGAATTAGGCTGCGGAGGGGGTGGTCGCAGGGCGCCTGAGCACGGCGCCTTTCTGGATGTCGCAGAACGCGTGCCAGCCAAGTCATTCCCCCCGACGCCTCCGCGGCGCATGATTCTGCGACGAGGCAACATTCCTGGCCTGCCCACGATCAATGCACCGGAGCCGTCATGACGTCTGTCCGTATCAGGTTTCCGCTCTGTGTCGCGTTAGGCATCACGGCCATCTCTTCGCCCGCGAGGGCACAAGGGCCTCGGCCGTTCGCACCGTCCGACCTTCGACTCATTCGGAGCGTCAGCGACGTACAGCTGGCGCCCGACGGCGCCCACGCCGTCCTGACGGTGACCAACTCGGAAGCCCCCGGACGTCCGCGCTCCGAGGTACGACTCCTCACCGTGCGGACAGGGGCTTCGCAACGCCTTGGTCGCGAGGGCGAAGGCGTGTCGGGGGCCCGGTGGTCGCCCAAGGGAGATCGACTGGCCTACTTCGGACGCGAGGGTGAACGCTACGGGCTGATCGTCGCCAATGCCGACGGCAGCAACGCACGCTTTGTCGCTGATGTGGCCGGAACGAACCATCCCCTTCCCACCAGCGCCGAACGTTTGACCTGGTCGCCAGATGGAACGCAGCTGGCCTTTGTGTCTGCCACAGCTGGTCCGGAAGTCGACGCGAATGGCGATCCGATGGTCATTACCCGATACCTATACAAGCCGACGGCGGGCGAGGGCTTGACCAGGTTCAACGACAACCGACGTCTGCATGTCTTCGTGGCAAATGTGGCGACGGGCGCCGTTCGGCAGTTGACCACGGGCGACTACTACGAGCACTCCCTCGATTGGTCGCCGCGCGGTGATGAAGTGCTCTTTGTGTCCAATCGAGAACCCGACCCCGACCGCTTCTTCAACTACGATGTCTTTGCCGTGCGCGTGGCCGATGGCACCGTTCGTCGCCTCACCTCCACAAAGAACGCCGAGTATGCACCCGTGTGGTCGCCCGACGGCTCCACCATCGCGTACCAGGGAACCAAGCGCACCCTGACCTCCTCCGAGACGACCATGGAGGACACGCACCTGTGGACGATGAACGCCAACGGGAGTGATCGTCGCGAAGTGGCGACCCTCGACAACCGACAGGGCGCGCCGGCATGGTCAGCCGATGGCCGCACGTTGTATTTCTCCCTGCAGGATCACGGCAACGTCCACCTGTATCGACAAACGTTAGGTCAGCCGACGGCCGAACGAGTGATCGGCGGAACCGGCACCTTGGGGTCGTGGTCAGTCGGCAAAGACGGGTCGATTGCCTACGCCTTCACCCCCGCCGAGCGACCGACCGAGCTGTACCTTCGCACCCCAACGGGCGACACTCGGCGCCTGACGACTTTCAATGACAGTCTCATCGCCCAACGTCGTGTCGCCGGCGTCGATTCCTTCACCGTCACCAGCGCACGCGGACGTCCCGTTCAGTCTTTCCTGGTACGCCCGTTGGAACTGACGAGTGGCAAAGCACCTCTCATCGCGCTGATCCACGGCGGTCCGCACGGACAACAAGGGGCAGCGTTCAACGCCAGCGCTCAGGTGTACGCCGCGCATGGCTACGGCGTGCTGCTGGTGAACTACCGCGGCTCCACCGGTTACGGGCAAGCGCACGCGGACGCTATCTTCGGCGACCAAGACGGCGCCGAGGCCGAGGATGTGCTGGTGGCGATCGACTCGGCGCTCGCGCGCTATCCTTGGATCGACGCCACCCGGCTGGGCGTGGAAGGGGGGAGTTACGGAGGTCAGTTGACGAACTGGCTGGTCACACGCACCGACCGCTTCAAGGCGGCCATCCCACGCGCCGGGATCAGCAACCTGGTAACGCAGAACTATCTGTCGTACTACCACGATTATCTAGCCGTGGAGTTCGGTTCCTTCCCACACGAAGGCGCGGTCATGGACACGCTCTGGGCGCGATCACCCATTCGCTACGTGGCGCGTGTGCATACACCCGTGTTGTTCCTGCATGGCGAAAACGACAACGACGTCCCGATTGCCGAAGCCGAACAGTTTTACATCGCCCTCATGGACGTTGGCGTCCAAACGCAGATGGTCCGATATCCGCGGGAGGGACACGGGCTGCGGGAGACCAACCACGTGATCGATGCGCTCATGCGCTCCATGAGCTGGTACGACCGCTGGTTCGCCAAGCCCAAGGCCTGATTCAGCCGACGCGCCGCATCTTGCTTCCGAGAAGGTCCAGAAGGGTCCGCCAATGACGCGCCCGACCCGACTCGTCGGCTGCAAGGGTATCGCGGAGCACCCAACCGTGGCGCGCTGGATACGTCTCGATCGTGTGCTCAACGCCAGCGGCCGTCAGCGCCTGTTCGAGTCGGTGCTTCATGTCGTCCGGGAATGACGCATCCTCGATAGCGCCGGCGATGTACAGCGCCGCGCGTATGCTCGGCGCCAATCGGTGCGGGCTTTCAGGAGCATCGGTCGCCAGCCGGCCGCCGTGGTATGACGCCGCGGCGATGACCTGATCGGGATAGGTACCCGCCGCCGCCAGCGATGCGGTGCCACCCATGCAGTAGCCAGTCGTTGCCACGCCGCCAGGCACAACATCGGGATGCTCGGCGAGGTATTGAAGAAAGAACCGCGTGTCCTCCATCAACTTCGGCAACGGAGCCTTCGCGAAGAACTTCTCCATCAGCACCTTCCGCTGTTCCGGATCGGTGAAGACGGTTTTGGCGTTCATCGGCTCGTAGGGTCCGGAGCGATAGAACAGGTCGGGAAGGAGGACAAAGTATCCGTGGTCAGCGAGCTGCTCGCCAATCTCCAGCATGGCGGGACGAATCCCTATGCCATCCATGAACACCAGCACCCCGGGCCACGGCCCCTTCCCGTCCGGTCGAAACACGTAACACGGACACACGCCGTCGGCGGTGCGAATCTGGACCTGCGGCAACTGCGCCATGCGATGTCCTGTTACGGGACGCGAGTGAAGTACCCGTCGCCCACGTACAGTCGCGTGACCCGACCCCCTTCCTCGCCAAAGTGCACCACCTCTCCGACTTCGCCGCCGCCCGTCGCCGCGATAAAGCGGAATCGACCATTGCCTAGCGGCTCCAAGGTCACGGGGTTGTCCACGTTAGGCGCATTCGGGGTGATGAGCACGAGTCGATCCTTCATGAGGACGACCTGTTCATCTCCCCAGGCGCCCCGATAGAGCCCTGCAAAGCGCGCCCACGACGGATCCCACATGACGACGGTCGGGGTTGGCTTGGCCGCCTTCGCCACGGCAGCTCCAACCGTGGACATCAACTGCCTGGCGATGCCACTCGGATCTGAGTCATTCGTGTTCGTCAGCACAATCACCCCGACCTTGTCATCCAGCTGGATGAGCGTGTTGGTGGTGTTGCCTAAGTATCCACCTCCATGGCCCACGAACGTGCGGTTGTTGATGCGGCTGATGGCGAAACCGATGGCCGTCCCAGATCCCCAGTTCTCCTCCACCGACCGTACGCGATGCATCTCGCGGAGAGACCCCGTGCTCAGGAGCTGACGACCGCCCATCTTGCCGGTGCGGAACTGGGCTTCGACGAACTTTGCCATGTCCTCGACACTCGAGGAAATCCCCGTCGCCGCCCCCATCCCCCGGGCGTCGATAAATGGAATCACCGCCCGCGATCCATCCGGCATGCGACGGCCATACCCGACCGTCAGCGACGGGTCGTTCTTGTCCACACTCGACGCCGTCATGCCTAACGGGTCGAAAATGTGCCCCTGCACATAGTCTGCCCATTTCTGTCCGCTCACGGCCTCAACGACCATGCCGGCAATCGTGTACGCCAGATTGGAGTATTTCCAGCGCGTGGCCGGCGGAAATGCGGCCTGACGGTCAGCCATCAGGTGCCGAATCTCGTCCGGCGTAGGAAACTGATTGGTGACCCAGTGGTCTCCCGCCTCTCGCGGCAAACCAGAGGAGTGCGTCAGCAGCTGCTCAATCGTGACCTCGCCATCATTCTCTTCGGCGGGCTTGAGCGAAAACCACGGCAAGTACTTCGTGACCGGATCATCGAGTCGCAGCTTGCCCTGCTCGCGCAACTGCATGATGGACGTGGCCGTGAACAGCTTGCTGTGCGACGCCATGCGAAAAAGCGTGGTCGGCGTCATGGGCCGCTTGGTGCTCACATCGGCAAGGCCAAACCCCTTCGCCCACACCAGCTCCTGGTCGCTCACTACGCCAACCGCAATGCCGGGCAACCCACGGTAGGCGATTTGTGCATCCAGCCACGCCGAGAAGAGGCGTTCAGCGGCCAGCACGTCCGGATCATTCGCCACCGCCGACGACGACTGGGCGGACAGCGGCGTCGTCACCAAGGTGGCCAACAGGATGAGACGGGCTACGGCGAGCGAAGTTCGGGGGCGCATGACAATTCCTTCGAGTAGGCGATTGGCTAGCCTCGCCCCACGCCGGGCGCCCGTCAAGAGCCAGTCACCGCCGCTGGATGCACGGGGGTTGGTCCTGCGGCCCGCCTAACGTCTCCGTCCGCGCGCTGTTTTGGCGCGACTGTCCCCTGCGCTATGAAGACGTCAGGATGAAGGGGCCAGCCGCCGCCAGACCAAGGTTCTCGTCACCGGCTCCCCGTCCGCCGTTGCTGTCGCCAGCGCAATCGTGAGTCGGTCTCCTTCCACAAGCATAGAGCGGGTGAGCACCAGCCCCACGTTCTCTGCGGATAGGGCGCCAAGCAGGGTCTGCGTCACGGTGCCCTGCGCGTCGTCCACGGTGTAGGTGCCGAAGTACGCATCGTAGCCGCCCTGCGCGCGAGAATTGTTCGGCGCGGCCGCCGTTGATGCCGACGGTTGAGTCGTCGTCACACCGGTTGATCGATCGCGCTTCATGAACTGGGCGGCAAAATGGCCACTGCGATCATAGTACAGCAGGGCCACAGGATGCTCGCCCAGCATTGGTTCGAGGCGCCGTTCCCCTGCCGCGGTGCGGTCGATGCGGCTCTGAAGTTCCCACGTGCCGATGAGCGCGTCCGACAGTGTCATTCGGATGTACTCCTTTCTGTGAGCGAAAAGACTACCCAGCGCGATGCTTGAAGTACTGCACGGCGCGCTCATGCTTTCCGCGGCCGCTCGTGTACCGAAGGTTCCCAGGTTGCGACGTTTCCCCGTCTTTGGATCCGTCTTGCTCGAGTAGAGCCGATACTTTCCGTCCTTCAATCGTCGGATCATGGCATTCCCTCCCTGTACGAGCCATCGCCTGACGAGGCCACACGTGCGGCGCCGAACCCTTCAACCTCGTCCGTCGCCGAATCTCTCACCGTGATCGAACGTACAGACGCCCGTGTCGACGCGGATGCAATTACTCACGACGACGAGACTCAGCGACTCGGCCAACTGCCGCCCAAGGCGCGATACAACTGGACGGACGCCGTCAACTGCCGAAGGCGCGATTGCGACAGCGACAACTCGGCGTCGAACAACCCGCGCTGGGCGTCCAGGACTTCCAGGAAACTTGCCACGCCGCTCTGATAGCGCAGGTTCGACAGGTCCAACGCGCGACGAAGCGCTCCGACCAGCGTCTCGTTCGCCGTGACTTCATCGCCCGCGGTGCGGGCGGCGACCAAGGCGTCGCCTGCTTCCCGCAGCGCGGTCAGCGCGGTTCGTTCGTACACGGCACGCGCCTGTTCGGCGCGAGCGCGCGCCGCGGCAATATCGCTTCGGTAACGGCCGCCAGCGAAGAGTGGCACAGAGACGCCGAGTTGGAGCTGGTAGACGTTGGTTCCGCTCGCCAATAACCGGTCGGCCGTCGTCGCTTGCGTCCCGTACGAACCCGCGATCTGCACGGCAGGCAATCGGGCTGCGGCGGCCACGCCCACACGGGCTGAGGCGGCGGCCAACAGCCGCTCAGACTGTGCAACATCCGGCCGTCGCTCGAGCAGTGTGGCTGGCAGAGAATCCGGGACCGTGACACTGCGCGCCGCAGCCAGCAGTGTTCCTCCGCGCGGGATTGCCGCGGGTGCTTCGCCGAGCAGCACGTTCAGCGCGTGTTCCTGCTGCGACCGCAAACGTTCAACCTGCGCCAGGCGCGCGGTTGGGACGGCCAGCTGCCCCTCGAACTGCCGCACGTCCAGCTCTGAAACCACGCCCCGCGCAAAGCGTTCCTGCGCCAGGGTCAACGTCGCCCGGCGGCTGGCCAGCGTACGCGTGGCGATCTCCCGTTCATCGTCCAGCTCCAACAACTGTAGGTAACCAGACGCCACGTCGCTCACCAGGGACAGCACCGTGGCGCGCTCGGCGAACTGCTGCGCCGTCACATCAGCGGTGGCAGCGACGACGCCGGAGCGAATACGCCCCCAGAAGTCGAGCTCCCACGCCACGTCGCCCGTCGCACGCCACGCCTCGAACTGGACCGGCGGGGACGAGCCAAAGGTTGCCTGATTCGTGCTGACGGAGGCGTTCGCTGTTACCCGTGGCACATACGGCGCGCGGGCCACGCCCAACTGCGCGCGAAACTCGCTGATGCGCGCCCGGGCCAGCGCCACATCGCGATTCTGCTGGACTGCGACGCGTACGAGGGACGTGAGGACGGTGTCGCGCAGAATGTCCATCCACGCCACGTCTGCGAGTCGGTCTGGGCTGACGGTAGCGGCGGGGGGAAGAGCCGCGCCGCTGCGCTCTGCCGCTCGTGCCATGGACAACGAGTCCACATACACGCGCAGAGAATCGCTGACTCGCGGCGTGCCGACCTTGGCTCCAGGTGCAACAGGCGCCGCGTGAAATGGCGGCCGTACGCAACCCGATCCGAAGACCATCACCACGGCAAGGACCGGTCGTATCCACGTCGACGCGTTCATGCCTTTCCTCGCGACGTGCGCTCGGCCATGCCTCGGATGACGCGGAAGAAGAGTGGGATAAAGAAGATGCCAATGGTTGTGGCGAAGAGCATGCCGGCGAATACCGTGGTGCCGATTGCGTGCCGACTCGCCGCCCCTGCCCCTTGGGCCACCACCAGCGGTGAGACACCGAAGATGAAGGCGAACGACGTCATGAGGATTGGGCGAAGGCGAAGGCGCCCCGCCTCGATCGCCGACTCCACGATCCCCTTGCCCTGGTTTCGCAACTCCGTCGCGAATTCCACCAGCAAGATCGCGTTCTTGGCCGCCAGCCCCACCACGGTCAGCAATCCGACCTGGAAGTAGACGTCGCTGGGAATCCCGCGCAGACGGATGCCCAGGTACGCCCCCAGGACGCCGAGCGGGACCCCCAGCAGGATGGCGAACGGCAGGGAGAAGCTCTCGTATTGCGCCGCCAGCACCAACAATACCATCACCAATCCGAGCACGATGACCAACTGACCCGCCTTTCCGGCGAGGCGTTCCTGGTATGACTGTCCAGAATACGCTAGGGCGATGCCTTCATTGGCGAACTTGGTGCGCACCATGTCGTCCATCTGTCCCATGAGCTGGCCGGTGCTGAACCCAGGTTTCGGCGCGGTGTTCACCAGCGCGGAGGTGAAGCCGTTGAAGCGCGTGAGCAGGGTGGGACCGCTGCGCAGCTCGGTGTGAGTGAGCGCCGCCACCGGGATCATCGCGTCGTTGCTCCCTTTCACATACAGCCGACCGATGTCTTCCGGGGAATGCCGAAACGGCGCCTGCGACTCGATCTGCACGCGATAGGTGCGACCGTAGAGGTTGAAGTCATTCACGTACAGGGTGGAGAGCATGGCTTGCATGGTGCCGAACAGGTCACCGAGCTTCACCCCACGCGCTTTGGCTGTTTCGCGGTCCACATTGACGAAGATCTGCGGCACGTTGGGTCGGAAGTTCACGTTCACGCCGCCGGCGGCCGGAAGTTGGTTGGCTTGCGGCACAAAGGCTTGCACCTGCCGGGCATAGTCAGCGTACGGCTGACCGCTGCGGTTCTGCAGGTTGGCTTCAATGCCCGAGGTGGCACCCAATCCGGGGATCTCTGGCAGGTTGAACGCGAAGGCGACGGCGTCCTTCATGGAAAACAGCTTGCCGTTCAGTCGCTGGGTGATCTTCTCGATCGATTCGTCCGGGCCCCGCTCTTCCCACGGCTTCACGTTGACAAAGATCGTGGCGCCATTGGGCTGGTTGGATCGGGAAATGATGTCTAGACCGGCAAAGGCGACGATATTGCGCACCGCCGGCTCTTCCTTCAGGAACCCTTCGATGCGCTCGATAACCTTGGTGGTTCGTTGCAGCGATGCGCCGTCCGGCAGCTGCAATGCCAGCGCCAGATATCCCTTGTCCTCAGTGGGAATGAATGCCGTGGGTGTGGTCTGCTGAAGGATGACGGTGAGGCCGACGGCCAGCACGAAGGCGGCTAGCCATGCCCGGGGCCGGCCGAGCACTTTGTCGACGGCCCCCGCGTACCCATCGGTCAGGCGGTGGAATCCCCGGTTGAAGGCGCCAAAGAAGCCGGTGGTGTGACGCTCCGGTGAGTCCGTGAGCAGCAAGGCGCAGAGTGCCGGCGTGAGCGTAAGCGCCACGATCCCGGAAATCACCACGGCGATGACGATGGTCACCGCGAACTGCTTGAACATCTCGCCCGTGACGCCACCGGCAAATCCCACCGGAAGAAAGACAGCGCAGAGCGACAAGACGATGGCGACCAAGGCGCCCGCCACCTGTCGAATCCCGCGATCCGCCGCCACGCGCACCGGCACGTTCTCCGTCGCCATGATGCGTTCGACGTTCTCGATCACCACAATGGCGTCATCGACCACGATCCCGATCGCCAGCACCAACGCAAACAAGGTGAGGACGTTGATCGAGAAGCCGATCAGGTACATGCCAAGGAAGGTACCGACGACGGACACCGGCACCGCCAGCATCGGTATGAGCGTAGCTCGCCAGCTTTGCAGGAACAGGAAGACCACGAGTGCCACGAGCAACAGCGCTTCCACCAGCGTAATGGCCACTTCCTTGATCGACGTGCGGACGAACGGCGTCGTGTCGAACGGAATGGAATAGGTGATACCGACGGGGAAAGACGGCGCCAGTTCCTCCATGCGGTGTCGAATGCCATCGATGGTGGCCAGAGCGTTGGCCCCCGGACGCATGAACAGCAGCATCATCGCTGCCGGGCGTCCATTCAATCGTGAGGCGAAGTCATAGCTCTGGGCGGCCAGCACGGCCTTGCCGATATCGCGGAGCCGAATCAGGGAGCCGTCGGCCGTGGCCCGAATGATGATGTCGTTGAACTGCTCAGGGGTTTGCAGTCGACCGAGGGTGGTGACGGGAATCGTTAAGTCCGTCCCCGGTGGCGCAGGCTCGCTGCCGATGCGTCCGGCCGGGTTGGTGGCGTTCTGCTCGCGTACCGCCGCGGTCACGTCCCCCACCGTCACCCCCAGCCGCGACATCTTCTCCGGGTCCAGCTGCAACCGCATGGAGAACACCAACCCGCCAAAGGTCTGCGCATTCCCAACGCCAGGAACGCGCTTTACCTCGTCCTCGACATACAGCTTGAGGTAGTTGGTGAGATACGCGGCGTCATACTGCCCGCCCGTGGTGGTGATGGCCAGCACGCCAAGGATGTCGGTGTTCGCCTTGAGCACCGTGACCCCAATCTGCCGGGTGGCGTCGGGAAGTTGCGGCTCCGCCAGCTTCACCGCATTCTGGACATCGACCGCGGCTAAGTCCTGGCTTCGCGTGACATCGAACGCGATCTGCAGGGTCATGGACCCATCGCTGGAGTTCGCGGACGAGTAGTACAGCATCCCCTGCAGTCCTGACAATTGCTGCTCAATGGGCGCGGCCACGGCCTCTGCCACGTCTTGCGCCGTGGCCCCTGGATACACGGCGGTCACGGTGATGCCGGGGGGCGTGATCTGCGGGTAACGCGCGATCGGCAGCAAGAAGATGGCAAAACCGCCTAACAACGTCAGCGTAATCGACAGCACGGCCGCCAACACTGGGCGTCGGATAAAGAAGTACCTGACGGCGCGGTCGTCGGCAGACTGGTCATGACCGGCCGTCCTTTCGTGCTCGGATGCCGGCGGTGTGGCGAGGTCGCTCACTGGCCGGCGCCTCCCGGCGACGTTCGCACGCTACTGTCCACCGCGGCCACCGGACGAACAGGGCGCCCAGGGCCAACCTTCTGGATACCGTCCACGACCACACGATCGCCGGCCTTGAGCCCCTCACGTATGATCCAGCGGTTTCCGCTCCACGGCCCCGGCTGGATATCGTGGGAACGCACCGTATCGCCAGCGCCCACCACGTATACGAACTGACGGCCTAACGAGGTCTGCACCGCGCGTTGGGGCACAGTCAAGGCTTGCTCGGCGTTGAAGCCGACGAGGCGGGCGCGCACGAACTGCCCAGGCAACAGCACATGATCGGCATTGGCAAAGATCGCGCGGAACTCTTGGGTCCCCGTGTTGCCGTTCAACGACGGCGCTACAAAGTCCAGCTTGCCCTCGCGCGGCAACACCGACCCATCCGCTAGCACTGCCTCGATGCGCAGGCGGCTTCCTGGTACGATGAGCGCCCGCGAGGCCGGTGTCCGCGTCCAATCCAGCAACTGCTGCGTGGACGGCTGGAACGTGACGTACACAGGGTCAAGCCGGTCGATCGTGGTCAGCAGATCGGTGGGTCCTGACACCCGGGCCCCAACCTCCAACAGCGTCCGACCCACGCGTCCATTGATCTCGGCGCGAACAAATGTGTCATCGTAATCGCGCTTGGCTTGGGCCAGCGCCGACTGCGCGGCCTGCACGTCCGAGCGCGCCAGGTCCACATCCTGCGCGGCGACGGCATGCTGAGCGAGCAGCGGCTCGTAACGCTCAAGCCGCAACTTGGCTGCATCCACGCGCGCCTGCGCCGCCGTAAACGCCGCCTCGTACTTCGCCGACTCAATGCGGTACAACAGCTGCCCGGCGCTCACGGTGGCCCCTTCCGTGAAGGGGCGCTGTTGGATGATCCCTTCAACGCGCGGACGTACCTCAACACGGCGATACGGCACGACTTGCGCCGAGAATTCGTAAGAAAGTGGCACCGTCGAGGGCGCAACCGTGACCACACCCACCTCGGGCGGCGGGGGCGGCGCCCCTCCACCTGCGCCTCCGCTGCCAGCGGGAGCACGCGTGCAGGCGCATAACAGAAAGATGGCGGCCAACCACCCACTGGCAGACGCAGTCGTACGGTGGGACATCAAGGGAACTCCTCAGCGCGGTTTCGCCGTGAATCGCCAGCGTGATGCATCAAATGATGCACTCGGGTACGCCCTTTAGGCAGTCATCGTTGGGTGGCGTTGCCACGGCCAACCCCGGACGCGTCGGGCGAGGCGACAGTGTAAGAGCCGTAGATCCCAACGCCGTGGCTGGCACTCTCCAGGGGGCGCATGCCCCGGTGCCTAACGCTGGTCCAACACCTCGCGAATCTTGCGCCCGAGCGTTTCCCACGTGAATGGCTTGTGCAGAAACGCGATACCAGGGTCCAATACCCCTCGATGGGTGATGGCGTCCTCGGTATAGCCAGACATGTAGATCACGCGCAGCCCAGGCCGCTCATTCGACAGCTGCTGGACCAATTCTGGGCCGCTCCCGCCCGGCATCACGACGTCCGTCAACATCACAACGATTTCTGGGTGTCCGCGAAGGCGCTCCGTTGCCTCGGTGACATTCGCGGCCAACAGTATGCGATAGCCCTGGCGCTCCAACATGCGTTTCGCCAGAACGCGCGGCCCGTCGGCATCATCCACCACCAGGATCGTTTCGCCCGCGCCAGCGGATTGTGCGGATGGCGGTAGCGTTTCGAAGACTGTGGCGTCTTCTGCGGCACACGGAATGAGCACGGTGAACACCGACCCTGTTCCAAGCTCGCTCTGGACGCCGATGGCCCCATTCATCCGAGCGACGATGCCGTGCACGGTCGCCAGTCCCAACCCGGTCCCCTTCCCAGGCTCCTTGGTGGTGAAGAACGGCTCAAAGAGGTGCGATCGCACGTCGGGCGACATGCCGACGCCGGTGTCGATGATCGAGAGCGCGACGTATCGGCCGGTCTTGGCCATGTGGTGCGCGGCGGCCGATGCCTCGTCCAGAACGACATCGGCCGTTTGGATCGTCAGCGTTCCGCCGTTAGGCATCGCGTCCCTGGCATTGACGGACAGGTTGAGGATGATCTGCTCCGCCTGTCCGCGATCGACGCAAACCGGAGACACGTCGCGTCCACGTTGCAAGACAACGGTAATGTCTTCGCCCAACAGCCGCGCCAGCATCCCCTGCATCTCGCTGATGAGGAGATTGACGTCGAGGATCACGGGTTCGATGATCTGCTTGCGGCTGAATGCCAGCAGTTGCCGCGTAAGACGTGCAGCCCGCTCGCCCGCGGAGTGTATCTCCATCACGTCGGCGCGGCGCCCATCGCTGGCCTCCAGATCGATCAGGAGCAACTGGCAGTAGCCGAGGATCGCGGTCAGCAGGTTGTTGAAGTCATGCGCGACGCCAGCCGCCAATTGGCCCACCGCTTCCATCTTCTGCGCCTGGTGGTACTGAGCTTCCAAGGCGCGGCGCTCGGTGACATCGCGGAAGTACCACACCCGGCCGTAATACTGACCGTCCACATGCCGCATCGGCGCCGAGTACCGCTCGAACATGCGGCCATCCGTCAGCTCCACCTCGTCGTGCGATGATTCGGTATGGCGGTCGTAGAGATCGCGCACTCTCGCCATGAAGGCGTCGGGATTTCGGAGTTGGTCCTGCACCGCCTGGAGAAGCACGGCATCGGCCCGGGTCGCGAGCACCGACTGCGTCAGCCCCCACATCTCGGAGAAGCGGCGATTGTACGAGAGCACCTTCGATTGCGCGTCGACAACCAGGATTCCGTCGAGCGTCAGGTCCCGCTCAGTCATGAGCATGGTTTGCTGGAACTGACGCTCGTCATCGGCGCGCCGTCTTTCGCTGATGTCTCGCGTTACCCGCGACACGCCGACGATGGCCCCCGAGGTATCACGGATCGGCGAGGTTGCCGTCCATACGTCGACCAAGCGCCCGTCCTTCGTCCGCCGTTGCGTCTCATACGACGGCACCTGCTGCCCGTCGCGGATCATCGCGACCGTCGCCAATTCCTCGGCCTGTCGTTCGTCCGGAACCAGCCGAAGGTACGGGGTGCCGATGACCTCGTTGGGCTCGTAGCCGAGCAGACGTTCGGCACCCTGGTTCCAGCTGACGATCAGCCCGCCCAAGTCTCCGCTGATGATGGCGTCGTCCGACCACTCGACCATGGCGGCGAACCGGCTCGCTTCGACCTGCCGAAGGCGCAGCTCGGTGACGTCGGTGATGACCACGACCACCATCGCGATCGTTCCGTTGGACGCGATCGGCTCATACTTCACCGACAGATGTCGTTCACCTTGCTTGGTCGGCCGTAGGAGGTCGTAGGCGACGCGCTCGCCGGAGAAGGCCAGGTCGAGGCGGGCCTTCACCTGCGCGTGGTAGACGTCCCCCAGCACGTCCTCGAGCCGGTGTCCGACTAAGCTGGATGTTGGGAGATCCAGCAGTTCGGCGTAGGTCGTATTCACGTACAGGTAGTGCCGGTCCGGGCTGACGACCACCAGACCCACTCGGGCGTTCTCCGTGACAATACGGAGCAACGCCTGCTCACTCATGCCAGCGAGTGTCTCACCGCCTCCGGGGGAGTGACCTTCGTGCTCATCGTGTGACTTCGCGGCGCACATCACGCTCCGTCATCGCTCCCGGTGGCAACGGAGCTGAAGGTGGTGGACACCGGCCGGGACCATCGACGAATGACTGTGCTCCGC